>NQOP01000003.1:0-5140 GCA_003585845.1 Bifidobacteriaceae bacterium NR021
CAAGACCCGAACACCACCCTCACGCTCACTCCAAGCAAGGGCGGTGTAACCGGAGACCCAGTCGAAACGACCGTAACTGGTGAAAACCCAGCAGGAAAACCAACTGCTCCAACCGTCGAGCCTCAAAACGATGGTTCCGTTGAGGTAACACCAGCAGACGGTACTGATACTCTGGAAATCACTTATACGCCAGAAGGTGAAACCAACCCGAAGACCATCACTGTCAAGAAAGGCAATGACGGCAAGTGGAAGGGTGAAAACACTCCAGAAGGCGTAAAAGTTGACGAAAACACTGGTAAAGTCACTATTCCAGCAAACAAAGTCGCAGACGGTAGTACTGTAACCGCTAAAGATAAGAAGGGTAACGGTACCAACAGTGACGAAGCCACTGGTAAAGCCGGAAACAACGGCGGAAATTCTGGTTCTGGAACAGGTTCTGGTTCTGGAACAGGTTCTGGTTCTGGAACAGGTTCTGGTTCTGATTCCGGTTCTGGTTCTGATTCCGGTTCTGATTCTGAGACTGGAAACAGCAATAGTTCTGAATCTGATTCGGGTAACGATTCCACGTCTAACAACGCTGGTAACGCTGAAACCGGTAATGCTGGCAACGGCAACGCTGGTAACGCATCCACTGGTGCTTCAGGTTCCAACGCATCTACTAAGTCCGGCAACAAGGTTCCTGCAAAGCATTCGTCCCAATTAGTAAAGACTGGTGCTGAAGTGGAACGAGTAGGATTGATCAGCGCAATGATTGGTGTACTTGGAGCTGCAGCAGCATTCTTCTCTCGCAAGAAGAATCGCGAGTAAAAAGTTCACCTACAAAATTAAACAAAAGTAAACTAATAATTGAAAATAATTAAGAAAAAGGAGCTGAGCCACAAACCCAGCTCCTTTTTCTATATCACTGCTCACTTACACATACAAACTCTTGTATTGTGATTCAAAACATATCTTATTTAAGAAGAACCATCTTTGAATATATTCAAATAAACGATAATAAAATCAATAAAAACAATTTTTGACAAAACCGCAATATAAAAATTGTTCTTAAACCACATTCCCGAACACAAACAGGTGGGTGCAGGATGGGTGCAAGGTGTGTGCACCTTTTAACGTTAACATCCTGTACATTCGAGCCTAGATCGTCGACATGTTTCCCCAAACAGCCAAAACACACTCAAAAATCGCCAAGAACCGGCTTAAAGCCGCTTCGCATTAAACCCTTTAGCAATAAAAGCTGTAAATTTAAAAATGTATTATTTTATTTCTTAAACAATTCTGAATGTGTACCAAGCCTATATAACATCAAAACAAGAACTTCATTCTTAATTTCATAAACTAAAAGCCAATCTGGTTCAATATGACATTCTCTTGTTCCGCTATATTTTCCAGTCAGAGCGTGATCACAATATTTAGCTTCTAGCACACCACCGTTAGCTAAAACATCAATTACTTTTAAAAGATTATCCGTATTTTTATTTTGTTTCTTAGCTAATTTAAGGTCTTTTTTGAATTGATTCGTGAATTTTACTTCATATTTCATAAATCAAGAGCCGCCTTAAGATCTTCCATATTCCGATAACCCTTTACATTAGGATCAGACGCAATACGTCTACCTTCCTCAATAGCAGCAATTGTTGTATCATTTGGAACCTCTAATTTAAGAGAAAATGGAATTCCATTCTCACGAATAGTTGTTCGCAAAAACATGTTAATCGCTGTCGTCATATTGAACCCGAGTTCTGAAAAAATCTTATCAGCTTGTTCTTTAATTCCCTTATCTGTTCTGATATTTAAATTCGTAGTAGTCATATACAATACCTCCACCTTCTTTTACTATACGCAAATATTCGTCTATCTTCAACATATTGTCATTGCATTGTATATAATTCAGACTAACTAAAGTAATCCAACTGAATAGGAATTGCAAACGCAAACAACAAGTCACATCAAAACAATTAAGGCGAGCTAAAATAATAAGGCGAGCACATTGATTGTTGCAAATTACTCGCCTTAATTTATGGGATTTATGCGCTGCGATTAACTCACGATTAACTCACGATTAATTATACCAAAAACTCTTATTTTCCACGCATTTCACAAAATAAAAACACAAATTTCGCACGATTAACTCACGATTAACTCACGATTAATCATGCTAACTTATTACCCTCACTTATTAGCCGCATCCATTTGACGCAACTCTTTCTTTAGATCGCGTATTTCGTCGCGCAATCGCGCTGCAAGCTCAAATTGCAACTGTTCTGCAGCAACATGCATCTGCTCGCTCAAATTCTTAATTAAAGAAATAATCTCATCTTGTGGCAACGCAGAGATATTCGCCATACGCTTTTCCTTGCTAGCCTGCCCAAGATTCGGCTCTTTTGGCACTCCATAATGCGAGTTCCCAGCCTTATTAGCATTTCTGTAACCGCCTGCTAGCAAAGTTTGAGTATCAACATCCTCTTTAGCAAGCATATCGTTCACATCGCTAATCTTCTTTCGCAAAGGCTTAGGATCAATTCCATGAGCCTTGTTATACGCGATTTGCTTTTCACGGCGGCGCTCTGTCTCGCTAATCGCCTTGCTCATAGCATCCGTAACAGTATCAGCATACATAAGCACAGTTCCAGAAACGTTACGAGCAGCGCGTCCAATCGTCTGAATAAGCGAACGGTAAGATCTTAAGAAGCCTTCCTTATCTGCATCCAAAATCGCAACAAGCGAAACTTCCGGCAAATCCAAACCCTCACGAAGCAAATTAATGCCAACAATCACATCAATTTTACCTTCGCGAAGCTCGCGCAAAAGCTCCACCCTGCGCAAAGTATCAACATCCGAATGCAAGTACTCAACTTTAATACCAAGCTCAAGGAAGTAATCAGTTAAGTCTTCCGCCATTTTCTTCGTAAGCGTAGTAACAAGCACGCGCTCATCTTTTGCTACTCGCTCCTTGATTTCCGCAAGCAAATCGTCAACCTGGCCTTCTACAGGGCGAACCTCAATCTTAGGATCAAGCAAGCCAGTAGGCCTAATAATCTGCTCAACTACACCATCCGAAAGCCCCAACTCGTAATCTCCAGGTGTTGCAGAAAGATACACAGTTTGACCAACGTGCTCCAAAAATTCTTTCCACTTTAACGGGCGATTATCCATTGCAGAAGGAAGCCTAAAACCATGCTCTACAAGCGTTCTTTTGCGCGAAGCATCGCCTTCATACATAGCTCCGATTTGCGGAACAGTTACGTGCGATTCGTCCAAAACTAGCAAAAAGTCATCCGGGAAAAAGTCAAGCAAAGTATGCGGAGGCGTGCCTGCATCGCGTCCGTCAAAATGCCTAGAATAATTTTCCACTCCCGGGCACACACCAACCTGACGCAACATCTCCAAATCGTATGTAGTTCGCATTTCCAAACGCTGAGCTTCTAGCAATTTGTTCTGCTTTTTAAGCTGAGCTACTCTCTCATCGCGCTCTTTTTCAATCGCCTCTAGCGCGCGCTCCATGCGCTCCGGTCCTGCAATGTAGTGAGACGCTGGGAAAATATGAACGCTACTCTCCTGGCGAATTACTTCTCCTGTAAGCGGATGCAACATTGTAATTCTGTCGATTTCGTCACCGAAGAACTCAATTCTCACAGCTAATTCTTCGTAAACTGGAATAATCTCAACAGTATCTCCGCGCACTCTAAAAGTTCCGCGCGTAAAGGCAATGTCATTGCGCTTGTATTGCATGCTAACAAATTGACGCAATAAATCATCTCGCTCAAGCTGCTCGCCAACGCTTAACATAAGCATTCGCTCGGCATACTCCTCTGGAGTACCGAGTCCATAAATGCAAGAAACAGTAGCAACAACAACGCAATCCCGTCGCGTAAGCAAATTCGCTGTAGCAGCGTGACGAAGCCGTTCAACATCATCGTTAATATTCGAGTCTTTTTCAATATACGTGTCTGTTTGCGGAATATACGCTTCCGGCTGATAGTAGTCGTAATAAGACACAAAATAGCTCACAGCATTATCTGGCATAAGCTCGCGAAACTCCGCGCAAAGCTGAGCTGCCAATGTTTTATTCGGCTCAATAATAAGAGTCGGCCTTTGCAAACGCTCAATCAGCCAAGCGGTTGTAGCAGTTTTACCAGTGCCAGTAGCGCCCATTAAAACAACGTCGTTTTCGCCGTTTTCAATGCGATTTGCTAACTCTTCGATTGCTTGCGGCTGGTCGCCAGAAGGCTTGTATGGCGCTTTTACTACAAACGGCTTGTTTGTGCGCTGAATTTTATTCGACATGATTTTTTACTTCCCCAGTTTTTTACTTCCCCAGTTTTGCCATTTCGGCGCTTTTATTGTTTATTTCGCGCAACCATGATTTCAACGTATCGTCAACACTGTTAAGCATAGATTCCATTGGTTTAGTGGAATCAACTACAAAATCCGCCATATCTTTTCGAACTTTACTTGGAAGTTGACTATTTATGCGCGCTAAAGCCTGACTCTCAGTCATGTTCCGCTCGCTTATCATTCGCTTAACGCGAATTTCTTGAGGCGCTTCAACAGTAATAATATGGTCAAAGCTAAATGGAATGCTGTCGATTACTTGCGCAAGAAGCGGAATATCGTGCACAATAACAGATCTTAAAGATGCTCGTTCACAGCAATTTTCCTTAGAAATTTGCCTAACATACTCGCTTTTATATTCGCTTTCTAAAAGCTTTGCGCAATCATAAATAGCAGGATGAATTATAGACTCAATCTTACTTAACGCTTGCTTACGCTCATCGCCATCTCCAAAAATACGCTCAGCAATAAACGCTCGATTTAAAGAGCCATCATTCTTAACGGCATTTTCCCCAAAAATGCTTACGATTTTCCGCAAGACTACGCTTCCCGGCTCCACCACTTTACGCGCCAAAACGTCGTAATCAATAACAAACGCGCCAAGCGAACGCAAATGATTTACTACTGTAGATTTTCCAGCCGCAATTCCGCCAGTTACAGCAATCCGCATTATTGTCATATTTTGATTATAAATAATCCTCCTATAAAACTTCCGCAACAACTATAAATAATGCCCCTGTAAATAATTACCGGGGCATTGTTATTAGAAAACAAATGGTTAATCTTGTAATTCTGCACCATCAGC
>NQOP01000003.1:5871-10002 GCA_003585845.1 Bifidobacteriaceae bacterium NR021
ATAATCGAAATGCATGCAAGCAATCCAATAGAAAGAACAGAAATCAACAATTGCGCAATAGCTTTGCCTTTAAAACCAAGGTAGAAATTGTGAATCCCTAAACCACCTACAAAAATCGCTAAAAGACCGGCGGCAAGCTTATGTCGAGAACTTACTAAAGTAGCATTATTCGCTGAATTATTCCCATCGTATGAAGGAAACTGAGTATTATTCTGATTGTTATCAAATGTACTCATAATTTTTACCAATCCTTTTAATAACTCAATTAATGATTTAATAAAATCATATAATCTTGCTTTTTAAAAGAAAATTCGTTGTACTCACATTTAATTACAGAATATAAATTATAAAATCAGAGTATTTAGAGCGCAATGTAATAATCTAAATACACAAGATGCCCCAATGATTACTCACCAGGGCATCTTGTTCATAAGCTTTTAGTAGAAAAACTACTTCTTTTCGCTCAAAAGCTGTTCACGCAAAGCTGCGAGCTGATCAGAATCAGCTAAAGCACCTTCACTAGTTGCTTCAGAAGAATAGTTGGAAGCAACTTCTTCCTTCTTTTCTTCCTTAGCTGGCTTCTTTTCAGCTTCTTCGCTCTGACCGTCAGCGGCAGCAGATTCAGCTGCAGCTGCAAGTTCCTTAGCAGCGAAAGCCTTGTGCTCTTCCCAAAGCTCGTGAGCTGCAGCATACTGAGCTTCCCACTCTTCGCGCTGCTGCTCGTAACCAGCCATCCACTCGTTAGTGTTTGGATCGAAGCCTTCTGGGTACTTGTAGTTGCCTTCAGCATCGTATTCAGCTGGCATGCCATAGAGAGCTGGATCGAAATCTTCAGAATTTGGATCGACAGCTTCAGTAGCCTGTTTCAAGGAGAGGGAGATACGACGACGATCGAGATCAACGTCGATAACCTTCACGAATACCTCTTCGCCACCCTTAACAACAGTCTCTGGGTTCTCTACGTGACGGTTTGCAAGCTCAGAAATGTGAACCAAGCCCTCAATGCCATCTTCAACGGAGATGAACACACCGAACTGAACGATCTTGGTGACCTTGCCCTTAACAACCTGTCCAGGAACATGGGTGCGAGCGAAGCGCTGCCATGGATCTTCCTGAGTTGCCTTAAGGGAAAGGGAAATACGTTCGCGATCGAGATCAACGTCGAGAACCTCAACGGTAACCTTATCGCCAACCTTAACAACCTCAGATGGGTGATCGATGTGCTTCCAAGAAAGCTCAGAAACGTGAATGAGACCGTCAACACCGCCGAGATCAACGAATGCGCCGAAGTTTACGATAGAAGACACAACGCCTTCACGAATCTGACCCTTCTTAAGCTGCGAGAGGAAGGTCTCGCGAACTTCGGACTGGGTCTCCTCAAGGAACTGACGACGAGAAAGCACAACGTTGTTGCGGTTCTTATCGAGCTCGAGAATCTTAGCCTTAATCTTCTGACCAATGTATGGGGAAAGATCGCGAACGCGACGCATTTCAACCAAGGAAGCTGGCAAGAAGCCACGCAAACCGATGTCTACAATCAAGCCGCCCTTAACAGCCTCAATAACGGTACCTTCAACGATGCCGTCTGCATCCTTAATCTTCTCAATGTCACCCCAAGCGCGCTCATACTGTGCACGCTTCTTGGAGAGAATAAGACGTCCTTCCTTGTCTTCCTTAGTTACGACAAGGGCTTCAATGGTGTCGCCAACCTCGACAACATCATCTGGATCAACGTCTTTTTTGATGGAAAGTTCACGGGAAGGAATTACACCTTCAGTTTTGTAGCCGATGTCCAGCAATACTTCGTCGTGATCAATCTTTACGACTGTACCTTCAACTAAATCACCATCATCAAAATTCTTGATGGTTGAATCGACTGCCTTGATGAAGTCTTCTTCGGTGCCAATATCATTAATCGCAACCTTGGCGACTTCGTTATTATTCTCTGCCATTAGTTATTAGTGGTTTCTTCTTGGGGTGGATATTACTCGATATTTAATTATGTATTTACGTTACGCGCGCATACTATGCACACGCTCTGTCGATTTTATATACAGGCATAGCCAAAATTTATGTTTTACTTCGGGCGTGTCGCATTTTATTTGCAATTAGCTTCTCGCTCAGCCATATCTACAACATTCGCAAGCAACATGGCTCGAGTCATCGGACCTACTCCACCAGGATTTGGAGAATAAGCTCCAGCAACTTCGCGACAATCTGAATCAACATCACCTTTTACACGGTATCTACCAGCTTCTTCATCAAAAACACGAGATACTCCAACATCAACAAGAACAGCACCAGGTTTAATATCTTCTGGCTTAACAAAACCAGCACAACCCATTGCTGCAATTATTACATCAGAACGGCGCATAATCTCTTGAACATTACGAGTATGAGTATGGCACAACGTAACAGTTGCATCTACTCCCCTGCGTGTTAAAAGAAGACCAATAGTACGTCCAACCGTAATGCCACGACCAAGCACACAAACTTCCTTACCAGAAAGTTCAATACCGTATTCATCGAGCAAAGCTAAAATTCCACGCGGCGTACATGGCAAAGGCGTTGTAATATTTCCAGAAATATGAGTAACAAGTTCACCTAAATTATATGGGTGCATTCCGTCACAATCTTTTGCAGGATCAATTGACGCAATAACTTTTTGAGAATCGATACCTTTTGGCAATGGCAATTGCACAATAAATCCAGTACAAAGAGGATCATTATTTAATTTCTGTACAGCAGCAAGAATCTCATCTTCACTAGCATCTTCTGGTAAATCACAACGAATAGAATTAATCCCCACTTCTTCGCAATCGCTATGCTTACCAGCAACATACTTTAACGAACCAGGATCGCTACCTACAAGTAACGTACCCAGACCAGGATTAATACCTTTTTTATGTAAAACAGCAACGCGCGTTGCCAAATCTTTTTTAATTTTACTAGCTAAAGCTTTACCGTCTAACACAATAGCCATAAAAATTTTCCTCCCAACTCGCACAATTCGTAAGGATAGGCTATCGTGAAGTATAGAAGATATGGGTCGACTAACAATTTTGTGTGCGCCGACGCACCATTATCACGGGAGGAGTCACAGTGATGCGTACCGTTCTTTGTGCAGTAAAGAAGTTTGGAAAAACTGCCATAACATGCCTTATTGCTTCTACAGTAATACTTGGATTTGCAGCTTGTGGAAAAACGGAAGAAAAACCAAAAGAAAAACCAAAAGCTGCAGCAAATATTTCTGTTGTATCCACTGTTGACACCTGGGGTAGCTTAGCTAAAGAGATCGGTGGCTCTGATGTCAAAGTTGAATCAGTTATGACTGGCTCAAACACAGACATATCGTCATTCAAGCCTAGCTCAAAAGATCTAAAGAATATGCAGAATGCACAAGTATTGATTACAAATGGTGCAGGCTACGATGATTGGGCAAGCAAAGCACACCCAGCTAAAGCGGAAGTACTTAGTGCAGCAGGTACTGTAGGAGCACTTAAAGGAGACAATCCATATCTTTGGTTCTCTCACGATGCTAGGGAAGCAATGGCATCTGCTATGACTGATACCTTCTCCAAAGTTTTGCCATCAAAAAAGCAAGCTTTTTCTAAGCGACTAGCTCAATGGCAGGAAAAGGAAAAGAAATTAACTACCTACTTAAGCGATTTCTCTAAAGAGAATAGCAACGCAAAATATGCTTCTACATCCCCTATTCTTTTCTGGCTAATGTCTGATACCAATTTGAAAGATAGTTCACCTAAAGAATATGCTGACGCAGTAAATAACAATAACGAACCAGAACATTCAAGTGTTGAGGAATTTCAGAAGCTTATTGAAAGCCGCAAAATCGATGTGTTGATTAGCGATAGTCAGCAAGGAAGCGATGTTCTGAACTTGTTAAATGGAATTGCAGGACGAAGCTACACGTCTACAGTTCAAGTAAGCGAACTTATGCCAAAATACGCAGACCAGCTTGATAAATGGATTATGAAGATTTGTGACGACCTACATAATGCTGTAAAAACAACAAAGGATATGCGTAAAGATCTTGATGAAAAAGAGCCTCAAAAAAAGCCAATCACTGAGAAGCCACATGTAGCAAAGAATACCGATCCTAAAAATTCTAAC
>NQOP01000003.1:10762-11279 GCA_003585845.1 Bifidobacteriaceae bacterium NR021
TTTGTAAGTGCAAGGATTTTTTATTAACTGTTTTAATAAAGAACAATTTTAAGAAAGAGCAAAAGCAAATTGCATATTGCAAATCATTTTTTCTTAGATTTCTTGCTACGCTCTTCTAACAGCGCTAAAGTTCGCGATGCAGGTTCTTCTGGAGCTACAGTATGGTGATTTTCATCGCCTTCTTGAGGCTCCTTGTATCCAAGATTCACATCTAAAAGTCGCTCCGCCTCAATCTCATCAATCTTTTCAGACAAAGCAATTTCGGAAATTAAAATACTACGAGCGCGAGCAAGCATTCGCTTTTCTCCTGCAGATAAACCATGTTCATCAACATCTCGCTGAGACAAATCACGAACTACTTCAGCAATATTGTTGACATCGCCAGTAGCAATCTTCTCTACATTAAGCTTGTAGCGTCTAGACCAATTCATCTCTTTTTCAACTATTGGAGTACGCAAAATCTCAAAAACTTTTGCAACTTCTTGCGCTCCAACAATATCTCGCACGCCAACTTTTT
>NQOP01000003.1:12019-12622 GCA_003585845.1 Bifidobacteriaceae bacterium NR021
AAATATTGACGAGTTACACCTTTTACAGTGCGCTCACTAATTTCTTCAACACGAGCCGCACCATGACGAGGATAGACGACCATATCGCCGACTTGATATTCCACAGAACCCTCCGTATGCACAGAAAAACTCATAACAGTTTCCCATAAGGTCACGACTTGAAAAAATTTTCATATTTTTTTCACAATAGCGCGAAACACACGCGACTTACAGCAATAAAGCATGTATGATAGTCACCATGAGTACAGTTACTAACATCAATGAAGATGCAGTCGCAGTCCCAGTCCGACAGGACGTATTAGCTGCGGTGAGCAATGCAGAATATTACAATCCACATGAGGTTCTTGGAGGCCACCTTGGAACTGGCAAAGGTGCCGACACTGTAACAGTCCGCGTATTACGCCCTATGGCAAAGAAAGTTGTTATTCTTACTAAGAACGGCGAATACGAAGCTAAACACGAATATAACGGCATTTTTACAGCTGTTATTCCTGCTGTAAAGCACACAAAAACAAAGTCTTGGTCTGTTCCTAGTTATCGCGTTTACACTGTGGAAATAGACGGTTCCGAATCCACAGATGACGATTCTTACCGTTATTTGCC
>NQOP01000003.1:13369-15678 GCA_003585845.1 Bifidobacteriaceae bacterium NR021
TTAGGCGCACACGTCAAGACGATAACAGATTCATGGGGACTTATATCTCCTGAAACTGGAAAGATGGTAAAGAAAGTTACTGGTACTGCTTTCTCAGTGTGGGCACCAAATGCTCGTGCAGTACGCGTAGTTGGTAACTTTAATTACTGGAATGGTCGTCGCCACGCTATGCGCTCACTCGGATCTTCTGGCATTTGGGAACTTTTTATTCCAGGAGTTACAGCAGGCGAAGTATACAAGTACGAAATTCTTACGCAATCTGGCAATTGGATTATGAAAGCCGATCCAATGGAGCGCTCTCATGAAGTTCCACCAAACACAGGATCTGTTGTTGTTGATTCTGAGTTTAAGTGGCACGATACCGATTGGATGGATAAGCGCGCAAAAACAGACGCTCACAATGGTCCAATAAGCATTTACGAAGTACAAGCTAACAGCTGGAATCGCGATTTAGGCAATTATCGCGAACTTGCTGATCATTTAGTTGATTATGTGCAAAGAGAAGGCTTTACTCACGTCGAGTTTATGCCGTTGACACAATATCCATTCTCTGGATCTTGGGGATATCAAGTAACAGGTTATTATGCAGTAGATTCTCGCCTTGGCTCCCCTGATGACTTTAAGTACTTGGTAGATAAACTCCACAAAGCAGGCATTGGCGTCATTATGGATTGGGTTCCAGCTCATTTCCCTAAGGATGACTTTGCACTCGGTCGTTTTGATGGCACAGCATTATATGAGGATCCTGATCCTATGCGAGGCGAGCATCCTGATTGGGGTACTTACATCTTCAACTTTGGTCGTCATGAAGTTCGCAACTTCTTGGTTGCTAATGCTTGCTTCTGGCTTGATGAATACCATGTTGACGCGTTGCGCGTCGATGCAGTATCCTCAATGCTTTACTTGGATTACAGCCGTGAAGCAGGACAGTGGAGACCAAACATCTACGGCGGACGCGAAAATCTTGAAGCAATTGACTTCATTAAGGAAGCAAACGCAACTGCATACAAGAATAATCCTGGCATCATGATGATTGCTGAGGAATCCACTGCTTACCAAGGCGTAACTGCACCAACCGATATGGGCGGCTTAGGATTCGGCTTGAAGTGGAATATGGGCTGGATGCACGACACTTTGCAATACCTTAAAGAGGAGCCGATTAACCGTCGTTGGCATCATAACGAAATTACATTCTCAATGGTTTATGCCTACTCTGAGCATTATGTGTTGCCATTAAGCCACGATGAAGTTGTGTACGGTAAGGGTTCGTTACTTGGAAAGATGCCAGGCGACGAATGGCAACAATTCGCAGGATTACGCGCATTGCTTGCATACCAGTGGTCCCATCCAGGCAAGAATCTTCTGTTCATGGGTGGAGAAATTGGACAATCCAGCGAATGGAACTTCAATACTTCGCTTAACTGGAATGAGCTACAATGGCCGTTCCATCAAGGTGTACAAAAGCTTGTTGCAGATTTGAATACTCTGTATAAGAGCTCTCGCGCATTCTGGAGTCAAGACTTTACTCCTGATGGTTTCCAGTGGCTTACAAGCGACGATTCCGATCACAATACTTTAAGCTACGTGCGTATTGGCGACGACGGAGAAGAAATCGTTGTAGTAGTAAACTTCTCAGGTCAAGCATGGCAAGACTATCAGGTTGCGCTACCAAAAGGTGGACAGTGGGAAGAGATACTCACAACTGATGATGCAAAGTATTGCGGATCTAATATTCACAACGGCACATTCACTGCTGCTGCTGAAGAGTATCATTCTCGACCATATTCTGCAAGAATCACTGTTCCAGCGTTAGGTGCGGTATTCTTGAAGCCAGTACAACACTGAAAGGTCTTTTTTAAAATATGCTAAACGCTCCATCAGCTAGCGTAAATGCTCGTACGATTCTCGTTGTTGAGGATGAGCCAGATCTTGCTACAGCAATTGCACAACGCATTACTGCACAAGGCTGGAGAGCAAGAGTCGCTGCGGATGGAGCGTCTGCTGTTAGAGCTGCTGAACAACTAAAACCCGATCTCATAATTATGGATATTATGCTTCCTATTATGGATGGGATTGAAGCAACTCGACGAATTATCTCCAAAATGCCTGTTCCTATCCTCATGTTAACAGCGCGCGACGCAGAAGCCGATAAAATTGTTGGCTTAAGTGCAGGCGCAGATGATTACATGACTAAACCATTTTCACCACGTGAGTTAATTGCTCGTTGCGCAGCGTTGTTGAGACGAGTAGAACGTGCAGCGCAAATAGCAAAAACAATGGAACATGAACGCACAATTAATTTTGGATCT
>NQOP01000003.1:16450-16515 GCA_003585845.1 Bifidobacteriaceae bacterium NR021
CTTATTATTAGACCTCGTCAAAGACTTGTAACTCTAAACGGCGAAGAGGTACATTTTACACCAAC
>NQOP01000003.1:17388-18641 GCA_003585845.1 Bifidobacteriaceae bacterium NR021
TGAGTTTGACTTGCTTGCTACTCTAGCTCGTCATCCTCATACTGTATTTAAGCGTGAAAAGTTACTTGAAGAGGTGTGGGATTGGCCAGATGCTTCTGGAACTCGCACAGTAGATTCGCACATTAAGTCTTTGAGGCATAAAATTGGATCGGAATGGATTCGTACTGTACACGGAATAGGATACGCATTCGAGCCACCTATTAGTGATTACGACAAAGTTCTACAATCACAAGTTTCATAAATAATTACTACTTTCATAAATAGTAAATAGTTACAACACTTTAGCTTCGGAAAATTCGTAAATGGTATTAAAAAATAAAATAGATAATGCTAATTCTGAGCAATATAAAAATACTAAACAACATAATTTATTAAATAAAAACTCAAATGCTCAACTTAAGAATAAGTCAAAAACGCGATTTACGAGTCCTTCTGTAAAGCATAATTATCCAAATCGACCTGTCGGATTTTTTTCATCTCTAAAAATTGAACTTTCTGCAATTATTGTTTTTGCAACAGCAATTGCTTTTGTAATGGCATGGTTTTTACTTAAAACTGGTCTAAATGGCTGGATTGCAATGCCATTGACACTTATTGTTGCTCTAGGAATTACATACATTTTTTCTAGAGGACTTACAGCACCACTTCGTCAAATGAAAAATGCTGCAGAAGCCATGGCTGACGGCGACTACTCTGTACGAGTTGCTGTAGAAAATCGTCGTGACGAAGTAGGTAAATTAACTCTTGCATTTAATGAGATGGCAGAAGAACTCGAACATGCAGATCAGATGCGTAGAGAACTTATAGCAAACGTAAGCCACGAATTACGCACTCCTGTTTCTGCTTTACAAGCGATGCTTGAAAATCTTGCAGACGGAGTTGTTGATCCTACTCCATCTAATATGGAAGCTATATTAAACCAAACTCATAGACTTGCTGATCTTATTACTTTCCTTCTTGATTTATCTAGAGTTGAAGCAGGTGCGGAAAGCCTTAATATAACTTCATTTAATTTCACAGACTTTATTGACGAAATTATTGAGCCACTAGAAATAGCAGATTCAGGTCATAATCATAATATTGAAGTTCAAATTAATGATGAGATTGAATTAACAGGAGATCAAGCTCGCCTTTCGCAACTTTTTACCAATATTATTTCCAACGCTCTAAAACATTCAGATGATGGAACTCGTGTTCTTATAAGTGCTCATATTAATCACAACCAAAACTCTGTAATATGTAATGTTGTGAAT
>NQOP01000003.1:19396-23579 GCA_003585845.1 Bifidobacteriaceae bacterium NR021
AGCGAATTGGCACAGAATCAGGAGGAACAGGATTAGGATTGTCAATTGCTCGTTGGGCTGCACAATTGCACCATGGAACTGTAAAAGTAGTAGACGATAAGCGTGGTCCGAACTTTGAGATTGCGCTTCCGCTAAACTATAGCAATACAATAGAAAACTAACATTCGTAATCTGCTGTACGATCATCCTTATTGCATACACACGCTAAAGAAAAGCATGCCAAAACAGTAAATCCACTACTCTGTAGAGTTGAAACGCAGCTATTCATAGTTGAGCCAGTAGTTACAATATCATCCAATACAATAGTTTTGTACTCGCGTTGATTTTCAGACTTTTGCTTTCTCAATTCTTTGAAATTGATGCTAAACGCCTTAGAAATTCTGTTAGACCTTCCGCGAAAACCGGAAGTTTGCACTGATTTCGCAGTAATTTTAGCATCCATACTTACAATATCTAAAACGTATGCCCTAATGCCACTATTACATAATCGTTTAGCAACACAATTTGCAACAGTCAACATATGCTTACGCCCACGATGTCTTGATGAATACTTAGATGACGGAACTGGTATAACAAATATAGGATTTTCACTTATATAACAAGAATGCGAGCGCAAAAATTTAGATATAACTTCTACTACTAAATCGCCAATAAGTTCACCAAATATTTTGTCACATGCAATATCGAAATGATCCTTCCATAACAATATTGCGCGGCGAACAACCGTAGAATACGAACCACACGCGTAACGATATCCACATACTGTTCTGGTAAATGGTGCACGTTTCCAGCATTGCAACGCTTTCTTGCAGTTTTCACACAATATATAGTCTGGAGTATCGCATCCTGCACATGCGCGAGGCAAAAATAAATTAAATAAAGCAATCGCTACATTTTTCCAACTAGCAAAACGCCAATTTACAGAATCAACATCCATGTTTTCGTATACACCACAAGGTACAGATGCGTGACATGCTAATCCCCCATTAGATGTCACGCTTCTATACTTCTTTTTGTTTTGGCGGTTTATAACCTTGCGTCTCCCAACCATAATGACAGCATATGCGATAGCTTATTAGCTATGCAAATAAAAAATGTTATTGTGGATAAAAGGTATCTTAAAATGAAAAATTAATAAAATTCTATATTTTTAAAATATTAAGTACCTTATTACAAAGCTCTAAAGTATCCGAAGGATTACTTACTTTAACAACTAAAGCTCCTGTAAATGCAGTAGGATAATCGTTTCCTCCAGGATACATACGATCGCCAATAAAAGTAAATTTTTCAATATTAAGATCACAATATTGAGATAGCATTCGCAAAGCTTGAGCTTTATCGTCACCGCGCCTGTATATATCGACGCTAGTATCTCCTCCAGCGCGTACAGCAAAATTAGGTAAAGCTTGAGAAATACTTTGTGCAAGTTGAGCTTTCAAACAACCGTTAGGATCCCAAGTTTTTTTATATTCAATAGGAGCTAGTTGCCCTAGTGCCGAAAAAGTAATTTGACTACCGCGGTTCTCTATCTGTTCTCCCCACAGCATTGGATCGCCAGGTTCTTTCCACACGCCCATATTTTTTGCACACTTGCGTATTGCATCAATAACGCATTGCGCTTGCTTAAAATCGATACTATGCTCATAAACACATTGCAATGACATGTCATTATTCACACGATAATAACTAGTTCCATTAGTAGGCATTATGTGAATATTTTTAAGATTAGTGCCAGTAGTTAGCATATCTAAAATTTGCTTCTTAACTAACTCTAAGCAGCCACCTGTTATTACAGCAACAGGAATTATATTAATCAGCTTACTTAATGATTCAGCCATCGATTTAAGCATAGGTTTTTTAGAACATGCCAATGTGTTATCTAAATCAAAAGCAATAAGAGACGATTTAGCAATGCTCAAGTCAAGATTAAACTCATTCCAATCATGCACTATTGGTTTGAGCATTACAAATCCTCCTGACTTTTAAAACCATATATACAGTATTCTATAGTGTGAGCGTATTTCACACACCGCATATTAATTATTTACATATTATTGCCCTAGCCTTCTCGTAAAGTGGAAGCATGACAGGTCTAATTTGGGAAGAACGTCACTATAGAAATAGGCATGGTAGAGGTCTTAGGGCACCAATATTTGGTACTCGCCTTCCACAATATAGAACTGCTAGTGGAATGTTCGATGCCATGGTAGCAGCTCAAATTAGACGCCTTAACAGTGCTTGGCGAGCATTAACTAAAGACGTTCAATTCGCGGTAGAAGATGTGCCGCCTTCGCAACCACTGTTATGGGAGCAAAACCGCAGAATACTTTCGCAAGCTTTTCCAGCTAGCCGTGGTATGCAATCTAGAATTGTATTGTATAGGCTTCCGCTATGTACTCATGTAAGCAGCAGAAGTGAACTTCAATATGCTATCAGAGATGAGCTTGTGCAACGCTTAGCAGAACTATACGGTCGCAGACCAGAAGAAATTGATCCAGATTGGGGTCTGTAAACAATTTTTAAATTAATTAAAATTATTAAGTATTTTAATTAATTTATAGTCGCTTATAGCAATATTTTTATTCGTATTATTGCACAATATGATTGTCAGTTTTAACGTATACCTTCATTGCTTGCGGCTCCAAAGATTGCGCAGAAAGCCAAGAAATACCTGCTATACCAGCCTTATCGATTTCATCTTTATGAATACGTGCAGACAAAGAAACTTTGCTATGCGATTTCGCAATAAACATAACTGCATCGTGCGAAATGTCTGAAACAGGAATTCTTAAAGATGCATTCGCAGGAATCGTTACGTTTTTTGTAGCAGCTAATACACCATTTAAATCAAATCCTTGCAAACTCACAGAAGTATCTTTATCGCTTGAAGAAGAAAGGTATAGAACTGTTTCATTAGCAGAAACCGGTGAAACAATTGCGCCACTACCTTGCACGTTAGATGGTGTAATAAAAGCTACATCTGATTGATTGTCTTTGCCATCTTTAGTAATAGACATCATTACTTGAGTAGGAACATCTCCACTTACGCTCAAAGCATTAACATGCTCTGGAACTTTTCCAAGATCAACAACCTGCAGATGGTGTGCTTTTAACGTCAAATTCTTTACTTCTTTAGAACCTGTATCATTCATCCATGAAAGTGTTACATTACCATCTTTATTTGGCCATACATATAACTTAGATTGATCACCTTCACTAATACCTGAAAGAATATTTGTGTTAGATTGAGTGCTTAATTCATGAATAATATCTACACCTTTTACAGATAAGCCACTCATATGAACGACTTTTACAAATGATGCTATAGATGTCTGCTCGCTTTCAACTTGCACGTATAATCCAGAAGTCTTAGGAGAAGCAGCAGCAAGATCAAAATATGCGTGAGAACGAGCAGGAACAGTAAAAGCACTTCCTGTAGAAAGATTTAACTGATTGTTGCCATGTTCTGCAGACCAAGCTTTAACACGAACAACAGTAGATTTTGAAGCAGCATTAAATGCTTCTAAACGAATAGAAATTCCATCAGCAGATTCTGGAACTAGGAATGTCTGTTTCATAGACGGCATTGAACAGGTAGTTGCAGATAAACCTTTTACGTCACCTTTAGTAGCCCATGAAACCATGGAAGCAGATATTCCAGTGCCAGATCCAACTCGTGACAAATGTCCTTCTAGAACTTGAGCGTCATGATTTACATTATTGTTAGCAATAAAAGCTGACGTATCATCATCAGTTGATTTTGAATTCAACGTAATAGATTGATCATTGTTATCTCGTATGTTACGCAAGCTGGAACTATACACATCCCCAAAAGCACCATAACGAGCAGAAGATTGTAAATCGCCTTCTGATTCGTTATATTCGCTATCACCATATTGAGTCAAATCTGGAAGAGACAATCGAATAGGGCAAATAGTTTGCAAACGAGTAGAACCAACACTACTTACAACTCCACTAGATGGAGTATTAGGATTATCTACAAATTGAGGCATTGGTAAGCATAATGCAACAACACATGCAGAAGCAATAAGTATTATTGCACTAAAGATAGCAAGTGAGACAATAGTGACTATTTTGTTCTTGCGATTAATATCTACATCTGCATTTACTTCACCATGCTTAGAGTCCTCATGAGGATTTTTATGCCAGCTCATCTAATTCC
>NQOP01000003.1:24382-26517 GCA_003585845.1 Bifidobacteriaceae bacterium NR021
TACAGTACAGCAGTAATACCATAGAAGAAACAATAATCCAAGGAACTCTCCACGCAAGAGGCCTAGATCGATAATACGGAGATGTAGAAGACAACGACTTAGAATCAGGCACACCATCAAATCTGCAATAAGTTCCTTGCGGTGATGAAACAACCAATTGTGTACCGTCAGAAGCGTTAACGTGTGCAATTAATTGTTCAGTAGCTTCTTTGTTAACATTACTTACAGTTCGTACAGAAGGATGTAACAATTGTTGTATTGACATAGAAGTTTTATGAGGAACCTGCTTATCTTCTGGACTATTAACGATATAAATACCGCCAATTCCAAGTTGCTTTAACGTTGAGATTGCGCCATTATCTGCATGAGATAACAATTGTGCTGATGCGCGATATATTGCTTTATTGCTTGACGAATCGCCAAACATTACTTGTCTAACACGAAGAGCTGGAGATTCGTCTATTGCATCTCCCTTA
Source organism: Bifidobacteriaceae bacterium NR021 (assembly GCA_003585845.1). Taxonomy (GTDB): domain Bacteria; phylum Actinomycetota; class Actinomycetes; order Actinomycetales; family Bifidobacteriaceae; genus Bifidobacterium. The sequence goes on from NQOP01000003.1 coordinate 24,859, forward strand.
GATGTTCGCATAATAGAAATTGACAAATCATGGCTACTTTGAGCTCTTAAAGCAAGTATTCGTCGAGTATCGTCTTTTCGCAAATAATCAGAAACAACCATAGGAAGCTCATTGTTATTTGCGCAAATAGATGTAGCCGGTCCGCTCAATACAGCAAAAAGACCCAAAAGAACAGCCATAGTCAACATACCACTTGCAAGAACAGCGCGAGCTATGCGAATTATGTGCTGCAACAATCGTGCAGCAGAGCGGCGCATTGCAGCACGCCTATCTGTACGAGTTTTATAGTTTTCAAAAGTTTTAGATTCAGATTCCTTCGAAGCACGTAGTGGCTCAAAGCGACGAACAGCTTGGCCAGCAACCATGCACATACAAGATAAAATGCCAACAGCAGATAATGCAACTCCAGGCAAAACGCTTGCAGCAACAGGTCCTGAAACATCGGATGCAACTACAATACGAGCAGAAACAAGAGATAGCAACATTCCGGAAATAATCACAACCCACATCATTCGAGAAACTCGCAAAGCAAAAGGCAAAGTTAATGACGCAACAGCCATAACAACAGCTAGAATTGCAAAAATTACCATTATTATTGTTCTCAAGCTCATCAATGGCATATTAATTTCGACATTAGGAGAAGACATATTAAAAGCGTGCAACAAAACATCAGCGTAATCACTTACGCGTGGCGCACCTTGCACACTTCTAAACGGCAAAGCCATACTAGAGAACAATTGACGCCACATTCCAGATTCGCCATATCTAATAGCACTTCCTATTGTAGGAAGCAAAACAATTATCGATGGTATAGGCATAAGCGCAAACATAATACGATGAGAGCGCACCATAATAAACGATGCAATAAAAATAACAATAAGAGGCAAAACAAGCTGCGGTTCTGCAGCTACTGGAACCATAAAGCATAATGCTGCGCATGCTGCACATTGAGTGGATTTAACAGGACGCACAGGATCTTCTGTTACATACATTCCAACAGCATGGAACGCAAAAGCAAATGCTGCAGGCAAAAATGCCATAGTCATCAACATTGGCAAATCACCGCGTGCAAACAAACCAAAAGCAATAGCAATCATAGTCCAGCAAATACCAGCGCATACACGTACAGTATCCGAGCGCGTAAATACGCCAGCAAGAGCCCAAAAACTTAAACACATAGCTGGAGCAGCTAAGAAGAACATTAACGTGACAGCCAATAACGGGTTAGCACCAACCACAATTGATGCGATTGCCCAAATACTTAGCCATGGTGCTGGAGGAATTGCAGGTCCAAAACCATCATCAGGAACCCATGCACCAATAGCAGAGTTCCATAACTGATTGAAATCCGCACCAGTTGGTAACCATTGCTGTGCATTCCAAGAAGCGCCACTTAAAATTTCACGCCATGGAGAGCCATATAAATTCAATATGACTGCAAAAAGAAGAAGAGACGCAAGAATAACAGCACTCCACCTACGCAACACTCGAATATGCAAATGCCGCTTCGCTAGAGGGCTTAACAGCACGAAATGCTGTTGAGCTTGGAAAGCAGAACTACGATCACGCCAACGTGCAACTTGATGACGATCTGCGATAAGAGGAACAAGTCGCTTTAATGGAACACGAGTATTCCTTGCAACCCTTCTGCGAGCAAAA
>NQOP01000003.1:27343-30265 GCA_003585845.1 Bifidobacteriaceae bacterium NR021
ACTAATATCAGTGTATTTGTAACGCTGCTTAGCTACAAGTGAAGATGCTACACCATACTTAGATCCTGAATTATTATGATTTCTAGCATCACCGTTACGGGTACGGATACCTTCTAACCTTGCACGCCTGTGTGCGATACGAGCTGAAGGAACTACAACAACACGACCTCCAGATAAGCATACTCTACGACAAAAATCCCTTGATTCACCAAAAGTTGTCATCCATGGTTGCGTTCCACGTAAAGTTTGCCATGCAGTTAATGTAACTAAAGCACCTGCTAACGATACTGCATATACATCTCCACGACCGTCATACTGTTCTTGATCTGGCTCGCCATCAACCGTAAGAGTATGAACACCGTGTCGCCAAGCATACATTCCAACGTTGTGCAAGATATTTCCTTGCCAATCAACTTGTTTAGCTCCCAATACTGATGCAGTCGGAGTATTTCGCCAAGTTTCACGCAAATATTCTAAGCAATGGAAGTCTGCAGGACGAGAATCATCATGCAAAAGCCATAATGCAGAAACTCCTGCACAAGGCAAAATCTTGCGCAAAGACTTTTCTATTGCATCTCCAAAAGAATGAGCAGAAGAAATAGGAATAATAATTATACGTACAGATTTATTTTCACTATTGTTTACACAAGTATTATTTACGCGATTAGTATTTGGTTTATATTTTGAATCGCTGTCAATTGCATTATTGGAATCGATATTATTAGCATTCTGCAATAATGATTTTCTAGTATTAATTGCTCCCGTAAGCATAGATGAATTAATTTTTACTTGTAAATTCGTTTGCATAGTCTGCTTTACTCGACTAGCACAATCGACTATCACTAAAGTTCCAGGAAGAATTGACTGGCTTAGTACTGCATGTAATGTATCAGCATAAAAACGAGTATCTCGCTCCACACACATCATTGCCATAATAGACGAATCTACATCATGAGGATGCGCATCTTTCGCAGATGACAGCACCTGTAAAACTTCGTCTTCAAATGTAAGATTATGAGCGGTTATCGAATCCATACTTACCAGTTTACGCAGGGGGTATGTATCCACCAAATCACAAGTCGTAATTCTAAATAAATTTATACATATTTTATTAATATTTTTGCTCATATTAACCAGTACGTTTCATATAAATTTAATTAGAATATTTGCGTAAACTTATTAACATTTTCATTAAAAAATCAAATAACATTCAACACAACCGAACGCAATAAATCTCACTGCCGTGTGCTATAATTGCGCGTTATATGTGTCCATTGAATATTGGTTTATTCGATGGAAAAAAGAAACGATATTGCCACAACCTAAGAGGTTCCTCATTATTGAGAAAGAGGGTACGATGACAACTTCACGGTATCATGAAGACATGCGGTACCAACCAAGCGAAGATTGGAATTCAACTCCTCACCATAGTCTTGGTTATAAAATGATTAACCGCACGCGCAAGATACTGTGCATGTTTGTTATTTCAGTACTTACATTCTTTTCAACAATAATAGCAGCAGTATGGTTAGATTTTTCCTCTGCTGTAAGCAGCAGAGTTGTAAGCGTTATATCTAAAGATCCAGAAGCTAATCAAGCACTTGATATCAATGCAGGAAAACCAGTAACTTTTCTTGTTTTAGGTCAAGATTCTCGTGATGGAAACAATCAAAGCTTCACACACGACGGCGAAACTGGTGATCATCAATCAGATACTACTATGGTAGTTCAAATTAGCGCAGATAGATCATACATGAATATTGTTTCTATTCCACGAGATTCTATGGTAGACGCACCAGCATGTGACACTACAAAAGGACATATTCCTGCAAGAAAACATGTGATGTTTAATTCAATTTTCGCCTTAGGATATGCGCAAGGCGGAGATTTAGCTTCAGCAGCATCATGCTCTTTAAAAGCTGTTAATTCACTTACCGGCTTAAATATTCATCATTTTATAGTCGCTGATTTCAGCGGATTAAGCAATATGATTGATGCAGTTGGTGGAGTATCCGTATGCATCCCAACAGCAACTCGCGATGCCTATACGGGTGTAAATTTCAAACAAGGAATGCAGCATCTTAATGGTCGACTTGCTACTCAATACGCTAGAATGCGCCATGATACAGCAAGCGATGGCTCTGACATAATGCGAACAACAAGACAGCAATACTTGATTAAACAGCTTTTACATCAAGCAATGTCTAAAAACTTATTCACTCAAACAAGCGAGCTTTACCAGCTTGCAAAAGCATCGTTAGGATCATTAAATATAAGCGAAGGCTTGGCCAATCCTACCACTTTGGTCGGTTTGGCATTAAGCATGCGTAAATTAGATTCTTCACATATTTATGCGCGTACTACTCCTGTTATTCCAGATCCTTATGATCCAAATCGTGTTGTATGGTCTGACGAAGCAGACAATATTTGGGATTTAATGCGTGAAAATAAACCGCTATCGCTAAATCATAAAACTAACGGCACTAACAAAAAGAATGCCAATAATTCATCTAAGGATACGAACGATCAAGACAATGAAGATACGGATGACAATAGCAATATAAGCGAAAACGACAAACTTAATAAAACTACAAATCCAAAGAAGATGGGACGTGTTGATCCAAAAACAGGATTAATAAAAAATTCTCAAGGACAACTTATTGATCCAAATACTGGAGGAATTGTAAATCCTGAAAATGGAACTATTCACGATCCACAAACAGGACAATACGTTGGCTTTGCAGACAAGTATGCAAACAATGTACTTTGCGCTGTGCCTAGAAAAAAGTAGACAATAAGCAAGATGTAATATATGAGTATATAATGTACGAGCATAAGACTTGTATATTATATACTCATAGTCATTGAAGATATATGACGCATATGCTTATTTTGGAGGATGCATGAATTCGCGACTGTATG
>NQOP01000003.1:30977-50225 GCA_003585845.1 Bifidobacteriaceae bacterium NR021
TAACTCAAACGTGCCTCCTAGTTTCACTCCAAAACGCGCGCAAAAAGACAAAACAAATCCTAATCAACTTCCATCGCAAGCTCCATCTTTTGCGCCTACATCTCAAAGAACAAGAATCTTAAAAAGTCCAGAACAATCTTCTTCTAAACCTGTTTCTTACGCATCGCAATTGCGAGAAAGACAAACGCCGCGCACAAGTTCTATTTCACAAATGCGTATTCCAACAACTATAAATAATGTAGTTGGGAGCGCAGCAAAAGTACTACCGCACAAACCGCGTAGAATTTTACATGCATTTATTGCAATCTTTATTGTTCTAGCAGTAGCTGCAACCGGTTTTGGAGTATATTCATGGAACTGGATTGACTCAAGAATTAACCGCACTACTTGGCTTACTAATACTCCTAGCACTCAAGGCAAAGCATGGCTTATTCTTGGCTCCGATCAAAGAGAAGGCGAAGAGGCTAAAGAGATAACAGGATTTAGAACAGATACTATTCTTGTATTGACAAAGCCGAGCAATGGTCATAGTTCTCTAATTTCTATTCCTCGAGATTCTCTTGTTTCTTTAAATGGCGAACAAGTAAAAATTAATAGCGTTGCGCAAGCAGCTGGAAATAAAGCATTAACAGCAACAATAGAAAAAATTACAGGTCATCGCATTGACCATGTTGCAGAAATACGTTTTGGCGGTCTTACTAATGTTGTTAACGCTATAGACGGCATTGATTTATGCTACAACCGTACAGTAAGCGATAAGTTTAGCGGGTTAAATTGGACTTCTGGATGCCATCACGTTGATGGGAATACAGCGTTAGCATTTTCGCGAATGCGATACGCAGATCCAGAATCTGATTTTGGACGAGCTGCACGTCAACGAATGGTTATTGCAGCTATTATGAAAAAAGCTTTAGACCACAATACATTATTGAATTTTGGAAAAGTAAAAAAGCTAGCTGAAACGGGACTTGCTTCAGTTATTTTTGACGAGAAAACCAATCCAGGAACATTATGGGAAATGGCTCAAGCATTCAAAGAAGCAACTGGGTCGTCAGGAATATCTGGAACAGTATATTGGACGAATCCTGATTATCAAGTTCCAGGAGTTGGTTCATCCGTGCTTCTCGATGATGCTAAAAACTTAGATTTATTCAACCAACTTGCATCAGGCACTCATAAACCTGGATCAGTTGGAACTCTTGCGGAGCAACAATAATTTCGAAGTATTGTTGTATAAACAACACTTCAATTAGATACAATAACTTAGGAAGCACTAAACTCGTATCTTTTAACCACAATCTTGCATAAGTATTGCACAAAAATCAAAAATATTGTCTCATACATTTATGAGTAACAAATCTAATACAGGAATGTCTACAAATAAAGTACTTATGCATGTACAGATGGCAGCGAGTATAGTTCCCATATTCGCTCACATAGCATTGGCTATAATGGCATGGATGCAAAATAATTGGATGATGCTAACCATGATTATTCCAAGCATTATGATGTATATAGCAAGTCTTATTCCACAAATTTTTCAATACATGTCTGAGAAAAATTCTGTTCAAAGTGTTCAACAAGATCAGCAAATTCAATTATTAAACACTACGCAATCGTCAAATGACTTAACTTATAATCAACAAACTGTAGAAAGTTTGCCAGATGCTATCACACCAATAAGTTTAGAAACATTACTTATGAGAAGAAATGCAATTTCTAATACGCAACATCACTGGAAAGAAGTATTGCAAATATGGTTAAAAAATGCAGGAATATACGACACAAAAAACCAATCTAATAGTATGAAGGAAAATCTAAATACAAATATTTATAACTACTTGCCTAATTCAAAAACTAAACACCTTATAGCTCCACTTGGAATAAGCAATAATGGATACTGCTATTTAGATTTAATTAACAATGGACCACATGCTTTAGTTGCTGGAACAACTGGTTCTGGTAAATCAGTACTTCTTACGACTTGGTGTTTAGCTTTGGCTTTTCAATACGGTCCACAGCAGCTACGGTTTGTTTTTATGGATTTTAAAGGAGGAGCAACTTTTGACATACTATCTAAACTCCCACATGCTATGGGAAACGTAGGAGATTTAAATCTTAAACATGCAATACGCGCTCTAAAAGGTCTCGAACTAGAACTAGATAGACGAGAAAGACTAGTAGCTCATCATGGGTGTAATAATATTGCACAAGTAACTCCAGCTGAGCCTTCATTGCTTATTGTTATTGACGAATTTCATGCTTTAAAAGATCAACTCCCCGACTACATGCCTCGTCTTATACGAATTGCATCAGTAGGCAGATCTTTGGGAATGCATATTATTGCTGGAACTCAAAATCCACTCGCGCAAGTAAGCGCAGATATGAAAGCTAATATTTCTATTAATATTTGCTTGAGAGTTAGAGACGGAATGCAATCGCAAGAATTATTAGGAACAGCGCATGCAGCTAGAATAAGCCCAAATACGCCAGGAGCTGCATATTACAATATTGGAGAAGGAGTAGCATCTTTGCGATGTGCTCAAAGCAGCAATCCTGCACATTTAGTACGAGCAATACAGTTAGCTGGTAGATTCTGCCATCATGATCATTCTCCAGAATTATTTAGCAAACCATTGCCGTCGATTCTTTCATCAAAACAACTTGCAGAGTATTCAAATAATTACAAATACAAAAATTATGAGCAAAAAATATCTCAAAGCTTACGTACTCAAGAATTTCATACGAAGCATATTATTATTGGGTTGCAAGACGATACCATACACTTATACCCTGCTCTATTACCAATTCACCTTGGAAATATAGCTGTTATTGGGAGTAGAAAACAAGGCAAAACAACAATATTAAAAATAATTTCTAAAACTTTAAACCTGCCAATATATTCAGGAAAATCACTATGCGAACAAAACATTAATAACATTTATAACGAAAATACGCCAATCATTATTGACGATGCGGATGAATTGCTTGATCCGCTAAATACGAGACAAAATGCTATTGCTTTTCAAAAAAGATTAAATAGTAAACAATGCCCAGTTATTATGAGCACTAGCACTTCTCGCTACTTACGTTTACCTGAGCAAGCGCCAGTGAGGATAATATTTCCAACAGGAGATATTGGCACAGATACAATGCTTGGAATACCTTCTGCTTTATCTAAAAGTTTTGATATTGAAGACTATCAACTTCCAGGACGATGTGTTTTAATCACTCCAGGATCAGCAAGTTTAACTCAAATAGTGCACCTAGAATAAAAATTATTCATAGTGACTCATCTTGACTTTTACGTGCGCGCATTGCCCTACGCTTTAGAGTTCTACGCTCATCCTCGCTTAATCCTCCCCAGACACCGTAATCTTGGTTAGTTTCTAATGCGCATTTTAAGCACTCTGTTGCAACATCACATGAGCGACATACTGCTTTTGCTTCTTCAAGCTGTTGAACTGCTGTACCAGCACTTCCAAGAGGAAAGAACAGTTCAGGATCTTTGTCACTACATGCTGCTGTTGTGCGCCAATCAAACGAGTTGCTCATGAATTATTATCCTCATTTCTTACCTACAACGGTGAGCTTTAGAAGTTCCCCTGAATGTAAGGAAATCATGAAAAGAAAGTTTTTTCAAGGCATTTTGCATCTTTATTAGTAATTTTAATTTTTCCTATACTTTTACACTAAATGTATAGCATTTAATGCACGTTGGAAAAACAATTTTTTACGTAAAGCTACTCAATACCAGATACGCGCAATTTAATGTCTAACACTACCCTAGTTCCGCCCTCTCTTCGAGGAGACCAACGAACTGTGCCACCAAAATCGTTAGTGACAAATGTGTTTATGATTTGCGTTCCAAGGCCAGACCCAGATGGTTTAGCCATTCCATGAGAAGACTCGCTATCTATGCCATCTCCATCATCTTCAACAACAATATTAAGATTGTCTCCGCCTCTACCAACTGCAATACGAATATGACCTTTTTCACGACCTTCAAAACCATGTTCAACTGCATTCGTCACTAGCTCAGTTAAAACAAGAGATAATGGTGTAGCATCCTGAGCTGCTAATCTGCCAAATTTTCCAACAAAATCAATATCAATATTTTGATTTTGAGATGCCAACTCAATTGACATCTTCAACAAACTCGAAATAACTTTGTCAAAATCAACAATTTCGTCAGCAGTTTGGCTCAAGCCTTCATGAACTAGTGCTATAGTTTGCACACGACGTTGAGCTTCTTCAAGTTCTTTTCTAACTTCAATAGATTTTGTTTTACGAGCTTGCAAACGCAAAAGAGCAGAAACAGCCTGTAAATTGTTTTTTACGCGATGATGTATTTCAGAAATAGTGGCATTCTTAGTGCGCAATTCTTGCTCGCGTCGCAAAACTTCAGTAACGTCACGGCATAACACTACAGCTCCAACACGATTATTTGGTCCCCACAGAGGCAAGGAGCGCATGGAAACTATAGAATGGTTCGCTTCAAGTTCGCAATCCACATCAGCTTTTCCAGTTAACACAAGAGGTAAACTCTCAGGAACATTGTCGTTTGTATGCAACAACCTAGTGCCAAATTCGCTTAAATATTCACCTTGCATAGTATTTAATCCACCGAGTCTGCGGAAACAACTAATGGCATTAGGTGAAGCATAACGGACTATTCCATCGTCTTCTAGCACAATAAAACCATCGGATACTCGAGCATTATGTCGCTGATTTAACACAGATTCACGATATGGGAATTGTTCACGAGGAATCATGTCAAATAAAGTTTTACCAGCATTAATACTTTCGGTTTCATAACGACCGTTAGATTCACGCGTTGCCAAATTAGTTTCACGCATAACCAATCCGATGGTTTTACCCCTATGACGAACTGGAGCGTAAACGTAGCATACAGTAGCTCTACCAATAGAACGTAAAGTTGAAGAATGGAAACTTGTCTCAGATTTCATTGCCTCATTAAGCTCAGGCACTAAAGAATCATCTAATTTTTTACCTAACAAATCATCAGTACGCAAAGTAATAGCTGTTGAAGGACGACATTGTTCAGCAACAACATAATCACCGTCACCATTTTGAATAATCAGCAGCAAATCTGCGAAACTCAAATCTGCAATAACCTGCCAATCTGCCACCAAATGGTGAAGCCACTCACGATCACTGTCATTAAAATCAGGACGAGTAGCAAGAATGTTAGAAAAATCAGCCATAATGTAATAATATATCGAACTCACAGAAAATTCTGCGATGCATGTTGTTGTTTTGGACAAGAAAACCGCTCCTCCTCAATTAAGAGAAGAAGCGGCTTAATAATTTATAAATTACTCTTTAAAACTAGAAGCCAAACTTAGCAGCAGTTTCGCGCAAAGTTTCAGCAGAACGCTTCAAAGCAGCCAACTCACGATCAGAAACTGGAGTGTTTAGACGAGAGTTGACACCATTGCGATTAAGCAATGTTGGCACAGACATGCACACATCAGAAATGCCGTGGAAGTCATCGAGCAAAGAAGACACTGGAAGAATGCGGTTAGTGTCGCGAAGAACAGCCTCAACAATATCTACACCAGACATAGCAATAGCGTAGTTTGTTGCACCCTTACCGTTGATAATCTTGTAAGCAGCGTTAACAACTTCCTGATGGATTTCTTCGCGCTTAGCAGCATCAAGTGGCTCATGACCTGGAAGAGCGTTCCAATCGCACATTGGGACACCACCAATGGTTGCAGAAGCCCACAGAGGAACTTCAGAGTCACCGTGTTCGCCAGCAATGTATGCGTGAACGTTCTTAACATTAACGCCAGTGTGCTGAGCGATCAAGAAACGAAGACGAGCGGAATCAAGGTTGGTACCAGAACCAAACATTTGGTTTGCTGGAAGACCAGAAAGCTTCATAGAAACGTGCGTAACAACATCAACAGGATTAGTAATCAACATGTAAATTGCGTTAGGAGCAACCTTCACAACGTTTGGAATGATTGACTTCATGATGTTGATAGTGGCTCCTGCAAGCTCCAAACGAGTCTGACCTGGCTTCTGGCGAGCGCCAGCAGTAATCACAACCATATCAGCGTCACGGCAAATTTCCACATCGTCAGAACCGGCAATAGAAACTGCAGGATAGAAGCTAGAACCATGCTGCATATCCAAAACCTCAGCTTCAACACGTTCCTTAGCAATATCTTCAAGCACAATCTCACGCGCAACACCACGCTGAGCAGCAGCGAAAGCGAGAGTAGATCCGACTGCGCCGGCACCAATAATTGCAAGCTTAGTTGGCTTAACCTGCGAACTCACCATGAGCAAAAACCTCTTTTCAACAACCTATCACACCCTTATAAGCACACAAAATAACACGATTTATGCATCACTAAGGGCTGCTCTCACATTAAGAGCTTTTGGTATGAACACCTTTACTCTAATCGCACCACCGGAATTTATTATTACAATGCTACTTTCATAAGTTTTGCAGCTAACGATGGTCCGACCCAAGCAATAAGTTCAACCCCAGAATCTACATATTCTGCTTTTTCAACTACACCATTTTCACGAACTTTTGATAATAATCCACCAAACTCGTACGGCAAAGTTACATCTACACGAACACGAGGAGACGGTAACAATTCTTCTAAACGATTGCGCAATATTTGTAAATTTTCGCCACTAAATGCAGAAACAATAACAGCATCAGGATAAAGAGAAGAAAAACGTTCTCGCGCAGCATCACTCATCATGTCTGATTTATTCAATGCCATAATTTGAGGTATATCTTCTACACCAGAAATATTAGCGAGAACTTCGTTTACTGCATTAATTTGCGAAATAGGATCTGGATGCGAACCGTCAACTACGTGCAAAATAACGTCTGCTTGTCCAACTTCTTCCAAAGTGGATTTAAATGCTTCAACTAATTGAGTTGGAAGTCTACGAACAAAACCAACAGTATCTACCAAAGTATAGCTTCTACCATCTTGAGTTTGAGAACGACGTACTGCAGTATCAAGAGTTGCAAACAGTGCATTTTCTACTAATTCTTGTGAACCAGTAAGACGATTTATAATAGACGACTTGCCAGCATTCGTATACCCAACAACAGCTACAGTTGGAATATCTTGTCGTCTACGAGAACCGCGTTTTACATCGCGCGCAGGTGCCATATTTGCAATATCGTGGCGAAGTTTAGAAATACGATTTCGAATAGCTCGACGATCCATTTCGATTTTAGTTTCGCCAGGACCTCTAGAACCAATACCAGCATCTCCTGCAGCTCTACCACCAGCCTGCCTAGAAAGAGCAGCACCCCAGCCTCTTAACCTAGGTAACATATATTGCAATTGAGCAAGCTCAACTTGAGCTTTACCTTCACGGCTTGTAGCGTGCTGAGCAAAAATATCCAAAATAACAGCAGTGCGATCAACAACCTTAACTTTGGTTGCATCTTCTAAAGCTCTACGCTGGCTAGGAGGTAAATCATCGTCAACAATAATCGTATCTGCATCATGTTGAGCAACTACTGCTGCAAGCTCACGCGCTTTACCTGAACCAACATAAGTTGCAGCATCTGGCCTATATCTTTGTTGCAACATGCCATCACAAACAACAGCACCAGCAGTCTGTGCCAACGCTGCAAGTTCACGCAACGATTCTTCAGCTTGAGCAAGAGTTCCTTTTGCGCTAGACCACACTCCTACTAACACAACGCGCTCAAGACGAAGCTTTCTATACTCAACCTCGGTAACATCTTGTAATTCGCCAAGACCAGCTACACGCTTTAAAGCATTACGAGATTCACGCTCCTGCCAAGCTTCATCATGCTTTTCACTGTCAGAAGTAGTGTCTAGAAGCACATCCGAATGAGCATAAAGCACTGCATTATTGGTGAGATTATGCTCATTCATATTAGTAGAATCATTTTCGAAGGAGGAAAAATCGTTTGAATTAAGCACATCATCTCGCCCGGATGTCACATTACTATCCACCAACTGTCCCTCCTCTATTTCATTGTAAATAGCGTTTTACAACGTTTGTCTTATTATGGTGACTTGAGACGACAATATATGAACACAATATGTATGTATGATATGTAAATAAAGATACAATAGTAAAAGTATATTAATAAATTTAAATTTATAGGCTAAATACGGTATTTTTGAGCGAGATCATGGAAAGTCATAAACAATTTAAACAATGCGATAAAACCAAATCACCAAAATCAGAAAAAACGCAAAAAATCAGTGGCGAACAATACTTTTCTGCAACACCATCATCTTGCGATGAGCGAAGAACATTACATGTAACTTTGAGAAATCATGAAACTGTTATACAAGTCTCAAACGGAGTATTTAGCGCTTCTAAGCTTGATCTAGGCACGTCTGTTTTGTTAAAACATGCTCCAAAACCACCAGAAAATGGCAAATTCCTTGATATTGGATGCGGATGGGGTCCTATAAGCATTGCAATGGGCTTAGAATCTCCAGAAGCTGAGATTGTAGCTGTAGATGTAAATGAGCGTGCGCTAGAGCTTACTGAACTAAACGCAAAAAACGCTGGCTTAAAGCATATTCGCACTTCTTTAGTAGATGACGCTTTAAAAGAAAATAATACTTTGGAATTTAATAATTTTGATCTCATATGGTCTAATCCACCAATTCGCGTTGGAAAAGAAATGTTGCACGACATTTTGATGACTTGGATTCCGCGTTTAAAAGTAGGAGGAGCAGCTTACTTAGTTGTTCAAAAAAATCTTGGCTCAGACTCACTTATTCCTTGGCTTGCTGAAAATCTTGGCGAAAACTACAACGTTGAAAAATATGCAAGCTCTAAAGGATACCGAATTATAGAAGTAATAAAAACTAAGTAAGTACTAAAAGCGAAAATCTACGAAAAGAAATAAATACACTATGAAATTCGACTACCCTGTTGAGCTTCCTATTTGCGCAGCACACGACGAAATAATAGAAGCAATTAAGTCTTCACAAGTCGTGATTGTTTCCGGACAAACCGGCTCCGGTAAAACTACGCAAATCCCAAAAATGGCGCTTGAACTTGGAAGAGGCGGAAGAGGTAAGCAAATCGTACACACTCAGCCTCGCCGTTTAGCTGCGCGCACTGTTGCTGAGCGAATCGCAAGCGAAATGGAAGTAAAACTGGGTGAAGAAATCGGCTACCAAGTGCGATTTACCGACGAAAGTTCACCTAAAACGAAGCTTCGAATTGTTACTGACGGTATTTTACTTGCGCAAATTCAGCGAGATCCTCTACTTACTAAATACGACACGATTATTATTGACGAAGCTCACGAACGCAGTCTTAACATTGACTTTTTGCTAGGGTATTTAACAACTTTACTTCCGCAAAGACGCGATTTGAAGCTGATTATTACTTCGGCAACAATAGATTCTGCAAAATTCCGTGAACATTTTGAACAAGCTTTACACATAAAAGTTCCTGTTATTGAAGTTTCTGGACGCACGTACCCTGTTCGAGTGCTTTATGAGCCTCTTGGCTCCGCACCTTCACTTATGCGACACGTCCCAGGCTTTGCAGACATAACAATGGATGAGGAAACTGTTGCAGAAAGCCAATCTAACGAAAGTAATCGAGACGATATTACAGATGAAGATATGACATCTGCAGTAACTCGCGCATGTGCTCAATTAGTGATTCATTCAAGCCACGAGCAAGGCGCGCGCGACATTATGGTTTTCGCTTCCGGCGAGCGCGATATTCGAGAGTTTGAAGCAGGATTACGCTCATATTTTGGCACTCGCGCAAGTGATATGAAACGAGCGGATGCTATTGAAATTGTGCCGCTTTTTGCACGTCTTTCTGCAAAAGATCAGCATCGCGTATTTGAACATCACTCTCATCAACGCATTGTTATTGCTACAAACGTTGCTGAAACTTCGCTTACTGTTCCTGGGATTCGATACGTTGTCGATCCTGGCTTTGCGAGAATTAGCAGATATTCTAAGTCTGCAAAAGTGCAAAGGCTTCCTATAGAGCCGATTTCTCAAGCGAGCGCAGATCAGCGTTCTGGACGATGTGGACGAATCGCGGACGGAATTGCCATTAGACTTTACTCGCGCGAAGATTACGAAACTCGCCCTCGTTTTACCGATCCCGAGATTCTTCGCACTTCGCTTGGAGCAGTAGTATTACACATGCTTTCAGTAGGTGTTGCTAAAACTGGCGAAGATATTACGAATTTCGGTTTTATTGACCCTCCTGATATGAAAGCAGTAAGCGACGGTTTTAATGAGCTTAACGAGCTTGGCGCAATAAGCAGAAAATCAGGTTTCATTACTTTAACTCATATTGGACGCGAGCTTTCTAAATTACCTATTGACATTCGTTTAGGACGCATGATTGTTCAAGCAGCTCGTAAAACCACTCCTAATACTCTTGCTGCTGTGCTGGTAATTGTTGCGTTTTTGAGTTTGCAAGATCCTCGCGAGCGCCCTGAAGAACAGCGTGAAGAAGCAGATAGACTTCATAATCGTTATGCTGATGAAACAAGCGATTTCTTAACTGCTTTAAATATTTGGGATTATATTTTCCAAGCAGACGGAAATATGAGCAATAATGCTCTTCGCAAACTTTGTAAAGCGGAATTCTTCCACTTTTTGCGTTTAAAACAGTGGAAAGATTTAGTTAATCAACTTCAAGACTTGTGTAAAGAATTACATTATAAAGTTGGCGAGCCTATTCCATCTAAAAGGCCATCTTTGGAAATTCGTCAACTTCCTAATAATCAGCAGGCTGCTCACAGCTTGTGCTGTTCTTGGGATTCTCAAGGAATACACTCATCGATGCTTGCAGGCTTGCTTTCTATGTTGGGAATGCAAGTAGTGCGCGAACCGAAAGCTTCAGATTTTGCTAATTTGCACGGATTAGCAAAAATTCGCGCTATGAAACGCGCTCAAAAAATGGCTAAAAATGACTATCAAGGCGCGCGTGGAGGAAGATTCGCAATATTCCCAGCTTCAGCTGTTTCTAAAACAACTCCTTCATGGGTTATGTGTACGCAATTAGTTGAAACATCTAGACTTTGGGCAAGATATTGCGCGCAAATCGATCCTGCTTGGGCTGAGCCTCTTGCTAAAAATCTTAGTAGAATCACGTATTCTGACGCTCATTGGAGCGCTTCTAAAGGTGCTGCTGTAGCGAAATCTAAAGTATTACTATACGGATTGCCTATTGTTCAAGATCGCACGGTTCAATGGGCTAGAGTTAATCCTTACGAAGCTCGAATGATTATGATTCGTCAAGGCTTAGTTGAAGCAGATGTGCAACAGCGTTTTGTACACGATGAGTTTATTTTAAATAATCACAATGTGCTTGAAGATGCAGATAATCAAGCAAATCGCACTCGTCAAATAAGCGAAACTGTAAATGACGAAGATTTATTTACTTTTTACGATACTCGCATTCCTCAAGAAGCAACTACTATTGCAGCTCTTGCAAAATGGTGGAAAGATAACCGCGAAGAAGATCCACACAAGTTAGACTTTAATCCCGATGAAGTTGAACGTTTACAAACTACACAAAGCACTGATTTAGCTGATTATCCTGACCATTGGAATACAGTTGGTACAGATGGTCAGATTATAAGATTGCGCTTAAGTTATGTGTATGATCCGGCTAATCCTTTAGACGGTGTAACTGTGCATGTGCCGCTTTACATACTTTCGCGTTTAACTCCTGAAGAATTTACTTGGAATGTTCCAGGTTTGCTTGATGAGCTTATTATTGGCATGATTAAATCTTTGCCTAAAGCTCTACGAGTACAGTTTGTTCCAGCTCCTGACACTGCTCAAAAAATTCGCGCTTGGATTGACGAACATTACGACGAGCTTCCTGGTGTTGAAGAAGCGGAAAGCAATATAAAAAACGAATGGCAAGATTTTAGAGAAGTTTTCACTAAAGCTGCAATTTGTGTAGTTGGAGCGCAAATACATCCTGAAGTTTTCGACGACGAGCAAATAAGCAGACTTTCGCCATACTTGCGCATGACGTTTAGTGTTGAAGAGAGGAAAGCTAACGAAAGTCGCAATAAACCTGCAGGTCGTAGCAAGTACTCTAATCGCGTAAAACCTACTATTCTTGGAACCGACAAATCATTAATTGCATTGCAACAGCGTTTTGCAAAAGAAGCACAAGAATCTGCACGAGAAGTTGTAAATCTCAAAGCAAATAAAGCAGCACAAGCTGGTCATGTAATTGAACGAGCAGATTTATTACACAAATCTGGTGCTACAAACCTTTCACGCGCACAAATGGTTTGGCAAAGCGCATTGAATATGCTGCATTTAGACAATAAGCGTATTACTTCTCGATGGCTTGGTTCTGAAGCTTTAATGCTCGCAGCTGCACCTTATTCAACTTCTAACGCTTTAGCAGAAGACTTGCAAATGGCTGCAATAAAACGACTAATTGCGAACACGGATAATATTACTGACGACAATTTATTACGCGAAACTGTTGCAAACGTATCTGAAGTATATGAAGACACTGTTTATGCTGTTGCACACGATGCGATCGCAATATTGAAGCGTCAAGCAGAATCAAGTAAAGCTGTTTCCGGCAAGGCTGATTTACCGTTGCTTTCAGTGTTGCAATCAATCCGAGAACACACTGCAAGTCTTGTATACGAAGGATTTATTGCCAAAACTCCATCTGATTCTCTACCTCGTATTGAATGCTACTTGCATGCAGACGTGATTCGTCTTACTAAAGCTAAAGCAGATAAAAACCGTGACGTACGTTGGGCTTGGCAAGCAGATGAAGCACATAAGCTTGTAATAAAAACTCAAGAAGACGCTCAGAAAATCCCAGCGGGACCCGCTCATGACGAGTCGCAAATAATCGCTGAGAAATTACGTTGGATGTGCGAAGAATTCTATGTGTCTCTTTGGGCGCAAGAATTGGGAACTGCATATCCGATTAGCATACAACGCATGCGAAAGATGATTAACGGAAGGTGAAAACTGTTTCGCATATATGCATATATTTTTCTTAGCGCTTGCAATGTTGTAAACAATATTGCTCATAACGTTGCAAACAAACTTTATTTGCACAGTTGCTAAGCTATTGCCAATTATAATTCTATTGCTTTTGCTTTCACTATTATTTTTGGTCTTGTTCTTGATCTTCGTCTACTTCGATTGCATTGCTTTCTTTAGTAATAAAGTTTCTGAATGTAAATACGATAATTCCTAATAATGCAACAGCAGCACACATAAGAGATATGTTTGCAAATCCAGACGAAATACCAGAAGCACCGGTTATAGAATCCCCACTCAACATGTTTTTATCTAATATTCCGTCAAAAATTACTACACCAACAGACGCAGAAACACTAATAGCTAGATCATTCATTCCGCATCCTCTGCCAGATTCTTCAACTGGAAGAGACGAAAGAATTGTTGAAGCAAGTGGAGAATACACCATTCCACAACCTGCATAATAAACGCATGCACATAAAGCTATAGCCAAGAACCCAGAATTTATTAATACTGCAATACCAATCCATCCACAAAGTATAAACAATATTGCTAATAATAAACT
Organism: Bifidobacteriaceae bacterium NR021; assembly: GCA_003585845.1. Taxonomy (GTDB): domain Bacteria; phylum Actinomycetota; class Actinomycetes; order Actinomycetales; family Bifidobacteriaceae; genus Bifidobacterium. The sequence continues at coordinate 44,562 of NQOP01000003.1, forward strand.
TGTTTTCCTTCCTATACGACTAATTATTAAGCCTGAGCATGAACCGAATATTGCAGCAACAATAAAAGCCCAAACTAAATAAGAAGCCACTTGTGAAGTAGTCATGTTATATAAAGTTTTTCCAACTCTATTAAACAGTGGGCTTATGCAATAATTTGTGAAGTATATTATGCCCATCAAAATTATGCCAGAAAGCCAACGAATATTTTTAAAGAAAGCTGGCGTAACAAACGGCTCTTTAGCTTTACTAATGTAAATACCAAAAATTATAAACAATATAATTGCTGAAATAAGCATCAACAAGTTTCCGTATGAAATGAACAATGTAAGAGACGCAACAGCAAATCCAAAGACTGTAAAACCAACAACATCAATTTTTTTACCATTGCCATTTTTTGTTGGCAAATAATGCAATAATGATGGCAATATTAGAATAGTTAATGCTGGGATTAAGAATAAATATTGCCAAGCAATAGAGCTTAACAATCCTGCTGAAAACACTCCAATACATGCAGAAAGCTGATATGATGCTGTAAATAATCCAAAGAAGATAACTTTCAAATCATTTCGCAAATATTTTGTTGCAATTACTAAGAATGATGAGCCTGCTACTTGTTCACCAGTTGTTTGCATAATACGGGCAGCAATAACTGTCCACAAATTTGGCTCAAAACAAGAATTAGCTACAAATCCAAAAACTGAGCCTATAAACAAAGATGTTAATCCAATAGTTACTAGCTTTTTTAATGACACAAAGTCACCTAAAGAACCGTAAATAAAGCATACAATTCCTAAAATAATTCCAGGTAAACCTGTTATAAGAGGTGCTTGATCAACAGCTTTCACATCTATACCAACTTGTTTATAAACAAGATTGAAACCTTGTAAGCACAACGTGCTAATAATAAATGTAATAAGCAGTAGTATTAATGCACGAACAGCAACCTTATCGCGCATTTCTGGGTCATCATAAGGATCCACAGAAGAACAATCAATTCGTTTAGTCCCAATCATCACCGTCTTACTCCCCTGCTACAGCCTAATAATTCCAACATTTATACAGAAAACTACTGCAAATAAATCAATCTGCCATAACAATCTAAGTTAATCGCAACAAATTCTTCGCACGTAGCTACTCAATCGGATAATTCTACAGTTTGATAGTTACAATCAACAATAAAAGTTGGGAACAACTTTAAAAAATAATCACAATAATAAAATGATTCGCATATCACTTATAATGTAACAAGCTAATTAGGAGGAAACATGGTGCAGAGAAGAAAGAAACATGATTCTATTCATGTCAACCTAAATAGTGAACATAATAGTGGCGCTCATCACAATAAAAACAACAGTTCTTTAAAGCATAAGTTTTACTCCAATAAAATTTTGCGAAACATTATTATTGCTGTCATAGGCATTGCTATTATCATTCCTGTTGTTCAGTGGATACGTTGGGAACAGACTGTTTCTGATCTCCGCAACAAACAAGAACAACTTGTGTCACGCTTTGATTTTAATCCAGGCAATATTATTTCTGATTCTCAATTTTTTGACGATAACGCAATGAGTAAAGATGAAGTACGCAATTTTATACGCAAAAAAGGAGCAAAATGCACTGGTAAAAATTGCTTAAAAAATGCGTATTTTAATACTCATACTATTCCTGCCGATTCACTATGTTCAAAGTATCAAGGTGTAAGCAAAGAATCTTCTGCAGACATAATATACAAATCAGCAAAAGCATGTCATATCAGTCAACGAGTATTACTTACAATGCTGCAAAAAGAACAACATCTTGTAACAGACACTAATCCTAGCGATTTCCAATACAAATCAGCTATGGGATTAGATTGTCCAGATGATTCTCATTGCAACCCACGTTTTGCAGGATTCTTTAAACAAGTAATTGGTTCCGCAAGAAGATATAGATATTATCTTCTTCATAACGATCAATATAACTACCACCCTAACACGATTAACACAATTCAATATTCGCCAAATAAATCATGCGGATCTAGCAATGTTTATATCGAAAATAAGGCTACTGCATTGCTTTATATCTATACTCCTTATCAGCCAAATATAGAATCGTTAAAAGCTGGATACGGAGAAGGAAATTCGTGCTCAGCATATGGAAATCGCAATTTTTCATTGATTTACTCTGCATGGTTCGGAGATCCTCGCAAATAATATTCGTTAGATCAACATAGAAATACAATTTTGGTGTATAAGCGTCGAGATATACTTAAATGCCTAATTTTTGGCACAATTGGTTGCGGTATTTTACGAAGAATGGATGCGTATGTCTACCTATTCCTCACAACTTGGCGAAGAACAACAAGCTGTTGACCGAGCTTATAGCCGTCTAGACGATTTGCGTAATACTATTCGCGCACGCTTAGACGCTGTGCGTGCGTCAGGTTCTCACGGTTCACCAACACAGCGCACAGAGCGCGACTCATTCGCAACCATGTACGAAGATCGTCTTACACAATTACGAGCTGTTGAGGATCGTCTTGTTTTTGGAAGGCTTGATAACACAGAAGGCATTAGGCGATACATTGGTCGCATTGGTTTGCTTAGCGAAAACCATGATCCTATTCTTACAGATTGGCGCGCTGAAGCTGCACGACCTTTTTATGAGGCAACCCCTTCGCATCATGGCGATATTGTTATGCGTCGTCATATTACACTCCGTTTCAGAGACGTTATTGGTGTTGAAGATGAAGTACTTGACATACATTCTGATGAAATAGGAAAAGCTTCACAACAAGGTACTCTTACTGGCGAAGGAGCACTGCTCGCATCTTTAGGTTCTCGCAGAACCGGCAAAATGACTGATATTGTTGCCACTATTCAAGCAGAACAAGATCGAATTATTCGCGCTCCTCTTGATCACACTATTGTTGTACAGGGAGGTCCTGGCACAGGAAAAACAGCTGTTGCTTTGCACAGAGCAGCCTATTTGTTGTACACTCACAGGCGCAAACTTGAGCGTTCAGGAGTTCTTATTGTTGGTCCAAGTTCGGCATTCTTGCGTTATATTGATCAAGTACTCCCTTCTCTTGGTGAAACAGGTGTAGTAAGTAGAACTATTTCCGACTTAATTCCTGGAATTTGTGCTACAGCTGAAGATTCTCCATACGCAGCAAAATTAAAGGGAATGTATCGTATGCGAACAGTTATTGCGAATGCAATTGCCGCTCGTATTCGCGTTCCTAAAAATCTTCCAACAATTCATGTTGGAGGATTTAGTATTCCTCTTCTAAAAGAAGATATTGAGATAGCTCAATCAGATGCTCAACGAACTCACCAGCCACATAACCAGGCGCGAAATACTTTTATAAAAACCGTGCTCAGCATATTGAAAAATCGTTATTTGGAAAAACTTGATTATGTTCCAGATCAAGCTGAATTAAACGATATAACTTCTCAACTTCGTCTTGACGATAAACTGCGCATTACTTTAAATCTTGCATGGTTACCTATGACTGGAGAATGGCTTATTGACCAACTTTTTGCTAAACCTGACAAATTACGCACATACGCACCTTGGTTAAGCAACGAAGATATCAACTCACTTACTAGACCAAAAGGCAGCCCGCTTACTCGTTCTGATATTCCATTACTTGATGAAGCTATGGAATTGCTTGGTCCTGATCCAAAACTTGAGGCTCAAAGATCTGCAGCACAAGCAAAAAAACTTGAAGAACAGCAATTTGCAGCTGACACTCTAGCACAAGCTGGTATTGGAAATGGCATAGTAACCGCCGATATGCTTCTTGATAATCTGCAAGGCGACGATGCAGGAATGCTTGCCCGTAAAGCAGCTTCTGACCGCGAGTGGACATATGGTCACGTAGTTGTCGATGAAGCTCAAGAGCTTACAGCAATGGATTGGAGAATGCTTATTCGTCGTTGTCCTTCACGCTCCTTTACTATTGTTGGCGATGTTGCACAGACTTCTGCGCTCGGAGGAACTCACAGATGGCAGAAGAATATGAATTCTCTATTTGGAGAACCAAATTGGGATCTTTACGAGTTAACAATTAATTATCGAAATCCTAGTGAAGTTTCTGAAGCAGCAAGCAAGGTTGCAACAGATTCAGGATTATACATTTCTACTGTTCATGCAGTTCGCTCAGTACCTGATTCACTTGTATCACAAACGGTTGAATCACAAGATGAACTCGATACTGCACTTGCAGAATCTTGTACAAAACTATTCGAAAAATTTGTCTCTGATGATGGTAGTGGTCGTATTGCAATCATTACTCCTAACAGCATGGTTAGCCATGCTAAAAAGGTTGTAAACCAAGCATTAGAACATGCATTACCTGAAAAATTATGGAATCAGTTAAACAAACAAAATGCCGATGATTGCCAATGCAGCGTTTGCACAGCTGAGGAAGTAAAAGGTCTTGAATATGACGCTGTCATAGTGTTGCAACCTTCTCAAATTGAGCAGGAAGCAGCATCTAGACTAGCTGCTGCAGCCAATCTATATGTTGCAATGACTAGACCAACTCAAAAATTGCATATAATACGCACTAAAGATGACGCTAATTTTGAGAAATAGAACTCAAAATAATGCAAAAGCGCAGGGAATAGATATTCTGTAACAATAATCGATAAGATTATTATTCTTCTGTTTTGCTGCGCTTTAAATCTTCAATGGCATGTTCAAAATCTTCAAGACCCGCGAAGTTTTGGTACACACTTGCAAAACGAAGATATGCAACTTCATCTAATTCACGCAATGGCTTAAGAATAGCTTTGCCAACTTCTTCAGATGTAACTTGCGCTAAACCTCGTGCTCGCAAATCAGCTTCTACTCGCATACCAATTGTCTTTAACGCTTCAGCATTAATGGGACGTCCTTGACATGCTTTGCTAACACCGGCAACAACTTTTGCTCGATCAAAAGGTTCAATAGAGCCTGAACGCTTCATTACAAGCAACTGAGTTGTTTCCACCGTAGTAAATCGATTACCACAAACTTGGCATTCACGTCTACGGCGAATAGAGTAACCATCTTCACTGATACGAGTATCTATAACTTTCGTATCAGAATTTTTACAAAAAGGACAATGCATATATTCAGCATACTAAAAAATAGCGAAAAACTACATAATATTATTCACTTTATTCAAATATTTCCGAATATTATACGATTTTATTGTCCATAATCCGAAATACTCCATAAAACACACTGAATATTACATCATCATTTTCAGTAAAACTTATCTCATCAGTTTCAATTTCAAATATAGTAATATTTTCTCTTCTCATATTTCCCCCATTTTCATACTATTTGTACTCAATCAACTATTGAGCATCATTTAATGGAACATTAATAGACTGTCCGATAACCAAATCTTCAGAAGAAAGATGATTTAAAGCCATTAAACGCTCTACATTATCTGATATATCACCGTTTTTAGGAGTAATAGTAGCAGCATAATTCCATAACGTATCTCCAGGGCGAACTGTATATGTAACAACTCTTTCAGGTATTGCAGAAACAGCAGTCTTTGGCATAAACAATGTACAGAATGTTATTGCTGTCATCAAAAGTACAGCTACACGAAAAACTCTAGTTTTGCGCGCATGCTTATTAGAAACGCAGCATTTACGAATCAAATAAGTATTTTCTTTCAT
>NQOP01000003.1:50997-58291 GCA_003585845.1 Bifidobacteriaceae bacterium NR021
TTAATCGACTGAACATTTGTTCTATCGAACAGGTGTATTAATAATGACACATTTGTTCGATGGTTGCAACGGCGTGTCGAACAGATGTTTGATTTTTTTAAGAAAGTGCGTTAAAATAGTAAAAGCGAAAGGAGTACCATGAATAACGATGGCACAAATAACGATAACAATGGCATTAATGCTAGCGATATTAACACAATGTCACTTACTGACCGCCAGCGCAATATTATCAATGCCATCCAAAAAAATATAAAAATTCATGGATTCCCTCCTTCTTTCCGCGAAATCGGAGAAGCAGTTGGACTTAGAAGCCCATCTTCTGTGAAACATCAATTGCGAACACTTGAAGATAAAGGGATTTTGCGAATTAATGCAAATAAAGGTCGAGCTATTGAAATTCTTGATAATTCAATTGTTAAAAACAATTCAAATAACAAAATTAATGAAGATTCTTCAAGAGTTGCCAACATTAGCGCATATGAATCTGATTCTGTTATAAATTCTAGAGATGTTCCTCTAGTAGGAAGAATCGCAGCAGGAGCTCCAATAACAGCAGAACAGCATATTGAAGATGTAATGCGATTGCCAGAACGTCTTACAGGTACAGGAAATCTTTTTATGCTTGAAGTACACGGCGATTCGATGATTGACGCCGCTATTTGCGATGGCGATTATGTAGTAGTTAGAGAGCAGCATGAGGCTGTAAATGGAGATATTGTTGCAGCACTGCTAGATAACGAAGCGACTGTTAAAACTTTCAGAAATGACCACGGTCACGTATGGCTTATTCCACATAATCCAGCTTACTCTCCTATTGACGGATCACACGCAACTATTATGGGAAAAGTTGTTACAGTATTGCGAAAAATATAAAACTTATCCACCAACCCCTCAAAAAATATTCTCCCCACTTATTTCAAAATATGGACTAAGTGGGGAGAATAATATTTATAAAATCAACTTATGCAGATTATGAAAATCATGTAACTTACGCAACTTCACAAGTTACACAAGTTACGCAACTTACGCAAGTGGATGCGAATCCTTAATTGTCACTGAAATTTCACGTCCATTTGGAGCCGCATAGCTAACAGTATCACCAGTATGAGCACCCATAATAGCTGCTCCGATTGGAGATTCAGGGCTAATAACGTCATAATCTGTAGCTACAGCAATATCGCGAGAACCAAGAACATAAGTCATTTCACGACCTGCAAGCGCAAGAGTAACCAAAGAACCATTGCCAACAGTGCCATCCTTTGGAGCTTCAAGAATCTTCGCATTACGAAGCTTTACAATAAGCTCATTAATGCGACCTTCATTCTTTCCTTGCTCCTCGCGAGCAGCCTGATAACCACCATTTTCAGACAAATCGCCTTCAGCACGAGCTGCAGCAATACGCTCAGTGATTTCTTCTCGATACTCACCTTCACGATGTTCTAACTCTTCTTTTAGTTTGTCATACGCTTCCTGCGTAAGTAAAATAGTTTTTTCTTCAGCCATTGCTACCTCCTTATCCAACAATCTCTAAAAATAAAAACTATTCGCGCGCAAATAAAATTCACGCTTTTATATCAACGAGTTGAAATAATATCAACAACAAATACCAAAGTGTCTCCGCCGCCAATACCGGCTTGAGGTATGCCACGAGAGCCATAACCATACTCTGGAGGAATAGAAATCAACAAACGAGATCCAACATTATGACCTGGAACAGTGCGATCCCAGCCCTGAATCACTTGACCGACACCAATACCAAAACTAGCTGGAGTATGACGAGCAAAGCTTGAATCAAATGGCTTTTCGCTACCCCAAACCACACCATGATAATTCACAGTTACAGTGTCACCTGCACGAACTACAGGACCATTACCTTCAACTAATTCAACAACTTTAAGGCCTGCTGGCGGTTCAGATTCAGGGAACGTCACCGTTGGCGTAGTGCCAAATTCTGCAATCACTTCTGGCATATCTTGTGCCATATTTCCTCCTTTACAAACTCCAAACAGTATAATCTGAACAGTATAACATCTACACAGACAGCTTTTAACCATCCTGCATGACTAAAGCAGCGCATTTTAAATAGTACATTTAAGTAAATGCACATTCGAATAAATGCAGTTTAGACTAACACTTCCTAGATTAACCTGTCCTAGATTAGCACTGAAACGTTACGTATGTACATGGAATATACATATTGTGTATAACTTAGCAAAAATTAATCTCAAAACATCAGCGAATTAATGCAAAAATATTAGCAAATTAGCACTCAACAACGTTTACAGCTAGCCCACCTTTTGAGGTTTCGCGATATTTAGACATCATGTCATGACCAGTTTCTTTCATAGTCTTAATCGCTTTGTCAAGGCTTACCATGTGCGAGCCATCTCCAAGCATTGCCATTCGAACGGCATTAATTGCAGTATTTGCAGCCATAGCATTGCGCTCAATACAAGGAATTTGTACCAAACCGCCTACAGGATCGCAAGTTAATCCCAAATGGTGTTCTATACCGATTTCTGCAGCATTTTCAACCTGTTCCGGAGTTCCTCCCAACACTTCACACAATCCTGCAGCAGCCATCGAACAAGCAGAACCAACCTCTCCTTGGCAACCAACTTCAGCTCCAGAAATTGAAGCATTTCGCTTAAATAAGTAGCCAACAGCACCTGCAGCAAGCAAGAATCGCACAACTCCATCTTCATTAGCAGAATCAACAAATCGCCAATAATATTGCAATACTGCAGGAATAATTCCTGCAGAACCATTCGTTGGAGCAGTAACAATACGCCCACCACCAGCATTTTCTTCGCTAACAGCGAGCGCAAAAAGATTAACCCACGCAGAGTCTGAACTTTCCAAAGCAGCATCCGAACGACGACGATTGTTGCGAAGCATGTCTGAATTTGCAGCTAAGCGCTCATACATGTGAGGAGCTCTGCGAGGCACATCAAGACCTCCTGGCAAAATCGGTTGCTTTGAGTTGCATCCGTTTTCTACACATTTACTCATAACTTTCCAAACATGCAGCAAATAGTTGCGCACGTAGTCGGCATTTCCTTCATGCAATGCAAGCTCGTTTTGCCACACAACATCGCTTATTGACATATGCTTTTCGCGGCAAATATTTATAAGCTCGTCGCATGAAGTAAAAGGATAAGGTACAGTGGAATCTTTTGTTTGATTTGAGGAGTTTGCAGCATTATCGCTACTATTTCCGTTATTACTTTCGCTATTATTCTCGTTATTACTTTCGCTATTATTCTCGCTTACACCATTCTTACTAGCATTATTTTCATCTTGCTCAGTAACACGCTCATGCAAGCCAACCATTGCATCATCTGCACACCCTTGACGAATAAATCCACCGCCAATTGAATACCAAACTTGCTCATCGATTTTATTTCCGTCAGAATCAGTTGCAACAAAACGCATTCCATTAGGATGAACAACCATTCGCATCCATTTTTCAAAAATTACGTCCTTATCGTAATCAAAAGCAATAGTATGTTCACCTGCGAGCGTTAAAGTGCCAGTTTTTTTGCATTCCTGACGAATAGTAAGCATATGATCAGTGTCTACATTATCTGGAAGATTTCCTTCAAGACCTGCAACGCAAGCGCGATCAGTACCATGACCAAGACCTGTTAAAGACAACGATCCGTAAAGAGTCACACTTACATGCGCAACGTTTGCAAGACTACCACTTTTTTTAAGCGATGAAACAAACGAACACGCAGCTCGCATAGGACCTACTGTATGTGAAGAACTAGGACCAACTCCAACTGAAAACATCTCTAAAATACTAAACACGTATCTATTGTAAGCATCATTAGGCTCACGTCGACACACTAATTACATTAGAAATATGTTAGATTGTTCACTTCTTACTTTGTTTAGATAACAAGTTTGCTAAACTCACGCACGCAAACCATAAGATTACAGCCAAAACAACAGCTATAAGCATTACCGTAAACGCGCTTCCTGCAGTCGGCACGTGAATTTCGAAGAACTTTGCAGTAAACGGTATAAAAGCTCCAGCAACTCCAGCTGCAGCAAATAGCGCAACCATAATTCCTCTCCACGAGCGCAACGGCTTGGCAACGCTTGCAAGCACGAGTATGCCGAGAACAAATACGATTACGGAACAAATACTGCGAGTGGTTGCCAAAACTCGCGGAGCTATAACAGCAGTAGCAAGCACAGAAGCAGCTATAGCAAATCCGCTAGGAACAGCAAAACGAACAACTCGCTTCAAGAAACCTGGAATATATCGACGAGTATTAGGCGCCAGAGCGAGCAAAAATGCTGGAATACCAATAGTTAAAGAACCAATATAAGTAATGTGACGAGGCAAATACGGGAAGTGCAACGCTAAAAGCACAACTCCTGCAGAAATAAGCGCAGAATAAACAGTTTTTACAAGGAACAAGCCAGCCACACGTTCCATATTTGCCATCACTTGCCTACCGCGAGCCACAACATCCGGCAAATGCGAGAAGCGCGAATCAACAAGAACCACTTGAGCTACAGCTTTTGCAGCAGGAGCAGCATTACCCATAGCAACGCCCAAATCAGCTTCTTTAAGAGCCAAAGTATCGTTCACGCCGTCACCAGTCATAGCAACCACATGACCTTGAGTGTGAAGCGCCTGAACAATCGCTTTCTTTTGATGAGGAAGCACACGCCCAAGCACATCCACATTTTCAAGCACTTTAGCCAATTCGTTAATATCTTCTGGCAGTTTTCTAGCGTCCATTGCAACAGGCTTGCGATCTCCTGTTAAGCCAACTTTTGCAGCAACAGCCGCAACAGTTCTAGGATTATCTCCTGAAATTACGCGGCAGCGCACACCCTGCTCACGGAACCATTCGAGCGTTTTGCGAGCATCGTCACGAATACGCTCAGAGCAGCGAACTAAAGCAACAGGCTGAGCATTTGCGCAAATAGTAGGAGAATCTCCAAAAGTTTTATCTGTTTCTGTTACGCTACTTACGCTGCTACTTTCGATGCTACTTACAGTACTACTTTCGCTACTTACTTTTGCAAGAAGCAGCACGCGCTCGCCAAGCTCCGCATAAGAATTAACTTTCGCTAAAAGTTCATTAGTATTTGCATAATTAATCGCGCTTAGCAACACTTCCGGAGCACCCATATACCAAGTTGCACGCTCTCCACTACTTTGCACATATTGCACAGCGCTCCATTTTCTAGCAGACGAGAATGGAAGACGATTATTTACATGCGCGCTAGCGGCAACTCCTTGAGCGCCAAGCCCTTCCATAATCGCAACACCTGTTGCGTTTGGATTTTCTTCGTTTGATAAGTCAAATAAAGCCTGATTGGTCTGTAAGTTGGTCTGTAAAGATATTTCGGCACCAATATTATCTATATTTTCTACGCCAACGAATGCAATACCACCGTCTGTTATAGTGCCAGTTTTGTCCAGATTCAAGCAGTCTACGCGCGCTAAAGTTTCTACAGATTCCAACTCCTGAACTAACGTTTGCTTACGCGCAAGTCGCATAGCAGCCACCGCAAAATTAAGCGAAGTAAGAAGAACCAATCCTTCTGGAATCATGCCAACAACGCCTGCAACAGCAGAAACAACAGCTCCCCTCCAAGCACCAGTCTGCCAAGCTTCAACAAATCCGCCAACCTTGTGCATTTGCGACCACACAAGCAGCACACACAAAGGCACCACAACCATAGTCATATACTTCAAAATCGTATTAATTCCACGGCTTAAGTCGGAAATTGTTTTGGTATAAACCTTCGCTTGCGCCGCCAATTTTGCAGCATAACTGTGCTCACCTACGGCAGTAACACGCGTTAAAGCCATTCCAGAAACTGCAGTAGATCCGGAATAAACGTCGTCACCTTTGGCTTTACGAACTGTAGCAGATTCGCCTGTAAGCATGGACTCATCCATTTCCAATCCCCACGATTCCAGCACTTCTACGTCCGCTGGAACCTGCTCACCAGCTCTGAGCCACAAAACATCCCCAAGCACAATATCTTTGTGCGCAATCTCAATATTTTCTCCACCTCTACGCACCATTGCGCGAGCGGCAATCAATATAGAAAGCCTATCCAAAGTGCGCTTTGCTTTTAACTCAGTCACAATGCCAATTCCAGTGTTTACCAGAATTACTACACCAAAAACAGCATCCTTCCACGAACCAGTGGCAAGAACAACCACCATTGCTGTGAAAATAATCGCATTAAACAATGTAAACACGTTCGCGCGCACAATATCCATTAAAGAACGAGAAGTCTGCTTAGAAGTAATATTCACATCTCCGCGAGAAACTGCCTCCGCAACCTCTTCGTCACTCAATCCATCAACTTCTACTTTAGGAAGTGCCGCAATCTCGCTATTTTTGCTGCTTGCTGCAGACTCTATTGCGTTTTGTTTATTACTTGTCATTTATAATCACTTCCCTACTGTGTGGCGTATTGTCAATTATTGCTCGAACAATGCTTAGCAAAGACGAACGCTCAGGCGCTAAATTATGCGGAATATCCCCAACTCGCAATATTGCAGCATATAAAGTTGCGTCTTTTGGTGCTTTTACAGGATTTATTAACGCAACTGGCACTCCAGCGTAACGCGCGTATTGCAGCGCAGAAATCCACGCTTTGCTTTCGTTTTGTTTATTGCGAGTGCTGTTAAGCTTGTTATTCTCTTTTATATTTGATTGATTATTAGCGTTATGCGGATCGTCAACGCTTGTTACGTCGAGCGCGTCTATAAGTATTAATGAAACAGGCTGCTCGCTTGCAGCGCGAATAGCTTGCTGAGCAGCTTCGTTAGGATTAACAACATTTGATAGCGGCACATAAGAAGCACTCAATTTTGACGTTTTACAATGCTTCATAACTTCATCATCAAGCGCAGCTAATTTTGAACCAATTACAAGTAGATGAATATCTTCAATATCCACACCATCGTGGATTATGTCTCCAACGCGACCAGTATTCCCCACAGCTTTACCCTGCGGCTCGCAAGCACTCAACGCGCCCAGCGCTAAAGCAGTTACGACAGTAGTCGCAAAAATGGTAATAGCGCGTTTAGAAAACATAAGACTTTTATACCACACCTTCAACATAAGTTGCTGTTTTGGGGTATTTCATGCAATTCTACAAATTGTAATACATTAACACATTGACACCATATGTAACACCACTTATACTTTTATGAAACTTTCAAAAAATCAGCAGAATATAAAATCAAATATGACTAAAACAAATAAATCTAGCAAAAATATCACTCACAAAAATAAGTCCAAAA
>NQOP01000003.1:59048-59874 GCA_003585845.1 Bifidobacteriaceae bacterium NR021
AAAGATCCAAATGAAGGCGGATTCGTGTCCTACTACCCTGATTTGCCCGGATGCATAAGTTCAGGAGACTCCGAACAGGAAGCAGCAGCCAATGCGCAGGACGCTAAGCATGCTTGGTTTGAAGCAGCTCTTGAAAGCAAAATCAATATAAAAGAGCCGTCTTACCATGAGCTGAATGACTATTCTGGTCAGTTCAAACTGCGCCTTCCTAAAGAATTACATAGGCAATTGGCTGAGCAATCTCAAGCCGAAGGCATAAGCATGAACCAGTATTGCGTGTATCTTCTTTCGCAAAATAACGCTATTGAACGCGTGCTTGAGCGAGCGTAGAAAATAAAATTTCGGGTTATTCCCCAAAATTTCACACTATTCATTAGTAATTACTTGTAATTATTAGCAATCACACGCAATTACTTGCAATGCAACTTCAATACCTCGAAGCATATCAGCTAAACTCATGGAACTCGTACTCGGCTTATCAAGAACTTGCTCAGGCAAATACGGAACGTGAATAAAACCGCTCTTAATCGGCAATTTCCTAGTCTGGCAATAATAACAAACACTGTAAAGCACATCATTGCACACGTACGCGCCCGCAGAAAAAGACACAGACGCCGGCAATTTCGCCTTATTCAAAGCCTCAACTATATTTACAACTGGCAAAGTCGCTTTATAAGCCACATCACCATCCTGCACAACAGGCTCATACCAAGGTTTATATCCACTATTATCTGGTATACGCGCAGCTCTACAGTTAATGCCAACATACTCAACGTTAAAACAAGCAGAACCACCAAATTGCCCTAACGAAAGCACGGCATTAGGG
>NQOP01000003.1:60677-60970 GCA_003585845.1 Bifidobacteriaceae bacterium NR021
AACGAACAAGTTCCACACCCTCAGGCGCATGCACTGATTGCGCAATCTCCCACGACGGATTTATAGACTCATTATTAAACGGCGTAAAACCAGTAATCAAAATACGCATCACAATACCCCTTCATACGAATATCACTTTATTAAAACATTAAAACGCATCACAAAAAACTGTACATATGTAAATGTCACTGTATATAAACAGTACATAAACAGTATACAAACTTCAGGATTCTACTACGGAATTCATGTTCGCAAAAAGATTAGTTATAGTCAGATTGTGGAATACCCCCCCC
>NQOP01000003.1:61788-63376 GCA_003585845.1 Bifidobacteriaceae bacterium NR021
GATTGTGCGCTAGATGTGCAATCACGCTGCGGCGTGAATTAAACAAAGCAGTTGAAGCACATACAATAATTTCAACAGAATTTAGCGAAATTAAATTAACTAAATTAAATTAATTTCAGCAGAATTCAACAGAAATAAACAAAATTAAAACTAGATTCAACGACGAAAAGAGATTACCGATGACGAAGATCATTCAGATTGGCGCAAATCACGCCGGCACTGCCTGTGCTAACACCATTTTGAGCTACCCAGGAAACGAGCTTACAATCTACGATCAGAATAATAATATTTCCTTCCTTGGTTGCGGCATGGCTTTGTGGATTGGCAAGCAGATTCAAAGCAGCGACGGACTGTTCTACCAGAAGCCAGAAGATTTCGTTAAAAAAGGCGCTAAGGTAAATCTTGAAAGTAAAGTTCTCGACATTGATTACGCAAAGAAAGAAGTAACAGTCGAACTTAAAGACGGCACTGTTATTCACGATTCTTACGACAAGCTGGTTCTTGCTACCGGCAGCCTTCCAAACAAGCCTCGCATTAAGGGCATTGACTTGGAAAACGTGCAAATGGTAAAGCTTTTCCAGAACGCTCAAACTGTTATTGCTAAGCTTCAAGAGCGCGATTTTAATAACGTCGTGGTTCTTGGCGGCGGCTACATTGGCGTGGAACTTGCAGAAGCCTTCGAGCGTCTTGGTAAAAACGTGACCCTTATTGACATGGAAGACCATATTCTTAACGGCTACTTTGACCCAGAGTTTTCCGATAATTTGAAGCAAATTATGGAAGATAAAGGCATTAAGTTTGAACTTGGTCAAACTGTTGAAGAAATTGTTGGCGAAACTGAAGTCAAAGCTGTTAAAACAAGCAAAGGCACTTACGATGCAGACATGGTGATTTGCGCTATTGGCTTCCACCCAAACGTTGCGCTCGGAAAAGATCACTTAAAGCAGTATGCTAACGGCGCGTTCCTCGTTGACAAGAAGCAGCAAACTTCCGATCCAGACGTGTATGCAATTGGCGACTGCGCTACAATCTACGACAACGCTCGAGACCGCGTAAACTACATTGCGCTCGCTACTAATGCCGTTAGAAGCGGCTTGATTGCAGGCCACAACGTTTGCGGAACCCCTGTAGAAACCGAGGGCGTGCAAGGCTCTAGCGCAATGATGATCTACGATTACAAGCTTGTTTGCACCGGTTTAAGCTTGACTGCCGCTCAAAAAGAGGGCATGGACGTTGATTACGTTGATTTTGAGGATACTCAAAAGCCTGCGTTTATGGAAGTTGAGAATCCAAAGGTGAAGATTCGCATCGTTTACAAGAAGGATACGAAGGTTATTGTTGGTTGCCAGTTGGCTTCTAACTACGATATGTCTGCCGCAATTCACCTGTTCTCGCTGGCTATTCAGAAGAAAGTCACGATTAAGGAGCTTGCTTTGTGCGACATCTTCTTCATGCCTCACTTCAACCAGCCTTACAACTACATTACGATGGCTGCTTACACGGCTTTGTTGAAGGGATGATTAATATCTGTAATCTTTGATGATTAATCTCTGCGATTAGCTTCTGCTATTAGCTTAAATCGCGTTTA
>NQOP01000003.1:64118-64380 GCA_003585845.1 Bifidobacteriaceae bacterium NR021
TTAAACCAAGCAATCTGTTCTATAATGGAGCAGTTGCTTGGTTTTTTAATCATCCGCGCACAAAAGCGCACACAACGCGCATATTAGCGTAAGACATGCAGATTAAAACAAAGGAGTCTAGGATGAAGCAGCTTTCTATTAAACCAACTATTCACAAGTTCGAAAACGCTCGCGATTTTGCGCAAGAATTTAAGCTTGGCAAGGGTGATTTGGTTATTACAAACCAGTACATTTGGGAGCCTTATTTTGGCGATTTAAATCT
>NQOP01000003.1:65113-70261 GCA_003585845.1 Bifidobacteriaceae bacterium NR021
TGCTTGCAACGTGATTTTCCAAGAAAAGTACGGCAAAGGTGAGCCAAGCGACGCAATGGTTGATGCAATCGTTAGCGACATTCACACAACTCCAAAGCGCGTGATTGGCATTGGTGGCGGCACTGTTTTGGATATTTCCAAGGTTTGCGCGTTGAAGCAAACAAGTCCGCTTGAAGATTTGGTTGACGGCAAGATTCCTGCGCAAAAAGGCGCGGATCTTATTCTTGTTCCAACTACTTGCGGCACTGGTTCCGAAGTTACGAACGTCGCCGTGTTCTCTCTTACCAAGCGCAATACGAAGAAGGGTTTGGCGAACGATGCTTGCTACGCTACGGACGCGGTTCTTATTCCGGAATTGTTAAAGAGCCTGCCTGATTACGTTTTTGCGACCAGCTCTATTGACGCTCTTACTCATTCGATTGAATCCGCGCTTTCACCTATTGCAACTGAACTTACAAAAATGTTTAGCTACAAGGCTTGCGGACTTATTTTGCAAAGTTATATGCGAGTTGTGAAGGAAGGTAGCAGCGCAAAAAGTCAAGTTGTAAGCGATTTGGTTTCGGCAAGTCTTTACGCTGGTATTGCGTTTGGTAACGCTGGCTGCGGTTGCGTTCACGCGATGGCTTATCCGCTTGGTGGAACTTTCCACGTGGCTCACGGCGAAACAAATGCTGCGCTTCTTACAAGCGTTTTGCGATACTATGCTAAGCACGACGCAAACGAGAATAACACAGAAAACACTGAGCTTCCTAAGCTTTTCGGCTTCATGGCAAATATTCTTGAATGCCAAAAAGAAGACGTACTAGACAAGCTCGACGAAGTTCTTAACACGATTCTTCCTAAGCACAAGCTTCACGAGTATGGCATGACCGAGGATATGATTCAAAGCTGGGCTGCAAGCGTTGTCAAAGAACAGCAGCGACTTTTGAAGAACTCCTATATGCATATGGACGAATCTGCAATTGCTGAAGTCTACGCGTCTACTTTCTAAAGTCGGATAACGTATTTATAAAGTAACTAAATTAAACAAAATTCACTAAAAAATCCCCGCAACCAACAAGAGCTGCGGGGATTTTAATTATCGCGCCTACATGAACGCTTATGCATCAAGCGTTATTACAGGATGCAAATCAAACATTTTTACAGTACGCTTCATGCGGAAGGCAATACTTGTTATAGCAATCGCAATAACGCCGAAAAGCACAAGCATTCCAATGCCTGAAACTATTTCACCACTGTTCTTTCCAGACATTGCTTGACGCAACCCCATAATCGAGTACGTCATTGGTAAATATGGGTGAACAGCTCTAAAGAATGCCGGCGTCATTTGTACTGGGAACGTTCCTGCAGAGCTTGTGATTTGCAACATAAGTAGCACAATCGCAACTATTCGCCCTGGCATGCGGAACACCACCATAATCATTTGCATTATAGCCATAAAGACTATTGACGCTATAATCCCCAGCGCGTAGAATGCACCAACATTATCGATTTGGAACTTCAACGCTCCTTGAACAACGCCCATAAGAATAATCGCTTGCGCAACGCCCATAATCACAAACGGCGTCAAGCTAATAAGCGCGCTTTTAAGCGGATTCATGCCGTTTAGTATCGCTCGCCTATCCATAACTCTCAAAACGAATGTTGTCATAAGAGCACCAACCCAAAGGGCGATAGAAATAAAGTAAGGAGCAAAACCAGTTCCATAGTTTTCAACGTGCGAATACTCGTGCTCTTCCAAGGAAACTGGTGCGCTCATCATCTTACTTTTTTGAACAATACCGTTTACTTTTCCAGACTTTTGAGCATCTTTAAGCCCGTCATGCAATTTCTTAGCACCATCAACAAGCTTTGGAGTGTTATCAGATAGCTTCTTAGCGCCGGAATTAAGCTGATCAGAACCGTTCACTATTTTCGCAGAACCTTGTGCAGCTGCATTCACGCCATTATTTAGTTTCTCGCTACCGTTACTTACTTGAGCCAAACCGTCAGCAAGATTATTCGCTCCAGCAGCAAGCTTATTTGAGCCAGTATTAACAGCTTCAATACCTTGAGATATTGCGTCAGCACCGCCCTTTATTTGCAAACTTCCAGCAGAAAGCTTGTCTGCTCCAGCACTTAAAGCAGAAAGATTTGTTTCTAGAAGATCAGAATTTTCACTTAATCCTCCAGCCAAACCTTGCAAGCTAGCGAGCACGTCTTCCTTAGTAACTCTGGGATCTTGCGCTTTCATAAGAAGACCCATAATTTGTGCTTTTGTTTCAGCATTTCCAGCCTTAACGCGTTCTTCTAACTCGCTGCTAGAAGCAGAAAGCTTTTGCGCACCATTGTAGAATTCGCTTGTTGCTGCCGATAGTTTTTGAGTTCCTTCGCTTAATTGTTGAGCTCCGTTTGCTAAATCTTGCGTTTTTTGTGCAAGATATTGCGCCCCTGCTTTACTTCTAGCGTTTGCTTTAGAAAGAGTATTCGCTCCTTGTTGAAGCTCACTTAATCCGCCTTGAAGTTTTCGCAAAGATTGCGAAAGTTTATTCGACCCATCTGCAAGCTTATTTATTCCGCCTTGCAAAGACTTTGAACCTTCATGCAATGCTCCAGCACCGTTTGCAGCAGCACCAAGAGAATCGGAAGCTGAATTAACTTTCGCAAACATGTGCTCCCAATACTCTTGAGCAATCGCCTCGCTAATCTCAGTACGCATAGTGCGGAAAGCAGTTTTACCAATTTGTGAAGCCAGCATATTGCTTGCTTGATCGTACTTTACGTGAAGTTTTGCTTTAGTTGGAGTATCGTATTGCGCGGAAGCAATGCACTTACTGAAGGAAGCTGGAATAGTTGCTACCATAAAATAGTTGCCATTTTTAAGGCCCTTATTTGCTTCAGCACTATTTACAAAATTCCATTGGAAACCTTCACTACCGTCTTTTTGATTCTTTAAACGAGTTTTGATTTCGTTTCCAATGTTACGCATTTTGCCGTTAATCACAGCGCCATTGTCTTCAACAACAACAGCTACAGGCACAGTATTTAAAGTCTTATAAGGATTAGTAAATGCCCACAAATAAAGCGATCCGTATAAAAGTGGAATCAAAGCTACGGTTCCAATAACAAGCTTTCGAGCTTTTCCTTTCATCGTATTGTTAATCTCACGAAATGCAAGAGCAATAGTACTAACGTGCATTGTTTTCACCACCATTTACTTCACTTGTAGCAAGTTGAGAATCAGTATGAGAATTTTCTGCTTTCTCATTATTTGGCATAAGTCTTAAGACTTGATCCGCTTGCTTTTCTAACTCACTTTGCAAAACTCCAACAAGGCAGGAGCAGTAGTTTTTGCTAACATATTCGCGAATATCGGAAAGTAAGCATTCGCTTTGCTCGCTAGTAAGCTCTGTTTCAACTCCATCAACAAATAGCAACCACGGTTGCTTTAATAATGCCAACGCAATTGCCAAGCGCATGCGCTCGCACGGAGTCAACTCTCCTATTGCTGTTTTGTGAGGAGAAAATACTTTCCATTGAGCAAGAAGATTGTACGCGTATTGGCGCAATGCTTCGCGATTTTTTACATCATTTTTATACTGTTCGCGAAATAGTGGCGAAGATGATGCGAGTTTTAGCTCACTCATCAAAACTTCTTCTATTGTTTGCATTTTGTAGAATTCGTTAATTCCGTTGAATAATCCCAATCCCACATATTTACGTGATTCTTTAAAATCGTTAGGAAGAGTTGAGTCCGCAATAGTAAGAGTTCCGTTCGTAAATTTCATATAACCAGACAGTGCAAGCAGCAAAGCTGATTTTCCAGAGCCGTGTTCACCTGATATTGCAACGATTTGATGAGGCTCTACTTTTAACGATACGTCCCAAAATGGTGTTCTTCTAAATATTTGTAAGCCTAATTCTTTAGCTTCTAAGAGCGTTTGATCCTCTTTCATAATTTGTATGTTTGACGCTTGTAATTAAGATATGTCGTAATATCCTTTTTACTTAGAGTGCCAGACATTCCTCCTTACTCTAAATACTCTAAATAACTTATTTTCAGTTTTCAGTTTTTTAGTTTTTCAGTTTGTTGTTTATTGCTTATTGCTTATTTTTAGATCTTCACAATTAGCAAAACAATTTTTAATTTTCGCATTGCTTTATCGCCACTTTTTAGCGGTAAACTCACGTTGCAATGCTGCAATAAAACGGTGTAAAACCGAACATTTGGTGATTTATCAATTCTTCACCACTAATCATTTAGAATACTCTTTTTTGCAAACAATTGTTGAGTTACACTAATTTTTTTATTTAATTGTTTATATTTTATATTCACTCAAGAAACAAGTTGTAAACACTTCCATGCTATATTGTCTTTAATTACTAAATGTAAGAAATACATATGTGAGAATACATATGCAAAAATACAAGCGTAAGCAATACGAAATAAAACGTATTGCTTCAAACAATATATTAAATTCAAGCATTTAAAGGGGTGAACGGCATGCTAGGTTTGCAAATTTTAAATATTATATTTAATCCGGTTATTGTGTCGGTTGTAGTGCTATGCGCGCTTAGTCTTGCAAAACTTAATGTTTTGCTATCAATGATAGTAGCTTGCATTGCAGGTGGTATTGCCGGTCATCTTCCTCTTTTTGGTGACGGAAATCACACTATTATGGCTTTGCTTTGCGACGGTTTCTCCACCAACGCACAAACTGCGCTCGCATACATTTTGCTTGGTACTTTTGCGGAAGCAATTACAGCAACAGGATTAGCTCAAATTATTTCTAAAAAAATTAGCTCAATCATTGGCATGAAAAAGTACGCTCTACTTGCTGTACTAACTCTTATTGCATGCATGTCTCAGAATATTGTGCCTGTTCATATTGCTTACATTCCTATTCTTATTCCGCCGATTTTGCAAGTTATGAACAAACTTAAGATTGACCGCCGAGCTGCAGCATGCTGCACAGCTTTTGGTCTTGAAGTTCCGTATATTGCTATTCCGTTTGGCTTTGGTCTTATTTTCCAAACTGTTATCGCTACGAATCTTTCTAAAAATGGCATGAAGGTTAGTGTTGCAGACGTTAGTGCTGTGAACTGGTATTTAGGTCTTGCAATGTTTGCATCACTACTTTTTGCAGTGTTTGTGCTCTACAGGAAACC
>NQOP01000003.1:71051-80390 GCA_003585845.1 Bifidobacteriaceae bacterium NR021
TTACGCCATTATGTGACTATTCTCGCAATTATTGTTGTTGTAGTAGTGCAAGTTATTAGTAAGGATCTTTCGCTTTCGTCTATTGCAGGTCTTGCAACCATGATTATTTTTGGAGCAATAAAGTGGAATGACATTGACAATCAGCTTATGGGCGGCGTTAAGCTTATGGGTCTTATTGCCTTCGTTATGCTTATTGCTGGAGGCTACGCTAACGTGATTCAAGCTACAGGTGGCGTTGAGGAGCTTGTAAACTTTGGTGTAGCTTCTATGGGACAAAACAAACTTGTTGCTGCGTTTGTGATTACAATTATTGGCTTGCTTGTGACTATGGGCATTGGTACTTCGTTTGGCACGGTTCCTATTCTTGCGGTTTTGTTCGTACCACTGTGCCAGAGCATTGGTTTCAGCACTCCTGCAACGATTCTTCTTATGTCTTCCGCTGCAGCTCTTGGCGATGCAGGCTCCCCTGCTTCCGATACTACGCTTGGACCTACTTCCGGCTTAAACGCAGACGGTCAGCACAGTCATATTTGGGATACTTGCGTTCCAACATTCCTTATTTTCAATATTCCGCTTATGGCTGCCGGCATTGTAATATCACAGTTTATTTAGCAGATTATTTCAACAAACACAGCAAATAAAAAACGCAACTAGCGAATAACACAGCTAACTAATAAACGCCAGACGAGTTAAAAATAAACTCCCTGGCGTTTATTTTTAAACACAAATCAGTCAATCACAAATCAGTCAATCACAAAATAGCCAATCTCTGCAAATCTGCAACAAATGGCTACTATCGCAGAAAGCGTGCTGCGTTAAATTTTTACCGAGATTGAAATTGCACAGCGCATTACAACAAACCAGAGCATTCTTACAATCAGTCTCACATCCTCACATAGACACAGTGTAAAGCGAGTAGAAGTAAGCCTTCTGATCCATAAGTTCCTCAAAGCTTCCGCGCTCAATAAGCTCGCCACTTTTCATCACAAGAATCTCATCATATTGTTTAAGCGAATTAGCATCTAAACGGTGGGTTACAACAAGTCGAAGAATTCCTTGCAAATCCAAAATAGACTGAGTTACGTTCACGCTCGTCTCGTTATCTAACGCGCTCGTTGCCTCATCAACCAACAGAATCTCGGACTTTTTAAGCAAGCTTCGCGCAATAGCAATACGCTGCTTTTCACCACCAGAAAGATGACTACCATTCTCGCCGCACTGATAATCCTTGCCTTTAGCAGCAATCAAATCATCCAAACCAGCCAAGTGAATCACGCGATCCACTTCCACATCCTGGAATGGCTTAAAAAGCGTAATATTATCTAAAATCGAAGCATCAAACATAAACACAGACTGCTGCATAAGAGTAGTCTTATCGTAAAGCGAACTCTTGCTAACCTTACTAAGCTCGTGATTATTCAGATGCACGCTACCTTCATAATCCTTGTAGTAACCCATAAGAAGATTAATCAAACTACTCTTACCAGCACCAGAAGGTCCTACTATCGCGTAAGATTTTCCAGCCTGCAAAGTTAGATTTACGTTTTTCAAGACTTTATGATCCGTGTCATAAGCGTACGAAACATCGCGCAAAACAACGTTTTTAATACAATCGTCAATAATTTCGCCAGAATCTTCCTTAACGTTACTCATATAATCAGCCATCTTGCTAATAAGCTTCTTAGCGCCCTTCATCTCGCCAAGCATTTGCGGAAGACTTGCAATAGGCTGAAGTACGCCATTCATCAAATTAGTGAAAGCTAACACCATTCCAGCAGTAATAACACCAACATGAGCGTTAACCATCCAAGCGCCAATAAGCATCACGCCAAGCTGAGTTGCAAGGCTTGAAATCGTTCCAAGAGCAGAAACAGTAGTCATCGTTTTTTCGCGAAGATTCTTAGTATGCTCAAGCTCCATCGACTGATTCTGATAACGGTTAATAACCTCCTGCTCCGCCTTAAAACTCTTAATAACCGAAACTCCGTTCAAAACATCCTTCGTCAGGGCCGTATAAGACTCATTCGACTTAGAAACCTGCTCCTCTCGAGTGGCAATTCCGCTAGCTGTAAGAATCGAGCACACCATAGGAAGCACAGAAATAATAAGAGCAATAACAGTGAGCAATGGACTATAGTAGATCATAAGAGCCAGAGAGCTTACAAGCATAAGAACGTCTTGAACAAAGTCAAAAATCTTCTTCAAATACTTTTCTTGAATACGCTCGCAATCATTAGTAAGTACAGAAAGATACGTGCCGGAATTCGCGAGCGAAAAATCACTATAACTCTTCTGTAAAAGCTTCTTGATAACAGACTCTTTATACTGATTCATTGCTTTTTCAAGAAAGCGAGGGTACGCACTGCGCTTCAACGCAAAAATCAGGGAAATTGCCAGCATAAAGGAAACGACAAGCAGCAAAATAGTAGTTAAAGAGTAGGATCCTTTGCCAGACATATAGTCGAAAATAATTTGCAAAATCCAAGAAATAGCAGTGAAAATCATAGACAAGGCAATAAAAACTATCATCGAAAGAAAAGCTACAAGCTTGTTTTCCTTGAAAAATAGTTTTACGTAATTTTTTACGTCGGGATGCAGTTTGGATGATTGCTGATTTGCTGGCGATTGATGATTTGCCGCGTTGTCAGTTTTACTCATTCTCACTACCTCTAACTTCCTTTATATCTATACTATTTCTACTATCTCTTCTCTAATAGCATTTTCACAGTTAGCATTTTCATAAGCGATTTACTTATTCACTCGCTACAAGCATTGAAAGCTACACTATCATACTTATCCTGATTGTTCATGCTTATCTACTTGACAACACCTATAAATGGTTAAACACACTTACATGTAATGCTTGCTAGAAATAATAAGCATAGAGTTAAAAAAAAAATCAAATTAGAACGATGGTTTCATACGTAATATCAGCATAAACGTGTCAAATACGCAACACTGCTTCAATACAAAGCTCAAGAGCATACGCTTTAGAGTCTCCGCCCCAATTACGCTCATCATAATTTTCAACATCATGCAAAGTATCTGCAGTATAAAGAATCTCACCCCAAACAATCTCGCGCATTTGTGCACAAGCCGCTAAAGCAGAACACTCCATTTCAACAACCGCGCATCCCTCCTGCTTACGACTGGAAACTTTCCCCTTAGTTTCACGGAAAAACCCATCCGTAGTCCACGTTTTAACTTCATGATAAGGCAAATTGTGCGCTTGCAAAGTTTGTAAGATAGCACGTCTCGAGCGCTCTGAAACATCAACATAACGACTTGGAGGCAAATAATGATAAGAAGTTCCCTCATCTCTTAAGGCTTTATACGGAACCAGAAAAACATTTTCCTCATAATCAACTAGCGATCCGCAAGAACCAGCACTAACAACTTCCCTAACACCGTAAGAAATCAGCCAGTCTAAGATCTGAACAGCAGCAGGAGCTCCAACTGGGGCCTGTACTAAGCAGATTTTTTGCGTTTCTTCTTCTACTTCACTGTTTGTATTTTCTCTTACTGCAGTTCCTACTTTTTCTTCCAAAACATATATTGGATATTTTTTAGTTGCAGATTCAAAATTTGCTACAATCGTAGCTTTCCTACTTAAAGCATACTGATCAATTTCATCGCCCAAGAAAGCAAAAACCGCTTTAGATGGAAGCTGAACAGAAATATTATCGTGTGTTGGCATTAATACTGCACTTTTATCGGAATCATACTCTAAAATCGGCAAATCATATTCTGTCATACAATCAGCTCCGTCATACAAGCCATTCAATCCTATATACAAATACACACATTAATACGCAAAGATCACAAAATAGTCAATTGCTGCAAATTCGCACTTAATGGCTACTAGAAAATCATATTTTCTGCATCATGCCCTGTCTTTTATAAAACCGCAGCAATCGATTTCTGCTAACTCAATAAAACCAGCTGACTTATAAAAAGCAATAGTTTTTTCAGTGCAATCCGTAGTCAATTGAATTTGACGAACATTAGGATAATAATCCACAATCGCCTTTAACAAAGCAGACCCTATCCCCTGCATTTGATACTCAGGCAAAACAAGAATATCCTGAATAAGAACAACCGTATATCCGTCGCCAACAGCTCTAGCAATGCCAATTAGCTCATCATTTTTATATGCAGCTAAAACCTTGAGCGAATTGTTAAAACCATTTTCCAAAGCAACTAAATCATCTGTGTACGCAGACCAACCAACGGAATCATACAACCTTAAAATATCTTTGCTATTATACTTTTCATACTCTTTTATTTGAACATCCGCTAAATTCATTGACAATAACACCTCCAAATATTGTGCAATCAACGTTGAAACCCTAAATTTTCTAGCGTAATCGCTCAGTATATCAAGTCGCCTATCTCTTCTTTTAACATAGGACTTTAATGCGCCAACTGCGCCAATGTCCCAAAACAGACAGAATCAGACACTCACTCAGAAAAGGAATACATATCAAGAACTAGCAAACACGAATTAAGTTTGACAAACGCAAATACATTCGCTATAGTCATCACTTATCACCATTTCGACGAGTAAAGGAGTGCACATGTATCATGCAAATATGATGACAAATTGTTGTTGTAACGTATGCTGTTGCGCATTTCTTAATCGAAATGATGTTTGCAAGCACTAAGTATGCATAACATCTAGCCTGTGTTAAAAGCATTTACGTTGAAACACAGCAAATTACGATTCAAGAAACAGCGCGCTGTTTCTTTTTTTATGCCAAAATTCGAATATAAAACGTTAAAAAGATAACAATTTAACGCGAATTAAATATTAAAACGAATAAATGGCATCTTTAGAAACAACTAATAAGCAGCAGTCGCTTTATTAATAAAAATTATTTTTTAAAAATTAAAAATAAACAAAATTAAACAAATTAAATTAAACAAAACAAACAAGTAAGGGGAAATATTATGTCCAACATCTACAAGTCCGTGCAAGAACTCGTAGGCCACACTCCACTTCTGGAGCTTACTCACATTGAAAAAGAGTACAATCTAGCAGCAAAAATCCTTGTAAAACTCGAATACTTCAACCCAGCAGGTTCCGTAAAAGACCGCATTGCAAAGCAAATGATTGAAGAAGCAGAAACCGCAGGCACAATTAAGCCAGGCTCAGTAATTGTTGAGCCAACTTCTGGAAACACTGGTATTGGTCTTGCAATGATTGCACAAACAAAAGGATACAAAAGCATTATTGTGATGCCAGAAAGCATGTCTATTGAACGCCGAAAACTTATGAAAGCATACGGAGCAGAACTCGTGCTCACTCCTGCCGCAGAGGGAATGAAGGGCGCAATTGCCAAAGCGAAGGAAATCGTTGAAAACACGCCAAACGCGTGGACTCCAGGACAGTTTACCAATCAAGCAAATGTGCACGCGCACTACAAAACAACCGGTCCAGAAATTTGGCAAGACACTGACGGAAACGTGGATATGCTCATTGCTGGCGTTGGAACAGGCGGCACAATCACTGGTACAGGAACATATTTAAAAGAGCAAAATCCGCAGCTTGAAGTAATTGCAGTAGAACCATCCGACTCCCCTGTGCTCGCAGGCGGCAAACCAGGAGCACACAAGATTCAAGGAATTGGCGCAGGATTCGTGCCAGATGTTCTCAACCAAAACATTTACAATCGTATTGTTCATGTAACTAATGAAAATGCAATTGAAAGCGGCAAGCTTATAAGCAAAAAAGAAGGCGTTCTCGTAGGTATTTCTTCTGGAGCTGCGGTTTGGACAGCAATTCAAGAAGCAAAAAGAGAAGAAAATGCGGGCAAAACCATTGTTGCAATACTTCCAGATTCAGGCGACCGATACTTGTCAACGCCTTTGTTTGCAGAATAATGCTATGCAATAATGATAATAATGAAATGATGCTTTGAAAGTGCGCATTTAGTATATTCACAGGTGCACTTTCGAGCACTCGAAGAAAACAAGCAAGAGAATAATAGGAGAAATGTATGAATGATCATCTTGACCTTATAAACAAACTCAACTCAATTCATGACTCTGACATAAGGCAAGCTACATTCATACCTAATTATCACAATATTATTGCTCTCATACATGCAACTCAGGTGTTACTTTTGCCTGAGTTGCATGTGCGCAATGAAAACAACAATACTACGCAACTCAATGCTACTTTGAATACCGTTACTTCAAACGCATTAGACACTATAGAACGCATTATATTCCACGAACTTCAATGCTATACAGACGACACAGTTAAAATTCGAGAAACTTGCAATCAATTTATAAGCACGCTTCCTGCAATTAAAAAGTTACTTTTAACAGATATTCAAGCAATATACGAAGGCGATCCTGCTTGCAAAAGCAAAGTAGAAGTTACGCTCGCATATCCCGGGTTTTATGCAATGCTTATTCACCGCACAGCTCACGCACTCTACGAGCTTAACGTGCCGCTAATTCCTAGACTTATGAGCGAATATGCTCACAGAAAAACCGGAATTGACATTCATCCAGGAGCAAAAATTGGCGCATATTTTTGCATTGATCACGGAACTGGAATTGTAATCGGAGAAACAACTGCAATCGGCGAGCATGTTAAGCTTTACCAAGGAGTAACGCTTGGTGCGAAAAGTTTTGCGCTAGACGAGGACGGAAATCCTGTAAAAGGCGGAAAGCGACACCCGAATATTGGAGACAATGTAGTAATTTACGCAAATGCTACTATTCTTGGCGGCGAAACAACAATCGGAAGCGGAAGCGTAATTGCAGCAAACGCGTGGATAAACCGCAGCATTCCTGCAAACACAACCTACCACTTCCCTAAAGCCTAATGCGCACTAAAAATACTGATTCCACTTCTACTATTTTATTGAACATCTGCTAGATTCATTTACAATAACACCTCGCAAAACATAGCAAAAGTGCGCGCTCGTAAACGTAAGAACGTCAGAACGCGCACTAATAATAATACTTAATAACAGATGCAACCGCTACAACAGCTAGAACAGCTACTTTTTAATTTGCACAGTCTCGTGATCCCTGCCCATCTTAAACTTAATACCTGCACGCTGCCACATGCGATATTCACCAACCGCAGTAAAGAGAACATCCGTGGAAGAGTTAAGTGCAGTTTCGCAAGAATCCTGAAGAACGCCAATAATAAGACCAATAGCAACTACTTGCATAGCGATATCGTTTGAAATACCAAACGACGAGCATGCAAGAGGTATAAGCAAAAGCGAACCACCAGCTACACCAGATGCGCCTGCAGCAGAAACTGCAGAAAGCACAGAAAGAATCACAGCCGTTGGAATATCAACGCGAATACCAAGCGTGTGAGCAGCGCACAAAGCCATAATAGAAATCGTTATAGCAGCACCACTCATATTAATGGTTGATCCAAGTGGTATAGAAACCGAGTAATTGTCTTTATTAAAACCGAGCTTTTCACACAAATTCATGTTTACAGGAATATTTGCAGCAGAAGAACGCATAAAGAACGCTGTAACTCCAGAATCGCGCAAAGTTCTCAATACAAGAGGATACGGATTCTTGCCAGTAAGCACAAAAACCAAAATAGGATTTATAATCAAAGCAACAACAGCCATAGTGCCTACTAACAAGGCAATAACGGAACCGTATTCACTAAAAATACGAAGACCATTGCTTGCAACTGTTGTATAAACAAGACCCATAATGCCAAAAGGTGCTGCGTTAATAATCCAGTGAACAATTTTTCCAATAGCAGACGAAACGTTGTCAAAGAATGCTTTAGTGGAAGGCTCAGCCAAGCGAAGTGCTACACCAAACGCGATTGCCCAGAATAAAATACCAATAAAGTTTCCCTTAGCAAGAGCATCTACAGGGTTTACAACAATATTTAGCACAAGAGAATTAAGAACTTCGCCGATTCCTTGAGGAGATGGCGAAGACGCTGCTGCAACATGAGCAAAAGTGAAGTCAACAGGGAAAATCATGGCTGCACATACAGCTATAAGACTCGCAATAAACGTAGAAAGTGCATACAACACGATTACAAGCTTCATGTTTCCAACACTTTTTGCTTTTGCAAGCGCACCAATCACAAGGCAAAATACCAAGATAGGCGCAACGGATTTAAGTGCGCTCACAAACAGCTTTCCCATAAGATCTAGCACATAAACGTGAGCTGGCACAAAAATGCCAAGTGCAGCGCCTAGAAAAAGACCAATAACAATACGCAGAATAAGGTCAATGTTATTCCACTTTTGAATAATCTTGTGCATGAGAGTCTCCTGTATAGTAATTTGTGCAGAATGTTTTATACTCTTTTACGTGTATTAGCACTTGCAAGATTTTTATTTTTTAAAGATTATACATAAGGATGCATATATATGCAAATCTTTAAGTTTTAGCGTTTTAACAATGCCTTTTGCTTAAAATTAGTCCTTATTAATCGTCATTAATCGTCTAATCTACATAGCTAGTATTTGGCAACTGTGGCAAAACAACCAGCAAACCGGCAGTAAAAATCAGCGCAAGTATAGGCAACAGATGCCATTGGAACGTAGACGAGAATGCAAATCCAATCCAAGATCCGCTAGTAGCACCAATCGCAAACGCAAGGCGCGCCCAACCAGAAAACTTAGCGAGCGCACTACCTTTAAACAGAATCTGACGCGCAACAATAATCGGCTCAACCAACAACATTCCACCAATCGATTCAAGGAAGAACGCAACCCACATTATTGGCAAAAGACTACTAAACATAAAGCAATAAGCAAGCAAGCTCACAACAATTCCTAAAACCGCTATTTTTCTTAAACCGAGTTTTTGAGACGAATGCGCATATAAAACGGACGCAAGCACGCTTCCTACACCACTGAAAATATACAGTATTGTTAAGGATTTAGAGCCATATTGCTTACCAAGACCAAGAAGAATATAGGAAACAGAGCATGCAGGAATAAAAGCAACCAAAAGAGATCCGGCAAGAAGCATGATTTTACTCTTGAGCGATGGATTCGCAGATTTCTTAATAGTAGATTGATTATCTGCAGATTTGGAATCTGCTTTATTTTCCAGTTCCGTTTGCTTTTCTTGATTTTCTTGCGATTCATTCTCTACATCTTGCGACGCTTCCTCTTCTACGCAAGACGCTTGCGAAATATCTTGTTTCATAATAAATCGCGTAGCACAAGCCGCAAAAGAAGTAATAGACGAGAAAATCAAAACCGCAGGAATCGACCAGCTTGCAATCCAAGATCCAAGCGGAGAGCCGAGTAACGTTCCTGTAACACTCGCCAAAACGCTCACAATGCCGCTGTAGTTGACAATCATGCTGTCATCACC
>NQOP01000003.1:81113-86436 GCA_003585845.1 Bifidobacteriaceae bacterium NR021
AAGGTATAAGAAGCGGCAGCAAACTGAGCACACCTTCTACGCCTTCAGTCATAGCAAGAGCACGAAAACCGCCAAGTTTATCAACAATCCAACCAGAGCATGGCGAAAGAAAATCGGCAACCGTCATAAAAGTCTTACGAAAACCAATCACCCAAGCCGGCAAGCCAACAATAATAATCGAAGGCAAAACCGAGCCTTCATACGCCTGATTGCCGAGCATAGAAAAACAAAAGCCAACAAGCGCCCATCGCAATGCCGGACTAATAGATCTCATACGAATAAAAATATTATCTTTGCTAAAAATCGTCTTCACAGCAACCAACTCTCCCATAAAACTCTTGCAAAATCGCAATTCATAATGCAAGTTTATGCAAACTTACATGCAAACCTACACGCAGACTTACATGCAAACTTACATGCAAACCTACACGCAGACTTACATGCAAACTTACATAACCACCTTCAAATCGCTATCCAACTTAAATAATTCACTACAAACTACACAAATCCAATAGCTTATTTGACAAATTTAATAACACAATACTCTTGTTTAAAAAAAAAGCAAAAATGTGACAACATCATATACTGCTTCCATCAGCATATTCGCAACGATTAACGAGGAGAATGTTAGAGACGTACTTCTAGGAGTGTCTGTTTTACCTGCGCTCGCATGCTGTAATGCAATCATGTTGCTCACCTCGTGCGCTTTACGCGCTCTTCTTCAAGCATTTGAACGCCAAGCTCAACCGCTTTCTGTGAAGCTTCCTGTAATTGCGCATCCGTCATACCTGGCTGCCAAGGCTTTTCTAAAACAAACAGCAACACACTAGTGATCGCTGCGCCAATAATAATGCTTAGCAGCGTAGTATTTGAAACAAGCAATAAAGCAATACCAGAGGTCACCAGCAGCCTGAGCACAAAATCGATGATTCCAATAAGCAAATCACCAGACCCGTCATCTGGTCTTCGATGCCTATCCCACTGCAGATACGCTGTACTTAGCAGCGAAAACACCACAACACTCAGCGCGAGTATGACCACAGTTTCCCAACCTAGTACTCGGTGCCCTACGAACTGCTGTACAAGCAACGCAATAATAAGCGTGCAAATACCAGCAACAGTTTCTGTAAGCACATGACCCCAAAAAGCATGCTTGAAAAGCACTGGCCTTACATTCGTCTCACTCATCATCTTCTCCTAGAAAATGCAATTACGAAATATCGTGCTTTGATTATACAAAATGTATAAAAAATTGTCCTAAGTCCCGATTGAGTGGTCAGTATAGATAAAATTTAATATTTTTCCTATATATTAATCTATATATTAATCCAATACCTTCTTGTTGTAACATTTCCTCTTGATAAGCTATTTTTCACTTTGTTTTCTAAAATTCCACCATTATTTTCTATAACTCGTATGGAGCCAATATTGTCATCATCGCATGTAATCAAAACCTTATGCAGATTCAAAGTCTCTTTACAATATGTAAGTGCCATAGAAAGCATTTTTGTTCCATAGCCCTTCATACATTCAGATTGTCTAATTTCGTACCCTATGTGACCACCATAGTTAATTAAAAAAGAATTTAATTCATGCCTAATATTAATTTCACCAATAAATTTTTCATTATCTATCAACCAAAACGTAGTAGCTCTAACATAATTTTCAGGTAAATTTATACCATGTTCATAGTTATAAGAACTCTCTATAATTGTCTCAGGGTGTATAAAACGTCTTTCTGCATTCGGCCTAAAAATTTCATCTTCTTCATTTGCTTCTATATAACCTTGAATATATTTACTATCTGGTCTAATTAATTTCATAAGTTCCTCTTATTCTTAATATGCAATTCTAATAAGAATACAATTCTATTAAAATTAGAATCCATACCAGGCTGTTTAGCTTTAATAGTATTACTATTAAAAAAACCACACATACAAGCCTTATTAAAGAAAAATTTTTTTATTTTTTCTTTCAATAAGTGCAGGCTTTTCGCATCCATAAAATTTTTCTTTCCCCATAAAGCACAGCTTCTACTAGAAAAATAATGTATGATACAACCAAATATACAAACAAAAAAGTGGGTGCAATTTTTATCAATAGAAGCGAGCTATCGTTAAAAGGTTTAATTTTATTACCCCACAGTTTCATATCAGCGTTCAAGCTCTTCAAAAACATCATCTATCGGATAACTATCACTTTGAGCCGCCTAATCATAGCCTTTATAGCCATCAACGCGTATTCTGCGCCTTTCGAGACTCCGATAAGCGTAATTGTATCATGATCTATGTTTTCATAATCTATGTAAGAGAGTACATCTTCGAACTGCTCTAATGATATCCTGGCTAATATTTTCGGCTGATTGTTCTGCCCGAACATAAACAGAAATAATGTTTATGTAACGATCTCTCGCCATAATAGCGGGATTCATTAATATCGCTCATCTGAAATTATATGCTCTATTCCACCATGCTCCGATTTAAGATATTCTTTCATAAATGTCGGGTAAGCCTTGCACTTATCAAGCTCATCTATAGGTAACCAATGCATTGTCTCTTTAGCACCTGACTCTGTAGTGCTTTGGCTCGTAAAATCTCTTTTGCCAATGGGCTTCATCATGTAGTAAAATGTCAGCTCATGGAAGTCTACTCCTTTTAAGCCAGAGCTGCCGATGAAGAAGTTCTCGTGTATGACGGCAAGGTGATCTACTTCATAATTAAGACCTGTCTCTTCAAATACTTCTCTCTTAACGGCTTCTTCTGATGTCTCGCCCACGTGAACCGCTCCGCCAACTGAGTAGAAATAGTCGTCCTCATCATTTCTTGCAAATAGCACACAACCTTCTTCGACTATGATGGCTGCTGCTCTATATCTAAATGCTTTTTTATCGTTAATAAATCCGCAATTATGTTCCATGGTTTACTCCTTTATTTTTTATCTAATGACTGTGACTTATGGTTCAAATGCAAACAAGTTCCCAATCTTAATTGAAAATCCAAGTGATTGATACATTTATATATCACATTGTTCACAAGCAACAGTCATTGAACTTATTGCACTCGACACTAGAGCGTTGATATCCTCCCTCAAATAGCCAAAATACGTTCAAAAGCCGCTATGAATCAGCTTAAATCCGCTTCACATTAAACCTTTTAACGATAGCCCTCACTAAGCCTTGCTACACAAAGGCAAAATTGCACCCACCTAATCAGCCTTTGACATCAATACTATAGTCTCCACAATTAAGTGGAAAGATGTCATCCATCTACTGCCCATATTCAATTAAGCGGTATCGTTAGAGATACCTTAAACCCACCGTATTTGCTTCTACTTATATCAACTGTTCCATTATGAGCGCCAATAATCTGCTGAACAATCAGCAAACCCAAACCATGCCGTTGCTCTGCAGTACTTGTATCACAAATCATATAGTGCGGTTCATGATTAAGCTTTTCGATTTTTTCATCTGAAACACCTATACCGTTATCTTCAACACAAATAATACAATTATTATTATTTGCAGCAACGGATACATAAATCGTACACCCATTTTCATTATGAGATATGCTGTTCTGAATAAGATTAGATATTGCTCGTTTTAATAAATCTTTGTCTACATTAATATTGCAAACAGTCAATTCTGCGTCCGTTTCCCATTTAATCGAAAACTCATCTTGCATACCCATATTCATAAAATCCACAACAACTTGCCTAACAACAGCAACAACATTTTCTTCTTTTTTCATAATTGGTTGCATATTGTATTCAAGTTTTGAAGCCAGATTAAGGTCATTAATCAAATTCTTCATTCTTGCACTTTGCTTAATAATCATCGTCGCTTTTTTACGATCTTCTTGTGAAATATGTAGAGAATTTTCTAACTGTCCCGCATATCCCATCACCATAGATAACGGCGTACGAATATCATGCGAAACCCCAGCTATCCAATTTGCTCTTGCAGTCTCTCTTTTTCTCAATTGTTCTTTTTGTATTTGCAAAATATCGGAAGCAGAATTTATGTTAGATGAAATTTCTGAAAGCGCTCCTGTTTCTGGAATATGCACGCTTTCTCCACTAGATAAACGTTGTATCCCTTTTGTAATCGGATTAATTGATTTTAGTAGTTTTATATTAGCTATTAAATAAATTCCAAGAATCAGCAAAATGTTGATAAATAATACGCTTAAAACAATCTGCGGAAAATTTGAGATTAAACTGTAGTTCCAACTTGGTCGCGTATGTTTCCAAAAGCTGTTGTGCGGAAATCCGACTACTACAACTCCATCCTTATTTTTGCCAGCGTAAGTTGGATAACCATCAATGTAGCCAACGCTCAAATTAGCTATATCAGACAAAGTATAGTCGTTTGGAATACCTGCAGGGACATTTTCTGTTTTCCACACGACTTTCAACGTATTATTATCAATCAAAATTGCCCATGCGCCAGAATTTGTCAATTTGGAAGACATATTTTTTGATAATGCATAATCCCCATTTGCGGATAATTGTAATGCTTCTCCCGTCTCTTTGGCTATGCTATAAGGAGACATCTCTTTATCGGGAGCGTAATTTCCTATAAGTACAATAAACGCAATAATATTCATTAATACTATAAGCACAGAGCTTAGTAGAAAAATACTTATAAAGCGTTGTATTAGTTTTGGTATGCTTTTCATTCTGCTTTACTCCACAATCAGCTTATATCCTAAGCCTTTAACTGTTATTAAAGAAACAGGCTGCGATGGATTGAGTTCTATTTTTTCTCTGATACGACGTATATGTGCCATTAAAGAATTTTCATATCCAAAAGGATTAGCTCCCCATGCAGCTTCACATAACGCGTCAATTGTTACAATGCATCCAGCATTTCTATAAAGTGCAGAAAGTAAATCATATTCTTTGGCTGTAAGCGGAATATGTTCGTTGTTTTTTATTACTTGGGCAGAAGAAAAATCAATCTGACTATTTTTCAGTTTAACAATGGGATTTTCGCTCTTGTAGCTTCGTCTTAAAATTGCCATAATGCGAAACGTTAGTTCTTTTGGAAGAAACGGCTTTACAATATAATCGTCTGCTCCTAAGTCAAATCCCTTAAACTTATCTTCATCTTCACCGCAAGCAGTAAGGAATAAAATAGGACAATCACTATATTGTTTTATCTGCTTCATTAGCTCAAACCCATTACCGTCGGGGAGCATAACATCAAGGATTGCTAATTCTGGACGTAATTTTTGTGTTGCTTCTACGGCATCTTTTATACTTTTTGCAGTCGTTATATTATAAAAACCGTATTCGTTTAATATGGACGCAACCATATCTAGAA
>NQOP01000003.1:87193-89891 GCA_003585845.1 Bifidobacteriaceae bacterium NR021
GAACCCCCTAACATATATTATGCCATGTGAATATTCATTTTTTGACCTCGCATAAAAATGTAAGGTAGATGTAAGGTGAAGAGAATGTTGTAGAAAGGTTGACGCAATATCATAAATCCTGAAAGGAGATATTGCCATGAACAATATTGTTACAACAGAACATTTAACAAAAAAATACAAATCATTTATTGCTGTTAATGATGTTTCACTTCATATTCGCAAAGGTAGCATTTACGGCTTTCTTGGGCCAAATGGAGCTGGAAAATCTACAACAATGAAAATGCTCCTAGGGCTTACAGCTCCAACAAAAGGTGTATTTACAATAGACGGAAAGCAGTTTCCTGCCGACCGCATACCTATTTTGAAAGAAATAGGCTCATTTATTGAATCACCATCTTTCTATGCAAATCTAACAGGTAGAGAAAATCTTGACATTATACGTCGCATTTTAGAACTACCTAAGAGTGCAGTTGATGACGCATTAGAATTAGTAGGTCTTTCTGAGTTTGCAGACCGTCTTGCAAAAAAATATTCGCTTGGCATGAAGCAAAGGCTTGGTCTTGCTGGAGCATTGCTTGGTAGACCACCTATTTTAATTTTAGATGAGCCAACAAATGGACTCGATCCATCTGGCATACACGAAATCCGAAATCTGATTAAGTCATTGCCAGATCTTTACGATTGCACGATTCTTATTTCTTCTCATATGCTATCCGAAATTGAGCTTATTGCAGATGATATTGGAATACTTAATCACGGACACTTGTTATTTGAAGGTAGTTTAGATGAACTACGACAGCATGCATTACGATCTGGTTTTGCTTCCGACAATTTGGAAGATATGTTCCTATCCATGATTGATGAAGACAATAAGATCAGGAAGCAGAGTGCACGACTATGAAAACGCTTGTAATCGAACTAAAAAAATGCAAGAGAACTGGCTTTATAGCTCTTATGATTGCTATTGGAGTTATGGGAGCAGCGTACGCTTTTGTGAATTTTATTGTACGAAAAAATACATTATTAAACCTGCCTTTAGCTCCTATGGATATTCTTCTCACACAGCTTTACGGCATGATTATGGTGTTAAACATGTTCGGCATAATAGTCGCAGCATGCATTATCTACAACATGGAATTTAAGGGAAATGCAGTAAAAAGGATGCATATGCTGCCTATGAGCGTTCCTGCTATGTACCTATGCAAATTTATGCTGCTGACTGTTCTATTACTAATCGCTATTTGCATACAAAATTTAGCACTTGCAAAAATCGGTGTAACAGATTTGCCACAAGGCACGTTTAATGTAAGTACTCTTATATCTTTTGCTGCATATTCATTTATTACGTCAATGCCTGTATTGTCCTTCATGATTTTTGTATCATCACGATTTGAAAACATGTGGGTAACGCTTGGAATTGGTGTAGCAGGATTTTTAAGCGGCATGGCATTGGCTTCTTCAGACATTGTGCTTTTTATGGCATCACCTTTTATAGTTATGCTAAAACCAGCAGTTGCCATGAGCGCGCAACCTAATACTACGGTCGTAATCGTATCCATAGTTGAAACACTTCTGTTTTTATGTTCTGGATTGTGGGCGGCTAAGAACCTGCACTATGAATAAGGAAATTATGAAAATGAGATTTTTTGAACTTTTTAGAATCGAATTTAAGAAAGTAAAGCGTAGTAAAATTATTCCTTTGATTTTTATTGCGCCATTACTTGTGGTTGGATCTGGTGTAGCAAGCCTTCATAGCTACTTCACTCCAGAATATACACACGCATGGGCTGCTATGTTTATTCAAAGCGCATTAGTCTACTCATATTATCTGCTTCCGCTTAGTATGATTGTTATTTGCGTGATGATTGCAGGACGAGAAACAAGCAATAACGGAATACTAAAAATGCTGGCACTGCCTGTTAGCAGATACGCGATTTCTGCTGCAAAATTTTGCGTACTGCTATTTTATTTGCTTATGGAAATGGTCGTATTTTTTGCTGTATTCGTTATAGCAGGATTGTTTGCAACCAGTAGCACAGGAGTTACAGAAACGCTCCCAATTATGTATCTGCTAAAATGGTGTTTAGATCTGTTTTTGACTATGATTCCAAGCGTAATAGTCATGTGGGCGATTACTGTGCTTTTTGAAAAGTCAATGTTATCCATTGGATTAAATATACTTCTTGTAATTCCTGGCGTATTAATAGCAAATACTCCACTTTGGATAGTTTATCCTTATTGTTACAGCGGATATATGATTTCCCGCTCTCTACATGCAGTTACATCAACAGGATTAGGAAACGGCTTTAATCTTATACCATTTTTGCCATGTGCAATTGCAATATCTGTGTTTGTATTTTTGATTGCAATAACACAATTTGGTAAAAAAGAAATGAGATAACAAAAGATACTAAATAACAATGCAGAGAAATAACAAATGCAGACGTGAACCTAAAAACCCGTCTAACACAACACTGTTTGTTTGCGTGCTTTGTTTAATAAGATAAGCAATCAGTAAAACAAACACACACCCTCGTCTAAATTGATATGCACCCTCTTTACTGGACAAAACCAGTAAGGAGGGTATTTTTATGCGCTATAGTTTTAAATTCAAATTGGAAAGTGAATATATAGATTACTACAACAATTGCAGGATCCAGAAGAAAACAAAATGGATGCATCCCGTAAGGTACAGGAT
>NQOP01000003.1:90668-92010 GCA_003585845.1 Bifidobacteriaceae bacterium NR021
TCCCATTTACTACTTATTACGAAGCTTACCAACTTTCATAAATTCCTTATCTCCAATACGGAACTTTTTACTATTAAACGTCACTCCCATTATTCTGCTAATAATATACTCATCAGTTATAAGCACGAAATACTGCTTATCTTTTTTATCCACCAAATAATACTGATCAGCCCCAAGAGTGGCAACAGCTTTACTGAAATCATGTATGCCAAACAATGGCAATCCTCCAAAGAGAGTAGAAAACCATCCAACAAAATTATCCACCATTTTCTCAGATGAACTGTTATAAGTCTTAACAACAGTTAGCATATTGATTTCCGAGTCAGGATATTCATCTAGGACAATCTGCTCTTTAATTTTCGACTTCTTAAAACTGCTCAACCTACCGTCGAAACCATATTTATTGAGATTAATAGGCTTCTTAATAATAGAAAAATCAACGCTATTGTTCTCATCCAAAAGATAATCAACACTCACGCTTAGAGCAGATGCAATAAATTTCAGATTCTCGATATCTGGCAAACCCCGATTCGTTTCCCATTTCGCTACAGCAGCACGAGATACCATCAATAATTCCGAAAGCTCCTCCTGCGTCAACCCAGCTTCCAGACGAGCCTTTCTAATTTTTTCTCCCAAAGATATAACACTACTCATAACACAACTCCTTTCAAATCACTTATTACACATCATGAAATTACTTGACGGAAACCAAATTAGTATTGAAACAGTTGATTTAGATACCGCCTAATTACAAACTAACAAATAATTTACAACGGAAAAAGAAACAAGGTGAAACACTATAGTTACCAACTGTAACAGCATAAGAAATCAAATAATCTACAGGATTTTATTTCCATACATAAACAAATGTGTGGCAAAATGAGTACACGCTTTAACGATAGAAGCAAGCTATCGCAAAAAGGTTTAAGATTGGCTTGATAACCTCACTCAATAATCAATATGCCTCTAGTATCACCCACCCCCTATACCCGCTAATAAAATCCTTATTTAATTAACTAAATCCCATATTTATCAGCTAAAACCCTATATTCGTTAAAGTACCTTTATGCTGTTGAACCGCCACACCAACATTCCATATGATCACACCAACAATTGCCCACAACGCACCAACAACAAGAATCACAAGTAGCAATACGCCAACATTTACAGAACCATCAACTATACTACGAGATGCTTGAGTAACATGAGTTACTGGAATCACATATAACACGTATTGCATCATCTTAGGAAATACGCCAATCGGAGCAATCACACCACAAACAATAGGAAGTATTGCACTAAGCGCGTTAGAAATAGTATAAACATCATTCATCATCATGCT
>NQOP01000003.1:92790-92934 GCA_003585845.1 Bifidobacteriaceae bacterium NR021
TATAGCAGCTATAGCAATACCAAATCCCGTAGAAGCAACAGGAACAATAAGGAACAACAGCATCAACGCACTCATATTAATCACAAAGAAAGCACTCGGGCTTACTACAAGCATTGTTATGAACAAAGTCACAGCATCACTCAC
>NQOP01000003.1:93656-99541 GCA_003585845.1 Bifidobacteriaceae bacterium NR021
TAAATAAATAGTCACGAGCGCAATAATACGACCGAACCATAATGGTAATGCAACTTTCGCGCTTGTAAGCACGAATGGTGTTGTTCCTTCAAAACGATCCCATGCTAGTGCCTCTGACACAGTCATACTTGTGGAAATAGAACACGCACCCATAACAGCAGCAAGAGTTGAAGCAATCAAACTATGATTAAAACCAGCGCTAGTTACAGCACTAGCTGCTCCATTGAATCCTCCACTTACAGCTCCAGC
Source organism: Bifidobacteriaceae bacterium NR021 (assembly GCA_003585845.1). Classification (GTDB taxonomy): domain Bacteria; phylum Actinomycetota; class Actinomycetes; order Actinomycetales; family Bifidobacteriaceae; genus Bifidobacterium. The sequence goes on from NQOP01000003.1 coordinate 93,906, forward strand.
TAGAAAAACGTATAAGAACGTGGATAAAAGAGGCTCAACAATCATACGAATAACAGCAGTATTCCAACTATTTAAGCTAGGTATACTCTGTATACTCACTCTTGCACCAGTTCGTATACTAGATAACACGCTCACGTGACCATACTGTGAATATTGATTATATTGATGCAATCTAGCGCACTTACTATTTTGAATAATTTTATTTCGCATAGTTTCAACCTGATTATTATTTCGTATCATATTATGTTCAAACTTCCATTAAGCGTTGCAAGTCGAATAGCATGACGTAACATAAAACCTGCAATAACAAGCAAAACGCTAGATAATACAACACATAACACAATCGCTAACACAGTAGTAGCATTAAACGATTGCGCATGAGCCACCCACACTGCAGACGCAAGCGGATGAATAAACGCAATAACGCGAACTGGCAATGACATTGATTCTACAGGGATCACTATTCCACAAAGCATCCATACCGGAATTAAAATCAAACCTTCATAAACTGTAGCTTTACGGCATAATACAAAAATTCCAGATAATAATGCAGCAGAAGCTACGCAAGCAAGCATAGAAAGTAAGTATCCAACTAACTGCGTGAATGTTATTATAAAGAACCCATGGCAGAAAACAGCAACGGTAATAATCGCAAGCGGCATACCCATGCACCCAAGTAAAGCTGCGGATCCTACAATAGGAAGAAACACTGCAGAAGGTGAGATAACACTTAAAGTTAGATATTGCAATGTTCCTAAATAACGCTGGTATCCAATAATTCCAACAGCAGTAGTTGTAGCAGACCATAATCCAGCTATAGAAGAATCAACCCAAATATTATTAAGGCAGTTTGTACAATCATGAGAAAAACCATAGTAGGCAACAATTTTCATCAACGCAAAACATACTGGAGCAAGTATCGCATTTTGCAAGAAAAACGTTGTTTTCGCTAAACTTTTAAGCTGAAACCACAAGCCACGAATCACAAAAGCATATGAACGAGTAGAAGTATTCATATTAAACCTCCTACTTACTTAATGGGAGTAATGACGGCGAAGAAGACGGCGTAGCAGCAGAAGAAGTAGAAATATTTGATGCAGAAATATTGTCATTTTGAACAATAGCAAGATACGTTTCTTCCAAACTTGCAGCGCGATCACCTAAACGTGTAATCCCATCAACAGGAATCTTAATATTTCGTTCTTGAGATAATGTTTTACTCCACGCGACAGTAATATTTAACACTCCATGCGATTCAAAAAGATCACACCACAACACTCCATCAAGTTTTTGCAATTCTTCCTTAACACTAGGAGTTCCACTTGATGCTTCACCTTCATACGCGTACATTGTTACATGATCAATATGCTGCAAAGAAGCCAACTGCTGAACACTTCCCTGAGCAATAATATTACCGTGATTTATTACAGCAACAGTATCAGCTAATTTCTCAGCCTCACTCATCTCATGCGTAGTTAACAAAATCGCTATTCCTTGATCTCGTAAAGCATGAATAATTTCACGTACTTTCCTAGCATTTTCAGGATCCAAACCAGTGGTAGGCTCATCTAAAAGCATAAGATCCGTTCTAGCAACCAGCGATCGAGCAATATGCAACCGCTGCCACATTCCCCTTGAAAAAGTTTGAACAGCATCATGAGCTTTATCAAGTAAATCAACTTGCTCAAGAGCATCGTGAATACGCTTTCCTTGCTCCCTATATGGAACTGCGGAAAGATCGGCAAAATAACGAAGATTATCTAATGCACTTAACTTTTGATAAAATCCTCGCTCACCTCCAAGAAGTAACGACACGTGCTTACGTGCTTCTCGAGGATTACTCACAGCATCAATACTGTCAATACGAACACTACCACTATCAGGAGCTAACAACGTACCAACAATTTTCACAGTAGTTGTTTTACCTGCACCATTCGGACCAAGCAAGCAAAATATTTCACCAGAATGAATATCAAAAGATACGTTATGTAAAACTTGGCGAGTTGTCTTCTTACGACCAAACCCACGAGAATAAGATCTTGTTACATTATCAATACGCAATATTAAGTTACTAGCTGACTGCTTATTATTGTTATCGCGACTATCAGTTGCGTTTTCTATATTATTATTCATTATTATTGCTTCGTTCTTACGTGTTATTAAAGCTTAATTTTTACTGTTATTAAACCTTAATTCTTACTGTTATTGAATAAATTTCAACAATGAAAATCAGTTAGTCAGATAAGAAAAGATAACGCTTGCTTACAAGAACGATAAGAACGCGCAAAAACATGCAAAAAACGTGCAAAAACTAGCGCGCATGTGCAAACATAATGACAAAACACCATGTGCAATGCGTGTTTAATACTGCTAAAGAATATGTATCTTAAGCTGTTTTATGTGCTTTTATATGCCTTTCAAACCGTTCTTAAGACTAGCGATTATTTGGGCAGTCATAGCGCAACACCTCATAAACTTAAATGTGCTTTACGTGTAAAATTATATGAGCATTCCGCAAAAAACTCAAATATAAGCAATCACAAAACATTTGTTTAACATGTGCAAAATATTACTATTTCTTCTTATAACCTATAGCAACATTACCTGTTTTATTAATCCCTGGTACTTTAAGGACATCAGAGCTTGGCTTGTCTTTTAAATCAAATTTTCCAACTAAAAATAAAGCTTTAAGTCCTGGACCAGGCAAATTAAACTGTGAGTCAACTAATTTGATGGGCTTATCTCCAAGAGTGACTTTAGACAAATCATAATGAGAATCCAGAATATCTCGTGACACAAAGAGATACAATTCACCTTTATTCATATAGTTTTCTGGTATACGAAACTCTTCCCTAGACACCGCCACTGTTTCCCAATGATACGACGCAAGCTCCGCCTTCTCATCATCGTCTGCACATCCAGCAAGAGAAAAGAGAGTACCTAGCAGCAGAAGCATAACAAGACAACTTTGAAAAATGTTTTTACAAAAAATAGTTTTACTTCTCATAACACTACTAGCCTCCTTTTCGTTAACACGACTCTGTATCAAATGATCATAAAACAGACTATTAAGTAAACAAGATCTACCATTCACTCTGATTACTGTAATAATCTTAATAAATATATTACTTTTTCGTACTAATTTGTCTAGACAATCAATACTAATCGTTTCATTTACTAGCAAACTATACTTTTCATAAACAGCAAGGTTCACAAAACATAAGAATCAGAAGAATCAATATCATCGTGCACGTTTAATGCTTCCAACAATATTCCCTCATAAACGAAGCAATCACCTGCAAATCTTCATCCTCATAATACTCAACAAGCAACTTATTAAACCCAGGAACCCTATTTTCTGAAATAACCAACAAGCTCCTACCGTGAGAAATCAAATAATGTAGGGAACTTTTTTACGACTATTGCGACGGTTTGTTCCCCAAAACATACGCAATCGAATCACATAACCAGTCGACAGCAAAATAGCCAAATTGCATTCAAAAAAAAACCACGAGAACCCAGCCTAAATCCGCCACGCATTAAACCTTTTAACATTTAACCGCGCTAACCCTTGTTTTACAAAGGAAAAACGAATCAACTAGGCTGCAGGCACAGTAGAAATCATCAAAACGATATCTTGATTCAGTGCGATTTGTAAAGGAGCGCTACTGATTCTGTATGGATTGAGAGAACTCCTAGTATATCTACACTTTTTGAGTACCAAGCCACTAATATAATTGTAATCTTGATAATATTATGATACTTTTTTGATAAAAGGAGGTTGATACTATGATTAATATTCGTCCAGTTTCCGATTTAAGAAATAAATTCCCAGAAGTAGAAGAAACAGTTATAAATTCAAATACACCAGTATTCCTTACAAAAAATGGTTATGGGACTATGGTTCTCATGAGCATCAAACAATACTCTGCTCTCACTGACGACATTGAAAGAAAACTCGACGAAGCAGATACTTTTGCCGCAAACACTTCTACGCGTCTTTCTAAAGCTGACGTCTTTGATAGCGCAAGGAGAAGGATTAATTAACCCGAGAACACCCCTACTACAGGATTAGCGTACGCAACTTTTCTGTTTTTTACGTTGTCATCGACGACACTATGGAAGTGCGCAGACTTCTATATTCAAAACGAAATATTGACGCACTACTGGAATAACTATTCCTAATAACTATCATTATTATGCTAACGATTATTAAAAAAGCTATCGTTAAAAGGTTTAAGATTGGCTTAATAGCTTGATTTTGAGCATAAAAACAGCCTAGAGAGCCCCCCTAAGACAAAGTATTAGTATAGTTGATGCAATTTTTTACCATATATGAGCCCATCGAATTGCTGTGTTTATTAACAAAGAATATTTTACGTTAATTAGATAAATAAATACATAAATTACAATTGAACTAGTATAGACATATTCTATTATTTCATGCAATATAGTAAAAGTAGTGAATAAAGTACGAGGAGGTGTTTTGTGAAGAAAAGATATATGTTGAGAAATATTTTTAAAACCAAATATAATTTCCATAATATTGTTTTAATCGTTTTCATTGGACTATTAGCAGGTTTCTTATCAGGATTGTTCGGTGTAGGTGGAGGAATGGTGATAGTTCCTGCATTAACTGTTTTTATGAAATTTGATCAGCGTCATGCTGTTGCTACTTCTCTTGTTGCCATAATTATAACGTCACTTTGTGGAAGCATTGTTTACGGTTTAAACGGCAAAGTGTCATTTTTATCAGCATTTTTTCTAATAATAGGTTCAGTTTTCGGATCACAAATTGGGGTATATTTTTCACATATTTTGCCTAAAAAAATATTTCCTTGGTGTTTTACACTTTTTGTATTACTAGTTATATGTTCTAGTCAAGTTTGGATTCCGTTAAGAAATGTAGATTTTAATGTTAGTTTTTTAAAAGCTATATGTCTTATATTTATAGGCGTTGTTTCTGGTATTTTTTCAGGTATTTTAGGCGTTGGTGGCGGAGGAATTATAGTGCCATGCGTGCAACTTTTGCTCGGCATGGGAGACCTTATGGCAAGAGGAACTGCTTTGCTTGTCACGCTTCCTACAGTTATAAGTGGTAGTATTGCTAATGCTCGTTACCATTATACTCATTTTACTGAAGGAATTATTATCGGTATTTTTGCGACATTTACTGTAAACTTAGGCGCAATAATTGCGCGCAGTATTTCACCTTTTATATGCAATATATTGTTTTGTATTTTCTTGTTCAGTGTATGCTTACAAATGATATTAAAAACAGGTATTTTAGCTAAGAATAAGCGTTAAATATGTAAAGTCTTTGACTTTTATTTATTTGAAAAAAATAGTTTTGAATATAAAAAGTGGGGCTTAGATTTAAGCCCCACGATATAGGAGAATGTTATAAAGTGACTTTTTACAATTATGCCATTTGAGTAACATCTCTTTTTGCTTGTATAAATTTTATTATCATGTTTTTTGCGTGATAAATAATTATGCAAACTATACTGTATATCCTCACTTCACAGGGTGGGTGCAAAGTGGGTGCACCTTTTAACGTTAACATCCTGTGCACTCAACCCTAAAGCGTAGACATGTTCCCTCATACAGCCAAATCACGCTCAAAAACCGCGAAA
>NQOP01000003.1:100349-101132 GCA_003585845.1 Bifidobacteriaceae bacterium NR021
AAGGGCAAAAATGCACCCACCTATTAAGCCCTTGACATCAATACGACAGTCTCACATGTTTCAAGACTACCCTTATGATAACCATGCATCAATAAAAGAGCCTTAACGTTCGTTGCAGGAGAGAAACTGGCAAGGGGAATGTCGTATGATGATAAAAGTCTAAGGCACTACAAACTGGGATTTGGATTTTACTTAAAATTGTATTATTTTATTAGCGATATCTTCTACAAATCGCTTATCGTGTTCCACAAATATGAGTGTAGGCTTTGCTTCTTTTATAATTTCCTCAATCTGTATTCTTGATATTACATCTATATAATTCAGTGGTTCGTCCCAAACAAATATATGAGCTGGCTTTGAGAAACTTACAGCAATTAAAACTTTCTTTTTTTGTCCATCACTATAATTCTTCATATCCATTTCAAATAATTCTCTTGAAAAATCTAATTTTCTTAGAATTGTTTTACACAATGTTTCATCAACATCTTGCTTGTGAATATATTCATTTAGGCTACCTGTTAAATTAGATGTGTCTTGAGGAATATACGAGATTTTTAAATTACCTGCTAATTTTATCTCACCTGTATACTCGTGATTTATACCTAATAAAATTTTAATCAAGGTTGATTTTCCGCTACCATTACCCCCATATATAGCCACTATGTCGCCTTGCTTTATCTCGAAACTTACATTATTTAGGATCTGTCTCTCTCCATAGCATGATGATAAATTGCTAACCGATATTAGAGGATTTTTATGATGATGTAATGGATGCAATAATAG
>NQOP01000003.1:101938-104300 GCA_003585845.1 Bifidobacteriaceae bacterium NR021
TTCTCCAAATTCTTAGATTTTTTCATCATCTTGGCTGATTGATGACCTATATGTCCTTTGTCTGGTTTTACACCTGATACTTTTACACCATTTTTAGTATTTTCAATTTTATCAGACCAAATTTGACTTTGTCTTGCAGACTCTTTTAATCGTTTAATATCTTTTCTTAATCTCTCATTTTGACTAATTTCAAATTGGTCTTTCATCACTTTGTTTTCATACCATGATGTAAAATTTCCCGATTGGACATCAATAGAATTCCTGTTAATAGAAATAACATGATTGATACAACCATCTAAAAAATCTCTATCATGAGATATAAGCAAAAATCCTTTTTTACTTTTCAGATATTCACTTACAATTTTTCTTCCGTCCATATCTAAATGGTTTGTTGGTTCATCAATAAGTAAAAAGCCATCTTCTCTTGTAAACAAAATAGCTAAAAGGATTTTTGTTTGTTCCCCTTTAGAAAGCGTTTCAAACTCTCTGTAAACAAGGTTCTCATCTACATTTAGCAAACTGAGTTCTCTAAATAACTTCCATTCTTCATCATCTGATATTAGTTCTTTATATAACTCAATTCCTAATTTTGAAGTATCGCTTATATTTGGTGGAAATTTAATAAATTCAACATCCTTGCTTATTTTACCTTGATAAGTTTCTTGATTTAAAAGTAACTTAAATAGAGTTGATTTACCGATTCCATTTCTTCCTATCAATCCCGTTTTCCAGTTTGTATCAAAGGAAAACGATACATTTTTAAATATGGGTTTTACATATCCATAATATGAGAAAGTGAGGTTTTCAATTTTAATTACTGACATAAAACGCCTCCCTAAATTATCATTTACCGCCCGGGTGCAAAGTGTGTGCACCTTTTAACGTTTAGTTTTTCATGTATTACTACGGTTATCACTGCTTTGCTTTTTAAGTTATTTCAATTCTCGATTAGGTAATTTTCCAGTTCTCAAAGCGACAGTAACAAACTCAACCTCTTGCAAGCACTTCTCGCAAAGTTCATAACCTTCATTGAAGTTCACTCTTGACCTAAATGTGCTAGCAATGAATTCGCATGGTGAGGTGATCATTTCAACTACACCGCACCGTTCGCACTCAGCATACACATTCCCATCCTTAATCGGAATAAACATTCCATGATCTTTCTCATTTCCCATGACGCTAACATCTTCGAAATCATCAAATTTTACATAGAGCATATACGGCTTCCTCCTTTATCGGTATGTCTATATACGCTCTAATTCCAACTTATATCAAGTTTTATTGCTTCTTTTTTGATCTATATGTCTGCTACTTCGCAATAGCTTTCCCATTAAGACAGTGCACCATGTAATGCGCAAATCCATCGTTTTTACAATTTACCTTCTTCTTATCTGAAACCTCGGTGACACCATTCTCACAATCTACTTCAAGGCTTGCATCCTTGGTGATTGTTCCTTCTAAAATACTCATGCCATTTAACGTATCAAGCGTACAAACATGAGTTACTTCTACGTTTGTTGCTGAAGCCAACCCATTATAACATTTAAGAAAGACATCATCCGCCTTCAAATTAACAACTTCTACCTTGCCATTGTTCACTTCTACATAAAGCTTACCAATCTCAATATCCGTGATGAGCACTTGATTAGAATCAGATTCAACCTCACAAACTTCCACATCATGTGGCAAACTCACAACAATTTCAGGCATACCCTGAGTAAGCCACCTCACCCAATTCGAAGCTGAGACTTTTTTAGTTTGAATAAGCCTTATAACATTTTGCGCTTCCTCAACCCTCAATATATCTTGTTCACAGTTAACAAAGCTCACACCAAAGGTATCAGCACGTTTCACCGTTAAACGAACATCTTTCGTCTCTGCGATAAACTTCTTATTATCCATTCCTTAAGCACCTCCTCGTGCACATACTAATAATCAGGTTTCATTTTACCTTTTGAGCTATATTTTCCCACTTCACAGGGTGGGTGCAAAGTGGCGAATCGACTTGCATGAGCGATTAAAACATAATTCGCGAATGCACTTCGATTCGCTGAGCTTGCTCAAAGTTGAAAGCACAGTGTGCTTTCAACGCAAGCGAAGTACGTTAACATCCTGTGCACTCAACCCTAGAGCGTCGACATCTTCCCTCAAACAGCCAAACTGCACTCAAAAATCACGAGAACCCAGCTTAAAGCCGCCGCACATTAAACCTTTTAACGATAGCCCTCGCTAAGCCTTGCTACATAAGGGCAAAAATGCACCCACCTATTAAGCCCTTGACATCAATACGACACTCTCGACGTGGATTGAGAGAACTCCAAGTATAGCTACACTTTTTTGAGTGCACAGAATGGATATTGGG
>NQOP01000002.1:0-243 GCA_003585845.1 Bifidobacteriaceae bacterium NR021
CCCAACAAGTTTATCATTAATATAACAAGCAAGAAAAGGCTTTTCCTGTGAATCTTGAATATATTCTTCTGTACTTTCTGGCATTCCAAACCATTCTTGAAGATCATACAATACTTCTCTCGATACAGATTCCTTTTCTAGTTTATTCTCAATTTCTTTTACTTTTATATTCAATCCAGTCCTCCACAAACTCTAATTTATTCTTGTCATCAATACTAGAGCCTCCGCCGTCGAATCTTTCCA
>NQOP01000002.1:1176-1265 GCA_003585845.1 Bifidobacteriaceae bacterium NR021
CGTTGATTGACATTCCCCACTTCACCAGCTGGGTGCAAAGTGTGTGCACCTTTTAACGTTAACATCCTGTGCACTCGACCTTAGAGCGT
>NQOP01000002.1:2106-8503 GCA_003585845.1 Bifidobacteriaceae bacterium NR021
ATGAGTGTTGGGATATATGTCGAACGCGCGCAAAGACTGAACGTTGTAGCCAAGCTCTCTAAACGTGCCAACATCGCGAGCAAGACTAGTCGGATCGCAAGCAACATACACAACGCTTCTTGCTCCAGACTTCGCAATCTGCTTACAAACTTGAGCTTTAGCGCCAGCGCGCGGAGGATCTAACACAACAACATCAGGATGCGCAAATCGGCGCACAATCTTAGATGACTTACTCGCCTTAAACACCTGTGATTCAAGCGTTTGCGAAACATCGCCTTCAAGCGCTTCAACAACATCCCTGCCAAGACCTGCGCGCCCAATGTTTCGCCTTGCATTCTTTACAGCAATCGGCGCACCCTCAATGCTAAGCACGCGAGCTGGCTCTGCAGAACCAAAAGCGCCAGTAGTACCAATAGCGCCCACGGCACTAGAAGAATCTCCGCCAATATTAGCCAAAGTAGCAAGCGGAATCGTAAACAAACCAGATCCAGAATACAAATCCCACAAAACCGTATTCTTAATACGCCCACCAAGCGCAGAACGAACTAATCCCAAAACGTAGTTCACCAAATGTTCTGGAGCTGCGCGATGAATCTGCCAAAAACCACGCGCGTCAACATCGTAATCAAAAGTACGCGCACGCGATGAATCACCATCAACCGCAACGCGCACGCGCTCGCGCAACAAAGCCGAGCCTGCAACCAACTCATCATTTACTATAAGCGCATAATTTTCACCAATCGCATCAAGAAGCGCAGCATTGTCACCAGAAACACCAAAATCCAAACCATCAACCCTAGGCTCTGGAACAGCAAGACGAATTTGCGCATTTGGCTCAAATTTGCGATTCCACAAGTCCAAAGAATCCGCAACTGCTAAAACCGCGCGCGACGCAAGTGGCATAGTATCAATCGCAATGCGGTCATGCGACTCGCGCTTACGCATAGACAATCGCCCTTCATCATCCGCAACCAACTCCATGCGCGTACGCCAATTAAATCCGTTAAGCTCCTCATCCCCCGGCATACGCTCAACGTTAACATCGCTTTCCACAACATCCATATGAGCTAAACGCTGGAATTGATTAGCAATTACGGAAGCCTTCCAACGAATCTGCCCAGGCAAAGAAACGTGAATTAAATCCGCTCCTCCAACTCCACCACCCTGAGCCAAAGGACCAGCGAGTTTCCATTGCGGCTCTACACGATCCGCGCTAGGCTCCAAAACTTCCACAACTTCGCCAGTAAAAAAGTGCGCTTTTGCACGCATCGGCTCATCCATGCGCACAACAACCAGCTCACCAGGCAGCGCAAATCGCACGAATACAACGCGTCCGTCAAGATGACCTACGCATCTGCCTTGATCCGCATATCGCTCGATTCGCATCGTCACTTGCATAAACTACCCCTTAGTTTTGCGTTTTGTTAAGCTGATTTTAGTTAAGCTGATTTTAGTTAAGCTGCTTCTCTTCGTGATTTTTATGATGAAGACGCATAAACGGCGTTGCAATAATCAAATAAGAAACCCAAATTGCGAGCGCCCAAAACGGCAATCCCATAATCAAACGCACTGTGCCAAGCCACACAACGTGATTCGTCAAATATAATGGCACTTGCAAAACGAGCCTCAGCACAAAAACAGCAATCCACAATCCTGTCACATACATATACGCTCGCTTAAGCGGCTTATAATCGAGCCATTCGTGAAGCCACGCACCAAAGTTTTCCGTAGGCATTTTGCGAATTGACTCAATCACAAGCCCTAAAGCAGGCACGCGCACAATCAGCGAAATCGCAAGAAGCACACCATAAACAGCATTCGTAATAAAGCCCATCATATAGTAGTCGCGCGCTTGGTGACTCGTCCACACCCAAATAAGGCAGATTCCAATGGAAATAAGTCCACTAATTGCCCCCATAAGTGATTGCTTCTGAATAAGACGAATCACAACTTGCAAAACAGCAATCACAGCTGCAACAATAACCGTTGTTTGCACATTTCGTGTTACAACGAAGCAAATAACAAATAGCAAGCCTGGAAGCATGGATTCGATTACGCCTCGAACGCCACCCATTGAATCAATTACAGAAAATGTAGACCCTTCGGCTCCGATTGAAGCCAATGTCGCTAGTCCTGAGCGTTTTTTGGTTCGCGCAGAATCGTTGGTTTGTGCAGAATCGTTGAGTTTTACTTCATTTGAAAACTCTTGCGAAGAAAACTCTTCTTCGGATTTCTGTAAAGATTCTTGTGAATCCATTCAATTAACTTTCTACTACTTGCATTATCTAATTTCAGCAAACATTGGACCGCGTGTAAGCGTAGTTTTTACTTCTACTTGTTGGTCGTAACCTAATGGTTTATCGTCTTTTTTTAGTGCATTATTAGCATCTTCATCAGACGTATTATTTTCCCCATCTTTACCGCTATTTTCTGCATTTAAAGCAGCTTCTTTTTCTTCTCTAGTTATTGGATCATGCATAGGAATAAAATCGCGAGGCGCAAGCGGCTCTTCACCACGATTTACAACAATCCCCTTAAACCATTCGTCTAATTGTTTTGTTTCGTTATTATTATCTGCAAGCTCTGTTGCTGCAGGTCCAGAGAATACTCCGCGAAGCATCCACCTAGGACCATCAACGCCAACAATACGCGTTGTAATGGTTTTTTCTCCAACTTTTACAGGTAACAGTAGCTCAGTACCAAATTCGCCTTGTACTGTACACGCCTGACTATTTCCATCAAGCAAATCTTTGCACACTTCTAGCCAAATACCAGATGTTTTAGGCGCAGCAAAAGCTTCAACTTCTACGCTTGAAGAACCATAAGTTACTGTCATACCAAGAACTTGCGATGTTTCATGCTGCTTTTTTACTCGCAACTCAATGCCTTGAAAGTATGGAATATAGATTGAACCAAAATCTAGATAATCGCTAAAATCAGGAGCATCTTCATCATTGAAATCCCATGGACCAGTTTTTACCTCTACGATTTTGTCTTCAACTTTTGAAGATTTTTCTTCTTCATGTCGGCCAAATAACCAACCCATTATTCCTCATTTCTTAAAACAACAAATCTACAACAATGCATTTCTACTTATTATTGTAAATTGCTCAACTTCACTAGAATATCACAAGCAAAGCACTGAAAAATTTGCACATACACTACATACAGATAAGTATGCGATTGCTTAGTTATTTCGAATTACGCAGATTAATACTTACGCTTCACACTTCATACTTTATAGTTAGTGGAGCATGATCAGACCATCGCGCATCATAACTTTCAGCACGATCGATTACAAATCCGCGAGCGCTTTCCGCAATTTCAGGAGTTGCGAACTGGTAGTCTAATCTCCAGCCAACGTTATTGTCGAATGCCTTACCGCGCTGACTCCACCAAGTGTATGGTCCTTGAATATCACCTGCAAGCATGCGCATAACGTCAACAAACTCATACTCGTTAATCCAGCGGTCAATATACGCGCGCTCTTCAGGCAAGAATCCTGCACTTTTTTCATTAGCTTTAGCATTTTTAATATCTAACGGCGTATGCGCAATATTAAAGTCACCGCACAAAATCGCCTGATTCCCACCACTTGCTGCTGCATCTCGAAGCTCCCCTAAACGAGTAAGCATTGTGTCTAAAAAGCGGAATTTTTGTTGCATTTTTTGCGGATCGTCCACATTTCCAGCATGAATATACACAGAAGCAATAGTGATTTCATAGCCGTCAGGAGTAAGCAAGTCAGTTTCAACCCATCGCCCAGAATCAACATCCTCGCTTAAGCCAGGCAAACCGTAGCGTTTGTTTACTACAGGAAGAGACGTAACTAGAGCTACTCCAGCTCGACCTTTTACACGGCAAACTTCATTCGTATAAGTAAAATTATCGTTTTCTATAGGATTTGCGATATTTTCAGACGCACGATATCCCATTTCAATTTTTGTCATAATTGGGTCGATTGCATCCTGCGGAGCGCGCACTTCTTGCATACACCACACGTCTGGAGTATGCGCGTCAGACCAGTTAAGCATACCTTTGCGCTCAGCCGCACGAATACCATTTAAATTCGAAGTCGTAATTGTAATCATGTAATCAACTCTAATATGCACACAACACAAACAGCACAATCACTCAAACAATATCCACCAGCATAGCTTTACAGACTTTTACATATAATTAAATATCTAAAAACATTTAATATCATGCACGCGGAAAAGCTTGAGAATACTTACGTTTTAAAGATTCAATAGAAACATGAGTGTAGCGCTGAGTAGTATTAAGCGATGAATGCCCCAATAATTCCTGCACTTCTCGTAGATCTGCTCCACCATTCAACATATGCGTCGCAGCACTATGCCGCAAAGCATGAGGAGAAATATCCGGGACATGCGCACTCTTAGCCTCGTCATGCACAATCTGCCTTACCAAACGCTGATCAATACGCTTTCCGCGAGCGCCAAGAAATACTGCCTCTTCAACAGAATTTCGCAATAAAATTTCTCGTCCATCTTCAGAAATCCAAGCAGATAAAGCTTTATAAGCAGGAACCCCAAAAGGCACAACACGCTGCTTATTTCCCTTACCAGTAACTTTTATAGTGTGCGAGGAAAAATTAATATCCTGAATATTTAAACTAGTAAGCTCGCCAACACGAATACCAGTCGCATATAAAAGCTCCAGAATTGCAGCATTGCGGAACTCTACAGCTTTCTGATTTTTGGTACACGAAGATGAAACATTAGCTTTAGAATCAACATTATTCATTAATGATTCTGCTTGATATTCATCCAAAACAGATGGCAGCATATTCTTAATTTTTGGCGTCATTAAAATTTCCGCAGGATCACTGCTTATGTATTCAACATGCTGACACCACGCAAAAAAACCACGCACCGCAACTACTTTGCGAGCCAAGCTTGAACGCGCATGACTTCGCGACTCATCAGCCATCCACGAACGCAAATCATCCGTAGTAAGCTCCGAAATATTATTAAATCCGTGCCGATTACACCATGCTAAACATTGCAAAATATCACTGGCATAAGCTTTCTGTGTGCGCTCCCCCAAGCCTTTATTAGCACGAACATAATCAATATAATCATCTATTAAACTCATATATTTAGAAGGTAAGCCTAAGAAATTTTCAGAAACAAATTTATTGTTGCTCATACTTAACTCACCCTTCCATAAAAGTTTAAAACAAAACGTTTGCAATATACTTCAGTCACATGCATAATACAACAAGGAGCATGTTATGAACACACAAACACGGAATTTAACTACACTACCACAGCAAATACCTGCAGGCTCACGCATAGTAGTAAGAACTTACAAAATTATAGAAGACAATAACAATGGAACACAAAAAATCGAGTATCATGATGCGATTGGGCACGTACTCGAGTGGGACGGTGTAATGCTTCATTTGCTTCGAGATCCTGCAGCAAACGGCACTAGAGCTGCCGAAGAAATGTTCATTGATGCCAACACTATTTACCGATTAAAGCCAATCCCAGAACGCAAATTCCAAAAACCGCTCAAAATATAGACATTAAAACTCGCGCAACGGCAAGCAAGGAACTCACATTATAAGTTGCTCAGAGAACTATCTGAGCGCAATAGCAGTTGCGAAGATTCGTCGGTATTAAATCCGGAAAGTTCAATAATGGATTCACCTGAGCGCGCGGATTCTAGTAAATCTTTCTGCCAATTGCTACTGGAATCATACTTCCACAATCTGCTATTTGCAGCATCATTTTGCTTAGCATCGTCGCTTTGTTGCGTACTAGTTTTAGACGAGTTGCGCTGCTGGTATTTATATTCTCTCCAAGATTGAGCTTTAGCAAAAAACTCTTGCTCTAAAGCATCCGCGCTTTCAACATCATTATCTAGCATATTTGCAGCAAAAGTTAGCTCCGAAATTACAGAACGCAATAATTTCGCAGTATTATGCCGATTTTCACTTACCATAGCGCGAGTGCGTTGCGGATCCGTAAGAGCAACTCGCGTCATATCTCGCCAAGAACCTGCAGATAGTTGTAAAGCAATAGCGCGATTAGATTGTTCACATAATACGTTTGCAAGAGCTGTTGCAACAACGTGAGGCATATGAGAAATAAGAGCTGCAGAATTATCGTGCGTTGCATCATCCAAAACTATTGCGCGATTCTTGCATAGCGAAACAATCATTTGCAAAACATTTCTAACTCGCCAAAACTCAGTAGAATCATCAACAGTTAAAGCCCATAAAGCACCATTTAAAAGCTCATCACTAGAAGCTTTCCAACCAGTAAATTCACTACCAGCCATAGGATGCGCGCCAACGTAACAATCTTGCAAACCTGCGTCTTTTACTTGCTCTCGAACTAAAGTTTTTACGCTGCCAACATCGCTA
>NQOP01000002.1:9286-9695 GCA_003585845.1 Bifidobacteriaceae bacterium NR021
AAGCATTGCACAAAATTAGAACGTTTGGACGAAGTTTAGCTAAATCTTGCACTTTTTCTACGCAGGTAATTCCTAAACTTTTAGCTTCGTCATAAGGCTCATTATGACGATTCCATGCATATACGTTGCAATTTGCCAGTTTAGCAAGTCGTTTTGCAAGAGATCCTCCAATAAGACCAAGTCCTACAATACCAACAGAAAATTTTTGAGAAAACCCAGCATCTTCTACCATAATAATTCTCTTTCTGCACGCATTACGTTCAAATTATGCAAAGCATCAACCGAAGGCTCAACACACACTCCACCATGAGGCAGCATCCAATCATTCATAACTGGATTATTGCGCTTATCGGAAGGATACACTGCTAAAGCTCGAACCCAATCGCCATGTTCGACAACCTCTTGAATC
>NQOP01000002.1:10432-11589 GCA_003585845.1 Bifidobacteriaceae bacterium NR021
ATAGCTTTACACATAAAATCCCAAGGAGCAGCATCAACAGTTGCAATAAAACTGTATAAACCGCCTTGCCCTTTAATCGGTCTCGACATAAAAGAAGTCATGTTAAGACCGTGATCACGCACAACATCAAGCAAATTTGCTAATACTCCAGCACCTGTGCAACGCGGAATAAACGCAATAATTGAGGAAAATGATGAAAAGTTTTCTCGCTGCACATTAACAAAATCTAAAGCCTGATCTCGAGGAGCTAGCACTAAAAACTCAGTTCGCGCGCCAGAAAAATCTTCAACTGCTTCACTCACAATCTGCCTATTGTATAAATCAGCACAAATTTTAGGACATAAAGCAACTTCGCCAGGAACTAAATCCCTACAAGCAGCAGCATTTGAAGACGCAGTTTTTTCTTTCAATCCACGCTCTTGAGCAAACTTACGGCATTGTGCCAACGCGTGCGGGTGAGCAACAATAGTAGAACAGTTATCGATTGAATCTGATTTGCAAACAACAGCATCAAAACTAATATCGACGCCGACGCGAGCAATACCAACCATATTTTTTGCATCAATTAGTAAATCTAAATTAGGTATTACAACGCCTTCAATATTGTTTTCCCACGCAATAACACCCCAATTGTGATTCTCTTCAATTTCACTAGCAATACTAAGAACATTCTCGCAAGCAGTTGGAATAAGTTGCAAATTATCAAATGATTGTAACTGCTGCTGAACTTTTAAAGCTGCTTGATGCGTAAAAGAACCTTCCGGTCCTAAATAGCATAATCTACGTGAGCACTTACTGTTACTACTATTCATAAGTATTCCTTAAAAACTGTTGCAGTTAAGAATATTGTAATCAAGACTACTGTAAAAAATAGTGGTTAATAATGATTCTTATGCAAAATTCACAGCGAAGTCACGCTTAAATTATTGCAAATTATTTACTTATTTTACTATTCAATAACAAACCAACGCTGAGGCATACAAAGCAAAACTAAGTGAGCAACAAGAATGCCGAAAAGCCAAAAATATCCAACATATTGCGAACACCATGGCAACGGTATTGTGAAACCAACAGGTACAAGAATTGCACTGCCAATAAAACCTAATGCGATAATCCAAGCAAACGCGGAGAAAACTATTGCGTGAATAAGTAATCCA
>NQOP01000002.1:12329-12711 GCA_003585845.1 Bifidobacteriaceae bacterium NR021
CTCCAACCACTACGAGATCTTGCACACCAAGCAGACAAAAACAGCAAAAGCATAGATAATGCAAATCCGTAAGGAATATTATCCACTGCACCGCAGCGATGAGCAAAAGTACCAATCAACGCGCATATTAGCGCAGAAACACACGTGGTCGCATACCTGCCCCACGAAGGCAAGCGATGCGACCACGGTTTCGATGACATAATAAAACCTAACGTTCCATTACTAATTGGTATATTGCGATTATCACGCAGCGTTGTTGTTTTGACGACGCTGCTTAGCACGCCACTTATACCACTCATCGCGGCTCAAAATAATCTTGCGCACGCGAATTGCTTCAGGAGTTACTTCCACGCACTCGTCTTCGTTAGCGAAATCAAGAGAC
>NQOP01000002.1:13487-23848 GCA_003585845.1 Bifidobacteriaceae bacterium NR021
TGTTAGTCATGTGCTTAGCAAGCGTAATATTTACATCCAGCTCGTCTGGCTTGTTGTTAATACCAACGATTTGACCTTCGTAAACTGGGCTTTGTGGATCAACGAAGAATACGCCACGAGCTTGCAAACGCTGCATAGCATAAGGAGTTGCAACACCCTTACGGTCGCAAACCATGGAACCATTCTGACGAGTCACAATCTGACCAGCCCATGGAGCATAACCGGCGGAAATAGAGCTTGCAATACCGGTTCCGCGAGTAGCAGAAAGCAAAGCTGTGCGGAAACCGATAAGACCGCGAGAAGGAACGGTAAATTGCAAACGAACCCAACCAGAACCGTGGTTGCTCATAGAATCCATACGACCCTTACGATCAGCCATAAGCTGAGTGACGGTACCCATGTACTCTTCTGGTACGTCAATCGTAGTGCTTTCCATAGGCTCATTAATTTGACCATCAATAGTCTTGGTAACAACCTGAGGACGACCAACTGTAAGCTCGTAGCCTTCGCGACGCATCTGCTCAGCTAACACAGCCAAAGCAAGCTCGCCACGACCTTGAACTTCCCAAGCATCTGGGCGCTCAGTTGGAATAACCTTAATAGAAACGTTACCAATAAGCTCGCGATCCAAACGATCCTTAATCATACGAGCAGTAAGCTTATGATCTTTGCCTTCAGTTCCAGCAAGAGGAGAATCGTTTACGCCGAAAGTCATAGAAATTGCAGGATCGTCGACATGAATTAATGGAAGCGGCTTTGGATCATTTTGGTCAACGATAGTTTCGCCAATCATAATGTCATTCACGCCAGCAACAGCCACAATATCGCCAGGACCTGCAGAAGCTACAGGAGTGCGCTCCAAACCTTGAGTGCGAAGAAGCTCAGAAACACGGAAGTTTTCAATGGAACCATCGACACGAGAAAGACCGTAAGTCTTGCCCTTTTCCAAAGTACCGTTGTAAATTCGCACTAAACCAAGACGACCCAAGAAGTCAGAGGAATCAATGTTTGCAACATGAGCTTGAAGAGGAGCGCCTTCTTCGTATTCAGGAGCTGGAATGTTTGAAATAATAGAATCAAACAATGGCTCCAAATTATCGTTATCTGGCAAACCACCATTTTCAGGCTGATTAACAGAAGCATAACCAGCTTTAGCAGCGCAATAAATCACTGGCAAATCAAGCAAAGCGTCGAGATCGAGGTCAATACCTTCCTCGACAACATCCTGAGCCAAGCCAAGAAGCAAATCTGTAGATTCGCCAACAACTTCTTCAATACGGGCATCTGGACGATCTACCTTATTTACGCACAAAATAACAGGAAGCTTAGCTTCCAAAGCTTTACGAAGCACAAAGCGAGTCTGTGGAAGAGGGCCTTCAGAAGCGTCAACCAACAGAACAACGCCGTCAACCATAGAGATACCACGCTCGACCTCACCACCGAAATCAGCGTGACCTGGAGTATCAATAACGTTAATAGTGATACCTTCTGGATGACCATACTTTTCAGCTAATGGACCTGTGTACTGAACAGCAGTGTTCTTAGCAAGAATAGTAATGCCCTTTTCGCGTTCCAAATCATTGGAATCCATAACGCGATCTGGAACTTCTTCACGCTCAGAAAATACGTGCGACTGCTGAAGCATGGCGTTTACCAGAGTGGTCTTACCGTGGTCTACGTGCGCCACAATTGCCACATTTCGAATATCACCGCGAACAGTCATCACAAACCTCTTCCATTCTTCGCGTTTAAGTAATTATTAACATGCAACCATTTAAGCTATAAACATCAGCTAAAACAGTAGCTATATACCTTATTGACGAGCACCTAAATAGGTAAGCTGCCAAACCGCACCGATTTTACTAGCGAGCTAAGACAGCATTACAAAATACACTAACGCAGAATCACAAGAACTTAAGCAACGACACCTTTAGCAATAAGCTCACGCGCAACTTCGCGGTACTCTTTTGCAGTCTTGTGTTCAGGAGCAAAAATAGTGATAGGAACTGCAGCAACTGTAGAATCTGGCAGCTTAATAGAACGCGAAATCACGGAATGCAAAACTTTATCTTGGAAAGCTTCATAAATGCGCTGCAACACTTCTTCGCTATGCAAAGTGCGTGTATACATAGTAACCAAAACGCCAAATACTTTAAGATTTGGATTAATACGAGATTGTACCTTCTCAATTGACTGCATAAGAAGAGCCACGCCTCGAAGAGCAAAGAACTCTGCAGCAAGTGGAATAATCACGCCATCAGCTGCTGTTAACGCATTTACCGTAAGCAAGCCGAGAGAAGGCTGGCAATCAACTATAATAACGTCGTATTCGTCGCGCACTTTGCGTAATACACCTGCTAATATTTGCTCTCGTCCTACTTCGGTTACTAACTGAACTTCAGCTGCAGATAAATCAATATTTGCAGGAATAATATCAATATTTTCTGTTTCAGTATGACGAATTACGTCGTGAACGTCTACAGACGAATCAAATAATGCCGTATAAACTGTATTATCAAGCGCATTTGCGTTAATTCCAAGTCCAACTGTTGCCGCACCTTGCGGATCGAAATCAACAATCAAAACGCGACGACCATACTGACTTAGTGCGCCAGCAATATTAATGGAACTTGTAGTTTTACCAACTCCACCTTTCTGGTTGCACATTGCAATAATGCGAGCAGGACCGTGTGAAGTTAACGGCTCTGGTGCATGAAAAGTTTCGTATTCGCGTCCAAGTAAATCAGTAGGCATGCTCCCCACTTTATCAACAGGTATACTCACGAAACTCTGAGCATAAAATTATTTAGCTCGAGGGTGACTCATTACGTAAGCTTCAACTAATGCGTCAGGACTAATATGCGTATAAATTTGAGTTGTTGTAACTGAAGCATGTCCAAGCAACTCTTGAACTGTGCGCACATCAGCACCACCTGCAATAAGATGCGTGGCAAGAGAATGACGCAATGTATGCGGATGCAATGGTTTGTCAAGTTTTGCACGCTCGCCAACTTGCGTTACTATTGCCCATGCTGATTGGCGAGAAAGTGCATTACCTCTCTTATTTAAGAAAATTGTGTGCAATTCACGTTTGCCCTTTAACGCTAATTCTGAGCGAGATTTCTCCATATAGTTACGAAGAGCACGAACAGCACAACCACCAATCGGAACTAAACGCTGCTTAGAGCCTTTACCTGTAAGTTTTACAACAGACTCGTTTAAATCAATATCTTCGAATTTTACACCAACTGCTTCCGAAATTCGCGCTCCAGTAGCGTATAAAAATTCGAGAAGAGCAGTATCTCTAATCGAAATAGCATCGGAACTTCCAAAATTTCCTGCAGCTTCAATAACTCTATTTACTTCTTCAATACTTAAAACATCCGGCAAGTAGTCTGCTTGTTTTGGAGCTTTTACTTGCGCTGAAACGTCAGCTTGTATGTCACCATGAGCAAGCATAAAGCGATGCCACTCGTGAATACTTGCAAGTCGACGCGCAACTGTCCTAGTCCCCAACCCTAATTCATTCAAAGTTCGAATGTATGATTCAATATCTAATTGAGAAATAGTAGTAATATCTTTTATTTTTCGTTCGTCGTAAAGCCAGCATGTGTAATCTTGCAAATCTGAAGCGTATGCAGATACTGTTTTTTTAGAAAGACCACGCTCAATATCAATATGCGCAATAAAGCGTTGAATATAAAGTGCAAACTCTTCAGGAATATTATTTTTCCTATTGTCAGAATCAAGATTTGAGCGCATATAAACAATTATAGCCAATAAGTAAATTTGTTGATTTAAAAGAAAAAGCCCACCTAAAGGGGTGGGCTTAAAATAAAACTCTATTAAAGCAAAATCAGGCTTCAACTGGAGCGTTTACATCAGCTGGCAATGCAGCCTTAGCAGCTTCAACAACAGCCTTGAAAGCTTCAATATCGGAAACTGCGAGCTCAGCAAGAGCACGACGATCCAATTCGATACCTGCCAAGTGCAAGCCCTGAATGAAGCGATTGTAAGTGATGCCTTCAGCGCGAACTGCTGCGTTAATGCGCTGAATCCACAACTTGCGGAAATCACCCTTGCGAGCCTTGCGGTCGCGGAAGTTATAAGTAAATGAGTGGAGCAGCTGTTCCTTTGCCTTGCGATAAAGACGGGAGCGCTGACCGCGGTAGCCAGAAGCCCTCTCAAGAACAACGCGACGCTTCTTGTGAGCGTTTACTGCGCGCTTTACTCGTGCCATAAGTATTCCTCAGCTTTCTTAAAAATTTTCGATTGCGTATTCGTTTACAAGCAATTCTTACTTGTTACTTACTTAACGAGCAAGCCCTTAAGCTTCTTGCTCTGCGCAGTAGCCAATACTTTATCTTCAGAAAGAGCACGACGCTTACGAGCCGACTTGTGCTCCAAGTTGTGGCGCATGGCGCTACCATCGTGCATCACCTTACCGGTACCGGTAAGACGAACGCGCTTGGACGCTGCGGAATTAGTTTTCATCTTCGGCATTGCTGCCCTCCTTGTGATGTTGATCGGATTGCATAGCATTTACTGCAGCTGCAGCTTGTGACTGAACCTCTTGCTTAGCTGCAAGACGAGCAGCCTGACGAGCTTGACGCTCGGCGCGAGATTCAGCGCCACGACGACGCTGCTCAGACTGTGTATGAATTTTCTTGCCTTTTGGAGCAAGAGTCATAATAATATTTCGACCTTCTTGCTTTGGCGCAAACTCTACTGTGCCACTTTCAGAGACCTCATCTGCAAGTCGGCGCAACAATTCAACGCCACCAACCGGACGAGATTGCTCACGGCCACGCAACATAATAGTTACTTTTACCTTGTCTCCGCCGTTCAAGAAACGAAGCACATGACCTTTCTTCACATCGAAATCGTGATCGTCGATCTTGAGGCGGAAACGAATTTCCTTGACCTCTGCGACAGTCTGATTACGACGTGCTTCACGAGCCTTAATCTTTTCGTTGTACTTGTACTTACCGTAGTCAATAAGCTTGGCTACTGGAGGCTTAGCAGTAGGTGCAACTTCGACAAGATCGAGGTTAGCTTCCCTTGCAAGGTTTAACGCGACAGAGGTTGCGATAACTCCCACTTGCTCGCCCTTTGGACCAATAAGGCGCACCTGAGGGACTCGAATTTCCTCGTTAATGCGTGGTTCGTCGCTAATGATGACTCCAATCCTTCTAAATACTTGTAAGATGTAATACACCAAGAAGTCCAAGAGCTTAAGATTCACTACTTCATATCAATAAAACGCTATAAATAGCGCAGCAAGCAGCACAAGAAGCTAACTTGCGTGACCGAAGTCATGAACCCGAAACCACAGTAGGCTTCCAGGTGGGGACATCCCACTTTCTTGATTACTCAAGCCGAATATCTATTCTACTAGAAGCCTTGACAAAAAGGCAGTCAACACACGAAACGTGTTTTGACTGCCACAAATCAAAGCTAGAACTATGCGATTTCTACGATAACTGCATTGGCTCAGGCTTCAATCCATCGTGATTAAAGTACACATCATACCAAGTCAGGAATGTGTAAACTGTCCAAATCTTACGACGATCGTCATTTTTCTTTGCATAATTATCGTCAATCATACGAAGTAAAGCATCTCTATCGAAGAATTTAGCAGCATCGTCACTTTCAAACGTCTTACGAACAATCTTATAAAAACGTTCCTCACGCAGCCAATCCTTAACTGGCACAGGGAAACCAAGCTTTTCTCTGTCATACCAAGCTTTTGGCAAATGACGGGACGCAGCTTGTCGGAAAGCAAACTTCGTATTTTCATCAGTAATTAAATATTTAGTAGGAACTTTTTCTGCAACATCCATAAGAACGCGATCAAGCAAAGGCACGCGAAGCTCCAAAGAATGTGCCATAGTCATTTTATCTGCCTTAAGCAAAATATCTCCTGGCATCCATTGATGCATATCGAGATATTGCTTTTTCTTAACTTCAGAAAGTCCCTTACCAGCAATTCTATTGTAAATAGCATCGACAATGCTGCGAACGCTAGGACCTTTGCGATACTCAGGTTTCAAAAGTTTTACAGCATCTTCCTCATTGAAAACCTTTGACTGACCGATAAAATGCTCCTCAGCTGGAGCCAAATTAGCGTACAAATGCCACGCTCCGTGGAAATGCTTACCCTTTGCAGCTCGACCAATCGCGTAACGCAACTTTTTTGGCAACTTTGCAAGCATGCGAGTCACAACTTTAATAAGTTTAGAACGCGTATGAACACCATAATCAATGTATCCTGCAAATAATTCATCTGCTCCCTCACCGCTTAGCACAACGCGTAAATCTTGCGAAGCTAATTTTGCAAGGAAGAATAATGGGACGCAAGAGAAGTTAGAATCAGGTTCGTCCAAATACCACTGAATTTGTGGGAAATAACGGAATGCGTCAGCAGCGTCAATAATTTCAGATTTATTGTTTAAGCCAATAATTTTTGCCAATTCGCTTGCTTGTTTGGATTCATTGTATCTTCCACCAGCAAAACCAATAGAATATGTGTGTTCAGGGCGCGCAACAGCGGCAACGTAACTTGAATCAACTCCAGAAGAAAGGAACGAACCAACTTCAACATCTGCAATTTGGTGAGCTTGAACAGAATCACAAACTGTTTTATCTATAGAATCAACTAATTCATTCAAGCGTTGATTTGTTTCTTTGAAATTAGGATCGTAATATTGCTCAATCTTCATTTCGCCATTCTTATACGTAAAGCAGTTGCCTTCACGCAGCTTAAAAACGCCCTTGAAGAAGGTTTCGTTAATTGCAGGATACTGGAATGTCATAAACGGCTTAAGCGCATTTTCGTTAAGTTCCTTCTTAAAATCTGGATGGCGCAGTAAAGATTTAATTTCGGATCCGTACATAAAAGTACCATTCATTTGCGCATAATAAAAAGGCTTAATACCGAAATGGTCGCGAGCGCCGAACAATTCTTGAGTACTCTTGTTCCAAATAACGAATGCAAACATTCCGCGTAAACGATTAAGTAAGCCTTTACCCCACTCTTCGTAACCGTGCACTAATACTTCTGTGTCGCAATCAGTGTGGAAAGTGTGACCAGCTTTAATAAGTTCTTCGCGAAGTGGCTTGTAGTTATAAATCTCGCCATTGAAAGTAACTGCAAGATTCCCATCCTCGTTGTACATAGGTTGGGATCCACCGTGAAGATCTATAATGCTAAGTCGACGAAAACCGAGTGCTGCGTGTTCATCAATCATAGTTCCATATTCGTCAGGACCACGATGCGCAATCACATCTGTCATATCTTTTACAATTTGGCTTTTGACGTTAATTGGGGTGTCATTAATGAACCCTGCAATTCCGCACATTTATTTCTCCTCGTAGAATATACAACACAGCATTACGTTAGTCTACTAGCAAATAATTAACGAAAATCCATAATAACTTGGAAAATCTAACTTGCCATGCAATATTACACCAAGCACTTTATGTTAAGCGAGTATTAGTCTAAAAAATTCCTGTATTTGCCGGAATAAAAGCAATCAAATACGCTAATATCAAATCCAAAAAATGGCATAAAACATAGTCAAATGTTGGTTGACACTACGCTTATAAACTCTTGTTATAAATGTATGTCATCAGTACAAATGCAGCGTTATTATGTTGCTATGGAACCTTTGCAACGCTGCGTAGTATTAGCAGCAGGAGATTATTACGATCATACGCGTGAGCATGTGCCAGATCGCGCTTTAACAATTGCAGCTGATGGAGGCTGGGATCATGCATGTAAATTAGGTTTGCATGTAGATGCACTCATCGGCGATTTTGACTCTGTTAGATTAAAACTTCCTACTGATGCAGTTATTACTAGATTGCCTGCAGAAAAAGATGATCCGGACTTACTTTCTGCATTGAAAGTCGGTTGGGCTAAAGGCTCTCGAGAATTTCATATTTTTGGAGGATTAGGTGGTCGAGTTGACCATACTATTTCTAATATTCAACTTATGGTTCGTTTAGCACGTCGCGGCGGAATTGGATTCTTGTACGGCGACGGTCAAATTGTTACAGCAATACATGATGGATCTCTTGATTTTCCAGCATCATCTGGAGATGATTTGCGCATAGTTTCTGTTTTTTCTCATACTCCAGTTTCTAATGATGTAAATGAAGTTGGGTTAAAGTATCAGCTTAAACACGCAACCATGCATGGAGATGCGGTACAAGGCTTAAGTAACGAATTATTAAATGATACGCCAGCTCATATTGACGTTCATGAAGGAACACTTATTGTAACCTTCCCTATTAACACTCCATTGCCACAGGTGAGCTGGTTTAAAAGACCAATTGGAGATTTAGGCGAAGTCGATACTTCTATATCTGAGGCATTAGCAGTTCCTCTCGAAAGCGAGACTACTCCAACATATTCGACTACTGCAGCTGCTGAAGCAATGACGTATAACGAATAGGCAAAAACTTTAGTTTGCACAAATGGCTGACGAGGTTCTTTAGTTGAAAACTCGTCAGCCTTTTTCTTTTTAAAATTACATGCGTTGTTCAATTGAACAATATTGATTCGTAAAATGTTATGCAAAAACGCAACTGGAAACTATCAAAAAATTCACAAAAACACTCATAAAACACAGCATGTTAACGCTCACTGTTCTCACAGTGCATGATTGCAATAAAAGTGAGCTATGTTACAACTCTTCGTACATACCGCACACTAAAATGAACACCGTTAATTCAAATAACGATGACCTAAATGCGTGAGTTTTCATCGCGAAAATAGCGCGACTTAAAACGTTGCGCACGAGGTCTCACTCAAGGGAGAACCACATGACAGTCAAGATTGGTATTAATGGTTTCGGTCGTATCGGTCGTCTCGCATTCCGTCGTATTTTTGAGCTTCAGGCTCGCGGCGGTCAAGCAGGTGACATCGAAGTCGCAGCCATCAACGATCTGACCACCCCTTCGATGCTCGCCTACTTGCTCAAGTATGACAGCACCCACGGCACATTCCGCCACGATGACGGCACCCCAGTTGAGGTAACCTCCACCGAAGACGCAATCGTTGTAGATGGCAAGACTTACAAGGTTTACGCCGAAAAAGACGCAAATAACATTCCATGGGTTAAGAACGATGGCGTTGAATTCGTTCTCGAATGCACCGGTTTCTACACTTCTGCAGAAAAGTCCCAGGCTCACTTGAACGCGGGTGCTAAGAAGGTTCTTATTTCTGCCCCTGCTAAGGATGAAACCACTCCAACAGTTGTGTTCGGCGTTAATCACGAAATCTTGAAGGCTTCTGACAACATTGTTTCCGCTGGTTCTTGCACCACCAACTCCATGGCTGCAATGGTGAAGTTGCTTCAAGACAACTGGGGAATCAAGTCCGGCTTCATGACCACAATTCACGCCTACACCGGCACTCAGATGATTCTCGACGGTCCACGCGGCTCTAAGCCACGCAATAACCGTTCCGCAGCTTGCAACACCATTGAGCACTCCACCGGCGCTGCTAAGGCAATCGGCAAGGTTGTGCCAGAAGTTAACGGCAAGCTCCAGGGTCACGCACAGCGCATTCAGGTTCCAGACGGCTCTGTTACCGAGTTGACCACTGTTCTTGAGAAGCCAGCAACCACTGAAGAAATTAACGACGCTTTCAAGAAGGCTTTCGAAAACTGCGAGTACTTCGGTTACAATGCCGACAGCATCGTGTCTTCTGACATCATCGGCGACACCCACGGTGGCGTTTTCGATCCAACTCAGACCGATGTGAACACTGTTGACGGTGTAACTTTGGCTCGTACCGTTACCTTCTACGACAACGAGTACGGCTTCACCTCCAACATGATTCGCACTCTTCTTTACTTCGCTGAAATCTCCGAGTGATTTAGCTAAGCATCGATCAGCAATAGCTGGTTGTGCGAATATTTAATATATAAAACCCCTTGTGCTGCTTTCTAAGCTCCACAAGGGGTTTATATGTTTAATATACATTAAGTCAACAGTCGGTATAGCATATCATGTAACACAATTTGACAGTTGAGTATAAGGCACGGTAACAAAATGAGTAAAAAACATGCAGAAACCGGAAAAGCAACTCCAGCTATTGCGCAACTCGAAAACGCAGGCATCACATTCCGCATAGCGCAATACGAGCATGACGCTGATCACATGGACGACGGATACGGAATTGAGGCCGCTGAGAAGCTAGGCGTAAGCGCAGCTCAAGTTTGCAAAACTCTTATGGTTGACACTGGTGAAAAGCGAGTGGTTGGAATTGTTCCAGTAAACGGACGTCTCAATATGAAAGCAATTGCAGGAGCAGTACACGCAAAGAAAGCAAGTATGACAAGCCCAGAAGT
>NQOP01000002.1:24602-34079 GCA_003585845.1 Bifidobacteriaceae bacterium NR021
GAAACAGTACTAGATAGTAGCGTAATGCAATTTGATGAGATTCTTGTTTCTGGAGGAAAACGAGGATTGGACGTAGTTCTTAATCCTCAAGATATCGTAACATTATTAAACGCAACTGTAGCTGATATAGCAGCATAAGCAACATAAGCTTTATTACTGCAAATATTGCTACTAACAAGTGATTACTCGCACGAGATTAGTACGTTGACAAATATAACGTCTTGGCAACGTGCGATAATCCCTAAGGTTGTTCATTAATCGTTAAGGAGTGCATTATGGGTATGCGTGGCCGCAAGCGCAAGGCGCGTCGTAAAAAAGCAGCGAATCATGGCAAAAGACCAAATGCTTAAGCTATAAATTCGCTTATACATACTGTAAAGCCCACGTCAATCGTGGGCTTTTTCGTTTTAGCATACTTTTATTCACCACAATAATCAGAAAGCTCACGTTTAAGTTGCATACGAGCGCGGTTAAGTCTGCTCATAATAGTGCCTATTTTTACGCCTTCTTCTTGGGCAATTTGTTTATAAGATTTACCTCGAATAGCGACTTCAATAAAAACTTTTCTACGCTCAGGCGGCAACTTACTAAGCGCAGCAATAATCTCTTGTGGAGCAAACCCTTCTAAATATTCTTGTTCAGCAGAAAGCATTCCTTTTGCGCAATGATTAGAAGCCTCATAGATATCCCAATCATTGTAGTCGCCAGTTTCATCGTTAGCACGTTTAGGGCCTCGTTTTGCTTTCGCGTACTGATTAAAATACAAATTTCGTTCAATCCTGTTAATCCAGGCAGCAAAATTTGTGCCAGGCTGAAAAGTTTCAAAAGATTTAAGAGCACGCTCAAAAGTATCTTGCACTAAATCTTGCGCATCCTGCGCATTTTGCGTAAAACGCATAGCTTGAGTGTACAAAGGATCAACGCAAGTAGATACAAGTTGTTCAAATCTTTTGCGTCGACTTTCCATTGCAGAACTTTGCTTAGTATTTACTAAACGATCACTAAATAAGCGAGCATTACAATTTTTTGCACTTTGTTTTTTAGCTCTTACGCTTTTAGAGCACATAACATTTGTCTTCTCGATTTGCTCACTCATATAGTCAATAATACTTTTACTTTGCGCATATCGCTACTAATTTATCGTGCTGCATAGCGCAAAGCAGCGCGAGATGATAACACATCGAGCACAATAACGCAGCGCGGCATAGTGTGACATTGCGTGACATTGCGGTAGTATTGTGACTATGCCAACTCATATTCAAGAATTGTTAAATGCTTTAGATTTAGCACCTAAGCAAGATGAGAATACGTTACTTGCTGAATCATGGTTACTTGGTTTCGACACTGAAACTACAGGTGCAAATATTGGTAAAGATGCCATTGTTTCTGCAACTCTAGTATTACGCAATCCTGAACTATCTCACGATGGAGATGTGGTATCAACTTGGTTAATTAACCCTCATCAGCCTATGAATCCTAAGGCAAGCGAAGTAAATGGTTTCACAGACGAATACCTTCAAGAACACGGCGGAGAGCCTGAAGAAGAACTTGAATTCCTTGCGCGCGCAGTAAGCATGGCTCAAGCTAAGAATATTCCACTACTTGCTTATAACGCTCCATTTGATATTTCAATGTTACGTCACGACTTGAAGCGTTGGCATCTTACTGCGCTAGAAGAACGAGCAACTTGTTCAATACATGCACTAAACGCTAATGACATTCTTACTGTCGATCCTCTTGTTATCGATAGAGCTGTTTCTAGAAGATCCGGCAAGCGTACTCTCACTATTACATCTCAATTTTATGGAGTTGAACCAATCGGAGATTTCCACGATGCTACAGCAGACACAGTTGCAGCTCTTGATTTGATTGCTCCAATGAGCAAACTATATGAGTCAGTAAGTTGCATGAGGCTGAATACTATGATGGATTGGCAGCGCGAAGCTTATATTAATTGGCGAGATAGCTTCAATCAATGGCTGCAATCCCACGGGCGTGAGCCTATTACTGGAACATGGCTATAAAACATTTGGTGAAAAGAAGTAAATTATGATCATGCATAACACGTTGTCATTAGCAAACGCAAGTGAAATTTTGCAACACTATGGTTTGTTGCGCGAAATGATTCAATATTGTAAAGCAGAAGATACTAATAGTGCCAATACTGCTAATACTAAAGAAAAAACTGTAGACTCTACTCATTCTCGCAATGAAATATGGTCTCTAAATCCGTATTATTTCCCAAATATTGATGCAGATGAGTGCTTTACTAACGCAACTTACGATACTCGCGATATTACACCTGGAACACTTCTGTTTATTAAAGGCAATTTTCAGTCGGAATATCTTTTAAATGCAGATAACAAAGGACTTGCTGCATATGTTGCTGAACAAAGCTACGCACAATACACAAAAGCTGTTGGTTTAATTGTTACGGATGCTAAAAAAGCAATGAGCGTGCTTGCAGCAGCATTCTTTGGAAATCCACAAGAAAAACTCACTATTGTTGGAATTACTGGAACTAAAGGCAAAACAACTACAGCCTACTTTACTCACGCTATTCTAAACTCCCATTCGCACGGTAAAGCAGCGCTGTTTTCTTCAGTAGATAATTGCGTAGACGGAAAAAATTACGTTGAATCTAATTTAACTACTCCTGAAAGTTTTGACGCTTTCAAAATGATGCGCGAAGCTGTAGATAACGGCATGAAGTATCTTGTTATGGAAGTTTCTTCGCAAGCATATAAGGTGAATCGCGTATACGGTCTTAAATTCGATGTTGCAGCATTCTTAAACATTAGCCCAGACCACATTAGCCCTATTGAGCACCCAACTTTTGAAGATTACTTGTATTGCAAACGACAAATTATTGCAAATACTAAGCGTTTAGTACTAAATTCTGATACAGATCACGCAGATCTTCTTTTACAAGATGCGGAACGCAACAATGTGCTCGTAACAACTTTTGCTCGCATTAAAAAAGATGAAATAGAAGGCGATACTTGCGAAAATGACAATTTCGATGATATTGACGACGATCGCATAAATTATTGCGTTCCTGCTAACGATGACGATTATACAGAATTACTTACTCCTGACTACATCGCAATGCCAGTAGAAAATAGTGAATCACATTGCATCGCTATGCGAGACTCAAGCGAAGACGACGACTATGAAGATAATGACTACGAAGAAGACGCGCACTACTGCCCTATTGACGAATTCGCATTGTCTATTGCAGGAGATTTTAACTACGAAAATGCTTTAGCTGCAATCGCTATTGCAGGAGAATTGGGAATTAATCAAGATACTGATTTACACGCATTACACGCTATTGAGAACGTGAAAATTTCTGGACGCATGGAAGTTTTCAAAGACACGCACTCAAATATGATTGCAGTTGTCGACTATGCACATAACTACATTTCTACAAAATCAGTTCTTGACTTTGTAGAAGAACGCTACGGCAAATTTAATCCTCGAATTACGCTAATAACTGGTTCCACAGGAGATAAAGCTGTCGACCGTCGTAAAGAAATTGTTGAAGCCGCGCAAAACCGCATAGAACAGTTTATTTTCACTACTGAAGATACTGATACTGAAGACGTAATGCATATTTGCGAGGATATGCAAAGTTATGTTACGAACCCAAATGTTTCTTCACGCATTATTATCGACAGAGCTGAAGCAATAGAGTACGCTTACAACGATGCTGCAAACAGCGAACAAAAAAATGAGAGATTAAACATTCTTCTTGCTATTGGTAAGGGCGATGAACGTTGGATTAAAAACAAACGAAAGCATGTGCCGTATGAGGGTGATTCATTCGTAATAAAGCGTCTTTTTGGTCTGTAATAAGCTTATGCGAAAGTATGAAAATATACGAATAAAATAAACGCAATTACTGCATAAACTAAATAACAAGCTAGCTAACAAACTAAATAACAAACAAGTTAAATAACAAACTAAAACAAATGAAGAAGATACAAATGAATAATCAACGATTCCAACCTGTGTTACTCGGTAGCGATATAAACGCATATGGCATGGCTCGAGCATTCCATGAAGAATATGGCATTACTTCAATTGCTTTTGCGCACTTCCAACTTTCACCTACGAAATTTAGTAAAATTGTCGATGTGAGAATTGTTCCAGGCTTTGGAGAACTTCCTACATTCCGCAATACAATGCTTGATTTTGCTAAATCATGGCATCAAGAGCATCCTAATACCAAGCTTCTGCTTATTCCTTGCGGCGACGTATATGCGAACCTTCTGAGCCAATGCGGTGATGAATTGCACGAATATTTTGCTTTCCACACATTGCCAAATTCGCTCAATCGCCAGCTTAGCCTTAAAAGCTCATTCTATAAAACTTGTGAAAAATACAATCTTCCTCATCCAAAAACTAAAGTTGTAAACGCTCAAGAAGTAGCAGCGCACGCTTATGAAGATTTGCCATTCAGCTTCCCTATTGCTATGAAACCAGCTAATAGCACTAAATGGCTTGATATTGATTTTGAGGGACGCAAAAAAGCTTTTATTATCAATACTCCGCAAGAACTTGACACTCTTATTCAACGCTCGTACAAAGCTGGCTACGATGACGAAATGATTTTGCAAGACTTTATTCCTGGAGACGACAGCCGCATGCGTGTGCTAAATGCTTACGTTGATAGCGACCATCATGTGCGCATGATGTTTCTAGGACACCCTCTGCTGGAGGATCCAACTCCAGAAGCAATCGGAAATTATGCAGCTATTATTCCAGACTACAATGAGGAAGTTTTCCAAAATATTAAAGCATTTTTGGAAGATATACGTTACGTTGGCGTAGCTAATTTTGATATGAAATACGATGAGAGAGACGGAAAGTATAAGCTTTTTGAAATCAATTTACGTCAAGGACGTTCAAGCTATTTCGTCACTTTAAACGGATTTAATATTGCTAAATATTTTGTTGAAGATTTAATTGACCATAAGCCTTTTGATGGAAATACTGTGTTCGGCCGTGGAGAAAAGCTGTGGATGGAGATTCCGCGATCGATATTTTGCAATTATGTAGCAGAAGGCGGTGAAAAGAAGCGCGGTCTTAATATGATTCGTCGCGGCGATTGGGGCACTACGCTAGAATATAAAAAAGATATGAATCTGCTACGATGGTTGATGATTCGTCATATGTTTTCAATTTACACAAGACGTTACGCAGAATTTTTCCGCAACAAAGCGTGAAAATTATTACGTAACTTTGAAGGGAATATGAGACAATGAAACGTCCGTTTTTTGCTGTACTTGGCGGCATGGGCACACTTGCAACAGAAAGCTATATTCGTTTACTTAACAAAGAAACGCATGCGCATAACGATCAAGAGTTTTTAGATTATGTGGTGTTCAATGATGCTTCTGTGCCAGATAGAACAGCATATATTGTTGGCGAATCATCCGAAAGCCCATTCCCTACTCTTGCAGACGACATAGCTAAAGCAACTGCGATGGGTGCTTCATTTATTGTGCTCACATGCAATACTGCGCATTACTTTTACGATAAGTTCCAAGCACTCACCGATGTGCCAATTATGCATATGCCGCGTGGCGCTGTAGCTGAAGTTTCTAAACGTTATCCAAAGTCTAAATGTAACCGTATTGGATTCTTAGGTACTGTAGGGTCGCGTAAAGCTGGAGTGTATCAGCGCGCTATAGAAGAAGCAGGATACACATTCGTAGCACCCGACGACGATTTACAAAAACGCATTACATCACTTATTTATGATGATGTAAAAGGCACAGGCGATCTTAATTTACGCCGTTACGAGTCCGTTTTAAGCGACATGCTTGACCCTGCAGGAGCGTGCCGTTGCGACGCACTTATTTTGGGTTGCACAGAATTAAGCGTGCTTAATGAAGCTTTCCCTCTTCCGCAAATACCGTTAGTTGACGCTCAAGCAGTACTCGTAAAAAATACTGTAGAAAAAGCTAAATCTTTGCGAATGAAGTAGCAAAAATAGCTTATCAGGACTCGTCAATATTTGGGTGAATTGCTACGCGCTGATCCTTTGGCTTTTTTAGATCCGGATTCACGTGCTCAACAAGCATTGTGCGCGCATCTCCTGCAGTGACGAAACTACCGCAAATAAGCACTCCGTGACCATAGCCCACACCAAGCTCATCGTCTTCATCAACTAAATCAACAGCAGTTTGAATAGCATCCGGCAACTCGTCAACACGAATTACGCGATCTTCGCCAAATACGCCTACAGCAATCTTTTCGAGCTCTTCTGGATCCATTACACGGTCGCGCCAAGAATTACGCGTAACAACAATCTTCGTCAAAATAGGCTCAAGAACACCCAAGTATTCTTCAACTTGCTTATCTGCCATCATTGCCACAACGCCAATAAGCTGCTCAAAATGATAGTTTTCTTCAATAGTTTCGCGAAGAGACTCAGCAGCATTCACGTTATGTCCACCGTCAATGATGATTGTCGGCGAAGTACGAACCTGCTCAATACGACCAGGAACCTTAACCTGGCTTAAAGCCTCTGCAACTAAATCTCCATCCAAAGCACCATTTACAGGCAGCACAACCTCTGCAGCGGCAAGAGCTGCCAAAGCATTATGAGCCTGATGTTTGCCAAACTTGTCAATCGGAACATCCTCATAAGTGCCAAGAGGCGTACGCAAAGTAACAACCTGTCCACCAACTGCAGGAGTACGAGACACAACTTCAAGTTCGCCATCGCCATAAGAAGAATCGCGCAATAATGTAGCATGATTGCGCTCCGCAACTTCCTTAATAATTGGCAAAACCTTAGCTTCATGCGGCTGAGGACCCAAAATAACAGTGCAATTTGGCTTAATAATACCAGCCTTCGTACGCGCAATCTCTTCAACAGTGTTTCCAAGCCATTGCATGTGATCCATATCAACCGGCCCAATAATTGCAGCATCAGCATTCATAACATTAGTGGCATCCCATTCACCACCCATGCCAACTTCCATAACAGCAACATCAACAGGAGCATCCGCAAAAGCCCAAATTGCCATGGCTGTAAGCACTTCAAAAAAGCTCATTTTTGGCTTACCGTCAGCCTCCATGCGAGCGTCAACCATGTCGATAATGTCTTTCATTTGATCCCACACATCGACGAACTGATCGTCACTAATTTCCTGTCCGTCAATCATAATGCGCTCGTTTACGCGCTCCAAATGTGGAGAAGTATATAATCCGGTTCGCAAACCGTATGCTCGACAAATCGACTCAGCCATTCGAGCAGTAGAACCTTTGCCGTTCGTACCAGTTATGTGAATAACACGCATAGACTGCTCTGGATGACCTAAAATATCGAGAATAAGACGCATGCGGTCCAAGTCGAGATTAGTTTTATTATGTTCTGGAGCTCGGCTCATAATGTTGCGTTCAATATCAACAATTCGCTCATTATTGCGATTTGGATTTTCAATAGACATAACTACTCCCCCTAATTTTTACGCTCGCTTACTCATTTTCCAACTATCTAGATTAGTTGATGCCAACAACACACGCATATAAATATGTTGTGACAATATTCACATAACAAAAAGAGTTTAAACGCACTTTGTAAATTGCGTATAAAATCTTGCTATTTTGCACTAAAAAACTCGCATAAAACACTAAATAAGACTATGTTAGTTTATTGACTGTTTATTTACTATTTGTATAACTTGCGCAAGCAAAAATTAAGGAGTCTCATAATGGCAGAATATACGCCAACTGAGCACGGCGAAGAGCTAAAAGCTGACGGCACGCAAAAGGCAGAAGATCGCGTAAATAACCGCTCACTTCGTCCAAACAGTGATTCTTTTAAAGATTTTATGACGAATAACTGGGATAACCAGGAGCCAGAAGTTAAGGCTCTTGAATCTAGCAAGTATATTCCAGCTCGTTTAGAGGCTCTTTCAAAACGTTTCCCAGGCGAACGTTTAGTTATTCCTGCAGGACAACCAAAGGTGCGTAATAACGACTGCGATTATGCTTTCCGCCCAGACACTACATTTGCCTACTACACTGGATTAGGTCAAGACTATGAGGCTGGTGCTGTGCTTGTTATGGAGCCAGTCAGCAAAGATAGCGAAGAAGCTAAGGCTGGAAAAACACATGTACCTGAGCTTTTTGTAGCTCCACGCGCAGATAACAGCACTTCAGCATTTTACAAGGATCCTCACTATGGAGAATATTGGGTTGGTCCTCGTGCAGGCTTAAAAGAACTTAAAGCAATGACCGGAATTGAAACGCGCGATATTGCAGAACTTGACGACGCTATTGCAAAGAACGTAAGCGACGACGCTAACGGTGAAGGCATTCGCGTGCGAATTGTTCGAGAAACCGATCCTGAGCTTACTGCAAAAGTTGAAACAATGCGCGAAGCAAGTGGATTTACTGATGAAGATGCAAACACTTGCGCAGACGACAAATTGCACGAATTCGCTGCAGAAGCACGAATGCTTAAGGACGACTACGAAATTCGCGAAATGCGCAAAGCTATTGCAGCCACAAAACTTGGTTTTGACCGCATGCTTACGCGTTTGCCTAATGCTTTAGGTCATGAGCATTCCGAGCGCATGATTGAGGGTGCTTTTAATTCCGTTGCTCGCGAGGAAGGAAACGAAGTAGGCTACGACACTATTGTTGCTTCAGGCAAGCACGCGCCAATTTTGCACTGGATGCGCAATACTGGCGTTGTTTCCAGCGGAGAATTGCTACTTATTGATGCCGGCGTTGAAGTTAACAGCCTCTACACTGCTGACATTACACGCACTTTCCCAACAAATGGTAAATTCACTGACTTGCAAAAGAAGCTTTACCAGTGCGTTCTTGACGCTCAGCAAGCCGGTTTTGAGGCTGCTAAGCCAGGTGCAACCTACTCCGATATTCACCATGCTTGCATGCGCGTTCTAGCTGAACACTTGCACGAATGGGGAATTTTGAAAGTTAGCGTTGAAGAATCACTTTCGCCAGAAGGTCAACAGCATCGTCGTTGGCACGCTTGCGGTGTTGCTCATCATCTTGGTTTGGACGTGCACGATTGCGCACAAGCACGCTACGAGTCTTATCAGGGCGCAAAAATTACTCCAGGAATGATATTCACTATTGAGCCAGGATTATACTTTGCAGCTAACGATTTGATGCTTCCTGAAGAAATGCGCGGAATTGGAATTCGTATTGAAGACGATGTTCTGATGACTGAAAACGGTCCAGAATGGCTTTCTATTGACATTCCAAAGCAAATCGATGACGTAGAAGCATGGATGGCTGAACAAGCTCACAAAAGTGATATTTTTCAGCATTAATCAATAAATCAAAATAATAGAAAATATAATAAAACGAAATAATAATAAATATAGTACGCCAGCATAAGCTAAATTAAACGTACGCAATATGGCACTTATGGTGCGCTCTATAGAAACGTAACACGCATTGCGCATGTTACTTATCGAAAGG
>NQOP01000002.1:34822-43056 GCA_003585845.1 Bifidobacteriaceae bacterium NR021
GAAGCGAGAAGATATTTAGTAAAAGTATAGCTCTACAAACTTGCTGCACTGACGCGCGCGAAAGGAATATTATGACTAAGCCAATTGTTCTTTCACTCGGCGAACTTTTATGGGATTTACTCCCACACGGAAAACGTGTTGGCGGAGCGCCAGCAAATTTTGCATATCATGCACAGTGCCACGGAGCGCAAAGTTGCATGATTAGTGCTGTTGGTCAAGACCAACTCGGCGACGAGCTGATTGACAAAGTGAACAAAGCTGGCATCGCTTCAATTATTCAACGCAACGCTTGGCCAACAAGCACTGTGGAAGTAACACTAAAAAAGGGAATACCAGAGTACAATATTCTGCGAAATATAGCATGGGATCATATTCTTTACACTCGAGAACTCATTGATTTAGTAGAACGAGCGGATGCGGTATGCTTTGGCACTCTAAGCTTACGTTCTCAAGAAACTCACGACACAATTTTACAATTGTTAAAGCATACTAAGCCTGGAGCGATGAAGTTCTTCGACATTAACATTAGAAGCGATCACTACTCTAAGGATCTTATTGACACATTACTTCAAGAAGCCACAGTATTTAAGCTTAACGATTCGGAACTATTCTTATTGCGCGATATGTTCAATATTCGCGACACTTCAGACGAGGAAGCTTGCAAGTGGTTCCAAGCTCGTTATGGACTAGATTATGTGATTCTTACAGGCGGCTCTACTTTTAGTACGATTACTACTAGCACTGGAGAAAGCTCTACTATTCCAACGCCACACGTTGAAGTTCTTGACACAGTAGGCGCTGGAGACTCGTTCTCAGGAACATTTGCAGCTCATATTCTTAAAGGAGAAAGCTTGCAAGAGGCGCATCGCGCAGCTGTTAATACTGCAGCATTCGTGTGCACTCAAGAAGGAGCATGGCCTAAGTATCCAAAGCAAATACCAGACTACTTAGCAATGGCAGAAAATAAGAAATAAAACAAAAATAAAATTTAAATTATAAGATACAAAAATGCCACTTCATAAACCATAATGAAGTGGCATTATTAATATCTTGTGGGGCCTCAGGGGCTTGAACCCTGGACCGACGGATTATGAGTCCGCTGCTCTAACCGACTGAGCTAAAGCCCCACGCTAACAAAGTTAGCAACGACTAGATTAGCACATACCCATAAACGTCGCCAACTCAGTGAGTCGAACTAGAATAACAGACTCTCTAGAATGCTCACGCGCTCACATGCGCTCAGTTCGTCCGGAAGCAAAGTTATCAAGAGCACCAGTTTTGCGCAAAGCTAAATACACAAACCACACAAGCACTCCAGAAAGCAACAATCCACTAATAAGCTCATTAATCATGTGAATAGTAATATAACTTGAAGCCTTAGCTTGATACTTAGTAAATGTTAAGAAAACTCCATACTCAAACGCTACTAATAATCCAGATGCAATGCTTAAAGTCAAATTAAACTTTCGCAAACGGAAAATTAAGAACGGAATCTCAGCAAACACACCCTGCAAAAGTGCAGAAATAAGCGTATCTCGCATATTAAACGGAGTTCCAAGAAGCACCTGTACAAATGCTGCAACAACATTTACATACACTGCAGAACCTGGCTTACGAATAAGCAAAACTGCAAGAGTTCCAGACAAATACCAAACACCATGCGTGATGCTTGCAAAACCAGGAAGAACAGCTGAATTCAAAGTACGAATCAAAGGAATAAACACCAAGCCATAGCCATACAAGATAACGCCAAAAACAGCAGCAAGAGCAGCACCTAATGCGATATCCGCAACACGCCAACGCATGCTTACAACCCTATTAATACTAGAAGCAGCATTACTATCTACTTTATCCGTTACACAATTAGATGATTCTAATCCATTATTATTTGTATTGAAAATATCACTCATAGGAAATCCTTTTTTAAGCTGCTGCGCATTGTAAATTACTTAATTGAATACTTCCTGACCTACACAGCCCGGGCGGAAGCACCAATGAGAAAGTGTATCATCTCTAAAAAGCACAACATACCTTTTGTGATATTTAATACATTGTCAGAAGTTATGCCGATTTATAAAAAATATGAAAGACTAATTGCTGCGCAAAAATACGAAAAATAGGGTAAGCAGCAAAAATAGAAATACGAAAATCAGAAATACAAAACGAAAAACGCCGCTGAAAATCAAGCGGCGTTGTAATTTGTACCCCCTAAGAGAGTCGAACTCTTGTTGTCAGATTGAAAGTCTGGTGTCCTAACCGTTAGACGAAGGGGGCTTCGAACCAAACCATATGATATTAACACTCAAAAAAGAGTCGCGCAACTCACGGCGTGTTGAGGTTAAGTACAACTGCAAAGCTACGAGAACAGCGGAGGCAGAGGGTTATTGTGCTATGTAAGTGAAGTCGTGAATCGTGCGACCAGCCTCCAAGCCTTTGCGCTCAAAATTCGTAAGAACTCGACCAGCAAATCGTTCAGATTCGCTAAAATCTGCATGCGGAAGAGCTGCTGCAGTATCAGCTGTGCCTTTTCCTACATGCTCAATTGGAAGACTTACGCTTAATTCACCAATATTTGCGAAATCTTCGCGAGAATCCATAATCTCATGCACGTGCAAAGCATAGTCCTCAATATCTGTAGCAATGCGCCACATGCCATCTTTACGCAACGCCTTGTGCATTGTAGAGGCAAGCTCTGGTTGTACTATACGACGCTTATGGTGGCGCATTTTAGGCCATGGATCCGGGAAGAAAGTCCAAACTTCTTCTAAAACTCCGCAGTCGCACGCAGCGAAGAAATCAGGAGCGTTAATTTGCGCAATACGAAGATTAGTCAAACCTTGCTTTCCAGCGAGAAGCATTGTGTGAGCAACGCCTGGATCATAAACTTCAAGCGCTAAAAAGTTAGTTTCCGGCAAACGTTCGGCTGCAGCAACAATGTTTTCGCCTTGCCCGGAACCAATTTCAACAATAAGCGGATTATCATTGCCCCACTTATCTTTAATCCAATCATGCGTAATATGCAAATTCTCGCGCAATCTAAAAGAGCCAGGTGCTTCAGTAACGTCTAGTAGGTACTGACTTGCATAACGCTCCTGAGCGTGCTGTAAACGCGCATCTAAGCGCCCAGAACGACGCACAAACGACAATACAGTGCGTTGCTTGGCTTGCATAGTGTTTTCGTTTTCATTTTCACTGCTCATTAGATTACTTTCGTTATTTGGGCTACATGCCTTTAGTTTAAATTCGTATGATTTAGTCATGCTCGAACGCATCGCTTTTATGCTACCAAAGAGTATAAAAAAGCAGCGAAAGTTGTTAAACAAACGCTGCTTAATTAATTATTTAGCAAATACAATTTTAGGAGAACAAGTCACGCGCATTATTGGCGTTCGGAGCGTCCTCTACTTTGATATTCACTTGTGCTGGGCTTAGCAAAAATACCCTAGGAGTTACGCGCTCAATAGAGCCACGAACACCAAACACAACTCCAGCAGAAAAATCAACAATACGATACGCAACTGATTCAGTCACACCAGTAAGGTTCAAAACCACTGGAACACCGTCACGCAAAGCACGACCAACCATTTGCGCATCATCGTAAGACTTAGGATGAATTGTAGTAATACGACTCATACGACTAGCATTCGCACGAGCAGAACCACCACGCAAATCATTACCACGTTGCGACACAGCAGGAGTTACCGAGCGATCATTATCGAATGACGTTTCTTGAACATCAGATTCAGCATAATCATCGTCTTCAGGCACATCTGCCATACCAACGTATGACATCACGTTCTTCATAAAGCCAGCCATGAAGCAACCCTCCTCTCGTTACGCTTAACGCAGAAAATCAGGAATATCTAGTTCGTCAGGTTCAGCAGGCTGCTGTACAGGAGCTGCCGCAGGAGAATATTGCTGATTCATCGCAGGCTCAAACATAGAAGGCATAGAAGCAGGTTGTTCTACTTGTGGAGCAGCTTGAGCTTCCTCTTTGAAAGATGAGGTAGACTGTGCAGGAGCTACAGGCTTAACATCTGCTTGCATATCAACAAACTGACCAGCTTTAGCTGAGGACTCCTCCGCCTTAGGATGAGCATCAAATCCAGCAGCAATAACCGTAACTCGAACCTCATCGCCGTAAGAATCATCCAAGGAAAGACCCCAAATAATTTGAGCTTCTGGATGAATAGCTTTACGAACAAGTTCAGTTGCAGCAGAAGCTTCCTGAAGCTTCAAATCACTTGGACCTGCGATATTAATCAAAGCACCGTGAGCACCCTCAATGCTTTCTTCCAGCAATGGGGAGCTAATAGCGATTTCAGCTGCCTGAGTTGCGCGATCCTCGCCTTTTGCAGCACCAATACCGAACAATGCGGTACCTGCTCCGCGAAGAACAGCCGTAACATCAGAGAAATCAACATGAATATAAGAATTCATGGTAATTAAATCAGTAATGCCTTGCACACCTGCGAGCAATGCAGTATCTGCAGTCTTAAATGCTTCAATAATTCCAATAGTACGATCAGAAATTTCCAAAAGACGATCGTTTGGAATAACAATCAACGCGTCAACTTCTTTGCGAAGATTCTCGATACCAAGCTTTGCAGATGCAGCACGTTGCGGTCCTTCAAAACCGAATGGACGTGTAACAACAGCAATAGTCAAAGCACCTTGCTGATGAGCTGCACGAGCCACAATCGGGCTTGCACCAGTACCCGTACCGCCGCCTTCGCCGCAGGTAACAAACACCATGTCAGCACCCTTAAGTGCCTCTTCAATGTCTGATTGATGATCCTGCGCAGCTTTAGCACCCTTTTCAGGGTCAGCACCAGCACCCAAGCCTCGACTCGAAGCATCAGATAATGAAATTTTTACATCAGCATCAGAACGCAGTAAATCTTTAGCGTCAGTATTAATGGCCACAAACTCTACATTCTGTAGGCCCTCGCTGATCATCCGATTGACGGCGTTACCGCCGGCACCACCGACGCCGACTACCTTGATGATGGTTTTGTCGTTGAAATTGTCAGTCTGGGCAATCTCGCTCACCGTTATCTCCTGTCACTCACGCACGTTTACACAATATTTTAGCGCAAAACGCTCGATACTGACGACGTTTTCACAATAAACTGAAAAAATGTCACTTCCTTGATAATACACCGTGCTATATGCAAATATGAGCACAAGGTGATTTTAATAGAATATTCTCGAAATAATCAGAGCAAAAAAATGACGAAAGCCCTAGAAAACACTAGTAACTTGCATCCATTGGATCATCACCAAATAACGCCTCTCGCTCTTCGTGACTAGTTGTACGAGAATCTAACCACCCATACGGCAAATGAACTTTTTTAGCAAATCTAACTCGTCCACGCGGCGTGTCTAACACTTTTTCTGGCAAACGAAGAGAACCGTCAAGCATATCGAGATTACGTTGAACATCCTCAATCGACTCGCACTCCATAAACGCTTTACGAGTTCCACCGCCAACAGGAAAGCCCTTTAAATACCAAGCAACATGCTTACGCAAGTCGTGAACAGCCATACGCTCGTCACCATCATAAAACTCAACTAAAAGCTTCAAGTGACGCAAAATAACAGAACCAACTTCTTCCAAAGTAGGATTCACACGATTATCGCTACCTTCGCAAGCATTGCGAATATCAGCAAACAACCATGGTCGACCTTGGCATCCTCGACCGATAGCAACGCCAGCGCAACCAGTTTCCTTAAACATTGCGAGCGCATCTTCCGCACCCCAAATATCACCATTGCCAAAAACTGGAATATCGAGTGCTTCTACAAGCTCGCCAATACGTTGCCAGTCTGAATGACCACCGTAATATTCTGCAGTTGTGCGAGCATGCAAAGTTACAGCAGCGCATCCTTCTTCTTGTGCAATATGGCCAGCTTGAATAAAAGTTTCATGACTCTCGTCAATTCCAACGCGGAATTTAGCTGTAACAGGGAT
Organism: Bifidobacteriaceae bacterium NR021; assembly: GCA_003585845.1. GTDB lineage: Bacteria > Actinomycetota > Actinomycetes > Actinomycetales > Bifidobacteriaceae > Bifidobacterium. The sequence goes on from NQOP01000002.1 coordinate 40,797, forward strand.
TCCTGCTGGCTCGCAAACAGAAACAACGCGATGCAAAATTTCTTGCAACAAATCTGTTTTCCAAGGAAGAGCAGAACCACCGCCGCGTCGCGTCACTTTTGGAACCGGGCAGCCGAAGTTTAAGTCAACATGATCAGCCATGTTTTCGTCGACAACAATTCGAGCTGCTTGCTCTACAATAGAAGGATTTACACCATAAAGTTGCAAGGAACGCACTTTTTCGCTAGGCGCAAAACGGCATAAACGCAATGCTTTTGGATTTCTTGCGACTAAAGCTCGCGCTGTAATCATTTCTGCTACATAAAGCCCGTCCGGACCAAATTCGCGGCAAATTACGCGAAATGGCCAGTTAGTGATCCCAGCCATTGGAGACAAAACAACAGGAGTTGCAATATGAACTTTCCCTAAATCCACTGGTTTTATAGAAAAATTCATATTGCTTTAACTCCGTTCACTTTAATAATAATTTTGCTTATTAATTCTTAAGCGCTACTTTAAGTGCCACTTTAAGCACTACTCAAGCGCGTATTAGTACAATCCGCCAGCAGTCGCGATTTGTACAGGCTTAGACTCGTCTTCGCCTGCTTCTTTAGCAATATCCGTAGCACCGTCGGCTGCACGAGTACCAACGATTTCAACAGGACCTTGCGGATACTTAACACGCTTTTCGTTAATGCGGCTAGCAACGTAATCTGCAACCTTATCTAAGGAAACACGCTCTTGTTGCATAGTGTCGCGTTCGCGAATTGTAACAGCATGATCTTCCAAAGTATCGAAGTCGACTGTTACGCACAAAGGAGTACCAATTTCGTCCTCACGACGGTAGCGACGGCCAATAGCGCCGGCTTCGTCGTAATCGATAACCCAGTCATGCTGACGCAAATCTGCAGCCAAATCTTGAGCAACAGCTTGCAATTCTGGCTTCTTGCTCAAAGGCAAAACTGCAGCTTTAACAGGAGCCAAACGAGGATCAAGTCGAAGAACAGTGCGCTTATCAACGCCACCCTTAGTGTTTGGAGCTTCGTCAACGTCGTAAGCATCAACCAAGAATGCCATAAGCGAGCGCGTAAGACCAGCCGCAGGCTCAATAACGTAAGGCACATACTTTTCGCCAGTAGCCTGGTTAAAGTAGCTCAAATCCTCGCCGGAATACTTAGCGTGAGCAGACAAATCGTAGTCAGTACGGTTTGCAATACCCTCGAGCTCTCCCCAATCCGAACCTTGGAAACCGAATTTGTATTCAATATCGACAGTGCGCTTGGAATAGTGACTGAGCTTCTCCTTAGGATGCTCATACATGCGCAAGTTTTCTGGCTTAACACCCAAATCCACATACCAACGCACGCGAGTGTCGATCCAATACTGGTGCCAAGCTTCGTCTGTTCCAGGCTCTACGAAGAACTCCATTTCCATCTGCTCAAACTCGCGAGTGCGGAAGATGAAGTTTCCAGGCGTAATTTCGTTGCGGAAAGACTTACCAATATTTGCAATACCGAAAGGTGGCTTTTGACGAGTAGAAGTCATGACGTTCTTAAAGTCAACGAAAATGCCCTGAGCTGTTTCTGGACGCAAATAGTGCAAGCTGTTTTCGTCTTCAACAGGTCCTAAATGAGTGCGAAGCATCATGTTGAAGTCGCGCGGCTCAGTCCAGTTTCCGCGAGTACCGCAATCTGGGCAAGCAATGTCTTTTAAGCCATTTTCTGGCATTTTGTCGCCATGCTTTTCAGCATAAGACTCTTCCAACTTATCTGCACGATGACGCTTATGGCAATTCAAGCACTCGATCAAAGGATCATTAAACACGGAAACGTGACCGGAGGCAACCCACACCTGTGAAGGCAGAATAACGGAAGTATCCACTCCAACAACATCTCCACGCGTGGTCACCATGTAGCGCCACCATTCGCGCTTGATATTATCTTTTAACGCAACGCCAAGCGGGCCGTAATCCCACGCAGAACGCGTGCCACCGTAAATTTCGCCGGCTGGGAACACAAATCCTCGACGCTTAGCCAAGGAGACGACTTCATCAAGCTTTGAAACAGCCACAATACACCTTTTCGTAAAACTAGAAAATTCGGGTGAAAACGTTGCTATTATAGAAAAACCCTGTGACGCTTGTAGAATTATCAAAATAACGCAAATTTATAGTTTATATTACATCTTAATTATGCCGCATTCAGTCGTGTGAATATTCGTGTGGTAGAGATTTGAGATTTTTCGCACTGAGCGCGGCGAACGTCAGAGCCGCAGGCTGCTG
>NQOP01000002.1:43756-46768 GCA_003585845.1 Bifidobacteriaceae bacterium NR021
TGCACGGTTATTAAAGATTAAACACGCAGAGTTTGGGGGATTTCTCTACGAGCAATAAAAGAGGACTGAGGAAGCAACATTCCTTAAGAACAAAGCAGACAGTAAACTCTTTAACAGCCAAAGCGACGAAGGACGGGAACTTGCGAGGAGAGAAATCCCCCAAAACTCGCGCAACAGCAAAAATTGTAAAATAAATTTGGTGACGCATTGTTTTGCGTTATATTTTGCTAAATTTGCGTAAGATTAAGATTTTAAAGGAATTAATATGAGTGAGAATAATAACGAGAATACAAACGACAATACAAACGCCCACAAAACTAACACGGTCGCAGCGTTGTGCATTGCTCCAAGCGGAGTCGGAGACGAATTGAGCGAGTACGTGGCAGATGCCGTACAAGTAATTCGCGATTCTGGATTAAAAAACGAAACTAACGCAATGTTCACGAATATTGAGGGCGAATTTGATGACGTTATGCGCGTTGTAAAAGACGCTACAATGGCTTTAGTTAGCAAAGGATACCGTACCGGGGTAATACTAAAATTAGATATTCGCCCTGGTTTTAGCAATCAACTTGACGCAAAAGTCGATCTTGTAGATAAGATTCTCGACGAACGCAAAAACAAAGAAGATTAAGCGCGTTTAAGTGCTTAAATATCTAAGCTTAGGCGTTTTTTACGCCGCCAAAGCGACGGTCGCGATGTGCATAACGGTCAATCGACCTCCACAGCGCTTCGCGGCCGTAATCCGGGAATAGTTCCGGCACAAAATCAAGCTCCGCGTAGGATGCTTGCCAAGGCAAAAAGTTACTTGTGCGCTGCTCGCCGGAAGTGCGAATAACCAAATCGCAATCTGGAATATCCGGATTATACAAGTGTTCAGCAATCATTTTTTCAGTAACACGATCGCCTTTAATTTTGCCGTCTCGAATTTCTTTCGCAATTTGCGCGCAAGCATCGGCAATTTCTGCACGACCGCCGTAATTTATGCAAAAAACAACGTCAATAGTTTTATTATTTTTGGTGATTTCTTGCGCTTTTTCCAACTCGTCAATAACAGACTTCCATAATCTAGGACGACGACCTGCCCAACGAACGCGCACTCCCCACTCGTTCATTTGCGCCACTCGCCTATGGATAATCTCCCTAGAAAATCCCATTAAAAAGCGCACTTCTTGCGGAGATCGCTTCCAATTTTCGGTAGAAAAAGTGTATAAGCTTAAATAGCGAACTCCTGCTTCTATAGCTCCTGCAATAACGTCAAAAACTACCGGTTCTGCAGCTTTATGACCTTCGGTTCGAATCATTCCGCGCTCTTTTGCCCAGCGTCCGTTTCCGTCCATAATCACGCCGATATGACGAGGCACTTTGCCCTTAGGAAAATCTGGTATGCGAGAAGGTTCACTAAAAGGAGCCGCTGGAATATTAAGCGACGTATAATCCACGTTTTCAAAAGCCATACTTACGAATGTAACAACCCCATCGAACGAATAGGTCGCTCAAGATAATATTCAGCCCATTGCTGAACGCATCGCATAGTAGAAGAATCAACCGACACTCCGTCAAGAACAGACCAGTTTCCTTGCGCAAGCGCACACAATTGCAAACGAGTCGAATTAGCACAAACTATTGAATCCGGAGTGTGATCGCTTGCACACATCATCCCACCTGCGCAAGGCGAAAAATAGCATAAATCTTCATTTTTCCCACATACAACACAAGCTTGTAGCCGCGGAGACCACCCAGCTAATGACAATGCTCGCAATATATACGACATGCCAATAGCATTAGGAGAATGCTTATGCTTAGACAATGAAAGTAAAGCCGCAGTAAGTAGACGATACTGCCCTAGCGTATCTTGATATTCACGCCTGTATTCATCTGTATATTCGTTAGAAACAAGCAAATCCACAACTTCAAGCATGACGTTTGCATACTCATAGGACGTATAATCTGCACAAATTTCGCCAGCATAAGCAGCAATAGAAACAGCCTGCGAGACTACATCCAAAGATTTACCTTGCGCAAGAAGCAAATCGACACGCATAAGTGGCTCAAGACGACCGCCAAAACGCGATTTAAGCCTACGAACTCCCTTCGCAACAGCACGAACTTTGCCATGCCGCTTAGTAAGAAGCACAATAATCCTATCCGCTTCACCTAAAGGAAAAGTACGAAGCACAACAGCTTCATCGCGATACAATGGCATAAATCAAACTATATCTTTTTTAATAGTTAGATTAATTACGATCGTTATTTTCCGAATCGTCGTCACTTTGAGAAGATCTACCGAAATTAGTAGATTCATCAATATGACCAATAATTGGGAATGACAAATCTGGAATATCTAAACTCAATGGCTTACTCGGCTGCAAATTAGAAACATGCAACTCCGGAATATTAAGCGAGGAATGCTGCGACGAGTGCTGTGCAGTATCTTGAGGAGCAAATGATGGAATTGACTCAGCCGGAGCAGGAGCAGGTGCCGGCATAGGTGCAGGTGAATTATTGCGATTACGAGCTGCAGGAGTGAAAGAAGGAGGTAGCACAGAAGCTTCAGAAGAGTTTCGCATTACTGTAGCGCTTTGCAAAAGCTCGTCATTGCTATCAGTATCGTTAAGAACATTAGAAGGCTTACTTGCAGCAGCATGAGGTGTAAATATTGCGCGCTCAGACTTATTTAACGCTTCAAACGAATCATTAGAATCTTGATTAACATAATCTACAGGAGCAAAAATGCTTTGTTTATCGTGATTTGGCACGCTAGGTATTGAGCGAGGTGCAATCTTAGGCAATCTATCCGCAGTGTCTTCATCTTCCACAGCATCCTCAACAGGTTTGAATATTGAAGAAGCTGAAGGTGCAGTGGCAGAAGCAGAAGAAGCAGCAGAAGCAGCACTGAAATCAGATGCAGGCTTTATTGAAGGAGCAAATGATGGAACAGGCTCTTCATAATGGTTATAAGATTCCGTAGATTCTGAAGATTTAGCAGGCTCTTCAACTTTAGTTACAGGA
>NQOP01000002.1:47532-57222 GCA_003585845.1 Bifidobacteriaceae bacterium NR021
GAGAGTATGAAGAACTACTATTATCCGCATCAACATACTGTTCTACACGCTCAAAAGATTCCAAGCTGCTAAGCAAACGCACACAAGCGTTTAAATAGTAGTCAACTTGGCGCTCATCATAACCGTGCTTACCGTTCTTTTGCGTAAAAATCACATTGGAAACATAAGCAGAATCAATATCTTGCAATGTTTCTTTGTCAGTTTCCCACTCAAGCTCATGACCAAGCATAAGAGCAATCTTATCTAACGCTTGATCGACCATAATATCCACTTGTTTACGCGCATAAGACGGGCGACGCGAAGAACCACGATCAAAACGATCGCGATAATCTCTTTGAGCATGTTGCAAAAGTTTACGATAAAGCGCTTCTACACGAGCTTTCCATGCAACTCGTCCGCATTGCGCCAATTCTTGCTCAGTGCACTTATCTACTACCGCACGTTCCAAACGCGACAACGCAGCATCAACTTGACCAATAACGTAACCATTACGCTCCAAGTCAAAAGAAACCTCTTGAATATCTTTCTGCGTGAGTCGAGCTTCATCACTTTCGTACAAAGTGTGAGCGCGCTCTAGAAAAGCATTCACCTGCGCGACGTTATATCCTAACTTACGCTTACCCACACGCTCCATTGCTGAAGCATTACGAGCGGTATCAGGTTTCTGAGCCATCGAATATCGACCTCCTGAGCACATGTTCTTATTCAGTATACTGTACGCGATTGTTACGACGCGCGCCACACGTTGCATTCGTACACACCATCATGTATGTTTTTAATTTGTTGCAAACGGGCGATTAGCTCAGCTGGCTAGAGCGCCACCTTTACACGGTGGATGTCGGGGGTTCGAGTCCCTCATCGCCCACTTTCTGCTTTTTATTTATTTCTTTTTATTTATTTTCTGTCTTTATTTAGTTTTTTATTTATTTTTTTTATTTCACATTGCAACTTGGCAATTTATCTGCCCCACGACCAGAACCAATAGCTTTTAACGCTTTGTAAGCATCATCCAATGTTTTTACACTTACAACGCGCAAGCCTTGTGGCACATGCCCAACAACTTCATTGCAATTATCGTAAGGTGCTAAAAACCAAGTGGCTCCATCTCTTTTAGCTGCAATCATCTTTAACCGAATACCGCCAATTTCGCCAATTTTTTGCGATTTTTCAATAGTTCCAGTTCCAGCTATCGTCTTACCACCAGTTTCTTGTTCAGGAGTAAGTTTGTCAAGAATTCCTAGAGTGTACATCATTCCAGCAGACGGTCCACCAATATCTTCAATATGTAAACGAACTTTTACATCTTCTTTTTTAATTCCAAGATGCTTAGACGCGTACTGTAATGCAACATTTTGAGCAAGGCTTTGCGAATCATCCATCTCGTTTGTGGATTCCTTCTCATACTCGTCAGCGCTCTGCCCTACTGGCACGATAGCTTCACGAGGCAGCAAACTTTTATGAGGATCCATCCATGAAGCCAATGAATAAAATGTTGAAACCTCATATCCAGGAACACCAGAAACATTGACAGTAATCAACAATAACTTACCAGTATCATGATTCTCTTTTACTCGAGAACCAGACATATCAATCACAGGAGTATTTGATAGGGATCCTAAAACATCCTGCGTTGGACCAGGCTCTTCTACAACATATGCGCTTGGAAGCGACAACGCAAAAATCGCAACAATTACTGTAAAGAATCCTGCAAAATATCGCAAAGAATGCGAAGTAATGTACGAAACTAAAGCATGAAGCAGCGAGCGCAAGAATCTAAAACACGCACGGAATACATTAGTACCTGTAGAAAAGCGAAACATGCTTGTATCATGACACAAGCCCTATATAGTTTTGCTTTAAAATATATTTGCACGCAAGTTATAGCGCATAAAACCATATTATCGAGTAGAATAAAAAACTGTAAATTATGCAACACGTGGCACGAGAAGGATACGCTCATGAATGACGATGCAATTCACCAATGGCTCATTGAATGCTTTGGGCCAATACAAGGAGAAGAAGCATGGAAACAACTTGATCAGCTTCCTTTTGAGCTACGCGAACAACTCTTAAATCAGAATCCAGATAAGCTTCCTAAACCAGACGAAGTTCGCGGAATGATGCAAGCTTTCAGCGCAGGTGGTCTTAATAATCCGTACGAAATGGAAGCAACACTTGAAGAAGGGCCAATTAATCGCAAGTTAGCGCAATCTATTGCTTTACAACACGCTAATGGCGATCAAGGAAATGTAAATGCAGACGTAGCAGATGCCACACGAAGAGCTTTAAGCCAAGCGAACTTGTGGCTAGATATAACGTGCAATTTCAATCCTGCTCCTGGAACGCCGGAAGTATTGTCTAGAGCTGATTGGGTAGAAAAAACTCTGGAAGCTTGGGTTAAATTCGCTAATCCTGTTGCAAAATCAGTAAACGAAGCACTCACTTCTGTTATTGAGGAGCGATTCCGCGATGTGGATGATGCTGAAGTAAAAGGATTATTTGCAGGAGTTGTGCCAATTCCGCTGCCTGAAGGAATGAATAATCCAGCGCAACTAATGAAACTGCTTGGAAACACTTCGTTTGCTATGCAACTAGGTCAAGCAGCTGGAGCACTTTCACACGAAGTGCACGGCAGTTTTGATCAAGGTCTTGCGCTTTTGCAAAATCCCGCAGGCGGATTAATTCCATATAATTGCATTGAGTATGCAAAAGTGTGGGAATTGGATATTACAGAAGTCATGAATTATTTGGCTTTGCGAGAAGCTGCACACGCAAGATTATTTGCATCCGTGCCATGGCTTATGCCACGATTTGAAGCGCTGATTATTAAGTACGCAAACGGAATAAGCATTGATTTAGAAGCTATGGAAGAACAGCTTCGCGACGTGGAAACAATGAATCCGGAAGCAATTTCGGGAGCTGTTAATTTGCAAAATATTGGCAGCAATGATTCTGAAGAGCAGCGTCAAGCTTTGCACAGTTTGGAAACTCTACTTGCGCTTGTTGAAGGTTGGGTTGATTGCGTTACATGGCAATCTGGAATGGCTCATATTGTGCACATTGAGCAGTTGCGAGAGATGATGCGTCGCGAGCGAGCTGCAGGAGGACCTGCAGAAGTGACGTTTGAATCGTTACTTGGTTTACATTTGCGCCCTCGTCGTATGCGCGAAGCATCACAATTGTGGGAAAAGTTGACTCGCGAGCGCGGTATTGAAGAGCGAGATAGCTTGTGGAGTCATCCAGATTTATTGCCAACTTTGCCGGAAGCTAGCGAAGTTACGAAAGACGCTAGTAATGAAGGTAAACCTGGTAACGCAGGTGACGCAGGTAACGCTGGTGACGAAGTTACGAAGGAAATCGATGCTGAGGATGCAACGGAAACTGCTGCAAAAAATGCAACAGAAACTCAGTCTAATCAAACTAGCGAAGCAACTGAAAAAACTAGCGAAACTAGCGAAAGTCACGAAAGTACAGACAGTTACGAAAGTAACAAAAATACTGCTAATGCTATCGAAAATGCGCCTATCGAAAAATCTTTTGAAAAATTAACAGAAGACGATTTAGGCACAAATGATTGGGATGCTGAACTTAGCAAGCTTTTGGAAGAGGATGCGCGCCAAAAGAAGCAAAACAGCGAAACCGGTAACGAAACTGGCAACGAATCCGGTAATTCCGACAAATCCGGCAATTCCGACAAAACTGATGCTGACGGCGAATAAAACTCTTGTAAAACTCCTGATTCAATAACAATCCAGCTGGATAGTCGACCTCAACGCTCAAAACAGCATAAACTGTGCAGCCATGTAAAGGAAAAGTCGGCTGAGAGCAAAAAAAAAACGGCATAAACTGTGCACGAGCGTAAAGTTTATGCCGCGAGATTAAACCAGAAAGCGGCTAGGCACACGATTCATGCCAGTTCCACTGTCTTTTCTAGAAGCGTAAGAAAGATGCAAAGTCTTTTCTGCGCGAGTTATTGCAACGTACATAAGTCTGCGCTCTTCTTCCAAAGCACTGTCATCAGCCGTAGAGCCAAAAGGAATAAGACCTTCAGAACAGCCAATTACGTAAACATGCGCAAACTCTAAACCTTTAACAGCATGAATAGTTGAAACAGTAACAGTTGAAATATTAGAAGATGCAAAAACGTCAGAAACACCTTGAGCACCATAGCTTTGCGCATCCTCTAAAACATTTCGCTGCCACCCCACGTCTTTTCTCACGCGATACGGAAGTTTTGCTGCTTTTAATGCTTTACAAACTACTTGCTGTTGAGCATTGGTTCTCGTTAGTATTGCACACTCCCCAAGATGCGCAGCACCGCTTTTTACAAGTTTTGCAATTTGCTCAACTACGCCCAAAGCTTCTTCAACATCGGTGGCAAAAACTTGCTGACTAACGCGAATGCCACCTTTCGTTGCAGCTTTAACTTTTACGTAATCCTTTTTATACGCAGAAGCAGCAAGCACTCTATTAGCAAGGCCTACGATGCGTTCTGTGGAGCGGTAGTCAGTATTCAAACTAATATCCGCACCAAGAGGCGCAAATTCTTGCGGAAATGAAAGCAAATAGTAACTATTCGCACCTGCAAACGAGTAGATTGTTTGCGCAGGATCGCCCACTACGCAAATATCGCGGTTCTGCCCCATCCATAATCGCAATAATTCGTGCTGTAAAGGAGACACATCCTGATATTCATCAACTGTAATCCATCCGATTGATTGCTTAATACGGTTTGCAGCTTCCGGAAAATTTCGTAAAATATGGCAGCAAAGTAGAAGAATATCGTTAAAATCGATGCAATTATGCGCATTTTTTTCGGTTTCATAAGCTTCATATATATCGACAAATTGCTCTGGCTCTAAACCTGCAGGAGGCAAACGATGCGTAGAAGCGCACACACGCAAGTAATCGTCAGGCGCAATAAGCGAAACTTTCGCCCAATTAATTTCTGCCAAAATATCGCGAGTTTGCAACAAAGTCACATCCGCAAAATCTGGATAACGCTTAAGCGCAGAAGCTATGATTTGCTGAGAATCATTCATAATTGACGGGAATTGTGCTGAACAGACGTCGTTCCACACGCTGCGAATTTGTTGCAAAGCTGCAGAATGAAATGTTGAGACGCATCCAACATTACTTACACCAAGAGCCTCAATACGCGATCTCATTTCCGCAGCTGCTTTTACAGAAAAAGTAACTGCCAAAACTCTTTCAGGATTCCACTTACCAGTAGCGCAAGCATACGCAATTCTGCGCGTAATAGTGCGCGTTTTACCAGCTCCTGCACAAGCTATAATGCGCACAGGCCCTTCTAGCGCGGTAGCAGCTTCGCGTTGCGAATCATCCAACCCGTCTAAAAGTGCTTCTGGAGAAGTCACTTGCGAAGTTTTAGACGTCACTTGCGAAGTCACTTGCGAAGTTTCTGGTGAAGAATTCATAATTCTATTGTTGCAGCAATAACAACGCTTACGCAACAAGAATAAAAATATGTGCATAACTTACAAAAAATTGGCAAAATTTCGGTGCTTTGTATTACTGTGGGAGTGTGACACAACTCAGTAGATTCAAGTTGGCAGCACTGGCATCTGCAGCCATGCCCGAAGTACAGTTTGCAGGAACGCGCCAAAGTGAGCAAGTTAATGCCACTGATACCGCGGCTGGAATTTCTCACGCCGTTGTGCAAGATATTTCCGGTAAACTTTACGACGTTTTTATCAGTGCGGATAGTAAAGGTCGCAAGCGTTTGCGTGACCGAGCTCGTGCAGCATGGACTCTTGAGCACAGTAAAGATTTGGCAGCTTTGGGATTCGCCTACGACACTATGCTCACGTTTATGCCAGGAAAACGCGAAGATGCAAATAATAACGCTGGAAATGTTGCAAATAATGTAACCGCTGAAAATTCTACAGTTGCTGGCACTCAGCAATATGCACAACAGCAATCTACGCAACAGCAATCTGCACGGATGTCAAGCATTATTGCCAACGACAACGATGAAGACACTGTGCTTATTTGCGAGCATCTTGAAGGTAGCGCTCGCGACTTGCGTCTTCTTACTACCGACGATTGCGCAAATGTTGGAACTGCAATCGGCGCCATTCATCGTTTGCGCCCTACTTTCGTAACGCGCGGAAAATACCCTGCTTTTACTACTGGTCAAATTCGCGCACAGTTAACAGGTTGGATTAAAAGACTTCGTCAAGCCGGTCATATTCCAACCGAAATTACTGACAGTTGGTCAAGAGTGTTGGAAACTGAAGGATTGTGGTCATTTGAAACTTGCCCAGTACACGGCGGTTTTATGGATGGCGACATCTTGTTTACCGGCTCAACGATTACTGCTGTAACAAATTGGCAAAGAATGCAAATTAACGATCCTGCGCGCGACTTGGCTTGGATTTTTGCAAAACTTAACGAGCAGCGCCGAAACGCAGTGCTTTCTGCATACGGTAGAATTATGGGTTCTCGTTTAGATAGTTTGATTATGCTCCGCGCAAACTTGTGGCTGCAAATGGAACAAGTTGGCGATTTTGTTCAAGCTTTGCAACGAGCAGATAACACCAGCATTATGCGTTTTAAGGCTCAAGTTGAGCGTTTAGCGCACGAGCTTAGTCGTATTAGCAATGCACAAGCTGCTAAAACTGGTCGTGCTGCAGGAAATCCTGCCTCGACTATTACAGTCGGAACGCTTCTTGAAAATGACAATACTCAAAGTCGCCAAATTTCTAAGAATAATTCTGCTGAAAACCAACCAAACGCTGAAAATAGCGACGAAACTAATGAGCGAGACATTGCTGCAGAAGGAAATACTGAATTAAATAACGCTCAAGACGAAACTTACGATAGCAACAAAACTATAAGCGACGATACTCATGAGCGCAAAGTTCAGTATGCTGGCACAAACGCAGCTAACGCTGAGGAAGCTGAAAAAGCAGCACAACTCGCTGACGACACAGCAACTCAAGTAATTACTCATGTAGAAACTCAAACAGCACACGAAACCGCAGAAACTATTGTGCAAACTGCAATGAGTAAATCTGCTGATAGCGATGCTAATGATGAGCCTGAAAACGTTGGTGACGCTGGTGGCGATGAGGAGGCTAAGGACGCCAAGAACAACAATGACTCTGAGGTTAAGGATGAAGTTATAGCTGAGCGTGACAGTAAGGTCGATAGTGCAAACGAGACTTCTTCTGACTCAAAACTTTCTGAAGATGAAGAAAAAAATATGCAAGACTATGACGATAAACCAGAAACCGTAATCATCCCTCTGCTAGAGCGTGAAGAACGAGCGATGCGCGACGCACAAGCAGACTTAGACTAAGATAAATAAAATACTAAATACTAATTAAAACGATAAATAGCGTAAAAAATAAAGCAAAAAGGAGCATGTATGCGAGTTGTTTTAGGAGTAAAAAACGTTTCTGATTCCATCGATTTTGAAACCAACCAAAGCGCAGAAGAAGTGCGCAAAGTGATTAACGATTCCAAGGATATGCTTGAGTTTACGGACGTAAATGGGCGCACTATTATGGTCTCAGCTTCGTCATTGTCTTACGCGCTCATCGGCGATACGCCAAAGCATTCTGTAGGTTTCGGAGCCCTCAACTAAAATAGCGAACTCTATCCAAACCTTCTGAAGCTTTGCAGCATTGCTCTGCTGACGCTGATTCCTGTTGATTAGCGAACACTAGCTTTTGCGCTGCTGCACACACCACGCCAGAAACTTTACAGCAACATTTTAAAGCTTATAGCCGCGCAAGAGTATTTCCGATACTACTTCGCGGCTTGTTGTTTCTTCGCCCAAACGATTTGGCTTACCATAGCCATGCCAATCTGAGCCGCCCGTCACAAGCAAATCGCACTTACTCGCTAAAGAAAGCAGTCTTTCACGCTGTGCTTTAGAATTTCCGCGATGATACACTTCTAAACCGTCAAGACCAGCTTTAGCAAACGATATAATTTGATTGTCCGAAAGAAGCACGCGGTTACGCGTAGGATCAGCAGGATGCGCAATAACAACAACTCCCCCAGCATCTTTAACAGCCTCAATAACTTCACGAACATTTGGAGAAGGAGTTGGTATATAGTACGGGCTGCACGGAGAGATAGGCCCAGCAAAAGCTTCAGAACGCGTTTTATACACGCCAGCTTTTACTAAAGCATCAGCGATATGCGGCCGCCCGATTGTAGTTAAGTCACCAAGCTTAGCTTGAGCTAAAACATCATCCCAAGTAATTGGAAAATCGCGCGACATACGTTCAACCATACGCTTTGTGCGATCAAAACGACGCTTCCTAGTAAGCTCAAACATACTCACAATCATGCTATTTTGCGGATTGTACTGGTATGCGAGCATGTGCACAAACACGCTTGAGTCTTGCGCAGTAATCTCCGAACCAAATAATACTGGCATATTCGAAGCTTTAGCAGCCTCTTGAAAATCATGCCATCCTGCAGTTGTGTCGTGGTCAGTAATAGCAGCACCTTGCAAACCAACGATTTTAGCTTGCGTAATTAAATCTTCTGGAGTTGCAGTGCCGTCTGAATAAACAGTATGACAGTGCAAATCCCAGCGTTCGCGCGCAAAATTCATCATGCTGGAGTTACTATCGCTAGCATGATTTGATGCGTCACGTTGGTTGTTGCTTATTGCGGTCATGTAATCATCGTAAACTGTGCCATGTAACGAGAAATGAATATGCGCACATAATTATTTGCTATTATTTGTTATTATTCACATTATTCGCAATTAGTAACTTTTAGGAGCAGCAATGGAGCAAACTGACGCCGCTAAAGAAGACTATGAAACAACACTTAGCGGATGGAGGCACTCTGCAGCATGGACGTATGGCGTTATGCTATTTTTCTCTGCAGTAGCACTCGTAACTTCGCTTATACTTTCTGCTGAAACTCTTGCTTTAGCGCGCAAACCTAATAAGCTGCTCAGTTGCGACTTCAATACCGTAGTATCCTGCTCTAGAGTTGCGCAAACTTGGCAGGCAGAAATTGTGAAATTTGGCGAATTAAGCTTCCCAAACGCATTCTTTGGAATTGCTGCAGAAAGCGTATTCGTAACGCTCGCAGTTATTGGAATGATTCGCGTACGCGTACCGCGATGGTTTGCAATTTGCACTTGGCTTGGCGGATTATGCGCGCTTGCCTACGCTTACTGGCTGTTTTCGCAATCTATGTTCGTAATTCACGCGTTGTGCCCGTGGTGCATTGTGCTTATGTTCTCCACAACAATGCAATTTATATCGTTGACCCACGCAAGCGTAAGTTCGCAAAAGTTGCTTGTTAAGCGTTTTATCTTGGTTGAAAGCTACTACCGTTTGCGATACGACTTGCTAATAGACGTGCTTTGGATTGCGGTATTAGTTACGCTTATTTTAAGCCAGTATGCGAAAGTTATTTTTGGGTAAACTAGTCACTAATTTATAGGTTATATTACATTTTGTTTAACGTGGCGCGAGTTTTGGGGGTTTTCTCTCCTCGCGCGTCCCGTCCTTCGTGCGCTCTGGCTGCTAAAAGAGTTCAGTGTGTTCGCCTTTCTTTAAAGAATGTAGCTTCTCAGTCCTCTTTTAGCGCTCGTAGAGAAATCCCCCAAACTCTGCGTGCTAACCATTAATAACCTCGTTTTATCGCAGAGATTTTTCGATTTTTCTTCTTCGCTTGGCGAATCAGCAG
>NQOP01000002.1:58053-58141 GCA_003585845.1 Bifidobacteriaceae bacterium NR021
CGCGACGACCTGCCGAAGCGCTTAAAGCGTAGCGCGCGAAGGCAACTCGGAGCGGAAACTCGCTTAAGTTGGAAGTCCAGTGGACTTC
>NQOP01000002.1:59006-60603 GCA_003585845.1 Bifidobacteriaceae bacterium NR021
GCAAGCGCGTTACCCGCGCGAGCGTCCGCGCTCAGTGCGAAAAATCTCAAATCTCTACCACACGAATATCCACACGACTGAATAACGAAGCAATTAATATGTAAAATAACCTACAAGATTATTTTTACTAATTTATTAGATTACTTGCACAAGCTCTTCGCAAGTTGCTGCATGCGCAAGCTTGTATCCGAATTAGTAAGAGTTATGCTGCCTTCTTGAGAATCGCTTGCAAGCTCATTATTAAGTTCCAATATTTTGCGCAAATGATTAATAGTTCCTTCGTTGCCGTCAACAATATTCGTGCGCGCAGGCAAAAACTCGCGGAAATAATCCCTATAAAACACAAAATGAGTGCAGCCCAGCACAACCGAATCAATACTGTCTAAATCATACTCGTCGAAATACTTGTGAAGAGCAGCAAAAACTACATCACGATTATTAAGCTCCCCACGCTCAACAATACGCACTAAATCAGGACAAGGCTGCGAAAAAATCGTGTTATTTTGCGAAAAACGTTGCAGCAAATCCGCAAACTTGCGCTCGCGAAGAGTGAGAGGAGTTGCAGCCACGATTACGCGCTGAGACTCACCTTTGCCTAAATCGCAAGCTAATTTAAGCGCCGGCTCCATACCTATGATAGGTATATTGTAATGCGCTCGCAAATCGTTCACAGCTGCGGAAGTGGCGGTATTACAAGCAATTACGATGGCTTTTACATTTAGACGAACAAAATGCTCGACGATTGCGAAGCTTAGCTTTTTAACTTCTTCAGGAGTTTTAATGCCGTATGGCGCGTTTGCAGAGTCGCCGAAATAAACAATTCGCTCATGCGGAAGAGCAGCATGCAACTGACGAGCTACGGAAATTCCCCCAAGCCCCGAATCAAAAACGCCAATTGCTGCCGACGATGCCATACGCTACCTCCTAAAAACGCTTACTATCGTAATGGCGAGCCTCAACATACTAGGAAAACATGCTAGGAAATATGTTGAACGCTGCCATTTCTAATTATGGCAACTTCGCTAGCAACTTCTTGCACAACGCCAACATCATGAGTAATAAACAAGCATGCATAACGGTATTTTTGTTGCAAATCATGTAATAAGTTAAGTACACGACGTTGCACTGTTACGTCAAGCGCAGAAGTTGGCTCATCCGCAATAAGCAGAGAAGGCTGTAAAATTAACGCTCGCGCAATACCTACGCGCTGTCTTTGACCTCCTGAAAGCTCGTGAGGAAAACGGCTTGCTAATTCAACTGGCACTTGTACTTGATTAAGCATTTCTTCAACGCGCTCTAAACGCTCATTGGCATCAAGATTCGTGTGTAAAAGTAATGGTTCTGCAATACTCCAGCCAATGGTTTTACGCGGATTTAGTGCGGAACCTGAATCTTGAAAAACGTATCCAATTCGCGATAATGCTTGACGTCGAGCTTTACTGTTTAATCTGTTTAAGTTTTCTCCATTAAGTAGCACTAATCCTGAATTTGGTTTGATTTGCCCAGAAATAAGCTTTGCAATAGTGGTTTTTCCAGCTCCAGACTCCCCGACTAAAGCTAGTGTAGAGCCAGAGTTAATGCGCAAGTTTGCGTTAGT
>NQOP01000002.1:61386-81883 GCA_003585845.1 Bifidobacteriaceae bacterium NR021
CTGGAGATTCAGATTCTGGAGATTCATCAATATTCTTAGCAATATTCTTAGCAATCGCTTTTGCTACTTCTTCTATACTTTCATAAGAACCACCACTTGAAGCATATTGCATATCAAATTTAGGAACAGAATCTAGCAAAGTGCGCGTATATTCGTGCTTAGGATTCGCAAAAATATGCTGAACTTCGCCAAATTCCACAATATTTCCGCCTTGCATTACATACATTTCATCCGCGAGCGCGCGCACAACACTCATATCGTGCGTAATAATTAACACAGCAAGATGTAATTTCTCCGACAAATTACGTATAAGACGTAAAATATCTCGTTGCGTGGTGATGTCGAGTGCTGTTGTAGGCTCGTCTGCAATCAAAACTTGTGGACGATTTATTAAAGACATAGCAATCATCGCACGCTGAAGTTGGCCGCCAGAAAGCTCATGCGGATAAGAACGATACACGCGCTCAGCATCACTCAACTCAACCTCGAGAAGCTGCGAAATAACACGCTTCTTACGCTCTCTTTGGCTAAGTTTTCCTGCTTTTTCAGGATGATATATTAGCGCTTCTTCTATTTGCTTGCCAATTGTTTTCACAGGATTAAACGCACTGGACGGCTCCTGAAAAATCATGCCAATCATACCACCGCGAATCAAATCGTAAGGCGCATTTTCGCTTAGTAAATCTATGGCAGATTCGTTGGCATAAGTAGCGTTAAGAAGCGCGCTTCCTTCAACTTTCGCAGAGTCTGAAAGCAAACCCATAAGAGCCAGTGCAGTAAGCGACTTTCCGGAGCCGGACTCACCCACTAAAGCCGAAACTTCGCCCGCACTCATACGTAACGATATATCTCGCGTAATTTGACGACCGCCAATCGAAATCGACATTCCGTCGACACTTATAACAACTTCTTCTTTCGCACCAGTCACAACTAATCACCTCTTCAAAGATACAGCGGCGTAATTTAGGTACGCAGGGAAACTTCCGATGTAGAAATTCTCCACGTCACTTCCGTGAATAAACGTATTATGCGAGTAAATAAGCGGCACAACCGGCGAATCAGCCATAATAGTGCGGTCTGCTTGCTGCCACAATTTTTCCGCTTCGTGCGAGTCAACAGTTTGTATTGCTTTTCTAAGCAGGGCATCTACTTTAGGATTCGAATAACGAGAAATATTCCAGTTACCGCCGCCAATTTGCGAAGAATCAAAAAGCGGTCCCAAATTCGCAAAAGCAGAAGGAAAATCAGGCTGCCACGAAGCCAAAGCCAAATCGTAATCTCCGGAATTTGACGTAATTGCGTCCGTAAAGTTTACTGCGTCAACGGTTTTAATAGTTACTTTTATGCCGGCGCGCTGCAAGCTGGATTGCACAGAAGAAGCTACTTGCGTTTGATCCGGACGCGCAATAAGGCTCAACTTAATACCAGTTTGACCCGATTTTTTCAACAGTTGTTTAGCTTTCTCAACATTTCCGCGAGGATCTTCAGAATACAAATTAAACTGCTTCCTGCCCGAAATACCAGGCGTAATAAGCGTTGTCGCAAAACCGCCAGCAATTGAGCCGCCCTTCGCAGTGCGGTACGACTGCTTATCAACCGCATACTGAATCGCTTTTCGAATATTGATATCCGTTATTCTGCGCGTATTCATAGCCAAATATTCAAGAGCACCGTCACTACTTGTAGTGAGCAAGCTTCGTGACTTAGGGTTTGCTTGAGCCTGCGCAAGCTGAGCAGGCGGCACGAAATCAGCCAAAAATGCGGATTTTGTATCCGAATTTCCTTGAATCATCGACTGAGCTGAAACAGTAGTATCCGAACCAAGTTTCCACACAATTTCATTAGGACCGGCTGTGCGAGTACTGTCGAGCTTGGAATCCCAATACTTATTGCGTTGCATTACAACTTGCTTTCCAACTTCGTTTTGCACAATTCGGTATGGTCCGGAAGCTTTAGGATGCTTTGAATACGTTTGCGCGTCGCCAGAATTCGTTGGAACTGGCACAAATGCTGCCAAAGACGCAACCCAAGGCCAATCTGCAAACGGAGCTTTTAAGTGGAAAATAATAGTTTGATCGTCTGGAGTTTCAATGGAATCAAGCGACTTTCCACTAAAAGGACCGTCATAATTTTCTCCACCAACAAGAAGAGTCTTATGGTAGCTAAAACCGCCGCTTAAAGAATCAGCAAAAGAGCGCTCAATGCCGAATTTAATATCACGCGAAGTAATCTCACTTCCATCTTCGTACTTGACACCCTTCTTAAGCGTGTACTTCCAAGTTTTGCCGCCGTCGCTTGTGGTGCCGGTATCCGTTGCCAAATCTGGAACAACGCGCGTTTCGTCGACTGAATTTGGACTCACTTTCCAAGTTGTAAGCGCGCGGAATATGAAATTATTCGACGTAATCGGCAAACCTTGGCTGCGAGCTGGATCGAAATTCATATTCGTATTTGACGTAAATATTGTAAGAGTTCCGCCTTTTTTCGGATTAGAATTTAGCACAGAAGCGTTCGTAATACTTGTTTTCCCAGAGTTGTAATTTGTGCAAGCTGAAAGCGAAAATAGTGAAATTGTAAGTAGTGAAAAAGCTGCTGTTGAAGCAAAAATTTTCTTTGAAACCGTATTATTTTTGAAAATGAACATAATAATCCCCTTATTTCTTTAATCTTTTATATTTAAAATTTAATTCTTTAAAACTCGCGCATATGCTGTTTAACATTTTTGAACTTGAGAAAAAGTGAGCGAGCTGACACGAGCAGCATCAAGCAGACGCAAGCGCTTAGTACTCGCCCACTAACAATTTCACTCAAAAAGCACTAACAGACTGCGGCGCGAGGATCAACGAAGCGATAACAGACGTCAACCACAAGATTCGCAACAATCACAAGCGCAGCCGCAAACAGCGTCACACCAACAAGCACCTGCAAATCAAGATTTTTCACCGAATCAAGAAGCAGCGAACCCAAACCTTGCATAGAGAAAACGCGCTCAGTTATTACAGCACCACCAAGCAAACCGCCCAAATCCAAGCCAAACATAGTCAGCACAGGAAGCATCGCATTAGGCATCGCGTGACGCGTTATAGCTTTCGAACGCGGCATGCCCTTAGCTAAAGCAGTACGCATATAATCCTGCTGCAACTCGTCAAGCATGTGAGCGCGAGTAAGTCGCGTATAGTATGCCGCGTTAAGAAGCACCAAAACAAGCCACGGAAGAAGCAGGTGTTGAAGCCAATCTAAAGGACTTTCCGCAAAACTTATGTAACCACCCGTAGGAAAAATCGGCAAATAAACTGCAAAAGCAAGTATTGCAAGCATTCCAATTAAATATGCTGGAGATGAAATCCCTACAGACGAAAGCGCTCGAAGCGCGCGGTCAATAAAAGATCCTTCTTTTGCAGCAGAAATAACTCCAGTTGCAACGCCCACAGTAAGCCAAAGAACCGCAGCACCAGTTGCCAACGAAGCAGTTACCACGAAACGACTCATAATAAGATTAGTTACAGGCTCGTTTAGCGTAAACGACCATCCTAAACATGGACCAGCGCACACGATAGTAGCTCCAGCACTATTTGTGAACTTGCGCCCGAAGAATATGCCACGAATATAACTGCCAAGTTGCTCATACCAAGGCGCGTCCGTGCCCATAAATGCGGAAACTCGAGCCAAACGCTCAGGAGTGCAAGGCTTTCCGCAAGCAAGTTGCGCAGGATTGGCAGGAAGCATAAAGAAAATAAGGAATAGCACGACTGCAATCAGCGTTAAAACAAGTATTGCGCTTGCTGCGCGCTTGCCAATAAAAACAAGAAAATCGGAAATCTTGCCGATTATTCGCGAATTGGCAGCAGATTTATTAATGCTGATTTTCGGTGTATTGATTATATTTTGTTGCGCATTTTGCGCATTCTGCGTATTTTGAGTATTTTGCTTGTTACTCATTCCGTCACCGCCTTTTTGGAAGCTCGCGGCTGAAGAGCACTAGCCAAACCGTCACCAACGAGATTAAAGCCGAAAGTAAGCAAGAAGAGCGCAATTCCAGGGAAAAGAAGATACCAAGGATCAACCAAAACCCACTGAACTGCATCCGCAATAGCGCGTCCCCACGAAGGCGAAGGCGGATTCATGCCAACACCAAGGAACGACAGCGCAGCCTCCGCTCCAATGCGACCAGGAATAAGAAAAGTCACATTCACCAAAAGAAGAGGCAACATATTAGGCATTATCTGCTCACGCAAAATATGCCATGTGTTCGCACCCATTACGTAAGAAGCCACAGTGAAATTGCGAGTTTTTAGCGAAAGCGTTTGCGCTCTAACCAAACGAGCGATGCTTGGCCAGCCAAAGAAGCCTAAAACAAGCGTTAGCAGAATCGGCCGCGGGAAATTTTGCGGCACAACTGCAGACAGCGCAATTGCAAAAATCAGGAATGGAAAACCGAAGAACACATCCATCGTGCGAGAAAGCAAAGTGTCTGCGAAACCACCGAAATACCCTGCAATCATGCCGATTAGAATGCCAAGAAATAGCGAAATTACAGTAGAAGCAATGCCAATCCCAAGAGAAACGCGCGCTCCATGCGAAATAATCGCGAAAATATCAAGACCACGAAGCGGAGTTACACCGAACCAATGTTGGAAACTAATACCCCCCTGGCCTACTGGAACTGAGTTGGAATCTAATATTTCCGGATGCTCAGAGTAAGGATTATTGCCAGTAATTGCTGTAAAAACGTCGGCAAAAATAGCCAAAATCGCAAAAATAGCAATAATTACAGTTCCAGCAACAATGCCGGTATTAGTCCTTGCAAGAACGGTGACGCCAGATGAATCACGCTTATAGCGTGAACGAAATACACCGACCCTTCTCATCTTTACTCATTTCGTCACCTGCACTTTCTTTTTGAATATCATGCAATATAAATTAACGCAAAATACAAATCGAGTAAAAATTTGTATTGTTGTCTTATCGAGACTATAGGAACCCATAGAACTTTAGGAAGTAGAGTGTCGCATTGAGCTTGCTTCTATAAATAGCCTTTAACCACAATGCGTAAAAAATCTAGGAAAACTAATTTAAAGAATTTACTATAAACATCACCAAACAAAGATAGCTTCAAGTTGATGCTATTTTACGTTAAAATTGACGATAGAAGGTGATGATGTATTTTGAATACGATCCTGCAAAGAGCTTAAAAAATTTAGCTAAACACGGTATCAGTTTCAAAAGAGCTCAAATACTTTGGAATAATGAAATAACTGAAATCGAATCCAAAAATTCAGGCAATGATGACTCTCGCTACTTAGTTTTTGGAAAGATAGACAGCAAACATTGGACTGCGGTAATAACAAAAAGAAATAATCGAATTCGTATTATTTCTGTAAGAAGATCACGTAAAAAGGAGGAACAATATTATGAAAAACACCACAAAGAGTAAAGAAATAAGTGGAAAAGAAATTGATAAAAAATTCGATAACGGTGAAGACGTACTTGAGTACTTTGATTTGGAACATCCAACTATACAAAACCACTCGAATGAACAAAAGCACGTCACATTTATTATGCCTGAATGGATATTGAGAATAATGAAATTCTTTAGAATAGCTACAACGAGGTAGTCAAATAAAAGAAATAAATAAAAACAAAAACGTGCCGACGTATTATTGAAATACACCGGCACGTTTTGTTTAGTTAGCTAGCTGTTAGTTGTGTTTTACGCGCGCTTAACAGTTACGCTAAGCTCAGTTGCGCTAGAATCAGCCTCAACAACCTCGAAGCTCGTAGCCAAAGTCTCCTCCGCAATCAAATCGCGGAACTGCTCAACTTTAGCAACGTCCGAAGCTGGCACGCTCAAAGTCAAAGCGATTCGGTCACTAATATCCAAACCGTTCTCCTTACGAGCATCTTGAACAGCGCGAATAGCATCGCGAGCGTAACCTTCAGCAAGCAAATCGCTAGTCAAAGCAGTGTCGAGCATAACGAAACCGCCAGTTGGCATTGCAGCAGAAGCCGTATTTTGAGCCGCTTGAGCATCCGAAGACTCAACGCGATTAACAAGCTCATATTCGCCTTCAACAAGCGCAACTTCGCCGTTTGGAGTCTGAACAACAGGAGCGCCAGACTCGTTCACATGCCAATCGCCACTCTTAGAAGACTTAATAGCAAACTGCACTTGCTTACCCAAACGAGGACCAGCCGCGCGCGCGTTCACCTTAAGCTCGTGAACAATCTTCAAACCGTGTTCGCTTGCACCCTGCAAAGTGCAGAATGTAACATTCTTCACGTTAAGCTCGCGCTCAAGCACCTGCTCGTAAGGCTCTACAGCGGCAGTATTTTCTGCAACAACAGTCAAGTTTGCCAACGGCTGGCGCACACGCAACTGTTCCGCCTTACGCAACGAAAGCGCAGAAGACACAACCTCGCGAACCTTATCCATAGCAGCAACCAAAGCATCGTCGTGCGCAAGAACAGCACCAAGCTCAGTAACTTCGCCAGCCTTAGGATTTGGCTCACCATCCGAAAGAGTCTCAGGCTCAACCAAATAAGGCCAATCAGCCAAATGCACGGATTCGCCGCCGGTAAGACCGCGCCACACAGCCTCCGCTTCCATAGGAGCAAGAGGAGCAATCGTGCGCATGAACACTTCCAGAACAGTGTAAAGCGTGTTGAAAGCAGTCTCGTCTTCATTCCAGAAGCGGTCACGGCTGCCACGAATATACCAATTCGTAAGCACGTCAATAAAATCGCCAACTGCCGCGCAAGCATCGCTAATCGCAAACTCGTTCAAGCACTTTTCTACGCGCTCAACAAGCAAACGCGTGCGAGCAAGCAAGTAGCGATCCATGTTGCAAAGTCCTGCAACCTCGTCCGCGCGAAGGCGACGAGCATCGTAGCCCTTACCACCGTTTGCAGCGTTTGCATACAGCGTGAAGAAGTAATACGAGCTCCAAACTGGAAGCATAACCTGACGAACCGTATCCCTAATGCCGTCTGCAGTCACAATCAAATTGCCACCGCGCAAAATTGGCGAAGACATAAGGAACCAGCGCATTGCGTCAGAACCATATTCGTTGAAAACGCCGTTCACATCAGGGTAATTGCGCAAATGCTTACTCATCTTCTGACCGTCGGAACCAAGCACAATACCGTGGCAAATCACGTTCTTATAAGCCGGGCGGTCGAATAGAGCCGTAGCCATAATGTGAAGCGTGTAGAACCAACCACGAGTCTGACCAATATACTCAACGATGTAATCGCATGGGAAGTGCTCTTCGAAGAATTCCTTATTTTCAAACGGATAATGGAACTGCGCGAAAGGCATGGAACCAGACTCAAACCAGCAGTCGAGAACGTCCGTAATACGGTGCATTTGCGACTTTCCGGTAGGATCGTCTGGATTTGGACGAGTAAGGCGATCGATATACGGGCGGTGCATATTCACATTGCCGTCGTCGTCGCGCGGATAGTCGCCAAAATCAGCCTTAAGTTCTTCCAAAGAGCCGTACACGTCTACGCGAGGATACTTTGGATCGTCACTCACCCACACTGGGATTGGCGAACCCCAGAAGCGATTACGGCTAATCGACCAGTCGCGCGCGTTAGAAAGCCACTTACCAAACTGGCCGTCCTTAACGTTTCCAGGAATCCAATTAATCTCCTGATTAAGCTCTAGCAAGCGCTTCTTAATCTTCGTAACAGACACAAACCAGCTAGAAACAGGCTTATAAATAAGCGGAGTTGCGCAACGCCAGCAGTGAGGATAGCTGTGCACATAGCTTTTTTCTTGGAATAGCAACGCGCGCTGATCTTCCGGCATTTGAGCAAGCGGACCGTCTCCTGCACGCAAGTTACGCAAAATAGGCAAGTTGGCGTCGAAAACGTACAAGCCTTCGTAATCTGGGCAGTCGCTTGTAAACTTGCAGCCTGCGTCGAGCACGTCAACGCTGCGAATTTCGTGCGCGTTAAGCGTGTTCATATCGTCCTCGCCGTAAGGAGCCTGGTGAACAAGGCCAGTACCTTCAGCGGTGTCAACATAATCTGCTGTGAAAATCGTAAAAGCGTTAGGACCAGGAGTACCACCCTCGGCGAGCGCAGAATCGCTTGCAAAGTATGGGAACACTGGGTAGTAGCGCCAGCCTGCCATCTCAGCACCCTTAAGTTCGCGCACAACCTCGTAGTTTTCGCCAAGTTCCTTAGTGTAGGAGCCGAGCAAAGGCTTACCGATGTAGAACTTTTTGCCTGCGAACTTGCCTTCAGTTGGACGAACTTCCACGTAGTCGATGTCTGCGCCGACTACGATTGCGAAGTTAGTTGGAACGGTCCAAGGAGTAGTGGTCCAGAAGACTGCGTAAGCGTCGTCTTCGTCACGAAGCTTAACAGCGACGGAAACGGTGGTATCCTGACGATTCTGGTACACGTCCGCATCCATGCGAAGCTCGTGGGCGCTGAGCGGAGTCTGGTCCTTAGGGCAGTACGGAAGCACGCGGTAACCCTTGTAAGCCAAGCCCTTATCATAAAGCTGCTTAAATGCCCACATTACGGATTCCATGTATGGAATGTTCAGCGTCTTGTAGCCGCGCTCAAAATCAACCCAACGAGCCTGACGATGTACGTAGTTTTGCCACTCGTTGGTGTACTTCAAAACGCTGGCACGGCAAGCATCGTTGAACTTCGCGATGCCCATTTTTTCGATTTGCTCAACAGACTCGATGCCGAGTTCCTTCTGAGCTTCCAACTCTGCTGGAAGACCGTGAGTATCCCAACCAAAAACGCGGTTTACTTTGCGGCCGCGCATAGTCTGATAGCGCGGAACAACGTCTTTTGCGTAGCCTGTGAGCAGGTGGCCGTAGTGAGGAAGACCGTTTGCGAATGGAGGGCCGTCGAAGAACACGAACTCGTTCTGGCTACCCTTGCCGGACGGGCGGTATTCGATTGACTTACGGAAAGTGTTGTTTGCATCCCAGTATTGGAGAACGGATTCTTCAAGCTTTGGGAAGGAAGGATTTGGTGCAACTTGCGCGCCGGCGTTTTCTTGCGTTGATGCAGAAACACTTACCTTTGGATATACGTGATTTTCAGACGTATTTGCGGCTGGATTAGTGGATTCGCTCACTGTGCTCTCCTCGCTCAACAGGGTGAATATTTCCCTGCGAGGACGACAGTTACTGCCGCGGTACCACCTCGCTTGCTATAAGATGATTACGTGTAACGCAAATGTGTAACGCAAATGTGTAACGCAAGTACATAACGCAATCGAACTATTCTCATAGCCTCTCGTGTTTGGCTGTACGGGCCAACCCCGTCGGTTCTAATAAGCGAGAATCTTAAGAATCCTCGCCGTTCTTCCGAAAACTCCCCGCCGATAACGGATCATCGCTTAAGTTAGAAATAATCTAACACTATCCCCTAACATTGGGAAGTATTTCGCGACTCGCTAATAATACGAACAAAGCAAACAAGTAATAAAAGTGCCCCGGATCAGAATCGAACTGACGACACCCACTTTAGGAGAGTGGTGCTCTATCCACTGAGCTACCGAGGCAACAAATGGCAATTATACACCATGGCGTGCAACTGCGGCGCGCGCTCAAGATTCAAGATTAGACTGCGTGCCAGCAGTTGCAGCTGTTGCCGATTGCTCCGCCTGTGCCGCGTCCAACTTGGCGCGAACCGTGGCAAGCAAACCTTGCGCGCGCTTTGCCAGAGCCTCGCCAATCTCCCACTGACGCATTGACTGGTCGAGCGTCAAACCGCCAGCTTCCAACGCTTGAACCGCCTGAACCAGCTTTTCGCGAGCTTCTTCGTACGGCATCGCCTCAATCGCAGCGCGCTCTTCTTTCGTAAGAGTGCTTGCAAATTCTGTGCTTTCTGCTGATTCTTCAGCTTTTTTCGTTACTTTCTCGCTCATATCTAACCTTTCGTTATATCTAAAATATTTAAAATATCTAAAAAATTACTTACTTGACTTTACGGCAGCCGACTTTGTTCCAGTCGACTTTGTTCCAGTCACCTTACCAAGAACCACACCGCTTTTAAGCGTAACTGTCATATCGTCGCCAACTTTCGCTAAAGCCGCGTCATCAAGCACTCGCCCACCGCTAATCTGCACAACAGCGTACCCGCGATTCAAAGTCGATTGCGGACTTAGCGCAGTCAAGCTCGCGTGAGCTTTCTCAACAGTCAGGCTCGCGTCGTCAAGAAGTCTCACCAAACCGTGACGCATTCGCTCAACAGCCTGCTCAACCAAGCGCTCGTGCGGCTCAAGCATAGTGCTCGGGCGCGTAAGGCTCGGGCGATTCGCATAACCTTCAACGAGGCGAATCTCATTGTCAACGCGCGCAGAAATTCGCATGCGCATAGTTTGCAGCGCGTTATCAATAAGCTGCCACTGCTCGCGCACGTCCGGAACAACGCGCTTTGCAGCATCCGTAGGAGTCGAAGCGCGCATGTCTGCAGCCAAATCAATCAACGTCCAATCGTCCTCGTGACCGATTGCAGACACAATCGGCGTCACGCACGCAGCAGTAGCGCGAACCACGCCCTCGTCCGAAAAACCAATCAAATCCTCAAAGCTGCCGCCGCCGCGCGCAACGATAATAACGTCAATCTCTGGATCGGCATCGAGCTGCTTAATTGCGGCAATAATATCCGCCGGGCACTGCACGCCCTGCACGTGCGCATGAACAACCTTAAAGCGCGTAACAGGCCAGCGCAAATTCACGTTCGTAATAACATCGCCCTCCGCGCGAGCTTGAGGAGCACACACGAGACCGATGCACTTAGGAAATTCCGGCAGCGGCACCTTATTTTCAGCGTCAAACAGGCCTTCGCCCTTAAGCTTTTTTCGCAACTCGTCAATTTGCGCTTTTAAGTCGCCTGCACCGACGCGGCGGATTTCGTCTGCAACAAAGCTTAAACGCGTGGCTTTTACCCAAATATCCGCCTTGCCGTGAACGACTACGCGGTCACCCTGGCGAAGATCGCGCGCTTGCTGCACGAAATTGCTGAAGCCCATTACGGAAATCGACACTTCTTCGTTGCTATCACGAAGAGTGATGTAGCCGGAAGATGCGCGGCGCATGTTGATTTCGACGATTTGACCCTCAATCCACGCTGCAGGCCACCGTTCTACTGCACTGTGGAACTTTTGGCTTAAGATTGCAACAGGCCACGGGTTTTCGGCAGTCGTGTCGGCGGCTTTCAGAGGTAGCTGGCGCGGTTGAGCTTGCTGCGGAGTAAGCGGTTGCGGCTGTTCAAGATGGGCATCATCCTGGAATAATTGCGGCATCATATTTGACGAGGTCATGTTTCCAGCTTGACTGCAAAGAGGGACAAACGCGCGCTGCTGCAACTGCGTGACGGAGGGATTAGATACGAAAAAACCCAAGCGATGAAGCTTGGGTTTTGATTGTGCCCCCTCAGGGATTCGAACCCTGGACACGCTGATTAAGAGTCAGCTGCTCTAACCAACTGAGCTAAAGGGGCGTTGGTTACCTTGGTTCGTTTCGCGAACCGAGTAACTACTATACTCAGAATGAGAGCGTACGCAAGCCGGCGTGTCGCATTAGAGTATCGAGAAGCAGCACAGTGCGCTTCTCGATACACTAATGCGGTAGCGCTTGCTTAGGGTTGAAAGCACAGTGTGCTTTCAACGCAAGCGCGCACACGATTGTGCTTTCTTTATTATCTTAAGAAAGCACAATCTGACGACCAACAATCCAATAAGACACCAGTACAATTGACTCGCTTTTCGCTTAATCGTAGCGCTCCAAACGTGAGAGAATCATCTCGCATTTGGAGGGTTACAGAGGGTTAGACGCTCCATTTGCGAGGAAAGTTTCTCACATTTGGAGAGTTGGCGCTACTTTTGCGCTCCAAACGTGCGCAGTCACAACGCTCACAGCACACACTCTCGCGCTACTTGCGCCGTAAATTACGCAGCATTTTGCGCGAAACCGCCAGCAAATGCCTGCCTTGCAGACTAGTCACACCATTCTTCTTTCGCAACGACGCAACCAGCATCATCGCCATCAACACCGCAGACATCACCATCGATATCACAAACAGCGTCATCCACAACGGCCACTGCATATGGTCACCCGGCACGTTAGCAGGATCCGGCAGCACACGATACCCCGTCACGAGCAGCCTGTGCGTGTTAATTCCATACGGCGTGCACGTAATCAGCGTCGCCAAGTCGCGCCCCTTCTCGCGCCGCAACAAGCGAATATCGTTCGGCTCCACCACATTTATGCGAAACACCTTGTACCGAAGAGTCTTGCCTTGCACGTCAAAATAGAAGTAGTCGCCTTTTTTCAGCGTGTTTAAATCGTCAAACATCGTGGCATCCGGCATACCCGTATGCGCCGTCACAACCGTGTGCCTGCTTTTGCCACCCACCGGCAAATCCGTGCCGTACAGATGCCCCGCGCCCATTGCGAGAGTATCTTGAGTAGTTCCGTGGTAAATAGGTAGCCTCACGCCAATTTTCGGTATTTTCACGATGCCCATAATTCCCATCGGCTCACTAAGCACTTTTTCGTACTCTTTATATTCGGGAGTGTCCATGTAGTCGTTACTGCCGTTATACGGGTCCGCGCTAATAATTGCTTTGTGGCGAGCGTTGTATTCACGCGCTTTTCGCAAAATTTCCGCGCGATTTTCTTTAGGTTTTTCCTTATTTAATTTGTCGTACTCGATTGAGAGTTCCTTGGCAGCGTGATTGTTGACCAAAGTAGAAACCACAGGATAGCTGAAACACAAAATGCCAATAGTAACAAGCGCAATCGGCTCAGCCAGCTTGCGAAGTGTAGACATTGGCTTTGGGGAAGATTGCTCTTGTGAGGACTGCGGAGATTGATTTTGCTGAGATTGTGCACTTTGTGGAGATTCCACAGTTTGCGAGCTCGCGACATCTTGCGCACTTTTGGAGGACTTATTAGCGCGCATACGAGTCATACGCTTAAATAGCGCGCGAGCAGACTCTGCAAAATCAGCTAGCCTCATGATTCCTCCACTAATAAAAAGGAGCCGGGAAAGCGTTAGTTAACGCGCGCCCGACTCCCCATTTTCGTTAATGCTTAAAGAAAGGGATTAACTAAGCGCGGAGCTTAGCCTGCTCCTCTTCCTTCTTGCGACGGTGAATGTACACCACGAATCCGGCGCCAACGAAGCACGCGCCAGCGAGCGCGAAGAGAATCACGCCAGCAGCACCGGTCTTTGGAAGGTTGAACCAGAAGCCTTTATCCTTAGTAGGAAGATTCTGGAATGTATATGTTACATCACCGTCAGTTGCCTTAGTTGTAACAACATCAGGATTACGGATGTATCCGTCTGGAGCAACAGTTTCCACGATGTAGAAATCTTCATCACGCTTTACAGAATATTCTTCGGTCAAACCAGTATCTTTTGCTGATGCTTTTTCTCCAAAAGCTGAGCGCGGACTTTTCTCACCACACTTATTGGCTACATCACCATTGGCTTTATTAAGCTCTGTAGCGCAAGCTTGTGCATCGGCTTTATTAGCAAATATCACAAACTTTCCACCCTCAAGAGCACTTTGATCCGTAGAAGAAACCTTCTTAATCTTGAACTTTGAGAACTTCACTTCCTTGTACTTTTTACCTTCAACAACGTCTGGGGTCTTACCCTCGTGCGAAGGAATTAAGCCACCCTTGTTAATAACAGTTTTGTCGCCAAGAGTCGTCGAATCAGCAAGAGTGAACTCTAAGGTGACAAATACCTTTACTACATTGCCAGCATTGCCGTTTGCAGCTTTGGCAAGCGCAGCTTTACCGGCATCAGTGAAGGAGATAGTAATCTTCTTGCGTGTAGTATGATCGGTTGTATCATTAAAATCTTCTGGACCGCTAACATTGTAGTCAGTAGCAGGAAGCGTCGTATCATTCTTTACAGGTGCTTCGCCGGTTCCAAGTTGTACTTTCGTAACTACGCTCGCGTCATAAGTCGTGAAGTAGTTAGCAGGAGCGAGATCAACTACAGAATATCCGTTAAAAGCATCGGCTTTAAGGTCATCAGAACCCGTCTCCTTCATCTTGTCAAGCTCAGCGCTAATGGTGTAGGAAATCTTATCGCCAGCGCCAACAGTCTTAGAAGTATCCGCAGTCTTCTTAACGCTATCGCTCAAATCCTTGTTCTTTGGATCCGCGTATGGAGCATAGTTGTAGACTACGTTGCCTTTATCATCCTTCTCAATCCTTGGGATTGTCATATAGAATGGCTTAGATTCGGCAGCGGAGAAGCCCTTCGGAGGATTTGATTCTGTAACTTGGTACAGGCCGATTCCGAGATCGAACTTCGCAACACCACTAGCATCAGTATCTTTTGGAGAACCAGTAACAGCTTCAGTGGTCACAGTAGCAGTGTTTTTATTAAGCTTATCCATCTGATTGGCGACCTTAACCCAGTCTGCGTACTTAGTTAAGTCGATATCCTTACCGTCGATCTTCGTCACCTTTTTTACAGTGAACTTAGCACCAGGAACAGGAGTTGACTTCTTCTGCTTACCTTTTTCAACCTCGTCTTTCCACTTGTAAATGGTGATAGAACCAGTCTTTGTTGAAGCTTCAGTACCAAGCTCCCACGGCGCTTTTCCTGAATCCACAGGTTGGGATGGATTACCAAGACCAGCAACACCACCTTGAGATTGACTACCACCCTGATTCACACTAGGCTTGCTAGCCCACGCAACGCTGGACACTGTCACAGCACCCGCCGCGCACAGCGTCCCAGCCATTGCGAGCGAGGCGAATGCGGCGACGCATCGTTTTGTGAAATTATTCATTTCTTCTCCTTTATTTCAGTGCCCTTGCGAGCAGATACTTCAGTGCCCTTTTGAACAGCTATTTCACTGACCTTTTGAGCAGAATTTCTGTATACAAAATTTTTCATAAATGCGCGCCCCCACTGTGTTTGGTCGAGAGCAAACGCAAGAACCATAAGACTTGTGAAAATCGTTGTAGCAACGCTAAGAATCATGTTCCAGCCGGCAAATCCAGTCTTTGGAAGTTTAAAAGGCTCAACAACATGAATTGGAATCACAGACTTCGTCCAATCCTTGCCTTCTACGAGGCTAGTGTCACCGTCAAGAAGAGTATCGCCGTTTTTTGCGTTACTTTCTCCGCCTGCTGCAGCAACATTTTTGTTATATTTTTCAAGCGCATTCGGCTTCAACGCATACACAACGCACTGGTAATCGCCCGTTTCTTTAGGCGCGCCGCCAATGATCGAATCCGTGCGTTCGACTGCATCGAACGGATTGTAAGTATCCCAATCATTAGTATCAACGTCTCGCCTAAATAGGGTACGTTTTGCATCACACGAATCTGGGTTCTTCTCGCAACCTTTAAGCTCATCAACAGTTTTAATATGATCCCATTCATGAATTTGCTTCTCCGTAGGAGCAGTCAAACCATCAACACTACTAGACCAAACACCCACACCACTAGAGCTATTAGCGTTAACAGAGCCGTCTTTGCTAGCTTTGCTATCTTTGCTCACCTTAGTACACAAAACTTTCAGCGAAATCTTATTACCCACGTCACGCAATGACCACGCATCAATATATGGATTCAAAAATCGCATTCCGCGCATCATCGTGATGCCCTGGTCTGGATCCACATCGCCATAATCGTCGTCTTGCGAGTCAGACTCACCGCCAGCAGAAGCTTTTTCGGTCGTCACACGTAACTTTAAATCATCATTATCAATCCGTGGAGAATTATTGAACGAGACTTTCAAATAGATAGGCTTACCTTCGTTACTAGAATCTTCATCCTCTGAAGAAGAGCCATCAGGATAATGCGCAACCACTGGCACATAGTAATACCCGGTTTTAATCCAGATACTCATTCTTACGGTAATTTTTCCGTACACTGCGCCGGAACCATCACTACTATCTTCTCCGACTTTACTTCCAGCTTTGGTAGGTTTGTTACTTTGATCACTGTCATCTTCATCAATAAATGAAGCCCAATCAGGAACTGGATGCTCAGAATCATTTTTATATTGTTTTATTTCAAACCAAGTTCCGTCAGGAAGATTACGAGTTCTAGCTAACTTCTTACTACAATTTTCGCCAACTCCGCACTGGTTAAGCGGAACAATAGAAGTCGCATATTGAACTGGAAGAGTATTAATTTCGTCACCATAATTAGGCTGATAATAGTAAGACATTTTGCGAACAGTAATGTTCAAAGTCTTAGCTTCCCAAGTAATGCTTTTACTTGACTTAAATAAAGCATCTTGCTTTAGCACAGAATCAATTTCATCAATGTTGTTAGACTTATCTGCAGCTATTTGATCAAACTTATCTACTACAGCCTTATCTTGCGCGCCATCATTTTTAACAGAGTTCCTTAAAGCATAAACTTTGCACGCAAAATCACCGGTTTTATCTACAGTTCCCTTAAACTGTCCTACTGTACGCTCGTTTACTCGCTTAGGTTCAAAATCCGTATGTGTTTTAACATACTTGTTGTACACGTAATCGTCATAAAGTAAATCATCCATCTTGCAGCCATTAGCAGGATCATCAAAGCACTTCTTTTGCTGATCGTAACTGGCGTGCTTCCAAACTGTTACGTTAGTATCTTGTTTTAATTCAAGACCGTTAATTCCACCAGACTCGTATTTTCCATTAACAGGCTTGCCAGTCTTATCTTTTTCGTAACAAATCACACGCTGATTAATATTGCCTATGCCAAGATGCGCAGAAGCATCAAAAGTGGTTTTCTTAATCTCTTGACCAGCCATTAACACTAAATCTGAGTTATCAGATTGTCCATATTTCAAATCTTCTTTGTCTTTGCTGATTATTGAAAGTTGCAAATCACTATCGTGAGGATCAAATCGCGTGACAACTACGTTTGCATAAACAGGCGAAGACTTACCATCTTTGCTATTTCCAGCATTTGTATCATCAGAAGTAGATTTTCCATCCGGATAGTGCACAACTACGTGCACTTTGTAATGACCTGCTTTAGTCCACCTATTTGGACGGAAAGTTATAACGCCATAACTTTTTGAATTATCGGATGGAATAGCTTTCGTTTCCTTGCACTGTTTATTATTGGCTGACGCATCATTGGCTACAGCGCATTGCTCGCCTTCAAAATTAGCCCACTTAGAAGCGTCTTCTTTATCATTTGCATCTGGCTTAATTTCAAACCACGTGCCAGCAGGAAGAAGCCCACGCTTAATGTTCTTCTTGCCATGAACTGGCTTACTCCTAGGAGCACCTGACTTATTGTTTGCACTTGTAGAAAGATTTCCAGCAATAATATTCGGGGTATTTTGATACTCCGGATTATAGAATTGCGCTCCGTTTTCGGTAGTGTTGGTAGAACTTCTGTCACCGTTCGAACCAGTTTGCGCGGCTTCAGCAGCGTTTTTATCTTTATTATCTTTACTGTCTTGCTTAGATTTTTTATCTTTATCGGAAGCTTCGTTTTGAGAATCTGTATTAGTCGTTGCAGAAGTATGTTGCTCAGGCTTACTACCAGGCTGTTGCTGCTCAGTCTTGGGCTCAGCCTTCGTCTTGTCCCCCTGCTCCGAAGCACCGGATTTCTCCCCAGCACCAGCCTTCGCTGCAGTCTTAGGCGTTGTTTCTTCGGTTGAAGCGTTCGACGAAGCAACAGGCACAATCGCGAGAGTTGCGAGAGTCAGCACGCAGGACGTGAAACCGCAAATTACGCGCATAATCTTAGAAAGACTGTTACGACGACGCTGCGGAAACATTTCTA
Organism: Bifidobacteriaceae bacterium NR021; assembly: GCA_003585845.1. Lineage (GTDB taxonomy): Bacteria > Actinomycetota > Actinomycetes > Actinomycetales > Bifidobacteriaceae > Bifidobacterium. Next base: position 79,146 of record NQOP01000002.1, read on the forward strand.
ATCACCTTCGTTAAATTCAAACTCTCAAAATTTGTGTAGTCATCATTACAAAATCAAGAACCACACAGCACTGCAAAACCTCTCTTAATTGCAGACACAGTGTTTGCAACTATACCCCCCCCCCAAGGCATATTTCAACCCCTGTTTAAAATTTAAAAGATTTTGCGAAAAATATCTAAAATTACGTTATTTAAACTTTAAAATTTATGGATTTATTAGAATATTCGCAATATATTACATACAAAAAGAGCACTCCCACCTTACTAGAAGATGAAGAGTGCTCTTTGTTTATTTACTTTTGTTATTTATGTTTGTTTATTTATTTACTTATTTTGTTTATTTACTTGCTTGCGTGCGCATGATGGCGGCGAGTTTTAAACGTTACAGCACCGCTTGCAAGCAGCACCATAAACGTCACAACCATGCCAATCACACTGCTACCAGTCATCGCCAAGTCAGAAGTCATCTTCTTGGCAGCAGACTTGGCGGCAGCCTTCTCCTTTTCAGCAGCCTTCTGCTTTGCAGCAGCATTGCCATTCGCAGCACTTGCGTTGCCATTGGCAGCAGCATCGCCGGATGCAGCACCTGCGTTGGCACTTCCGCTGGAGGCATTTCCGTCTGTACCAACGTAAGTAGTACCAGTAAATGTGCCAAATCCAGAACCAGCACCTAATCCGTTACCAAATCCAGTACCAAGCCCGTTGCCGAATCCAGTACCAGAATGAAGCTCCGAATACTTCAGGTTAATCTCTGCAACTGTTTCATCGAACGCTGTAGCATTCTCAGGAACAACCCACACGTTAGCCCAAGCAAGCTGCTCACCTTTATCGTTAAGCAAAACAATCGTATGCTTACCGAAGTAGCCAGCTGGAATCACAACATTAAACTGAGGTTGACCATTCTTATCCAAAGTTACTTTCACATACTTAGATCCATCTGCGCCCTTCAATAACACAGGCGAAGAATACATGTAAGCATAAGCGTAAGCAACCTTGTTTTTCTTAAGTTCCTTGATGAACTCGCTCGTGGCAGAAGAGGCCTTAGTCTTGTGAGACTTAGAGCCAGTATCACCCTTAGCATGATCCATGCCAGCGAAATACAACTTCACAGGATTGCTCTTACCAGCACGAACAACATCATTCATGTGTTCACCAGCAACAAGGCTTCCCTTAAGCGACTGATCTAGCTTTTCGATAGACTCAGGAGCTTTAGGTGCTGGAGTTGAGGCGGAAGGAGGATTGACAGTTACAGAGGAGGAACCATGATCGTTTCCATGACCATCATTCGACTTCTTTTCAACGACGAATTCTGCGGAAGTATTCTTCGTTGCAACGTTACCAGCATAATCAACAGCTTCAACTGTGATTAAGTGCTTTCCGGCAGCAAGTGAATTGAAATCAACATCCACCTTCAGTGGATTCTTCAGATCTTTCAGATCGGCAAAAGTAGCATCGTAAGGATTATTCTTACTCAGCTTAATATCCGTTTCTTTAAGACCATTACTTGCATGATTTACTTCTCTACCATCAATCTTCACTCGCAATAACTTCAAATGATCATCTTTAGCTGTTACAGAAATCTTACGATTCGCTTCAACATGATCATTGTCCTTTATTCCAAGTGTCACAGAAGGAGCATCCTTATCAACAACAACAGGAGCACGACCATACAGTGCGCTAGACATCTGATCGATGGCTTGGATTAATACAAACTCTCCATTTTTAACTTCAACATCTCTATCGAAGCTCTGAGCATTAGTTTCTTTGCCTTTAGAATCAGTACTGAAGTTGTCTGAAGCAATAAGATTATTAATCTTAAGAGTATAACCAGCGAAATCATCACTAATAACACCCTTGAACTTCACAGTATCTTTATTAGTGAATATTCTGTCGCCATACAACTTTGGAGTACTAAACATTACTTCTGGAGCTTGTCTGTCGAAATAGAAAGCAACCGGAGTGTCTAATACCACATCACTTCCCTCTTTGACAATCATCCTAAAGTCATTTATTCCAGGATGCATTGGCAGAGTTACCGTGAATGCAGAATCAGCATTCGCATTAGTGGACTTAGTGATTGTTGCAGCTATAGGATCAAAATCCTCATACCCCGAGCCATCATCTTTAACTCGATTAGCTTTTGTAAATAGTATTTCTGTAGCTTTGTTACTTACTTTGCCATTTGCAGTAAACGAATCGAGCGAAGTACCATTAGGAATAATCCAGTTGTATGATCCTATTCCGTTAGCATTACTCAGTGAAATATTATAAAGCTTTGCCTTTGTCTTTGTTGGCATAACGCGATTAGCAAAACCTACATCCTGAGTAGTTGTGTTAACTCCATCACTAGCAACCAAAGTAACTGAATATGTACTAGCAGATGGAATAACTTTTACAGTAAATGAGCCACCAGTAGAAACATTTACAGGCTCTTCCACTTGTTGAGTCTGAATTTCACCATTAGCAACCTCATCTTTACTATACTTGACAGTAAACGTGAGATTCTGCTTTGGAGTAGTATCGTCCTTAACTTCACCTTTAACTTCTACTGCACCAGTTTGGTCAATTGTTACATTCCCATTACTATCTGCATTAGTTAGCTTAATTATTGGTGCTTTTCCGTCGAAATTAGTTGCAAGAGTTTCAACCACTTCTTTATTATCAGAACCTTTTGCCTTAACTTTTATTGTATTAGCACCTTGTTTAATAGGGGCTTTAAAGCTAAATTCAGAATCATCT
>NQOP01000002.1:82648-92371 GCA_003585845.1 Bifidobacteriaceae bacterium NR021
AACCATCAGCAATACGTCCAGAGATTTCGATGCTGTATTTATCAACACCGTTATCTTTTTTAGCAGTGACATCCTTAATGCCAATATTCTTAAGATTAACCTCATTATTTATGAGAATCTTTTTATTAGCAAATCCCTTAAACACTTTGGAAGTATTGGTTTCATTGAAACCACCATCATGCAAACTGACATTGACGTAATAAGCATCCTTACCTACATTAACTTTGCAAGTGCGAGTATAGCCATTTGCGTCATGAGTTTCACTGCAGTCCTTCTCATCAACCTTGACATAATCACTGTTACCATTAACTTTTACACCTGGCTCACTCAACGTTTCACTTAACTCATCATGAGCTGTAATAGTGATTTTACCATCACTATCAGGTTCGCTAATTGTAACGGTTGGAGCTTTAGTATCAAGGTTAAAATGCATATCAGTCGTCTGGCACATATTCTTAGTCAAGCAAGCTTTTACTCGATAAATATATTTGCCATCAGGAAGTTTCTTATTCCAATGCGCGATATCAGTAGATGTCTTATCATAAATAGTTCCATCAAATTCAACAGAACTATTTAATGCTCTTGGATCGCGTAATAATTCTGAGAAATTAGAACGAGAAACGTCATGTTCCTCTCCTACTTCTGCAACAGTCTTACCAGAATTATCCAAAACAGAATACTGTATTAAACTTGCATTACGGAATAATGCTAATGATGGTCGTATCTTATCGAATAACTCATCACCATTTGGAGAAAATTCTAAATGACCAGGAGCTTCATCATTAACTTGCACATCACCAAAATAACTTTCGGCAATAAGCGAAGTAGTCATATTGATTGCACCTTGAAGATACTCTTCACCAGGCTTTACAAGAATTGGCTCCTTAACCCAATTCCCAACAAAGCCAAGATATGGAACAGCCAAATTTGGTGCTCCGTCAGTTTTTGAAGTGAAACGCGCCCAACCTTCAACGTAATGGTCGCGAGTCACATCTGGAGTTAATGTAAACTCTACTTCCTTTTCTGACTTAGGATCTACTGTAACTGTATTAGTCGAAGAAACTAATGTTTCTGAGCTAATAGAAGTAGTAGTTTCTTCACCATCATTATTAGATTCATTAACAACATTTTGTTTAGGAACTTCATAAGTTACAGCTTTATCTCCATAATTGTGCAATTTAACAGTGAACTTACGATTTCCATTAACTTGACGTAAAGCCACGTACGAATTGCCGTCGACTGTTGCAATCACGTTAGTAGCAACAGCTTTATCAACCTGAGCTAAGCCAGCGCCAATTTGACGAGGAGCAAATGGTACATTGCTTGAATTATTAAGAATCTCAGCCGTATTCATCAAAGCTTGTTCAACACGAGTAGCACGATCTTTTGGAGAAAGCTTAGGGAAACGCTTCATATAGCTTTCCATCACCAAAGCTGAAAGACCGGAAACGTTTGGAGCAGCCATGGAAGTACCAGACATATTGGTGTACTTGTTGTTGTTCTGAGTAGACCACACGTTACCGCCAATGCCAGCAATATGAGGCTTAAAATCAAGTTCTGGCGTTGGACCCCAAGAAGTAAAGCTAGAAGGATGCAACTTATCAGGATTTGCAATACTCATTGTCTTATCAGAGAAGGAAACCTTAACTGTACCACTTTGAGTAGCTTTGAGTGCCTCAACAATCTTTAGAGCATCTTCACGACGAATTGATGCTCCAAAGCATTTGAACTTTTCAACTCCGGCCATGCCAAGGAACTGTGCTGAATCGCCAGCTTTGTTATAAATAATTACGCCATCAGCACCCTTATCAATAGCATTCTGGAATTTTTCACTAAATGCTATTTCGCCACGTTCAGCTAAAGCGTACTTTCCTTGAAGATTCAAATTCTTAACATCATCTTTTTTACCAAGACCGATGTTCACAATCTCATGTTCTGTACCATCAGCTTTACCTGTAGCTATAGAGTAAGGAATCTCAGTTTTCTTATTAGTTTTATCTGTATATGAACCAGCGGTTTGAATAATATAAGAATTTTCTACAGAAGCGACGCTGAAAGCAGAAGGATAAGAAGATGGCGAGCCGAGAGTTGCATCATCCCACTTTCCTAATGCATCATTAGTTCCTCCAGATGTAGAGAAGCTTAAACCGGAGTTTCCTGCAGAAATAACTGGAAGCACACCAGCTTCGCGCGCCTTCTTTAAAGCGAGAGATGTAGCGTTAGAAGTTCCACCAAAACCGTTATCTGAGCCGAGAGACATGTTAATAACGTCTGCATGAAGCTTTACAGAATCCTCGATTGCAGCAACTATATCAGCATCACGAGCTCCGTGCGCTCCCGGCTTATTCGAAAATACTTTCATTGCAAGCAACTGAGCATTTGGAGCAATGCCGTTAATATGACCGTTTTTATCAGCTGGCTTATTCTCATCATCACCATTAGCTGCCACAATACCAGCTACGTGCATGCCATGCTGCTCTGCACCACTATCTGTAATAGTGTAGTTTTCATCAGCATAGTTGAATCCAGCAGGAACTTTATTAGTGAACTTTACACCATTAGACGGGAATGTCTTCTGAATCTTACGAGCTTTTTCAGCTTTGAAATCAAGCTTCATATCATGGTGACTTGGATCAATACCAGTGTCGATGATAGCCACAAGCATCCCAGTTCCATCAAGTCCACGCTTCTTAAATTCTTCGTTTACACCCTGCAAGCCGCGAGCATAATTTTCAAGAGGGTAATACAAACGTTCTTTTGCAACAGAAGCTACTTCATGTTCATGACGTAAAGCCGCAACTTTGTTAGCTGGTAACGTTGCTTCAAAACCATTCATCAGGTAACCAAATTGGCGACGTACTGTCATGCCATATTTTGAAGACCATTTTCCAATAAGACGATTCTGGTCAACTTTATTACTCTCTTCAGCTTGTTTCGAAGGAAGTTGTGGCTGTTTCTTCAAAGTAACGATAACAGTTACAGGCTTATTAGAAGAACCAGTCCTATTAAATGGATTATTAACTATTCTGCTAACAATCTTAGGATCAAGATACTTGGTTGTTTTATTATTCTTATTCTTTTGATTTACAACTTGTGCGAGATTATTGTTCTCAGCACTATTGTCTTTAGCATTTGCTGTACCAAGCGGTACCATAAGCGTCGCCGCAGCCACGCCTAATGCTGCTAAACGAGTCAGATATGACGTTCGTTTGAACTTCATAAACATACTCTCCTTCAAAATGGTGGTTGTTATCCCGGAAAAATTTCGGTTCGAGCTATCATAAACTCATGCCAGCTGCCAAAATCTTTCATACTGGCTGCCAAAATTTTTCATGCGGGTGTAAATATTTTTGTTACGCTGGTTTGAATCATTTCCGCTAAATATCGCATAAGAGGTATACCTCACCCCCATGCAAACAGCAAGTAATGGTGCATTTTTGCAAGTGCAACAAAATATTTTTCATATACTCTAGCACTTGTTTAAAGAGAAAAAATTTCTTTAACTTGTTAATTTAGCAAAGAAAATTTGAAAAAATTGTATTTAGGTTAAGAAAATGGCTAAATTACGCCATTTTCTCGCAAACACTTTTCCACAAGTAACATGTAAAAAATCTGTAGTTAACATATAATTTACAGAATTTTTCAAAAAACCTTGCATTGTGACAATATTTTTTAAAAAAATATTGCTGATTTACCAACTAATGTTAGTACGTTGCGCAATATAAACCGTAAATTTTTCAGCAAACCGATGATAGGCGCAAATAGCCTAAATTTTACGCTCGCGCGAACGTTATCTCACGTTTGGAGGGTTTGCGGCTGCAAATCACTCCATTTGCGAGGAAAGTTTCTCACATTTGGAGGGTTACGGAGGGTTAGACGCTCCAAACGCGAGGAAAGTTTCTCATGTTTGGAGGAATTAAGGCTGTGTAGTGCTCCAAACGCGCGCAGTAACGCGCTCGCTGCATATAGTCGTCGCGCTACGGCCTACTCTCGCGCTACTCGCGACGCAACTTACGCAGCATTTTGCGCGAAAGAATCAGCAAATGCTTGCCGCGAATGTCGAACTGTCGCCCTCGCTTAGACGTTGCAGCAGCAATCATCATGGACAAAATAATCAAGGAGAACGCCATTGCAATCACGAATAGCGTCATCCAAAGCGGCCATTGCACGTGATCCTCCGGCGGCTTCACAGGGTCCGGCAGCACACGATACCCCGTCACCAAAAGCCTATGCGAGTTCACACCATACGGGGTACACGTTAGCAACGTCGCCAAGTCGCGCCCCTTTTCGCGCTGCAATAAACTAATATCGTGTGGCTCAACAACGCTGATGCGGAACACTTTGTATCGCAAAGTTTCACCTTGCACGTCGAGGTAGAAGTAGTCACCCTTCTTTAAATTCACCAAATCGTCAAACATGGTGGCGTCAGCAAGACCTGTGTGCGCGGTAATAACTGTGTGGCGGTTCTTGCCGCCAACCGGCAAATCCGTGCCGTACAAATGACCAGCGCCGCGCGCCAAAACTTCTTGCGAACTGCCGTGATAAATAGGAAGTTTTACACCAATTTTCGGAATTTTTACGATGCCGATAATGCCCATAGGTTCCTCAAGCGCCTTAAGATAACGCTTATATTCAGGCGTGTTAGTTACGTCTTTTTGCCCATCCGGACCATACGGATCCGTGGTAAGCATATTCTTGCGAGTTTTATTGTAAAGCTTCGCGGCGCGAATGTGAGCGCGGCGCACGTCACCAGCCTGATCGTGGTTATACTTGTCGTAAGCGTTAGAAATTTCCTTCGACACGCGATTGTTCCAAAGCGTTGAAACAACAGGGTAACTGAAGCACAAAATGCCTGCCAACACGAATGCGATTGGCTCGACGATGCGGCGGAGCTTGGATTTTTGCTGCGGTTTTTGGGCGATTGTGGTAGGTTGCGCACTTGCGGTAGGCTGCGCGGAAGAGTTTTGATTTGCAGGATTAGTTTCGGATGTAACGGTTTCGATTATGGTAGTTTCAGCAGTGCGATTCTTGAAAAGCTTGCTTACGATGGGTGTATTAAGGGCGATTTTGTTGAGGAAAGCATATACTTTAGCAACAGCGTCGTTTAATTTCATGCTTCCTCGTTTCGTGGGTTTTTCGTTGGATTTAGATTTGATTTACGATTTATTTATTTTTTGCTTGCTAGTTAGTTCAATTAAAGCGCACAAATATAGAGCCGGGAGCAACAAGTCGCACCCAGCTCCAATATTCATGCCAGCAAGCAGATATTTACATTCATGCAGTAGTGACTGCTGACTTTTCTCAGCAGTCACCAACTACAATCAGGCAGACTGCTGCTCTTCATCCTTCTTGCGGTTGCGCAAGAAGATGAACATGCCAACAGCAACCAAGCACATGCCAGCCAACGCGAAGATAATCACGCCATAAGCACCGGTCTTTGGAAGGTTGAAGAGCCAGCTCTTACCGTCATTGCCTGAATCTGGAAGGTTCTCGACAGTAATAGTCTCCTCAGCCTTATTTTCATCAACCTTAATAGTATGAACATTAGGGTTACGAATGTATCCAGCTGGAGCAACAGTTTCCACTGCATAGAACTCTTCACCACGCTTAACGGAATAAGCTTCAGTTAAGCCAGTAGTTTCTGCAGTTGTCTTCTCAGCAAAGCCAGTAGAAGATGGAGTTACACAAGCGGCATCATACGCGGTCTTATCATCACCAGTGCTTGCACTAGTTTTACCAGACTTAATCGTATCGGTGCAGTTCTGAGCAGCATCCTTAGAAGCAAACAACCTAAACTTTGCATCTTTCAGAGGAGAATTATCCTTAGAGGAAACCTTCTTGATTTTGAATGTAGAGAAATCTACCTTTGGATTATCTTTAGTTTTAACTTCGCTTGGAGTTGTTCCGGTATCATGAGATGGCACAATACCACCCTCGTTGGTAACAGAGTTCGTAGCAAGTGTAGCCGTAGCAGCAAGTTTGAACGTCAACTCAACAGTTACCTTTGCAGCCTTGCCAACACTTGCATTTGCGGCAGCTGCGAGCTTTTTACGACCCTCATCAGTGAACGTGATTTCAATCTTCTTCTTAGCACCAGCAACGTCAGTAGGTGTTCCAACTATGTAATCTGTAGTTGGCGTAAGATCAGCGTCTCCTGCCTTAACCTTCTTTACAACATTATCATAGCTTTCAAAGTACTTATCTGGCGCAAGATCGAAGACGCTATAACCTTTGAAATCATCTGCAGTAATTGTGTCAGAAGCCTTCGCCTTAACCTTATCGAGGTCTGCAGTAATGGTGTAGGAAATTTCATCTCCAGCACCTACAGTCTTCGTTGTATCCTTAGTCTTCTTAACGCTATCAGCGATATTAACGTTCTTAGGATCAACGAACGGAGCATAGTTGTACTTGGTCTCTTTCTTGCCACCAGTAGTAATCTGCTGAATCATTGGCAAAGTCATATAGAATGGCCTAGTCTCCGCAGCAGAATAACCTTCAGGAGCCTTGGTTTCCTGAACCTGATACAAACCAAGTGGAAGGTCCTTAAACCTTAAAACACCACTATCGTTTGTATTTCCACTTAATTTACCATTTGTACCAAATGTATCATCAGTTACTACGACACCATCTTTGTTCGTATTAAGATCAGCAGCCGCCTTAGTAATATCTACCCAAGAGTCATACTTGGTCAAATCAAGGTCTTTGCCGCTGACAGACTTAACCCTCTTAATAGTAAATTCAGCATCCTTAACAGGAGTTTCCTTCTTCTGGTTACCATCACCATCGGTTTCAGACTTCCACTTGTAGATGGTGATTGAGCCAGATTTTGGAGCTTGATCAAGCCATGGAGCCTTATCGTAAGTACCAGTTTGCGAATCGGTGGCCAAACCAGTTGTACCCTTTGCCACGGTTGTATCAACACCTGGCGTAGCCCAAGCAGAGCTACCAGCCACCACGGCGCCGGCGACGCACAGCGTGCCAGCCATTGCGAGCGAGGCGAATGCCGCCACGCATTGTTTAGTGAATTTATTCACTTTCTTCTCCTTTGTTCAGTGCCCTTGTGGGCAGGTTTTGAGGAAAATACGTTTATTGTTTTATTTTGTGTTGCGCACGGTCGGCGGAGTCATCGCAAAGCCGCATGAACTCTGTCGGCGGCTACGATTTGCGCCGCGCGCAGCAAGATTAAATCCGAACCATGCTCCGGCATAATTACCGTCACTGTGTAACGAAACTATGTAACGTCACTATGTAACGTCACTATGTAGCACTAAGTAACGCGTAATGCTATTGCCAGCACATGGAACGTTGACACTGCAGTTTTTAAGCTGCAGAAAATTTTCATCAGCATCGCCACCTTTCGCTACGTTGCCTTAAAGCGCGAAGCTTTTTGGCAGTTTTGCAGATAAAATCTTTAATCAGTGTCTTACGCAGCAACGCATCAAGCATCGCGCGCCCCCACTTGGTTTGCTCAAGGAAGAACCCAGCCGCCATCACGCCCGTGCCAATCACAGCAAACGCACCAAGCAGCACGTTCCAGTTCATTCCACCGGTCTTTGGCAGCGAGAATTTAGGCGGATCAATCACGTTCACGTCGAAGGAAATTCTGTTCCAATCAACAGCAGACTTTAATCCTGTAAGCTGAACCCTTTTCATATCCGTAGACGAATACTTGTTACCCTCAATAAGACTTCCATTAACAGTGTTATTAAACACCGTCAGTGCATTTGGCTTCAACGCAAACACAGCGCACGTGTAATTTCCAGCCTTTTGAGGTACGCCAGCAATATCGTCTTCACTGCGAGACACAGCGCTTTCTATGCTGTTCGGATCTTTATTCTTCGTGAATCCATACAGCAAGTTAGCTATGCAACTATTACTGTTCTCACTGCAAGACTTTCGCTGATCAGCAGTTGCAAAAGTCCACGGCTTTACACTTTCGCCATAATTCTGGTTCAGGTGCATATTGAGCGTATCGTCAAGCCCGCGACTCCACTTTTCCTCGCCTTGCTTAGTGCACATCATGCGCAATGAAATATTGCTACGATCCTTCAAGCTCCACGCGAGCACATACGGGTTCTTAGTAAGGCTCGTGCCGCTCATAACGGTAAGAGAATTAGCACTACCAAGCGTGTCAGTAGAATCAGCGTCTTGAGATCTGAGCAATGTCATCTTAAGATCCTTGTCAGCTCCACTGAAACCTCCAACTGTAACTTTCGCATACACAGGCTTGCCGTTGTTTCCAGAATCCGGGTCGTCCGAAGTGGAGCCATCCGGGTAATGGATGACAATCTCTTTCAAGTACGCTTTAGGAGCAACAGATTGATCTGGATGGAAGGTCACTTTGCCGTAACGCGTGCCGTCATCCTTGGCACTGTGCTTGCCCTTGTGATTATTAGGATCTGAAGGATTGTCAGGCTTATTGCTCTGCTCACCAGTTTTATCGGTGGCGTTGCCAGAAGCCCAATACGACCAGTCTAGAGACACACTGTTGCCCTTAGTACCGTCATTATTTACTTCAAATCCGTGAGTAGCATCCTTAAACTCAAACCAAGTTCCGTCCGGAAGCGCGCCAGCCTTAACAGCATCCTGGTATTTATCCGCACCGTTAGCGCTCTTAACGCTTTGCGGCACAGCATTCTCAACCTTTTGACCAGCCGTAACGTTCACATCAACATACTTCGGGTTGTAGAAGTGATTGTCGTTGTGAATTTGAATTTGTATTGCGCGATACTCGTAGTCAACACCTTTAACCGCGTCTTTTTTACCAGTATCACCATCAAGCTTCCACTTGAAGCCTTTCAAAGGATCAGTGTCGCTTGGCGTTGCTCTGCCGCTTTTATCTGGCTTAATCGACTGAACAGCCTTATCAAAGCTATCTAATAATTTGCTCCCCTGCTTAATCGCGTAAACTACGCACTCGTAGTCGCCGGATTCGTTAGCCTTGCCAACAAGAGAGGCACGCGTACGCTCAGTCGTATTCCTGGAATTACCATTAATCACATAATCGTCATACAAAAGCTTCGCATCGCACTGTTTTTTATCCCCATAGCACTTATGCTGCTTTTGAGGATCTTCCTGATGATCCCAAATACTTGGCTTCTCCATGGCAATGCCAGCAATACCATTCCAAGTGTATTCAGACGTAGTATCAGCAGTATTATTCTTGTGAATAATCTTATGACATATTGTCCTAAGCTCGATTTTGCCAGGCTTATGAGTAGACCATAAGTTAAGACGGCGAGGATGACTATTGGTAAGAGGATCACCCTTCTTAATCTTAATAGTCTTATCAGCCCAGTCACCATTGTTAAAATTGTTCGTTACATCAAAACTCAAATCGCCAGGTTTAAAATCGTGTGGTACAACGTTTACTTTCGCATACACCGGGTTACCATTATTACCAGAATCCGGGTCTTCCGAAGTAGAACCATCTGGGTAATGAACAACTACTGGAGCATTATCACTCATGTTAGTGTTAATCCACCTATGAGGATGGAAAGTCACATTACCAAACTGACCCGTGCCATTCTTAGCTGATTTCTTACCGCCCTCATTCTTGACATTATCGTCATCATTTTCAAAGAAAGCATAGTTAAGAGGTTCAGCTCCATTAGGCTTTTTATCCTTCGTATACTGCTTAAACTCGAACCAAGTACCGTCAGGCAAAGGCTCATTGTCTTTCACAGCATCCTGATTATTCTTTGCACCATTAGCACTCCTAAC
>NQOP01000002.1:93141-93499 GCA_003585845.1 Bifidobacteriaceae bacterium NR021
GGGTTGTAATAGTGAGCATCTGGATGCACATTAATTGGGAAGGTTACAGAGTCCCAATCGACGTGCCTTTGAGTGGCTTCAAGAGGTTTATCTTTACTACCCTTCTGATCCTTTAAGACTGTTTTAATAACATCTTCAAACTTGCGATCACCAGGGTTCTTTACAAACTCCTTTACAGCATTATCAAACTTCTTTTGCAAATCACCATGCTTACCCTCTTTATTTTCAAGGTCTTTAATAGCGTACACAGTGCACACAAAGTCGCCATTTTCCTGAACCTTGCCATGTAACCAACCCCAAGTGCGCTCTACGGTATCACGCTCATCACCGTATAAGTAAAGGTTAGGCTTGCAATTGT
>NQOP01000002.1:94288-94758 GCA_003585845.1 Bifidobacteriaceae bacterium NR021
AGTAAACTCACCGCTTGTAGTATTACCTTTTCTACCGGCAAGTGTCAGACCATTAATACCATCAATCTTATAACCTGAGCGCTTATTACCTGCACCCAACTTATAGCAAAGCATGCGCTGATAAATTTTTCCTGGTTTGGCACTTGACCAAGAGTCAAAGAACATTGGCTTATACGTATCGCTAGGCTTGTCACCTAAAGTATCACCCTTGCGGAAGCGCATACCGTTTTTATCTTTGTCATCAATTCGTCTTCCGCCATATTGCGAATAAACTTTGAGCTTTAAATCATCATCTTGGATATCTTGATCAGTTACTTCCACAGGCGCATATACAGGCTTACCAAGATTACCAGAGTCTGGATCTTCAGAAGTGGAACCATCTGGATAATGCACAATTACAGGAGTGTTATACTTTCCAGTGAGAGTACCGTTATTTGGCGCAAAAGTAACTTTGCCATACATCTCGTCGG
>NQOP01000002.1:95634-98308 GCA_003585845.1 Bifidobacteriaceae bacterium NR021
CCAGGCTTCACATTCACCTTTACGTATTGAGGGTTATAATAATGCGCGTCGGAGTGAACCCCAATTGGCACAGTTCTAGATGTATAATCAATACCTTCTCTTAGACCCTTGAAGGTACCCGGATTAATGATATTGGTAGAAGAACCGTTTTTGCTGCTAATATCCTTATTCTTCTTTGCAGCATCCTCAAATTTCTTCAAAGCCTTAGGCTTCAAAGCATACACAGTGCACTGGTAATTGCCAGTCTTTGGTGGATTTCCTGTGATGCTACCACGCGTACGCTCCATGGTGCCGCCTGTGCTATCAAATAATTTGTTTGCTGCACAGCCCTGACCATTTCGGCACTTTTCTTGTTCCTCATCGGTAGCATGAGGCCACGGTTTTTCGCCACTTATTTTTATTCCATTAATACCGTCAAGATAAAACTGAGGACTCGTAGGCTTTGCCATATCAGCACACACTGAGCGAATATTAATATCTCCAGGCTCCTGTACAGACCAAGAATCTATCCACGGCGTTGGATTAATACTGCGATTCTTGCGGAATACGAATCCATCGTTGTAGTTAATCTCTTGACCATTTTGGTTCTTATGAATATGGAGCTGCAAGTCACCAGTGCCAGGGTCATGACGCTTTAAATTTACCTTCGCATAAACAGGATTACCATGAGTAATAGAATCTTCATCTGTAGATTTTGATCCATCAGGATATGTAACTATTACTGGCGTCTTATAAGGATCATTTGGCTTGCTTGCACTAAGCCACTTGTTAGGGTAAAAATATACAGAACCAGTCTTAGTATCTTGTGGTTGAATTGCAGACCACGATAAAGGTTCTATTCCATGATTGTACTTTCCTATTGCAAAAGTAGTACCTTCAGGTAAAGGACCTTTTATAGATCCAGACGATCCATCACTAGTAGGTCTATCAGAAAAATCCTGAGTACCAGCATACATATCCTTTGTTGCATACACTGGGTTATACAATTGGGACATCTTCTTAACTTTGAAAACAACCTTCTTAATCTTACTAATCCGTGATTTCTTGCAGTTATAGAAAGATGGATCAGGATAATTTATTTGTACATTAAAAGTTATAGTCTTACCCGCATCCTGCTTCCTGGTTTTGTATATAACCTCACCAGTAAATTCATTGAGGTATACATCACCATCCTGCATATTGTTGATATTATAAACACGTCGAACTCCGTCAGGAATCTTTTGATCAGCAAATGTATACGCTATACCATTCTGCGGTATATCTTCTGTTTTATAGTCTTTAGGATTCGTAGGCTTCGGATTTTTATCCTTATAGTATTCGAAATGACCATCTACGGAATTACCAACCCACTCACCGGTATACATAAATGGTTTTTGTGAATAAGGTTTACCATAAACAGCGTTATAATCTTTACCGTCATCAAATCTAGCAAACACACCTTTCGGCTCTGGATACTGTAATTCATCCGAAGAATCAGGATTGGTGTGATGAGCATGCTCCCATAAATCAGGAAAACCATCACCATCTGTATCATAAGGACCCATGGCTGCAAACTTATGCTTGTCACTATTATTTGATCTAAATCCTGCAATGAATGGAAGGTTCTCTGGAACAGTTACAGAATCATCAATATAAGCAGAAACCGTCCATCGATATGCAAGTACTGTATCACCACTCTCTCGAGAAATCAACACACGAGAAAAATCTCCGTGATCTTTCCACTTTTTAACTTCACAAGTATCAAATTGATCTTTAAATTGATCCTTCGGATCTTTACCTTCCCCAAGGTTTCCTAAAGATAAATTCCAATCATTCTGGAAACTCCAACCATCACGATAAAGATATGTCCATCTTGTACTACCTGAATTAAATTCTCCTGGATTCTTCTCATCTCCCTGGAACGACCATTTAAAACTAGTTTCCTTAGACGAAAACTTTCGAGTTGTCTTTTCACGATAAACATGAACACTATTGTCATCAATACCATACGGAAGATATACGTAGATATAGCTTCTACCATCCCAAAACTGACCATCAGATTTCTGATTTCCAATATTCTGACCAGAGAATTGCGATGAACCCATTCTCTTAAGCGCTAAGCCATTGGCATTAAAAGTTACTTTCCAAGTTATCTTTCTCCTGATACGACCATTATCATTAACAGTCTCTATTTCAGGATATGAAAGATCAATATCTCTATTAGCGTCACCAACCCAATAACCATTATGAGTGAAAAAACCGTTACCTGATTTATCCCACCAAGCCTGATCAGCTTTCGCATTGTGCACCGGCGGCACTATGAGCATCGTTACTATGGTGGCAGCGGCTACGAGCATTGCGAAGATCGCGCGGCGAAGAGTGTGAGATGGGAGTGCTGTGCGAGTGGTGGTGCTTTCGGCTACGTTGCCGGAAGTCACTGCGGTACTGGAGGTACTAGCAGTGCTGGAAGTAAGAACGGCTGCATCACGCTCGCTGGTCTTATGCCAAGCCAAAGCGCGCGACGCAAGACGACCCACGCGTGATGCGAATCCACGGAACTTTGCTGGTAACATTTTCTCGCCTTCCTAATCCTCAACTGCTGCACAAGCCGCAGTATATCTCAAATTCCAACTCTCTAAATGTTAAACTTCAAACACTCAGCCTGCATACGATGCCGATGTATGGCAAATCAAAA
>NQOP01000002.1:99108-101064 GCA_003585845.1 Bifidobacteriaceae bacterium NR021
TAATTCGCAAATATCGCTAAAAAATCTACTGCAAAACGCATTTATAATGAATAATTTCCGACGCCAAAACGACGAGATTGCGTCTTCGGCGTGTCTAAAAACTGACCACTTTCCCAACTCAAAGCACTACATGTTGTTATAACGCATGCATCGCACCGCTATATGCTGTGGTGGTATGTGCTGCTGGTATATGCTCTGCTTGTATATGCTCTGCT
Source organism: Bifidobacteriaceae bacterium NR021 (assembly GCA_003585845.1). Lineage (GTDB taxonomy): Bacteria > Actinomycetota > Actinomycetes > Actinomycetales > Bifidobacteriaceae > Bifidobacterium. The sequence continues at coordinate 99,324 of NQOP01000002.1, forward strand.
TGCTGTGCTGGTATATGCTCTGCTTGCTGTGTGCTGTGCATCCTATATGCTTCGTCTATATATATATACTGTGTGCAATTCGTCACTATATATATTGTGTGCTTCGTCACTATATCCCATACTGCTATATATATTGTGCAGCACTCAAGCATGTCGTCGCGCCAGAAAGAAAATCCGGCAGAAACTTTACACACGCGCGCAGTTTATGCCACCTACGCGCGCACAAAAAACACAACAGAATTCCCAGTGAACTACCACACTAACCTGCCCTGCCTTCGTCTTTATTGACGAAGGCAGACCTCGCTTGCGTTGAAAGCACACCGTGCTTTCAACTTTGAGCAAGCTCGGCGCTCCGAATTGCTTTCGCGCTACGCTCTAAGCGAAAAGGCAGGTCGTCGCGCACAAAGGTAAACAGCCTCATCGTCCGTCTCATAATCTATAACCACATACCTATCGTGATACTTTCTGCCAGCAGTCTTAAACTTCAAATCAACACTAGGATAATCGCTTACAAAATCATGCAACATACTTTTCGTAAGCATATTCCTGTTCCTAGCATTATCACTAAAAACTACGATTTCAACCCCTTCACCAGCAAACCGCAATAGTTCCAAAGTTTTAAGACCAATATAATTATCTACAACGTAAATGCTTTTCTTAGCTGACTTATATATTTTGCAATACGCAAGATCCGCTTCTATTTTATTGCCATCCATAAGAAGAAAATGTTTATACGTATTTGGATCAATAAAATTATCCATCACCTTATTAAAATCTTCCTTTGTTGCCATTTGAGATTTTATTTCCGCTATATCCTTAGTATTCTGGTTTGTTTGAATCGCCAACTGCGCTAACTCATTCGCGCCAATAAAATCCTTATTTTCAACAATATAATCCTTCATTTGCTTAAAGGTTCTAATAAGCGCTTTAGACTGCATTATGGCAAGCTCACCTTTTAACACAGTCATGAGCATATAAATACCCTGCTCCGTAAAAGCATATGGAAGTGACCTGCTTTTAGAACTAATATTTGCGGTCAAAAAATTTGATTGCAAATATTCCAACTCAGATTTGTTTAATTGAAACATAAAGTCATCATCAAACTTTTCTATGTTATTTTTTACTTGTTGATTGAACGCTCTTGTACTGTATCCATATATTTCAGCTAAATCCGCGTCAAGCATGACTTTCTGATTGCGAATATTATAGATCTTCTCTTTTATAGTTTTAGCGTCTATAAGCGCTTTAGCTGGAACTAGCTCTTTAGCAGACACGCTTGCTTTAGCGGATCCGCTTTTAGCGTCCACAATAATTAAATTTTTATTCTGCTCTACCATAAGACTCCTCCTAAAAATGTACGTAAAACCTAGCGCAATGCAACAACAGAAACAACAAATCACAGTAAAAACAAATCACGATTACTAAATCACAATTACTAAATCACGCAAATCACACATAAACGCATCGTCTTAAATGCGCCAGCGCATATGCAAATATTCTACAACGCTACAGGAAAAGTAGGGAATAGGCAGACGCGGCCAAAGCGACGATAAGTAGAAAATCAAAAGTGGGCTTAATGGGGTTCGAACCCACGACCTTCTGCTCCGGAGGCAGACGCTCTATCCACTGAGCTACAAGCCCGCAACTCGAGAAAGTATACACGCTAGTGAGGATGCGCGACGACCTGCTTGAGCGCAGCACAGCGCGCGCGAAAGCAACTCGGAGCGCCGAGCTTGCTTAG
>NQOP01000002.1:101911-102020 GCA_003585845.1 Bifidobacteriaceae bacterium NR021
ACTCACATGTGGGCACATTGGGAATTTGGTTGTGGTTGTGTACGCTGACGACCTGCTTGAGCGCAGCACAGCGCGCGCGAAAGCAACTCGGAGCGCCGAGCTTGCTTAG
>NQOP01000002.1:102852-108112 GCA_003585845.1 Bifidobacteriaceae bacterium NR021
AGTAGGTTGTGCTTTAGAAACTAGATTGTGACTAGGGATGCGAAACGGGAAAACTTGCATAACCCTCCAAACGCGAGAAAACTACCCCACGTTTGGAGCAATATGACACATACAAACCTCCAAACGCGAGAAAAGTTACCCACGTTCGGAGCAAAACACAACCCAAAAACCTCCAAACGCGAGACAAATTACTCACATTTGGAGCAAAAACTCACGCGCCACCGAGGAAGGCAAAGGTGCCGAAGTAAAGCGCAGCCGCAACAGCAACCGACGGCACAATCGCACACACAGCAAAAATCCACCAGTCGCGCGCACGCACACGACTCACGCGAGCGTGCGAACGCGCACCAACTCCCCCAAAACCGCGCGCTTCCATAGCAGTAGCGAGCGTCGTCGAACGTCGAATCGAAAGCACAAGCAGCGCAAACGACTGCGGGAAGAACGCCCTCACACGATGCTCATCACCCAAACCGCGCGAACGCCTCGACGCAGTTAGCGCCGCCCAATCATCCTGCAGCACGCCAAACAGCCTAATTCCAGCCAAACCGCCGTACACGAATCGATCCGGCAAATGTAGCACCTGGCTGAAAGCATCCGCCAAATCCGTAGCATCAAGCCCAATCACCATCACAATCGACGGCACGCCAATCGCCAAAATCCTAAGCGAAGTTGCAACAGCCAGCATAGCTGAACGATCCGTAGCATGCATCAGCCACCACTGGAACCAAGTATTTCCGCCACTTTTGCCGTATAGCAACACAGTGAGCGCGGAAGTCGGCGCGCCCACCCACACAGGCCACGAAAGGCGAATCACACGCCATGGCGGAAGCTTAATGCACGCAAAAATCACAAATTCCAACAGCAACGCGGCCGAAGCAGAAACGCAATCAAGCGTAAAAAGCAGCGGAATCGAAGCCGCGAACGCTCCAAAAATGCGAAATACTGGATTAATTGACGCGAGAAGTGGCGATTTGCTTGAAAGTTTCGCTTCCTCGTCGCGATTGTTTACAGCGCTCACTTTGATACGCGAAATGTCTGTTGCGCCGGTAGTTGCGGAAAGCGCTTCGGAAGATTTCGCTTCGGTAGATTCCACTTCAGCAGCTTCAGCAGTACTCACTTCAGCAGCACTCGCTCCAGAACCAGCATCTTCAGCTTTCGCATCCGGCACAAGCTCAACCAAGCGCGCACCCAACGCCTCAACCAGCTCACGGTCGTGCGTCACCACAATAATGCTCACACCCTCGCTGCGAAGGCTTGCAATCAAGCGAATAATTTGCAACCAAGTTTTGTGATCCTGCCCAAAAGTCGGCTCGTCCAAAATCAGCACACGCGGAGCCGCAGCAAGCGACGCCGCCACAGTCAGACGACGCTTTTCACCTCCCGAAAGCGTGTATGGATTCGCGTTCGCATAGCGCGCCAAACGGAATCGCTTCAGCAACTCCTCCGCTTTCGCGCGCGCCTCATCCGCCGAAACACCCGTGCGAAGCGGCCCCAACATAACCTCGTCCAACACCGAGCCACACGCAAACTGATGCTCCGGATTCTGAAAAACGTACGAAATGCGCTTCGCTAAATCAGGCGACTTCCACTTCATTGGATCCGTGCCATTCGCGCCTTGAGCAAGAGCATCACTCGCCACTACCTCGCCGCTTACTGCCGGCAAAAGACCAGCCAAAGTGAGCGAAAGCGTTGATTTTCCAGCACCATTCGCGCCGACCAAAGCCGTAATCTGCCCTGCTTTAAACTCAAGATTGATGTGACGCGCAATCGGCTCGCTTCTGTGGCTGATTGCGAGATCCTTCGTGGAAAGTAGCACTTCTCCGTAGCCTTCTGCTGGATTGCAGTTTTCGTAATATTTTTCAGAAGATTCTGCATTTGCAGAAGAATTACTTGCGGAAGATTCATTTGCAGAAGATTTTACGTTTTTCTTGTAGCGTTCCGGAAGCCAAATACCCAGATCCTCAAAGTCCAAATCAGTGCGATTAAACACATCGTCTGGCGTGCCGTCCGCCACAATCACCGTGCGCGAAGAAGCCGCGCGCGCAATATCGTCGTCGTGAACGGTTTCACTTTGAACGGTTTCATCGCGAGAAGTTTCGTTGTTCGCAGCTTTTCCGCTCGCAGCTTTTCCGTTCGCAGCTTCATCATTCTCAAGCCCAAGCACAACCACGCGGTCAATCATGTCAATCCACGGCTCCGCGTGATGCTCCACAAGCACCATCGTGGCATGCGTCGAATCCAAAACCGCGCGCACAGCACCAACAATCTGCTGCGTGCCATCCGGATCCAAATTCGCAGTCGGCTCGTCCAAAAGCAGCACACTCGGCCGCATAGCGAGCGCGCCAGCAAGCGCCAAACGCTGCATCTGACCGCCGCTTAAATGCGAAGTCGAGCGATGTAATTGCAAGCCATCCAACCCAACTTCTTTAAGACTTTTGCGCACGCGATCCCAAATCTCGCCGCGCGGAACGTTCATATTTTCCGGACCAAACGCAACGTTATCCCCCAAACGCTGGAAAATCGCCTGTGCATCCGGATCTTGCAAAACCAAACCGACACGACCGCGCGCACGTCGAACCGGCACGCCGTCAACCAAAACGCAACCCTCGCTCACGCCACCATCGGCATCTTCGACGAGAGTGGTTTGCTGGGATTTCGCGCTATTTTCTACGCTATTTGCGCTGTTTTTTGCGCTATCTTTCGCGCTATCTTCGCTATTTTTCGCCACAAAATCATTGCCAATAAGCCCTGCCGCGCCGCTTAAAATCGTGGACTTACCTATGCCTGATGCGCCAAGCAGCAACACGCGCTGCCCCGCATTAATCGTGAGGTCCAACCCGCGCACAGCAAAAGCGCGACGGGAAGCATGACGATAACCCCAGTTTTCAAAACGAAGTTCAGCGTTACTTGCGTTAGTAGCGTTACTAACGTTATTACTAGAATCACTAGCGTTACTAGCGTTGCTGATACTCTTGCGATCACTTAAATCTGTTGGAAGGAAAGTTTCAGATTCTTGCGATTGAGTAGCATCAGGCATAGTAAATCCTTTATGGCAATGATAGATTTTAATTTTTAATATATTTAATTTTTAATTTTTAATTTCGCTATTTAGCAAATTGCAACTACGCACGAGCTACGCGACCAGATGCAAAACGATCCAACGCGCCAGTTGAGCAAATTGCCTTGTACAAATACCACATCAACAAGCCCGAAATAATCGCACCAGAGACGAGTCCAGAAATTGTGCTGATAATCATGTAATTGCTAAAGATTGACGTACCTTCACCCCAAAGAATGTAGGAAATCACAGTGCCGCCAAATGCTGTAAACGCACCATCAAGAGTAGCAACCCAAACATTCCAAACGCGATATAGGAAGAAGAGGAAAATAATCTCACCAAAAATACCCTGAACTAAACCTGGGATCAAAACTCCACTTGCACCCCAGCTGGTACCAATAAGAAATTCGGTAAGTGCAGCAACAAACTCGCCTAAGAATGCAGCTCCAGGCTTACGAACAATAATTGCAGCCAAGCAAGCAGGGAAATAGAACAAACCATAGTACAAGCAATTCAAACCAGGAACTGCAGCAAATGGAATATCGAGGAAATGATGAGTAAAGTAGCCAAGCCAGAAAATCACACCGGAAGCAACGCCAATAACTACCGTAACAGTAATATCAGCGACGGTCCAGCGCCAATTAATCTTAGCTTTCTCTTTTAATTCTTCTGACATAAAATGTGCCTTTCTTGTTACGTGTTGCAATGCGTTACATTGTGCGCAATGCAATACTTTGCGTTACAAAGAAACCTTGCAACACCTCTCCAGGCACGGGAAAAACAGACCTCCGTGCGCCGGTATTACCCGGATTCACGTTCAAGCGGTTTTCTCTCAGCTCTGAATGTTCACGCTTGCATAAGCGAGATAACACAGAGCACCCGTGTCGATTGACGATTGTACGGCACTGCGTCGACGCACGCCGCAATGAGACTAATTGTTTACGCACGACAGTTCCTTTACAGCGGTGTACAGTTTATGCCGTCTACGTGCGCAATCCCGGCAGAAACTTTACGCGCGTGTAAAATAAAGGTCGCCTACGCGCTAAAAAACGGCAGAAACTGTGCAGACGTGTAAAATTTATGCCGCGAGCGCAAGAAAATCCGACCAAAATTTTACAGCGGTGTACAGTTTATGCCGCTTCCCAGCCAGACTCCGACCAAAACTTTACAGCCATGTACAGAAAATGTCGAAATCTCATCAAAAAGCGACAGTTCCTTCACATTTACGTAAAGTAACTGTCGCCAATCCGTCGCAAGAATAATTTACTTACCTCGCATTGCACGACGGCTTATGCGCTGCGGACGCGTTGGATCGATGCCCTTCGGAATGCCAAATCCACTCTTGCTTTGCAACGTGCGCAAACGCTCATTCAAAATCGCAAGCTCCGTCTTAGTAAGGAAGAATCGGCGGTTCGGATGAATTTTATCGAACAACGCGAACTTGTGCTTCACAGGCTGTAGCGTCTTCGAGCGCAACACCTTTCCGCGCAATTCTTTAAGCTTCACCTGATTTTCGCCATTACCAACAGCAATACGGTATACAGGTATATTAGATCCGGCAGTAACGCTTTTAATAGCGTGCTCCTGTCGATCCATAGCATGCATTAAACGCTCGTAATTACCCTCACCAACGAGGAAAATTCCGTTAAAACCAGTGCCGCGCCAAATCGCATCCTTCGTACGCGCATCCACCCACACAGGCTGCTGCGGAAAAGTAAAACCGCCCTTATTAATCGCAGAAATAATGCCGGCAGCCGCACCCGGGCGACCTTCCAACTTTGCGTAACCAACTTTATCTGCGCGCTTCGTAAGCACAACAGTAAACAGCAGCAAACCAAGCATCGCCGCTGTAATAAGCATTATAATCCACATCAAAATGGACCAACGAGATACAATTCCAAGAATTACAGCAACCAAAATCGGCGCAGCAAACGCGCAAGACAACCACAAAGGCAACTGCTTATCGTCAGAATGCGTGTACTTATAAATACGTATGATCTGCGAGAACATGCCCTGCTTTTTCTTAGGCTGCTTCATGCCTTGCGTCGCGCCCTGAGACGCGCCTTGCGATTTGCTTTGTGCTTTATCTTGTGCCATGCGTTTACCCCATGATATTCGCGTTATTTTGAGTATCCCAAATAATAATAGTAGCTTGTGCAAAAATAATAATAGTAGCTTGTGCAAATATTAATAAATTTGCAC
>NQOP01000002.1:108848-117685 GCA_003585845.1 Bifidobacteriaceae bacterium NR021
TTACTTTTGCACTTACTTTTGCACTTACTTCGACCAGTTACTTCGGCCAGTTACCACGCTTTGCGCTACTCGGCTTAGGCAAACGCCAGCGACGAAGCTGCATAGCGCGGCTGAATGCATACATGCCGGAACGCGATTTGCGCGACACAGCCACATCGCCAAAACGACGAATCAGCTCCTTGCGCAACTTACGCCACATAACAAACATGTCAATTACAGATGCAAACAAATACGCGTACAAGAACACCGCAAAAACAAAATAAACAATCACAAAATTAGATAGCGCAAACAAGCAAATCATAATCAGCACTGCAACTGGTATGAAAAACTCGCCAATATTAATTCGAGCATCCACGTAATCGCGAATATACACGCGCCATGGAAGCTGCTCAATTTTTGGCATATGAGCCAAATCGCCAGTGCGCATTGCGTTGTATTGCAAATTCTCGGATTCGCGAAGACGAGCGCGCGCGCGTTTTGCACTTTCCTTGCGATCTGCTGGTACTAGCGGGCGAAGCTTTTGCGCTTGAGCAGCGTTGCGCTTAGGCGTCGGCGCGTTTTTTTCGCGAGATTTCGTCGCTACAGACGATTCTGCATCCGCTACTTTCTTTTGCAACGAAGGAGTAGACGCGCCCTCATTATTGGCAGTTTTCTTTGCAAATGGATTCCATGTCATGTTTGCAGATTACTCAACAGACTAGACGCATGCAGACGCGGCGGAAACGGCAGAAACTTTACAGCCGCGCGCAGTTTATGTCATCTACACAGCAAAAAGCGGCAGAAACTTTACAGCGTTGCAAAGTTTTTGCCGCCTGCGCGCAAAATTAGCCAGAATTACTCGCCCAATCGATCCAAAAGCAGCGCTTCCGTCACAATATTTCCGCGCAAACCAGAAAGCGAAATCGACTCGTTTGGGCTGTGCGCATTGGACTTAGGATCTTCCGGACCCGTCACCAGCACCTGCGCCTTCGGGAAGATGCGCTGAAGCTCAGGAATAAACGGAATCGAACCACCCTCGCCCTTATTTACCGGCTCCACGCCAAAAGCATCGCGCATAGAAGCGAGCGCATCCTTCGTTGCAACAGCATCCGGATCCATTGCCCAACCCATGCCGTTATCAATCGGCTCTGCAGTAACTTCTGCACCAAAAGGCGCGTGAGATACCAAGAAGTCACACAATGCTTTTTGCGCTTCTTCCGGACGCTGCGAAGGCGCGGTACGAAGCGAAAGACGCAACTTAGTTTCGTGCGCAATCACATTAAAACTGCCCTCAACAGGATGCGCGTCCATGCCGATTACCGTCAAGCTTGGCTTAGTCCACATGCGCGCGGCGAGTGAACCGGTGCCTGCAAGCTTATAAGAATCAACCACGGAAGCGTCGGCACGCACTTGCGCTTCGTCCAAATCGCGCTGCAAACCGCCAACTGGCTCCTCTGCTTCAATTCCAGGAACTGCCAAGTCGCCAGCCTCGTTGTAAAGCGAGGCAATAAGCATGGAAGCGAGCGTGTAAGCGTCCAAAATTGGGCCGCCGAACTGGCCGGAATGCACTTGATGGCCGAGCACTTTAACCTTTACGTCCACGTCGGTATTTCCGCGCAAACTCGTTGTGAGGCTTGGGATTTCGGCAGACCAGTTGCCGGAGTCGGCAACGATAATTACGTCTGATTCAAATTCGTCTTTATGCGACTCGATAAAAGGAATGAAGCTTGGCGAGCCCATTTCTTCTTCGCCTTCGATGAAAACTTTAATATTTACGCGCAAAGCGTCGCTCAGTGCGCGCAAAGCTCCGTAGTGAATTGCAATTCCGCCGCCGTCGTCGGCTGAACCGCGTCCGTAGAGGCGACCGTCGCGCTCTGTGCCTTCGAATGGGTTAGTTTCCCACTCGGATGGGTCTGGCACTGGTTGCACATCGTGATGCGCGTAGAGCAAAACCGTTGGCGCGTTTGGGTTTACGATGCGCGAGCCGACCACTTCGAAAGCTCCTGGAGTGCCGTCCGGATTCGTGGACTGCTCAACGCGCGCGTCAATACCAACCTCACGCAATACCCCAGCCACGTATTGCGCGGACTTTTGCATATGCTCGCCAGCAATGCCCTTAGCCGACACCGCAGCCAGCGAAATCTTCTTATTCAGCACGGAAACTACGTCATTCCAAGCGTCCTGCACGCGAGCGCGCACGTCTTCGACAGCCAAACCTGCCATAAATCCTCCAAACTAAAAGTAACAGAGCGGTAATTGATGCCTATAAAACTATACCTACAAATTATACCCAAACTATGTCCGCAAACTTTTTCGCAAACTTTTTAACAAACGCTCGCGCTATAAGCGCTCAAGCATGTCGTCGCGCACACTAAGTCCCCAAATTCAGGGAAATATGCGCGCAAATGTGGACTTATCCACTACCCAAGTCCACAAACTCGCGGAAGTATGCGCGCAAATGTGTACTTACACACCACACAAGTCCACAAACTCGCGGAAATATGCGCGCAAATGGGGACTTACGCACGCCCTAAGTAAACAAACGCGGGGTAAAGTGCGCGCTGTGCAGCGCTCAAGCAGGTCGTCGCGCACGTTTGGAGCGCTTAGTTTAGTCAGCCCTCTCAATGCGCGCGGCAACCCAATCGACGATATAAGGCGCGCACTGCTCAACCTGATCCATCGCAACCTCAAATTCGCGAGGACCTCCGTACCACGGATCTGCCAAGTCGAGCAACATCTCGCGACCCGGCTGCGGCTTAGGAAGCGACGGATCAAACGCGCGGTACATGTGCACAAGTTCGCGCTTTTGCAGCGGCAACAAACGCAAAAGCGAACGCATATGCGAAGCCGTCATCGGCAAAAACAGGTTCGTTTCCGCAATCTCATCCGCTTCAATTCGATGCGCAAAATGCGAAGCAGGAAGCCTGTATCCGCGCTTAGTTAATTCCCTTTGCGCGCGGCGGTCAATCGGATTTCCGTACTCTTCGTCGCTTACACCGCTGGAACGCACGGCAACAACGTCGCCCAATCCCCTCAATTGAAACTCGTTGCGCAACACAATTTCCGCCATTGGCGAGCGGCAAATATTGCCTGTGCAAACCGTCATAACGGTATATGGGTGACGCGCGTCGACCTTGATTTTGCTTGATTCTTCAGTCATATTTCCTCGTTTACTTTGCGGTTTTCGTTTACTTTGCGGTTTCTTGTTTACTGCGCAGGCTCATATACCATAGACCGGTATCGTGCAGGATTGCTTTCGCTACCAACCTTCAGCAGCGCTTCCTCAAACTCGCCTTCGCGCGCAACATGCCATTTTCCTGCATCAACCAATGCATGAATATTCGGAGCAAATGTGTCCGCTGCAACTTTCGCATCGATTTGCGTTACGTAAGCTGCGTCCGCATGATAATTCGCAAGCATTTCGCGCAAAATCGCAGCGCCGCCAATAACCCAGATTGCGCGTCCGTCTTGCGGCAAGTCTTGAGATGCGTCTTGAGATGCGCTTTCCTGATTTTCAAGCGTTTCCCTATTTTCCAGCGCTTCCCTATTTTCCAGCGCTTCCCTATTTTCCAGCCATTCGCGCGCATAATTCAAAGCCGCGTCAATGCTAGTAAAACTACGCGCACCATCCGCCACAAAATCAGGATTATGCGTAACAACAATATTTTCACGCCCAGGCAGCGGACGGAACTTCGGCGGCATCGCATCCCACGTGCCACGACCCATAATCACAGGGCAGCCGATAGTCATCGCCTTAAAATAGCGCAAATCCGGCGAAAGTCGCCACGGCATGCCTCCGTTTACGCCCATCGCGCCGGGCTTGCCGTCCAAACCAAAAGCCTCGCCCCAAATCAGTCGCACAGGGAAATTATGCGACACACTGTTTGCCATATACGCACCTCACACGCTAAAACAAGCAAAAAATTAAACTAAATCAAGCAAAATCAAGCTAAAAATCAAGCAAATAATTCGCAACCAATCACACCGCAACCGGCGCTTTAATCGTCGGATGATGCTTGTAATCAACCACCTTAAAATCGCTGTAATCGTAGTCAAAAATCGAATCCGCCTTACGAATTTCAAGCTGCGGATACGGGTACGGCTCGCGCGAAAGCTGCTCGAGCACCTGCTCAACGTGATTGTCATAAATATGGCAATCGCCGCCCGTCCACACGAACTCGCCCGGCTCAAGTCCTGCCTGCTGAGCCATCATCATCGTCAAAAGCGAATAAGACGCAATGTTAAACGGCACGCCAAGGAACATATCGCAAGAACGCTGGTAAAGCTGGCACGAAAGCTTGCCGTCAGCAACGTAAAATTGGAAAAGCGAGTGGCAAGGCGGCAACGCCATATGCTCAACTTCCGCAGGATTCCAAGCGCTAACAATCATACGACGAGAATCCGGGTGATTCTTCATAAGATCCAGCACGTTTGCGATTTGGTCGATTGTGCGGTTTGGATTTTCCGCAGTCGGCGCCGGCCAACTCCTCCACTGCACACCGTAAACAGGACCCAAATCGCCGTTTTCGTCCGCCCACTCGTCCCAGATGTGAACGCCATTTTCCTGCAACCAACGCACGTTACTCGAACCCTTAAGGAACCAAAGCAACTCGTACGCAAGTCCTTTGAAAAACACGGTTTTCGTGGTGATAAGCGGGAAATATTTGCTAATGTCGAAGCGGATTTGCTGGCCAAAAAGCGAGATTGTGCCAGTGCCTGTGCGATCAGATTTTAAAGTGCCTTCCGTAAGGATTTTTCGCACTAAATCCTCGTAAGGAGTTGGGATGCTGGAAAGCGGTTTTTGTGGTACACGCGCGCGAATTGCTGCAAGTTCTTCTTCTGTTAAAGCCATGCTGCCATGTTAACAAAGCGCTAATAAATTTAAAGAATTGCGCCCGTAAAACCATATGCCTACCACGCAAAACGCTAGATTCTACGATTGAGCGCAAAGTTACAATCCTTACGATAACATGAACAAATACGACTACAGCAAAGGAGCAAAAATGTCTAGAAGATTATGGGTAGAGCGCAACGAGGACGGCACTTGGGAAGCACACAGCGACGACGGTGTGAGCTTGAAGTTTGGTCACGGCGAAGGCATGTTCAACCCTGTTGAATTAATGCAAATCGCTTTAGCTGGTTGCACAGCTCTTAGCAGCCAGTACGCTGCAGAACACGCTATTGGCGAGGGCGCTGGAGCGCGAGTTGTAGTAAACGGCACGTACGACGCGGAGGAAGGCGCATACTTGCGTTTTCAAGAAGACGTCACTCTTGACGCAACTTGCGCAAAACCTGCACTCAGCCAGGAAGATGCGTCCGCACTAAAAGAGCGCATGGAACGCCACATTTCCAGGGGTTGTACTGTTAAGCATACGCTCGAAAAAGGCACTCAAGTTAGCGTAAACGTTACTGTTCGCAGCTAGAATAAGCCAAAAGTCGCACCAAAAGTCGTGAAAAATCACACTAAACTTGCACTAAAATCACACTAAAATTCACCACGTGTGGCACAATTGAGTACACAAGATATTTGCGCAATAATGACGCTACGCATGCATGTATGCAACCGGAGGAAACTTTGAAAATCGCTATTTTTACCGAAACGTATCCACCGTACATAAATGGCGTCGCAACACAGTCTTACATGCTCAAAAAGATGTATGAAGAGCTTGGGCATGAAGTGCTGGTAGTCACGGTCGGCTCCGAAAAACAGCGCAAAACCAAGCTTGAAGATGGAGTTGTTTACGTTCCGGGCATATTGCTTAAAAAGCTTTACAAATACCGCGTTGCGCTCCCGATTGGTCACATGCGAAAGCAACTTCCTCTTAAATTTAAGCCGGATGTTATTCATATTCAAAACGAATTTGGCATTGGCGAAATCGGCTTGGAAGTAGCAAAAAAAGAGCACATTCCCGTTATTTACACGCTTCACACAGAATACGATAAATTCCTGTTTTACATTGGTTTAAAGCATTTTACTGAGTTCTCTCGCAATATTTCGGCGAAATATTTTATGCGATTCTCGAAAAATGCCACAATTATTACGAGCATGTCTCCCAAAGCACAGGCATATATTGACCGTCAGAAGGTTGATAAAAAAGTAATTGTGCTGAATAATGCTGTGGAATATAAAAAGTTCCTACCAACGCCTGAGCGACTTGCATTCCGCAAAGCTTTCCGCGAAAAATATGGCGTTTCTGACTCTACTAAGCTGTTTGTTTTCGTTGGTAGAATCGGCGCTGAAAAAAATATTTCAGAATTAATTGACAACTTTATGTATTGCGATTTTCCTCGCGAAAAAGCGCGCTTATTTGTTATTGGCGGCGGTCCTGATTTGGAATCGTTGCGCAAGCGCGTGGCAGATAATGGCTTTGACGACAGAATTTGCTTGCTTGGGCCTATTGCTCACACAGAAATTCCAAAGTATTTGCACGCAATGGACTACTACACAACCGCATCACTTTCCGAAATGCACTCACTTTCGATGCTAGAAGCAATGGCTTCCGGTCTGTTTGCGCTTGTAAAGCATGATGTGCCGAATGAGAAGCAGATTATTAGCGGTCAAAACGGGTATCAGTGGGATACTAAGGAAGATTTTAAGGCTGTTTTTAGTAAAGTTTTGAATATGAGCGAGGCTGAGCAGGCTCAGCTTAAGGCGAACGTGCTCGAGTATTCGAAGAATAACGATTTTAAGAGCCAAGCGCTTGAGCTGCTTAAGATTTACAAGCGCGCAATCGAGATGAACAAGGAAAAGCTCGCTGAAAAGAAAGCTAAGCGAGATGCCAGGCGCGCGCGTTTTATGCTGAAAAAGCGCGAGAATACTGAAGCGGAGCCGCAAGAGCCGCAAGATTAGACGGCTCTCACGCTCCAAACGCTCCAAACGCGAGACAAGTACCCCACATTTGGAGCGATACGACACAGATAAACCGTTATCTCCCGCGAGTTAAGCATTAATGCAGCGGATCGATTGTTTGCTCAATCTCCTTAGCAGCTTCTTTACCAGCCTTCGGCACATCAACCTCATGCACTCCGGAAATATCGCCAATAGACGCTTCAGAATGCTGCTTTTGCGCTGCCGCAACCTGAGCTGCACTAAATTCCACATACTTGCGCGGCACAACGTACACAGGCCTCGAAGAATGCTGCAACAATCCCTGACTAATCGAGCCAAGCAGCAAACCGGTAAAGCCACCGCGACCGCGAGAACCAACAACCACAAGATCATGATTCAAACTAGCTTGAGTCAAAGCTTCAACAGCAGAACCAGGCACAACAGTTCGATGAATTTGCAAATCCGGCAAACGCTGCAAAATTGGCTTCACGCGCTCCTCAAGATCCTCCATATACGAGCCCATAACAGCGGTATCGCCCTCAGCACCTTGCACTCTTGGCACTGCGGAAATAACATCAAGCTCAGCATGCCAGCTATCCGCCAAATCAGCTGCAATTTCAAGAGCTTTAAGCCCCCACTTTGACTCGTCAGAGCCAACAGCCACACGCGTAATCGTATTATTCAAGTGAATACGCTGACCGTCATCGTCAGTGTAAGGCACAACCACAATTGGGCAATACGCATAAGCTGGAAGCGAAGAACTAGTTGTGCCGAGCAAACGCTCTGCCAAGCCACCTTTGCCGCGATTACCAATCACAATAAGCTGATAGTTACGAGAAAGTTCCACGAAAACCGAGGAAGGATCACCCGTAACAATTAGCGTAGTCGCGTCAACACCCTGCTCAAGAGCAACAGCTTTTGCTTTAGATAGAATTTCTTGAGCATCGTGATGAGCTGCATTATCGTCACCAATCGCAGTGTAAGTGGCATCAAAAGAAACAGCAGCATAACTTGGCAACGAATAAGCGCAAACAATTTGCAATTGCAACCCAGCATGCTTTGCGTAATTTGCAGCCCACCAAACCGCTTTATAGCTCGCGTGTGAGCCGTCAACTCCAACCAATACAGCTTTTTCTGGGATCATTGCCAACCTCCTCATACTTGCACTCGCGACAGCAGCGTCACTCGCGCACAACTTGTAAATACTATTGTAGCGTAATTTTAGATTGAGTGTTGGCAGTTTTGCGATATATGACTACAGAAGCCACAAAAGCTGCAGAAACTACAGAACGCGACGAATAGAGTATGCGCCTGGGAACACGTAGCGGATAGGATCGTACTTAGTGCCAGCAAGCTGCGAATTAATTACCATGCCGTTACCAACATAAATAGAAGCATGCTGCGCATTCGCGATAATGTCTCCAGGCTGCGCTTGAGCCAAACTTGGGATTGGAGTTCCGACAGTCGCCTGCGCTCCAGAAGTACGAGGCAAAGAAACACCAACACTAGCAAAAACATACTGCACAAAACCAGAGCAATCCCATCCAGCAGGAGTATTGCCACCGCTGCGATACGGTACTTTGCCTAAGAATTGAGTAGCAAAATTCAAAAGAGAAGCAACAGACTTATCGTCAGGAGGAACTACAGAAGCAAGAGGAACCTGCTCAACACCACTGCGGAAACCAGAACGGCTTGCAGCATCATTTCCAGCAAAAGCACGGCGTGCCACTTCAGCAGCTTGTTCGCTAGGAGTCTTAGTTTGAGGTACATTCAAGCTTTCTATGCCGCCCCAATGAGAATTTGCATCGACATCAGTAGAAGTGGATTCAGTTAAAATATCGCGACGCACATTCGTCACCTTTGGAAATGCGCGCGTAGAAGTGACAGCTGACTCGGAAAGCTCATGCGAAGACTCTGCCATGGCGAATGGCGCCATAACAGTAAGCATTGAAGCTGCTGCAACAGCTGATACAAAAACTGAGAAAATTCTACTTTGTTTTAGCATACTTTTTGCAGTATATCATCGGGG
>NQOP01000002.1:118447-121956 GCA_003585845.1 Bifidobacteriaceae bacterium NR021
CAAACTGATTTTAGTAACAAGCAAAGCAGCTTTAGTAATTCAGCTTTAGTAGTACAGCCTCAGTAATACAGCCTCAGTAATACAGCTTTAGTAATGAATAAACTGATATTGAGAAACTTCCTTAGCGTCAAACTTGCGCGAGAAAGTTCGTCCTTGGTAAGAAGCACCACATTCAGAAGTTTCAATGGAACCATCTGAATTAATTTTTTCAACAACTGCAACGTGCCCGTAGAATGGATCAGAACCAGCCTGACCTGAGCGGAACACCATAATATCGCCAACGTGGCGAGCGGAATTATCTACCCAATAGCCAAGACTGCGCGCAGAATCAGCCCACATATTTCCGTTACCAAAATGCGAGCCAACAGGCAAACCTAACTGATGGCGGCGAATATACACCCACCATGTGCACTGGCTGAACTCATACGCGTTACCGGTATCGCCAGTTGCGTGATTTGGATTAAAGCCCTTCGGCAAAACGTCAAAGTCTTTATCCATCAACAAAGCAACCTTAGGATTATTCGCAGCAGAACGCGACATTTCTGCAATATTAAAGCCTGAATCAGAACCTAAATTCCACGAATCAGACTTTGAAGATATAGTAGAAAAAGTGCCATGTTGTACTGAATTAGCAACTTTATTGGCTGAGTTTTCATGCTTCGAATCCGAGCGAGCAGAACTATTTTCATTCGCGCTATTCGCAGCATCAGCAGAGTCCGCATTATGCGATTTCTTAGCAGCATTCTCAATAGAGTCAACAGCGTTATTAATAGTCGCCATAGAATCAAGAGACTCACGCTGGCTAGAACGCGAAACTGTTGAAGATGCGTCGCCAACTGCAGTCATAGACG
Source organism: Bifidobacteriaceae bacterium NR021 (assembly GCA_003585845.1). Taxonomy (GTDB): domain Bacteria; phylum Actinomycetota; class Actinomycetes; order Actinomycetales; family Bifidobacteriaceae; genus Bifidobacterium. The sequence goes on from NQOP01000002.1 coordinate 119,299, forward strand.
GCTCAAATTCGGAAGCGCGAGAATCAAAACTATTAACCTTAGTTAAAGCCATAGTAGCTGCAACAGTACCAACCATTGCAACAAGAGAAGCTGAAAGTATTACATTGCGACGACGCTCATTAGCAAGCTTAGACAACCTAAGCGCGCGCCTGCTTTGAGGAACAAGCTCCTGTAAACGTTCAGAAACAGCTTCTGGAAGCTCTACAACAGCACCATTGCTAGTAGCAACCGCAGCCAAACGCTCACTAACACGATTAGTCTGAACAGAACGCATACCACGCACACTATGCGCACCATGAGCACCATGCGCGCCATGCTGAGCTACAAACAGCGAAAGCGGCGAATCTCCATGCCTCTTTGCTTTTGTGGCACCATGTGCAGCATGTCTCATACTAATCACTTTCTTACGTTAAACGTGGAACGCAGCGCACAAACGCCACACCCCCAACTGACTTTCTTTCAATCTTCTATGTGAAAGGTTACAACGTGGTTAGGATGTAAGAAACGCACACAGCCTAAATCCGCTAATTTTCGCGCTTAAGCTGCACTCGTCACACTTAGACTTCGGTAAGTTGTATGGTTGGAAGTATGAAATTTGCACCTATAGTTAATCCTGATGCGCGAAAAGCAGCGCCGAAACCGCTGCAAGTTGATTTGCGAAAGGTTTTTTCTATAGGAACGATCGCGTGGCTAGTAGCAACAATAATTGCGCTTATCGTTGCGTTATTGCATATTACAACTTGGTTCCCTGTGTTGTTTTGCGCATCGGGAACAATTATTGGCGTTCTGCTATTAATTTGGGAACATTTTGACCGCTGGGACTACAGGCGCTTAGGAAAATAGTTTATTGATGATTTGCTAACTTACCGCTAACTTTCCTACTTGCTGAATTATTTACTACTTATTTATTTGCAATTGGTAGCGCAAAACTTACGGTAGTACCCTGCCCTGGCATGCTCCAAAGAGTAATATTTCCGTGGTGCGTAAGTGCCACATGCTTAGCAATTGCAAGCCCTAAACCAACGGCATCCTGACTTTGACTATTTTGATTATTCGCACGATAGAATCGTTCAAAAATTCGCGACTGATCTTGCAAATCAATGCCAACTCCGCGATCTACAACACGGATCACAACGTATTGACCATCTGTAGATAGCGACGCAGATAGCGAAACTGTAGAATTTTTTGGAGAATACGTAATTGCATTCTCAACTAATTTCCGCACTGCAGCTTGAATTTGCGAAATTTCACCGCGCACGCATAAGCGCGAATCGACTTTTGACACAACACGTACGCAACAATCCTTAGCAAACGCAGCAACTTGATTTTGCACATACGACAAAACATCATTCAAAGAAAATACTTGCGCAGAATCTAAGTCAATAGGATTTTGAGCGCGAACCAGCCACAACAAATCTTCAAGCATGTGCTCAAGTTTCTTAGAAGATTTACCGGCAATTTGCGCAATATCTTTAATTTTTTGCGCAGATACCTGTTCGTTTTGCAAAACTTTCGTAAGCTGAGTTAAGTTGCGAGTAGATTGCATTAACTGCTCAGAAACGTTGGAAATAAAGTCATCGCGAGTTTGCGCAAAACGGTGAGCTGCACTCGTATCCTCAATAATTACAACTACGATACCGCCTCCAATGCTTCCAGCCGTAACAGTAAGCCAATTAGGGCGCGAAACAGTGGTTGACTCTTGAGGATTTGCAGTTATTGACACATAACGCTCAGGGGTCGAAGTAACCAAAGAGAAGCGCTCGAATCCGCCAGAAGCTCGCACGGAATTAACAGCTTGAAGAACGCGAGGCTGGCATAACGAATCATCGCTAACAACACCCAGCAAATAAGCCTCGGAGCTTGCACGAATTACGTCATTGTTGGCATCAATTACAACAGTTGGCATGTCGAGCATTGCCAAAACTTGAGATGCATCGTAGCTGATGTCGTCACTTGCATTGTCGTTTGAATCGTCGCTTATGTCGTCACTTATGTCGTCACTTTCGTCATACCTTGCGCCACGAATATAATTAAACGCTCGCTTAAAAAGACGCAAAACTGTAGAAAACCAATCCGACATCAACACACACAACGAAAGCACAACGCACAACGCAAGCACGCCGAAAGCAACAAATACAACGATCACAACCGCAGAAGAACCTTGAGGCATACTCCTATAATCTCATACTTTGCGCGCTTTTGTAACTATGCAACTAAAAAGCGGCATAAACTTTACACGGCTGTAAAGTTTCGGTCGAAAATCACCACAAAAACGGCAGAAACTTTACACGGCTGTAAAATTTCGGTCGCTTCGTTACCAGCGTCGTCTATAATTACATAGGATGCCTGACTTATAGCGACATGCAAACTAGGCGTTCAAATAAACTCACAGCACTGAGAAAGGACGCACCATGCGAGTAATTTTCAACGAAGAAATGAAGGCGATTGCTTCAAACATCGAGCGCATGGCAAAACTTGTATCAAAAGCTATAAACGATGCTGGAAGTGCGCTTTTAAACGCGGATTTGGAAGCTGCTCAAACTGTTATCGATAAAGACGCAGACTTAGACGCTTTAGAAGCAAACACTATTGACCAATGCTTGACTTTGCTTGCTCGCCAAAACCCTGTGGCAACGGACTTGCGCGAAGTTGTAGCTA
>NQOP01000002.1:122676-129192 GCA_003585845.1 Bifidobacteriaceae bacterium NR021
TAGACGAACCTGGCCTGAATCTGCTATTGCACAAGAAGGACGCGAAACTATTGTTGCAATGGTTGATTTCTTGCGCGAACTGTCAAGTCGCTTAACGACCATGGTTGCAAATCGCGACGTGCAAATTGCGGAAACTATTATTGCTGGCGACGATGCGCTCGACAAATTGCACGAGAAGATTTTTGAGCTGGTAGAAGGCGAAAATTGGAATGGTACACGCAGACAGTTAATTGATGTCGTTCTGCTTAGCCGCTTTATTGAGCGAATTGGAGACCATTGCGTTGCAGTCGCAAGGCAAATTGTGTTTATTGTTTCCGGATTCGATCCATCCAAGAAGCCGGAGCCAGATAAAGACACTGTTGTAGCGTAACGCGATTTGTAGCGTAAAGCGGCTACAGCGAAACGCGCTACGCAATTTCAAGTTACTCAAAGTGCGCATGAAAATAAAACGTAAATAAAAAAGTAGGTCTGCAAATTAATTGCAAACCTACTTTTATTTTAAAAGCTAACTTAAGCGCTTCAAAAAGCCAGCTTAATCAGAATCTCACTTCTGACCCTGAGCAGCCACGGCAGCAGCACCAGCAGCAGCAGCTTCTGGATCCAAATACTCACCGCGAGGCTTGATTGGCTTAAAGTTTTCATCCAACTCGTAAAGCAGAGGAATAGCAGTTGGAATATTAACCTTAGAAATCTCTTCCTCGCTCAAGTTATCGAGCATCTTAACGATTGCGCGCAAGCTGTTGCCGTGAGCAGCAATCATTACAGTCTTGCCGGACTTAAGCTCTGGAATAATATCCGACTCCCAGTAAGGAGTTACGCGAGTCACGACGTTTGCCAAAGCTTCAGTTTCTGGAACTGGATCGCCTGCGTAACGAGGATCGTTAGCCTGAGAATACTCATCGTTTGGATCGATCTCAGGAGGTGGAGTTGCGTAAGAACGACGCCAAATCATGAACTTCTCATCGCCATATTCCTGACGAATCTCAGACTTGTTCTTGCCTTGCAAAGCACCGTAATGACGCTCGTTCAAACGCCAGCTGCGACGAACTGGAATCCAAAGGCGGTCGGCTGCATCAAGCGCGTAATTCGCGGTGTTGATAGCACGACGAAGCAAAGAAGTAAACACGATGTCTGGAAGAACGTTCTTCTCTTTAAGAAGCTCGCCACCATGCTTAGCTTCCTCAACACCCTGCTCAGTCAGCGGTACATCAACCCAACCAGTGAACTGATTGGTCTTATTCCATGCGCTCTGACCATGTCGGAGCAATACTAATTTGTATGTCATAATTACCTAGTCTATTAACGCCTTACGACGACAGTCACACAGCGCTCCAAACGCGCTCGCACTCCCTCACATTTGGAGCGTCACACAACAAATAAACCTCCAAACACGAGATAAGTACCCCAACATTTGGAGCGTCACACAACAAATAAACCTCCAAACGCGAGATAAATACCCCACATTTGGAGCGTATGGCAACAGATAACCCTCCAAATGCGAGCGCACTCTCTCGCATTTGGAGCGCAACAACCTCATCGCATACAAAAAGCCGCTGAATGTTAACCAACATCCAACGGCTTTATATCCCTTAAAATTTACCAACTAGCGAAGTGGCTTCACGAGTGGGAAGGTAATCGTCTCGCGAATAGTTGCGCCCGTAAGAGCGATCAGCAAGCGATCAATTCCCATGCCCATGCCGCCAGCAGGAGGCATACCGACGCCGAGAGCCTCAATGAAGTCCTCGTCAATATCCATTGCCTCAACATCGCCAGCCAAAGCATCCTTAGCTTGAGCCACAAAGCGCTCGCGCTGCACAACAGGATCGTTAAGCTCAGAATAGCCGGTTGCAAGCTCAAAGCCGCGCACGTACAAATCCCACTTTTCAACCATTCCAGGCTTCGTGCGGTGACCCTTAACAAGCGGGCTGGTCTCCACTGGGAAGTCGCGCACAAACGTTGGCTCGTAAAGCTTATCCTCGTAGAAGTGCTCCCACAAGTGCTCAACCAACTTGCCGTGATTCTCAACTTCATCGCGCTCAACGCCAAGCTTGTCCGCAATCGCACCCAAATGCTCAACGGAAGTTTCCGGAGTAATCTCCTCACCCAAAGCCTCAGAAAGCGAGCCGTACATGGTAATCTGCTTCCACTCGCCACCAAAATCGTACTCTTCGCCATTAAGCAAAGTCACCTTCGTGGAACCGAAAGCGTCGATAGCAGCCTTCTGAATCAACTCTTTAGTAAGATCGCCAATCGTATCGTAAGTGCCGTAAGCCTGGTAAGCCTCAAGCATTGTAAACTCTGGAGCGTGAGTTGCGTCCACGCCTTCGTTTCTAAAGTCGCGGTTGATTTCAAACACGCGGTCGATGCCACCAACCAAGCAGCGCTTAAGGAAAAGCTCTGGCGCAATGCGCAAATAAAGATCAATGTCGAAAGCGTTCATGTGAGTTGTGAACGGACGAGCAGCAGCACCGCCGTGAACCGTTTGCAACATTGGAGTTTCGACTTCCAAGAAGTCGTGGCTGTCGAAAGTGCGGCGAAGCGAAGCCACAGCGCGCGAACGCCTGCGAACCATATCGCGAATCTTCTCATCCGCAATCATGCCAATATACGGCTTACGCGTACGAGTGTCGTCGCTTAATTCCTTGTGCAAAGCTGGAAGCGGCTGCAAAGCCTTAGCCGCAATCGCCCACTCGGTTGCAAATACGGAAAGCTCTCCGGTCTTGGAAGAAATCACGCGACCGCGAACGTACAAGTGGTCGCCCAAATCAACCATCTGCTTGAAATTCTTAATGGATTCTTCGCCAATTTCCTTCTTGGAAACCATCGCCTGAATCGTAGTACCGTCACCGGCAGAAAGCTTAACAAAGCACAAGCCGCCAGCATTACGCAAGAAAAGCACGCGGCCAGCAATACCAACCTCAGTATCGGTTTCTTCGCCAGCTTCAAGCTTGCCGTCAAAATCAGCACGAACCTGCTCGATAGTGTCAGTAACGTTAAGATGCACAGGATAAGGCTGCACGCCTTCCTTAAGAAGCATCGCGCGCTTAGCAACGCGCATCTGTACCTGCTCAGGATGAGCTTGCGGTCCAAATTCTTTATTGCTTGGGTCGATTGCTTCATCCAGGCTTGCGCCTTCGTTTACGCGCTTGGCGATTGCCTCGTCTTGAGCGAGTAACATTTCGGCATGTTCAACAGTGTCAATTTCATTGACGGTATCTGTTGCTTCGTTTTCTGCTGCATTTTTAGCGGCAGATTCTGCGGCATTTTGCGCGGCAGACATTGCAGTATTGGTGTCAGTCATAAACGCTAATTGTAGCCAGTAGGTAATACAGGTTTTATACGCGACTTGCACACGCTTTACAATAATTTGTATTAGCCAACCTGTAACATTACGGACGTTGTTGGAACTTTTATGCGCATATGCTTTCGCAAGTTTCAACATCGGGCTGTAGCGCAGTTTGGTAGCGCGCTTCGTTCGGGACGAAGAGGCCGCGGGTTCAAATCCCGCCAGCCCGACTTTTGATTTCCAGAACCCCCCCCCGCAATTTCGACATTTCATATACACTCGCGTAAATTTTCTGCCGTTATTTCGTACGCAACCGACCTTTTCTGTGCACGCGCGTAAAGTTTCTGCCGATTCTTGGCGTAAAAACGGCAGTTTCTTTACATGGCTGTAAAGTTAAAGTCGATTGATTGGACGAGCGCAATAGCAAGGGGGCTTTGATGGAGAACGCTGCGCAATTTTATAGTGAGCTTGACGGAATGTTCGCGAATCACGCAAGTGCAGACACGATTGAATCGTACCTTTTGCGAAAACTTGCCGAAGCGCAGACAGCAAACGCAGCAAACGAAGAAGCCCATCCCCTGCAACTGTCTATTCTCAACGAACTCATGGGATTTTACCGTTCGCGCGGAGAGCACGCAAAAAATCAGCCAATCATTGATAAGGCGCTAGATTTGGCAAAAAAGATGGATTTAGCAGGCACCGAAGCCGGCACAACCACGCTAATTAACGCCGCTACAAGCCTTCGCGCGGCTGGCGACTACGATCGCGCCGAAAAAATTTACACTCAAGCTCTTAACGAATCCGCCGAAACGCTCGGCGCTAAAAACCGCAAGCTTGCCGCGCTTCACAACAATCTTTCGATGCTTTACAGCGAAACCGGTCGCACGCATGATGCAATTGAGGAGCTCAATCAGGCGCTTGAAATTTTGCAAAATACGAGCACGGATCCTGAGCGCGACATCGATATTGCCGCTACGCATACGAATCTTGCGCTTGCAATGTTGCAGGAGTGCTCGCAGGAGTGCACGCATCCTAACACCAGCACAAACAGCAAATCCGCAACTCTCGAATCCGCTTTTGAACACGCTTCGATCAGCATTCGCATGTACGTTGCGGGGAATAACGAAAATCAGCCGCACTACGCTTCTGCATTGGCAGGTTTTGCGCAAGTACAGTGCGCGCGCGGCGAGTACGCTCAAGCTGAGGAAAGTTACAGTAAGGCACTTGATTTGATTACGAGATGCTACGGAAAAGATAGCGAATCTTACGCGATTACGGCGGAAAATTTGCGGCAGACGCGCGAGTTGGCAGAAAAAGTTACGAAAGAATCTACAGAAATTCAAGAATCAGCAAACCAAGATATAACAGAACAACACTCAACGAACTCGCACGCAGCAACCCAAAACGCAGCAACCCAAAACGCAGCAAACCAAAACGCAGCAAACCAAAACATAAAAACTGGCATGCAATTAGCGCAATCATATTGGCAAACTTACGGAAAAACGTTACTTGATCAGCCAAAATTTGCAAAATACAAAAACCGCATAGCTGCGGGATTAGTTGGTCATGGGTCGGAATGTTACGGTTTTGACGACGAGATTTCGCGCGACCACGATTTTGGACCCGGTTTCTGCTTGTGGCTCACAGACGAAGATTACGCGGAAATCGGCGCGGATTTGCAGACTGCTTACGACGCACTTCCGCGAAAATACGCCGGTTTTGGCTCTCGCAACGAAACACCGCGCGCAAAATCATGCGAAGGCAGCAAGCGCGTCGGAGTGTTCAGCATAAGCGAATTTTTTGAAAATCTAACCGACTTCCCCACCGCTCCAAGCCAAAACGAGCCGCACTTATGGCTATCGCTAAGCGAATCAACGCTTGCAGCAGCAACGAATGGCAAAATTTTCGCGGACCCTCTTGGAGAGTTCTCAAAGGCGCGCCAAAGCTTCAAGCTCATGCCGGACGACGTGCGAATCTCACTAATCTCCAGAAGACTTGGCATGATTTCGCAAGCTGGCCAGTACAATTTCCCACGCATGATCGCGCGCAAAGACGCTTCCGCAGCGTGGCTTTCTATCAACGAATTCGTGCGCGCAACCGCTTCAATCGTGTTTTTGCTCAACAATCCTGTAACCGCAGGCTACTTGCCTTACTACAAGTGGCAATTTGCAGCGTTGCGCAAGCTCAGCAATCGCATGGCTTCTAGGCTTCCGGAAGTGTGCAGCAAACTTGAGTCAATAATGCGACTTTCTTCCGCCTCTTGCTTTGGCGGAGACGGCTCCGGCGGAGACAGTTTTGGCGAAGGCGGGAAGGGAGCCGGAATTGCGCAAAAGCAAGTTTCGCAAATAATTGACAGCATTTGCGAAGATATTGTGCGCGAACTGCAATACGAGGGCTTAAGCGATTGCGACGAAACTTTTTTGGAATGGCAGCGGCCGTATGTTGAAGCGCATATTAATTCGCGTGCGGCGTGCTTAAGGAGCTTATGATGTGCGATTTATCAGCAAATCCGAAAACGCAAAATCTTCCAAAAACGCAAAATCCGAGAACGCAAAAGCTTGCGGAAGAAATCACTAAACTCGAGTGGGATCAGTTCCAGCTCACGCAAAACGAAGGCGGACGCGCGAATTGCCAAGGAAACTGGCCAACTTTTCGCATTATGCGCATGAGTCAATTTTTGGCGTGGCCGCTTGATTTGCAGGAGTCTTATAAACAGGATCTTGAGCGCGCGAATAGCGATGGACGCAATTTGATTACGGAAAAGTATGCGCGAATGATGGAGTCGACTGCGCCGGAAATTTTTGAGCGCACGATTAAGCCTTATATTAAGCCGATTTTGGAGCCTAGAAAAAGCGCGCAGGAGCAGATTATTTTAACGCAAGTCGAGTGGGCTGCGGATTTTCGCAATCGCTACCCGCATTTAGGTCTTGCGATGCGCGTGCTTAAAACTAGCGAGGATACGGCAGAAAACACGTCTTTTGAAACGTATTTGCGAGGCGAATTAAGCACATATTCTGACGCAACTTTCGCAAAATACCAGCGTTTTGTAAATAATTTGCGCGCGGAAAATCTAAATCTTACGCAAATGATAATTGCGAATACTGTGCGCATGTATGGCTACGATTCGCTCGAAGCGGCCGAGCGCGCGCAATAAACTGCGAGCGTTTTATCTTTATTAAATAGCAAACACTTATAAAACTTGTTTTTGTGCTTTATCTACAAAAATATGA
>NQOP01000002.1:129958-131774 GCA_003585845.1 Bifidobacteriaceae bacterium NR021
GAGATAGTGGAAATAATATCGTCAAAATCTACACTTTTCGCGTACTGATGCTTCTTAACATATCTATTCCATCTATCGATTACAGCACTATCACATGAGATGCATTCAAGTATTTCACGTGCTTTTACTTTTGAAAAATACGTATTTCTATGTTTGCAAGTAAGCGACATAGCAACTTTTAATACACTAAAATCAACACTTTCATTAATTTGATTCACAAACTCACAATCGGTTAAATACGCAATAGCAACTCCGCAATTCCCGTTATTAGACGCATTCAGCGAGTTCATAATTGCGTAAATATCATAAAAGTCTTTACTTCTTGTATTACTTTCTGCCTTAGAGAGAATAGTTTGCAATTTTTCAGCCAATACTGATTCAAGTGGATACATTTGCAAATCTATATTGTCTCCAAGAACAGTAGAATATTTTCCCACTTTAACTTCTGGATACATTGGATCTCCAGTAACTATATCAACCGAAAAAGGAAACCTAATTTTATCTAAATGACCGATTATATGAAAACGATATCCACCATATTCATCTTCAGGCTTAATAGAATCGATAGAGTCGTTGATTTCAAACCACACACCATCATGGTTTTCATCATAAGCTGTAACACTTTTAATAACATTAAATAAATAAGAATCCTCCATTTTCAAACCATTAATCAAAAAATCAATATCTTGGGTTGATCTATTATCAATTCCAAGCACAAAACTCAGAAGCATTCCGCCTTTCAAGACGAAATTATTTTTATACTCACTTTTTGCAAGCAACTTCAAAAACTCATCAAAGAAATATCTACTTAACAAAGTGTTGTAATCTAAGCTAAGTTCTTGCGACTTGTTACGCAAACGCTGCGTAACACTATCTCTAATTGCAGTACTTTTATTACTACTGTTATTCATCGAGAATCTCCAAAATATCGTCAACTTGCAGAAGAATACCAAATTGTTTGGCATATTCGCGCAATCTATGTACGTTTTTATTAGGATTCCTCACATACGCACGCAAAGCCTTACTAAATATCTCTGAATCCTGACGCCTACGATTCCTAACCAAATCGCAGATAGTGCGCTCCATATCACAAGACATCACATAATTACCAATAATTGTACGCACCCTTGTAACGCCAATTTTATACCATTCTTTCCTAATTTGATGCACTTCAACATCATTTTTTATACGCCATGTGTTATAACCCTGACATACCGTAACTTCGTTTATAAACGGCATGCGATCTGTAAGATTATGCAAATACAAAGCAGTTTGGTAAGAGTATATGCAAGCTTTATTGCGAAGTTGGAAAAAATAAAGTTCATCATAATTATTTGAATTGCTATCAAAATACACGCCGCGCGCAACTCTTTCCAAATCATTATTTTTGACCATGCTAGTTAGATACCAAGAGTCAATTCCTGCGGAAGAAACTTCTTTTGCCGTGATGATACCGTTATTTTTCTTAACAATTTCTTTAATCGCACTAATATTTGTTATCTTTTGATTTGCTGTTACTTTTACCATCACATACCAACCTGCTCGAACCATCTTATGAATAACAAAAGCTTATTAAAAACTTGCTTTTGTGCTTTATCATTATATAAATAACGCACGAATGCAAGTAAAAGTTAACTATAGACGCATAGCGATAACTTTGATTCGGCCGAGCGCGCGCGACGACCTGCCTGAGCGCTGCGATTTAGCGCGCGAAGGCAACTCGGAGCGGAAACTCGCTTAAGTTGGAAGTCCGGTGGACTTCCAACGCGAGTTTCGTAAGCGAGCTTATTCCTCACGGCTATTGGTAGCCGTTCGG
>NQOP01000002.1:132481-139770 GCA_003585845.1 Bifidobacteriaceae bacterium NR021
GGAGTTTGAAATCCCAATGATTTCAAGCTCGGTCAAAGCGCTGCGCGAGCGCAAACTGCACGAGTGTCTCATTACGCTGGTTTTCAGACACTCTCGCAGAGCGCAAACTGCACAAGTAACGAAAAACAACATTCATTCGTTACCAACGCAGACAGCACACTGCACAAGTAACGAAACAGCTTATGATGCCGATTAAGAATAGAGCAACGACGCTGCAGAAGCGGCGCGAGAGTCGCCTTCGAGAAAAAGCGTGGAAGCAGCGGAAAGACCGGCGTTTTGCAAAAACGCGCGGTAAAGCATTACGTCAGGTTTGCGCAAATGCGATTCGTAAGATGCACAAACACCGTTTAACTCACCGAGTATTGGGCAAGTTTTGCGCGCGCAGTTTAACCAATCGCAAGAAGCGTTACCAAGTGCCCACACACGCACGTCGCTCGCAATCAACTCGCGCGCCTGACCGCAAGCATCCGCGCGCTCGCCAGCAAAACCGCGCTCGAAACGCTCAAAATACAAGCAATATAGCCACGTAACTGCCGGTCCGTGATGCTCATCAAACGAATCCATCGCTTGCTTTCTGCTCCACCCAGCCTCACGCAATGACTCGTGAAACTCAAAACCCCATTCCGGCTCGAAACTAAAGAGCACTTCCCCAATAAAATCCGGATAATCTGCGTCCAGAGTGCGGCGCGCATCCCAATCTACAAGCAATTGCAAGTCGAAAACAACGTCAGTTATTCCGCGCGAAGCATACTCGCGGATACTATTTTTGCGCACATCATTTATATCGCGAATATCACAGATACCGCTTGCACTAACTGCTTTTATTTCAGCGCCCATAATTCCCACTTGTGCAATACGTTGCTTTCAAAACAAAACGGCAAAACAAAACAGCAAAACAAAACAGCACACCAACCAAATACTCACACAGTTGGCGGAATACCAGCACTCATTGACGCATCGCCAACTACGCCAGAACCGTACATTCCTGCAGCAAAACTCGCTTGCAAACTGTTGAGATTGTAGCCAAGCGCCTCAAGCTGCGCGCGACCGTCCTCATTAATGTTTTCAACGCTCCAACGCGGCTTCCACGTCCAGTCAATGCGGAACTCTTCAACCAAGCCTGCGAGCGCATTCGCACACTCGTCCTCAATCAGCTCCGTTAATGGGCAAGCAGGAGTGGTAAGCGTCATAGTAATAATTGCGCGCCCAAGCTCGTCAATTTCAATGCCGTAAACCAAGCCTAAATCAACCACATCGATGCCAAGCTCAGGATCCACAACATCGTGTAAAGCGTCTAAAATATCATCTTCTGTAACTCGGCCAATGTCATTTGCGCTTAAATTCGCAGGATGCGTTTCATGCGTCACCTCAGATGCCGATTTATTTTCTGCCATAATATTCCTTGCTTTGCTTGTACCAAAGTTCGATTTTACAAGTTGCCAAGAATTTGCGGATTTAAGTTTTGCGAAGCCTTTGCAATGCTGTCTTTTAAGCCTTCCCACGCCAAAAGCGCGCACTTAATTCGCATTGGGTAACGCGATACGCCTTGCAAAACCATTGCATCTTCCAGCGCATCTTCGTCCTCTTCGTTTTGCAAACCTTCGCCGCGAGATTCCATAAGCTTGTGGAAAAGCGCGTCTAATCGCAAGGCTTCGTCAACCGACTTTCCTTCAACTAAATCAACCATCATTGAAAGGCTTGCCTGCGAAATCGAGCAGCCATGACCATCCCACTTAATACTTGCTACTATTGGGGTTTCGTCATTATTGGCGCTGCGTGAAAGCTCTACTCGCATTGTGACTTCGTCGCCGCAAGTTGGATTGAATTGGTGCGATTGACCTAAAGCAGAGTTTTCGCCAGATGCAACAGCGCAACTTTCGTGAGCATTATTTAAAGTAATTTCGGCAGATTTTGTATTTTCTGCAGATTCTTGAGATTTTGTAGATTCTATATTTTTTTCAGATTCTTGAGATTCTTCCTGCAATTCCGCTTGTGCGAGCGCGTCCGTACTTTCGAAATGAGTTTTGCCATGCGGATTTCGCGCAGCATCCAAAATTACTTCTTGATACATGCTTTCTAAGCCGTCACCAGCCATATCGCCAGCATCCGCACCAAAACCTGCACCTGCACCAAAACCCATATCAAACATACGCACTCCTTACCTACTCTAACTTGCTCGCAATAATATTATGCGCCAAAGTAGGCGCGAACGTGTGAGACTGCTTCAACAAGCGCACGAGCCTCATCAATCGTATTGTAAACGCCAACAGAAGCGCGATTCGAAGCGTATACACCAAAATGACGGTGAATCGGCTGAGCACAATGGTGCCCGACACGAATCGCAATGCCCTGCGCGTCCAAAAACTGTCCAACATCGTGCGGATGCACACCCTCAACTTCAAAAGCAACTGTGCCAATTCGCTGGCTCAAATCAGTCGGACCCAAAATGCGAACGCCCGGAACATCCTGTAATTTTAGCAATTCTGCAGCAATTTCCTGCTCATGCTCTGCAACTCGGTTCATGTCCAATGCACGCAACCAATCCGCTGCAACTCCAGCCGCAACCATTTGCGCAACAGGCTGAGTTCCAGCTTCAAAACGGTAAGGCGCATCCATGTATTGCGCCGGCTTGTTAAGCCATGCAAGCTCCACCATTGAACCGCCAAAATTGGCAGGCGGAAGCGCGTTCAAAAGCTCGCGGCGACCATACAAGAATCCAACTCCCGTAGGACCGTACATTTTATGCGCACTAAAGGCTGCAAAATCAACGTTTAACGCGTGAAAATCAACCGGAATATGCGGAACTGACTGGCATGAGTCGAGCACAAAAATCGCCCCAACTTCATGAGCACGCTTGCAAATCGACGAAACGTCCGTAATAGCGCCAGTAACGTTGCTAATATGCGTAACTGCAACTATTTTCGTGCGTTCGTCAATAATTGTTCGCAAATAATCCGCGTCCGTGCGCACGCGGCCGTCCTCTGTTACGTCAATCCAGCGAAGTTTCGCTCCAGTGCGAAGAGCCAGCTCTTGGAATGGTAACAAAACAGAATGGTGATCCGCACGAGATACGACTATTACATCGCCTTCTTGAAGCGCAAAATTTTTGCGGAAAACTGCAGAATCAACCAAATCAGCAGAATCAACCAAATCACTGTCAGTCAAATCAGCGCTGTCTTTTTTGCAAATTCTTGCCTTCGCACTAGCGTTACCAATAGCAGTTGCGAGAAGATTAAGCGCACCGGTCGCGCCCGGAGTAACAACAATTTCCTCGCTGCCAGCATCTGCGCACGCTCCAACAAGCAACGCAACTTTCGCGCGCGCTTGTTCAAACGCAACCGTCGAAAGTGCAGCCAACTCGTGCGCTCCCCTGTGCACACCAGCGTTAATTGTTTCGTAAAACTCTTTTTCAGCGTCGATCACAACTTGCGGCTTTTGCGAAGTAGCTGCAGAATCCAAGTAAATCAAGGGTTTTCCGTGCACAGTATCGTGAAGCGAAGTGCCGTGAACCGTGCGACTTAAAATCGGAAACTGCGAGCGCAAATCGCTAAATTCTCGCATAATATTTTCTGTAGTCACTGTAGTCATATTAAACCGCTATTTTTACGCTATTCTTACGCTATTCTTACGAATATACAGATAGATTAAACTGTACTTAAACCGCGCTTAAGCAAGTGCCGACTCGGTTGCACCTTCCGGCAAATACTTGTCGTAGCCTTCTTCTTCCAGCTCATCCGCAAGCTCCGGTCCTGCAGTTTTTACAAAGTGACCTTGCGCAAAAACATGCACAATATCCGGCTTAATATACTTGAGGATTCGCGTGTAATGCGTGACCATCATAATGCCCAAACCGGTGTTTTCTTTGGCGCGATTCACACCTTCCGACACGATTCGAAGAGCATCAACGTCCAAACCGGAATCAGTTTCGTCCAAAATCGCAAACTTTGGTTTCAAAAGCTCTAATTGCAAAACTTCTGCGCGCTTCTTTTCGCCGCCGGAGAATCCTTCGTTTACAGAACGCGACGCAAATTTTGGATCCATTCGAAGCTTTTTCATAGCCTCGCTAAGTTCTTTCACCCAGCTTCTTAAAGATGGAGCTTTGCCTTCGACTTCAGTTTTTGCAGTACGAAGGAAGTTCGTCATCGACACGCCCGGTACCTCTACTGGGTATTGCATTGCAAGGAACAGTCCGGCTTTTGCACGCTCGTCAGGAGTCATTTTCAAAATATCTTCGCCGTCGAGAAGAACTTGACCCGAATCGACTTCATACTTTGGGTGCCCTGCCAAAGTGTAGGCAAGAGTAGACTTTCCAGATCCGTTAGGGCCCATAATTGCGTGCGTTTCGCCAGAATTAACTGTAAGATTTACGCCTTTTAAGATTTGCTTGCGTCCTTCTTTTGTTTCTACAGAAGCGTACAAATCTTTAATTTCCAAAGTTGACATGTTTATCTCCTATTTTTCTGTTCTTGCAAGACGGCGCTCAATAGCCTTCATTAAGTGATCAACAATTTCCGGAACGCCAATTTCTTCAATCAGCTCGTTAAAGAATCCGCGCACAACAAGCTTTCTTGCCTCAATCTCACTAATTCCTCGAGACTGCAGGTAGAAAAGCTCTTCGTCGTCAAATCGTCCGACTGAACTTGCGTGACCGGCACCAATAATATTTCCGTTTTCAATTTCCAAATTCGGCTCAGAATCGGCGATTGCGCCAGGAGTGAGCACTAAATTACGGTTCAACTCGTACGAATCCGTGCCAGGAGCTTCCGGCTTAATAAGCGCGTTTCCAACCCAAGTTGAATGCGCACCCTTTCCTTCCAAAGCACCCTTGTACACGACTCTGGACTTGCATTCTGGATAATTGTGCACAACCATCGTGCGGTGCTCAACATGCTCGCCTGGATCCACAAAATACATGCCGAGCATGTTCAAATCGCCCTGTTCGCCGCCAAAATCCTGATCCATGCGAATTCGCACAACATCTCCGCCAAGAGTGACCATCGTGTGACGAAGCGAGGCTCCCTCACCCACGTGAATACGCTGGTTTCCAACGTGCTTGCTACCCAAATCCCACTCTTGAATAAATGTAGTAGAAACGTGCGCGTGCTTTCCGAGGATGATTTCCACGCCTTCAGCAAGTTTCGCACAACCGGTATGTTCGATAATAATATCCGCGTTCGAGCGTTGGTCTGCTTCGATTACTAAGTGCAATGCGTCAAGCGCATTAACATTATCACCCTGAATTTTCAGCACGATTGGCTTTTTGATTTCGCCAGATACGTGAAGCACATACGCTTGTTTTGCCGCGTTCCACGCGACTGCAGCTACGCGATCAGACGGCTTCATATCGGTATGAGGAGCCTCGTTTTGCGGCTTTACTTGCAAACTTACGGAACCGTCGCTGCCAACGTAAGAATCATCCAAAACAGCTCCACCAACACCTTCAAGCGTTACTTGAATGCTATTAGAAGGCTCGAAAAACTCGAAAAACTCGGAAATTCGCTCAATTGGAGTGTATCGCCAATCTTCCTGCTTACGCGTTGGAATCGCAAAATCTTCCACGTTGAACGAGCGCACGGATTTGTCTGCGCTAGAAGGCATTGCTGCAGGAACCGCATATGGATCATTAGGATCTGCTACAGGAATATTAATTTCTTTTTCCGTCATTTTATTGCCTAAATTCTTATTTAAATCTTCGCTCATCAGCCCACGGATCCTTCCATTTGCAACTCAACTAAGCGATTAAGCTCAAGCGCGTACTCCATCGGCAGCTCGCGGCTAATCGGCTCCACGAAGCCGCGCACAATCATGCCCATAGCCTCTTTTTCTTCAAGTCCACGACTCATCAAATAGAAAAGCTGATCCTCAGAAACCTTGGAAACAGTGGCCTCGTGAGCCATCGAAACGTCGTCTTCACGCACATCAACATGCGGATAAGTATCAGACCTCGAAAAATCGTCAACAAGCAAAGCATCGCACACAACAGACGAACTCGAGCCCTTCGCACCCTTAATAATCTTCACAAGACCGCGGTAAGCTGAACGTCCGCCGCCGCGCGAAATAGACTTAGCAACAATCGTAGAACTCGTGTGCGGAGCCAAATGAATCATCTTCGCACCCGTATCTTGATACTGACCGCGTCCAGCAAAGCTCAAAGACATAGTCTCAGCTTTTGCGTACGGCTCAGCAAGAATGCAAGCAGGATACTTCATAGTTGCTTTAGAACCGATGTTGCCGTCAACCCACTCCATTGTGCCGCCTTCGCGCACATAAGCTCGCTGAGTTACCAAGTTATACACGTTATTTGACCAGTTTTG
Organism: Bifidobacteriaceae bacterium NR021; assembly: GCA_003585845.1. Classification (GTDB taxonomy): domain Bacteria; phylum Actinomycetota; class Actinomycetes; order Actinomycetales; family Bifidobacteriaceae; genus Bifidobacterium. The sequence continues at coordinate 138,796 of NQOP01000002.1, forward strand.
AACGGTTGTGTATCGCACGCGAGCATGCTTTTCCACAACAATTTCAACATTTGCAGCGTGGAGCGAATCCGTGGAATAAATTGGAGCCGTGCAACCCTCAACATAATGCACGTACGAGCCTTCGTCTGCAATAATCAACGTGCGCTCAAACTGACCCATGTTCGGCGTATTAATGCGGAAGTAAGCCTGAAGCGGAATATCCACGTGCACGCCTTTTGGAACGTACACAAACGAACCACCACTCCAAGCCGCTGTGTTAAGAGCCGCAAACTTGTTGTCGTCAACCGGAATAACAGTTGCAAAATACTTTTTTACAAGCTCCGGATACTTTTGCACTGCTGTATCCGTATCAACAAAAATTACGCCTTGCGCAGCCAAGTCTTCGCGAATCGAATTGTAAATAACTTCCGACTCATACTGTGCTGCAACGCCTGAAACTAAGCGTTTTTTCTCAGCTTCCGGAATGCCGAGTCTATCGTAAGTTTTGCGAATATCTTCCGGCAAATCGTCCCAAGTTTTCGCTTGATCGTGAACCGGACGCACGTAGTATTTAAAATCATCCGCGTCAAAACCGCTTAAATCCACGCCCCAATCCGGCATCGGCTTTTGCAAAAATGCGCGGTAACCTTGCAAACGAAGATTTAGCATCCATTCCGGCTCGTGCTTGTCAGCGGAAATTGCACGAACAACCGACTCGTCAATACCCTTCTTCGCAGCCTCGCCTGCAGCATCCGAATCATGCCAACCGTAATTGTAATCGCCAAATTCAGCAACAATCTGCTCGTCTTGACGGATTTTCTCTTCGTTTACGCGAGCGCGATCTGCCACATACTGGCTCATTTCAACGTCTGCAGCTTTATTTTTTGCGGGATTGCCATCACTTGCTGCAACGCTTGAATCGCCAGTAACGCCAGTATCATTCATATTGCTAGTATCGCTAATATTGCTAGTATCGCTAATATTGCTAGTATCGCT
>NQOP01000002.1:140528-148255 GCA_003585845.1 Bifidobacteriaceae bacterium NR021
TCGCTCATAAAGCCTGTTACACCTCCATACTTAACGCACACCTGCGCGCGGTACGTATCAATTGGCAAAAGCTGCTCCCCAAAGCGCTACTTTCGCACTCTCCCCACTCAATTATCACCTATCTAAGGTTACCGCGTAATGCGATTTCTTGGTATAGCCGTGTTACGCGCAAAACGTAATGTTTATCACAATCTAATAAAACAAAAAGCGGTAAAACTTAAGAATACTAAGTTTTACCGCCTGTTTTTACATGTTTAAGACTACTTATCTTCTTTGCTATTTTGAGCATCCTCTTGATGCTCAAGAGCAGCCGCAACCAAGCCAGCAAACAGTGGATGAGGCTTAGTTGGGCGAGACTTAAACTCTGGATGAGCTTGAGTTGCTACGTAGAATGGGTGAACTTCCTTTGGAAGCTCCACAAACTCAGTCAAATTACCATCTGGGCTTTGACCGCTAATACGCAAGCCGGCTTCACGCAAACGATCCTTATACGCCACGTTCACTTCATAACGGTGACGGTGACGCTCAGTAACATGCGTAGTGCCATAAAGCTCAGCAACAATAGAACCTTCTTCAAGCGTTGCAGGGTAAGAGCCAAGTCGCATTGTGTGACCCATATCTCCCTTACCGGCCACAATATCCTTCTGCTCTTCCATAGTTGCGATTACTGGATCGCCACAATCCTTCTCGAACTCAGTGGAATTAGCATCCTCAAGTCCAAGTACGTGACGAGCGTACTCAATAACCACGGACTGCAAGCCAAGGCAAAGACCAAGCGTTGGCAAACCGTGCTCGCGAGCGTAACGCAAAGCGCCAATCTTACCTTCAATACCGCGAATGCCGAAACCGCCTGGAATAACCATGCCGTCCATTTGGTCAAGAGCCGCGGCAGCACCTTCTTGAGTTTCGCACTTGTCTGCAGCAACCCAGCGCACGTTTACCTTAGCCCAGTTTGCAAAACCGCCAGCCTTAATAGCTTCTGTAACAGAAAGGTATGCATCCGGCAAATCAATATACTTACCGACGATTGCAATGTTCAACTCATGCTTTGGATGATGCACGCGCTCAAGCAAATCTTCCCACTCGTTCCAATCAACATCGTGGAATGGAAGCTCAAGTTCGCGCACAACGTAAGCATCCAAGCCCTCGTTGAACAAAATCTTCGGCACATCGTAAATGCTTGGAGCGTCGACGCAGTTCACAACGCCTTCAGCATCGACATCGCACATAAGCGAAATCTTGTCTTTAATGCCTTGATTAAGCGGACGATCCGAACGCAAGACAAGTGCATCTGGAGAAATACCAAGAGAGCGAAGCATCATAACAGAATGCTGAGTTGGCTTAGTCTTCAATTCGTGAGCTGCAGCAATATAAGGCACCAAAGAAACGTGCACAAACATGCAGTTTTCAGGACCTAAATCGCGACGAACTTCGCGAGCAGCCTCCAAAAATGGCTGGGACTCAATATCGCCAACCGTTCCGCCAATTTCCGTAATAATAACGTCTACATCGTCGGAAGCTTGCGCACGCATACGCGACTTGATTTCACCAGTAATATGCGGAATAACCTGCACGCACTGACCCAAATATTCGCCAGCGCGCTCCTTACGAAGCACAGATTGATAAATCTGACCAGTCGTAACATTCGCCTTCTGGCTTAAGAAAACATCGAGGAATCGCTCGTAATGACCAATATCGAGATCTGTTTCCGCTCCATCTTCCGTAACATAGACTTCGCCATGCTGGAATGGGTTCATTGTACCCGGGTCAACGTTGATATAAGGATCGAGTTTTTGTTGTAATACATGCAATCCGCGACTGCGCAAAAGTCGGCCTAAAGATGATGCTGTAAGGCCTTTTCCGAGGGACGAAACTACGCCACCAGTGACAAAAATATGCTTTGTAATATGCTCCTGAGAGTTACCATGTTGTCTTCTAACCATGGAACTCCATAGTATCTTCGAGCCTCGACGCTGGGTGTTGATTCGCAAAAAATCGAACAAAATCAAACAAGATGCGCAACGGCTTCCAAAGCGAGCTTATAGCCGTACAATCCCATGCCTGTAATAGTGCCGGTTGCAACAGGACTAATTACGCTAATTTTACGAAAAGCATCGCGCGCAGCAGGATTAGAAATATGCACTTCCATTAACGGAACCCCAGCATCCAAAACCATGTGAGCCGCGTCCGCGAGCGCGTAACTGTAGTGCGTAAAAGCGGCAGGATTCATAACAACAGGCGTATGAGTATCGGCAGCTTCATGCATCCAGTGAACCATTTGAGCTTCGTCGTCACTTTGTCGCACTTCTACTTCAAACCCAAGTTCCGCACCCCACTTTTCGCAATTCTCGCGCAAAGTTTCAAAGTTCTCGTTACCGTACACGTCCGGCTGGCGCACGCCTAAACGACCTAAATTCGGTCCGTTTACAACAAGCACTTTTTTTGTATGCTGATTTTCCATTTTTACCTCGCAAGATTAATTAATTTTGCTTATAAACGCGCTCAAAAGCTTCTTTAACAGCTTCAATAGGCGGATTGTCTAAATGAATAGGATTCGAAATACCATCCAAAATTACGAAACGTAGCATGTTGCCGCGCGCTTTTTTGTCGCGATGCATAAGGTTAAGCACGCACTCAAAAGCAGCATCCGCATCTTTTGTACACTGCCACGAAGTTGGCAATCCAAGAGAATCCAAAAGCGAACGATGATACGCAACGTCTCCGGCATCCAAATATCCTAAAATTTGCGCAAGCTCCGCCGCAAAAACCATGCCAACAGCTACAGCGTTTCCATGACGCCAGCGGAAATGCTCAATCTGCTCAATCGCGTGGCCAAGCGTATGCCCGTAGTTCAAAAACTCGCGCAAACCCTGCTCTTTTAAATCGCTCGATACGTGATACGCCTTTACTTTAACTGTGCGTTCAATAAGCTCCACGAGCAGTTCGTGAAGTTCGTTATTATTTTCTAAATCATCTCCATTAAATTCACGCAAAAGCCTCGCATTATTGGCATCGCTAAGAATCTTCAAAATTTCGCCGTCGCGAATAAAACCAGATTTTGCAACCTCACCCAAGCCTTCAATAAGAATATCGTTTGGAAGAGTCGCAAGCGTAGAAGTATCTGCTAAAACGCCAGCTGGAGTGTAAAAGCTGCCGACTAGATTCTTTCCAGCATCCGTATTAATACCAGTTTTACCGCCCGTAGACGCGTCAACCATCGCAAGAAGCGAAGTAGGGCAGTTTACATAGCGAATTCCACGCATCCAAGTTGCAGCAACAAAGCCAGCGACATCCGTTGCCGCTCCTCCGCCTAAACCAACAATTGCATCCGAACGAGTAAAACCAACTTCTGCCAAGTTAGTCCACAATCCGCTTGCAACTTTAATAGTTTTTCCAGCTTCTGCATCCGGAATTAGCATGTCGAAAACTTCGTAACCAGATTGGCGCAAAATAGTTCGAGCTTTGTCGCTATGACGCTGAACAGGTTGCGTGTGAACTAACGCCACTTTAACCGGCTTAGTTCCAAGCATTTGCGGCAGAAGTTGCATTGCACCGTCGCCAATTCGCACATCGTATGGTTCAATTCCTTCACCTGTTACGTGCACAATACGTTGCATAATCATGCTCCTTAATTTTTCTGCAGCCATATACGGAGTCGAACCTTTTGTTTGCATGTAGATATTCGATACCGCCCTAAAAACAGGATCTCTCTGCTCAAATAATTCCATCCAACGCTTTTGCGCATCTTCTCCAGAAAACATAGGACGATTATTATTCCAGCTTGCGCGCTCAATAGCCTCTTTAGCATTTGCTTGCAAATACACAACGCGACCGCCACAGCGCATATACTCACGCAAAACTTTTTGAGTTTCTTCACGCATAGGCGCACCGCCGCCAAGAGAAACTATTCCCTTTGTAGAATCTTCTGCAGGTGTATCTCCTAAAATTGCCTCTCGCACTATGCGAGCTTCTATTTCGCGAAAAGCATCCTGGCCATATTCCTCGAAATATTGCGGTATTGACATATCAATATCGCACTCGATCATGTCATCTGTATCATAAAAAGGCAGATTCATAAGATGCGCAACTTCGCGGCCAACACGCGTTTTTCCAGCAGCAGGCATGCCAATAATAACAGCTAGCGGAAGTTTAGTGCTGCTCATTTCATATTCTCCAGCCAGGAAGCTACGTAAGACTCCACATTTCGGCGAGTTTCTTGCAAAGAATCTCCGCCGAATTTTTCCAAAGCATACTTAGCTAAAGTAAGCCTTACCATCGCTTCTGCAACTACAGAAGCAGCTGGCACAGCAGTGAAATCGGAGCGCTGATTAATAGCTTGAGCAGCTTCGCCAGTAAGCACATCCACAGTGCGCAAAGCGCGTGGAATAGATGGAATTGGCTTCATCGCAGCGCGCACGCGAATGATTTCGCCGTTCGACATTCCGCCTTCAATTCCTCCAGCTCGATTAGTAAGACGCTTAATTTTACCGTTTTCGTCTGTTACCATTTCGTCGTGCGCAGCCGATCCGGGGCGATCTGCTTCTGCAAAACCGTCACCAATTTCCACGCCTTTAATAGCCTGAATTCCCATAATCGCGCTCGCGAGAGCCGCATCCAAGCGACGATCCGACTCAACGTATGTGCCAACTCCTGCAGGCATGCCGTAAGCAAGCACTTCCACTACTCCACCGAGTGTATCTGCATTTGCTTTTGCTTCGTCGATGCGAGCCATCATTTTAGCTTCAGCATCTTTGTCGAGAGTGCGAACTGGAGAAGCATCCAGAGCGGCAACATCGTCCGTCGTTGGTAAGGCTAAATTTTTGTTGGCATATACGCCGCCGATGCCGATAACATGCGCAACAGTGCGCACGCCCAAAGCCTGCTGTAAAAACGCATCAGCAATAGCACCCAAAGCCACACGAGAAGCTGTTTCCCTAGCACTCGAACGCTCCAAAACTTCGCGAGCATCATTAAAACCGTACTTGCGCATGCCAGTTAAATCCGCATGCCCTGGACGAGGGCGGCTCAAAGGAGCATTTCTGCCAACTTGCTCAACCTCGTGATCCAAAGGATCTGCACTCATTACTTCGGTCCACTTTGGCCACTCTGTATTCGCGATTTCTACAGCAATCGGAGAACCAAGCGTTACTCCGTGGCGAACTCCAGTAAGCAGTCTAACTTTGTCTTGCTCAAACTTCATACGCGCGCCACGACCATAACCAAGGCGACGGCGAGCAAGTGCAGAAACTACATCGTTGCTAGTAATGTGCACGCCAGCCGGCAAACCTTCAATCATGGCTACTAACGCTTCACCGTGCGACTCCCCTGCCGTTTGCCATCTAAGCATGCCATTTCTCCATTCTCAAGTAATTTACGTGTCTAAATACTCTACTTTACTAACTACCAAGTATTGAGCGGGTTGTTATTGACAGCAATGCTGCGAGTATTGCAGATATTGCTTCTACTGGTACGAATGGTATTGATGCGTTGGTTGGCGAGCAGATTTTGCAGTAAATTTTCCATAACAAAAGCCAAAGTAAGCCAACTGCTCCAACTAAAGCGAACCAGTAAATTAAGCAGTCAAAGCCAAATAATACCAAGGCTTGCGCAATCATTGACGCGCTCGTAACATCTCCGAAGCCAATAGCATTTTTTGCGGAAATTTTTCGCATACTCCAGTAAATTACAAAAATAATTACGCAAGAAATCCAGCCGAAAATAAGCACGCTAATATTTCTAAATAAAATAATCGAATATATGAGATTCGCAAAAGATTGAAAAATTCCTGCAATAACAACCCAAAGTCTTGGCACTACGCGACTTTTTATGTCTGTTTCGCAAACTGAAATTAAACATGTGAGCGTTGGTAGCGCCGATATTATCGTAATAATTAATTGCTTCATTAAAGCAGATTACGAAAACTTGCGAAACTGTTACAACCTCAACACATCTATGTGGTTAAAACCCTCCAAACGTGAGAAACTCTTCTCACATTTGGAGCAAATAGCCCTCCATAACCCTCCAAACGTGGGAAACTCTTCTCGCGTTTGGAGCGCCAAACCAAAAATAAGCTTAGTTTAGTTGCCTTCAGGATTGTTGCGCTTGTACTCGTCGCGGTATTTCAAAAAGTCGTCTTTGTTATCCGCAAACTTCGTTTCACCAGTCTTCAAATTCGTGGTGACGAAGTAAAGCCATGGACCATCTTGAGGCTTAATGGTTGCAAGCAACGCACTGTCGCCAGCAATGCCAATAGGAGTAGGAGTCAAACCCTTATGAACACGTGTATTATACGGATTATTTGCATCGTCAAGCATTGCTTGCGTAAGTTTAATAGGTTTTACTCCTGCGCCGTAACCAACAGTAGAATCCATTCCTAACGGCATATCTTTTGCCAAACGGTTCAGTATTACGCGAATAACTTTGCCATAGTATTCGCGATTATTCACTTCAGCTTCGGCAATAGACGCCATAATTAAGGCTTTTTCTCTATCTTTACCTTTAGGAATTCCAAGAGAATCAAGTTTTTCAATACGCTTTTTTACCATTGCGGAAAGAATAGCATCCGCACTTTTCATAGCTTTTACGTTATAAACTCCAGGCTCTAGCCAGCCTTCAACGCTACCGTTTGCTTCAGCAGGCAGAATTCCTGCGGCGCCATCAGCTAACGCAGCCTTGAATTTATCTAAACTTATTCCAGATAATGTTGAAGCTTTTTGCAAAACGTCTGCTGCGTGATCCCCTGCACGAACATCAAGGAATCCGCCTGCCTTCGTTTGATCTGAAAGAATATCAACTACATCAATAGCAGCCATATGCTTTTTCAGTGAGTAAACGCCAGGATACAAAATTTTATTATTTGCAGAAACAGCTGAAGTGAATGCAGCTTGTGATTTAACAACATTCGCTTTCACTAGTTTTTCAGCAACTGTAATAGCGCCTTCGCCAGTATCGACTGTAAACTCAACAGATCCATAACCAGGACCTGGCCAATCTGCAACAGCTTCACTGTTCTGAGACAAGCGCCACGCACGCACAGCACTGTATCCAACGTAACCAACAACACATAGCACGAACACAATCAATATAGCTAAAACTGCTTTTGCTCGACGTTTACGTTTCTTTGCAGCAAGACGTGCTTTTGCTTGTTTGCGAGATTTTCCTGACGAATTTGAACCGTTAGAATCAGATGAAGAAGGAGAATCATCGTGCTCAGTCCATTGTGCATGATTGTCAAAGAACTCATCAAAACTGTCAGACATTTGACACTCCTCTTCTACTTTCTAACTTTTGTTTATTTACTTTTACTAGTTTTGTTGCGCATATTTTGAATCGAGAGCAGACTGCAAAATCAACACTGCAGACTGCTGATCTACCATTGGGCGATGCTTTTTAGTAGAAAGATCCGCTTGCAAAAGCTGGCGATGAGCACTTACTGTTGTCAAACGCTCATCTTTCCAAACTACTTCTGGCATATAATCCAACGCCCAATCTTTTTCGTCATGCAATATTTGCATGCGCTTTATTAGATTCTTCCCCCAGCGCAGAGCTTTTTTAGCAGATTTTCCTTCAGTGCCATCGAGTTGCAAAGGCAAGCCTATAACAACTTTTTCTACATTGTTATCTTCAATAACTTCAAGCACTTCATCTATAGCACGGAAGGAATCTCCAAACACTTGCACATTACCAATAGGATGAGCAAAGGTGAGATCAGGGTCGGAAAGTGCAAG
>NQOP01000002.1:149005-149385 GCA_003585845.1 Bifidobacteriaceae bacterium NR021
GATTCGTAAATTTTTTAAGCTGTAAGACACGCACTAGGCGAGCTTAGCTACTTCTGATTTCGCAGCTTCGAGAGCTTCATCAAGCTTAGAAGCGTCTGTACCACCGCCCTGAGCGAAGTCTGGCTTGCCGCCACCGCCGCCACCAAGCACCTTGGAAGCAGTACGAACCAAGTCGCCAGCCTTAGCACCAAGACCGCGAGCAGCTTCGTTTGTAGCGACTGCGATCATTGGTCGATCGTCTTCATTAACACCAGCAAGTGCAACAACCACTGGAGCATCTTCACCTAAACGAGCGCGAATATCTAGAACTGTCTTACGCAAAGCATCGAATGAGCCAAAGTTGCCAACATTCTTAAGAGCCAACTTAACTTTTTCGTTAC
>NQOP01000002.1:150162-155585 GCA_003585845.1 Bifidobacteriaceae bacterium NR021
AAGCTTACGATCAGAATCCTTCATCTTGTTAAGCAAAGATTCCAAACGTTCAGCTAACTCGTCTGGACGCGCGTTAACCATGTCTGCTAATTGCGCAACCAAAGTGTGTTCACGAGCGCCATACTCGTACGCAGCTTCACCGCAAAGAGCGTCGATTCTGCGTACACCAGAGCCAATAGAAGACTCGGAAAGAATAGTTACCATACCAATCTTTCCAGTGCTCTTAGCATGAGTACCGCCGCAAAGCTCACGGCTCCAACCGTCGCCGATTTCAACAACGCGCACAACATCGCCGTACTTTTCGCCAAACAAGTGCATTGCTCCAAGCTTAAAAGCGTCGTCGATTGGCATTTCCTTAGGAACTACCTGCAAATCGTCGCGAATACGCTCATTTACGCGAGCTTCAACGCGAGAAAGCGCATCCTTATCGACAGCCTTTGGCCACTGGAAGTCGAAGCGCAAACGATCTGGATCAACTACAGAACCGCGCTGAGTTGCCTGTGGACCAAGCTCTTCGCGCAAAGCCTTGTGAAGAGTGTGAGTAGCGGTGTGAGAACGCGCCAACGCAGCCCTGCGAACCTGATCAATATTCGTGTTCACTGGAGCACCAACACTCAAAGTACCTTCAGTAAGTCGGCAGCTGTGAACAATCAAATCCTTGATTGGACGCTGAACATCGTCGACTTCCAAAATTGCGCCGTCGTCGGAAATAATCTCACCTTGATCTGCAATCTGACCACCGCGCTCAGCATAGAATGGCGTGCGATCGAGAATAACCTCAACGTTTGCAGGAGCAGTAACGCTTTTAACAGAACCCTTGCCTGCTTCAACAATTGCCAAAACGTTTGAACGACTTGAGAAGTCAGTGTAACCGAGGAAGTCGATTGGCTTTTCGAGTGCCTTCTTAATATCGTCGTAAACGCTAACGTCCACATTGTGACGCTTCTTCAAAGCGTCAGCTCGAGCGCGACCTTTCTGCTCGCTCATAAGCTCGCGGAACTTAGTTTCGTCCACCTTAACACCCTGCTCGGCTGCCATCTCAAGAGTAAGCTCAATTGGGAAGCCGTAAGTATCGTGCAAAGTAAACGCGTCTGCGCCTCCAACCATAGGGTCATCCTTGTGCTCTTTCTTAGCTTTTTCAACAGCCAAGTCGAGAATAGTCGTGCCCTTTTCAAGAGTGCGACGGAATGCGTCCTCTTCACCGTAAGCCGCTTCGCTAACCTCGTGGAAAGTATCATTAAGCTCTGGATAGCTTGGTTCCATAGCAGCTTTAGAAACTGGGAACAGCGTTGGCAAAACTGGATCTTGCACACCGAGCATGCGCATTGCGCGAACAGTTCTGCGAAGAAGACGACGAAGCACATAGCCGCGGCCAACATTACTTGGGCGCACGCCATCACTCATAATCATCAAAGCGGAACGCACGTGATCTGCTACAACGCGGAAACGCACGTCAGCATCATTATTATCGCCGTACTTTACGCCGCTAAGCTTTTCTGCAGCTTCAATAACTGGGTAAACTTCGTCAGTTTCGTAAATATTTTCCTTACCTTGCATAAGGTAAGCCAAACGCTCCAAACCAGCGCCAGTATCAATATTCTTTTGATCGAGTTCGCCAGCAATATGCAAATCAGTCTTAGATTTGACGTTATCTACCTGGTAATTTTCGAAAACCAAATCCCAAATCTCAATAAAGCGAGATTCGTCAGCAGCCGGACCTCCATCGCGACCATACTTAGGACCGCGATCCACGTAGATTTCGGAGCATGGACCGCCAGGACCAGGGCCGCCGGTAGTCCAGAAGTTATCTTCCATACCGAAAACTTGCATGTGCTCTGGGTCGAAGCCTTCGTTCTTCCAAATTGCGCGTGCTTCATCGTCGTCAGTATAAGTAGTTACCCAAAGCTTTTCAGGGTCAAAACCGTAGCCGCCCTTATCTTGAGGAGTTGTCAAAAGCTCCCAAGCGTAGTGAATAGCTTCCTCTTTAAAATAATCACCAAACGAGAAGTTACCAACCATCTGGAAGAAGGTGCCGTGACGAGTAGTCTTACCAACTTCGTCAATATCTAGAGTGCGAACGCACTTCTGATTCGAAGCCATACGACGCGAAGGAGGCGTCTGCTCACCAAGCAAATAAGGAATAAACGGCACCATGCCGGCAATAGTAAACAATGTTGTTGGGTTCGGCGAAATAAGAGAAGCCGAAGGAACAACCATATGACCATTCTTGGCAAAATAGTCAAGATAACGCTTTGCAATTTCTGCTGTGCGCATACGTACGAACTCCTTGTGTAATTTTTAGCAAGACCCACGCAAACCGTCACAAATAACCGTCACAAACAAAAGCCACATGCAACGCTCACACGAAATCGTGCCGCATGACGCACGACGCAATCATGCAAACATTCAATATAGTACTTCAATACTTAACTTAACTAAACTTAGCAAAGTAACGAAATTATGAAAAACTCGTTTTTTATTTAAAATTCCTTATTTCTACGATTAGCATAACGAGAATTAAGCTCAGCTTCATGCTCTTTACGGCTAGTATTGAAATCTTTAAACAATCCCATTACTGTGCGCAATGTGATATTTTTCGGTTCCTCATCAAATATAAAACGACTAGCAGAAGACGGCATTTTTGCTTTAACATATGCACGAGCCTTCGTAACTGTAAGAACACCAATTACAATGCCAACAAACATCCAAAATAAACGCTTGAACATTACTCCCCCCTGCTTGCATTCTTAGTTGCATTCTTGTCAGAGGATTCTTTTGAAGCGTTACGATTGGCACTATTCTTGTCTGTTGGCACAGTCGGCTTATTGAAGAAAGAAGAAACAGTATCTTTTAGAGCGTAACCGGCAGCTGCAATTTTTACGATCGGTTTTCCAAGGAAAGCACCATACAAATCTGTTAGAGCACTAATATTTGTAACGGTTGTGCGAGTAGCTCCTGAAACAGCGTTTACGTCGTCAAGAGTCTTATTAACTTGCTTAATAGTTGTAACAGACTCATCGATTGCCGGCATCGCATGCTCACCCGACTCTTTAATTGTTTTCGCAATCTGATCAAACAATCTGCCTAATCTGATTAACGGATAAATCAAAAAGCCAGAAAGCACGGCAAACGCAATCGCAGCAATAAGAGCGGCTATGTCTCCAACGCTCATCGTAACCTCTTTCTATACCATTTTGCCTAAGATTTCGCAGTATCAAAAGCCATACAACAGCAAATCAAACTACGTATTAAAACCCTTCGCAATGACTTAAGATTAACGAACAGTAAAGACGCATATAACAAAGTTAAACAGTAGAATTTACTCGTTATAGCCTCGAATAGTAATGGCATTATCAATAGGTTTGGTAGTGTCAAAATCAAGTCTGGTTACGCTTCCGTTTTGAGGGCGTTCGCTTAAATCGTAACCTGCAGGCGCAAAACGGTGCATAAGACTTAGCAAAGTGTTGCCATGCGAAATTTGCAAAACATTATCTCCATCGTTAAGCGAAGAATTTGAAGCAATTAACGCAAAACCCTCTTCTACGCGAGTCCAATATTCGATATCTGATTCTGCATCGTGGAAAGGATCCGCTTCTTTAAGCATGTCTCGTGTTGCCGCAAGCCCAAATTTTTCAACGATTTCGTTATAAGTGTGAGCTCCGTGAGGCGCTCCTGCAGCCCACCAAGCCATTTGCATATCTTGACCTTCAAAATAGCCGTAGCATTGCTCGCGAAAATGCATGTCGCTTATAAGCGTCGGGCGCACGTTACCGGCAGCTTCATTTGCATCGAGAATACGTTGTGCTGTGATTTGCGCACGAGTAGTATCCGAACAGTAAGCTGCAGCAAAAGCAATATTTTCTAGCTTTTTTGCAGCCGTGTCCGCATCTTTCAAACCCTTTTCAGTAAGCGGAGAATTTGACCAGCCTTGCAGTCGATTATAGCGATTAAATAGCGTCTGTCCGTGACGCACTAAATAAAGATGCAGCAACATAGCTCCATTATTGCACTACGCGGTACATAACTGTCGAAAACACCAAACCAACCGATGAAAATCAACAAAAACGCATTGACCCCTGCCACGCAATCGCATAGCAGGGGTCAAGCGGTATGTCCTTAAGAATTAAATCGGCGAATTAACGAGCGTAGTATTCGACGACGTACTGAATGTTGACTTCAACTGGAATCTGATCGACTTCCGGCTTACGAGTCAAAGTAGCCTTCAAAGAGGCAAGATTCACATCGAGGTAACCAGGAACTGCTGGCAAAACGTCGCGATGAACGCCTTCTGCAGCCATCTGGAATGGAACCATGGTCTGGCTCTTGGCACGAACCTGAATGGTCTGACCTGGCTTCACACGGTAAGATGGGCGATCAACAAGATTGCCATCAACCAAAATATGACGATGTACAACAAACTGACGAGCCTGGGCGGTGGTGCGAGCAAAGCCTGCGCGCAAAACCAAAGCATCAAGACGAGTTTCCAAATCGGTGAGCATTGCGTCACCGGTCTGGCCTGCAGTGTGCGTACCCTTCTCGTAAGCAGCACGAAGCTGCTTCTCGGAGATGCCGTACTGAGCGCGAAGACGCTGCTTCTCGCGAAGACGTACTGCGTAATCGGACTCGGTGCGACGACGAGTGCGACCGTGCTCACCTGGAGCATATGGACGCTTCTCGAAGATACGCTGAGCCTTTGGGGTCAAAGCGATGCCGAGGGCGCGAGAAAGACGCACCTGACGGCGAGAACGCTGAATATTAGTCATAACTAATCCTTTAATTCTGTCGTTATCTGAACGGAACGTGAACCAAGTTTTTAGTCGATTGCAAAATCGCCTAAAAATTACTCACGCTGAGCCGGCCTCTCCAGTGCTTCTTCGTGCTAACACACGAACGCGCAAGTATTAAAACGTTGAAATAACGCCATAACTACCGCGCGCCGACCCACTGATGGGCTAAGGCTCCAGATGATGCTTACACAAAATAGGCATCGTTTCTAATTCTACACACCCATAAGAATAAATTAACGAAGGGAGCCAGCATCCATTGTGTACGTGCGATCCGCGCAGCGAGCAGCCTCAACATCGTGAGTTACCATAAGCACTGCCACACCATTTTTTGCAGCCTCGCGCAACATTTTCACCACTATGCGAGTATGCTCTAAATCCAAATCGCCAGTAGGCTCGTCAAGAATAAGAAGCTTCGGATTGTTTATTAACGCGCGCACAATCATTACGCGACGCATTTCACCACCCGAAAGCTCATTTGGGTAGCACCACAGTAAATCTTCAATATGCAATTGCTTGCAAAGTTCTAACGCGCGAGTCTCTTTTGAATCTTCGCTTACTTCAGACTTACTTACTTCAGACTTACTTACTTCACAAGCACTAGCTGCAATTTGCACAGGTAAAAGTATGTTGTCATGC
>NQOP01000002.1:156369-156513 GCA_003585845.1 Bifidobacteriaceae bacterium NR021
ACAGTAAGATTTTGCAAAAGCGTCTGCGATTGCGTCACAAAACCTATATCACATGCGCGCAAACGAGACATCTTGGCATCACTAAAAGTGCGTTCAGAAATCTCTTCGCCGCAAACTTTTACACTTCCATGCGTTGGCTTCAAT
>NQOP01000002.1:157290-161779 GCA_003585845.1 Bifidobacteriaceae bacterium NR021
AACCCAGCAATCAAATTTAGTAAAGTAGATTTTCCGTTACCTGACTTTCCAACGATTGCCACAAAATCGCCGCTATTTAGCGCAAAGCTCACGTTATTTACTGCAAAAAATTTGTGCTTTCTGCGCATAAATTCGCGAGTTACACGAGTAAGTTCAACAACAGGTAAAATATCAAACTCATTACTTGGAAGTTTTTGACTCTTATCTTCCATACTTACTCACCTGACCTAAGTGTCAAATATGTTTCGCGCATAGCAATACGCAATGTAGTAAGCGCTGAAGCTACAACAACTGCAACAAGCGCAAGTAGCACAGACGCTAACATAAGCACTGCTACTGGTAGAGCAGTCACTTCCAAATACGGAAGCTGCAATTGTTCAGAAATAAGAGAACTGTAAGGGAACAATATAAGACTTGCAGACGCAACACCCAATACTCCGCCAACTAAGCCAAGTATCGTAGATTCTCTAACTACAACACCTAAAAGCATATTTCTTGTTGTGCCAAGTATGCGAAGAGAAGCAAACTCTTTTTTACGCTCGTTTACAGATGTTGAAAACACTGCAACTAAAACTAGCAATCCAACTAGCCAGCACGCAGCAATTATAAAAGTCAACGTGCGAGTAAAAACACCAAGATTAGCTTGCGTAGTTGCTGTAATTCCGCCCGGAAAAACTATGCCAATGCTTGAAAGACCGGTTGTTTTGCGGATATTTTTTGCAACTTCTTTCGCGCTGTAACCTTTTTGTACTTTTACAAGAACTGCAGAAACTGCTTTTTTGGCATATTCCTTTGGAATAGCGGTATGCCCTACTTTCGTTGAATACTCAACTACTTGCGGCACACTTTCGCGTCGCACAAACACTGAATTATCAATGCTTGTGCCGGTTTTTGCAAGCTGCGCAGCTACAGGCCATTGGTGTCCAAAAAGACGAACAGTATTCATATAAGACACGATTACATTTGCGCCAGCAATCATCTCGCCTTTTTGTAACTTCTGCTTATGCTGAGAATAAATCCAAGGACCTATAACAAAATCAGAATCGGGATCAAAACCAATAATTTGCAATTTTTCAGCGCAACATCCTGCAGAAAGCGAAGAAATATACGTTTGTGCACTCGCCTTTTGCACACCCGGAGAGCGTCTTACTAAATTCTCAATATCGTTAGTGAAATAAAAAGTGCTTGAACCACTGTTTGTAAGCAGCGCTTCTGCTTTAGTATGCGTTCCTTGAGGGATAACCATAATATCGGCTCCCATGCGTTCTCGCATACTGTTCAAGCCGCGTTCAAGATTCATAGAAATCAGCGAGCCGCCGAAAAATATTGCAGACAAGCACGCAGATACAACAATAAGTGCAGCAGTGCGCAATGGCTTGCGTTTAAGATTTTCCAGCGGCAATCGCTTTAGCGTAATAGTGCGCATAATTTTGCTTTGTTAAGCTTTTCGAACTATTTGAACTATTAATTTTCTTTATTATCCAAATACACGGAAACAGCTGCGAACACTGATGCGAGCACAGACAGAACAATCAGTGTTGGACGCATAACCGATGCACAATGCATCATTGGGCTCTTGCACACGCCAATAAGGAATGTTGTAACAGCGAGCATAAGCAAAGCGTTCACAACTACAGCAATATTTAAACCAATGCGAACATTTTCTTTAACAAATAGCGCAATAATTCCAAGTACCGCAATAACTAAGCCAATTCCAATAGCTGCACGACCTGTGTAGTAGCATGCCATAGGTTGCATCATCATATGCATTTTTTGCATGCCTCCGGTTGAGCATGGCTTTGCAAACGTCAATGGTGCAACGGCAATAAGCAAGCCGAAAATAATTGCAGGAATTGATGCGAATAATTTGTTTTTCATAATTGATACCTCATAGATGTATATGAATTATTTTTTAGTGTGACATTTTCCTTAATGCCACACGCTTCTCGGCGCTCACACCAGCAAACGCCACGTCCTTGTTAAAAATTTATCTTACATTAAAGTGCATAAATAAAAGATTTTACAATTTTTCGATTGGTGCAACTCTAAGCATTAGTCGCTTTACTCCATCGGAGCCGAAATCGACTGTAATAATTGAGTTTCTGCCCTTATCTTGCGTTGCTAACACGGTTCCTAAGCCGTAAGTATCGTGAGTAATTTTGTCGCCAACTTGGAAGTCTTGAATATTTAGATGATTGTCTTTATTCATAACTGCAGAAGTTGAACCAACTTTTGTTGCGCTTGTTGAAGTCGCAGTTTTTGCAGTAACTTTGCGCGTTTTTACTGCACTTGACTTAGACCAATTCGATTTAGAATAAGACGAGCCGTAAGACGATCCGTAAGAAGAACCGTAAGAAGAACCATAAGACTTGCTATAAGACTTTCCGTAAGAAGAGCCGTAAGACTTAGAGCCATACGATTTATTTCTTCCGTAAGACTTAGAGCCATGCGATTTTTCAGAACTATAACTGCTTCCACCATAAGTTGTTTTTTCACTAAACGCATCGCTATAATCGTCATCCCAGCCGCCGAAATCGCCATCGAAATCGCTATCGAAATCATCGCCGCGCCTAGACGAAGCGCCCCAACGCTCAACATCAGACTCTCTGCGCTTCCAATCAATCAAATTATCTGGAATCTCATCCAAAAACTGGCTTGGAAGCATATCTTGAGCCTGCCCCCATTGCGCACGAACAGCAGCACGAGTAACATACAAACGCTGCTTAGCTCGCGTAATACCAACATAAGCAAGACGACGCTCCTCGCAAAGCTCGCCATCGTCTTCCAAAGCGCGAGAATGCGGAAAAGTTCCCTGCTCCATGCCAGTTAGAAACACAACCGGATACTCCAAGCCCTTAGCCGTGTGAAGCGTCATCAACGTAACTTTACCAGTGTCCTCATTTTCATCCGGCAATTGATCCGAATCAGCCACAAGCGCCGTCGTTTCAAGGAATCCAGCAACACTAGCATCCGGCGTATTCTGCTCATACTCAGCTGCAACCGACTGCAATTGCGACAAATTATCCACGCGAGCGGCATCTTGAGGATCTTCAGAACGTTGCAAATCCTCCAGCAAACCACTGTCGTTCAGTATGCTGTCAATAACTTTAGAAGGTTTCGAGTCATTGTTTTGCATACAAGTAATTAAATTGTGCATAAGCTCGCGGAACTCTTTAAGCTTTGTTGCAGTGCGAGTTGGCATGCCTTCGATTGACTCCGAATGTTCCAAAGCTTGCCAGAAGCTAACTCCTTGTGTTTGAGCGTAAAGCGTTAGCAAAGCCTCCGCACGCGCTCCAAGCCCACGCTTAGGCACATTCAAAATTCGGCGCATATTCACATCGTCATCCGGGTTTGCCATAGATTGCAAGTATGCGAGCGCATCCTTTACTTCACGACGCTCGTAAAACTTTGTGCCGCCAACAAGTTGATACGGAAGACCTGCTTTAACGAGCGCATCTTCTAGCGAACGAGACTGTGCATTAGCGCGATACATAATCGCCATATCCGAATAAGCAACGCCATCTTCACCTGCTAATCGCGCTATTTCTTGCGCAACCCAAGCTGCTTCCTGTTGAGCACTGTCTGCTGCATAACCAGTAATTGGAGCGCCTTCACCTAATGCCGTCCACAATTTTTTAGGCTTTCGTCCTTGATTATGCGAAATAACTGCGTTTGCAGCATCCAAAATAGTTTGCGTAGAGCGATAATTTTGCTCAAGCATAATAGTTGTAGCGTTTGGAAAATCTTTTTCAAAGTCTTGAATATTGCGAATATCTGCTCCGCGGAAAGCGTAAATCGACTGGTCGGAGTCGCCTACAACTGTGATTGATGCAGGAGTGCTATTTTGCTGAGATGTATTTGCGTTATTTTGCTTTGCATACGCATTATTTTGCTTTACATCCACTCCTGCAAGCTCGCGAATAAGCTCGTATTGAGCGTGATTCGTATCCTGGTACTCGTCTACGAGAATATAGCGGAACTTATGGCGGTAATATTGCGCAGCTTCTGGTACTTCGCGCATGAGTTGCACAGTTCGCATAATTAAATCGTCAAAATCAACCGCATTTGCTTGAGATAAACGATGCTGATATTCCGCATAAATAGTTGCGTAAACAGCTTCAGAATTGCCAGCGTGCGCAATTTGCTGACCTGCAACACCCGGCTTGTAATCGTTAGCATACATGTCTAGTTGCTCACGCCAAGTGATTAAACTATTTTTGCAATCCGAAATCTTGCCCAAAATGCTGCGTGGCGTAAAACGCTTAATATCAACGTTAAGCTCTGTTGCAATAATTTTTACTAATCGCTCGCAATCGGAAGTATCGTAAATAGAAAAGCCTGATTTTAAGCCAATATACTGCCCTGATCTGCGAAGTATTTTCACACATGCAGAATGGAACGTCGAAACCCACATAGTATTTGCTTCACTGCCAATAAGATTGCTTAAACGTTCACGCATTTCGGCAGCTGCTTTGTTTGTAAAAGTGAT
>NQOP01000002.1:162572-174207 GCA_003585845.1 Bifidobacteriaceae bacterium NR021
ACTCGCGTTTTGCCGCTTCCAGCTCCTGCTCCAATAAGAAGTGCCGGTCCGTCGTATTGGACTGCTTGAGATTGTTGCGGATTTAAGCCGTCGAGTAGTTTTTGCGCGTCAACTGCAACTCTAGAATATGCGGAATTTTGGGAATATTCTTGAGATTCTTGGGATTCTTGAGGAGGTACTTCTTCTTGAGGAGGCACTGATTCTTGATCAGACGCATATTCTTGCTGCGTAAAATCAGGCTCTTTAGCGTAAGCGTCAGCATACTCGTCGTAACTGTAGTTGGCATAATCATTCGCATCCGCAACATTCTCGTAAAAACGATCGTCAGAATCGAACGAATCAACTGGATTCCCCAACAAATCACTTACATATCCGTAATCGCTATCTTTTGCACTCATATTTGCATTCATACTTGCGCCCATACTTACGCTCATACTTGTACTCCATTAATGCTGCCAATTACCTACGTTTTAGCTTCAGCAATAAAACGCCCCCACGTTTTAATTGCGCACGTATTTAATCAGGTTTACCACATGCTGCAGTCGTTTTTACTCGTATTGTGTCACGAACGTGGGTATGCTTGAGCGTACTGCAATGTAATTGTTCGTAAGAAGGGGCGCATCGTGCAAGAATTGGAAGAACGCATTCTCCAAGATGGTATCGTAAAACCAGGCAATGTATTAAAAGTAGACGCTTTTTTGAACCACCAGTGCGATGTGAATTTATTTGATCATATGGGAGCCGCTTGGGCTGAGCATTTCCGCGACGCAAATATTACTAAGATTCTTACGATTGAGGCTTCTGGTATTGGAATCGCATGTGTTGCAGCACGCCATTTTGGTGGAGTTCCTGTGGTTTTTGCAAAGAAAGCTCAGTCAATTAATCTCGATGGCGACCAATACGTATCTACGGTATTTTCTTTTACAAAGCAGCGCGAGTTTCCAGTGATTGTGTCGCGTAAGTATTTAAGTGCGGAAGATCGCGTGCTTATTTTGGATGATTTTTTGGCGAACGGCAAAGCTTTGCAAGGATTAATCGACATTTGCAATCATGCTGGAGCTAGCGTTGCAGGCATTGGAATCGCTATCGAAAAGGGCTTCCAAGGTGGTGGAGATGCGCTTCGTGAAGCCGGATATGACTTGGATTCGCTGGCGATTGTTGACGCGATGGATCCTGTTGATGGGTCGATTTCGTTCCGTAAGTAGCGAGTGCGAAGCGCGAGTTTTTTACTGTGGCGCGAGTTTTGGGGACTGGTTTTTGGCTGGCGGGTTTCTGAAGTGGCTGTGTGATATAGGAATTACTAGCGCGACGACCTGCTTTCGCGCTCAGAGCGTAGCGCGCGAAAGCAACTCGGAGCGTGAGCTTGTTCAGACGGAAAGTCCAGTGGACTTTCCGTGCAAGCTCAGCCGAATGGCGATTAGCCATGAGGACAGCGCTCCGCTCTTATACCTTACTTGGACTTAGCGGTTGCGTAGTTGAGTTTAGTTTTTTACTTACTTTTTCTGCAAAAATAGTATTCATCAACAAGATTATTACTATCGTTCCGCTTTTATATTGCTCGACCAAGCAATTCCTATCTCCCACTATTAGTAAAACCGCTAGTGTTTTGTGGTGTGGTAGGAGTGCCTAGTGTGGCATGTGCAGCAGCGCAAAGCTAGTGTTCTCTAATCAACAGAGATCAACGTCTGCAGAGCATTAATGCTAAAGCTCACTAAGCAATAAGTAATCGCTGTTTACAAAGCAATACTGCAAAGCTACATAATCGACGTTTGCAAAGCATTACTGCAAAGCTACATTAACAACGTTTGCAAAGCACTGGCGCAAAGCTTCAGGAGGTTTGGGAAAATACGACCCTTAATTTACACGAGCGCAAAGTTTATGCCGGATTTGAGCGCGCAAACTCATTGAAGCACGTTTAATTGTGAAGGAAACGAGAAAAATTTTTCGCAAATGGTAATTTTGTCAAAAAATACGATAAAGTAGTCCGGTTGGTATACTTCAACACGTATTGCAACAAACAATTGATTAGGTGGCTAAACATATGACTGATGTGGTGATTGCAAGCGCTGTACGTACGCCTATTGGCAAATTCGGCGGCAGCTTATCTTCGCTTTCCTCAGTTGATTTAGGAACAATCGCAGCAAAAGCAGCAATAGAACGCGCCGGAATTAGCTCACACGACGTGGATCAAGCTATTTTTGGAAACGTATTACAAGCAGGAAGCGGACAAAACGTTGCTCGCCAAATTGCGTTAAAAGCAGGCTTAGATACTTCTAGCTGCGCAATGACAATTAACGAAGTATGCGGATCCGGTTTAAAAGCAGTGCGCTTGGCGCAATCTGCAATCGTTATGGGAGACGCGCAAGTTGTTGTTGCAGGCGGCACTGAAAGCATGAGCAACGTACCGTTTTACGCAACTAATTCGCGATTTAGCGGACACAAATACGGGAATTTTGAGCTTATTGACGGTTTGCAACGAGACGGCTTAAACGACGCTTTTACTGGCGACGCAATGGGCGTTACTGCAGAAAATGTTGCAGCAAAATTTGGTATTACTCGCGAAGCACAAGATATTTTTGCACTTAAATCTCACCAAAAAGCTGTTGCCGCTATTAAACGAGGCGATTTTGCTTCTGAAATTGTGCCAGTAACGCTTGCAAACGGAACTGTTATAACTCAAGACGAGCATCCTCGCGAAGATACGTCTTTAGAGCAGTTGTCGAAATTGCGCACGCTTTTTAAAGCGTCGGAAGAAACTTCAGGCGCGACTTGCGGAGTTGGCAAGAACGAAATTAGCGAGAACGAAATTAGCAAGAACGAAGTTTGCAAGCACGAATCGACTGTAACTGCCGGAAACGCAAGCGGAATTAACGACGGAGCTGCAGCTCTAGTGCTTATGAGCAAAGATTACGCGCAAGCGCACGGAATTGAATATCTTGCGCAAATTGTGGGATTCGCAGAAGGCGGAATCGACCCAGATTTAATGGGATACGCTCCAAAACATGTGATGGAACGCATGCTAAATGCGACCGGTAGCAACGTTGACAACATTGACTTATTCGAAATAAACGAAGCATTTGCAGCGCAAAGCATTGCTGTTTCAGAACAACTTCATATTGACGAGTCAAAACTAAACGTACGCGGTGGAGCAATTGCACTCGGTCATCCGCTGGGCGCTAGCGGAGCTAGGATTTTGACGACGCTTATATACGCTTTGCGAGATAGCAATAAGTTAAATGGAGTTGCTGCGCTGTGCGTCGGCGGCGGAATCGGCGTTGCGATGCAAGTTAGAATGCGAAGCAACTAAGTCAGAATGCGAAGCGATCAGAAGCATTCGTAGTCTACAAATCATGAGGTGATTTCGATGACCGCTTTTCGTGAATTAAGCGTGGAAAATCGCATAAAAACCTTGCAAAATGAGGGCGCAATTAACGATGCTGAGGCAACATTTTTACTTAAACAGTTTGCGGAAAGTTCTGATACTACAATTCCTGCAGACGTTGCAAATCATATGATTGAGCATCAAATTGGAAAGTATACGCTGCCGGTTGGCGTTGTGCGTGGGCTGGTTGTGAACGGCGAAGTGCGGGACGTGCTGGTTGCAACCGAGGAGCCGTCCGTGATTGCAGCTGCGTGCAATGGGGCGCGGATTGCGGCGGCGACTGACGTTGGATTTGACGCGACGACTGACGTTGGATACGGAATTATTGCGCGCTCCCCGCAATACGTGACTACAGCGCAAATAGCTTTTGAGGACGCAGACGGGAGCGTGGCGGCGCGCTTGCGCAGAATCGTTGAAGATAAAGAAAAGGTTGCAGAGCTGTTGCGCATTGCAAACGAGTCACACCCATCAATGAGTAAAAGGGGTGGCGGCGCGCGAAAATGCCGCGCTTCAGCTTTGCACGGCTTCGCAAAGCTCGAGATTGACGTAGACACATGCGACGCAATGGGCGCAAACACAGTAAACACTATGGGCGAAGCCGTCAAAGCCCAGCTGGAGAGCTGGCTCGGCGTGCAGGCACTAGTGGCAATACTCACAAACACCAGCCGCGTTGCCACCACAGCAGAAGTGCATATACCGGTTGAAGCACTGGCATCCAGGCGGCTGGAAGACTATGAGCGAGAGTGCGAAGGAAAGCGCCTTGCGCGCCGAATCGCGGCATTGAGCGCGCTTGCCGCCAGCGACCCTGCGCGCGCCGCCACGCACAACAAAGGAATCCTCAACGGAATCGCAGGAGCCGCGCTCGCGTCAGGAAATGATACGCGAGCGCTAGAATCGGCAGCACACGCGTGGGCGGCGCGCTCCGGTCGCTACCTACCACTGTCAAAATGGAACACCGAAACTTTAAACGGAAAAACCATACTCCATGGCAGTATTGAAATTCCGCTACAGATCGGTATTATTGGCGGCTCAATCTCATCGCTTCCAATGGCAAAACTCGCGATCAAAATCAGCAATTACAAAAACGCAAATGACTTTAGAAACACGCTTGCCGCGCTCGGTTTAGTGCAAAATCTTGCGGCTCTTCGCGCACTAGCAGGTCCTGGAATTCAAGCAGGTCATATGGCATTACAGTCGTCAAACCTAGCAATTGCAGCAGGTGCCAAAGGTGAGGAAATCGCGGAAATTGCGCATGATATTTTGCAACTTAGCCCTGCAGAAAGAACTGCAGAAAAAGTTACGCAATTACTTCAAAAGTTACGAGAATCAAGTAAAAATTAAGAAAAATTAAGAAAAATTTAGGAATTTTAGGACAAATGAACACACAAAATACCGAAACATCAGCAACCACAATCTCCGCAACCACTCCCCTTGACGTCGGCATCGACCGCATCTCCTTCGCAACGCCGCACTATTACCTAAACCTCGAAGAACTGGCGGAACACCGCGGAATCGACCCTAACAAATTCACAATCGGAATCGGTCAAAGCGAACAATCTGTGCCACCAAATCACCAAGACATCGTCACTCTCGCCGCTCAAGCTGCGCTCCCACTGCTACCCCACATCGATAGCAATCGCCTCAAAATGCTAATCGTCGGCACAGAAAGCGGCGTCGACGCAAGTAAATCGAGTGCTCTGTACGTTCAAAATCTGCTAAAACTCACTCCGTGGGTGCGCTCTATTGAAGTAAAAGAAGCTTGCTACGGCGGCACCGCGGCTTTGATGATGGCGTGTGACTACGTGCGCGCGCACGCCGAAAAAAATCCGCAAGTGCTTGTTATTGCAGCCGATATTGCGCGCTACGGTCTTGCTACACCTGGCGAAGTAACGCAGGGGGCAGGTGCTGTGGCAATGCTTGTGAGCGCGAATCCGCACGTGCTTAAAATTAACGACGATAGCGTTGTGAAATCCGCTGATATTCAGGACTTTTGGCGACCTGTTTACCAGGACACTGCACTTGCTCGCGGAAAGTTTTCAACTGAGCAGTACATACAATTTTTCTGCGACGTGTGGCAAAAGTATTGTGCGCAAAACGGTTGTAATTTCAACGATTTTGCCGGATTGTGCTTCCATTTGCCGTATACGAAAATGGGTTTGAAGGCGCTTAAGGCTGCGATGGATTCTTGCGATAATAGCAACCTAAGCGAGTCGTCGCGCAATCGCTTACTTTCGCGCTACGAAACCAGCACGAAGTACAGCCGCCGCGTAGGCAACATCTATACGGGTTCCCTGTATTTGGGATTGCTGTCTTTACTTGAGTTAGACGAATTTACTTGCGAAAATAGTGATCTTACTGCACTTAAAAGCGGCGATAAGATTGGGTTATTTTCTTACGGCTCCGGCGCTGTTGGTGAATTTTTCAGCGGCACGATTGCGCCAGGATTTAGAGATGCGCTGTTTGCGCGCGAGCATGCGGATATGCTTGATTCGCGCGTGCGTTTAAGCGTTGCTGATTACGAGGAGATGTTTGAAAGCGTTGCGCCTTACGCTCCGGAAGATTTCGAAAGCAGCACGTCTTGCCGCGAAGGCGCAAGCTTCTTCCTCGACTCAATCACTTCTCAAGAGCGTCATTATTCCACGCGCTAGAAGTGCACTATTCAACAGCAATTTAATTATCAAAGAAGCTGCATCATAATTTTTCGTATTTTCATTGATAAATTACACACGGAGTTTCATATTTTCACGTGTAGCAACATACTTGAATGTAAGAACATGCTTAATCTTATGAAACTTCATTTCACAAATCTAATCCAGGAATCATATCTGCATTTTCACGAATACTGTCCGCAAGCTTAACAATAGTTTTATCAAGAACACCATATATTTTTTCACTTTTAACTTTTGTAATAGTATTTACTAAATCTTGATAAAACTGTTTATCTCCTGTGAAAGATTCCCAAAACTCTTCACCAATTTTTACTGTATATCCTTCATTTTCTATTCGTTTATAGTTTGCAGATAAATCTTCACGAGAACCATATAAAACACCGACAATACAATCAGTTAATGGATTTACTTGTGTAGATCCATTTGTTTTTGCTAATCTTCCCAAATCTTTAAAATGGTCACAAATTGTTTTTACATCATCTTTGTTAATAGTTTCAGGTCCTGATTTTAACTGACAGTAAATATGGCGACCAGTTTCGTAATCCTCATATTCAATATCAATTCCAGATGTTGTGGAAGCAAATCCTGAAAGTATTTCAGAACTCAATTTTTGTATAGAAGTTCCAAAAGAAGTAGTAATAGAGGTTCCAAGTACGCGAGGATAAAGAATAACTTTAGCTACAGATTCAGGCTGCGCATTCCCAAAAGCAAACCGAGCAAGATAAGATACAAGAAATGGATTAAATCTCAGTGCACGAATATCAACAAGTTTTTCAGTATTTTTTACATGATTTTCAATAATTTGCTTTTCAAAAAATTGAGAAATCTGCATCAAAATACATGCCTTCTCAGCTTCCGATACCATAATCAATCTCCCCACAATTTTGTATATAAAATTATCTATATACTTTACAAAAGCTACAAAATTTACATAAGAATGAAACCTTTAACAAGAGAGATTATAGCATAGAAAGCGCCTCAGATTTCACTTCTTCAACCGTAATATTTGTCATATCAAAGGGCTGAATCTCACGGAACGACTCACGATTTTCACCGCTTAGCATAGAAATAATTCCTCGTCCAACATGATAAGCAAGATTGCAAGGAACAGCATTACCAATTTGCTTATATTTGCTAGCTAAGCTTCCCTCAAATTGCCAATCATCGGGAAATGACTGTATTCGCGCATACTCTCGCACAGTAAGTGGACGAGTTTCTTGAGGATGACACCTTTCAGTTTGTTTTTGAGCAGGAGCACAAGTCAGTGTCAAGGACGGCTCTGACCAAGAAAGTCTCCTAGCCATGCCAGTTTTACCACCAGGAAGACTAAAAGACCCCTTCATATAATCCTTTTGCACAGATAAAGGTAGATCCTTCCAATATCCACCAGCAGGAACTAAATTAAGAACTTTTTTCTTACTTTCGGGATATTTGGCTCCTTCAGATTCCGGACACTTCCCAATGGCATCCCACAATGTAAGCACATCACTATCTTCTTTAGGGTACAAAATAGGCATATCTAAATCCTTACGAACGCCAATCAACACCAAACGTTCTCGTTTTTGTGCCACATCAAGAAACTGTGCGCGTAAAATTTTTGCAGCAACTTTGTAACCAATATCATCCAAAATGTGAAGCATAGTCATAATAGTCTTACCAGAATCATGAGTAAGAAGACCACGCACATTTTCCATCATAAGTACTTTTGGTTTAATTTGCTGAACTGCACGCGCAAATTCAAAAAACAAAGTTCCACGGGCATCTTCAAAACCTTTAGACAATCCGGCGTACGAAAACGCTTGGCAAGGAACCCCACCTTGTAGCAAATCAACCTTTCCAAGGTACGCTGAAAAATCAACGTCATGAACATCTTTTTCAACGATATTCCATTTTGGCTGATTTTTGCGTAAAGTTGCACATGCTGATTTATCCACTTCGTTCAACATTACATGTTTAAATCCAGCGTTATGCATACCAAGCGCAGTACCACCAGCACCAGCAAAAAGCTCTACTGATGTAAAAGATGTTTGTTTACTTTTTAACACAACAAAACGCGGCTGACTACTATTAGAATGATTTTCACGTCGCTTCTGTAGAGATTGAAGTTCATGCAGTTCAAATACTCTATTGTTATGAGAGTCACGCTTGCATCTCAGCAAGCCCAATTTTGCCCAACGACGTATAGTATCTACAGAAACATGCAGTATATGCGATGCTTCCGTGACCGTAACTTCTTTACTTGCACGATTATCTTCACTCAATACATTACAGCTTGCACATTGTGAACTATTTTTCATACCCAACTGTTTGAGTGACTGTTTATTTGATTGTTTAAGTTGATTAATATTCTCTAATTGTGTTGATTCGTAAGTATCAATAACTAATCTACCCCTATATTTCATAAAGCAAGTCTATCATATATTGATAACCTTTGCATAGGCAAGGGTTACTAATAACACTTTTCAGAACCGCCCATGAAATTAGTCTGTGCTTCCAACCCTGAGCAAGCTCGGCGAATTAAAAAAGCTTCAAGCGCGAAATGCAGCAACACAAACCTGACACACTACGTTAAACACACTAGCCCACACTTTCTGCGTCTTTATTGACGCAGAAAGACCTCGCTTGCGTTGGAAGCACACTAGTCTGCCCTGCCTTCGTCAATCGAGACGAAGGCAGACCGAGTTTTCACTGAAAGTGCACTGCACTTTCAGTTCTGAGAAAGCTCGGCAGAATAAAAAAGCTTCAAGCGCGAAATGCAGCTTGAAGCTTATTATTCTGCGGATGAGGCGAGATTCGAACTCGCGGTAGGTTTCCCTACAACGGTTTTCAAGACCGTCTCCTTAGACCGCTCGGACACCCATCCATTTGCGCACGAAAGCAATCAAATTGCCGCTTTCAACGCACAAGTGGTAAGCATATCATCACGTATAGAACGCAACACACAAACGCAACACTCAACACCCAGATTCAAAAAGCTTATAAACAAAAACAAAGCCCAGGCAATTTCCCGGGCTTTGTAGTTAATTAAACGGTTTTTTGAAACAAACACCGTGTTTACGCAAGAGCAACACTCACGCTTCCCACTTAGTAGGCTCAATGACTTCCTTGCCACCCATATAAGCTTGCATAGCCTTTGGAATATCAATCGAACCATCTTCATGCTGATGATTTTCCAAAATAGCCACAAGCCAGCGAGTAGTAGCCAAAGTGCCGTTAAGCGTACTAACTGGACGAGTTCCGCCATCTTCCATGCGTTCGCGCACATTCAAGCGGCGAGCCTGATACTCAGTGCAGTTAGAAGTAGAAGTAAGCTCACGGTAACGACCCTGAGTTGGAACCCAAGCTTCGCAATCGAACTTACGAGCGGCAGAAGAACCAAGGTCACCTGCAGCAGTATCAATAATGCGGTAAGGCACTTCCACCTTAGCAAGCATTTCCTGCTCCATACCGAGCAACTTCTGATGCTCAGCGCGAGAATCTTCCTGCTTGCAATAAACGAACATCTCAACCTTATCAAACTGATGCACGCGAATAATACCAGAAGTATCCTTTCCAGCAGCACCAGCTTCACGACGGTAGCAGCTCGACCAACCGCAATAACGCAAAGCACCATTGCTTAAGTCAAGAATCTCATCCTCGTGCATACCAGCCAAAGCAACCTCGGAAGTGCCAACCAAATACTGCTCATCTGGCTCGCGCAAACGGTAAATCTCGTCCGCGTGAGAATTCAAGAAGCCAGTTCCGCGCATAACTTCCGGACGAACAAGCGTTGGCGTAATCGCAAGCGTAAAACCGTGCTCTTCAGCTTGATCTACAGCCATAGTAAGCATTGCGATTTGCAAGCGAGCCACAGCACCGCGCAAGAAGTAGAAGCGAGAGCCTGCAACCTTCACGCCACGACGCATATCAATTCCAGCAACGCCAGTTCCAAGAGTCAAATGATCCTTTGGCTCAAAACCTTCAGCTGCAAAATCGCGAGGCGTACCAACCTTCTTAACTACAACGTAGTCGTCTTCTCCGCCTTCTGGAGCTTCATCTTCAACGATGTTAGAAAGCTTCCACATTGCTGTAGTGTAGTCGGCAGTAGCTTTTTCGGATTCAGCCTTGTATTCTGCAACCTTCGAAGCTAATTCTTTAGTTTCTGCAATAAGCGCAGCCTTTTCCTCCGCGCTAGCTGTTGCAACCTTCTTACCAATAGCTTTTTGTTCGGCGCGAGCTTCTTCAAAAGCCTTAAGAGCATTACGGCGCAAGTCATCGCTGCGCAATACTTCATCGACGAGCTCAACGGATTCACCACGCTTGCGCTGCGATTCCTTAACTACGTCGGCATGTTCACGAATAAATTGGATATCAAGCATGACTCCTAGCCTAGTGCCGCAAGACGACAGATAAGCACACTATTGGCAACTTTATGCAAGGCGACACATATAATAGAGCAAATACGCAAAATATCGAGGGGGTAATATGGCAGCAATACATGCTACTACAGAAAATTTTGAGAAGATTGCTTCAACAAATGAAATAGTTGTTGTCGATTTTTGGGCAACGTGGTGCGGTCCATGCAGGTCTTTTGGTCCTATTTTTGAGAAGGTCAGCGAAAAATATCCCGAAATTCCTTTCGTAAAAGTTGATATTGACAAAAGCAACGAGATTGCTACAGCTGCTCAAATCCAAGCTGTTCCAACAGTAATGGTTATTAAGCGCGGCGAAGTTATTTATAGACAAGCTGGAGCATTACTAGCTTCTGATTTGGAAGATTTGGTTGAACAAGCTAAATCTTACGAATCTAATGATTCTGAATCCTGATTCATAGACTATGCCACGAGATATAATACGTGAGGTTTTGCATATACGTTTTGCGCATACGTTTTAACGCGTGTTTCTAATATTTTATTAGTTTACGTTGCTAGCGTTCGCAAGTATAAGTAGAGTAATTGCAGAAATAAGGAGGGTTATGACCAGTCACCGTAAGCATACTGTTACGCTTGGTTCACTCAGTTTACGACAGTGGGCTAAAGTTAGCGCGGTTATTTTAGGCTTCATTGCTTTGGTGATACTTGGTTTTGCCTCGCGAGATTTTTACGCTTCATCTAAAGGTCACGCTGTTCAGGTTACTTCTTATTCGGCAACCGATTCTTCGCAAGTTTCTCGTAGCGCTAGCCGTCGCATGTTGCATGATGGCGCAACTTCATATGTTAACGTTGTTATAAATGGTCACCATCGTACTATTTTGGGCAATAATTTCACTGACGTAAAATCCGTTCTTGATGCCGGAGATATCACTCTCGAGCCACACGATGTTGTTACTCCATCTCTTACAACTAAAGTTAGCGAATCAACTGTTATTACTATTAATCGCGCAGGCGCAAAATTAGAAAATTCCGACGACCCAATCGCGTTTAACGTCGTTAAAAAGGAAACTGCTGCACTTCCAAAAGGTACTGAGAAGGTGCAAAGTGAAGGCGCTAACGGCGTAATGGAAACGGCAAAAATAGTTACTCGAGCTAAAGGAAAAATAGTTTCTTCTAATATTTTTGCTTCTTATGTTAAAAAAGCTCCAAAAGATAAGGTTATTCTTGTTGGA
>NQOP01000002.1:175020-175161 GCA_003585845.1 Bifidobacteriaceae bacterium NR021
ACTGGTGGCTCTTCTGCAGGACTTGGCTTAGCTGCTTCTATCGGCACAACTGTTCCTGCTGGCGAGATGCAACAATGGGCTCACGATTGGCTTATTTCTAACGGTTATAGTGAAGCTGATTTTACTGCAACAGTATTTATT
>NQOP01000002.1:175971-176290 GCA_003585845.1 Bifidobacteriaceae bacterium NR021
ATTTCTCATGAATCTGGCTGGCGCGTAAACGCAATGAATCCTTCTGGAGCTTACGGTTTACCTCAAGCTTTGCCAGGCGCAAAGATGGCTTCTGCCGGAGCTGATTGGGCTACTAACTATCAAACTCAGCTCCGCTGGTTCTGGAATTATTGCAATGGTCGTTATGGCTCCATTCAAGGCGCTTACAATCATTGGCTTTCCCACCGCAGCTACTGATTAGAATCAGTCTAGATATCATTGTTTTGCGCAAATTAAGTTTTACAATTTTTCGTTGTAATAGATAAGAGAATAGACTTAAGTCGATTGACTTTTGCCACCT
>NQOP01000002.1:177122-184043 GCA_003585845.1 Bifidobacteriaceae bacterium NR021
ATTTTGATGCACTCAACATGGCTGTCTAATAAAAGCCAAAATCTCAGCCATGCGCTAACAGGCGAAGAAGCATACAATAATAATCGTCTTACACGTCCTGCTTTAATTTCTCTTGCTATTCTTACGTTTATTACATTTATTGGCAATTTCGCACAATTACAACTTACTGCAGCATTGCCAACAATAGTTCAAGAATTTGGCATAAGCGTCACAACTGGTCAGTGGCTTACTTCTATTTTCCAGCTGATTATGGCAATTATGGTTCCACTTACAGCATTTTTAACAAGACGCTTTTCTACTCGCCAAATTGTTATTACTTCCATGTCGCTTTTTACTTTTGGATCCGTACTTGCATGGCTTAGTAGCGACTTTATGATGGCACTTGTTGGCAGAACTCTTGAAGCTATTGGCACTGGCGTAATGTGGCCTGTTTTACAAATTACCGTATTCTCCGTCTACCCTGTTACTCGCAGAGGTATGGCAATGGGAAGCGTTGGCATGGCTATGAGTATTGCTCCAGCAATCGGTCCTACTATTGGTGGTTTGCAAACTGATATTAACGGATGGCGTTCTATTTTCTGCTCTCTTACTATTATCGGAGTAATATCCGTTGTTTTGGCAGTATTTTTCTTGCATAATTTTGGAGAACACGATCCTAACGCGCACGCTGATTTCTTCTCTGTTGGTCTTTCGGTTATCGGCTTCGGCGGGCTCATGTTTGGATTCACTAATATTGAAGGATGCGGAATTTCCCACCCATTATCTTGGGCTCCTATGATTATTGGCGCTTTTGGAATTGCTTGGTTTGTTATAAGGCAGTTGCGAGCGCAAAAGCGCGGTCACACTCCCCTTCTTGGTCTTAATGTGCTTAAAAACCGCTACTTTATGGTAGGTACTATTTGCGCATGCCTTACATTTTTTGCTTTCAGCTCAATTATGGTGCTTATTCCGCTTTATATTCAGTCTGATCGTGGTTTTTCAGCAACTATGAGCGGCTTAATTCTGCTTCCTGGAGCGTTCGGCATGGCGATTTCGCAGTATTTTGGCGGTCGTATGTTAGATCGCTTTGGAGTGCGCCCAGTTGCTATGGCAGGCTCTATTATTCTGTTTTTTGGCACTGTAATGATGAGTCTTATTGACATGGATACGTGGATTTGGTGGATTTCCATTTGGCAGTTTACTCGCCAAATTGGCATGGGATTCTTGCTTATGCCAATAACTACGTGGTCTCTTAATTGTTTGCGTAAGGAAGAGCTTGGCGACGGTTCGGCTGTAACTAATACTATGCGTCAGCTTTGGGGCGCTATTGGAGCACCTGTTTTAGTAGTTACAATGACAGTATTGACAACTCTTCACCATTCTGGCACAGGTCACGCTGCCGATGTTGCTGCTAGTATTTTTGGAGTTCAATGGACTTTGCGCATTAGTGCTATTATTACGGGAATTATGGCTCTTATCGTTATTTTTGGAGTCAAGGGCGAAGGCACAGGTTCTGCTCACAATCTTGCTCGTAGAGCTATTGACCGCATGCGCGTTTTGCATATTCCTCATTCAACAGAGCATCACAACGTGATGCACGATCACACTCATAATCATTACTAAACGCTTACAAAGTCGCTTACCAAAGCTTACCAAATACTTACCAAATCACTTACTAAGTCTCTTCACAAATACTAAGTCGAGCGAAATCTTTAATTTGGTAATTTTTGTGCAGAACAGTTATGCAATACGCTTTCCATACTCTGTTTTTCTTCGCGAGTTACAGTTAAACCATATTTATATTTAACAGCTATTTGCCTAGCAACATATTCGCACCTAAAGGTTTTGTTTGAAGGAAGCCAGTAAGCTGCGGACGCGGAACCTTTTTCTTGATTAGCAGCTCCTTCAACCGCGAGTAGATTCATCATATCGTTGCCAAATTTTAATCGTTTTGCACGATTCCATTTCCATGCTCCAGATTCCCACGCATTTTGTAATGCAACAACATGATCTATTTGAATTAAGGCACTAGTTTTTCGCCCACGCACGAAGTTGATATCTTTGCCAGTATACGGATCATGTAGCAAACCAGAACGCACTTGGCAGGATCCTGCGTATTTGTATTTCACATTTTGTAAATCACGCGTTAAAACGTCTTCCCTAACGTCACATCCGTTACCGTCATCGTCAGTAGTACGATATCCGAATACTTGACGCTCGTACCCGTAACGATAAGGCTTAGATATACGCAATTTTTTCAATGCTTGCGCAGCTTCTCCGCTTGCTTCATATTCTCCTGTAATCCTCCCAACGCTACTGTTTATTTTAGGAAGCAACAAGCCAATAACAATCCCACATAAAACAGCAAACAACAGCATCCAAAACAGCGCAAGAAGCTGCCTCTTGTTAAAACGCTTACGCATGTTCAGTCCCCCGACCCAACTTATGCATATTTTATATTTTTAAATTAATATTAGTTACTGCTTTTAACTCTCATAACAGACGGTATTCTTTGTAAAACAACATCTACAACTTGCTGAATCATAATTACAAGCAAAACCATTGCCATAACTGCATAAACCGTGCTCCATGCTGGAATATTAGCTGGCACTGGATGAATAGTGTGAGAAACAACTAGTGCTGCTGCAGAAATGCTAATTAACGATATAGCAAGAACAAGTGCCGACATGCCTCCACTTTTACGAGCCAGACGCATTCTTTGTTGAGAAACTTTATGCATTGAAGAAACCATTCGATTAACGCAATGCTCACCTTGCCTAAATGCAAGTACTTCATCGATACCAAGCTCAATATCACTTACTTCATTCTCAACTTCATGTTGTTCAATGCGCACTTTATTTGCAATATGCTTGGAGCGTATAAGTAAGTACCTAGGAACAATAAACATAATAAATACGCACGAAACAATAGCTACATAAGACAAATTCGCATCGAAATAGTACAAAACAACCATAAGAGGCACAACTGCAAATATCATTCCAACATTCATGCTGATATGCGCTTTATGCCAACGTTCGTGATGCATATCTACACCTGCAAATGTTGTAACAAGAGTTAATGCACGAACTGCCATACAAGCAACAGCAACAATCACGCACTGTTGCATTACAAAACCAAATATTGGACGTCCTGCAACAGCAAACATTGCTGAAACAATAGCAACAGGAATACATACTGCAGAAACAAGATTGAGAGCAGTACTAAACATTGATATAAAAGCAAAAATAGCACGCTTGAACTTTGAGATTGTTCGCACTTCATAAGTGTAAGCAATACTTGCAATAGAAGAAATATGCTTGTTTTTATTAGAATCTTGCTGAGTTTGCTCAACGTTTTGCGAGTTTTGCCCGTCCTTAGAGTTTTGCGATTCGTTTAATTTATTTAGTTGCGTAATATTTTTAGAACTATCATTAGCAACATGGCGATACGATTCTACAGTTGCTATTTCGTCAGTTGCGCTAATTCCAGCATCATTTGGCATTAAAACTATTACATTCGCATAACGCGCTATGCGACGCAATATTTTAACAATTTCTTCAGCTTCATGATTGCTAATATCACATTGAGAATAATCAAAAACGTATACTCTAGTATGTCTTAAAATTGCTCTAGCAAGAATAATGCGACGCTTTAAATCTTCAGAATTATAGGATGCTTCAGGATTATTAAGAAGCCTATCTATCGGCATATCTAGACCGTCGTAATCAGCATAAACAACACCATCTATTCGCACAGCTCGCAATGCATCCCACATTGCAGTAGTCGTAGCTGTTGGAGCAGCCAAAAGTAAGTTTTCTCGCAATGTTGTGGAAAATAGATGACTTCGCTCGCTAACTATAGTAACAATATCTGCTAAAGCTGCAGAACTTGCATCATTCAACGACAAGTAAGATGCACTATCGTTTGCGTCAAATACTTCAGAAACTACAAATGGAGAAACGTCGTCTTCATGAATATCATAACGATCGCTATAAGAAAGCAATATGTCAGCAGATTTATTAAAACCTGTGCCAGAAAGTATTTTCTCACGCATAACATGATGATATTTACTTGGAATAACTTGCAATTCACCAGATTTTGCAATTATCGATAAACGCTGAGCTTCATTAGTATTCGCACTATTTTCCGAAATATTGCATCGCATACGCAAAGCGACATTGGTGGAACCATCAGGCAAAGATAATGTTGAACCATCGTCACTAAATGCTATTGGAGCAGGAGAATCAGTAACCATTTTCAGCAATGCTTCAACATGATCCAAACCAGTAACAGCATGTTTAACTACATGCATATTCTTACCAACAATTCTCAATGGTTGGACGCTTAACATTAACAAAGGCATTGTTAACAGAGCTGCAGCAAGACCTACACCTTTAACAGAAGATAACCAAACGGTTGCAACAATTGCAAATCCAGCAACAACATATGCAAATAATGCACTTACGCAACGCCACGATACTGGGCTTAGCGCCAACGAGAATATAAGAGAAGCAACATTAAACAATGCAGCTAATGCGCAAATACCAGCTATAGCAGGGTTAACTGTAAATAGTGCTGCAGAAACGACTACAGGAACAGGAATAGCTGCAATAATTTGTGGAACTAAAGAAGCAACAAAACTTTGTATTGCAAAAATATCTTCATTTACGCGCAAAGAAGTAACGTAATTAGAATCTTCAACATCCACAGAGCGTAGAGATAACATTGCGTGCAACATTTTAGGACGCAAACGCATAGCTATTCGCGACTCAATTTCTGCACAAATAGTACACGACCAGTAAAAAACTGCGTATTTCAGCAAAATAATCGCAACTAAAGCAATAATGTAAGACGTAAATTCAACAGAACTCATTAAAGAAGTTCCAATAGAACGAACAGGTCTTAATACTGGAGACAACATACCAACGCAAACGTAGATAAAAGCTATGTTTACAAGATAAGAAATCGCAAGACACGCCGACCTTAAAACAACTAGATGCTTAATTCCTGGCACGAACGCAAAGCAGCGATTTATCATCTCCCGATCCTTTTCTTTATTCCATATTCATTCAAAACCCACACACTCCCAACTGATGTTAAGATTACGCTTCACACACACCATCAACACGCCGGCATCCGCGTAATTATGCTGATTTTAAGCAATTTTGCAGCATCGCAAAATTATCTCAATACGGCACCAATAGAAGAACGCAATTTTAAGCTAGCAGGTATTTGCCCAACTCCATGAGACATATCTGGGAATGCTGGCTCAGGCCCATGATTCATCAATCTCAAAGCTTCACGCACTGCCAACGACCCTAATTGCTGCATATCTAGACTCACAGTTGTAAGAGGTGGGAAAAAATCACTTATTGACGGAATATCGCCGAATCCAACAACACTAATATCATTTGGAATTTTCAAACCGTGCTCATACAAGGAACGCACAACTCCTACTGCCTGCTCATCGCTTGAAGCAACAATAACAGTCGGCAACGCAATACCATCTATGCCAAATTTCTCAATCATATGATTCATTCGCGCGTAACTTTCAGAAGACTTCCACGAAGTACATTGCACAATATGCGAATGAATACCTTGAGCAGTTGAAAGTGA
Organism: Bifidobacteriaceae bacterium NR021; assembly: GCA_003585845.1. GTDB lineage: Bacteria > Actinomycetota > Actinomycetes > Actinomycetales > Bifidobacteriaceae > Bifidobacterium. Next base: position 182,718 of record NQOP01000002.1, read on the forward strand.
ACGCCATGCAATGAGTCGCGTTGCAGCGCCTCTCCATTGCGAAGGACCTGCTATATAAATGGCATTTCGATGTCCATAATGCGCAATAAGTGACACAATATCGTTCATTGCGCGAGATTGATTAATACCAATCATTGAATACTCAACGTTGCTATGAGAACGCAACATATTCATGCCTTCATGCGCGCTTATTGCACCATGAGTAGCAGTAACGCATACGCATGGCTTAAGAATACGCGTACGACACAGTGACGTAAATATTGCGTCTGTTGGAGCGTCAATTATTAATCCGTCGACATTTTGCTCTTCAAAACTCTCGCATAAATCTTGAATATCACTTTGTTCACATAATGTTTCGTTGACCATACTAATAGAAAGAAAAAGACCGCGAGATTTTGCTTGCGCTTCTATAGGAGCAATAATGTTTCGAGATGTTCTATTTTCTGCACCAACGATAAGCCCTAAAGTACGCGATTTCTTAGTTGCTAATGCGCGTGCTGAGTTACTCGGATAATACCCAAGCTGCTCAATAACTCGCAGAACTTTAATTCGTGTGCTAGCAGAAACATCAGGAGAATTATTAATAACGCGAGAAACAGTTTGATGACTTACACCAGCAGCGTGCGCAACATCGATCATTGACACGCGTTTTGCTTCATTTTTTGCCATATGCACCCTCGCTTATAAATGCCAAGACAGTCTATGCAAATCGCTAGGACCTACTTTTTTAATGGCATTGCGATGAGCTAAAGAACCGTAACCCTTATTACTTGCCCAATCGTAGGCTGCATATTGCGGATTTTTAGCAAGAGATACCATAAGATTATCCCTAGTAACTTTTGCCAAAACTGCAGCTGCAGCTACGCTCGCGCACTGCCTGTCTGCTTTTACTAAAGTATGAACTTTTACAGGCTCAGGAACGTAAGGAGCGTCAAAAGTATTTGCGACTTTGTCAATATAATCGCAAGGTCCATCCAATATTGCTGCAATACGAAAGTTTGAATTTGCACCCGAATCCGCACCCAACTTCGCACACGTATTCGCATTTACGCTAAACCTTAGCTTTTTAATATCTTCCTCAACTTTAGAAATTGCTTTTAATGCAGCGACACCAAGCGCATAGCTAATACCCCACTCATCAATTTCTGTGTTAGTGCAAGACCCGACTGCCCAAGTTGTACACCATTTTTGCAACGGTTCATAAAGCTCTTCTCGACGCTTTTCACTAAGCAATTTAGAATCAGCTAAGCCTTCAGGCATATAGTTTTCTTTTACTTGTTTAATTCCAATAACTGCAGCTCCTACCATCACAGGACCTGCAAGAGA
>NQOP01000002.1:184762-185422 GCA_003585845.1 Bifidobacteriaceae bacterium NR021
GCCTCTTCCTACTTCGTCAAGACCAATAACCCAATCATAGCCTTCGCAAAGCAAATCTTTCTCATATTTAAACGATGGAATAAGCGGTATATTGGATGATTTATTTGGCATAATTAAAATCAGTAGATACAAGTCGTGCTAACACAATTTCGTTAATACTAATTGCGTTGATAACAATTGCGCTAATACTTTTATTTTGCAGGACGATCAGGCACATCTTTAAAATCATCATGGTGCTCGTCTAAAAGACCAATCCGATCAAGCGGCCACGATCTAAACACAGCAACGCCCTCGATTTTGGAAATCGGAACTAAGCCGTCATCGCCATCATTGCGATGGTATCGTGAATCTGCAGAATTAGAACGATTATCGCCCAAAACAAACACGTGACCGGCTTTGACTTTTACTTTAAACGGAAAAGCACTCGGGTCAACACCAGGACGAATATAGGAAGATTCTCGTATTGGAACACCGTTCACAACAATAGGCTGCCCAGCGCCTTTACATTCAACAGTATCTCCAGGCAAACCGATAAGACGCTTAATTAAATCCTTGCCAACAGCACCGGAAGAATTTTCACCACTCAACCAATGTGCAGGATCCTCAAAAACAACAATATCTCCACGTTTTAATGGGAATAAGCGCGGAGTTAGCTTAGTA
>NQOP01000002.1:186170-186333 GCA_003585845.1 Bifidobacteriaceae bacterium NR021
GTAATAACATAATCGCCAATATGAATAGTATCTAGCATAGAGCCAGAAGGAATTGTGTAAGCTCCAAATAGGAACACACGAATAAGTATCACTACTAATACTGGAATACCGAACCATGTTATAGCATCGCGCAAAGTTAGGCGGTCATTTTTAGCACGCTTAG
>NQOP01000002.1:187087-188347 GCA_003585845.1 Bifidobacteriaceae bacterium NR021
AATGTGCAAAATGCTTACCTTTTCTATTTTTGCGCTTAAACATGCGAGAGCCGGAAGGTAAATCTCCTTCCGGCTCTGGTGGAACCGGTGAAGGATCTATACCATGACCCGCTACCGAAACGATATGAGTATCGCTAATTTGCGTGTCATCAGTCATAACAAATACCCTTCACATAAGTTCTATTTTACTTAGCAGAGTTATCGCGACGCTCAGCAATACGAGCAGCCTTACCACGCAAAGCGCGCAAGTAGTAAAGCTTAGCGCGACGAACGCGACCGCTACGAACCAGCTTAATCGAATCGATAGCTGGAGAATGAAGTGGGAAACGACGCTCAACACCAGTGCCGAAGCTCACCTTACGAACAACGAAAGTTTCACGCACGCCAGCACCCTTACGAGCAATCACAACGCCGGTGAAAGTCTGAATACGAGTGTTGTTGCCTTCCTGAATCTTAACGTTGACATCAACGGTATCGCCAGGACGGAAAGCTGGAATTTCTTCAGCAGCCTTAAGATGCTTAGCATCAAATGCTTCTACAGCATTTACCATAATATTCCTCCATCGCCGCCGCATATCGACGCATAGTAAGCGTTAGCAACAAATGTGCTACGCAAATCTTTCCCCAAAAAGTTCGCTTTTTAGGGGGCTTCCGATCCGCGCAATCTTAAATAAGAAGCGACTAGACCTAAAAGATAAAAGAACTATGCGGCATCCCTTTATCGAAAGCATACAAGTACCAAATTTATGCTCAATAATGGACATTATTGAGCATAATTCCGCACTATTCCGCACTATTTCAGCGCACAACTCCATCGAGAGGAGCAGTTTCAACTGTACGAGTCAACTCGTCATCATCAGCGTCATAATCAAACAACTCGCCGTAACGACCCCAGCTAATTGCAATATCAAACTGCTGACGTGCCAAAGCATCCGTGTGCTTACTGCGCAACAAATCCAAAATCAGCTCACCACGAAGCTTTCCGTTACGATTCCTACTCAAAGCTTGATCAATTGCGTGCACAAGAGGCGCATGTTCAATCGCAAGACGAGCAAAAACTTGCTTACTGTGCAAAATATCGGCATTATGCCACTCTTCACCCTCAGAAGTGATAGTAATATGACCGTTTTCTGCAGTAAGCAGATTAAGCATCGTTCCAGCATCGACAAGTGGGAACAAATCATCAATCTCAAACGACAAATCAGCTGCCAAATCAGCCAAATCAATGCCATCTGGGCTTTCAGAAATCACGTCAAGCAA
>NQOP01000002.1:189113-197908 GCA_003585845.1 Bifidobacteriaceae bacterium NR021
TCACCTGCTTCAGCTTCATCCTCACTTTGCTTATCTTCATCTTCATCGTCATGGTGGCGCTGAATAAGCATATCTGCAATTGCTGCAGCTTCGTTATCTTCAGCATCTTCATTAGTTGCATTATTTGCTTGATCTTGAGAATCAGCATCTTCGGAAGCATCTTGCTCTGCAGTGCTTTCTGGAGCAGAACCAGTCAAAATAGCATACAGATTATCGACCATCGCTTCAAATTCAGCACTGTGCTTATCTCGAGGACGAGGCAAATCAACATTCACATCAGCAATTAAGTGACCTGGATGAGATCCAAGAACCACAACGCGATCAGCCATTTGCACAGCTTCTTCAATATTGTGCGTCACAATAAGCACAGACTTAATATCTCGCTCCTCGCTAGACCACAGCTTAAGAACTTCCTGACGCAAGTTTTCTGCAGTAAGCACATCGAGAGCAGAGAATGGCTCGTCCATAAACAATGCATCCGGTCGTAGCACCAACGCGCGCGCAATACCAACTCGCTGACGCATACCGCCGGAAAGTTCCTTAGGATATGCTGTTTCAAAGCCGTCCAAACCGATTGCGTCAATTGCAGCTAAAGCAAGCTCAGTACGCTTTTCTTTACTAACGCCTCTAGCACGCAAGCCAAGTTCCACATTGTCTTGTACTGTAAGCCACGGCATAAGAGCGAAGGTTTGAAATACGATTGCAACACCTGGGTTCGGACCTGTCAGCTCGCGTCCGCGATACGTTACTGTGCCTTCTGTTGGCTGCACAAGACCAGCCATTGTGCGTAGGAAAGTTGATTTTCCAGCACCAGAGCGTCCCAATATTGCCACGATTTCACCTTCGCGAAGAGTGAAAGAAATATCGTGCAAAACATGCTGAGTAGTGCCACTGTCAGAAGTGAAGCTTTGACTGATGTGCTTTGCGTCGATAATATCGCTTGTAATTGAGGATTGCACTTTTTTTGCATTGCTATTTAAAGTATTCATAATTTTGCCAATCTTTTTCATAAAATTTTGTTATTTTAAGCGATTTATTAGTAAATTTTGTTAGTCGATTAATTCAATACGTAACGTTTTTCGGAAATACGTTGCATTGGCGACCAGAATAATCGGTTGCTTAAAACAACAATCAAGCTCATAACAGTTACGCCAACTAAAGTGCGCGCAGAATCTCCTAAAGTGGTTGCATTAGTAATATATGCACCCAAACCCTGAGTTTCCATGTGGTTCTTTCCATATTCCACAATCTCAGACACAATCGAAGCATTCCATGCACCGCCTGCAGCTGTAATACCGCCAGTACACCATGAACCGAAAATAGACGGCAAAATAAGCGTCTTCCATCGCAAAGTACGATCCAAGCGGAAGCTGCGCGTCATTTCACGCAAATCATCAGGAATAGCACTAGCACCTGCAATAACATTGAACAGAATGTACCATTGCGTGCCAAGAGCCATCAAAATAATGCTTCCCCAACCAAGATCAATATGCCAAGCCATAAACCAAGCCATAGCAAACGGGAAGATGAAGTTTGCTGGGAAGCTAGCAAGAATTTGCACTATAGGCTGCATAATACGCGAAATCTTAGGATTCATGCCGATTACAACACCAACAGGAACCCAAATAAGCGAGCTTATTAAAATCAACGCAGCAACGCGCATAAAAGTGATGCCACCAAGCATGCCTGCAGTAATAAACTCATGCAAACCTGCAGTTGTATACACAAAGTAAAGCATATGAGCAGCGCCAGCAGCCACAACAATTATCATAATAACGTTGAATACCCAATCACCAAGCTTATGCTGAGCAGCCTTATGAGGCCACTTGGAGCCTGTACGACCGAATGGACGCGTTACTTTTTCAAGCCACTCGCGAATTGGCAAAAACAGTTTACTAATAACTTCATCTGCATGAGAGTGACGAATAAGAGTCAAAATAGCACTGTGACGCTCATTATCAGATGCGCTTTGCGTAATGCGGAAACGCTCAGCCCAAGCTGTAAGCGGTTTCCACAAGAAGAAGTCAAGTGCCAAAACAACAATCACCATCGACACAATAGCCCACCAAATAAGACCAAGCTTATTTTCGGCAGCAGCTTGTGCCACAAAACTACCGATGCCAGGAAGAGCGTAAGTGTGATTATTTACGGAAATCATTTCCGAAGCTGTAAGGAAGAACCATCCGCCTCCAACAGACATCATGCAATTCCAAAGCAGCGGAATCATTGCGTTAGGCATGTCTAGCACCCAGAAACGTTGCCAATGCGTGAGTTGCAAACTACGAACTGCCTCATCCAGTTCCTTTGGCTCGCTGAGCAGCGAACGGTGGAACGAAAAAGTCATATTCCATGCTTGACTCGTAAAAATAGCAAAAATCGAAGCAGCTTCAACACCAAGCATCGATCCAGGGAAAATTACCAACCAAATAGTGACAGTTGCCGAAAGGAAGCCAAGAATTGGAACTGATTGCAAAATATCTAGAAGAGGAATAAGCACCTTGCCAAGCCTACGACTGCGAGCTGCAAGAGAGCCATAAACAATAGTAAAGATAAGAGATGCAACTAATGCGATCAGCATGCGAAATACTGAGCGCAAAGTGTAGTAAGGCAGATTGATTAAGTCCGTGGATACCTTAGATGGTATGCCACTTGGACCAATCGGTTGATTTATGCGCTGAATAAGGAAGGCAGTTACACCAAAAACGGCAATAATGCCAACGCACACAATAATATCCGACCAGAAACGAGTGTTCTCGTCGACTTGCGCGCCTGCGCTTTCTTTGCGCGAAGTTGTAAATACGGTCATAATAAAGTCCTCGAATATTTAGATTTTCGTAAATTCTTTCGTAAATATCTGCGTAACTTTTCTTGTATAAATTCTTGCGTAGCCGTATCACCATTGATTACGTTACAGGCGCAAATAACTAGAACTCACGTTTTAACTCCACAAATTATATTTCGTAAGTTGTATTTCGTAAGTTATATATTTCGCAAGTTTTGCAACCTAAATTCGGTGATTGCCGGCTTCATATATTCAGGAGGAACATCCGAACTACTACTGCCAATAGTGTCGGAGCCTTCATCAGTACGAGTACTAGAATTATGGCTTTTACTGTCATGTTTCACGGCAAATCACCTCCTTAAGTTAGTGCGCTGCCGGCGCAAATCTTCATCATTGAATCGGAGGTCTACAAGAGAACAGAGGCGCACCAAAACACACAAACGCATGTTAAGCGTGCCACGTCGTTCAAGCTTCAGCTTCGCAGGGCGGTGGCGTTGCATTAGTCGAAGCCTTGAATTCGACAACGACTGTTAACCAGCGTGCAGTGTCTCCACTGTGTTGCGGCAGCAACCCGTATCCCCGTGGTAGCCTTACCTACCGACCGTGCTCATTATAAATTATTGTTGCAGCTGTGTCAACATGCAGCAAAACATATTGTGATGCACTTGAGATTTATAAAACTCAGCGACAGATGCTAAACAAAAAGCCTCTTGACGCATTAACGCCAAGAGGCTTATAAATCAACAATCGCTAAAAACGATTGCCTATATGACTACTATCTTACTTGCGATGAGCGCGATAGAAGCGAATCAAGCTCTGCGTAGAAGCATCCTGAGCTGCCAAAGCTTCATCATCCTTAGAGATTGCAGGAGTAATCTGCTTTGCAAGCTGCTTGCCAAGCTCCACACCCCACTGATCGTAGGAATCCAAGCCCCACACAGTGCCTTCAACGAAGGTAATGTGCTCGTAGAGAGCAATAAGCTCGCCCAAGCTAAATGGAGTCAAAGCATCGCCGAAAATGGACGTGGTTGGACGGTTGCCCTTGAACACGCGAGCTGGCACAATCTCTTCTGGAGTGCCTTCAGCGCGAACTTCGTCAGCAGTCTTGCCGAAAGCAAGAGCCTTAGTCTGTGCAAGGTAATTGCCCAAGAAGAGCTCGTGCACATCCTGATCGCCATCCTTAGTAGGATTTGGCGTATTCACGAAAGCAATGAAGTCAGCTGGAATAAGCTGAGTGCCCTGGTGAATCAACTGGTAGAAAGCGTGCTGGCCATTGGTGCCTGGCTCGCCCCAGAAGATTTCGCCGGTTTCGCTTGTTACAGGAGTGCCGTCCCAGCGCACAGACTTACCGTTGGATTCCATGGTGAGCTGCTGCAAATAAGCTGGGAAGCGGTGCAAGTACTGATCGTATGGAAGAACAGCGTGGGAAGCAACCTTGTAGAAGTTGCGGTACCAAACGTTGAGCATACCGAGAAGCACAACAACGTTCTTCTCGAATGGAGTCTCAGCAAAGTAAGTATCGATTGCGTGGAAGCCCTTCAAGAACTCTTCGAAGCGCTCTGGGCCGAGGACAACAGCCAAAGAAGTGCCAACAGCGGAATCCACAGAGTAACGACCGCCAACCCAGTTCCAGAAGCCAAAAGCGTTGGTTGGGTTAATGCCGAACTCTTCAACCTTTTCGAGGTTGGTGGAAACAGCCACGAAGTGCTTAGCAACAGCTTCAGCCTTCTTTGCGTCGCTTCCGTCAATAGCACCGGACTCCTGAAGCTTATTAAGCAACCAGGTACGAGCGGTACGAGCGTTGGTCAAAGTCTCCAAAGTGGTGAAAGTCTTGGAAACAATGATGAAAAGCGTGGTTTCTGGATCCAAATCCTTGGTCTTTTCTGCCATATCGTTTGGATCAATGTTAGAAACGTAGCGAGCGCTAATGCCAGCATCAGCGTATGGCTTCAAGGCTTCGTAAACCATGACCGGACCCAAATCAGAGCCGCCGATACCAATGTTTACAACAGTCTTAATGTTCTTGCCGGTAACGCCCTTCCAAGCGCCGGAACGAACTTCGTTAGCGAAATCGTAAATGCGACCCAATACTTCACGCACGTCTGCAACGGTATCTTGACCGTCAACAATGAACTTGCCAGCATCCTCTGCAGGACGACGCAAAGCAGTGTGCAAAACTGCACGATCTTCTGTATTATTAATGTGCACGCCGGTGTACATTGCCTTGGTGCGCTCGTCAAGCTTAACTGCCTTTGCGAGATCGGCGAAAAGCTTAAGAGTTTCAGGCTTAATTAAATTCTTAGAAAGATCGAAGTGGAGATCTCCAGCTTCGAAGCTCAACTTATCCACGCGATTTGCATCCTCAGCAAACCACTTCTTCAGGCAAACGCCTTCTGATTGCAACTCGTCGTAATGCTTCTGCAATGCAGCCCACTCTGGGGTCTTTACGGCGTCAACTGGCGGATTGATGGCCATTGTAAGGTCCTTTCATTTCTTCAACTGACGTGACAGCAATCGTCACTATAGTCCACTTCACAAGATACTCACAAAAGCAGACAGAAACACGCGAAGCTTAACACAAAAATGAACACAATCACACTGATAATTCACGGCGCGCCAAATTGGACAAATTCAAAAATATGATATATAGTATTTGATTTGTGCGCGAGTCGCGAATGCGTCTCGGGCAACATGCCGCTTTAGCTCAGTCGGTAGAGCGTCTCCCTCGTAATGAGAAGGTCGACAGTTCGATTCTGTCAAGCGGCTCTCTGACTCACTCGAGTGTATTGATACTTTTAATTTGTTTTTATTCGCTCGATTATTTATATGAGTCTATGCGCGAGTGGCGGAATGGTAGACGCGCAGGATTTAGGTTCCTGTGTCTTACGACGTGTGGGTTCAAGTCCCATCTCGCGCACGAAATTTTTCGCTTACTCAGTAATAAATAATGCTTTCAACTCCGGCAAAAGCGCGCGCAAAGCATTACCTCTGTGCGAAATAGCATTCTTTTCTTCTTGAGTCAGCTCCGCGCTAGTCAAACCTTTCATTTGCACACCATCGCGAATAGGCTGAATATCTGGCACAAATAGCGGATCATAGCCAAAACCGTTAGTTCCGCGCGCCTCGCGCAACAAGTGACCAACCATTTCTCCGACTCGAACAGTCTCAAAGCCGTGAGAATGCGACATAACACTGCCTTCAGGAACCTCACTGCACCCATCCGGAATAGCAAGAGCTGCAGCACAACGAAAACGGGCAGTACGACATTGATCTGGGATATCAGAAAGTTGACGCAAAAGAAGCTCATTATTAGCTTTATCGTCCCCATGCACACCACTCCACCTGGCAGAAAGAATACCAGGGGCAGCACCAAGCACGTCGACAATAAGACCCGAATCGTCTGCAATAGCTGGACAGCCTGTTCTTGCAGCAACATCACGCGCTTTGAGCAAAGCATTCTGTTCAAAAGTTACGCCAGTTTCAACAGGATCAGGCAAGCCAAGAGAACCTGCAGTTACTAACTCGAAACTGTTTGCCAGCTTCGACAATTGCTCCTCTAAAATTTGCTTGATTTCAACGAGTTTTCCCTCATTATGTGTTGCCACAATAAGCTTCACGCCCGTTCTCCTTCAATCTCTTCTATTTTGCTAAAGCGGCTTTTTGAGCAGCTTGCAATTCGCGATTACCTTTAGTTGCCAAATCAAGTAACGTATTTAATTCGTCGCGATTAAACGGACGATGTTCTGCAGTGCCTTGAATTTCAATGAAAGTGCCGGAACCTGTCATAGCTACGTTCATATCTGTCATAGCTTGACTGTCTTCAACATAAGGCAAATCAAGCATAGGCGTGCCGTTAATAACGCCTACAGAAACAGCGGAAATAGAATCCTTAATAACACTTGCAGCAGAGCGAATATGACCATTCTTTTCTGCCCAATTAAGCGCATCTACCAAAGCTACATAAGCTCCAGTTACGGAAGCAGTACGAGTTCCACCATCCGCTTGCAACACGTCGCAATCAATTTGAATCTGGCACTCACCCATCGCTTTCATATCGACTACACCGCGCAAGCAGCGACCAATAAGACGACTAATTTCGTGAGTGCGACCACCAATTTTTCCACGCACAGATTCGCGATCAGTTCGCTCAGCTGTTGCTCTAGGAAGCATAGAATATTCGGCAGTTACCCAACCCAAACCGGAATCTCTACGCCAACGAGGCACACCAACCGTAAAAGTTGCAGTGCACATTACGCGCGTATTGCCACACTCAATAAGCACAGAACCTTCAGGAACATCAGTAAATTTACGTGTTATGCGCACAGGTCGGAGCTCGTCAACATTACGACCGTCAACGCGAATTGGTTTTACAGATTCCAACATATCCTTGATTTGAGTCATACCTCACAAATTTAGCACGTGGCTGTTATCTTCTATTTCATCTTCTTAGCGCGCAGCAATTTTGTACTAAAGCTGCTCAGAAAGCTCCATCCACTCATCCTCAAGAGCACTGGTTTCTTGCTCGTTTTTTTGGAGATCTTCGTTAAGAGATTGAAGCCCAACAAAGTCACTTGGGTTGTGCGCAGCCATTTGCGCTTCAATTTGCGACTTTTCTTCTTCAAGCTTTGAAAGTTTTCGCTCGATTGCGGAAACTCGCCTTGCAGCATCGTGATAGGCTTTGCCGGTGAGTTTCGGCGCACTTTCTGAACTTTCTTGGCTTTCTTTACTTTCTTTACTTCCTTTAGTTGAAGAATTCGCAGTACTTGAAGCATTCGCAGTAATTGAAGTTCCAGCAGTACTAGTATTACTAGTAGCACTCTCAGTATTCGCAGCGCTAATGCCATTTTCGTGGTCGCGCTGCAACTTTTCTACAATTTGCAAATACTCATCTACACCGCCTGGAAGGTGACGAATTTTGCCGTCAATAAGCGCAAATTGCTGGTCTGTTACGCGTTCAAGCAAGTAGCGATCGTGAGAAACAACAATCAAAGTGCCGGGCCAAGTATCGAGCAAATCTTCCATAACTGCAAGCATGTCAGTGTCGAGATCGTTTCCAGGCTCATCCATAATCAGCACGTTTGGCTCGTTTAGCAAAATCAGCAGCAACTGCATACGGCGCTTTTGACCGCCCGAAAGATCCGCAATTGGTGTCATAAGCTGCTCGGGCTTAAAACCAAGCCTTTCCATAAGCTGACCTGGAGTCACTTCTTTGCCATCGATAATATAGCTAGGCTTATAGCGACTTAAAACTTCTTTTACTTTATATTTTCCAAGCTTTTCAAGCTCTTCTAGCCGCTGCGAAAGCACAGCAAATTTTACAGTCTTGCCGATATTTACGTGTCCAAGCGTAGGCTTTAGAGACCCGTCAATAATGCTTAATAATGTTGATTTTCCTGCTCCATTCGCACCCACAATTCCAAAACGATCGCCTGGGCCTATAAGCCAAGTTGCATCGTCTAAAATCATGCGTCCAGTAATAGTTTTGCGAGACGCAGCTGAAGTTTCTGCAATGTTTTCTGCGCTCGTAGCAGTATTTTCCGCAGTATTTTCTTGACTCTCGTCAACGGCAATAGTAACGCTTCCTACGTGAGTCGGTTGCGCAAAAGCAGATTCTACGATATCGACTTTATTTGATTTTTCCGCATTATCTTCACCTAAAGATGCGTTTTCTGCAATATCCGGATCAATATTTTTTAGCTGCTGAGCGTTGTCAAAAATTTGCGTAACGTCAATTAAATCAACAACTTGCTTACCAAGACGCGAAGTTGCCATTTTCTTCAATTCAAGAGTGTCTCTTAACGGCGGCACATCTGCAATAAGCTCACGCGCTTGTTTTACGTGGAACTTTTGCTTAGTAGAACGCGCACGAGCACCCCTGGAAAGCCAAGCTAACTCTTTTCTCGCCAAATTTCTGCGACGCTCTTCGCGCACATCCGCTTGGCGTTCGCGCTCCACGCGTTGCATCATATAAGCGCTGTAACCACCCTCGAAAGGATCAATTACGCCGTCGTGC
>NQOP01000002.1:198709-198838 GCA_003585845.1 Bifidobacteriaceae bacterium NR021
ACTTCCCACATCGAAGTGCAAACCTCATCCAAGAACCAACGGTCGTGCGTCACAATCAAAAGCGCACCTTGACCGTCCTGCCAACGGTGAAGAAGATGCTCCGCAAGCCAATGAATCGTCACAACGTCC
>NQOP01000002.1:199579-217470 GCA_003585845.1 Bifidobacteriaceae bacterium NR021
AAATGATTCGTAGGCTCATCCAAAGCCAAAATATCCCAGTCGTGCAACAATAATCTTGCTAAATCTGCGCGCCTGCGCTGACCTCCAGAAAGCGTACCTACTTTTGCTTCCAAATTTATGCCACCAAGAAGCGCTTCTACAATTTCACGCGAACGCTGATCTGCAGCCCACTCGTAATCTTCGCGATTTTCAAGAGCAGCCTCGCGCACAGTTGCGTTATCATCCAGTGGATCTCGCTGATCCAACATGCCAAAAGTAAGCCCACCACGCTTCGTAACGCGACCAGAATCAGGCTGCATTTTACCGGCAAATAGTCGAAGTAGCGTTGACTTTCCGTCACCATTTTTTCCAACAATACCGATTCTGTCGCCTTCAAAAACACCTTGAGTTACGTCTGTAAAAATCGTTTTTGTAGCAAATTCTAGCGAAACTCGTTCTAATCCCAAATCATACGTAGGCATAATCCACAAATATAGCTGAACACTTATACGAAAAAGAAAGAAAGGAAGAATATAGAAAAATATAGAGGAATATAGAAAATATAGAAAATACGAGCGCAAATACGAGCGCAAATACGAGCGCAAATACGAGCGCGAAGCTTAAAAGCACTTGTGTTGGTAGTAGGACTATAATAATACGTGCTATGAAAACTCAGAACAATCAACAAAATCAACAAAATATGCAGAGCAAACACAATCAAAATAATCAAAACAACTCACATGCGCAACACAACGAAGATGGAGTTTTGAGATTAGATGGCGATGAAACACGTCCTGGAGACCCAACGCAGGAACTTTTAAACGCTTTAGGCACAACTATTTCGCCAGATCTTTTGGTAGAAGCACTCACCCACCGCTCGTTCTCGCACGAGCATCCTGGCACACGAAATTATGAGCGACTTGAGTTTTTGGGCGATGCTGTGCTTGAGTTAGTTTCTACGGAAACGCTGTTTTCTGCACATCCAGACATGACTGAAGGTCAGCTTGCAAAGATGCGAGCGAAAGCTGTGTCTGAATGGGCGCTTTCTGCTGTTGCGCGCGAAAAGCTGCATGTTGGCGCGTATATTCTTCTCGGTCGCGGAGAAATGGAGCAGGGCGGAAATAATAAAGATTCAATTTTGTGCGATATTGTTGAAGCGCTTATTGGCGCAACTTTTGTTGAACATGGAATTGATGAAGCTCGCAGAGTTGTGCATCGTTTGATTGACGACACTTTGGCGGAAGTGCTAACTGAAGGACCAGCTCTCGATTGGAAGACTTCGCTTACAGTCAAAGCTCACGATATGGGTTTGGAAGATCCAGAGTATCGAATGGCTGTTTCTGGACCAGAATACGCGCCAGTATTTGAAGCTCGCGCGGTTTTAGCGCATAAGGATGGCGATGAAGTGTTGGGAGTCGGAAGTGGCTCTAGCAAACGAAAAGCGCAACTCGCAGCCGCCGAAATCGCTTGGCACGCACTCGACGCGCGCAAGTAACACCCACCCCTCACAGCCATATAAACTAAAACAATACGAAAGAAAAAAGAAAACCCTGCCACCCGTCGATGGCAGGGTTTTTGTTAATAAAACCTACTTGGTGTGCTCGGAGCGAATAGCTTCACGGTAAACACGACCACGGAAGGTTCCGCAAGATGGGCAAGCCATGTGTGGGAATGCCTGAGAACCGCAGTTCGGGCAAGTCACAGTCTGCACGGCAGACGCCTTCCAATTAGCGCGACGCGAATGCGTATTAGCACGCGAGGTCTTGTACTTAGGCAGTGCCATAATTCTTTCCTCTATTTCGTTCAATCGATTGAGCTTAAGCGTTCTGTATATTACAGCAAGCGCCGTACAAATTACTAATTTACGTGAACTTGAGTGAGATTTAAGCGAAATCTGTTTTGCGCAAAAGCTCGCGCTCTAAGCGCTCGCTACGAAACTCGCGTTGGAAGTCCACTGGACTTCCAACCTAAGCGAGTTTCCGCTCCGAGTTACCTTCGCGCGCTAAATCGCAGCGCTCAGGCAGGTCGTCGCGCTCTTCATTCTGCTCAAGCTGAGCTTTCAAATCCTCTAAAGCAGCAAAACGAATATCCGTAACGTCGTGATGATGATCTGGATGCTCGTTTAAGTTTTCGCCACACTGAGAGCAAAGTCCGCGACAATCCGGCTCGCACAACGGCTGCAACGGCAACTCACTTACCATCGTGTCGCGAATAAGAGCCTCAATATCCGCAAAATCGCCACCCGCAACTAGCGGATACACATTGCCCGACTCGTCATTTTCATCCCAAATTTGCGACTCGTCTTCATCCGCATCGCCACGAGTATTGCGATTATCCGAACGATTAGAACGCGAGTCAGCATATGGAAAGAATACGCACACATCCACTTTCCAATCGCGACGAAGCGGCATCAAGCATCGAGTACATTCTGCATGCACCGGAGCAGTAATACTGCCCTGAAACATTAAGCCGTCAACCACAGCATCAAAATCGCCATCAACCATAACATCGCTGCCTGGCTTTACGCCAATAACGTAATCTCCAATGCCTTCCGGCGCCGGAAATACGCGATGCAACGACATGCTACTACCAGCGCGCGCAGCCATTTGCGCTACTGGAACAGCCCACGGTGATTGGGATGGATGCGAAGCCATTACTAATTCCTTTCCTCTTCATCATCGTCATACAATGATGAGCTAATGTCGTTTTGTACGTGCGCTGCAGCTCGACGACGATCTTCCAACACTCGCTGACCCGCTTGCACGTCTTGCTCTAATTTATCTAGCTGCTGCTTTAAGCCTTCCATAACAGTTGCGCAATACTGATCCGCACCTTGCGTAAGCTTGTCTGATTTTGCTTGCGCAGTAGCGAGAATATCGCGAGCTTTCTGTTTTGCTAAAGCCGTTACGTTTTCTTGACCTGCTAAGAATTGAGCACGCTCTTGCGCTTCTTCAATTATTTCTGCAGATTGAGATTGCGCTGAGGAAACAATAGAGCTTGCTTGTGCTTGCGCTGTACGCAAACGTCGCTCTGCTTCTCGCATTAATGCAGAAGCTCGCTCCAATTGCACAGGAAGCATATCTTTCAAACGCGCTAACTGGTCAACGAACTCATCGCGATCAATTTTTACCATTCCTGCAGCAAACAGAACATTCTTAGCTTCCGAAAGAGTTGTTTCCATTGCGTCAATAATGTCGTAAACTGTAGTAAATTCAGCGCGACTCTTTGAACGCACTTCATCGCTTACTGCTTCTGCATCTGCTTTTGAAGTTTCAGATTCATTTTCTTCAAAGTCAATAACGCCACCGTCTTCTCGCTCTCGCAAATCTGGAAGAGGGAAAGCAGAAAATGCTGACGAAGAAGCTGCTTTGCTATTTTTATTGTTATGCTTTGCACTATCAGCGCCATTATCTCGCACATTTTCCGCATCAGAAACACTTCCGACTGCTGCAACAGATGACGTTTCTGTGTTGTCAGCATCTGTATCAACTAATAGGTCGCCTTCATGCGCACTTCGTACGTCGGATTGCGTTGTATTTACAACGCCGTCTTGAGCATCTTCTTCATCTGCGAGAACTGGATGCAATGGCAGCTTTTGATTGCGATCAACTTGCACTTCGCGCTCCATCGTGTCGTCTCCTTCACTAGATAATCCAGAAGTTGCGTCAGTAAGTTCATTTTTATTTGTCATCTTCTACTCTCCTGTTCAATTGTTCAGCATAGGTGAATTGTTATCTACGCCTAATGATTGTTCATTAAAAAGCTTTTTTAATAAGGGTATTACGTTATCTGGAACCATGCCAGTAACGTTTCCACCATGACGAGCAACATCTTTAACCACAGAGCTTGAAACATGCTCAAGCACAGGATCAGCAGGCAGGAAAAGCGTTTCGATACCTGCTAATTTGCGATTCACTAGCGCCATCCCAAGTTCTGCCTCATAATCACCGTTTTGACGTAAGCCTTTTACGATTACTGTAGCACCAACTTTTGTACAGTAGTCAGTAATCAAACCAGCTGTTGAAGTTACTACTATTTTGCAATCGCGATTGAAGCTATTTTGAGATTGCGGCAAATTATTTATTGCTTCTTGAATAATTTTTACGCGCTCAGATTCAGAAAATAACGGAGTCTTTGCAGCATTTACCGCAACTAGCACATGTACTTCATCAAATAGATGCGTACAACGTTGTATTACGTCTAAATGGCCGGCAGTGACTGGATCATACGAGCCGGGGCACACAGCTATAGTCATGCTCTTAGATTATCACCCATTGCGCTCAGAACAAAAATATATTAATAAAATAGCGTTACTTTTATCGTTAAAGATAGAAGTAACGCTTATATTTAATATAAATTACTTAAATACGCAACATAATTGCTTAAAAATTAAACTTTCCTAATTCCTCGTATATGCGCTTGCATTCAGGGCAAACTGGATAGTCATTTGCTTCGTGTCGAGGAATCCACACTTTACCGCACAAAGCTACCACTGGTCGACCAGTTAAGCGCGACTCGTCAATTTTGTCTTTTGACACATAGTGCGCAAAACGATCTGCATTACCACCATCATCTAGACGAGCATCTTCGTCAACTTCTGGACGTTCTAGAACAGAAGTGCTTGTGCCGGAACCAGAGTCTGGATCTGTGGATTGCGAACCAGATTCCATAACAGCATCTAACGCATTATCTGCTTCTAAAGATGAAAACATCTCGCATCCTTTCGTAACGCATTGTGTAACGAATTTCGTAGCGCACTAAAATTTAATTGAATTTTATTCGCAAAACCAAGCATAAAGCATTATCGCAACAAACGCTCAAAAAGCTATAGGAAACGCTAATCTTTACGTTTTACAGTACTTGAATTTCTGTTGGTATTGCAGGGTCTCCGCGCATCAAACTTTGCGCAGCCAAAGGCAAACGCTTCAAAGCCGAAGCGCAATAATCCTGGGCGCGCATAATCGCATCGTGACCCATAAATTGTTCGTCAGCTTCACCGTCGACCATGTAATCAACTAGCAGATTTTCCCACGAATCCTTAGGCTTAAACTGAGCGAGCGCAACTTCCGAACCGGAGATCACGCGTTCGCAATCAGCTACACCGCAAGAATCGTTGCTGTAATCGTATGAACGATACGCCAACTTACGTCCAGGCACAGTCGCTTTATTCTTAGAACGCTTAGCAACAGGCTGCATTACACCATCTGCACCCTCACGCTCAGTAAGCTTATAAACCATTGCGCAAGTTGGAGCACCGGAGCCGGTTACAAGCATTGTGCCGATGCCGTAAGAATCCACAGGCGCATTTTGCAAGGAAGCAAGAGCATACTCGTCCAAATCGTTAGTAACTGTAATCTTTGTGTTTTTAGCACCCAACTCGTCGAGCTGATTCCTAACGCGACGAGCCAGAGCGCACAAATCTCCAGAATCAATACGAATTCCGCCAAGATCTGGACCTGCAACTTCCACGGCTGTCTTTACAGCTTCCTCAATATTATAAGTGTCAACAAGAAGCGTAGTGCCTTTGCCAAGAGCTGCAATTTGAGAAGTGAAAGCGTCACGCTCAGTGTCGTGAACAAGAGTGAAGCAGTGAGCTGCGGTTCCGATTGCCTTTAAACCGTAAAGTTTTGCAGCCAACAGATTTGCAGTACCTTTAAAACCGCCAATTACAGCGGCGCGAGATGCAGCAACTGCAGAATATTCGTTTGTGCGACGGCCGCCCATATCCATGCAAGGACGTCCTGCAGAAGCAGAAACCATGCGAGCTGCAGCAGACGCCACAGCACAATCGTAATTGAGAACGGAAAGCAGAAGAGTTTCGAGCAAAGTGCACTCGCCGAAAGTGCCTTCTACTTGCAAAATTGGCGAATTTGGGAAGAACATCTCGCCTTCACGATAACCGGAAATTTTACCGCGGAATCGGAAATTTTTCAGCCATTCAATGGTTTCTGCACTAACAATTTTGCGATCACTTAAGAAACGTAAATCATCTTCCGAAAGATGGAATTTTTGCAACTCTTCCAAAATGCGGCCCATACCAGCAACAACTCCGTAACGACGGCCTTGAGGCAAGTGGCGAGTAAAAATTTCAAAAACGCACTTGCGATTTGCAGTACCGTCTTTAAGAGCAGCATCGAGCATAGTGTATTCATACATGTCCGTCATAAGAGCAGATGAAATCTCAGCCATGATATTCCTTTCGTAACGAACAAAATAAAAACAGCTAGGTAATAGATAAGTAATAGGTATGAATCTGATTGGATTGCTAAAGCTAAATCTAAAACCAAATCGCAATAATTGTATCGCTAACTAAAGAGCCGACGCACGAAATGCAACTTCTCAAAGTCACTCTGAGTATAAAGAAGCATTTATAATAGCAATTATGCTTAATAAGAGTTTGAACGAAGAGACTGCAAAAGTTACTAAAGCCGCAGAAAACCTGCACTTATACAACACGGCTTCACATTCAACGAACACTTTCGTACCTAAAAAGCCTGGTCAAGTAGGCATGTACGTGTGCGGCGCCACAGTGCAAAGTTCTCCGCATATTGGTCATATTCGCGCAGCGATCGCATTCGATATAATCCGTCGCTGGATGCTACGTTTAGGCTACAAAGTCACGTTTGTTAGAAACGTCACAGATATTGACGATAAAATTATGAAAAAAGCCAATGAATCAGGGCAAAATTGGTGGGAACGAGCATATATTTACGAGCGCGAATTTACAAAATCCTACAATACTTTAGGGGTACTTGCGCCAACAGTTGAGCCGCGCGCAACAGGTCATATTACAGACATGGTTGAGCTGATTGAGCGTTTGATTGAGCGCGGTCACGCATATGTTATTAATGACAGCGACGGAAATCCTACTGGAAATGTTTATTTTGACGTGCCAAGTTGGGAGTATTACGGCGAATTAACGCACCAAAATCAGAACCAAAATGAAACTTGCGCAGACGAAGCCGCAGCTATTGCAGACGCAAAAGGTCCAAGCGTAGACGCTGCTGAAAACGATATTTACAATCCAACAGATCCTGCAGATGCTTCACCAGACAAACATGATCCTAGGGATTTCGCACTTTGGAAAGCACCTTGCGATTTCGATCAGCCGGATGCGCGCTGGAAAACTACTTTTGGCGAAGGACGCCCTGGTTGGCATATTGAATGCTCTGCTATGAGCCATCGATATCTTGGCGACGATTTCGATATTCACGGAGGCGGCCTGGATTTGCGTTTCCCTCATCACGAAAACGAAATGGCACAAACGCGTGCTGCTGGCTGGGAAAGTGCAAATGTGTGGATGCATTCAGCATGGGTTACCGCCAAAGGCGAAAAAATGTCAAAATCGTTGGGAAATGGGCTTTCCGTACCAGTAGTTTTGGCAAATAATTCTGCTTGGGTTGTGCGTTATGCTTTGGGAGCAGTGCAATATCGTGCAATGTTGGAGTGGTCCGACCAAGCTTTGGTGGAGTCAAAATCAGCTTACGATCGAATTATGAACTTCCTTGAGAGAGCTGGCAGATTGCTTGACAAGAAGCCAACTTGCGAAGAAGTGCACTCTGTTAACGCAGATGAGCTTCCAGAAGATTTTACTCGCGCTATGAACGATGACATTAACGTTTCTGGCGCAATCGCAGAAATATTTACTACAATTCGTCAAGGAAATGCTCTTATTGACGACTGCAGCAAAGATCCTTCACAAGCACAAAGCGAAAGCGTACAAAAGCTCATATATCTCGCTGTTTTGCAAGTGCGAGCTATGTTAGATACTTTGGGCTTGGATCCTTACGCACAAACGTGGGCTTCGAACGATAATCAATCGTCTGTAGAAGGTTCAAATGGCAAGGAAAGCAAAGAATACTCAGCTTTGGACTCTTTAATTACTTTACAACTTAAAGCTAGAGCAGATGCTAGAAAAGCAAAGGATTTTGCTACTGCAGATGCTATTCGCGACGCGTTAAATAACGCAGGAATTGTAATTGTCGATACTTCGCAAGGATCATCTTGGCATTTGCAATAAACGAAAGTAACGCAAAAACAAAAGAAAACGCAAAAGTATTAGTTAGCAAATCAAGTTAGCAATTGCACTAAAGTTACGTTAGCAACAACAGGTAGAATGGAAAACTATGGCAGCATTTAGTTCGTTAACAGACCGCCTTTCCAATGCTTTTAAGCATTTGCGCAGCAAAGGCAAGCTATCAGAATCCGATATTGACGGCACAATTCGCGAGATTCGCCGCGCACTTCTCGATGCAGACGTTGCGTTGGAAGTAGTCCGCTCATTCACTGCTCGAATTCGCGAGCGCGCTCTTGGTGAGGAAGTTTCGCACGCTTTAAATCCAGCTCAGCAAGTTGTGAAAATTGTAAACGACGAGCTTACGCAAGTATTGGGCGCAGGTGTAGATAGGCAGCTTAATTTTGCGAAGTACCCTCCAACTGTAATTATGCTTGCAGGTTTGCAAGGTGCAGGTAAAACTACGCTTGCTGGAAAGCTAGGCTACTGGCTGAAGGATGCAGGTCATACTCCTTTGCTTGTAGCAGCAGATTTGCAACGACCTAATGCAGTCACACAGCTGCAAGTTGTTGGCGAGCGCGCAGGAGTTCCTGTATTTGCTCCAGAAAAGGGCGTGCAAACAGGCGGAAGCGCGATTTCTTTGCCATGGTTCACTAAAGGCGATCCTGTTAAGGTTGCACGCGATTCTATTAATTATGCGCGCGAAAAAATGTATGACACTGTGATTATTGATACCGCAGGTCGTTTGGGTGTTGACGAAGAGCTTATGAAGCAGGCACGCAATATTCGCGATGCCGTGCAACCGCAAGAAGTGCTGTTTGTTATTGATGCAATGATTGGTCAAGATGCCGTTCGCACTGCTCAAGCTTTTAACGATGGCGTGAACTTTACTGGCGTTGTGCTTTCTAAGCTTGATGGCGATGCTCGAGGCGGTGCTGCACTTTCGGTTGCAAGCGTTACTGGAAAGCCGATTTTGTTTGCTTCTACAGGTGAAGGTTTGAAGGATTTTGAAATCTTCCATCCTGATCGAATGGCTTCACGCATACTCGATATGGGCGATATTTTGACTCTTATTGAGCACGCACAGAAGCAGTTCGACGAAGAAGAATCTCGCAAGGCTGCTGCAAAAATAGCTGAAGGCAGCTTTGGTTTGGATGATTTTTTGGAGCAGCTTCAGCAAGTTCGTAAGCTTGGCTCAATGAAGAAGCTTTTGGGCATGATGCCTGGAATGGCAGCTCACCGTCAGGAGCTTGAGCAGTTTGACGATAAGGAAATTGACCGCACTGAGGCAATTATTCGCTCTATGACTCCTCAAGAACGTAGAAATACAAAGATTATTGACGGATCTCGCCGCGCGAGAATTGCTGCTGGTTCAGGTGTGAGCGTTTCGCAAGTTAATGCACTTTTGCAACGTTTTGAGCAAGCTGCAAAAATGATGAAGCGAATGAGCGGAGGCGCTGGAATGCCTGGCATGGGCGGCATTCCTGGATTCGGTGGAGCTGGCAGTAAGTCGAAGCGCAAAGACAAGAAAGGCAAGAAGAAGGGCGGAAAGTCCGGAAATCCAATGCGCAGAGAAGCTGAGGAGCGCGCGTTGCGTGAGCGTCTTTCTGGCGAATCTACTAGCGACGATGTTGCAGGTTCTGCTTTTGCAAAGCCGCAGCAACCAAATCTTCAGAATCTTCCTGAAGGACTTAAGGAACTTATGAATTCCGAAGACGCAAATCAAGATAATCAACTGCCACCTAACTTTGGCGGCGGATTAGCTGGCTTATTCGGTCGATGATTTTAGTATTGGCGTTTTTGTGGGTTATATTTGTGCCGCTTCTTTTGTGGCAGCTGCTTCGTTGGCTGCCAGCAGGTGCGGATAAATATAACCCACTTCCGTATATTATTGCGCTGCTTCCGCTTGCAACTTACGTTGTGGGAGCACTGTTTTTGTGTAATTTTGGCGGTTTTTTGCTGTATACATGCTACGCAGAGAAAGTAGCACACTCGCTTAATTTAGCGCAATCTTACGCGAAATCTTACGGATATTTATGTATTGCGTACGCTGTGCTATTTTTGATTTCGCTTAAGTCG
Organism: Bifidobacteriaceae bacterium NR021; assembly: GCA_003585845.1. GTDB lineage: Bacteria > Actinomycetota > Actinomycetes > Actinomycetales > Bifidobacteriaceae > Bifidobacterium. The sequence continues at coordinate 209,652 of NQOP01000002.1, forward strand.
TATACGCCATATTGGTTTGCAAAATTGCGTAGGTTGCACGAAAGCAGGTCGTCGCGCAAAAGATGCAAGGAACAGCATCAAGAAATACGCGTGATGACTCTTAACTGCAGATACGGAAAAGCGAGCGCATCTGAAATAATAGAAATAGCGAAAAAATATCACGTAAATACGTTACTTTTACAAGAATTAAGTGATTCTTTAGTAAAAAATCTTGAAAAACTTGGAATATACGAAATTTTTCCAACTTCGTGCGTAGGCGCGCAAAGTGAGCATAATAACGGCGGATTCAACGCTATTTTTACGCAATATTCCGCGATTTCTACTTGCAATAATTCCGTAAAAATTGAAGCTGCAAGCGTACCAAGCGTTACGACTTGCTTAGATTTTGGCGCAACTGAAAAAGTTGTAGTGAAATTTGCTTCTGCACATCCAAAGTCACCGATGCGTGGGTGTGCTGCTTGGAGTAATGGAATTCGCGCACTTGCGACTGCTGATTCTGTTACTTATTGCGCTGACAAACGCGCTGAAGAATCCACTTCGAAAACTTGCGATTTAGCAACTCTTACTATTGTTACTGGCGATCTTAATTCCACAGTCGATCACCCAAGCTTTCGCTCGCTTTTGAAATACGGATTTACAGACGTTGCACTTTCGCTTGGAAAGCGTCTGCGCACATGGCCTACATGGCTTAAGTGGCCAAATCTTACACTTGACCATGTGCTATTTTGCGCAAAAAACTGTAAATCTAACGCACTATGGCAAAAGAATGTAGTTGTTGACGGCACTGATCACCTAGCCTACATCGCAGCAATCGACCTACAATCACTAGATAAAAACGTCCAAGCGCGCAGGCATAATAGATAAGTTATTCGCGTGAATCGGCGCCCTCTTCCCGATCACGTGAGGAACATGTGGAAGCTCGCAAGGAGTGCCCCACACCCGAACGAAATTCCACGACTCTAGTTATAAGGAGAGCCATTTTGGCAACCAAGATTCGTCTTAAGCGATTGGGCAAGAAGTTCTATGCCTTCTACCGTGTAGTCATTTCTGATTCACGCAACAAGCGCAACGGTCAGTCCATCGAAGAGATCGGCGTTTACGATCCAAACAAGCAGCCATCTATGATTCAGATTGATTCTGAGCGCGCACAGTACTGGCTTGGCGTTGGCGCACAGCCAACCGAACCAGTGTTGAAGCTCTTGAAGATCACTGGTGACTGGCAGAAGTTCAAGGGTCTCGACGGCGCCGAAGGCACGTTGAAGACTTCTGAAGCTGGCCCAGACGCACAGGCTCGCGTTGAAGCTGTTGAAGCTGAAGCTCAGAAGCTGAAGGCCGCTAAGTCTGAAGCCGCTGCTAAGGCTCAGGCTGCAGCTGAAGCCGCTGCAAACGAAGCCGAAGAAGCCCCAGCTGAAGCTGCAGAAGCTGCCGAAGCCGAGGAAAAGGCTGAGTAATCATGCTGGCTCAAGCTGTTGAACATCTCATTAAGAACATCGTGGATTTTCCAGATGACGTGTCGGTACGTTCTCACGAAAATGCTCGCGGCGAATTGCTTCGAGTACGCGTGAATCCTGAAGATATCGGTCGCGTTATTGGACGCAATGGTCGTACCGCTAATGCAATTCGCATTGTTGTGCAAGCTTTGAGCAACCACAATGTGCGCGTTGACATTATGGACGTACGTAAGTGAGATGAACGTGGCATTAGACCAACAATCTTTTGACAACCCTCAGCAAAGTCGTAATGACCTGCTGAGGGTTTGTCGTATCGGTAAAGCCCAAGGTTTAAAAGGTGAAGTCACTGTACAAATTTTTACAGATGAGCCTTATGAACGTTTTGAGCCTGGAAATGTATTGTGCACTGCAGACGGCGAACGCGAGTTCGTTATTGAGAACGCAAGAACGTTCAAAAATCGTTGGATTTTACTATTCGAAGAATCACAAAATCGCAACGATGCGGAAGCACTTAATGGCACTGAATTGTATGTGCATGCAGAAGATGCGCAAGAACTTGCTGCTGAAAATGCTTGGTATATTAAGGATTTGGTCGGTTTGCAAGCGCGTTTGTGCGAAGAAAATCAGCTTGGGCTTACTCCGAAAGTTATTGGAAAAGTCGTGGATGTGCTCGACGGCGCGCAATCGTTACTGAAAATCCGTTTAGATCATCCGATTGACGAAGAGAATAAAACAGCGCTCGTGCCATTTGTCGAAGCTATTGTGCCGGAAGTTGACGTTGCAAACGGGTATTTGACTATTGATCCTCCTGGCGGTTTGATTCCTGGGCTTTCGTAGTTTTCGTAGTTTTGTAGTTTTCGTAGTAGAGTGCCTTATGATGGACATCGATATTATTTCCGTATTCCCAGAATATTTTCGCATGCTAGACCTAAGTTTGTTAGGCAAAGCGCAAAATAATGGCTTGTTGCAAATTCGCGCATACAATTTACGCAAATGGACTCACGATGTGCATCAATCGGTTGACGATACGCCGGTTGGCGGTGGCGCTGGCATGGTTATGAAGCCTAAAGTTTGGGCGGAATGCTTAGACGAGCTTCTTAACTTGCCAAAATCTGAAGTAAAAAATACGTGTGATACGTGCGATAGTTGCGATACGTGCGATAGTTGCGATACGTGCGATAGTTACGAAGAAGCAACAATCGCGCCTAATAAAATAGACTCAACTAAGCCAATTCTTATATTCCCGAACCCTTCTGCCCCACTATTTACGCAAAAAGACGCAACGGAATTAAGCAACGCAAATCATTTGGTATTTGGATGCGGCAGATACGAAGGCTACGACGCTAGGATTCCAGAATATTACCGCGCGCAAGGAATTGACGTACGCGAGTATTCAATCGGCGATTACGTGCTAAATGGCGGAGAAGTTGCAGTAAGCGTTATGCTTGAGGCAATTACGCGCTTAATCCCTGGGTTTATGGGAAATCCTGAGTCGATTGTTGAAGAGTCGTACACAGGCTCGGATGCACTTTTGGAACACCATCAATACACGCGTCCAACAACTTGGCGCGGTATAAGCGTTCCGGAAGTGCTCACTTCCGGGAATCACGCCAAAGTTGATCGTTTTCGTAGAGATGAAGCTATATCTCGCACAAGCGAAATTCGACCTGACTTGATTGAAAAATTGTACTGCCACAAGATAGATAAAGCGGATCGAAAAACGCTTATGTCGCTCGGATGGGAAGTTTCAGGCGAACATCCGCGCAAAAACTTACTCTAGCAACAGTATTGCTGCCGCACGCACAATGCTGCGCGAAAGCAGGTCGTCGCGCCCGCGAGGAAAAAAATCCCCCAAAACTCGCGCCACAGCCTGAGTGCGAAGACAGATTGTAACGAAGCCGAAAAATAAATTAGTCGCGAGAAGGCTGAATGAACAGTACGGAAGTTTCGCCGTAATTACGCGTATCAAACAGCTCCCAGCCTTCAGGCATAGTCGGCAAAACACTTCGCGCGCTACGCTCCAACACAATCAACGTATCCGCAGAAACGCTAGCAACTCCGCTCGCAATCATCGAAGCCAATAAACTTTCGCAATCCGCAGTTTCGTAAGCATAAGGCGGATCAATAAAAACCAAATCAAACGCTTCCCCACTATAATCCGCAACGAACTGCTCCGCGCGCTTTCGAAGAACCCTCATAGAAAGCGCAGAATCCCAAGCCTTTGAACTCTGCAACGCTTTCGACGTACGAAGTATAAGCGCAGCCGCTTGCGAATTTGCTTCAACAGACACAAGCTCGCGCGCGCCACGAGATAGCGCCTCAACTCCGAGCGCTCCCGTGCCAGCAAATAGATCAAGTACGCGCGCATTGTGCATAACATCCCACGAATCGAGCCTAGAAAATATCGCTTCTTTTGTGCGATCTGTAGTAGGCCTTGTACACGACTGCGCTGAAGTAAGCGGCAAAGATTTAAAACGTCCAGCAATAATGTGCATACTTCTAGCTTAGCTGAACGCACAGAAACCGTACTTCACACTTAACACTGCGCTCTAACCACTCCAAACACGAGAAAAACACCCCACGTTTGGAGCACAAAACCCACCAAAACCCTCCAAACACCAGAAAAACACCCCACGTTTGGAGAATTTAACGTTACGTAGCGCTCCAAACACGCGCAGGCAGCGACTTTACAGTCGCGTATAGAAACTAACGAAACTAATACAAAAAACGACATTCCATTCACATTGTCGTAAAGGAAATGTCGTTTGCGCGCGAAAAAGCGGCAGAAACTTTACAATATTACTTATCCGCCGCCTTAGGATCTGGAATTAAGAACGAGCAAGCAAGCGCAAAAGCGAGCAAAACGACGCCGGCAACCATCGCAGCAACGTATCCGCATGTTACGCCACTCAAAGATGCAACATTCGTCATCACAGCATACAAAATTGCAAAACTTAAGCCGGCTCCCAAATTAAAAGCTCCAGCATTCATACCCGGCAAGTATCCCGGATTATCTTTTGGAGAAAGCACAATACCCAAGCCATTAAGCATAATATTTGCCATGCCAGAATAGCTCACGCCTACCCACACTGAAAACAGCACTAAAGCCCAAACAGACGGCATATAAGCAACATACACGCCAAAAGCAACACAAATCATGCTAAACGCAATTCCAATACGCAACACAAGCCTGTACCCGTAATTTGCAGCGAGCACGCCCGAAATAGTGCCAAACAATAGTCCAATAATTGCGTAAGGAGTAAGAGTTACGAAACTTACCATATTTGTGCCAATATTTGCACCAAACTTACTATCGTTAGCAAGCTTTATGACAACGCCATTTATCAAAGCAAACACGCCAGTCATTGTCAATAAAGTGCACAAAAGCAAACCCCATGTGCGACGCTGCTTCATATATGTTGTAGAAACCAGCGGAGTCGCGCTTAAAACTTCGATTTTCCAGAATATTGCGAAAAACAGCACAGCAAGAAGCACAAGAATAAGCACCATAAGCCAGTTAGATTTAGCTAGTTTATTACTAAGTTCATTAATAGAAAGATATATTGCAAGAAACGCAATTCCGAGCGTTACAACTCCTAGCCAATCCATTCTGCTAGTAGCATCCGAGCGAGATTCATCAGCTAAAACAATAATCATAATAACAGCAATAGCTGCGATTGAAGCCATAATCCAGAAAACAGAACGGAATCCGTACTTACTAGCAAGCCAACCACCTAATAAAGCATCAAATCCAGCAATACCGCCATTTACGGAACTTAATATTGCCATCAACTTTGCGTAACTTTTTTCTTGCCGTACGCGCACGCGCAACATAATTAAGCACATTGGCAATACAGGACCGGAAGCACCTTGCAAAATACGCCCGAGCATAAGCATATTAACGTCTTGAGCTAGCGCAGAAATAATGCTTCCAAAAAGAGTTGAGATAAGAATTCCGGAAAGTACTTTTTTACGCCCAATTAGATCAGACAATCGCGGCAAAAATAGCGAAAATAATGCTGCAGCAGTAAAGAATATTGTTTGCGTTAAAGCGATTTGAGTATCTGTAGTATGAAGTTCTTTTGACATCGTCGTCAATACTGGCGAAAGCATAGAAACGTTTAGCTGGAACGCAAAAATAGCAGCAAGAAACGCCACCATTAACGCCAAAACGGAACGTCCACCCTTATCTAGCATACGCGTAGAAAATGTTGGAGATTCAACCTCAGCCATAATCTAACCTCCGCTTAATTACGTAAAGTCATTCAAAAGTCATTCAAAAGTCACCAACAATCATCCAATACGCTTAATCGCATCTATAATCAAATTCCAGAATTTATCGAAATCAAGTTTTGTAGCAACTTGCGTATGGCATTCTTCTTCAGAAGGTTCAGTGCCACGCAAATCTGCAACGGTCATGCCAAGAGTTAAGTCACTGTTTATTTCAACATCAAGTGGGCAACGCCTTGTGCTAATAACACTTTTATCGATCAAATAAGCGACTGTGCAAGGGTCATGCACTGGAGGATCAACAAAATCTTGATTATTCTTATAAGCTTTACGGAAGTAATCCATAAGATCGCAAGCAAATTTAGAAACAGGCGTTCCAATAGAATTAATTTTCTTCTGTATTTCTAAAGTGCACAAAGCTTGGTGAGTTAAATCTAAGCCGACCATCGTAACTCGCCAATTTTCATTAATCACAACATGCGCAGCTTCAGGATCCGTCTTAATATTAAACTCAGCAACAGCACTACAATTGCCACTATGATAGCCGCCACCCATAAGAACTACTTCTTTAACGCGGCTGACAATTCTAGGCTCCATTCGCACAGCCATAGCAATATTCGTAAGAGGTCCAGTTGGCACAAGCGTAATTGTGCCAGGCTCATGGCTCATAATTGTGTCAATAATCCAGTTAACAGCATGCCCTTTATCCAAAGGTTTAGTTGGCACTGGAATATTTGCTCCGTCTAATCCTGTTTCTCCATGAACAGCAGCAGCAACTTTTAGCGGACGGACCATAGGACGGTCGCATCCGGCATGAACTGGAATATTAGTTGCATGAGCTATTTCTAGAGTTGCTCGAGCATTGTACGTTACTTTTTCTAGGCTTTGATTTCCACCAACCGTAGTTACGCCTAGCAAATCGATACTAGGATTGCCAACAGCTAATAAAATTGCCATCGCATCGTCATGACCAGGGTCACAATCTAGGATGATGGAAGTCATACTAACTCCTTCATAAGCACATGTATTTTGGAAGCAAATCGTGACGAATGCGCTTCGCGTAAGAACGCAAAATTAAGCATGCTCATGAATATTCGTCATGCGTTGAGAAATAAGTTCTGGATTAAACGACTCATGTACAGGCTGCATAGATTCAGTATTCAAAGCTGCAGCAGCAACCGCAAATCTGCCAGTTTTTGAAGAATCAAATTCGTTATATCGCGCGTAAATAAGCGCCGCAGTAGCAGCATCGCTAGAACCGTTGTCGTTGCCGACTGCTTTAACACCAGCATTACTATTTCCGCGAGTTAGCATCATTCTCTGGACGCGCTTGACTGGGACAGGATAGAACGACACTCCCTCATCTGCAACACCATAAGCAACTCCTGCGCGACCGGCATTTACAAATACACGTTTTACTCCACGCTTGAGAAGCACATTCGCACAGCGAATTGCAGAACGCTCGTCAACAGCATTAATGCCAGTTAAAGCCTGCGATTCAGCAGTATCTAAAATAAGAGTGTCAATACGAGACAATCTAGAAAGCACGCGAGGAGCTTTTGCATCCGTAACTGCACGAACAACAATAGGACGGCGATAACGGTCACATAGCCACTCAATTGACTTTTGCGGAATATTAGTATCCAACACCAAAATATCAGCATTTTCAATAATAGACATGCGCTCACGCAAAAAATCAGGAGTCATGTAATCGTAAATACTCATATCGTCTAAAGCAAGCAAACGCTGACCAGAAGCGTCACCAACATACATGTACGAAGCAGTCATCGACTCAGGAAGTTGCTTCGCATAACCAATATCTAAGCCGTTTGCAGCAGCATCAATGCGGAAAAGCTCTCCGTTGTGATCGCCACCGTACACAGAAACCATGCTTGTGCGAATATTAAGACGCTCCAACGCGACTGCAATATTCCTTCCAACACCGCCTAGCATGTAGCGCACGTGGGAAGCATTAGACGTGTAATCCATCAAATCTCCGCAAGCAATGCCAAGAACATCCATGCTAATTCCGCCAACAACAGTCACATAACTTGGAGGAGTAACAATATATCCCTTACCTCGTAAATATCCTTTGCGAATTAAATTGGAAATATGAGCAGCCACACCTGAACGAGTAA
>NQOP01000002.1:218305-228766 GCA_003585845.1 Bifidobacteriaceae bacterium NR021
TTGTTGTTCGCGTTCAGTCATTGTCGCCTCATCTCTATTGTGATTACAAATGATGCCTACTATCTAGGATATTCACAATTCTCATAATATGCACGTAAATTTATGTAATTTTGTTGTTTTTTTATATTATATCTAACAAAAGTTGATATTAATTATAAATTAAAAATAGCTTTATTACAGTATTTTTTACTAAATTAAGTGCATAAATATGCAATAATTTTTTCTTTATACTTTTATTTATAGGATATTTTATTTATACAATATTTTAATTTTATAAGATATTTTGCGCGCAAATTCAGAACTTTAGAATTTTAATTGCTTACGATTTGTGCACTTCCGCCTCTCGTAAAATCAAGCACTGCACCTGCAAGATACGGCAACGAAACAAGATGAGCGTCTTTTTGCAAAGTCTCCAACGCATCTTCACGAGCCATAGCGATAATCTTTGCATCCTTAACAACTCGCAAAATCTTCAAACTCGAGCGACCACCCGACTGCTTATCGCCAAGAACATCGCCAACATTGCGCAATTCCAAATCTTTTTTAGCAATTACGGCACCATCTAGCGAATTTTCAACAACTTGCAAACGTTCCTGAGCAAGACTTCCATCCTCAGTTTGCGCAACCAAAAATGCCCAAGAATTCGTGCCACCACGCCCAACACGCCCACGCAACTGATGCAATTGCGCAAGACCAAAACGATCCGCGTCAAAAATCACAATGCAACTCGCTTGAGGCACATCAACACCGACCTCAATAACCGTTGTAGCAACAAGAACTTGCACATCTCCGCGTGCAAAACGTTCCATCGTTTCGCGTTTCGTAGCATCATCGTCGCGACCAGTAAGCTTAGCAAAAGTAACGCCTTTAAATTGCAGCAAAGCTGAAAGCCGCTTCAAAATGCCGTTAACTGTATGAAGTTTACGCAAAGAATCTGCGCTATTTTCTTCAGATTGATTAGATTGCACAGATTGCGAAACATCTTCAAAACCTTCAGATTCATCGCTATCAAAATCCCTACCAAAATTACTAGCAGAAGCGCTAGCAGAAGCACTGCCAGAATCTCTACCAGAATCCTCATTAAAATCATCATCAATATGCGCACAAACAACATACGCACGCTCACCTGCATCAATGCGAGCACGAATATGCGCAAACATTCTCGCCATAGTATTCGCATCCGACTCTTGCACAACAAAAGTGCGAATAGGTTTTCTGCCTCCTGGCAATTCAGTTAAATACGAAGCATCCAAATCACCGAACCACGTCATAGCAGCAGAGCGCGGAATAGGCGTTGCAGTCATTACTAAAAGATGCGGTGTAAAAGACTTTTCAGCACTATCATGCGGATCTATACTCATTTTGCGCAACAAAACATCGCGCTGCTCGACACCAAAACGATGTTGCTCGTCAATAATTACCAAAGCTAAATTAGTCGGTTTAAAAGTCGACGAGAACGCTGCATGAGTTGCAACAATAAGCGAAGGCTCCCCACTTGCAACACTCGCTAGCGCACGTCTGCGATCCGCAAGTCTCATGCCGCCAGTTACTACGATTACAGGCACTTTTAGATTCGCGCGCGCAATCATTTGGCGCAAATTTTCGGCATGTTGAGACGCCAGAACTTGAGTAGGAGCCACAAGCACAGCCTGATAGCCTGATCCAACTGCCTCAAGCATTGCAGCGAGCGCAACAACTGTTTTTCCGGAACCAACTTCACCTTGAAGCAAGCGACGCATCGGATGGTACTCACGCATGTCACGTACAATCTCATCAATTACATCTTTTTGACCTGCAGTAAGCTCAAACGGCAAACTTTCCACAAATTCATTTCTTATAAGAGAATTATTACAGGATTTTGCTTGATTATCTTTAGAATCTTCACGAGATCGCAATACAGCTACTTGGGAAATAAAAGCTTCTTCATAGCGCAACGAGTCAACAGCTTTGTAAAATTCGTCAACTGATTGCGGATTATGAATTGAGTATATTGCTGACGCTCTAGTCATGAGGTTACGTTTTTTTAGCACTGATTCAGGCGTAATATTTGGGATTTGCAGGGATTCAGTAGTGCAAGTTGCGGAATTTTTAGAATCTGCGGAATCTGCGGAATCTTCAGAATCTTTAGAAAGTGCAGAAAGTATAGAAAGTATAGTTTCGTGAATATGCTCACTAGAGATTCGCGAATTGGCATGATACACAGGCATAGGCGCACTCATACGCACCAAACCATCTTCCACACTTCTTACAGTATCGCGAGATTGATGCAAGCTATCGCTTTCTTCTACAGCAGATACAGTTAGAATTTGAGGATGCGTAAATTGCAATTTACCATTAAAAGCGCTAGATGTGCCGCCAACAACAACCATTTCGTCAACATGCATCTTTGCAGAAAGCCACTGAGCGTATTGACGATTTTTAGAAAAATAAATAAGTTGAGCTACTGCTTGCATATCTTGCAAAACGTTAATTTCGATTCTAAATCCGCGACGAGCGTTCATAGGCACAACGTTAATTGACTGAACTTGCGCATAGAAAGCCACTTCTTCGCCAATTTTTACATCTTTTAAGTTCGCAATTCTCAGTGGACTTGCAACTCTAAACGGGTAGTAAGTTAACGCGTCTTCGACTGTGACTATGCCCAAAGATTTTAATGCAGAAACGCGTCGCTTATTGCTGATTATCGCAGAAAGCGAAGTATGCATTTTGGCTGAGTTCGTGGGCGTATTTAGCATATTTCGATTATAAATCATCCGCAATCAGGAATATAACGTGCGCGCGAAAAATATGCAAATACAAAAAAGCCCCGAGCAACACTCAGGGCCTTACAATTTAAACGCAATACAATGCGCGAATCACGCCTCAACGCGCTGAACCTTGCCAGCCTTAATGCATTTCACGCACACACGAAGGCGAACGTTCTCGCCATCAATGGTGGTGCGAACCGGCTGAAGGTTCGGGCGGAAGGTGCGCTTATTGCGGATATGCGAATGTGAAACAGTGAAACCAGTCTGAGGTCCCTTGCCACATACTGCGCAACGAGCTGCCATAATTGGACTCCTATTTTCTTTGACTTGCAAGTCTTGCGTCATTCAAACACACGAACTACTTACGCAAATTACTTACGCACATTGCATAAACAAATAAGCACGCTTGAACGCACAACTACACAAGTATATCACTTACCAAGACAATCCGCACGCACGAACTCAGTCTTTTCTTGTAAATCCTTAACTGTCTTGCACCCAAGAAGAGCCATAATCACCCTAATTTGCTTCTTCCAGTTATCAATTTGCAAAGAAAGAGCATCCTCACCTTCATGAATAAGCGTATGCAAAAACTCGCCAGCGACACCAACTGCCGAAGCACCCAAAGCCAACGCGCGCACAACATCCAAAGGCGTGCGAACTCCTCCGCTTGCGAAAACTTCCATATTTTTTAACGAATCACACTTGCGTATGTCAACCAGCGACTCAACAGTAGTAAGACCCCAATCAGCCAAATAATCACAGTCGCCTAAGTTCCTGCGAGCATTTTCTATCGTTACAAAATTAGTTCCGCCACGACCAGAAACATCTACAGTGCGCACTCCAACATCTTTAAGACGCTGAACATCTTTAGCAGAAATTCCGCATCCAGTTTCCTTCACAATCACAGGCACCTTTAGAGCTTCGCACGCACTGACAATAGACTCAATATTGCGCAACCAATTTCGAAAATCGCGATCGCCTTCTTGCATAACCAACTCTTGTGCAGCATTTAAATGCACTTGTAACGCATTCGCATGAATCATGTTTACAGCACGCAATGCATCAGACGCGCTAGTTCCAGCGCTAACATTTGCCATCACAAATCCATGTGGATTTTCGCTTCTTATGACACTGAAAGTGCTGAGTAAAGTTTCGTCTCGAAGAGCAGCACTCAAAGATCCACTCGCCATAGCAACAGAATTTTTTGCAGCAACTCTAGCAAGACTTGCATTCACTTTTTTAGCAGCATCACTTCCGCCGGTCATTGCGTTAATATATATCGGCGAGCACCAATGCACAGAATCGCATACTTCGCTTCCTAGCACGCTCACACTATCATCAATTTCTTCAAGCGTGACTTGCGGCAAAGCATTCGGCACAAAACGCACTTTGTCAAAATCTGAATCTGCACGAGTTTTATACTGCTTGTCCGCAAGCACAATATGCGCGTCTTTTCGGTTTTGTATTGTGCAAGATTGAGCAGATTGCATATTAAGCTCGTTACGCTTAGCAAACGCGTCTAATACAATATTTTCAGAAGGCTTACCAGTTCCAAAAATTTCCGTAACATCAATATTCAATGGCTTTATTCCATTGGCTTCCCAAGTAGATTTCATAGTTTCAATTACATTATTGTCATAAATTGTCGACAGCGCAATTGCGCAATCTCCTCCGCCTGCACCGCTAGTTTTTGCAGGAATACCGGCACAAGTCGCAATTTCAATAAATTTTGTAAGTTCACGCGTTTCGATAACAGTTCCAGTAAGAGCACTTAATTTTTGCAACAACGCACGATTTTGAGCAAAACCGCTATAGATTTCGCTTATTTCAAACTTTTCAATTGCGCGCGCAAGTTTTTGCACGCAAATCTCACTTTGTTTGCAAAAATCTTCGTAAGTGAAAGATTGAATTTTTTTGTCAAAAGCACTAGTTTCGACGCTACTTTCAGCGTTACTTTCAGCATTACTTTCCGTACTAGTTTTAACGCTACTTTCTACGCTACTTACTAGCTTTGCGCTAGACGCAGGAGAACCAGTCCACCCGACTAAAAGTCTTAGCGACTTATCTACATTTAAACGCTTAACTTCCAGGCGCGGCCACTTTTTGTGCAACAACTCACCGAAATCAGAGCATCCGGATTTTACTAGCGTAAGCTCAGCTTCAAGCCACTCGCGGTTATACGCGCGATACATAATCCAACCGCCATAAGAGCTGGCAGCAACGTCTCCACCACTTCCGGATTTTTTAACACTCGACGACGCAATTAACGCTAGCTTGCAAATTTCTGGAGTCGAAAGATTCAAATCATACCATTTGCACAACGCGCGAATAACTGCGACAGTTACTGCAGCAGAAGATCCAAGACCGTATTTTCTACCAGTTTTTGCATCATCAAGTTCGCTAGAAATATGCACATTGTAACTTTTGCGGTTAATATTTGGCGCACATTCCTCACTAGCATAAGCGTCAACTACACTCATTGCTGCAAGCACATAAGCATATTTTCCGTCGTTTTGTATTTCAATACTTCCGTCGGATGCACGCGCCCAAAGAAGCGGTTTATATTTTTCGCCATCTGAGGTAATTACACCACAATAATTTCTGCTACTAGGCGTATTTTTCTGCAAATTTTCGCGTAACTCTTCGTTTAAAGTTTCATCACTTACGCTAACCGTCACATAACGATTAACAGCAGCAACAATTGCAGCACAGCCGTCAACAACAGCATACTCGCCAGCAATATAAAGCTTTCCTGGGGCACTAGAGCGCACTTGAGTCATATTATCCGCCTATTTTAAACTCGTACTCACCGTCACAGCGTCACCTGGCAGCGCAATCGCAAATTTCGGCTCGCAATATTCTGTATTACAAAAAACGCTAGAATTACGCAAACCATCCTCAACTCGCGCACGCAACTGACACATTGCACGATAAGCATCATCTCCAGAAGTAAGCACCTTCACATTCGGACCAGCATCCATCGTAGACCACACCAGCCAACCATCTTTTCGCATATTTTTAACCGCTTCAAGCACAATATGCGTTTTGCTAGTCAAATAATTCACCGATGGAACAGCATTATGCATAGTTTCGTGCATTCCAAAAGCATTGCGTTCAACAACCTCGCCCAATTGCTCAATATCTGCTCGCTTAATTGCGTTTTTAGCAATTTCAAGGTCGTCCTTCGACTGCTCAACCCATTGCATATACGTTGGCGAAGTTTCAACCGTTCTGCGCATCGCTTCCCGGCTAGAAATCGGCTTTTTACTATCGTCCAAAGTGACGACAATCATAGCAAGGTTTAAATTTTTAAGCGCAACTTGTGCATTTTCAATAGGCTCTGCATAAGATGTTTCGTCGTCGCAACCTGCATGCCAAATTGAAAGTCCTCCAAAAATCGAACGACAAGCTGAACCAGAACCACGTCTTGCAAGTCTAGAAAGTTCTCGTGGAGTTAGGTTTAATCCAGCAGCGTACGAGGCAGCAGACGCAAGAGCTGCAAAGCCAGACGCGCTCGAAGCAAGACCAGCGGCAGTTGGCACAATATTATGCGAAATAACGCTTGCTTTCGTTGAAATTCCTGCAATTTCACGTACCAAATCGAGCATAGCGACTACGCGACGAAAAGTTTTTGCAGACGGCGAAATCTTTTCATTATCTAAAGTAAAAGTATCTTGTTCAAGATTATTCGCAAAACTTACGCTTGTAGTTGTAGACAAATCCGAAAGGGTGAGCGAAAGCGAGGAAGTATAAGGCAAAATCAGCTTTTCATCGCGCTTACCCCAATACTTAATCAGCGCAATATTCGCGTTTGCTTTAGCAAAAGCTGAGTTGGGTGAAAGACTAGCGTCAAACGTTATTTTTGGCTGAATTTCAACATTTTGCATGCTGTTCCTCTTGCGGCAGATAAGTAATTCTCGTTTGTTAATGTGCTAGTCAATATTTTAGCAAAACAGTGCGCACAAGCTTCTTTTCTTTAAACAAATGTAAAGTTTATGCCACATTTCAAGTAAAAATAAGATTCAATTTATTGCAGAATCACCTATATTCACAATCCACGTATCGCAAGCTCCTGCATTTTTAAAAGCTTCACTCACTCGCTTAGCAGCATCCTCACTATCAGTCAGCGCAATTACGCATCCTCCGCCACCTCCGCCAGTAAGTTTTGCACCCAACGCGCCATGTTGGCAAGCAGCAGCTACCAAGGCGTCAAGTTTCGCAGTACTTACGCCCAAATCCGCCAAAATACGGTGTGCGAAAGTCATTTGCTTACCCATATTTTCAATACGGCCAAACGCCAAATCATCTTCTGCAACAGCCGCAATCTCCCCCAATTTATTGAGCTGCGCTCCAACTTCAACAGGATTCGATTCTAAACGAGAACGCAAAGCTTCAACTGTTTCGCGAGTCATTCCTTTGCATCCAGAATCCGCCAAAACCAGCCACGCGCGCATGTTAATTTCCATGCGATCAAAACAGCCACGACTAAAACGCACAGGCCAGGAAGCAGCAGTTGCAGTGGCATCCAAGCCTGAAGAACGTCCGTGAGCCACACACTCAGCAGTCTGCGTCAACTTAAAAATCTCATCATTGCTAGCTGAAACGCCATAATAGTCAAGAATCGCACGAATTACAGCACCAGCAGCAGCCGCAGACGAGCCAAGACCTCGTTCTGCTGGAAAATCAGACTCGGTAAAAATGTGCAAACTCTCACCGCTCCACCCTGCAAACTCTAGCGACGCTCGGATTGCTGTTCGTATGCTATTAAAGCGCGTAGGAATTTCGGAAAGTTTGCCAGTAAAGTCAAGGCATGAAAGAGTTATATGTGAATCGAGATTCGTCGTAGATGCTAAAGATTCGCTTGATGTAGAAGATAAAGATTCACACGAAGCAGGTGCTAAAAATTCATTGCAACTAGTTACAACAGCGCGCATACGCAAGTTTTTAAGCGGCAAAGCTATTGCAGAATGGCCATAAACCACGGAATGTTCGCCAAAAAGAATAACCTTCGCGCAAGTTTCGCCATAACCTTTGTGATTGCTGTATTTTATTGCGTTTTCAAGATTTGCGCTTACGGAATTTTTACAAGCATACTCTTCGTCATTGCGAATAGCAGATATGTTGGCATCTTGCGCTTTTGCGTTCATACTAAGCTCGTCAGCCAGTTCATATTTGCTTTCCAGCACAGTTTGCATCTCCTTTATAATTTCGCAATTTTCCAACTGTTCTAATTTAGTCGAGTAAAACTTAAAAAACTACGTTACGCGCGTGACACTTACAACACATTCACATTTTCAAAATATTGCAGCATAAAAAAAACTCTGCGCAGCATCGCAATGAGAAAACTCAATACAACGCAAACGCAGAGCTAATGCTTAAGTTCAATCCACATGTATTACAAGCAAGAAACCACTAAAAGCACGAATCTGCTTGCTGCAACATGTTTTGTAAAATTCACAAAGCTACTTACTCAGCCACAACCTTAACAGTGAAGGAAGCGGTGATTTCCGGATGCAACGTTACGGTTGCTGGGAACTCACCAGTGGTCTTAATAGTAGCAACCTTAATTGCGCGAGCCTCAACTTGAGCCTTGGAAGCCAAAGCAGCAGCAATCTTATCGGCAGAAACGCCACCGAAAAGCTTGCCGGATTCGGAAACCTTAGCAGAAAGCTCCACAACGGTGCCTTCAATCTGAGCCTTAGCTGCAACTGCCTCTTCACGAGTGGCAACAGCCTTGGCAAGACGAGCGCGACGCATTGCTTCAATCTGGGAAGCAGCACCCTTGTTCCATGCAAAAGCAAGACCCTGAGGAATCAGGTAGTTGCGTGCATAGCCAGCCTTAACTTCAACAACGTCACCAGAGTGACCGAGGTTGGCAACAGTCTTGGTAAGAATAACCTTGGTTTCAGCCATATTCCTATCCTCTCAATCAGCGACCGGTAGTGGCGTAAGGAAGCAAAGCCATTTCGCGAGCATTCTTCACTGCCTTCGCGATCTTGCGCTGTTCCTGCACGGTTACGCCGGTGATACGACGGGAACGAATCTTGCCGCGGTCAGAAACGAACTTGCGCAGCAAAGCAACGTCTTTATAATCAATTTCAGTAATCTTGGCAGCCTTCAAAGGATTTGGCTTCTTTTTGAAAGGCTTGACCGGTGGTTGCGGCCTTTTGCGTGACATAAGATGTCCTCTCTCAAATCCGTTATGCTTTTTGTTCGCATAACATGTAACTGATGATGTATTTATAAGGATTAAGTAAGCGCGTAAATAAGTGCATAAATAAACAAATAAATACGCTATCTATAGCTCAACTAAAACGCTAGAACTCAGGTTCTTCAGAATCGCCACCAAAATCAGAATTGGCACCGAAAGTTGAAAAACTATCGTTTGTTGGCGCAGCAGCACTCCACGGATCAGCCGCTGAAGAACTTGCGGCATGCTGAGAAGCGGTCTGGCTAGCAGCATAATTTGCTCCGCCAGCATAACCTGCACCAGCAGCATTTGCTGCACGCGAGCCACCAGCAAAACCTGTTGAAGAGCTTTGGCGGTTAACTTGCGCAGTTGCATAACGCAAAGATGGACCAATTTCGTCAACTGTAAGTTCAACAACTGTGCGATTCGAGCCGTCTTGCGCTTGATACGAACGCTGCGACAACCTGCCTTGAGCAATCACGCGCATGCCTTTAGAAAGACTGTTTGCACAATGTTCTGCCAAGTCTCTCCACGCTGAGCAACGCATAAATAATGCAGGCCCATCCTCGAACTGATTCGTATTACGATTAAACGTTCTAGGTGTGGATGCAATGGTAAAGCTCGCAACAGAAGCACCGTTGGAAAGTGCCCTTAATTCAGGATCCGAAGTGAGATTTCCCACGACGGTAATAATTGTTTCACCTGCCATATCGTGCCTTTTCTTTCTCGCTTTACTCGTAATCGCATGTTAGTTAGCAATTACTGGCAATTTTGTGCGCAACTTATGCGCGGTTGTTTACGTATTTATTTAGCTTAACTAGTTTTTATTTAATTCACTAGAGCTTACTTAGTTTTGCTAGTTTTTACTTAGCGTCCTTGCGAAGAATCTTCGTGCGGATTACAGATTCGTTAAGGTTCAAAACACGGTCAAGTTCGTCACTTACAGATGGCTCGGCAGTGTAGTTCACCACAACGTAGTTACCTTCGGTTTTGCCTTCAATTTCGTAGGCAAACTTGCGGCGACCCCAGTAATCGGTACCGTCAACGGAACCGCCCTCGTTGGTGACAAGCTCAAGATACTGCTCGGTCAACTTCTTAAGACCGTGCTCATCCAGCTCAGGATTTGCAATGAACATCAGTTCATACTTATGTGCAGACATCACCCACCTCCTTCGGACTATCGGCTGTGGACCTTCCACAGCAGGAGTGTGTTTGCAAAATATGCGCGATATGTTTGATGACAAGCACCAAAACCGCACACAACTTTGCTATTTTACAGCACGCTCGTGACGACGAGAGTTACGCGCTTAAACGATGGTGTCAGGCGGCAGAAACTTTACAGCGGCGTAAAGTTTCGGTCGGCTACACGCCAAAAAACGGCAGAAACTTTACAGCCGTGTAAAGAAGGACGAACGCGTTGAGGACGAGCGTACAGAACACAAAATTGTTATAAAAAAAACTTAGTCTAGCGCACCTTTTAGCACACTAGACTAAGTAATTCACAGTAAAATCGACTCAACG
>NQOP01000002.1:229551-233368 GCA_003585845.1 Bifidobacteriaceae bacterium NR021
GGCACCAGCGGCAGCACCGTTAGCATTGTTGTTCTGCTGAGCAGAAGCCTTGGTATCCTTACCCTTCTGAGTATTAGCCTTAACTTCCTTACCAAACTTGCTATTCATAGCAGAAGCATAAGCTTCATTCATGCCTGGAATAGACTTCAACTTTGGATCCAAAGGATCAGAAGTCACAACATGAGGCAACAAAGATGGATCTACACCGCCAGCAACAGCCTTATTGTAAGCAGCCTTGTAAAGAGCCAAAGCCTTATTGTAAATTGCTTCAGCCTTGAGAGCCTTCTTCAAAGCATCATCATAATTATTCTTAGCAGTCACCCAAGCAGCAAGAGTACGAGTCACATGAGCACCAGCACGCTTCATGGTATCATACAAACGAGTCTGGGTAGCAGAATCGTTCACACCAGAAGCAAGGAAGAGCTGGTAAGCACGCTCAGCAGCATCAAAATCAGCCTTGCGCTTGTTGTACTCAGCCTGAGCTGCAACAGCAGCCTTATGAGCATCCATAAGGTTCTTCTTGGCAATAGCAAACTCGTTATCAGCATTGTCCAAGTTCATCTTAGCAAGACGAACCTCGTTAATAAGACCCATCTTAATATCATGCTCAGTTGGATCTGGCTTAGCGCAATGCTCAAGAATATCCTTAGCCTTAATCCACTCAGCCTTAAGGTTCTCAACCTTAGTATTCTGATCATTATAAGCCTTCTGGGAAGTTACATTAGCATTGTAAGCCTCAACATAAGCCTTAGCTTTTACATACACAGAGTGCGGAGCAGATTCTGCACCATGTGCAAGAGCAATTAAACCAGTAGCAGGATCTGGAGTCGTATTGATGTAAACTCTAATGACAGCCAGAGGCTCTGCTGGCTTAGGGGATACAGTCATACCATCAAGAACAACCTGAGCATCATGGTAAGCATTGTAAGCAGCGTCTGCAACGCGCTTAGCATCATTATGATATGGTGCAGGTGCTGGGCAATCAGCCATTGCTGGGGCAGCAAAAGCGAAACCAGAGAGGAGGGTGGCGCCAGCAGCGAATGCGGCGATAGCCTTCTTATTCAACATAATATTTTCCTTTCTTCTTCTCCTTCGCACTAGGGTATGCGAAGAAAAATTTGCCATTTGCGGTTTCCCGCTCGTACCAGTGAACTAGGGATTCAACCGGTAACTGAGTTAAAACTTACCGCAAGCTCTCAGAAAACTCAACACTAAAATTCAGATTTCTAAGCGCTAAAAATACAAAAATCTTGATAAATATTCGTTATATTCATTAAAAAACAGAAATATTTACGGCACTTTTCTATATTTTTTGATAAAAATTACGCGACACGCCATATACTGGATTTTTTTAATGTTTTTTCAGGTTTCTTTAAGGTTTGAGTTTTGCAATTGCTCCAACTGCCTTATAAAACAAAGAAAAACGCAATATTTAGCCATCTGCGAAATTTGTTTAAACATCGACACACTTGAAGCAAAACCAAACAGAAAAACCAAAAATGCCCGAGTAAATAACTCACTCGGGCATTAAAATCATCAGCACGCAAAATTAAGCTTTGCAAAAATATTTGCAAAATACTAATCAAGCAAATCGTCAGAATCTTCAGAATTTGCTAAATCGTCACCATTAGATGCATCAAGAACATCTCGCTCATCAATAACAGGTGCCAAAACCAAATCCTTTACAAGCTCACGCGTGCGAAGCTGAGAATCAGCATCCAAACCATCGTCAGTAATAACAGTATCAACCTGATCAAAACGAGCAAACAGCGAAAGCGACGTGCAACTCCATTTAGTATGATCCGTCAAAATAATCGTGCGATCCGCAATATCCATTAACGCCATATCCGTAGCAGCTTCCAAAGAATTTGGCATAAGGAATCCGCGAGGAAGAGACACAGAATGCGTGCCAAGAAAAACGGTATTCACACGAAGAGAAGCAACAACTTTATCCGCAATAGGCCCAACCAGCGAATTGGAACGCGTAATCACGCCGCCGGTAACAATAACCTCGACATCCTTCGACTCCAACGCTTGCACAAGCTCCGCAACAGGAATCGAATTAGTCAAAATCGTAATGCCAGAAGCCCTGCGCGACTCGAGCAAATGTTGCGCAAACACATAAGCAGTGGTACCACCGCCAATAGCAATCACATCTCCAGGAGACACATAATCCACAGCCAAACGCGCAATTGCATCCTTCAAACCAATGTCCATCTGCGACTTTACAGAAAACAGCGGCTCCGAAAGCAAAGTATTAGTCGTTACAGCGCCACCGTGAACGCGCTTTAAAAGCCCGCGATCCGAAAGCTCTGCAATATCCCTGCGAACCGTCATAGCAGAAACGTTCAGCTCTTTAGAAAGCGCAGTAATGCGAACAGCACCGCGCGTACGGAGACGGCTTAAAATCAAATGTTGACGCTGTGAAGAAATCATACGAACATTATCGCACACGTAAACGCAAAAAACAAACGTAATTGAGCGTTTTAATGCCTTAAAACGAAAAGAACGCACATTTTGTTGTCAAGCAAAGTATGTTTTGTGAAAAATCGCACAAAAACGAACGCGCACTAAGTAAGGAAACGCACAAAATACACTAAGCAATAGCGCATATAACAATAATGCCCTACTATATAAATATGTATTACGTTTCTGAACATTCATTGCATAATGTCGTCAATAAAGCAACGACCGACCTTTTTACATTCTCATACAAACACATTATTAAACCGCATTTTGTTTTTAACATTCCTCCAGACGAAGCGCATGATCGCATGATTAATTTTTGCAAATTTAGCGAGCGCACTCCTGGATTAATGTGGCTTCTTCGCGAAATGCTTAACTACACAGACCCGGTGCTAGAAACTAACGTTATGGGTGTGGATTTTGCAAACCCGTTTGGCTTAAGTGCGGGACTAGATAAAAACTGCCAAATGGCGACCGTACTAGACAACGCCGGCTTTGGTTTTGAAACAGTTGGCTCTACAACGAGCCGACCATGCGAAGGAAATCAAAAACCTTGGTATCATCGCCTTCCAGAATATGACTCTATTCTTGTACACGCAGGACTAGCAAACGATGGCAGTGAGGCCGTTGTTGCACGAGCCGAGAAAGCTTGGACGCACGCAAAGTCTATGAATATGTCTATTTCTATTGCGCGCACAAACGACGACTTAGTTGGTGACTTAGAAGAAGGAATTGAAGACTACCATATTTCTATGGAACGTGCAGCAGGAAGAAGCTCAATAATTGAAGTAAATATTTCATGCCCGAACACGCGCGTTGGTGAACCATTTAGTCAGCCGGAAGCACTGGATAAACTTTTTAGCGATCTTGATACTATTAAGCGACCTCAGCCAACGCTTGTTAAAATGCCGCTTAATTTGCCGGGAGGATGGGAGCAGTTTAAGTCGCTTTTAGATGTTCTTGCCGAACATAAGGTTGATGGCGTAAGTATTGCGAACTTGCAGAAGAACCGCTCCGGACTTGACGTTCCAGCAGATTGGCAAGGCGCACTTTCTGGAGGCCCTACCTACCAGGCAAGCAACGAACTTATTCGTCGCACGCGCAAAGCTTTTGGTAATCGTTTTGCTATTGCTGGAATTGGCGGAGTCTTTACACCAAAGCAAGCATACGAGAAGATTCGCTCTGGCGCGGATTTGGTTATGTTTATTACGTCGCTTATGTACAGAGGACCGCAGCAGATTACGACATTAAAGCGCGGACTTGCGGATCTTTTGAAACGCGACGGCTTTGAGCATGTTGCAGACGCAGTTGGTGCGGATTTGAACTAGCGTGCGTATTTGCACAGTGCGTA
>NQOP01000002.1:234078-237409 GCA_003585845.1 Bifidobacteriaceae bacterium NR021
AAGGGTCTATTTTGTAGGAACAGCACAAGAAATCTTAGTATTTAGCAAGTTAACTAGCAATTACGAGTTAACGAATGCCGTTTAATAATTATCAGTTCCCGAATTGTTATAGTCGTCGCGACGAGCAGTGCCGTACTGATCTTGCGTGTTCTTTTGCTTCTTAGCTTCTTCCTGCTGTTCTTGCGCTGCCTGCTTTCTAGCGTCTTCATCTCGCTTCTGCTGATCAGTTTTAACAGTAGTTTTAGGCATACCAGGCAGCGTTCCGCCGGCAGTGTACTTTGGATCAGGCTTTCCGTAATCGTTATCAACAGGAATATTAGCAGCCTTCAAATAGTCGTTCATAAACTGCTTCCACGCAGGCGTTGCAATATACATACCATACCAACCTGCCATTGTGCGGCCGTTAATAGTCATGCCGTTGAAGCTCTTTTGCGATTCGGTATTGCCGACGGCCACAAACGAAGCCACCTGATACGGCACAAATCCTGCTGTGGTCATGTAGTACTGTTCGTTAGTACCAGTTTTTGCGAAGGTTTTACGTCCGCCGTCAAGCTGAGTTGTTGAAGCCTCGCCGCCAGGTTGCACAACACCCTGATTCAGCGCATAAGCAGCAGTTTGAGCGATTCCCTTTGGAATTGCTTGATGGCAATGCGCACTAGGAACTTTCAAACGCTTACCGTTTTTGTCAACAACTCGCTTAATAGCAATAGGATCACATGCCACGCCATCAGCGCCAAGAGTTGCATACACATTCGCCACAGTTAAAGGCGAAGCTTGCACAGAACCAATCGTCATAGGCGGATTAAGCGAGTTAGCAGAATACACGCTTTCCTGACCAAGAGGCGAATTATGGTAGCCGAGTATGCGAGCAGCATCCGCTATAGAGCACAGCTTAATTTGCTGAGCCATAGAAGCCTGAGTGGTGTTATGCGAGCGCACAAGACCTTGCAAAGGAGTTTCCGGATTAATTGTGCCACCACCAGAGTTTTGAACCGACCAACTACCAACTCCGCGGAATTTGCTGCAATTAAAATCAGCATTGTTATAAAGCATAGAAGTGCGAAGAGGCTGATTAATTGACTTTCCAGCAAGCATCCACGCAACCATATTAATTGGCTTCCACGTAGAACCAATCTGCCAACCAAGACCGCCACCATCGCGCTCATCTACAGCATAGTTCAAAGCCGTATGCGTAGGATCTGATTTTGCAGCATCCGTAGCATCATAAATACGATTGCTACCAAACGCCAAAACTTCACCAGTTCCAGGCTTAATTGCCGCAATTGAAACTTCAAAACCGCTCTTATCGTTTACAGGAATCGTATCCCTAGCAGCTTTCATAGCAGCCTTGCTAGCACGCAAATCCATAGTTGTGTAAATATCAAGACCACCCTCAGTAAGCAACTTTTCGCGCATGGCAGCAGTTTTACCAAACTCGCGAGAGTGCAAAATTTTCTTCGTCACATAATCGCAGAAGAATGCTGCATCGCCTGCAGCTTGGCATCCAATCTTAGAAACTTCCCTCTGTATGTTAAGAGTGCTTTTAAGAGGAATAGCAGCAGCGGAATCATGCTCGCTCTTAGTAATAAAACCTTGACGAAGCATTAAATCAAGAACAATATTGCGCTGCTTTTGCGCTTCAGGCTGATTTGCTTCAATAGAAGGATCGTAATGCGAAGGATTCTTTGTAATTGCAGCAATAGTTGCCGATTGCACAAGATTAAGTTTTGCAGCGCTCGTATTGAAGTAGCGGTGAGCTGCAGTTTCTACGCCGTAAATATTATTGCTACCGAACTGCGCAATATTTAAATATCCCTGCAAAATCTCAAGTTTGGAGTATTTTTTCTCCATTTGAATTGCAATAAGCATTTCGCGCAATTTACGAGCAATAGTGCCTTCAGAAGCGTGATACTCAGCTAAAGGATCGTTATTTTCGCGAGCTTTAATCATAAGCACATTTTTTACATATTGCTGAGTTAAGGAAGAGCCACCTTGCATATCTCCCTTTTTAACGAATGTTTGCACGAATGCGCGAATAACACCTTGCATATCTACGCCGGAATGCTCAAAGAATCGACGGTCTTCACGAGCAACCATTGCTCGCTGCATATATTGCGATATGCGTCGAAGCGGCACTACAGTGCGGTTTTGAGCATAAAAAGTTGCAATAATAGTTTTGCCATCAGAAGCGTAAAGTCGCGATTTTTGCGGCAAAGCAGTTACGTCAAAATCGATGCCGTCAACGCGAAGTGAAGGCACTACTGTTTTCACTATGCTATTCACGCTCATTACGCCAGGAACAAACATAATACTTGTTGCAACACCTCCTGCAACACACAAAGTGATGTAGGTAAGGAACAGCGCTAGCACACGGCGAACAGTC
Source organism: Bifidobacteriaceae bacterium NR021 (assembly GCA_003585845.1). Classification (GTDB taxonomy): domain Bacteria; phylum Actinomycetota; class Actinomycetes; order Actinomycetales; family Bifidobacteriaceae; genus Bifidobacterium. Next base: position 236,462 of record NQOP01000002.1, read on the forward strand.
AGTGAATTCTTTTTCGGCATGCGTACTATTCTAAAGGTTTGCCTCTACTTGGAAACCGAGATTATAAACATTCGCACTTTAACGCTCAGCTCGACGGATAAGCATGCCAGGCTTATAAATAATAATTGACCTGCCTTGGCGCATAATCCAACCTCTGTTTGCAAAATCCATAAGTGCTTTGTTAACTGTTTCGCGCGAAGAGCCAACAAGTTGCGCAAGCTCTTCTTGCGTCAAATCATGCGGCACAAGCAAGCCATCGCTCATAGGCTCGCCAAATCTTGAAGCTAAATTCAACAAAGTCTTTGCTAAACGAGCAGGAACATCCATAAAAACTAAGTCGGAAATTCGCTCATTATTTGCTCTCATGCGCGCTGCAAGCACTTGAAGCATATCTACTGCAACGATAGGGTGATTGTTTAGCCAATTGAATAACACGTCATTTTCTAGCCATAAAACTCTAGTGTTGTTTGTAATAGATATTGCTGAAGCTGTACGAGGACCGCCGCTAGGATCAAAAACGGGAATTTCACCTAGAATTTCGCCAGGAGTGTGAATACTTAACAATTGCACACGATTGTCGTTTGAATGACGAACTAATTTTACTCTTCCACGCTCAAGCAAGTACATTCGATGGTCAGTATCGCCTTCATTAAAAATTGCCGAACCTTTTTTAAATGTCGATTCTTGCAAATACTGCATCAATTCTTTTACTTGATCAGCTGGAACTTGCTTAAACAATGCGGTATGTTGCAGTGAAAATTCATCGCTGTCAACGCTGAGTGTTGCCATTGCTGCTCTACCCCTTCATTAAGCAATAAGTAGATATCTCCATTGAACTACCTGTATGTGGATGAGCGCAAACGCAAACGAAAAACGCACATCACCTGACCTATGATATCACGAAAGGCGAGGAAACGACATTTACTTTACGCCGCTGTAAAGTTTCTG
>NQOP01000002.1:238183-255782 GCA_003585845.1 Bifidobacteriaceae bacterium NR021
AACTATTTACTCCCATAACATGCAAGCACCACGCGTTTTCATAAGCTAACTCCTGCCATTGCCTGTACCTGCCAGAAGTGCCACCGTGACCACCGTCAGTTTCAATACGAGCAATTGCATCAACCCCAGAAGCTTGCAATTTAGCGAGCCATTTCAAAGGTTCCGTAACAAGCACGCGCGTGTCGTGAATAGAGGACGTGATTAAGATTTTCGGAAAATCAGCTAACTTTTTGCGACCCTCTTCCGTTTTTGCGCAAGGCACATTTTCGTAAGGAGTATACGATTTCATATAGTAATAAGCTTCAGGATCATCGAGCGGATTGCCCCACTCATCCCACTCTGTTACAGTAAGCGGCAAAGAAGAGTCGAGCATAGACGTAAGAGCATCTACAAAAGGCACGTCTGCTTCAATTCCTGCATAACATTCCGGAGCCATATTTGCTATAGCGCCCATAAGCAAGCCTCCTGCTGAACCACCGTTTGCAACAGTATGACGAGCGGAAGCAAAACCAGCATTTTGCAAAGCACGCGTGGCATCAACAAAATCTTCAAAAGTATGCTTTTTATTAACGCGTCTACCCTGCTCATACCACGCGCGACCCATTTCTCCGCCGCCTCGCACATGCACTTGCGCATACAACACGCCGCGATCCAGCAAACTCAAGCGACCGACAGAAAAAGTAGGGTCTGAACTAATTTCATACGCACCATAACCAGTAACAAACATTGAGTCAGTTTTGGAAATTTTATCCGGACGCCACACAAGAGACACTGGCACACGCTCACCATCTCGAGCAGTAATCCAAACGCGCTTTTCAGCATAATTGCGCTCATTAAATTCGCCTAAAATTTTACCTTGCTTGAGCAGCACATCTTCGCCTGTTAAAGGATCCAACTCGCGAAGTTGACCTAAAGTCGCATAACTGCCAAAAGCGTAACGCATACGCGGAGCTTCGTACGAAGGATTTCCAGTCATAGAAATACTAAATAAGCGATTATTGTTGACTTCTTCTTGTGAAATATTTGCGAGCGCAGCGCGTGATTCGGCTTGCGCTTGATCCGTAAGTTGATCCGTAAGTTGAGAAGAAAATTGATCCGTAAGTTGATCCGTAAATTGATTCGCAAGCTGGGAAGAAAGCGGTCGCACTTCGCAAAAACGCCACGGCTTTGCTTGCAAAAAATCTTCAACAGCGCGCTTCTTGCTCATTACAGCCAAATGCGGCAAACCTTGAGAACGGTAAGCTAGTGCCACATAATTTTTGTACATTGACAATCCGCTTACACTCAACCCAACTGCATTTTGCAATATTTCAGGATTTTGAGGCGAATTATAAGGCTTTGTAATAGGCTCACTTCCAGCACCTTTTTGCCAAGCATCTCCCTGCTCGCAACCATAAGGAGAACCCGAAGCAATACATACTCCATCCGAAAGCTTATACGTTACATGCTCATCAAACTTGCCGGAATTTCCTCTCATGTCAATAATGTCAATTTCAAAATTAGGATTTTTAGCGTTATGGCACACAATCGCAATTGGAATATCTTCACCATTTTCGCCAGCATTCTCAAAGCAAGCGAAAGAAATATCGTATTCCACTCCCTCAATCGGCTCAATAACCATACGGAATTCGCCCTCAGGATTGCTCAAAGGAAGCATAAGCACGCGCGACGTAGTCTTTGAACTACTGCTGATCATCATGTATCGTTCGTCAAAACTTTCATACACGTCAACAAAAAATCGCTCGTCAGTTTCTTCAAAAACTTTTACATCGCTGGAAACTTTAGTGCCGACCTTATGCCTCCAAACTTGATAAGGACGCCAAGCATCGTCAAGCTTTACATAAAACACCCATTTTCCATCTGGAGAAAGTGAAGCAGAAGCAAGATTTTCCCACGATTCTTCTAACTGCGACCAAGAACATGTTTTTGTAGAAAAGTCACGAATAAAATAGTTAAAGCGTTCATCTCCTTGAGTGTCAACACCGTACAGCATTCTCAAACCGTCGGTGCTCAAATCCATTCCACCGACTCTAAAGAATTTGCCACCAGCGCGCTCAGATTCAAAGTTTGCATCAAATAAAATCTCTTCACCATCAGTTGTGCCAGGCTTTGCAGAATTGTCGATAGTTGGCGGATTCCAATCGTCACTATTTTCAACTTTCATACGGCATTGCACAGCGTATTGTTTGCCTTTTTCAGTGCGCACGTAATACCAGTAATTATTCATGCGCACAGGAACAGACATGTCTGTTTCTTGAACTCTTGAGCGCAACTCGTCAAATAATGTAGAACGCAAGTTTTCTAAGTGCTTCACACGCTGTTCAGTATAAGCGTTTTGACTATTGACGTATTCCATAAGCTTAGGATTATTGCGATCTTTCATCCAAGCATATTCGTCCATATAAGTGTCGCCATGAAATTCACGTGCCGATGGTATGCGTTCTGCTGCTTTTGGCTTTGCGAAATCTTGATTATTCATAGCTACACCTCTTTTGATTTTCATTAAGTATTTTCTTCAGCTTTTATATATTAGTAACGAAATATTTTCTGCAATTCTTTAATATTACAAAATTATTTTGCAATTATTTTATGCTATTTCGCAATCGCTTCCTCTATAAACGGAAGCATTACTTTAGCTAAATCTTTGCCTTGCGGAGCTGCAAAAAATGGCACGCCTTGCAAAGTGCCAGCAGCACCTTCTGCTTCAATTATGCGCATTTGACTATCATCAAAACCCTCAAGACCATCAATATCACCAGAAAACTCGTTAGCATTATTTAATTTTTCGATCGCCATAGTAGGAATTTCTTGTGCATCTTCGCACGCACTGTCAAGAGCATCCGAAAAAACATACGCACGCTTAGACGCACTTAAAGCAACCGCAAAATCACGAGATAATTTACGACGGAAATCCTCAACAGTAGCGCGCTTGCGCAATTGCCTAATACCTACTGCAAGCACGCGACCTGGATGCTTACGAATAATATTTGCATACGTTAAAGGATCCTTTTGACCATCATCGCCAATAAGCACAAAACGCATGCCAGGAAAATCATCCATAAGTTGAGTTGCAAATTCTAATTTATGCTGCGGTCCGTTTGGAATAAAAGTTTTAGGGCGTGGATCTAAATCACGAAGAAGAAGAGGACCCTCAGGAAACTTTTCGCGATCAATAAAGTGACGAATTGAAGCCTCAACATTCCACGGAGAAGTAGAAAGATAGAAAAATGGAATATCGTCACGTAAATGCTCTAAAGACTGGAAAAACTCAGACATCCCAGTAACTGGCGAACGATGAGCAGGATTCATAATAAGCAAATTATAAGCAGCACGAATTGGCGAAGGCGCTTGAGTAACCATAATAGTGTCGTCAACGTCCGAAATAACACCAACAGGAACATTTGCGTCAATAGCAAACAAGCTCGCTTTTACAGGCTCACGGTCACTAACAGAATACGAAACAACGTGACGACCAGGCTCTAAAGCGCGTTCAGTAATTAAATCTAAATACCCTGCACGGTCAGAAATACAATACTCTGCACTACCATCGCGCGAACCTTCAGGCTTATCGTATATTTCAGAATCGCCAATTTGAGCTGTTTCTACAGGAATACCGTCAATAGACAAAGCCACGCGCACACGCACAGCAGGAACAACAAGCATCGCGTAAATTCCGCGTTTTAGAGCAGAATGATGACCAAGCTTTGGAGCATACACAGTCCTGCAAATCAAGCGAGCATATCTATGCGTTCCATACCCAATATATGGCTCAACACTTGGAAACCAGCCAAAACGACGAGCAACACGGCCGGCTAAACGCATCCAAATGCCAACAATAGACGTAACAATCCTGCGACCAAAACGCACAAGCAATGGCTTATTGTCAATACGCTCAGCTTTAGACGGAGTGTCAAACAATGTTGCAGTAACATGCACAGGAATTGGCGCGCTGCTAATTCGTCTAGACGCAGCTAACTTCGGAGTAGATTGTGGGCTTTGCACACACTCAAGATTAGAACGCGCAGAAAGCGAAAGTCCTTCAACGCGTTCATCTTTGTTAAGTGAGTTACCCACAGATTCGCTCATTCGCGTACCGGACCATCCGGAGTCGTGCCAACAACTTGCACAATAGTGCCACGTGGGCAATTTTCAAAAATCCAGCGAGCATCCTGCTCATACATGTTTATGCAACCATGAGAGCCGTGATTCGCAGCATCGCCAGTTGCAATACCCTTATAATTCCAAGAAGCGGTGTGGAAGCCTTCTCCACCATGGTAATAGCTAACCCAACGCACTCCAGGAGAGAAGTAAGGAGAGCCATCGCCGTTCCTACCGCGCATATCTTGTGAAGCATAACGCAAGTAAATAAAGAACGTACCAGAAGCTGAATCATCATCACCGCGCTTACCTGTGCAAACAGGGAATGTTTTTACAAGTTCATCATTCTTATAAACAGAAGCCATTTGAGTTGTTTTGTCAACAACAATTCGCATTTCAACAAGCTTCTTTTCAACGGTAAACTTAGTGATTTTCGCAGGAACAGCCATCTTGAAATCATTGCCATTGCGCAAAGATTCTACAGCTTTTTTCGCAACACTATTGGAATAGTTAATTTCAACACCATTAGAACCTTTAAGCGTTGTGAAAATAAACTTACCTTCCTTATTGATTGCATCTTCCTGATTGATTTTTTGCTGATTAAGCTCTTTTGGAAGAACTTGAGACAAATAATAATCTGCTTTATCTGCATCAATTGTGTAAGAAAGCTTACGGCGAGTCGTATCTGCTTTTATACTGATCCAAGACGCAATAGCTTCTTTTGGAACCGCAAAATCTTTACCGTCACCGTTATTAAACGTGACTTTTTTCTCAAGAAGTTTATTTAAATCATTTACAAGTTTCTGCGCTGCATCAAGCTTAATAGGAGCGTCAGTGCGTCGAGATGTAACAGAAACTTTTACTGTTTTACCAGGGTGAGCAATTAACTTTTTTACTGCTTCACGAACAGACATAGTTTCTATAGTGCGACCAGGTACGCCATCCTCTACTTTGAAAGATTCAGAATCCTTGTCGAAAACTGCGCTATAAGGTACAGCGCGATCACTTTCACGAATAAACTTATGCAATAAGTACGAATCCAAAGCGGAATCATCTCGCACAGCCTTCAAGCTCACAGTTTGATGAACCCAAGGCATAATACGAGTAAATAAATTATCTCGCTTAGCATTCATAATAGATTTTACAGTTGCATTCTTATCAATCTTGACACCAAGCTGACTCAAATCTGCATCAATACTATTTCCTTGATCGTCACTAATTTCTAATTTGCTATTATCTACAGCATTCTGAACAGTTCTGCTTACAGCATCTTCCTGATAGCCAGTGAGATTGCGCGTAATAGAAGCATCACCAAAATCAACACCTGGAGCAACTCGATTGTTGAAATACAAATGAAGTGCAAAAAATGCTGCAGCTAACAAAATAACAAAAATAAGAAGCAAATACATTAACGCCAATGCGGAACGGTTCGCACGATGTTTCTTTGCTTTCGGCTCTACTACTCTAAATGAATCGGTTGCAGTTGAGTCGGCAGGAGTTGCATTTGCGTACATGCCATATGCATCTTTATTGCCAAACAAATTCTTCTTATTGCCAGCAATATCGTCAACAATATCGTCAACAATATCTCTAGAAGTATCTTCTTCATCTGCGACTTCGCCTAAATTATCGGCAAGAGTTCCCTCATAATTAACAGGATTATCAGAATTATCAGCCATTTGATCTTCTACATAACTTTGAGGAACCTGCGTAAAAGCAACAGTATCGTCACTAGCATCATCAGGCATATTACTAGATGTAATATTGAAGGATTCATCTCCCTCAAAATTTTGCTGTAATTCAGCCATATTCAAAACCTCTGCTCAATAATTGTATGCGACAGACACGTTTGAACAGTTTATCACTAGCGACGCACGAAATTAGTATTAGCGATACATAAGAGCATAACTGAATACATAACTGGCTAAATAACTAGTTATAACTGGATAAATAACTAGCTATAACTGAATAAATATTTAGTGCAAACAATACGCACGAAAAGCGCTCGAAAGCAAGAAAAACGATATTCATAAAAAACGATAAATAATATACAAATGTGTAAAAAACGTAAATATTCGCAATATGCCGCAAAATTTAGTATTGTAGAAAAAATAATGTGCAAGAATAGGAGGTATGCCAACTATGCCTATTCAAGCGACTATTGCTCTTATGATGATTGTATTCGCGCTTGTACTCGCACCATTCGTCATCATGATTGTTTCGCGCGCTTTAAAACGTCATCATTTGGCAGAAAAACTTGCTGAACGACACGGCGACTCAGTGCATTACGCATTCATACTTAATCCTTCAAAACCACAAGCGGAATCGTATCGCGAAAGTATTAAAAATTATTGCAAAGAACGCAATTTAGCTTACGAAATTATTGATACGCAATTAGATAAAGACGGTCGCGAATGTGCTTTAGAAGCGCTTTCAAACGGAGCTAACGTAGTAGTAGCGGTCGGCGGAGATGGCACGGTTCGTACTGTTGCGAGCGCAGTAAGCGGTAAAGGTCATGCGATGGGAATTATTCCTATTGGAACTGGCAATCTTTTTGCTAGAAATATGGGAATTCCAGTAAACGACGTGGATGCCGCGTTGCGTGTTGCAACTTCTCACGGTTCTAGGCAGGTTGACGTTGGGCGCGTAACGATTCTCGACAATCAAGAAGAAGATCATGGACACGCCTTCCTAATTATTGCAGGCATTGGTTTTGACGCGTTAATGATTGACGACACTGATCCAAACTTAAAAAAGAATATTAGTTGGCTTGCTTATTTTGTCTCTGGCGTAAAGCATTTGTTCATGCCAAAATATCGCGCAACCGTTACCTTACAGCGTTCGAATGGCGACGAAAGCGTGCTAAAAGGATTGACTTTCCGCACACTTATGGCTGGAAATTGCGGTCAAATTCCTATGTTTTCGCTTATGCCAGAAGCAGCGTACGACGATGGTGTGCTTGATTTTGAGATTATTGACACTTCGGGCGGTTTAATTGGTTGGGCTAATTTGTTCCGAGGAGTAATACACCAAACGCTAACAGGGCGCGCGCTACAGCAGGATTCGCTTTCTGCAGGCTCGAGAATTGACCAAACGCAAGGTTTTAGTGCAGAAGTGCAATTAGAAAAATCTGCTCCAGTGCAAGTAGACGGCGATATTTTGGGCTATACGAAACATTTGCGCTTCACTGTTGACAAGCAAGCATTGTGCGTAAGAGTGCCAAAAAATAAATAAAATACAAGCACCGTGGCAAAATAAAAAGTTATGGTAGCAAAAAATGCGGGAATGCCCGCCACCCCAGAAGATCTAGTCGACGTCGACGCTTTGGTTGGCGCTTACTATGATGAAATTCCAAATTCCAACATTCCAGAACAGCGCGTGATTTTCGGCACGTCCGGCCACCGTGGTTCTGCTTTGAAAACTTCGTTTAACGAAGCTCATATTGTGGCAATTACGCAAGCTATTGCTGAATATCGCAAGAAAGCTGGCGTAACTGGTCCTCTTTATATTGGTCGCGATACGCACGCTCTTTCTGAGCCTGCTCAAAAAACCGCTATTGAGGTTTTGGTTGCTAACGGAGTTCACGTTCGCGTGGATTCTCGCGGCGATTTCGTGCCAACTCCTGTTGTTTCTCAGGCTATTTTGACGCATAATCGCGCAGCCGACGGAACTCAGCGTTTTAGCGGCGACGGCTTGGCTGACGGCATTGTCGTCACTCCATCACACAACCCACCAACCGACGGTGGCTTTAAGTACGATCCTGTAACAGGCGGTCCTGCACCTGCGGATGTAACTAACGCAATTGCAGCTCGCGCAAACGAATTGCTCGACAACTACAAGTCCGTAAAGCGCGTACCTTTCGAAGAAGCAATCAAGTCTGATTTGGTTGAAGGCTTCGATTACCGCGAACACTACGTTAGCGATTTGGCAAACGTTATTGATTTCGATGTGATTCGTTCTAGCGGCGTGCGTTTGGGAATTGACCCACTCGGCGGCGCAAGCGTAAACTACTGGCCACTTATGAACGAAAAGTACGGTTTGAACATTGGCGTTGTACGTCCAGAAGTTGACCCAACTTGGCGATTCATGACTATTGACCACGATGGCAAGATTCGTATGGATCCAAGCTCCCCTTACGCAATGAAGGGCTTAGTTGATCAGCTTAACGCTGGCGCTTGGGATAAGTACGATTTGGTTGGCGGCACCGATCCAGATGCTGACCGCCACGGTATTGTGTGCCCGAACTGGGGCGTTATGAACCCGAACCACTACATTGCAGTGTGCGTGGAGTACTTGTTCGGCGGCGCTCGTCCGGATTGGCCAAAGAATACTGCTATCGGCAAGACGCTTGTGTCTTCTTCCTTGATCGACCGCGTGGCAGCTTCTATTAACGCTAAGCTTGTGGAAGTTCCTGTTGGCTTCAAGTGGTTCGTTGACCCACTCTTTAGCGGCGAAGTTGCTTTCGGCGGCGAAGAAAGCTCCGGAATGAGCTTCTTGCGCAAAGATGGTCGCGTTTGGACCACCGATAAGGATGGTTTGATTCCTGATTTGCTCGCTGCGGAAATTACTGCAAAGACTGGCAAGAACCCAGCTCAGCTTCACCAGGATCAGGTTGCTCGCTTTGGCGAAAGCTGGTATAAGCGCGTCGATACCCCAACCACGCTTGAACAAAAGCAGAAGTTCGCATCTTTGAGCGGCGACGATGTTGAAGCAACCAAGCTTGCTGGCGAAGATATTACCGCAAAGCTTACGGAAGCTCCTGGAAACGGCGCAAAGATTGGCGGCTTGAAGGTGACGACTAAGAACAACTGGTTCGCTGCTCGCCCATCTGGTACCGAGAATATTTACAAGGTTTACGCAGAATCCTTCGTTTCTCCAGAAGCACTTGACAAGGTGCTTGAGGAAGCTACTGCTGTAGTCGACAAGGCTTTAGCGTAACGTAATAATCTTGCGTAAATAAAGAATCTACTAATTGCGCTGGTTGCAATCTGCAGCCGGCGCATTTTTGAAAGGTTTTGTCATGATTGTTGTTTCAACAGACGGTTCCGCGCTCGGAAACCCAAACGGTTCAATGGGTTGGGCGTGGGCAGATCACATTGATGAGTCTGGTAGCTCTAACGAACACCATCACACAGGCAATGCAGATGCTGGAGGCGCAACTAATGGCACAAATCAAATTGGCGAATTATGCGCAGTTTTGGAAGCTTTACGAGCACATCCTGGAAGTGAGCCGCTCACAATCGAAAGTGATTCACAATACGCTATAAACTGCGCAACTACGTGGATTCACGGATGGAAAAAGAACGGTTGGAAAAACTCTAAAAATGAGCCTGTTAAAAATGCCGAGCTGATTCGCGCAATCGACGCGGAAATTACTAAGCGCGAAGGTGCCGTAAAATTCGTGTGGGTTAAGGGTCACGCAGGAAACGCAGGAAACGAAAAAGTTGATACATTAGCGCATGGATATGCGCAAGATTGCCGAAATGGTTTGAAGGACGGATACTTGCCTTTAGAAGGCTGGAAGTCGCTTCTTGCTTCTGAATATGCAAAAGGTACGAATGTGCCAAGTGATGCGAAAATGCTTTTAGATGGCAAAATTTCCAATGCAGAATATCATCTTGAACGCACAGTTGGCGAAGATATTAATCCTGATTTTTCTGCACAAAATAGTAAAAACGCTAGTGATCTAACTGAATCTGCAAATGAATCAGTGCGCGAACAAGCGCAAGAAGCAGCATGTGAAACGAAACCTAAACAAGCGCAAGAAGAAACATGTAAACAAGCGCGTGAAACAAAGCGTGAAACGTTAGAAAATAGCGGAAAAGATGCACTATCAATAGAAAATAAACAAGATATGCACCAGCAAGACGCTATAACTATTATTCAAGAAGTTCCAAAAACAGAGCAAAATGTTACTCAAACTACATCTAAACCAGTTCAAGGATTAAGTGTTTCTGGCGTGCTGCAGTTTACTCCACCACCAAACACAAGCCCAAGTTTTAACGGCGAGGCGCGTTTTATTTCCGGCACAATTAACGTAAGCGGCTACGTAGAGCCCGACGGCACCTTACATTTATCTCCAACCGCCTTCTACCTAAATCAATGATAAAGGCATACTAAAAATCTGCACGCAGACTAATATGGAAATGTACGAAAATGAGGCACGCATAAAAACACAAAGCCTCTCCCGCAAATAGCGATGGAAGTTCATCGGCGAACTCGGGAATAACAAAAACAAGAAAGCAGGGATAATGGATAAAGCACAACAAGATGCGCTTAAAAAAGCAGCAGGCATTGAAGCCGCGAAGATTGTAAAGAATGGAATGATGGTTGGTCTTGGCACCGGCTCTACAGTGCGCTTCTTGGTTGACGAGCTTGGCCGCAGAGTTAAGGAAGAAGGCTTGAGCTTCACAGGAGTCACCACTTCTCGTCGCACGCAAGAGCAAGCAGAAGGCTACGGCATTAAGATTCTCGACATTAACGAAGTGGATCACATTGACGTTACAATCGATGGTTCTGACGAAGTTGACAAGAATTTCAACGGCATTAAGGGCGGCGGCGCAGCTCTTCTTTGGGAAAAGATTGTTGCTATTAACTCCGACCGCATCGTGTGGATTGTTGACGCAAGCAAGGTAGTCGACACGATTGGCAAGTTCCCACTTCCTGTTGAGGTGATTCCGTTTGGCTCCGCGCAGGTGATTCGCAAGTTCGAAAAGCGCGGATATAAGCCAGTTTTGCGTCTTGATGCTGACGGCAAGGAAGTGCGCACCGATGAGAACAACTTCGTGGTTGATTTGCATATGGAGCGCATTGAGCATCCACAGGAGTTGGCGAAGGATTTGATTGAGACTGTTGGCGTTGTGGAACACGGATTGTTCTTGAACATGGTTGACACGGTGATCGTCGGCGATCCAAACGGTCCTCGCACGCTTACAAACCCAAATAAGTAGCCGCGAATAGGTATCCGCGCATAGTAGCAAATAAGTGCAACTAAGCACAACTAATTAAATAAGCTATGGAAGTAGGGCCTGCGATTTTGTAGGCTCTACTTTTTTATTACTGCACGAGTGTCCAAAAACAAGCAGAATCAGACACTAACGCAGAAACCATACTGCGCGCATGTCCCAAAACAAGCAAAATGAGACACTCGCGCAGAAATGAAGCGAAAATAAAAAAGCGCCGGAAAAACCGACGCTTCAAAAAGTCTTACGTGCCTAAACGTTCAGACACGCATCAACGCATAGCAAGAAAATTACTTGCGCTGGTGACGAGTCTTACGCAGCAGTTTGCGGTGCTTCTTCTTGCTCATCCGCTTGCGGCGCTTCTTGATGACAGAACCCATCTGAAGCCTCCATTCCTATGTAAAGTGTGCAACTTGCCTAATGTTACACCGTTTGAACGACTTTGTGGAGTGATATTACAAAGAACATCATTTTTTACAACAATTTACATTGGGAATCTGTGATAAAAACGCTCTACTGCTTGCTTTGCACCGTTTACTTCAAAAACAGCAGTATCGTTCTGCCACAATGCACTAGCCTGTGATTTATCATTTTCATCATTTCGCAACACATAGCTACCGGCAGTCTTACCAGAAACTTGAATTTTTCCACTTGCGATATCAGAACCCTTAAGTCCATCAACTAACGCTTCATACTGTTTGTTCGCAGAATCGCGATTCGACCATTGAGCAACAGTTACAGACACTTCCCCATCTGGCTGACCAGTTGAGTACTTAACAGAATATTCCTCCAAAGGCGACGATTCAGTCCAAGTTGCACTAGGTATAGCGTCTACACGAGCGAAATCAAGTACGCTATCAGGCATAGCCTTAAGCAATGCCGTAGAAGATGCTGGCAAAGGTTTCGATGGTATAGAAGGCGTTTTAGGCATTACCATATGATTTTTGCTCGCAACATTTTCGTGATTCAACGCCCAACCTGGCCACATAAAAGCTGAAATTAGAGCCAAAACCACAATTACTGCAGCTGAAGTCAACACAACTAATAACTTGCTGTGTGATGAATTATTGACACTTGAGGAATTCATATTCAACGCACCCATCTTTGAAGCATTCATACTTGAAGCATTCGATTTCGACATACTTGCATTATGTCACATCGCGATGACGCTTTTAGTGCGCAAAAACGCTTTACAATCAAAAACAAACACAAAATATGATTGTCTAATAAAGCGTATAGCGTCGAGATATGGCTAGTAAATCTACTCTTCACTATTTATGCTCCGAATGCGGTTGGAGCGGCTCAAAATGGTACGGTCGCTGCCCTGAATGTGGCGAATGGGGCACAGTGAACGAGTTTAGAGAAGCGCGAGTTAGCGGATTATCTCGTACAACACGTGCGTCGCGCACAACAGCAATGCACACAACAGCATCGCGCACCTATTCACCAGATAGCATAGATACTTCTAATCGCAATATCGCGCATTCAGCTCTCGATTCAACAACGTCCGCGCAACCAATTAGCGAAATTCAAGCAGACGACGCAATGCGCATCCACACTGGTTTTAGCGAATTCGATCGCGTATTAGGCGGAGGACTTGTGCCAGGCTCCGTAACTCTTATAGCAGGAGAGCCAGGTATCGGAAAATCAACACTACTTCTAAAAACAGCAGCTTACGTATCTAAACAATCAAAAGAAAGCAACACTCCCCCTGTATTGTATATTTCCGGCGAGGAATCAGCAGCGCAAGTTAAATTGCGCGCGTCTAGAATTAACGCTGTAAACGATTATTTATTACTTGCAACAACAGGCGATCTTGACACTGTACTAGATCTTATTGAAACGCATCATCCTACGCTTGCTATTGTCGATTCTGCGCAAACGATTTCCGCACAAGAAGTAGATGGTATTACAGGCGGTTCTACACAAGTTAGAGAAGTTGCGAGCGCACTTATAGACGTTGCTAAAACTAACAATATTCCGATACTTTTAGTTGGGCACGTTACAAAAGATGGTTCAATAGCAGGGCCGCGTACGCTTGAGCATTTAGTCGACACAGTATGCCAATTTGAGGGCGATACACAAACAGCGCTACGCATGCTAAGAGCTGTAAAGAATCGCTTTGGTCCTACAGACGAAGTTGGCTGCTTCGATATGAGCGGTGAAGGAATTGAGGAAGTGCCGGATCCTTCCGGACTGTTTTTGTCTTCTACAGAAAACGATAATCAAGGTAAAAATGCGCAAGATGGCACAAACGACGGAACTTGCGTCACTTTTACACTTGAAGGACACAGAAGCCTGCCAATTGAAATACAAGCACTTGTAACGCAATCAGCTCTGCCCACTCCTCGCCGTGCAGTTTCTGGTGTTGATTCTAACCGTCTTGCAATGCTTACAGCAGTTTTGTATCGTCACGGACGCGTTAATTTACTTGCAAAAGATTTGTACGTATCTACTATTGCAGGAGCGTTGGCAAAAGAGCCGTCTTGCGACTTGGCAATCGTAGCAGCTTTAGCTAGCGCTGCTGCCGGGAAAGCAGTAACTCCTAAAACTTGCGCAATTGGCGAGATGAGCTTAACTGGTCAAGTTCGCCCAGTGCCAAGAATAGAGCCGCGATTGCGCGAGGCTGCGCGAATAGGATATAAGCGCGCTGTTGTGTGCCCGCTTCGAAAAAAGATTAATATTCCAGGATTGCAGATTGTTGAAGTGCGCAACGTTCGAGATGCGTTACAAGCGCTTGGATTGTGAAGATTCGTGATTTTATAGATTTGCGATTTTATAGATTTGCGATTTTATAGATTTGCGATTTTGGGAATTAATATAGGAGTTTAATATGATTGACTTTAGCGAATGGGTGTCTGTTGCTTCGCAAATGACAAATCGCTCGCTTGCTGGATCGCGCGTGCTTGTTGACGATACTGCAGAAAATAATACTTACGATAGTGCTGAAAATAATACTAAAAATAACAACAAAAATATTGAGAAATTCCTAAAAAGCTCACAGTCCTGGGGAATAATTCCTACAACCTGCAAAAAAGATGCAGATTTTGACGCCACACAATCATTAGAAAACCTAAAAAACACTACTATTAACGCCCCTAGCTTAAGCGGAAAAGACGCAATCGACTACGCGCAAAAACACATGCCCGTGATGCAAACACTTCTTAGCGAATTGCGAAAAAAAGAACTTGACTTGCAAGGAGTCAGAATAGCTGTTTGCCTTGTGTTGGAGCCAAAAACAGCTGTGTTACTTAGGGAATTACACGCTTATGGAGCAACAGTTGGCGTTTTTTGCGCACCAGACGAAACGGATCAGCGAGTAGCAGATCAGCTTAAAAAAGAAGGAATTGTAGTACAAGCAAATCGCAGTTGGACACCTGCACAAACACACGAAGGCGCACTAAAACTCTTAGACGAAATACAGCCAAACATAATCATTGACGACGGAGCTAGTTTTGCACGACTGGCAAGCTTAGAGCGCCCGCAAATCGCCGAAAAACTAATAGGAGTTGCGGAAGAAACAACAAGCGGAGTGCGCGCTTTCGAAGCAATGCAAGAAGCTGGCCAGCTAAACTACCCAGTAATCGCAGTAAACAACAGCGCCTTAAAAACCGACTTTGACAACCGGCACGGGACTGGCGAAACATGCGTTACAACAATGCAGAAAATTCTTGGAAGCGCATGTTTTAGAAACGCTAAAGTTACGGTAGTTGGGTATGGCCCGGTTGGTCGCGGTTTTGCATTAAGAATACGCGCTCTCGGCGCTAACGTTACTATTTGCGACACAAATCCAGTTCAATCTTTGCGCGCAGTATTCGACGGATTTGAAGCTAAAAACCTTGAATGCGCTGTTACTTCAAGCACAATGATTGTTTCGGCAACTGGAGTTCGTCACACTATAACTTTGCAACACATGCAAAAAATGCAAGAAAATGCGATTTTGGCAGTTATTGGCGGAATCGCAAACGAAATTGCGCTAGACGAAATACGCGATTTTAAGCCAATTGTTGGAACATCGCAAAGGCAAATTCAGGTTCCGAACGGCCCACAAATCACACTGATAAGCGAAGGCGACGGAACCAACTACACTACTGGAGGCGGAAATCCGATTGAAATAATGGACTTTAGTTTTGCAGTTCAGGTGAGCGCAGTTGCATATTTACTAGAGCACAATGGGAAAAATGCAAACAAAAGCAATAACGGGAAAAATCGCCTTAATGCTGGAATCTACCAGCTACCCGAAGCTTCCGATAACCAAATAGCGAGTATTGCATTAGAAAAACGAGGTTACAGCGCGAGTGAAGCTAATAAAAACAACGGCTACAGATGGGATTTAACGCGATTTGCAGAAGAAGAATCAAATTAACTAAAATTCAATTAACAAAAGTTCAATTGACTAGAATCTAATTAACAAAAACATAATAAAACTGAGCAATAATAAAGTAAAACAACGAAATTATTTAATAACAATTCCATAAGGAACACAATGCTTCAAGATCCAATACGCGCACTCGCCCACCCAACGCCACTTAACGAAGTCACATTGTATAGCGCAGCGATGGTTATTCCAGTAACAGGACCTATTATTACCGAAGGAGCCGTAGCAGTATCTAACGGACACGTTGTACACGTTGGAACAAGACAGTGGGTGCTGAACACTCTAAAAGACGAGATGCCAAGCGAATCCTACAAGCAAATGTTCAACAATGAGAAGCATTGGCATGGGCTTATGACACCTGGCCTTATTAACGCCCACACGCATTTGCAATACACGAATATGGCAAGCGTTGGACTAGGAGAATATCGCAATTTTCACGATTGGGAACAGGGATTCAACGTCGTATACGACAAGCTCCAAGAAGAAAAGAAACAAAACCCTTCTATAACGCCTTGGAAAACTTCAGCATACGAAGGCGCCAGAATGATGGTTGAAGCTGGCACAACTGCTGCAGCCGATATTGTAACCGACATTGAAGCCGTTGGAGCGCTCGCAAGCCAGGGAATGCACGGAATAGCCTACTGGGAAGTAATGGGCTGGAAAAACGTTGATTGGAAGGAAGAAGGCTACGCTAAGCTGCTTAAAATGCTTGAGCATATGATGAACAATGGAAGCGTGCCAAGCATAGGAATTAGCCCACACGCTCCTTACAGCTTAGAAACTGAGCCTTTTGTGGACTTGCCGGATATTGCAAGACAGCTGAACATGCGATTGCATATACACTTGGCCGAAACCCCAATGGAAGCAGGAAATCACGCAGATACTCTGACCACGTATTCAGCTCCAGATTGGAACGCAAACATTTGGACAAGCTACAGCGAGCTGAAAGAGCACGGAATGACAGCTTCCGCAATTCAGTTTTTGGATCAGCTTGGCTCTCTTGGGCCAGACGTTCATATTGCGCACGGAGTTTGGGCAGATGGCGAAGATAGAAGGATTTTACGTCAGCGTGGAGTTGGAGTTGCGCTTTGCCCAAGATCTAACCGCATTACTGTTACAGAAAGAGACGCACCAATTCGCGACTACATGGAAGAAGGTAATTTGCTTGCTATTGGCACGGATTCGCTATCTTCTTCACCATCTCTTGACGTTTTGGACGATGCCGCGAAAGTTTACGATTTAGCAACAGCTCAAGGTTATAGAAAAGATGATTTATCTCATCGAATTATAAGAATGATGACTTTGGGCGGAGCAAGCGTTATGGGCCTACACGTTGGACCACACAGAATTGGTCAGATTAACGCTGGAGCTACAGCAGATCTTTCTTTCTTTGATATTCAAACCGATACGGATTCTCCTCAAGGAATTGAGGAAACTTTGCACAATTTTGTTCGCCACGGTGCCGGTAGTGCGAAGGCTACCGTTATTTCTGGAAATCTTGCTTATAACGACGGCGCATTTGCAAAGTAGCGCTTGCAAAGTAGCGCTTACGCGACAATACTTACAAAATATCGCCTACCAAACACTTACCCAGCAAAACAACAAAATACAAGTCAAATCAAATAAAAATAGGATATTACAATGAGTGTCAGCTTAGAAAATATGAGCGATTACGCAAAGAATCTAGTTAAAGAACTGCACCTAGAAGCCCACCCAGAAGGCGGCTGGTATAACCGCGACTGGCAAGCATCGCAGCTTTACAACGAAGCCAACACTGAAAATATTTCAGACGCGAGCGCAATCAATACGAAAGTCGACGAGAACGCTAGTGCAGACGCACCAAGACCATTGGCATCGCTTATTTACTTCCTTCTTCCCGCTGGAGATTCAAGCGCATGGCATAAGGTTGACGCAGACGAGATTTGGCTTTGGCACGGACCTGCAAATCTTACGATTGAGCTTGGAGGATGCGCTAAAAGCCCTTGTGACGAAGCTGATTTGCAGAGATTTACACTTGGAAATAGTGAGAATAGTAAAGGCTTAGAAGTGCGTGGACACCTTGTGATTCCTGCTGGAACTTGGCAGCGAACAGTTCCTAGCAATGCAGATGTTCTAGTTTCGTGCGTTGTAAGTCCTGGATTTACTTTTAGCGGATTTGATT
>NQOP01000002.1:256558-266211 GCA_003585845.1 Bifidobacteriaceae bacterium NR021
AATAACAACAGGGCTTACTATTGCGATATCTTAATATAGACTTGTTTTGCGCAGCTTACTCACGCACTTGCCGCACGCACTTGCGTAAATACAGAAGAATCGCAGAATCTGCTACGCGAAGTACATAATTTATACAATAAAATTTCGAAAGTATTGCAATTATCAGCCAATACACAATGATATAAAAGGAGAGAATATGACTATTCGTTATCGTAAGACGCTGATTAAACATGCTATAAGGTTTGCAGCAGCTCTGCTAAGCGTAGCAACTTTAGCAGGAACCGCAGCATGCGGCGGAAGTAAGCCTGAAGGTAACAAAACTGTAGAAGCAAATGTGCTCACAGTTGGAACCGCTCAGCCAGCATACGAGCCGTGGATTCACAATAACAAGCCTGAAAACGGCGAAGGATTCGAATCAGCAGTTGCGTACGCTGTGGCCAAAAAGCTCGGCTACGATAAAAGTCATGTTAAGTGGGTTCGCACAACTTTCGACTCTGCCGTAACCCCTGGTCCAAAAGATTTTGATTTTAACATTCAGCAGTTCTCGATCACAGAAGAACGCAAGAAAACAGTAGACTTCTCCCCAAGCTACTACAACGCAACTCAGTCCGTAGTAGTTAAAAAAGACGGAAAATTCGCTTCAGCTAAGTCGCTTGCAGATTTGAAGTCCTCTACTATTGGCGCAATGGTTGGAACTACTAGCTACGATGCTGCTAAGAAGATTAAGGGCGATATTCAAACCTTTAACGACAACGATGCTTTAGCTCAAGCTTTGAACTCAGGTCAAATTGACGCACTTGTTATAGACACTCCTTCTGCTTTCGTAATGGTTCAAACCGACGAAGTTAAGAACAGCACTGTGGTTGGTCAGATTGCTGGTTCTGAAGATAAGGAAGGCATGGGAATTGTGCTTCCTAAGGATTCGAAGCTCACTAAAGATGTTACTAAAGCTATTAATGAACTTGAGAAAGACGGTACGCTTAAGAAGCTGCAAGATAAGTGGCTTGCTGAGTTTACGACTAAAGTTCGCGAGTTGAAGTAAAGCAAAACTCGCGCCATACCAAACGAATTGTAAAATAAGCTATATATTTAAGCGGTAAATTTAAGTGCGCAATCACTTTGATTTACCGCTTAAATAATTTCAGATAAAACACATTTATTTTAATTAAATAAATAATCGTTTGAAGTACTTAAATGCTTTAGTACAATAACTAAGGAATGTTCATCGCGTTGAAAGGCTTAAGGCTACGCCAATGACAGCACTTACAGGCAATACTGCTGAAACCCGAACGAATAAAACAACATCCGCAGAAGACTACAATGTCAATACGTCAAGCAAAGCGAACGTAGAAAACGCAAACGTAAGCGAAGTAGAGCGGAATCGTCGACTTATAAGAAAGAAGCAGAACCTACGTTCTGTAGGAATCAGTATTCTCAGCACTGTTGTTCTTGTTGGAGTTGTTGTTATAACGCTTGCAATGAGCCCAGGTTGGCCAAGAGTACGCGAAACATTCTTCTCTGGCAAATACTTTATGATATCTTTGCCATCTGTTTTGCAAGGTTTAATGCTTAATCTGCAAGTTCTTGTATTCGCTGTTATTGGTGTGGCAATACTCGGAACTTTAATCGCAGTTATACGCACAAGCACAAGCCCACTGCTGTTCCCTTTGCGAGTCATAGCGCAATTTTATACGACTATTATGCGCGGCATACCAATGCTTGTTGTGCTTTACTTAATCGGCTTTGGCATACCTGGATTGCAACTTTTTGGACGCATTCCGCCGGCAATACTTGGCACAATCGCCATTGTTATGAGCTACTCCGCATACGTCGGAGAGGTATTGCGAGCAGGTTTTGAGGACGTTCACCCTTCTATGCGAGCATCCGCAAGATCGTTAGGATTAACATCCGGGCAAACTGTGCGATTAGTGGTAATTCCGCTTGGTTTAAGGAAAGTTGCGCCTGCATTAATGAACGATTTTATATCAATGCAAAAAGACGCTGGACTTATATCTGTTTTAGGTGCTGTTGACGCTGTTAGAGCTGCGCAAATATCTGTTGCAACTTCTTATAATTTTACGCCTTACGTTGTGGCAAGCGTCGTGTTCATAGCGCTAAGTATTCCGTTTATTGTGCTGAACGATTGGTATACAGCAAGGTTGCGCAAACGCGAGCTTAACGGAGGAACTGTGTGATGAATAACTTAAATCAGCGTGAAAATCAGAAAGCAAATCAGAAAGCAAATCAGAAAATGAGCGAGCAAACAAACGCAAACGATAACTCAGATTCAACTCCAGTTTTGCGCTTAAGCAATATTCGTAAATCATATAACTCAACTCCTGTTCTTAAGGGTATTTCGTTTGATATCGCTTCACACGAAGTAGTGGCACTTCTTGGCCCTTCCGGAAGCGGAAAATCCACTCTTATGAAGTGCATTAATTTGCTTGAGTGCGTGGACGACGGGCAAATTTGGCTTGGAAATACGGATATTACTGACCCTCGCGTAAACCAGGATAAAATACGGTCTCAAATTGGAGTCGTATTCCAACAATTCAATCTTTTCACGCACATGACCGTTTTGGATAACGTTACTTTAGCCGCACGTAAAGTACACCACTGGGATAAAGATCGCGCAGAAAGCCGCGCAATGGAGCTTCTAGCTAGGATTAAGCTTGAAAATAAAGCAAAGTCTTATCCTGATCAGCTTTCTGGTGGACAGCAGCAGAGAGTTGCGATTGCGCGAGCGCTTATGACAAGCCCACAGCTTTTGCTTTTAGATGAGATTACTTCCGCTCTTGACCCTATGCTCGTTGGTGAAGTTTTAGACATGGTTTCGGAGCTAAAAGCACAAGGAACAACAATCCTGATGGCAACGCACGAAATGCATTTCGCACACGAAGCAGCAGACAGGATTGTTTTGCTGAGAAACGGCATTGTGGCAGAAAACGGAACGCCATACGAAGTTATGGACGCATGCACAGACCCAGAAACGCAAAACTTCTTTAAGTCGTTCCACCACTAAAGCAAACGTGACTATCTGAAAGTTACTAACTAAAAGCTAGTTTTTAAGATTAAATATTTTCTGACTGCGTAATCTCGCGCACTTGCTCAACATTAGCTTTGAGCATATCTTTTAGCGCGTCAACTGAGTCAAAAGCCTGTTGCGGACGCAAGAAACTAGCAAACTCAATGCAAACGCGATGCCCGTACAAGTCTTTCCAATCGTCGAACAATCCGTAAGCTTCAACAGTGCGCTCTGCATCTTCTTCGCCATCTTTATTAAATGTTGGCTTAGTTCCAATAGAAATCGCAGCAGGCCAACGCCACGGAGAATGAACGCCTAAATGAAGCTCATCACGACGCAAAACACTCACATCTGGAACAGCATTTTTCGATGGTCTGACATCGTTCTTATTGTCAGCATCTAAATCAACAACCCAACCTGCATACACGCCATCAACTGGCACATAGCCTTCAATTTTTTCGCCAAGATTTACTGTTGGGAATCCAATTTCGCGCCCACGCTCGTCTCCATGAACTACTGTTCCTTCAACGCGATGCGGCTGATCCAAAATTTCACGCGCTTCTTTGACTCGACCAGTAGCCAACATCCAGCGCACATTTGTAGAACTCCAAGCACGCACTTTCTTATTTGGCATGCTCTTACTCCAAGCACGATATTCAGCTTTATTCATGCCCTCAGAAGGATCTTTAGGATCTCCAGGCTCCTGTGGAACTTCACGAACAATAGGATCAGGCACGCGAACGTCATCTGGACCCAAATCCTCTACTTCAATGAGCTCAAAAACTCCAGTTGCTTGAGACAACTCGCGAATTGCTTTGATATCACCAGCACGACGAGCACCAAGCGCAGCATCAGAGCCAAGAACTAATGCTCGCATACCAAGCTTTCCAACGAGCTGACCTAAGAAGAAACGGTACGATTTTGCAGCAAAAGCAAGGCTGTAGCGCACAATCACAACATGATCAACATCCAACTGCGACATCACGCGCAAACGTTGACGCACGCTTGTAAGAGCATCAGGATCGTCCGGAAGTTTAGAATTAACGTCGCCAAAATCATCGTATAAATCAGGATTAGCATGCACTACGCTTGGACGTGGATCAAACATAATCACTACTGAAAACGCTCCATGACGATGCGCAAGATCCACAGTACGACGAATAACCTCGCGATGACCTTTGTGCATACCGTCGAATACGCCAATGGTAACAACCGCTTTACGCTCCGCACTTAACGTTGGCCAATTAATCATGCCGTTGGCATCTGGTCGAATGTCGATGACCTTCATGATATCCTTACTATCCGCGTTCAAGCATCACTCAAGCAAACTACGCAAAATACGCAATTCGTTATTTTAAATACTTATCTAGTTTACCAGTCTTCTCGCTTGCCGGAAATACCACAATTGGTTTGATTTGATTACTTTTTATATTTTTTGTCAATTCAACTACTGCCACAACGTCACATTCCTCAGTATTTGCGTTTTGAACGTACGCTATTGCAGGATAATTTTCGTAATTTATGCCAGATTTAAGCTCAATCCAGCGCCCAAAACGTAAGTCTTTAGCTTGATTCTCATCAATGCTTAAAGTTGGAAGCGAATACGAAGCTGCATCCATCATATTTAAGCAAATTTTAGGAAGCATATTATTTGCGTCAAAATCGTCACTAGGAACTGCTTTTGAGCGATGCTGCAATACTCCATTGCGATCAGTAAATTCTCGCATTTGAGCGCGAAGTTTAAGAACTCGCGAATCAGCAACCGAAAAATCACCAATGCTAGTGCGACGAAGCTGAGTAAGATGTCCACCAACTCCTAGTAAGCGACCTAAATCGCGAGCTAAAGCGCGAATATATGTTCCACTACTGCAAGAAACTTTTGCAGATATATCGCATACGAGTTTCCCACTCACTCCCCTAGTAATTCGAGGATTACTCACTGAAAAATCACTAACAAATATCTCTCTAGGAGCAATCTCTACTGATTTTCCTTCGCGCGCTAAATCATAAGCGCGTTGACCATTAATTTTAATAGCAGAAAAAGCAGTAGGAGCTTGCATAATTTTGCCTACTAAATTTTCGCTAACAACTTGCTTAATTCGCTCAAAAGACAGTGACTTTTCAAAAGACATGTCTTTATTAGCGACGTGAACCCCCGGACCTATATTTAATGCGTCATCCGGAAGAATTTCACCTTCTGCATCATCAGTAGTAGTTGCTTCTCCTAAGCGGATTACTGCTTCGTAGGTTTTATTGTGCCCCAACATGTAATTTAAAAGTCGCGTTGCGTTGCCAAAACCTATGATTAGCAATCCTGTTGCCATAGGATCAAGCGTTCCTGCGTGCCCAACTCGTTTTGTATGCAACAAATGACGAGCGCATGCAACAATATCGTGACTTGTAACACCTTGCGGCTTATCTACAAGCAGTAATCCTGAATCTGGTATGCACATAAGTTAAATCTAGCTACTATACGATTCACATTGAGTTTGCTTTGAGATTTAATTGTTGCCAGACGATTCAGACGTGTCTTCAAAGTCGTCCTCTTCAAAGTCGTCCTCTTCAAAGTCATCGTCGCCATCGAAATCATCGTCAGATTCTTCGACTTCGCGCGGCTTCTTATACGGATCGACATCGCCAGCATACTTAGCATTTTCACGCAACTTAGCCAATTCTTCATCACGATGACGAGCTGCAACAAGAATATCCTCGATTTCGTGCGCTTCAGACGGCACTTCGTCATAAATGAATTTCAATTGAGGAGTCAAACGCAATCCAGCTTTTGCACCGACCAAAGAGCGCAGTCGACCGTGAGCCTGCTGCAAAGCTTGTGCTGCACGCTGACGCTCGCCCTGCTCTTTGCCTTCGTGACCAAGTTGAGTCCAGTAAACCTTTGCAATTTGCAAATCGTTCGTAACGCGCACTTCCGTAATAGTCACACTCGCCAAACGCTTATCATGCAAATGCGATTCCATATTGGAAGCGATTACGCGCTGAATTAATGCTGCAATACGTGCAGCTCTAGGATTCGTTCCTGCCATAATTACTTGCGCTCAATCTGCTTCATTTCAAAGGTTTCGATTATATCGCCAAGCTCAATGTCGTTAAAGCTGCCGAGATTAATACCAGCTTCGTAACCTTCGCTAACGGATTGCACGTCATCCTTAAACCTACGCAAGCTGGAAATCTCCAAGTCGTTGACTGTAGCAACGCCGTCGCGCAAAATACGGCACTTCGTACCGCGCTTGACTTCGCCATCTTGAACCATAACACCAGCAATATTGCCGAACTTGGAAGAACGGAAGATTTCGCGAATCTCAGAGTGAGAAGTGACAACCTCTTCAAATTCTGGCTTAAGCATACCCTTCAAAGCAGCTTCGATATCTTCGATTGCCTTGTAAATAACCGAGTAGTACTTAACTTCCACGCCTTCGCGATCAGCCAAATCAGCAACCTGACGGTTTGGACGCACGTTGAAGCCAATAATCACAGCCTTATCGACAGTTGCCAAGTTCACATCATTCTGAGTAATTGCACCAACACCGCGGTGAATAACCTGAATGCCAACTTCCTCAGAGACCTCAATCTTCATCAAGGAATCTTCCAAAGCCTCAACAGAACCAGAAGAATCACCCTTAATAACGATGTTCAGCATGTCAACTTCAGACTTAGCGAACTGTTCCTTAAGGCTTTCAAGAGACACAACCTTGCGACGCTTAGCAAGCTGAGCTGCACGCTCTGTAGCTGCACGCTTTTCAGCAATTTGGCGAGCAGAACGGTCGTCCGAAGTAACCAAGAACAAGTCACCAGCGGTTGGAACAGAAGTCAAACCAAGCACTTGAACAGGAGTGGAAGGAGCCGCATCCTGCAAATGCTTGCCGTTCTCGTCAAGCATAGCGCGCACACGACCATAAGAAGTGCCAGCAACAATAGAATCACCAACGTGAAGAGTACCTTGCTGCACGAGAACAGTAGCAACAGCACCACGACCCTTATCGAGTCGAGCCTCAATAGTTGCACCGCGAGCATCCATATTTGGATTTGCCTTAGGATCAAGCTCAGCGTCAGCAGTCAACAACACAGCTTCAAGAAGCTTATCGACGTTCGTGCCCTGCTTTGCGGAAATATCCACAAACATGGTGTCGCCACCGTATTCTTCAGCAACTAAACCGTATTCTGTAAGCTGACCGCGAACCTTATCTGGGTTAGCACCTTCAACATCAATCTTGTTCACAGCCACAACAATTGGCACATGAGCAGCTTGAGCGTGGTTAATAGCTTCAACAGTCTGAGGCATCACGCCGTCGTCTGCAGCAACAACAAGAATTGCAACGTCTGTAAGTTCAGCACCGCGAGCACGCATAGCAGTAAACGCTTCGTGACCTGGAGTATCGAGGAACGTAATCTTACGAGGTTTTCCTTCAAGATTTACAGTTACTTGATAAGCACCGATGCGCTGAGTAATGCCACCTGCTTCGCGATCGATAACATTCGACTTACGAATGGTATCAAGCAAGCGAGTTTTACCGTGATCGACGTGACCCATAACTGTTACTACAGGCGGACGAGACTGCAAATCGTCATCTTCTTGCAACTCTTCTTTGTCCAAATCGATGTCAAACTGCTGCAAAAGCTCTTTATCTTCTTCTTCAGCAGAAACAATGCTGATATTCCAGCCGATTTCTTCACCCAAAATTTGGAATGTTGATTCATCCAAAGATTGTGTAGCTGTTGCCATCTCACCCAAGTGGAAGAGAACAGTTACCAAAGCTGCTGGATTTACATCGATCTTTTCTGCCAAATCAGAAAGAGTTGCGCCTTGACGCAAGCGAATCGTAGCGCCGTTACCAGAAGGAATACGCACACCGCCAATCACTGGTGCTTTAAGCTCTTCGTATTCACGACGTTTCGCTAAGCGATTCTTACGAGCCTTAGAAGATTTACCACCTTGACGACCGAATGCACCTGCAGCTCCTGCACGACCGCGACCGCCGCCACGCGATGGACCACCATTAGGTGCGCCTGCTGCAGCAGCCTGGAAGCTAGCTCCTTGAGACGCAAAACGAGATTCTGCAGATGGGCGAGAAGATGCACCAGATCCTGCACCTGCGCCACCTTGACCGCGACGCTGACCCGACCACTGCGATGAGCGTGCGCCACCTTGACCAGAGCGACCGCCACGTGAGCGACCACCGCGTTCTGCACGTTCACCACGCGAACCTTGAGCTCCAGCGCCAGCTTGACCTGGACGACCACCGCGACCATTTTCAGCGCCAGGGCGAGACATCGGATGAGGACGTGGAATATCTCCAGGTGTAGGAGCACGCATACCTTGCTTACGGCTAAACGGATTATTACCAGGACGTGGAGCAGATGCGCCTGCACCTTGCGCATTCTGGTGCGGACGAGGGCGAGGAGGCATTTGAGAACGATCTGAGTGAGATTGACCTTGAGCTTGCTGTCGCGATTCGTTGCGATTATCATTGCGGCGATCATTTTTTCTATTTTCTCCGGCAGCAGCATTAGAACGGGAAGTATTGTTGGAACGAATATGATTTGCACCCGGCTTTGGAGCAGAATGAGAAGCTGCGTTATGCTCAGGCTTGTTAGCAGAAGAGTCAACTACAGAATCACTGTGTAACGAATCTTTAGCTTGAGGCTTAGCCTGAGGCTTAGCCTGCGGCTTAGCTTTTGGTGCAGCAGGCTTACTTGCACTAGATGTCTTTTCGGACTTATTTCCGTCAGATGCTAACGCTGTTTGCAAACGACGGACTACTGGAGCCTCAACTGTTGAAGAAGCAGACTTAACAAATTCGCCCATGCTCTTCAAACGCTCCAACACGGTTTTACTGTCTACACCAAATTCTTTGGCCAGTTCATACACGCGCTTTTTAACCACTCAGTGTTCTCCTCTGTCTGTGGCAGCGCTAGTACACGCGACCACTTTACATTATTGCGAGCTTATTATTTATTATCGTGCGATATATCATCGTGCGACCATGATCTTATACCTCGTCTCCCGCCGGACGATGGCTATTGCCTTTCGCCCAGATTCCAGCTTTTAGCATACTCGAAACGTTGGATTGGCTCGAGTGTCGCTAAATGCCACGCAAGAGACTACTTTATTTGCACACCACTAACAAAATAAACAATCAAGAAGTGCTAAACATTGCGGAAATATCAATCCAAAACAATATTCAGCACTTCTCAATTAACAATCTATTCAGCAGCAGATGCGTTATTATTCAAATCAGCTGAAGCAGGCTGCGCATTTTGTGCTTGAGCTGCAGCAACCTTCTTAGCATGCTCTTCTGCAGACTCAATACCAATCTTCCAACCAGTCAACTTTGCAGCCAAACGAGCGTTCTGACCTTCTTTGCCAATAGCAAGAGAAAGCTGAGCATCATGAATAAAAGCAACTGCAGTTTGATTCTTTTCACTCACTACCTGCACTTGTGTAGCAGTAGCAGGCGAAAGAGCAGCAGCAACAAACTTTGCTGGATCAGATGACCAATCGACAATATCAATCTTCTCTTGACCCAAGTTTTCCATTACAGCACGCACACGTGAACCGCCAGGACCAATTAAAGCACCCTTTGGATTCACACCTTCAGTATTAGCTCTAACG
>NQOP01000002.1:266941-269093 GCA_003585845.1 Bifidobacteriaceae bacterium NR021
GCAATCTTTGTGCGAGCGCCAGCTTCACGCGCAATCGACATAATAGAAACTGCTCCAGAAACAAGTTCCGGCACTTCTCGCTCAAAAAGACGACGAACTAATTCAGGATGCGAACGTGAAACAACAATTTCCGGACCGCGCAAACCGCGAGCAACATTTACAACATATACGCGAATACGCTCGCCATGGCGGTAACGTTCACCTGGAACCTGCTCGCGACGCGGCAAAATAGCTTCAACGTCTCCAACAGCAACATGGATGTTAGTGTTATCTTTTGCGTCTTGTTGAATAATGCCGTTAATAAGCTTTCCTTTTTGACCAGAAAACGCACCAAATACGCGGTCATCTTCAGCTTTACGGAAAATTTGACTAATAACTTGACGAGCCGTTGCAGCAGCTAAACGACCAAAATCACGCGGAGTATCGTCATACTCCTCCCCCAGCGTTGGAGCTGGATACGGGTTATCTTCAGTAGGTTTACCAGGAATTTCATCCCTAGCCCACACAGTGAACGAACCTGCACGTTCGTCCAATTCAACTCGCACATGCTTTGCAGGATGAGCGGTTTTCATATACGCAAGACGCAAGGCCTCGGCGAGCGCCTCGTCCAGCTCCTCGGCATTAATCCCCTGCTGTGCCGCAAGCTGATGCATTCCCGCCAAATCCAATTCCATCGCGCACGTCCTCTCGTTATAACGCATTAATTTATGATTATTAATTGTAACTATTAAAGCACACTTATTTTTTCTTCTAATAACAGTTAGCTTTAATTCTTACAGACTTAGAACAAATACCAAATTAATAAATCGATATTGGTCACAGTCAGTGGCTATTTTAGTAGATTATGCAGACACTTTATGTTTTGTTAAATGACATGCGCAAACAAGTAAAACGCAGTATTGCCAGAGCACTCGTGCTTCTTATATGCGTTTTAATATCTCCACTTCTAACAGCTTGCGGAACATTACAAAACATTCATGTCGAGCATACAGTTCACACAGCAGCTCCAGAAAATGCGTGTGCTAAAGCATACAGGCTTGCACAAAAAAAGCAGAGCGAAATCAAGAAGAACCAAAATAACACATCCATTAAGGATTTTGAAACCGTAGCGAAATATTGGAAAACTGTCGCTCAGCAATGCCCAGGAAGATTAAGCGAAAGTATTGTATACAGCACGCAAGCTCAATGGGAAATGCTTTCGAAGAAAAATAGTAATGAAAATTCAAATAATATAAGCAATAAAAGCGGAAACGAAAGCTCAGAAAATACAAAAACTACAACAGCGCAACAAATGGAGCACGATTCATACGCGAATCTTATAGAAGTAATAAATCATTACAAAAACTCCAAATGGACACATCAACCCTTAGCTCAAGCTGCAGAAGCTGAAGACAAACTCGCTTTTATTTTACAAACACTAGCAGCGAGAAAAGAGCAAAATATAGCATTGGAATACAGCGATATGGCGTCAACAAACGCTCAAACTCTTATGCGAGCTGCAGGAGAAGGAACAGACTTGCGCAAAAAAGTTTACGATATTCCTCAAGAGGCGTTAGAAAGCGGAAAAACACATGATTCAGCAAGCGGAAAAGATCTGCCGATTACCGCTATAGCTTATATGGATTGTGCTAGAGAAGAGCTAGATGCTTTTAATCAAATAATAACTATTACATCAAAAAATAATAATGCATCCGAGAATAACGTTACTACAAAAAGCGATGATAACGATTCTGTAATACGCGCTCAGCAAACTCTTAAAAATGTAATTGTGCAATTAATCACATCTAGACTGCTAAGAGCTTATGAACTTGGGTATCCTACTGATATGAAGCTTATTTTGAAGTAAAACTTAACCTTGGGGTTTTTAGCCTATAGGGCATTCCCTTTTACACACAAAATAGAACTTAATTACAAACGCGAGATAAGTTGCGCACGTTTGGAGCAATTTCCAAAACAAAACGCTCCAAACACGAGACAACACTCTCACAAATGGAGCGCTACGCAACCTCAAACGCTCCAAACACGAGACGACACTCTCACAAATGGAGCGCTACGCAACCTAAAACCCTCCAAACACGAGAGAAAGTTCGCGCAGATTACGCGCTTGCTGCTGAGCTTGCGTTAAAATACACTAGTCTGCCCTGCCTGCGTC
>NQOP01000002.1:269765-271468 GCA_003585845.1 Bifidobacteriaceae bacterium NR021
TACTGAGCTTGCGTTGGAAGCATACTGAGCTTGCGTTGGAAGCACACTGTGCTTCCAACCTGAGCAAGCTCGGCAGAATAAAAAAGCTTCAAGCGCAAAACGCAGCTTGAAGCTTATTATTCTGCGGATGAAGCGAGATTCGAACTCGCGGAGGAGTTTACCCTCACACGCTTTCGAGGCGTGCTCCTTAGACCGCTCGGACATTCATCCACTTGCGATTTGCGCAACAAATTCGCGCACAAACGCAACTTTTCAATTGTAAACCATGCCGCGAATATAAATTTATGGCGAGTTGAAACGTTATAACTCAGACGAATCACGGCGAGCGCGAATTTTTTCAGCGCGAGAAGCAAGCTCCTCATCAGGAGGATAAGCTACATATTCTAATGTCAATCCATGAGGATCAATTGGACCAGTCGAGCCTTCACGAAGAGGAACATTAATCTTTTCCTCAAACCAATCAATAGAACGCTTTCCGCAACCAATTTGCACACAAGCTTGCACAAGCGAGCGCACCATATTGTGCGCAAAAGCATCAGCGACAATAGTAAATTCAAGCAAGCCTTGTTCAATAGGAAGAACAAACCCAGTACTATTTTGCGCATCATTTGACCCAACTCTATGCCATCGAGCCTGCTTAACTTCGCGAATAGTAGTTCCGCCAGGATTCGGCTTAGCAAATGAGCCAAAATCATGCAAACCAACCATAAGACGCGCAGCCTGATTCATAGCATCAACATCAAGCTCTGAATCGAAACGCAAAACAAAGCCGCGCATACGAGGATCATATTTAGCTTTGCAATACCCATCAGCAATACGATACACATATGTGCGCTCTAACGCAGAAAATCTAGCATCAAAGCCATAAGGCGCAACGCTAACCTTGTGTATAACAATATCCTGTGCAAGAACGTGTCTCAGCCTATACTCCAGCGCACTAACACCATCTAAACCAGTATGCCCTATGCAACGCTGCAATGCTTCATCTGAAATATCTAAATGACACACTTGATGAGATGCGTGAACGCCAGTATCCGTACGACCAGCAACAGTAAGACGCAACGATTCAGTAGGATCATTTTCCGGTACGCGCAAAACCATATGCAATGCTGCTTCAATATCACCTTGAACAGTGCGCAAAGTAGGCTGCTTAGCCCAACCATAAAATCCGCCGCCGTCATAAGCTAAATCCAAGCGAAGTCGCATTTAAAAACCTTCCATTCGTCGTAACTAAATAATTCCGCAATTACTTTCCGTCTACATTTGCTTCACAACAGTTACTTCACACCTACGCCAGCAACAGCCGCAATAATTCACGTATAAGCTCATAAGACTTCGCATCCAAGTGCGTTGCCATTCCAAGTAATTTTGGCACAAGCTCAGACCAATGAGAACCCAATAAATCAAAAGTAGGATAACCTAAACTCGACAAAATGTTATACACACTATCAATCCTGCGTTTTCGTTCCTCAACAGGCAAATCAAACATCCAAGAATTCATAGCTTTTGCTATTGCAACAGCTCGAGCAGTAACTTCATCTCGATAGTCAAAATCACCATCCTCAACATGCCAATACATGCCAAAATGTTGCATTAAACCAACAGAATCAGCCCTAGCTACTTTATATGGCAAACCATTATCCATAAGAAGCCCAATAATCGAGGACTGCGGAACAACTTTCTCTATTCGACTTGCCACGCGC
>NQOP01000002.1:272261-280797 GCA_003585845.1 Bifidobacteriaceae bacterium NR021
ATACAAGATTGCCAAGTTTTTCATTTTCTGCATCCAATCGCATAGTAGCATAGGATGCCATATTTCCGCCTTTTGAATGACCTGTGACAATAATATTCGGGCTGTTATTGCGCTTGTTATTGTCGCTGCACTTATTATTGTTATCGCACTTATTATTGTTATCGCACTTATTATTGTTATCGCGATTGTCACGCTTCAAATTAGTTGATTTTGCAAAAAACGAGGAAATTTTTTGCAATAAACTAGCTTTTTTTGCAATATATTTACTATATCTTTGTGTTACAGAAATTAAATACTCTGCTGCTGACTCCTGAGCTGGAATTGGGCAGCGAAAAGCCATATTAAAATCTTCTTTCCACCCAACAAGCGTATTATCAGTGCCTCTAAAAGCAACAACAATAGTACTCGGATTGTCAATTCCTTCACAAGAACTAAGGTCAAAAGTAACGCCAGCAAACTGCTGTTCGCAAGATTCATGAGCATTCGATTTATCAAATCGTTCAAGAATTTCGCCTACTTTAATACCTCTATAACGCGGATTAGCTGCAACTGCAAAAAGTAAATCCTGACGAAACTTATCAACCTTAGCTAATCCAGAAGAAAACATCGACGAAAAATCTTCAAAACGTAGCAGATCGTAAATAGGCGTAGTCGAAAGAACTTTTGACTCACTGTTATATAGCGGAATAGATTTTGGCATATTTATGTATGAAAGTTCGCACAAAATCAAAGCATCAACAGAATTAAAACTTCTTTGAGCAAAAGTACGAAAATCGCTTCTTACTTGATCAAGAATATTCGGCATAACTTAATAATAATACAAATAAAAAACGAGCCGAGGAATTAACCTCGACTCGTCTTAGCAATTCTTTAAGAAGCGATTAAACGCTTGCTTTAAGATTCACTTTACCGATGCGTAAAGCTGGAATGCAAACTACTCGGCAGCTTCTTCTTTAGCTGCAACCTTGGTAGCTGCTTCAGCTTCCTTCACAACAGCCTTCTTTGGGCTTACTGGCTCAGTTACGAGCTCAATAATTGCCTGAGGAGCGGTATCACCACGACGTGGAGCAATCTTCACGATGCGGGTATAACCACCTTCACGCTGCTTCATCTGCTCAGCGATCTGAGTGAAAAGCACGTGAACCACGGACTTGTTGCGAATTACACGCAACACACGACGACGCGAATGCAAATCGCCACGCTTAGCGAATGAAATCAAACGCTCAGCAAGCGGACGAAGACGCTTTGCCTTTGGCAACGTCGTTACGATACGACCGTGCTGGAAGAGGCTGGTCGCCATATTGGCCAGCATCAGGCGCTCATGAGCCGGGCTAGAAGCCAGACGAGGGCCTTGTTTCGGTGTAGGCATTATTACTCCTTATTGTCGCATCGTTCAGGTGGGCATCAACCCGAACATCCGAACGTTACGACGATTGCAGATGGAACTTACTCGTCTTCAGGCGAGAAGAAAGTGCCACCTTCGAGATTATTGGCGTCGAAGCCAATCGGTGAAGCCTTCAAAGACAGACCCATTGCCTGCAACTTTTCTTTAACTTCATCGATGGATTTCATGCCGAAATTACGAATATCGAGCAAATCCTGCTCAGTGTGAACTACCAGTTCGCCGACTGTATGAATACCCTCACGCTTCAAGCAATTATAGCTACGCTGAGTAAAATTCATATCTTCAATCGGTATAGCCAACTGAGAATCAGCTTCATCATGAGTTGGCGCTGGACCAACTTCAACACCTTCGGCATCAACATTAAGCTCACGGCAAAGACCGAAAAGTTCAACTAAAGTCGAGCCTGCAGATGCAACTGCATCACGCGGTGTAATAGCTGGCTTGGTTTCCACATCCAGGATGAGCTTATCGAAGTCCGTGCGCTGTTCCACGCGGGTAGCTTCGACCTTATAGCTCACCTTCAAAACTGGTGAGTAGATCGAATCCACAGGAATGCGGCCGATTTCGCTGTTCTCCTGCTTATTCATCTGAGCTGGCACGTAGCCGCGACCGCGTTCAACAGTAAACTCAAT
Organism: Bifidobacteriaceae bacterium NR021; assembly: GCA_003585845.1. GTDB lineage: Bacteria > Actinomycetota > Actinomycetes > Actinomycetales > Bifidobacteriaceae > Bifidobacterium. Next base: position 274,299 of record NQOP01000002.1, read on the forward strand.
TTCAAGTTCACCATCTTCTGCGAGTGTAGCAATATGCAAGTCAGGATTAGCAATAGTAACACCGGCTGGAGGAGTAATATCTCCAGCAGTGGCCTCACCTTTACCATTCTTGCGCAAATACATCACTACAGGCTCGTCGTACTCACTCGTGAGCACGATGCCCTTGATGTTCAGCAGAATTTCAGTGACATCTTCTTCAACACCTGGCAGAGTCGTAAACTCATGCAAAGCTCCAGAGATGCGGACCGAAGTAACGGCAGCACCTGGAATAGAGCTTAACAAGGTACGACGCAGCGAATTGCCGAGAGTGTAGCCAAAACCTGGTTCCAGCGGCTCAATAGTAAAGCGAGAACGCTGGGGATTCAGTGATTCCTCGGTAAGTGTCGGACGCTGTGCGATAAGCACTTTGGTATCCTTTCAGCTTCTGGTCGGTGGTGCACTCGCCGCCCATAAGCGGGTTGGATGGATGGATTCGTAAGAGTGCTCAGACGCGGCGACGCTTTGGTGGGCGTACGCCGTTATGCGCTTGCGGGGTAACGTCGGTAATAGAACCAACTTCGAGACCCGCGGACTGGAGGGAACGGATAGCGGTTTCACGACCGGAACCTGGACCCTTAACAAACACGTCGACCTTCTTGAGGCCATGCTCCATTGCCTTGCGTGCAGCAGACTCAGCAGCCATACCTGCAGCGTAAGGAGTCGACTTACGGGAACCCTTAAAGCCGACATCACCGCCGGAAGCCCAAGAAAGGACTGCACCGGATGGATCGGTAATGGAGATAATCGTGTTATTGAATGTTGATTTAATATGCGCCTGCCCAACCGGCACCGACTTGCGGTCCCGGCGACGCGGCTTGCGCGAGGCTTGCTTTGCAGCTGCCATTGACCCTCGTTTCCTAATGACGAATGAGTTGGTATGTCTAGACGATGGAAATATATCCGTGGCCTAGAGCCGACCACCGACTACTATCGGGTGGCCTTCTTCTTCCCGGCGACAGTACGCTTCGGACCCTTGCGAGTACGAGCATTAGTCTTGGTACGCTGACCACGCACAGGAAGACCCTTGCGATGACGCTGGCCTTGATAGCAGTTGATCTGAATCTTACGACGGATGTCAGCGTCGATTTCACGACGCAAATCGCCTTCAATCTTGTAATTGGCCTCAAGATAATCACGCAAGGTGATCAGCTGTTCATCCGTAAGATCCTTGACGCGAGTGTCCGGATTAACACCGGTCGCGGCAAGCGTTTCCTTAGCGCGAGTACGACCAACACCAAAAATGTAGGTGAGGGCAATCTCAATGCGCTTCTCATTGGGAATATCTACTCCGGCAAGACGTGCCATTGTAATTCCTTTACTGTTACGCAGGTCGTGCACCAAGTCTTCCGCACTAATAGAAATTAAATGCGGCCTGGGCCTGCGCACCCAGGGTTCAGCTTAGGCTGTGACTTAGCGCCTTATTCTTTGTATTCCGCGATGGAAATCTGCTCAGCCCTGACGCTGCTTATGACGTGGGTTAATGCAGATCACCATGACGCGGCCGTGACGGCGGATCACGCGGCAGTTTTCGCAGATCCTCTTCACGCTAGGGCTGACCTTCATGGTTTTCCTTTGCTTGTACCTTACTTATAACGGTACGTAATACGCCCACGATTCAGATCGTAAGGGCTCATCTCTAGCACCACACGATCCTGAGGAAGAATGCGAATATAATTTTTACGCATCTTACCAGAGATCGTAGCTAAAACAATGTGCTCATTCTCAAGCTGAACGCGAAACATCGCATTTGGTAGTGCTTCTACTACCGTGCCTTCGACTTCAATCACACCGTCTTTTGCCATGAGCCTCGTTCCGTTCCTTGGGCATACTACTTTGCGCATCCGAAGACACGCCAATCTTCTATAATACAGTAAATGCGTCCCATTCAACACTCGGCGTGTCGAACAGAACGCATCTTACTTTTTAAATTTAAAAACGCACTACTTAATTAAGTGATTCAACAATGCGATTATTGATTTCCTTAATATCTCCAACGCCATCTACTTCAACCAACTGACCGCGGCTATCATAAATATCAAGCAATGGAGCTGTTTCTTTCTCATACGTTTCCAAACGCTTAGCAATTACTTCTGGAGTATCGTCAGAACGACCTTGCTCCACTGCACGCTTTTGCATGCGTTCGAGCAAAACATCGCGCTCAGCCTCGAGAGCCACAACGTGATCGAGAGGAGTGCCAAGCTCTTCCAACATACGATCTAAAGCTTGAACCTGAGAAGCGTTGCGAGGATAACCATCAAGAATCCAACCGCTCTTCGCATCATCTTGAGCAAGACGATCCTTAACAATGCTGTTTGTCAGCTCATCTGGAACCAACTCGCCCTTGTCAAGATATCCCTGAACCTGTTTTCCAAGCTCAGTATGATTCTTAAGGTTATAGCGGAAAATATCACCAGTAGAAATCGCTGGAATGCCATAATGCTCACTTAACAAAGCAGCCTGAGTGCCTTTTCCAACGCCCTGTGGACCCATAATTAATAATCGCATATTCATCTCCTTAGCTCGCTAACTGTAGTTACTTAGATACTTGCTTTTGATCATCATGCTTGAACAAGAAACCAGCGTACTGGAATTGTTCAGTTTGAGCCTTTGCTTGACGCAATGTATCCAAACCAACGCCAGCAATAATCAAAATTGTTGTACCACCGAATGGCAATTTTGTATTCAAATGCAAAGCCATAATCAAAACGGTAGGAATCAATGCAACAAAGAGCAAATAAATAGCACCGACAGTATTCAATCTGTTCATAACATAGCTAAGATAATGACTTGTAGCGCTACCAGCGCGAATGCCTGGGATGAAGCCACCATACTCTTTCATGTTATCTGCAGTCTCATCAGGATTAAAAGTAATCTCTGTGTAGAAGAAGCAGAAGAACACAATCATTACTGTGTAAAACGCAATATACCAAGCAGAAGTGGAATTAGCCAAATTAGCTTCAATCCAATTCACCCAAGCCTTGCTCTTATCTCCAAACTGGGCAATAAGAGTAGGAACAGCAAGAATTGACGAAGCAAAGATTGGTGGAATAACACCACTCATATTCACCTTTAATGGCAAATAAGTCGAAGAGCCACCATACATCTTTCGACCAATCATGCGGCGCGTATACTGCACAGGGATACGACGCTGAGCAAGCTCAACAAAGTCAACAAATATGAGGATAACAATCAAAACGCCACCAACAATAGCGAACTTATTCCAATCGCCATCAGAACCGTTGGTGCCCCAACCAATCTCCCAAAGCTTTGGCAAGAAGCCAGAGCAAATAGACATAAAGATTAAGACAGACATGCCCTGACCGATACCCTTATCGGTGATGAGTTCTGCCATCCACATAATAAGACCAGTGCCGCCAGTCATGATCAAAACCATGACAATAAGGCTCCACATGCTTCCGTCTGGAATAATATTATTTCCGCACTGATAATTAAACAAAGCGCCCGTACGTGCTGTTACCAAAATCGTAGTAGATTGCAAAATTGCCAATCCAATAGTTAGGTAACGCGTGTACTGCGTAAGCTTTGTTTCTCCAGACTGACCTTCTTTATGAAGAGCTTCGAAGCGAGGAATAACCACGCGCAAAAGCTGAATCACAATGGAAGCAGTGATGTAAGGCATGACACCCAAAGCAAAAATAGAAAGCTGCAACAGCGAGCCACCTGAGAACAAGTTAACTAACCCAATAAAGTTCTCGCTCGATGAAGCTAATTTAACAGTGCAAGCATGCACAACTTTATAGTCCACACCCGGAATCGGAATGAATGAACCAATACGATAAATAATTATCATAGCGAAGACGAAGAGGATCTTGTTCCTCAACTCCTTCGTCCTGAAGGCCTGGATTAACGTTTTCACCTGGGTCTTCCTCCCTTTTTTCGCGCACTCCTAGGCGCAACAGTGCAAAAAACAAACTCTGAGGCAATAGTTTAACTCACGGTACCTACTGGAATAGGTTATTGGTGAGTTTTGATGATAAAAATAGTCCCTCTAGACAATGCTAGAGGGACTATTTACAGATTTATAACTGCATCAAGCTTTAAGTAGCCTTTAACTACTCTTCGCTGATGGAGCCGCCGGCAGCCTCAACCTTTGCCTTAGCAGAAGCAGAAGCTTTCATACCCTTAAGAGTCAAAGCAACAGTCAATTCACCATCGCCAAGAACCTTTACAGGATAGCCATCACGTACAGCGCCCTTAGTAATAAGGTCAGCTACAGTAACCTCGCCACCCTTTGGGAAAAGTTCAGCAAGATCTGCAACGTTGACGACTTGGAATTCCTTCTTGAAAGGACTCTTGAAGCCACGCAACTTAGGCAAGCGCATGTACAGTGGGAGCTGGCCACCTTCGAAGCCAGGACGAACCTGATAACGCTTCTTTGTGCCCTTATCACCACGACCTGAGGTCTTACCCTTAGAGCCTTCACCACGACCTACACGGATGCGATCCTTCTTAGCTCCTGGAGCTGGACGCAACGTGTGCATATGCAGCATTGGTTCTTCGTTAGCCATAATCAGTCGACCTCCTCGACGCTCACCAAGTGGCGAACGGCCATAACCAAGCCACGATTGACGGGGGTGTCCTCGCGAACTACGCTGTGACCAATCTTATGAAGGCCGAGCGTATGAACATTCGCGCGCTGGCGCTCAGTTGTATGAACTAAACCATGCACCAGAGTGATCTTCAAATTTGACATCACTCACCATCCTTTGCTTCAGATGCCTTGGCGGCCTGAGCTTCTTCGCGAGCCTTGCGAGCTTCGGCAATGCCGGCAGCACGCTCACGGAGCAAAGCATCAGGAGCGACTTCCTCAAGAGAAAGACCACGACGAGCAGAAATCTCTTCTGGCTCTTCGAGCTTCTTCAAAGCGTCCACAGTAGCACGCACTACGTTTACAGCAGTTGCAGAGCCCATGGACTTGGTGAGGATGTCCGTAATGCCGGCGCATTCCATAACAGCGCGCACAGCACCACCAGCAATTACACCAGTACCTGGAGCAGCTGGACGGAGCAACACAGTACCAGCAGCATCGTGACCGAGCACTGGATGAGTGACGGTACCACGAATGCGTGGAACAGTGAACATATGCTTCTTAGCGTCAAGCTGACCCTTAGCAATAGCAGCTGGAACTTCGCGAGACTTGCCGTAACCAACACCAACAGTGCCCTTACCGTCGCCAACAACAACAAGTGCTGCAAAGCTAAAGGTACGACCACCCTTGTGGGTCTTGGAAACACGGTTAATAGTAACTACGCGATCCAGAAGCTCTTCGCCACGGTTTTCTTCACGACGATTACGACGTTCGCCGCGCTTACCCTCGCCCTTGTTACGGCGAGAACGACGATCATCGTTACGCTCCTCAGCGGATGCCTGAGTGTTCTGAGTTTCTTCAGCCACTTGGGTTTCCTTTTCGTTGTCGCTCACAGTGCCAGACCTCCCTGACGGGCGCCTTCAGCCACTGCTGCGACGCGACCATGATATTTGTTACCGCCACGGTCGAAGACTACAGCGGTGATACCCGCTTCCTTCGCCTTAGCCGCTACTAATTCGCCAACCTTGGTTGCAGCTTCAGTCTTCGTGCCAGTGAAACCAGCGAAGTCAGCAGTCAAAGTGGAAGCGCTTACCAAAGTAATTCCCTTGGTATCATCCACAATCTGAGCAACCATATGACGGTTAGAACGGGAAACAACTAAACGAGGACGTTCAGATGTGCCGGCAATGTGCTTACGAAGACGGGCGTGACGACGCAAACGTGCGACTTTGGTACCCTTACCGAAAATCTTAACGCTCATATCACTTACCAGCCTTTCCAGCCTTGCGCAGGATACGTTCATCGGTGTACTTAATACCCTTACCCTTGTAAGGTTCTGGAGCACGAAGCTTACGAATGTTAGCAGCAACCTGACCAACAGTCTGCTTATCGGTGCCCTTTACGATTACCTGGTTAGGATTTGGCAACTCGAACTCAATACCTGCCGGTGGTTGAACGGTAATAGTGTGAGAATAACCGAGCGAGAACTCAATGCCCTTGCCCTTCATCACTGCACGATAACCGGTACCGACAATATCCAAAGTCTTGGTGTAGCCTTCATGCACACCCTTCACCATAGAAGCAACAATTGCGCGAGCCAAACCATGCTTTGCACGAGTTGGGCGCAAATCGTCAACTGGAGTCAGAACAATCTGATTGTCAGCGACTGTTGCGGTGATTCCCTCTGGAATTTCATAAGAATCAGAACCCTTAGCGCCTTTGACGCTGAAGGACTGACCTTCAATCTTTACTTCCACGCCTGCAGGAATGTCGACGGGGAGCTTACCAATATGCGATGCCATCTTCAGCTCTCCTTTCTCACCATACGTAGGCGACGATTTCGCCGCCAATGCCTCGATCGAGGCATTCCTTCTGAGTCAACAATCCCGAGCTGGTCGAGATAATAGCAAT
>NQOP01000002.1:281489-282455 GCA_003585845.1 Bifidobacteriaceae bacterium NR021
ACCGAGGCCACCAAGAGGCATTGGCAAAGCATCAGACTTTGCGTAACGACGCAAGCCTGGCTTAGAAATGCGCTTGATGCCTTGGATAGAACGCTGGCCATTGGAGCCATACTTCAACGTAATTTCCAACGTCTGTCCAACCTTAGCTTCCTTAGCAGCGAAGTCCTTAATATAGCCTTCGTGCTTCAGAATCTCGGCGATATTCGCCTTGAATTTGGAGTACGGCATTTCCACGGTATCGTGCTTTGCCGCGCTCGCATTACGCAGACGTGTCAACATGTCTGCGATTGGATCTGTCATTGTCATGTGGGCTAACGCCCTTTCTCGCCGTGGTTTCCACCGCCTCTATATGAGAACTTTGTCTTCAAGCAGTGGACCTTCAGCGTCGATATTTACCAACTGGACTTCGTAACACCCGGCAACTCACCGCGATGAGCCTTCTCACGAAGGCAGATGCGGCACAGACCGAACTTGCGATACACGGAGTGAGGACGACCACAAACCTGGCAACGCGTATAAGCGCGTACCTTGAACTTCGGCTTGGCGGCCGCCTTGTTTTTCAGAGCGGTTTTTGCCATTTCAGTTCTCCTTGAATGGGAAACCGAGGTGCTTAAGCAAAGACTTGGCCTCCACATCGTCCTTGGTGGTAGTCACCACGGTGATGTCCATACCACGCTGATGATCAATCGAGTCAGGATCGATCTCATGGAACATAGACTGTTCCGTAAGACCAAAGTTGTAATTACCCTGACCGTCAAACTGGTTGCCATTGATACCACGGAAATCGCGGATACGAGGCAAAGCCAGAGTGAGCAAACGATCCAAGAATTCCCACATACGATCGCCACGAAGAGTTACGTAGGCACCGATAGCCTGGCCTTCGCGCAAATGGAACTGAGCGACAGACTTCTTTGCCTTAGTTACCTTTGGCTTCTGGCCGGCAATCAAAGTGAGATCCTTAATCGC
>NQOP01000002.1:283231-298778 GCA_003585845.1 Bifidobacteriaceae bacterium NR021
ACGCGAGCCACCTGCATAGGATTAGTGTGGCCGAATTCTTTCTCCAAGGCTGGTACGATTTCATCCTTGTATTGTTGCTTTAAGCGCGGAGTTGCCGGCAACTCAACTGTAGTATCGGTCATGCCAGCTCCTTTCCGGACTTCTTGGCGACACGCACGCGCACGGTCTTAACCTTGCCGTCACGAGCCTCTTGCTTAACAATCACGCCAACGCGTGTAGGCTGCTTGGTCTCTGGATCAATAACCATCACATTAGAGCGATGGATTGGAGCCTCAACCGAAACAATGCCCGCCTGCTGACCCTGCTGGGTGGCGCGAACGTGCTTCTTAACGATCTGAACGCCTTCTACGATCAAACGGTCATCGGCTAGTACACGAACTACTTTGCCTTCCTTACCGCGATCCTTGCCGCGAATGACCTTCACCTGGTCGCCGGACTTAATCTTGGCTACCATATCAGATCACCTCCGGAGCAAGGGACACAATCTTCATGAAGCGCTGATCGCGCAATTCACGACCGACTGGTCCGAAGATACGAGTGCCTTTTGGTTCACGACCGGAGCCGAGAATTACGGCGGCGTTCTCATCGAACTTAATATAGGAACCATCGACACGGCGATGTTCCTTGACAGTACGGACGACGACAGCCTTAACTACGTCGCCTTTCTTGACCGACCCGCCAGGGATCGCGTCCTTGACGGAGGCGACGATGATGTCGCCGATGCCGGCATAGCGTCGCTTCGATCCACCGAGCACGCGGATGGCAAGTAACTCCTTAGCACCCGTGTTGTCGGCGACATGAAGCCGCGTTTCCTGCTGAATCATTGATTCTCCTTAGCCGAGCTGGTTCTCCCCACTCACCTGTGTCTACCACATTAGCAGACACAGGTGAAGCGCGGAGCCTTGCCGAACTTGTTTACTTGGCGCGCTCGATAATCGAGTCGAGACGCCAACGCTTGGTCTTGCTCAGTGGCCGAGTTTCCATAATACTCACGAGGTCGCCAATATGTGCCTCGTTGTGTTCATCATGGGCTTTGACCTTGCGGGTGGAGCGAACGACTTTACCGTAAAGCGGGTGTGTCGAACGCTGCTCCAGCTCAACGGCGATTGTCTTGTCCATGGCCTCGGACACGACGTAGCCGCGACGAACCTTGCGGAAGTTGCGCTCTTGGTTCTCAGCCATGCTTACTTCTCCTTGACCTCAGTGGCGCCAGGCTCTTGGCTGATGCCGAGTTCACGCTCACGCAGGATAGTATACATCCTGGCAATGTCGTGCTTGACCGCCTTGAGGCGAGCGCTGTTTTCGAGTTGACCAGTTGCTGCCTGGAAGCGCAAGTTAAATAGCTCTTCCTTAGACTTCTTCAAGAAGCCTTCGATCTCAGCATTTGTCTTCTCGTTCAAATTCTTGATGGTGTAGTCTGCAGTTCCGACTGGCATCAGATGTCACCGCCTTCACGCGCAATAACACGGCATTTCATTGGGAGCTTATCGATAGCGCGGCGCAAAGCCTCGCGAGCGATGTCCTCAGAAACACCACCGATCTCGAACATTACGCGTCCTGGGTGGATGTTGGCAATCCAGAATTCTGGAGCACCCTTACCGGAACCCATTCGCGCACCAAGCGGGTGCTTGGTTAATGGACGATCTGGGAAGATCGTAATCCACACACGACCGCCACGCTTAATGTAGCGAGTCATTGCGATACGAGCTGCCTCGATCTGTCGGTTAGTGATGTAAGCCGGAGCCAGCGCCTGAATACCAAAATCGCCGAAAGCGATCTCGGTGCCACCCTTAGACATGCCGCTACGGGTAGGACGGTGCTGCTTACGATATTTAGTCCTCTTTGGGATAAGCATCTGCTCACTCCTTCGTTTCCGTTGCGGCAGGAGCTTCAGCAGCTGCAGCTTCAGCTGGCTTTTCAGCCTGTGCTTCAGCAGCCTTCTGCTGGTTAGCAGGACGTGCGCCACGACGTGGACGACGATCGCCACCACGACGACCTTCACGCTTACCCTGCTGAGCCTGCTGCTCTTCGAACTCACGCTCGGTCATATCACCCTTGTAGATCCAGACCTTTACGCCGATGCGGCCGTATGTGGTCTTAGCTTCAAAGAAGCCGTAATCAATCAAGGCACGAAGGGTCTGCAGTGGAACGCGACCCTCGCGATAGAACTCAGAGCGGCTCATTTCGGCGCCACCAAGGCGACCGGAGAGCTTGATACGGATACCCTTGGCACCTGCACGCATTGCATCTTGCTGTGCCTTACGCATAGCACGACGGAATGTAACACGGTTTGTCAACTGCTCCGCAATTCCCTGAGCAACCAACTGAGCGTCAAGTGCAGCGTTCTTCACTTCGAAGATGTTGAGCTGTACTTGCTTGCCTGTGAGCTTCTCGAGCTTTGCGCGAACGCGCTCAGCTTCAGCGCCACGACGACCGATGATAATACCCGGACGAGCAGTGTGAATATCTACACGAACGCGATCACGAGTGCGCTCGATAACGATACGAGATACGCCAGCACGCTCGAGGTCATGGCTCATTTCCTTGCGAATCTTGTCATCCTCAAGGACGAAGTCACGATAACGCTCGCCAGCTTTGTTGGAGTCAGAGAACCACTTAGAGCGATGATTCTCGGTGATGCCCAGGCGATAGCCGAAAGGATTGATCTTCTGACCCATCTTTAGCGGGCTCCTTCCTTAAGCGAGACGATAACAGTGATATGGCTTGTGCGCTTGTTAATGCGCGCAGCGCGACCCTGTGCACGAGCACGGAAACGCTTAAGCGTTACACCCTCGTCCACATAGGTTTCCTTGATGACCAAGTCCTGCTCACGGAATGGTTCACCGGCTTTTTCAGCCTTAACGCGAGCGTTAGCGATCGCGCTTTCAAGAACCTTGCGCACCGGCAATGATGCGTCCTGAGGAGCAAACTTCAAAATGGTAATAGCTTCGCTTGCACGCTTGCCTCGGATGAGGTCGACCATGCGGCGAGCCTTGCGCGGCGTCACGCGGACGTGACGAGCGATTGCTTTAGCTTCCATGTGTCCTAACTCTCCTTTAGCGGCGTGCCTTTTTGTCGTCCTTCACATGACCCTTAAAGGTCTTGGTCGGGGCGAACTCACCGAGCTTATGACCAACCATGGCTTCGGTAACGAATACCGGCACATGCTTGCGGCCATCATGTACGGCAAAGGTGTGTCCAATGAAATCAGGAGTGATCATCGAACGACGCGACCAAGTCTTAATGACATTGTGCGTACCCTTGTCGTTTTGCTCGTCGACTTTCTTCTGCAAGTGGGCGTCGACGAAAGGGCCCTTCTTGATGCTACGAGTCATCTATTCGACACTCCCTTACTTGCGGTTCTTACCATTCGGGCGACGACGAACAATCATCTTGTTCGAAGCCTTCTTTGGACGACGTGTACGAACCTCGCCCTTGCCCCATGGAGAAACTGGTGGCTTACCACCACGGGTGCGACCACCATGTGGATGGTCCACAGGGTTCATGGATTCGCCTCGGGTGATTGGTCTACGACCAAGCCAACGTGCGCGACCTGCCTTACCAAGCTCGATATTGGCGTGATCGGAGTTACCTACTTCGCCAACAGTAGCGCGGCAACGAGCGTCCACGTTACGAATTTCGCCAGATGGCATACGCAACTGCGCATAAGCACCATCCTTAGCGACGAGCTGAACAGCGGCACCAGCGGAACGAGCAATCTTCGCACCACCAAGTGGACGAAGTTCAATTGCGTGAACCACGGTACCGGTTGGGATATTCTTCAGAGGCAGGTTGTTGCCTGGCTTAATATCAGCCTGAGCGCCGGTCTCAATAACATCACCCTGGGCAACGCCTTCAGGAGCGATAATGTAACGCTTCTCACCGTCTGCGTAATGCAACAAAGCGATGCGAGCGGAACGATTAGGGTCATACTCAATATGAGCGACCTTTGCTGGCACGCCATCCTTGTCCCAACGCTTGAAGTCGATGAGACGATACTGACGCTTGTGACCGCCGCCGCGATGGCGAGAAGTCATGCGGCCGTAAGAGTTACGACCACCAGTCTTGCTGAGTTTGCGTACCAGCGACTTTTCAGGCGTAGAACGCGTGATCTCGGCAAAATCCGAAACCGAAGCGTTACGACGGCCTGCAGTCGTCGGCTTATAAACGCGGATAGCCATAATATAGTATTCCTTTACTTTTCTCGGCTAGCCTTCAGTTACCAAAGATGTCAATCGTTTGACCTTCAGCCACGGTGACAATAGCACGCTTCTGGTTCACACGACGGCCGAAACCGGTGCGAGAGCGCTTCAACTTGCCAGCGCGGTTCAAAGTGTTAACGTTTGTCACCTTGACCTTGAAGATTTCTTCGATAGCCTGCTTGATCTGAACCTTGTTAGCATCTGGAGCCACTACGAAAGTGTACTGACCACGATCAGAAGCTGCATAACTTTTTTCAGAAACAACTGGCTTAAGAATTACGTCATGTGCTGGGTTATGGACTGCGACCATTTAAATCAGGCCTCCTTAACGACAGGCTCGGTCTTAGCAGCAACGAAGGCTTCGAAGCCTTCCTTGGAGAAGACGACGTACTGAGCTGTAACAACATCGTAAGTGTTGAGCTGATCAGCGAAGATCACGTGAACAGTTGGAATGTTGCGTACAGACATCCACTCATTGATGTTCTCACGAGAAAGAACAACAGTAGTGAATTGGTTATTGGTCACAGGGGTAAGTGCTGCAACAGCTGTCTTGGTGGATGGCACATCCTTAATACCAAAGTCAACTACAGCAATACGTCCAGCATTTGCACGATCCGAAAGAACGTAGCGAAGAGCGGCAGCCTTCATCTTCTTCGGGGTGCGCTGATCGTACTTACGAGGAACTGGACCGTGAACAACGCCACCATGTACCCACTGAGGAGCACGAATGGAACCTTGGCGAGCACGACCTGTGCCCTTCTGCTTCCATGGCTTCTTACCGCCGCCGGAAACATTAGCACGATTCTTCACAGCATGGGTGCCCTGACGAGCAGCAGCAAGCTGAGCGATTACGACCTGATGAACCAGTGGGCCGTGAGCTAAAACGTCTTCGTTGGAGATGCCGAAAATTTCAGCAGGAGCTTCAACGGTTCCGCTTGCATTGCCCTTAGTATCAGTGACGTTCAGAGTTACGTTTGCCATAATTATCAGGCTCCCTTCACTGCCGAACGGACGAGAACGATTGCGCCCTTAGGACCTGGAACAGCGCCCTTAATAGCGAGAATGCCGTTCTCGACATCCGAAGAAACGATGGTGAGGTTAAGCGCGGTGGAAGTCACATGACCCATGCGACCAGCCATACGCTTGCCCTTCAAAATGCGGCTTGGAGTTGCGCAAGCGCCCACAGAACCTGGGCGACGTTCGTTCTTGTGCGAGCCGTGAGTACGGCGATAGGACTTGAAGCCCCAACGCTTGATAGTGCCAGCAAAGCCCTTACCCTTGGTAGTGCCAGTGACATCTACTTCAGAACCCTCAGCGAACAATTCAGCAGTCAATTCCTGACCTGGCTGATAATCTGCTGCGTTCTCGGTACGCACCTCAGCGAGGTGACGACGAGGAGTTACACCAGCCTTTGCAAAATGACCAGCCAATGGCTTAGTCACCTTGGTAGGATCAATCTGGCCATAACCGAGCTGTACTGCGCAATAACCGTCAGACTCTACAGTCTTTACAGCGGTAACTACGTTAGTAGCAACTTCAACCAGAGTTACGGGGACGAAGAAGCCGTTTTCATCCCAAACCTGCGACATACCCAGCTTGCGGCCGAGCAATGCAGTGCGATTCTTATTCTGCGACATTACTTTCTCCCCCTTCCTACAGCTTGATCTCGATGTTTACATCCGCAGGCAGGTCAATGTGCATCAAAGAATCCACAGCCTTTGGCGTTGGATCTACGATGTCAATGAGGCGCTTATGAGTGCGCATCTCGAAATGCTCGCGAGAATCCTTGTATTTATGAGGAGAACGGATAACAACAAACACGTTCTTCTCGGTCGGCAGAGGAACCGGACCCACTACTGTGGCGCCCGCGTTCGTCACCGTCTCGACGATTTTCTTCGCCGATTGGTCGATGACCTCATGGTCATAGGACTTAAGCCTGATGCGGATTTTCTGTCCCGCCATTGCCGTCCGCCCTTTCTAGCGATTCGTTTACTGTTTACCAACCTGAATTCAAGGGCACCGGCGAGAATAAACCCCTAGGGTAATTCCACATCAGTGCGCGGCATCAAAAACCTATTCATACAAAAAGATTTCGATTCAAAGTTTTTGCTTCCGCGCTCGCTTTTTTTAATTACAATATGCGAGCCTTAAAACAGGCAACTAAGTAATTAAACCATCAACCTTCGATTATTAAAAACCGGGCGTGTCGGCTATTTTCCAACAAAAAATGGCAGAAACTACAATTAGTTGAGCTTCTGCCATTATTAACTAAATACGCAAATAATTACGCCGCTTCACGCTCCAAGCGCATGCGATGGCCTTCTTCTTGAGAAACACCATAATATGCAGCAATAGCAATATCCTTCATATCCTCAATTTGCGGAATACGAGGATTTGCAGGCGCACACTGATCTTCGTAAGCACGCATGCCAATATTGTCAAGTATCGACCAGTAGTACTCTTCGTCTACGCCACAAGCCTTAAACGAAGCGTCCATTCCAAGCTTTTCATTTCGATACTCTTCAACAGCACGAGCAAGATTTTCAACGCCTTCTTCAGGAGTTTTACCAGGATCTACACCGAGATTCTTAGCGATCTCCTGATATCTCTCAAGAGCAATATAGCGGTTGTACTTTGGCCAGCTAGTTGGCTCTTGCGGAATTTGACCGTTATAGCGAATAACATAAGGCAGCAAAATTGCGTTTGTATGACCGTGTACAACGTGGCACAAAGCACCAATAGTATGAGCCATAGCGTGGCACATTCCGAGGAATGCAGAGCCAAACGCCATTCCAGCCATAGTAGCTGCATTATGCATTTTTTCTTGCGCTTCAACCTTGCGCTGAGAATCTTCGCAATTCACAGAATCGTTGAGATTTTCCCAAATAAGCTTCGAAGCATGCAAAGCCATAGCATCCGTAAAATCATTTGCGTAAACAGAAACATAAGCTTCCATAGCATGAGTTAAGGCATCAAAACCAGAATCGCATGCCAATCGACGCGGCTGAGTACGAGCCAAAACAGGATCGACTATTGCAACCGTTGGAGTCAAAGCGTAATCCGTAATAGGATACTTGTATCCAGTCTTGTGATCTGTAATAACAGCGTAAGGCGTAACTTCAGAGCCAGTTCCGGAAGAAGTTGGTATGCAAACAAGCTTAGCTTTGCTACCAAGAGGCGGAATCTTAAATGCGCGCTTACGAATATCGAAGAACTTTTCTCGCAAATCAGCAAAAGAAATCTCCGGATGCTCATACATAAGCCACATAATCTTAGAAGCATCCATTGGCGAGCCGCCACCAACAGCAATAATTGTGTCTGGCTGGAATTCGTCACGCATCATTGCGGCGCCACGCTCAACCGTTTCAACGCTTGGCTCAGGCTCAACGTAATCAATAATGCGGAAAGTAACGCGATTATCTCGAGCACGAAGCTGATCAATAATCTTATCAACTACGCCAAGTTGCTCCATAACTTTATCGCACACAATAACTGCGCGCTCAACGCCGTACATATCCCTCAAATAACGAATAGCATTCGGCTCAAAATAAGTTTTAGCCGGAATCTTGAACCATTGCATATTATTATTCCTTCGTGCAATACGCTTAATATTAAGAAGATTTATAGCCTGTACGTTGCCAGAAACAGAATTTCCACCATAAGATCCGCATCCGAGAGTAAGCGAAGGAGCAATAGCATTATAAATATCTCCAACGCCACCAAGAGATCCAGGAGAATTCCAAACAATTCTGCAAGCATGCATACGAACGCCATATTCACGCACAAGATCTTGATTATTTGTGTGAATTACAGCAGTGTGACCAGCTCCATGTACAAGCATCTGCTCACACATCTCGAAGCCTTGTTCCTTATTTTCTGCTCGCAACATCGCATGCACAGGAGCGAGCTTTTCCATAGTAAGCGGCTCCATTTCGCCAACTTCTTTGCACTCTGCAACCAAAATCACAGCATCATCTGGAATTTCAAATCCAGCTTCGTGCGCAATATATTGCGGAGACTTACCAGGTACAACGGAATTAAGTTTTGGTGTATTTCCAGAATATGCAGTGCATCCAAACATATATTGTTCAAGCTTAGCTTTTTCGTCAGCATTAACAAAATATGCTTTCCTGCGCTTCAATTCGCGAAGTAATGGCTCATACACGTCCTTATGCGCAATAATTGCTTGCTCCGTTGCACAAATCATTCCGTAATCAAAATGCTTTGAAAGAATCAAATCGTTTGCAGCGCGCGCAATATCAACGTCACTATCGACATATGCAGGAGCATTTCCAGCACCCACACCAAGAGCAGGTTTTCCTGAAGAATACGCTGCCTTAACCATTCCAGGACCGCCTGTTGCAAGAATAGTTGCGATCTTTGGATGTTTCATTAATGCGCCAGTAGCTTCAATTGAAGGATGCTCAATCCACTGAATGCAATCTTTTGGCGCGCCCGCAGCAACAGCAGCATCGCGAACAATTCGAGCTGCTTCAGAAGAGCACTTTTGTGCGAAAGGATGGAATCCAAAAATAATTGGGCAACGAGTTTTAAGTGCAATAAGCGATTTAAAAATAGCTGTAGAAGTTGGGTTAGTAACTGGAGTTACGCCTGCAACAATACCAACCGGTTCAGCTATTTCGTCAATTCCAAGAACATCGTCCTCGCGAATAATACCAACTGTTTTTTGACCTGCTAGATAATGCGTAATATGTTCGCATGCAAAGATATTTTTTGTAGCTTTATCTTCTACTAAACCACGGCCTGTTTCGTCAACAGCCATCTTTGCAAGAACCAAATGTTTATTCAATGCTGCAACTGAAGCTTTAGCGACAATATGGTCGATTTGTTGCTGATTAAGCTTCTCAAACTCATTCAAAGCGACAGTTGCTTTTTCAACAAGTTGATCAACTTCATTTTGAGCAGCTAACGCAACGTCATCAGCACTAGCAGTTTTGCCAGTTTCGGCTTGGTGTTGTGCCTCAACCATGAGTATCCTCCTCGATAGTTCCACCAGCGGTATCAATAGACTTATGAGCAGACTAATCTAGTATTCACCGCTAAATATGTGATACAAGTCACAATTTAGCCTCTTTGCTGTACTTTCGCATCTTTGAAGCGAGTTGCGCTATTTATGAGCGAGCTTTATCCTCTATTGTTCGTTATTTGTTCTTATTTGTAATGATTTATGTTCGATTAATAGATAAATTTTTCTAGAATGTCAATTTTAACGGCTAGTTACACACTATTTATAACATTTACTAAACAAATTTAATTTAATTTAATGATAAAAATACAAAAATGGCTCCCAGCAAAACCAGGAGCCATTTGCAAATATAAATTCGCGAAACTTAACGCTTCGAGAACTGAGGTGCACGACGTGCCTTGTGCAAACCAGCCTTCTTGCGTTCCACAACGCGAGCGTCGCGAGTCAAGAAGCCAGCCTTCTTCAAAGCAACACGGTTTGCATCGCGATCGATAGCATTCAATGCACGAGCAACACCCAAACGAATAGCACCAGCTTGACCAGTGGTACCACCACCGTCAACGAGGACTACAACATCAAACTTGCCTTCAAGCTTGAGCAACACGATTGGTGAATTCACTTCGCGCTGCAACAAACGGGATGGGAAGTACTCTTCCAAAGTGCGGCCATTGATGGTCCACTTGCCGGAGCCTGGAACCAAACGCACGCGAGCAACAGCTTCCTTACGACGACCAGTGCCGTAGCCTGGCTCGATGGCGGAAGTACCAGTGCCTGCGCCAGCGTTAGTTTCAGTGGTGTAGCTAGTCAGTTCTTCTTCGTTCTCAAGAACCGCGGAGTTGTTATTTTCTGCCATATCTATTCTCCTTGATCTCACTTAGCCTGCTGAGAGACCTGAGCGATCTCGAAGACCTGTGGCTTCTGCGAAGTGTGCGGATGCTCAGCGCCAGTGAACACACGAAGGCGGTCAAGCTGCACCTTAGCAAGACGATTCTTTGGAAGCATGCCCTTGACAGCAGCCATGATAATGCGCTTTGGATTCTTCTCCAAAAGCTCTTCATAGCTGTCACGACGAAGGCCGCCTGGACGACCAGAGTGGGAATATAATTCCTTGCTCAACTTGTTGCCGGTCAATGCAATCTTTTCAGCGTTAATAATAATAACGTGATTGCCAGAATCAGCATGAGGAGCAAACGTTGGCTTATTCTTACCACGCAGCAAGATTGCTACCTGAGAGGCCAAACGACCAAGTACCACGTCAGTGGCATCGATGATGTACCAGTCATGAGTTAAATCTGCTGGTTTCGGTGTGAAAGTCTTCACAATCGTACCTTTTCTCTATTGTGTTTCGAGCGTATATTTTCTTGGTTTATGGAAAATATTTTACTCATAATCCGTGGGCTCCCTGAAAGTCCTCGATGGCGAGTGGGAAAAGCGCTTTGAAGGACCCCTTAGGGAAACACAACAATCTGCAAGTATATCGCCAAGTGGCGACTACTTGCAAATGTATATTTTATATAAGGCTGAGACGAATACAAAACAAATTGCTAAACAAAATAAATCACAAAATGTTATGCATTCATAATCGCAGCAAGCGACTGCACTCGAGGCAAATCAAACATATTGTCCAAAGACACAGGATTGCCTTCACCATCAGCTAACGGAATACGCCAATTTGGATACTCGTCATTAGTTCCAGGCTGATTTTGCGCACGATACTCTCCAACTGCATCAACCAAAGAAGCAGCAAGCAAACGCGAAGGAGCATCCTTCAAAGCGCGATACAATGCTTCAACAATTTCCTGAGTATGAGCTTCTTCATCTTCAAGCAATTGAGCATCCAAATAACCGCCTTTGACCAGCATTCGCATCATTGCACGATGCTCTGCCTCAGCGCCAGCGCGGAATTCTTCAACAGAACCAGTAAGCAAGTGCAAGCGCTCACGAATATTAACTTGCTCATAGCGCAAATAGCCGGCAGCAGGAGGCAAATCATGCGTATTTACGGAAGCAAGCGTCATTTCGCGCCACTTATCTGGAGTGCGGAACTCACCATCACGCTCTTCGAACCATTCAACAGTGCAACCAAGCACAGCCTTCTTGCGCAACACTTCCAAAGCATTTGCAGGCAAAACACCCAAATCTTCGCCAACAACTACGCCGTGAGCGCGAGCGGCTTCGATTGCCAAAATGCCGAGCATAATGTCAGCATCGTAGTAAACGTAAGCACCGCCACTTGGAGCTGAACCTTCTGGAATCCACCACAAGCGGAAAAGTCCAAGAATATGGTCAATGCGAACAGCACCAGCTGAAGCAAACATTCCATGAACCATATCTCGGTATGTTTTAAAACCAGTACGCTCAAGCTCAAATGGATGCAAAGGTGGCTGAGACCAATCTTGACCTTGCTGATTGAAGTAATCAGGCGGAGCACCAACAGTAGCTCCGTTAGCAAATCGCTCTGGATTCCACCAAACTTCAGATCCTGCAGGATGCACGCCAACAGCCATATCAGACATAATGCCGATTTTCATACCAGCTTTACGTGCAGCAACTTGAGCATCATGCAATTGCGTAAAAGCAACCCACTCAAGCCAACGATAAAACTCAAGAGTATCTGGGAAACGATTAGCTAATTCACGAACCTGATCAGAATCCTTAGTAAGAGTCTTCTCCCAGCAATCGTCACCCTTTGGAGCACCCCACTTGTCGTAGCACAAGCACCAAGTGGCATAAGATTCAAGCCTGTCACCCATCTCATGCTTAAACTCATTAAAAATGCGAGCGCGATCTTCAGACATACCAGCCTTGAAAATCAGCCACAATGCACGCATTTTTACACGCCACATGGAATCACGGTCTATTATTTGCGCGTCATTGTTAAGTGGCTCAACCTGTCCATGCAGATTTTCAATTTCTTCGCGAGTTTTATCGTCTAACGTTTCGTACTCAAGAATACTTTCTGGGCGAATATACGTTACGTTTACCATTCCTCGAGCAACAGGCAAGTATGGAGATGGAGTAAGCGGAGTTACAGGCTCACCTGCATGCATTGGGTTTATTAGCACAAAGTCAGCACCAGTTTTTTGTTTAGCTTCAGTAAGAAGAGTTGACAAATCAACAAAATCACCAACGCCCCAAGACTTTGAAGAACGGATTGAGTAAAGTTGTGCCATCCATCCCCAAAGCTGTTCTCCATTTGGCTCCAAGGAATTAAGCGTATCAATGCTTTCTGGAGCGCTAATAAGCGTTGCTTCTTCTTGTCGCTCACCAACTGTCACACGCAATGTGTGATAGCCCATTGGTAAATCTTCAGGAATTTTAATTGAAGACGTAGCTACAAACTTGCCATTTACAGGGTATGCGGTGGTATTATCGTTAGGCACGATTTCTAATTCACCCTCATACTGTTCGCCATTTTCCAACGTAATAGTTGCCACTGGATACTCAAGAATTCCAGTATTCACAGTTACTTCATCGCACTTACCAACAGTATGCAAAACTGTTGGAGCAACAATACGACCGTGTCGATACGCTAAAACGTCGTTTGTAGATTTTTCTATTGCAGCATCGCTAGAAGCGTCTACGCCTAATGCGCCTAAGACAGAAACTAATACGTTATCTTGAATCTCGTGTTTTTGATTATCCGAACCAATAAAACTCACGCCAACGCCCATTAATTCAGCAAGACGGTGTAATGGCTTCATTGCTACTTCTTCATCTGTTGTATTATCCATACGCTCCATTATTCGCGTTAGCAACGACTGCGCGCCGCTAATGATACATCTTCAGATTTATCGTTGCATAGTTCTTGCAGCACGTTTTGTGGAACACCAGGATTTAGCGCAACAGCTCTTCGTACCATGGAAGCTAACACAACCGGAGCGTTTTCTTCTGCACTAACACCGAGGGAGGCTAAATATTTCAGCGTTTCAGCACTTATGCCATCTGATTGCGCGCCCTCTAAACGCATTTTCCAAGAAGCTTTTGGATTACATAATGCAGCATCTCTAACTGCATTACATGAATCTTTAGTAAGTCTTCCAACTAACCAATTTTTAGCATTTTTATTTTCAGCAACAGCCAAACGCACTTTATCAGCAGAATCTTCAGAAAGTTTCACTAATATGTTTGGAAAAGGCATTTCTGTAGCTAAATAAATACGGTCTTCTTCTGGAGTATTGATATTACCTGCAACTGCTTCAAGCAAGGAAGTAGCTCTAGAAAATGCCGCTTGGTCTGATCGATCCGGTAATTCTCTCCTAGCAAATTCATGGAGCTCAGCTGAATCCTCGCTATGTCGCAAATGCTCGTATACAGCAGTTAAAGGTTCATAAGATGAATCGTCAGTAGTGTTTGTTTTTTCATTAGTCTTTTCCATGAAATCACCTTTAACGCTTAGTATCTATCAGCTTATTACTTAGAGTACCATCTGCTTTCGGCACAACGCTTCCAGAAAAAGCATTCTGAACAATATCAAGAAATTCTTGTGATTTTAAAGTTGGAATAGCAATATTAAGAGAAATTTCAGCACCATAAATTTCGTTGTCAATTATGCCTTCCATTTGGCTTACAATATGCTGCAACATTCGCAATTGTTGATATTGCAACTTGCAAGTAAAACGAGTGCACGTAATAATATCAACTATTTGCGCAGATTCTACTGCCATACTTGCTGCACGCGCATAAGCTCTGGTTAAACCGCCTGCTCCAAGCAAAATACCGCCAAAATATCGCGTTACTGTTACTACACAATCTGTTAAATTTGATGATCTAAGTACATCTAATATTGGTTTTCCTGCTGTTCCAGTTGGCTCACCATCGTCACTCATGCGCTCACGCAATTGAGCTTTCGACGAACCACAAATGGCAGCATAAGCAACATGGCGAGCTTTAGGATTCTTAAAACGCACTGATTGCATAAATTCCACAGCGTCGTCAAGATTATCAATATGACAAATGCACCCAATAAACTCTGATTTTTTCTCTACGAAAGAAGCTTCACAAGGATGCGATTGCAATTGACGAACGGTGCGCAAAATATTATGCAAATCAGCCACTAGACACTACCAATACTAAGCTTTTTCGTAACGCAATAACCTGTCAATAATACCCGAAATATCTTCCATTGCAGAATTGGCAGCATCTTTAGTACCAATTTTTACGGATTCATGTATTTCTTTATTGACATGTTCTCTCGCAACTATTACTGCTAAAGAATGTAAAGCAGCAGTTGCAGCTGAAAGCTGCATAAGAATATCTTGACATTTTGCATCGTTTTCAATCATAGTATTGACTGCTTCAAGCTGACCTTGTACCCGATGCATGCGTACTATCAGTTTTTCTTTATCAATATCATAATTTTTCATCGTCACTCCGATTTATCAATTAAATAACAACATAAAGGTTATAACATCATATACAAATTAACACAATAAATCGTTGTAATTATCATTATGCAACATCACATTATTTATTGCAAAATGACGCGTTAATCTACTTCAAAAAAATCTCAATAGACTAACGCGCCAAATATTCTACATTAAAAATGCGCTATTTCACTAACCGACGCCTCATTGGAGGAATCC
Organism: Bifidobacteriaceae bacterium NR021; assembly: GCA_003585845.1. Classification (GTDB taxonomy): domain Bacteria; phylum Actinomycetota; class Actinomycetes; order Actinomycetales; family Bifidobacteriaceae; genus Bifidobacterium. Next base: position 298,006 of record NQOP01000002.1, read on the forward strand.
CGCCATGTCGCGCTCCACCAGACATTCTCCCATGCTTAGGAACTATAGATGAAAAACGACCTAACGATAAACCTGAAGCAAATGTTAACGTAATAACAGCCAGAAGTATCACAGTTACTGAAGAAGCACCAGTAACAGCAAGCGATGCTGGAATTGTACTACTTTGATTAACATAATTCTTACTAGCGTTTTCGTTGCTATTCGTACCGACATGTTGATTGGAAGTATGATCGTTCCCATCATTTTTCGAATCAGTTGAATCATCACTGCTAGCCGTTTCATCACTGCCAGTTTTACTATGATTTTCTTCTGCATTTTCTTTTGTTTCTTTTGTTTCTTTTGTTTCTTTGCCATTCTCCTTATTTTCATTACTATTTTTTTCATCATTTTCATTACTCAAAGTTTTTTCATTTTTCTCATCATTTTCATTATGCTCATCATTTCCATCATTCTTATCATTCTTAGAACGATCCTCGACGCCGGAAACTTGCACAGTCTCTCCTTCTACACCCAATACATGAGTCGCTAAAGGATTACCCTGAGCATCGTAAACTTCAGCTTTCCAATAAATAGTTCCTTCATGATCTAATGTAATATCTGCAGAACTTACAGAAATAGAAGACTTCTTACTTTCTTCAGCCTGCTTATCTGTAATATTTACGCGAGATTGAGGCATTTTTTTCTCAATTTCAGCAGATATTACAGTTTCCTTAGTCTCCTTAGTTTCCTTAGCTTCGTTAGTCTCCTTAGTTTCCTTAGCTTCGTTAGTCTCC
>NQOP01000002.1:299513-303895 GCA_003585845.1 Bifidobacteriaceae bacterium NR021
AGAATTACTGCCCTTCTTAGCATCGCCCTTCTTAGCATCGCTAGAATCACTCTTATTTTCCTTACCTTCTTCATACTCGTATGCACTAAACACTACGTAACTTCCTTTTGGCAACGTGCCAGTAATACGAGCATTATCGTGGAACTTTTCACCAGCCTTAACTTTTTCATCGCTTACTCTAGTTGTAACAGATACAGGAGTAGTTAAAACATTCGGTTCAACTAAGGCACGACTCCACAATCCGTTATACGCAGATTTATTAGCTAAAGCTCGCGAAGAACCAGGAAAATCATAAACAAACACATACCATCCTGACTCACTATTTTTATTGGCGCGAATATGCACATTATCCTTCAAAACTTTCGGATCCGAAGAAGATCTATTGACTCCAGCAATAGGGCGCATTGTAATGCTTCCATTACCAACCTTATAAACCCCATTTACTGCTGGAACCTCCCAATTACCAATTAGATGATGATGCGCATCTTCTTTTGGCTCTTGCTCGGCTGCTTCACCTTTAGATCCCGGCATATATTTTTCATTATCTTTTTTAGTGCTTTTTTCACTGCCTTCTCCAGCCCACCAAACACGGATGTGAGCCTTTTTGTCACCATTAAAACCATATGTTTCATTACCTTTAAACGATCCATATGTTTCCGGAAGACCTCTTACAGTGATTTCACTAACAATTTCTGTGCCAATACCAACAATTTTCTGCTTTGTAACAACATCAGAACTTATAGTTGCTTGGTATACAGAAGTAGAATCTGCAGAACCAAATACTTTCACAACTTCATCATCTAATTTATCTGCATCTTCTTTTTTCTGCGCATCACGAGAAATAATCCAAACCCATGTGCCAAAAAGACCAGCTTCATTATCAGCGACTTTGTAATCTTCAGCTTCCTTCAAATCTGATGCACTAATATCGCCATTTGCACGTTTAGCCTTAGTATTCACACTTTCATTAGCCCTAGAGAAGTAAGCTCTTGACGCAGCAACCTGTCGCAAATTTGGCAAAGCTCTAATACGCTTCAAGTATTGAACTGCAGATTCACCATTGTTGCGTTGCCTAATTTGCAAAATATCTTTAGCAGATCCAACGAAATAATATCCTTGTGCGTGCAGACTAACTCCGTTTATCCAACTATCTTTTTCACGCACTCCACTAGTTACTGTACTATCAACATTCTCACCAACACGCAGCTCATGTTTTGCAACTTTTGAAGTAAGAGTTGGTTGGAAACTGTTTTTTACTTCAAACACAATTTTTTCACTATATTCAGCATCGCTTATAGAACGTATCTCGTCTTGATATTTAGGTGAATAATATCTTTCAGCTTTAGGAGCTAAAAATCCAACTTTAACTTTGGCACTACCATTCCCACTAGAACTCCAAGGAATATCTACTGCTCCATTTTTTGACTTTACTTCAACAGATTGTTTACCACCATTAAATTTAACTAAACCGTTTTCAGATTCAAGCCTAATAGGAACATCTTTAAGAGGATTGCCATCAATATTTCTCACTATTACACGCACAACTCCAGCATGCTTTCCCGAAGTATACTTTTGATTAAAATCTAAGGTCATAGGAGTATTCCTTTCGGCTTCTTCCCACCAATTCTTAGCATTTTTCTTCAAAGTATCAGTGGAAACATCTTCAAAACCGTTATCTACAGCTTTTTTCCACTCATCTTTTGTAAGGTCGAAGTGATCATGCATTGTAAAAGCTACAGATGCTTGAGAAATCGGATCACTATTGTTGCTATAGGTTTTTATCATTTTTGCAGCAATGCGATAATCTTTGCCAAGTTCTTGCCTCCAATCATCCGAATCACGTTTAAAATCTGCACCTGCTTCAATACAATAAGACATATATCCTTTACCCCAATAATTTGGTGTAGCAGAAAGCTTTCTGCGATAAGTACGATCTTTAAGCCACTCTATTGTGTCTGAAACCTTATAAAATACGCCAGGCTCATCATAGCCTAGAGCCAAATGCGAACAGAATATAGTAGGAATTATAAAAATAGAAGCAAAAAATGCTGACATCCTACGAATAGTTTTACGTTTCATACTAGTGCGCATATTGTTATCACTACGAGCACTATTATGCTTCCCTCCATACTTTTTCATAAAAATCTCCTTTAGCCCAACCCTTTAAATATTATTTTGAACACTTTTAATAAGCGTTCATGAGTCAACTATGAGCTTAAAGAAAGTATGAGTAAATATTTTTTTAACATTGTGGTTAAAAGCTTGAGCAAAAATACGGAACTATCCACAAATCCACAAATTTTTTCTTTTGATATATTATTTTTATTTCTAAAGTGTAAGATAAGCGTATTTTAATTGCATACTGCACGTTTTCTATACGCAATTTATAAAACAAAAAACAAAAACTCCGGACTGCAAAAAGCAATCCGGAGTAACTTGCGGAGTCAGAGAGATTCGAACTCTCGAGCCGCTTACACGACTAACACCTTAGCAGGGTGCCCCTATCGGCCACTCAGGCATGACTCCACTTGTTTACTGTACATAACAGCAACAGATTGACACTATAGCACCTCTTAAGGACTGTAAACAAGCTTGGCGACACACTTTAAAATAAGATTTAATATAAAAATGCCAAGTGTTACATAGGATTACGATCCCCAGAGAACGTCACAACTACAGCAAGCATAACAAGAATTATTCCTGCAATATCAGTTAATGTTGGAATTTCACCAAATCCCATTCCAATAACAACCGCGATTGCAGGATACAATGCTTGCATAACAGAGTATTTTGCAGAACTAACGCGCTTAAGTAAAACCTGGTCCAGCAAAGCCGGGAAGAATGAAGCACATACTGCAATCACCAGCATTAACGCAAGTAAAGCAAAAGAACCACCAGGGCGAGCAGCCCAAGTAGCTTCTGGTTTAGGCGAAATAACATGCTGCACTGCAGGAACAGCAAGAACAATAGACTGCAGCAACCAACCAATAAGAGCTGCAACACTTACACGATCAATAGCGTGCGAACTTTTTGCCAACATGCGACCTGAAACAATATATAGGCCCCACATTGAACCGCCAACAAGAATAGCGAATAAGCCAATTAGAAAATGTGGGCTTACTGAACTATGCATAGAAGCGCTAGCTAACAACATAATGCCACAAACAGCAATAACAATTCCCACACGCTCTCGCCATTCATGACCTGTAATAACAGCCACAAGCAAAGGACCTATGAATTCTATAGTCACTGCAACACCAACAGCCATACAACTAATAGCAACATAAAACATAGTGTTCATAGCAACTAACGACACACCAACAGACGCAACAATTCCCCATTCTCGTAGCGTTTTTGGCAAAAGACTACGTTTGCTGCGAGAAAATGGTCTCCTCCAAGCCAAAAGCAACAATGTCATAAATCCTACGCGATACCACACTGCGTACAGAGGATCCAGTTGGCTAAAAGCTACTTTTGCAACAGAAGTTGCTGTATACACCATTGAAGCCTCAATGACGATAATAAGCAGCACTGGCATGCGATGTAAAAGATTGACGACAAATTGCTTCATAGCAACAACCCTACATTAATATTTAGTCGACATACGCTTTTTTGCAAAAACATTAGTTTTATACGCAAAAATTTTCCGCAAAATCGAACGTTTGTTCTATTATAAACTTATGAGTACAGCACCGAGAGTACAAGCAGCGAAACGTGATTGGGGGCAGGACACCTCAGGTTGTAACATACTTCACGTCGACATGGATGCATTTTATGCTTCGTTAGAAGTTGCGAGACATCCAGAGCTTAAAGGAAAGCCGCTTATTATTGGCACAGGAAATCGTGCTGTTGTTTCTGCAGCAAGCTATGAAGCGCGTGCTTACGGTGTTAATTCTGCTATGCCAGTTGTTAAGGCTAGAAATCTTTGTCCACAAGGAGTTTTCTTGCCAGTTGACATTCCTTATTATTCAAGCGTTTCCAAAAGTATTTTTGAAAACATTTTTTTGCATATTACTAATCAAGTTGAAAAAGTTTCTGTTGACGAATGCTATATGAATGTTAAATCGGCTTTATTACAGTGGAAATCGCCTGTAAATATTGGAACTTGGGTACGAAAAGAAGTATTTGAAAAGTATCATATTACATGCTCGGTCGGCATTGCCAGCAATAAACTTATTGCAAAAATGGCTTCAACTAACGCAAAACCTAACGGAATGCTTCTTATTCCGCAAAAATGTAATGAAGATTTTGTGTCAATAATGCCCTTGCGCGCAATACCAGGAATTGGCTCATCTTTAATACATAAGCTTGAGGATTGGGGCTTATCTACTGTTGCGTCGCTTAAAAATGTTGACGAAGCAACACTTACTCGCATAACAGGT
>NQOP01000002.1:304631-307268 GCA_003585845.1 Bifidobacteriaceae bacterium NR021
CTCATGCGCCTGAAAAATCCATTGGAACTGAGCGAACTCTTGATGCAGACACAACAGACGAGAATGCTGTTAAACAATTACTACAGCAATGCTGCAGCGAGGTAACTCAACAGTTGCGAAAAAGAAAGCTTATGGCACGCACTATAACGCTAAAACTGCGATTTAGCGATTTGCACTATGTTACTAGATCTTCTACTTTGCAAAATGCAACTGATTCAACACATGAGTTTTACGAGCATGTCGTTGTTTTGCTTTCTAAAGCTAATCCAACTGTGCATAATTACATTCTGGGAGGCAATAACACAAAGCTTTTAAGCGCGGTTCGTTTGGCTGGTGTTACAGCAAATAATCTTGTGCAAGCAAATAAGGTTTCACTCCAGCCTTCTATAAACGATATTATGGAGGAAAATACTCGCGAATCTAAAAATCCTACGCAAAACAGCATGTCCGCAATGAATAAAAATACTAGATTGCGTCACGCAGAACACGCTTTAGATGCCGTTCGCAAAAAATACGGCGACAACGCGGCTCATATTGGATTGTAGTAATTCTAGTTGCACGAATACTAACGAGATAGAGATTTGAGATTTTTTGCACTGAGCGCGGGCTTTAAGCTCTCAGGCAGGTCGTCGCGGAGGCAGTGCAGCTACGCGAGCTTCGTCCCATCCGGAAGCTCCAGCATCCGTAGCTCCTCCCAAATCTCCGAGCTTATCGAAATAATCAACCGCAGCATCGCGATACCACTCCCAGCCTTCCGGCAAATCATCCTCGTAAAAAATAGCCTCTACTGGGCAAGCTGGCTCGCATGCTCCGCAATCAACACACTCGTTCGGGTTAATATAAAGCGTGCGATCGCCCTCATAAATACAGTCCACAGGACATTCGTCTACACATGCTTTATCTTTTACATCTACGCAAGGCTCTGCAATTACATATGGCATAATGCCCTCCTTTCTGTTTTATGCAACTTTTCTATTATAGAACATTTTTGAAAAGTCTATGACACAAAAAGTCGGCATGCGATATAACCGTATGCCGACTTCTTGCTAAATAAATAATTTATTAATTTTGATTATTTTGCGAGGACGCAGCAGACACCTCAGCTTGAACTTCTGCACGAGCCTGCTCTTCTGTTTCTCCTTCAGCTACCTTTTCTGCAGCGGCAGCATCTTGAGCAAACAAAGTTTCAACAGGAACACCGAGCTGCTTAGCTTTACGCATTTGCCTACCGAGCAACGAATTGCGGTAAGAGTAGCCGAAGTACACAGCAAAACCGATTGCCAGCCACACTGCAAAACGAATCCACGTAAGCACAGACAAGTTAAGCATGAGCCAGAATGTGGAAAGAGCTGCGAACAGCGGAAGCCACGGATTTCCTGGCACGCTAAACGAACGGTGCAAATCTGGCCTGCGCATACGCATAATCGGCACACCAGCAGAAACGAGCAAGAACGCAGAAAGCGTACCAATGTTCACCATGTCGGAAAGAATGCCAATATCGAGAGTGGAAGCAACAACTGCCACAACAATGCCAGCAACAATCTGAAGTCTTGCAGGAATACCACGCTTGCTTACCTTAGAGAAGCTACGTGGAAGCAAACCATCGCGGCTCACAGCGAAGATGATGCGCGTAAGACCAAGCAAAAGCACCATCACAACGGTTGTCAAACCAATAACAATGCCGAGGGAGATAATCTTTGCAGCCCAAGTAGCTCCCACAAGTTCGAAGCTTGTGGAAAGCGATGGAGATGGCTGCTCTGCCATTTTCTTATAGGAAACCATACCGGTTGTTACTACTGCGACAAGGATGTAAAGAACAGTAACAATGAACAAACCAAGACCAATACCTCGTGGAATGTTCTTGTGCGGATCCTTAGTTTCTTCTGCTGTGGTTGCCACAACGTCAAAACCGATGAATGCGAAGAACACGAGAGCCGCGCCGGAAAGAATGCCAGGAACACCATAAACGGCTGGCTGCATACCGGTTACCCACTGCCATAAAGGCTGGCTCATAACACCAGAGACTTCCAATCCCTTTACGTTTGCAGCGTTAGTTGCAGGTGGAACAAATGGCGTAAAGTTGGAAACTTTAATGTAGAAGAAGCCAACAACAACCACGAACAGAACGATACCAATCTTCAAGATTGTTAAAGCGCCGTCGAAGCGTGCAGAAAGCTTAGTTCCAAGAACAAGCATAGTTGTAAAGAATGCAACGATTATGATTGGAGCGACATCAATATTGAAACCACCTAAGTTAAAAGTCGTGGTCATATTCAAACCGAAAAGCTTCATTAAATCGTTAAGATAAACGCCCCAATACTTTGAAATTACTGAGCCAGCCATCAGCATTTCCAGGATCATATCCCAGCCGATAATCCATGCAATAAGCTCACCAACTGTAGTATATGTAAACGTATAAGCAGATCCAGCAACTGGGATCATTGAAGCAAATTCTGCGTAGCACATTGCAGCAGAACCGCACACAATACCTGCAATAATAAAGCTAATAATTACAGCAGGACCAGCATGGAATGCTGCAGCTTGAGCACCGACAGAGAAAATACCGGCACCCACTGCGACAGCAACACCCATAACTGCCAAATCCCAAGAATTTAATGTACGTTTAAGATGGCGTTC
>NQOP01000002.1:308062-309108 GCA_003585845.1 Bifidobacteriaceae bacterium NR021
CATATTTGCATAATAAACGCACTTTCGTTGAGGTATAGGTATAAAGGTATGCCGCAATCAGAAGCGAATTAACAAATTTGCGAAACAGTTGCGACTTCACCTACATAAAATTTTTACTTAATTTCCTTTATTTATTTCTGTAAATGTAATTAAATAAAAAATTTATATAGATAATGTAGGTAAATATTACACAAAACATTGCTTATATGGTAGTTTTACCGTGTGTTCCTTTATTATTTGTGAAAATTTAAATAATAAACTTATATATTACTGCATAAAACATATTATATTCGTAAAATTTTCAGTTTATAGAAATATTTATCACAACAGGTTCAGGAATAAGCGTTATACCAAACTTACTTTTTACACCGCTGATAATAGTTTTTGCCAAATTTGCAATGTCGTCACAAGAAGCATTATTACGATTAGTAAGTGCCAAAGTATGCAATGAAGAAAGCCCTGCAGGAGAAGGTTTCCCATTTTCTATAAGCCTAAAACCTTTATGGAATCCAGCATGATCAATAAGCCAAGCTGCAGAAGTTTTTATGCCATGCGATCCATCTTGCATAACAGCGTCAAATTTAGGAGCATCTTCTGGTAAAGCATCGACTTGACTAGCGCTAAGTATTGGATTCATAAAGAAACTACCGCAACTATGACGATCACTGTAAATATTATCGCCCTCTAAAAATTCACCAGTAACATAGTCTTCACTTTGCAATCGCAAAGCAAATTCAACACCTTCAGCACACTTTGTGCCACGCATCCACAGCTTATCGTAACGAGAAGCATCCTCAAGCATGCCTTTAGAAGCACGAACGCGCAAAACTTCACGACGTATTGCTGCTGTTTGCATACGCTCGCCCAATTCTACGTGCAAAGCATTAGCTAATTGCGAATGAGAAACAACGCCGGTTGAATTATGCTTCAAACAAAAAGTAACAGACAGTACAACGTAACGAGGAGTAGGAAAATACGAGTCCGCAGGAACTCCCGCTGAAGAGTACATGCTTTTTTTAAGCAATGAAGTGCGATACCCAAAATTT
>NQOP01000002.1:309897-310303 GCA_003585845.1 Bifidobacteriaceae bacterium NR021
CACTTTGAGATACTTCCTGACCATAAGCGCCAATATTTTGTACAACAGAAGCCCCTACAGTGCCAGGTATGCCAGAAAGACCTTCTACACCCTCTAAGCCAAGAGAAATCGTATGGGAAACAAAATCATCCCAATTACAACCAGCTTCAGCATTAATATGCACTAAATGAGCACCACTTTGCAAATCAATGCCATCTTCTGAAGGTGCTGCTTCATCAAGCACATGAATATCGCGTCTAGCATCTCGCACAACAACGCCGTTGAAGTTCTCATCGCTAACAAGCATATTAGAGCCGCCGCCGATAACACATAAAGGCAAACCAGCTTCATCAGCATCTTCTACAGCTTCAATAACAGCAACGCGACTTTTTGGCTCTATAAAACGAGCAATTTTGCCACCTACGCC
>NQOP01000002.1:311037-315536 GCA_003585845.1 Bifidobacteriaceae bacterium NR021
ATATTAACAGCAATAAATAACAAAAACCCCGCATTAAGCGGGGTAATAAGAATAAAATCTGCGCAACTAGCAACAAGCTTAAACAAGCCGAAATCGTGAGCGCAGTAAGCTGAAAATTCAGCGAGTCTCGCGATGAAGCGTATGCTTGCCGCAGCGTGGGCAGAACTTGTTCAACTCAAGACGATCAGGCGTATTGCGACGATTCTTCGTCGTGATGTAATTACGCTCTTTGCACTCCGTGCATGCCATCGTAATGCCCGGACGGATGTCGGCGCTCTTGCTTGCCATTTCGTTCACCTCTACAATTCATTATTGGCCAGCCAGTCTCCTACTGGCCGTTGTAGCGAGGAAGAGACTCGAACTCTTGACCTTACGATTATGAGTCGTACGCTCTAGCCAGCTGAGCTACCCCGCCAGAGAGCCTCGAGTGAGAATCGGACTCACGACCTCTTCCTTACCAAGGAAGTGCTCTACCACTGAGCTATCGAGGCGTGGCGGGTAGTGGATTCGAACCACTGAAGCACGAAGCGGCTGATTTACAGTCAGCTCCCTTTGACCACTTGGGAAACCCGCCAGCAGTCTCCGTAAGAAGTGAACTTCAAACGGCAACTTTGTTATTTTGCCACGAAATCGCGACTAATGCAAGACTAAGACACGCCGAAAGCAAAACTTTTATGCAAAAAAGCTAGTTATTTAGCGAAAAACCCTCTTTTTTTAAATTTTCGCAAACTGTCAAAACCCTGTCATTAGCCTCGCGCTCACCGATACTAATGCGAATACCTTCACCAGCAAAAGCGCGAACAGACAATCCTGCAGCAATAAAATGTTCTGTTACTTTCTCAGTATCTGCCCCAAATGGCATCCAGAAGAAGTTTGCGTACGCATCCTCAATATTCCAGCCTTGCTCGCGTAAAGCTTCAAGAATGCGCTCACGCTCAGCAACAAGAGATGCAACACGAGTATTCATCTCATTGCTTGCGTCATCTTCCAAAGAAGCCAAAGCTGCGACCTGCGCTATTTGAGACACTCCAAATGGCACAGCAACCTTGCGCATACCGTCTACAACTTCAGCCGGAGCAATGCCATAACCAATGCGCAAACCTGCCAATCCATAAGCCTTGGAGAACGTTTGAGCAACAACTACATTTGGATACTCATGGTACAGTTTTACGCCATTTGCAGTGCCTTTCGCTGTATTAAACTGCACATAAGCTTCGTCAATAAGCACAAGAACGTCACTTGGCACAGCATCTAACACCTTGCGAGCTTCTTCTTCGCTAAGAGCAGCTGAAGTTGGATTATTAGGATTATTCAAAATAACCAAACGCGTGCGATCGTTAATAGCTGCAATCATAGCGTCAACATCGTGAGAACCATCAGGACGGTTAGGAATCTTAACGCTTGTAGCACCAGCTCCCGTTACAATAATCGGGTAAGCTTCAAAGCTTCTCCACGGATATATGACCTCATCTCCCGGACCTGCAACCAAGTCAACAAGCTGCGTAATAACTTCCGTAGAGCCGCAACCAAGCACTACTTCGTCTGCAGTCACACCAAAACGCTTAGCAAGTTCTTCAACAACTTCTGTGCCACGCATATTAGGATAACGGTTTATCACATTAAGCGCGCGATTTGAGATCGCTTCTTTTACGCTTTGCAAAGGCTCATAAGGATTTTCGTTACTAGAAATCTTATACGCACGAATGCCGTCCAATTTAGGAGCTGGCTTACCCTGCTTATAGCTAGGAATCGTATCTACAATATTGCGATGTTTGTATGTCATACTTCTCCATCATACTCCACACATGCCTTAACTGCGCAATAGCGAAATCCGACCGAAACTACGCACGCATGTAAAGAAACTGCCGTTTCCAAGCCAAAAAACGACCGAAACTTTACACCCACGTAAAGTTTCTGCCGCTTATCCAAATATTCCACAGTGCATTCTTACGTACCACAATAAAAAACGCTGGGAACAACGTTTCCGTCATTTCCAGCGTAAGTTTTATTGCTTCAACCGGCTAAATACTAGCCAAGAATAGCAAGCACATCGCGAGAAGACACGATTAAGTAGTCCTCACCTTCGTAATGCACTTCAGTTCCGCCGTACTTGGAATAAAGAACCTTGTCTCCAACCTTAACGTCCATAGGAATGCGCTCGCCCTTGTCGTCGCGACGACCAGGACCTACTGCAAGAACTTCACCCTGCTGTGGCTTTTCCTTGGCATTATCTGGAATATACAAGCCAGAAGCAGTTTGAGTTTCCGCTTGAGCTTGCTTAACAATAATCTTATCCTCCAACGGTGTGAGCTTAATCGACACTGTTGCCACCCCTTTCATAAGAGATATTAATTTCGTACGCAAGAAACAATCCGACGAGGCTGACGATCACGTCCGCAACCGCACTTACGCTCTGTGCCTCATAATACCGCGAATTTAGCACTCTAACAACTCGAGTGCTAATCTTTTAAGAAAATTTTTAGAAAACTCTTAAATCACGCATTGCGACGTGCAAGAACATCGTGCAAATTTGCCACGCCAAGTGAGTCTTCAGAACTTTCCGGAGCATCCACTTCACTTACTTCTTCTTTTTCGTGGAACTGAGAAGAGTTTGCAGCAGCAAAATTAGTAGCGACAGCAGCATTAGTAGCTTCAGCAGCTTTGGCAACTGGCACAGCTTTAACTACTTGCTTAGTTGATTTAATTTCCAAACTTTCTGGAGTACGAGATGACAAATTAGTATTACTTGAATCAGACTTAGCTTGTGAATCAAGCGAGAACGAAATTAAATCTTGATTAGACTGATAGTTTTGCTCCAAATCCCCAGAAGCGTTAGAAGAATCGTATGAGTCTTTATTTTCCGCTTCAACGATATTAGATTCTTTAGATTCAGATTCTTCTTTATACAAACGCTCACGCAACGCTGCATTGCGCTCTTGCTCTGCACGATGCAAAGCAACACGAATTTCGCTCTGCTCCATAACCGAAGTTTCAGTATTGTCACGAGACGCGCCATTTCGAACAGGCACTACAGTCTGAGATACAGAATACTCATCACTGTCGTTTTGAGAAATCGCATCACAACTGCTGATTTCTCCATTAAAATCAGAATCAGATGCAGAAGAATAATCTTCCAACTGGCGTATAACGGCACTGTTGCGGCGTTCACACAACTCATCCTCAGCTTTACGTCTCGAAGCAGCGCGCATTTTTGCAACGCGAGCCTCCCACGCACGAGCATGCTTAGAAGCACGAGCTCCAAAATAAAGCACTACTGCCAACATAGCTCCAGGAATAAGAGCAAAAACTGGAGAAAATATGCCAGAGCAACCTGCTAAGAATACTACAAAAGTCAAGGCAGCAAGCGCAGCCACCAACACACAACGACGGCGTATAGCAGCACGCCTAGCAGCGCGAATACGCGCAATATATTCAGGAGTTAATGTTCGCTTTTGTTGTGTCGGTTGCATACAAGCCCCTTTTGCCAACATACCAGTACCGCCGCAAATGCGCGCAGTACTCCACTCACCTACAAGATGAAGTGTTGGTGAAAACCTATCCTCGCGATGTTCAAGCATAGACTTCATGCCGTTAACCGTGCGTTTAGGCAACCACCCGAACCATAAGGCTACGAGGATGACTAATACGAGTACCGCACTCACCGATTCATAACCCATAACTATTAATATAAGGAAGTCATAGGATGTGTAGCAACATAAACATTTCGGCGTGTCGCCAAAATGTGGGATTATTGCGCGCGCCATCACACAATATGCTGTGCCACAATCATTCACTAAGCAAATTTAACACCTATAATAACTGTCATAGTATGTACTAGGATATGTGAAGGAACAGTAAGTTTCTACTTACGTGCTCGTGTAACTTCGGAGGGACTTTTGCCTACTTATCATTATCGTTGCAAGCAATGCGGATACGATTTTTCAGAACATCAATCATTTTCGGATGACCCTATTACCATTTGCCCTCAGTGCGGGAAAGATGCAGTGCACAAAGTGTACTCCGCTCCTCCAATCAACTTCAAAGGCAAAGGTTTTTATCGAACCGATAAATGATTTTGTAAAATTATAAATATTAATTATTGTTTAAATATTGCGCGCTAATAGGTTTTATCCACAGCGCGCAATTTTTCTTGCTCTTGCACTTTTTATATTTCAAAATGCAAGTATGAGCATGAATTTTTCTTTATTTAAATCTCAAAATAACGCAAAAAATAGTGCGTTATTGCAGCGAAGGCAATGCGCTTTCGTGCGGAAAATCATTATTGTGCTATGTGCTGGAATGATGGCTTTACTCGTTGTGTCAACTATTATTGACTCACAAGAAACTCAAGTCATAGCAGTAGCTAAACACAATATTCAGCAAGGTTCACGCGTTAGCGTAAACGATATTGCATACGTTCGAGTTCCCAAGCATAAAGTATTTAATCAAGCGTTATCCAATAATATAAGCGCGAATGCTTCTATTATTGCAACATGCGA
>NQOP01000002.1:316318-317053 GCA_003585845.1 Bifidobacteriaceae bacterium NR021
TTCACTTCTATTACAATTCATTTATCTAGCGCAGATCACACACTACTGCCTGGCGAAAAAATTGATTTAGCTTTTAGCAAGCCTGTGCAAGATGAAGAAATTTCTAACTCTCAAAATGCAGAAAGCCAAAACAGCGAAAAATCTAAAAATAGCACTGCAGAAAATAACGATAAACACAAAAACCACGATATTGAAGAAAACAATATTGCAGAAATTGACGAACGCTATGTTAGCGTAGTTCATAATGTTATGGTGATGCAAATAAGTCAAAGCACCCAAGCTTCACAAAATCAGCAAAACACTACTACTCTTGCTATGCCTGCTGCAGATGCATTGCGGTTATTACAAGCTCAGTCTGCAAACCCCTCTTTGGCGATTGTTGCGATGAAATTGTCACAATGAAAAATTATTCTGCTACTTCTATCGTATTTCAAGCTCAACTAATACGCTCGGAAAATACAGCCCAGTGAGGCGGCAATTCGCTTAAAATGCGATTATCGTCGTCTTGATTGCGCTGTTGCAAAGTAAGCTCGTCAGAAGGCTCGAGTTTAACGCCATCTGCATCAAAAAGCTCTGAGCCTTCACGAACAACCCTAACCGACCTACGGGGAGATCTTCTATTGGGATCGTATTTACTCATTCGTTGTCACCATACAATTCCCCGAGACGAGAAACAACACGATCAACCTCTTTTTCAGGATTGACAAAAGCTCCAACACTCCACACTGTCATTAC
>NQOP01000002.1:317859-317929 GCA_003585845.1 Bifidobacteriaceae bacterium NR021
TGACCAGCCCAAGGATTCCAAATCCTGAATAATCATGCGATGACGTTCACGAGTTGATTGCACACTCATA
>NQOP01000002.1:318740-323614 GCA_003585845.1 Bifidobacteriaceae bacterium NR021
AATTGCGCATCATCCGTAAGCACTGCGATAGCAAACGGCTTATCCGCAAGTCCAACTACTAGAGGAATTCTAACGCCGTTATCAAAGCCATAGTTGACTGCAACTTTTAATCCACGCGAGCGAATACGCTCAGCTAAATCAGTAAATAGCACATTCCTTTGTGCAGATTCTGCAGCAATTTGCGCTTCAACATCGTTAGCATCTTCTGGACGAAGTGGCTTATCACTTAACTTCTCAGCCCATTGCAAAAGATTCTTCAAAAGCTTTGGACCATCTTGGTGTAAACGCTCATCTTCCATATCTTTAGACGTAAACGCACTAACAATATCTAGATGACGGCGAGCTAGAGCCAAAGCGTCAAGAAGCATGTTGCTTCCACCTTCTTCTTCAAGCAATCCAAACTGCTGAAGAAGTCTGCCGTGAGATGTTTTTGCATAGCAAAGCGACATAATTACATCTGTTGCTATTGCTCCAGAAGCTTCATTAACGCCCAAAAGTCTCACATGTCGCAAGAATCTAGCCATGTTTTCGTCTTTAATAGACAAAGACTTCAACTCAGCTCCCAAACGACTACGGAAAACGTTTGTCAACGTAACTACAACAAGCACATAGCTTGAAGGAACAACCGTAAACGTATTTGCGCGCTGACGAATAAGCTCAACTACTTCATCAATTTCACGCTGGCTGCTTTCAATAAGTCCAGAAGACATTACTGGAACTCCAGTTGCTTCAATTTGATGCAAATGAACTTTGCCTTGCAAACGCTCAACAGGAACGTCGTGACGCAACTTTCCGTAACCATGTTCTTCCAAGAATCGCGCTAAACGAAGCGAACGCCTTGTTGCTCTAGAAACTACTGTTACAGATGGGAGTAATGAAATAAGCGAACGCAAGCTTTCAGAACTTACTGTTTGCTTGTGCGCTAAAACTACTACTTGACGAGCACGAGACAAAATAGATAGCAACTCAATATTTGATATATGAGATGCCGAATCGATTATTACAGTATCTGCAATAGGTCTCAACGGAGTCATCATAGTAAGAGTAGATGGCATAGCTACAAGTATTGGTTTCGCAGCCAACACAAGTTCCGCATAATTGCGCAATAATTTATTAAAAGTAATTCCAGAACGGTTTCCGGCAAGCATAGTATGTAACTGATTAGCTTCTTGCGTATGCGAGAACAATAAATCACACAAATGCCTCATAGCTTCTTGCTGAACCATTGGACCGATTGAACGCACATGTTCTGTATCAACTTGCACGAATCGATCAGAAGCATCTTGCATTGCTGAGCCATCTTGGTGAGAAATAATTGCAGAAGAATTAACGATATCTTCAAAAACAGTAGTCCACCAAGCTAATTGCAACTCACCGTCAATTGCATTACCTGTAACGTTGCGACGACGCAAATCGTTGACTAAATCAGATAAGCCAGCTTTGCTGAACTCACGTTCCAAATTGCAACGACCAGGGAGAGTATCTAGAGATGCTCTGTCATCATGCAAATCTTGCAAACGAGCTTCAAGCTGCGCAAATTCAATATTTTCAAGATCTGCACCCTTAAGAGTTGTTGCTAACACTGCATCAAGAGCAACTAAATGCCTTGCTAATAACTCTTGAGTATTTACAATATCATCCAATTTTGGCGGCAAAACAGGCCATCCGCCGTGAGGTACGAAAGTACGCCACTGAGCTGCTTGCTGCGCAACAATCTTTAATGCTTCATGCAAATCGTCGACTTTAGCTCCAACTCTTAGCAAGCTGCGCGCTTCACGAACATGATGTCTACGTTCCCAGAAGCCCATAACTGTGCCTTCGGCTTTACGCTGAGCTTTCGGCTTACTCGCTTCAATCATTGCATCTAAATCGCGCTCAAAAATTTCAGGCTGGAATACGTCAAGTACACGTCGCAAATTCTTGAGAACTGTAACTTGACGACTCCACTCACGAGCTGTTGTTGGCACAGGGAAGCCACAGCTTTGCACAGTGCTTTTAACTTGTTCTCGAGTTGCTGGAAGAAGTTTAAGAAGCACGTCTACAACACGCTGATATACAGATATAGCTTCATTTTCGTCAAATATTGACGCACCAAACCAAGGAGTATCTTCAGGATTTATCTTGAATTCTCCAAGCTCATCGGCTTGATGGAATTTCTTCGACCACTCTTCAATATGACCAGTCATAGCGTGCGCTGCGGCAACATCTAAACGCACATGCGTAGACGGATGGGTTGGGAACATTGCAATTGCTGCAAGATTCTGGATTGTTTGATATGCAGATACTCCCCAAGTTTCGTTGATACCATGAAGATCGCCTAAATAACGAGTAAGGCGAGAACGCACTCCGACCAACTCATCTGCAACCTGCTCAAATCGTGAAGTCGCAATACTATGTCTAGCGCCAACTGCTGCAATCAACTGTGCATCAACATGCTTAGCAATATGACCATCCGCAACGTCTAATGCTAATGAGGAAATTTCATGCGTATTCAACGTGTAACGGAAACGCCTCTGCTGCTCAACAACATTAGGCACATATAGCACAGAACGTCCTGCAATCACAGAACGAGAAGCAATCGCAGCAGCAATCGCAGCTGAATCCGATCCCGAATCAATATCCACGAACAGAGAGTTTCCAGAAGCAACAAGCTCCGCTGCATAACGCACAACGTTATCTACTTCACCAACTTCGCATTCGCTATGAGGATCTGCGTCGAAAGGACTATATTCTGGCTTATTTGCAGACTGAAGCTTATAAATAGCTCGATCATCGCCAGCCATAGCGTCAATCATCGCATTTCCAATATTGCCGGATTGCAAAGCGTTAATAATTTGTTCACTTTCTGCTACAAAACGCGAACCAGCATCTGTGAAGCAGCCAAGTATAATATCGCGCTCAATATCAAAATCTGGGAAAGCTGAGCGAGCTTGCTTACAAATAGCATCAAACACTACAGAAGTTTCTGGCGTTCCACTTTCATATTGAGATCCGTCGAATAAAACATCTTCCCTAAGTTGAACACCACGCTCACTTAAACGCGACACAAGCGAATTGTTCAGCCCAACACTTCCAGAGAAGTAAATAGTGGCAGAAGTTTCATCTTGATTAGTGTCACGAACCACTTTCACAGGATACGTAAGAACAGGCACATGATTGCCATTCCACGATGCAACGCCGACTATTAAAGAAAGTTCAGAAACGCCACTTTCGTGTGCTTTTGCGTCTCTATCTTCAAAAACTCGATCTAGCCTTCGCCCAGCAGCTCGCAACATTCCAGCGTCTCGGAATAAAGATTTTAATGTTACTTTTCCGCTTGCAAAAAGTTGCGCAATCCCGGAAGGATGAGCATGCGTCAACTCTAATTGTGCAGCAAGTTGCGTTACATCTTCTAGTGGAGAAGGAGATAGCTGAGCCTGATATTGCTGTTTCCACTCAACTATATGTTGTAAAGCGTTAGTACGAGCGCTGTTCGTATTATTAGAGCCAGATTTTTCTAAAGAACCATCCTCTGACGTAGTATTTTCAACTACTGCATCAGTAAAAACTTGCTCTGACGAATCCTGCTCCACGTTGTTTGTATCACTCATATTCCCACCCTACTTGCTTACTGTTCAATAGCTTTGCGATATGCACTATAACCGCTGTTTCTAGCTAGTGCAGCATCTACTTCAGAATTACCTTGAGCTGCGAGCCACGCGTATAAGTCATCGTACAAACCAGTGTTTGCAGCCAAGAACGGAAGCAACTGCGAATATTGCGCCATTTCAAATTGCTTTGAAAAATCGCTACTTTCTTCAGCTTCTTTTGACGTGAATCCGCCGGCTTCCACTATATTTTCTTGAGAGTCAAATTCGCCTTTTGATACTTTTTCAAATACGGAGCCTGGCTCAAATGCAGGTGTGTACTCCGCATCAGAATTGTTAATATCGAGATTTGTAGTACCGAGATTTGTAGAGCTGAGATTCGTATAGTTGAGATTCGTAGAGCTGAAACTATTAATATCAAGATTATTAGAATTTGTATTTGCAATATTAACAGCTGAAGCATCGGCAATATTCTCAGCAAAAGTTTCAGTTGAATTCAATGGAGATGCTGAAAATTCTTGAGAACTTTCGTTTTGCAATACATTTGTTTCCGGGCTAACTTGAATAACTGGAGAAACCGAATTGACTTGAGAATCTTGAGCAACCGGAGAAATTGCAGAAACCGGAGCAACTGAATCAGCTTGAGCAACTGTAGAAACCGCAGAAAGTGCAGAAACCGAATCAACTGCAGAAACCGCAGAATCTTGTTGCGAAGGTTCTTCTTTAGTCGCACTTTCTTGATGAATTGCTTGTGCGTCTGCAAATAAATTACGCGGCTCTACAGGAGTCTCCTGCTGCTCTCGCATAACAGGCAAAGTTACATCATGATTGATTGGAGCAACATCTGTTTGCGAATCATCATTGAGATGAGTTTGATTTTGCATGCCTTGTTTCCAAGACAATCCAGGATGCGAAACTGATTGAGCGCGGAAAACACCTGTTGGCTCGCCAGCGCGCAAATCAAGAATTTGATCTACCGATAAATCTGAAGCTGCAGGCTCATCATGCGAATCATCTGTAGCATAAGAGAACAGATTGCGCACTGCGTTATCTTCTTCAACTTCAGAAGATTCTTCTTCTACACGCACAAAATCAACAGGAACATCGCCGAATTGCATGCGCATTAAATTATCTGGAAGCTGAAAATCGACATTAGGTTCTAATCGCAGCAAATCACCATTTGCGCTGACTAGATATGTGCCATTAGTTGAATTTAAATCTCGTATTGTTGCCACGCCGCGCATATCTACAATTAGCAGCGCATGCCTCTTTGACATAGAACGTTTG
>NQOP01000002.1:324404-324880 GCA_003585845.1 Bifidobacteriaceae bacterium NR021
TCTCTACAGACTGACCTGCACCCACACGTGCCTGCTCGACACCACCAACTGTAATCATCCAGCGCTGCACGGTTTGTCGCTCACTCACGTGATCTGCTCCCTTCAAAAAACACACTACTTACTATTGTGTCATGCTTTGTGTATATTGCGCTAGTATTTGTTGATTTTAAGCATAAAAAATAACAAAAGGCTCGGAAGAAACTCCCGAGCCTCGAAACTTGCGATATTACCACCCGTCCCTAGCGGAAAGTAACAGCGCAAAGCGCTCAGCATCAATCAGTTAACGAGGCATGAATCAATAGTAAAAAAGGAAATTTTGGCAAACTATATCAACAAGCAAACGCAAACCAATTAATTGCTGTATAAGACTAAAAATCTACACAGCGCGCCAAGCACAAAATTTTTATAAAAGCACTTAGTCTAGCGCACCTTTTAGCACACTAGACTAAGTAATTCACAGTAAAATCGACTCAACG
>NQOP01000002.1:325658-341635 GCA_003585845.1 Bifidobacteriaceae bacterium NR021
TGCACCAGCGGCAGCACCGTTAGCATTGCTATTCTGCTGAGCAGAAGCCTTGGTATCCTTACCCTTCTGAGAAGCAGCCTTAGCTTCCTTACCAAACTTACCGCTCATAGCAGAAGCATAAGCATGCTTCAAACCAGGAACAGCTGGAACCTTTGGATCCAAAGGATCAGAAGTCACAACTGGTGGCAACAAAGCTGGGTTCACACCAGCAGCAACAGCCTCATTGTAAACATCCTTGTAAGCCTGCAAAGCCTTGTTATAAGCAGCTACAGCAGCCAAATCCTTTGCCAAAGCATCATCATAAGCAGCCTTAGCCTTAGCCAAAGCAATAGTTGCACGCTTAAGATGAGCATCAGCACGATCTGCTGCATCACGCAAACGAGTCTCAGTAGTAGAATCATTCACGCCAGAAGCCAAGAACGCATTGAGCTTTTGATGAGCAACAGTGGCTGCATTCTCACGTGCATTGTACTCAGCAACAGCAGCAACCAAAGCCTTATAAGCATCATCGAAATTCTTCTTAGCAACAGCAAGCAAATCATCCTTGTTGTCCAAGTTCATCTTAGCAAGACGAACCTTGTTAATAAGAGCCCTCTTAACCTCATCCTCAGTTGGACCAACGAAGTCACTAAGATCAGCCTTCTTCTGGTTCAAATCAGCAAGATCAGAAGCCAAGACAGCATTTGCTTGACGCAATTCAGCTTCAGCATCGTCTTTAGCGGTCTTAGCGGCGGTGAGAGCGCTTACAGCTGCGTTATACTCATCCTGAGCAACAGCCACCTTATGCTCTAAAGCTGTTTTAGCCTCGCCCTGAGCAGCCTGAAGTTCAGCTTTAAGATTGTTTAACGTTGTAAAAGCAGCATCCCTGGCAGCAAGCTTAGCGTTGTAATCAGCAAGAGCATTATTATACTTAGCAAGATAACCATCTTTTTTATCGTTAACAGCCTTGAAAGCTGCATCATAAACGCCCTGAGCATCCTGAACTCGAACAGTGCACCACTCAACAGTGTGACCCTTGCATGGGTTGTTATCCTTCACAGCCATTGCTGGGGCAGCAAAAGCGAAACCAGAGAGGAGGGTGGCGCCAGCAGCAAATGCGGCGATAGCCTTCTTATTCAACATAATATTTTCCTTTCTTCTTCTCCTTCGTGCTAGGTACACGAAGAAAAATTTGCTGTGCAACTCCAAACGGAGCCACACACGCCCGTCAACTAGGAATGACCGGCGTTTGCTATTAAGATACCCCCCCCCCGTTCGCAAAAGTCAAGAGCCGACACGTAGCTCGTTAACAAAAAACATCGATGTTTTTACGAAAATATTTCAGTCAAACTATTTTTAAGAGTAAAAAATACAGTATTACGCATTATTTTTCGTAAAAATGTCAATTTCAAGGTTTTTAAAGATTTTTCCCAGAAAACTCTCAGGAAACTCTTGAATACTCCCCCAGTCAGCCGCAAAACCGTTGCAAAACCGCCATTCTCACGCGACACGCCAACAGCCCGCTTCTTGCGTGTCGCGCGGCGGCAGAAAGTTTACAGCGGTGTAAAGGAAAAGTCGTCTACGCGCCTTAATCCGGCATAAACTTTACACGGCTGTAAAATTTCGGTCGCAAAACCGACAAAAAACGGCAAAAACTTTACGCGCGCAACAAAAAAGGCGGCAGGAATAATCCTGCCGCCTAATTTTCACTATGCACACACGCATAAAACTGCGTTACGCGCAAAGTAACAAAAAGTTAGAACTACTTAAGTTCAACGGAAGCGCCGGCCTCTTCGAGGGCAGCCTTAGCCTTCTCAGCATCTTCCTTCTTAGCCTTCTCAAGAACAGCCTTTGGAGCGCCGTCCACGAGAGCCTTAGCTTCAGCCAAGCCGAGGTTGGTCAAAGCACGCACAGCCTTGATGACTGCAATCTTCTTGTCGCCAGCAGCGGTAAGAACGACGTCAAACTCGTCCTTCTCTTCCTCAGCAGCGCCAGCAGCAGCTGGAGCAGCGGCAACAGCGGCGACAGGGGCAGCAGCCTCGACGTCGAACTTCTCTTCAAAGGCCTTGACGAACTCAGAGAGCTCAACGAGGGTCATTTCACCAAAAGCTTCAAGAAGCTCTTCACTAGTGAGCTTAGCCATAATTGGCTTCCTTTCTTACTTGGTCAGGCACAAGTTGTGCCTTACGACCATAACATTTTTATTATTGGTTGGTCTCATGCAGCAAGCTGCAAGGGAATCAAGCGGCCTTTTCCTGCTTCTCGCGCAAAGCGTCGATTGTACGAACTGCCTTGGTTGGCAATGCGTTGAACAGGTAAGCGGCCTTGGACATGGTGCCCTTGAGCGCGCCGGCCATTTCGGAAAGCAATTCTGGGCGAGACTTGAGATCTGCCAATTGCTTTGCTCCTTCGGCATCGTAAACGGTTCCATCTGCGAAACCGCCCTTAATGACGAGGGCTTTATTCTCTTTGGCAAAATCACGCAAGGTCTTAGCAGCCTCAATGAAATCACCCTTAACGAAGGTGACTGCAGTTGGGCCGGCGAGAAGCTCGTCAAGACCTTCAATGCCCGCTTCCTTAGCAGCAATACGAGCAAGCGTGTTCTTAGCCACAGAGTAGGAAGTATCGCGGCCTAGCTTTTCGCGCAGAGTAGAAATCTGCGGAACGGTAAGCCCGCGGTACTCGGTGAGGTAGATAGCGTCTGCATTACGGAAAAGTTCCGTAAGCTCGGCAACTACCGCTTCCTTTTCGGGCCTCTTCATGGCGTTCCTTCCTAAATTGGCCGTAGGTGAAAGAAACGCATCAAGCTTAATTAAACAGGGCAATAAAAAAAGCCCTGCGCACTGGCAGAGCAACATAAGAAGCACTAAAGCGTGCTTAAATTTTCGACTCATAACGAGATCCGCTATAAATCATTGCTCAACCTGTGCTGGCCTGACACATCAATTTCAGGAATCTCGCGATTCCGCCAACGGTCTGTGGTTTACGTTGGGCAAGTTTAATACGCCGCTAAGACATTGTCAAGAGAAATACTATGAAAATAAAATAGAAACAAAAAAATAGAAATAAAAAAGAGGGCATGTAACACACACCCTCTAATTTTTCTTACGCCTGTAAATTCAATTCTTGTAAATTAAATTCACATTTACTTACATTTACAGCACAGCGTTAGCAACAAAATCAAGTAAGAACAGCAAAGAAACAATCCAAAGCATTGGATGAACTTCTTTAGCACGCTTCTTGCAAGTCATTACCAAGCAGTACATGATAAAGCCAGCGGCAATACCATAAGAAATGTTGTAAGAGAATGCCATGAACACTGCAGCGAAGAATGCAGGAATTGCCTCAGAAATATCATCCCAAGCAATTTCCTTCAAAGAGCTTGCCATCATGCATCCAACAACCACAAGCACGCCGGCAGTTGCAGCAGCAGGAACAGCAGAAACTACAGGAGCAAGCACTATAGAAAGCGCGAAGCAAATAGACACAACTACGGAAGTCAAACCGGTACGACCACCAGCACCAATACCTGCAGCAGACTCTACATAAGTAGTGGTGTTAGAAGTACCGAAAATTGCACCAACAGAAGTTGCGATGGAATCTGCGAACAAAGCGCGATCCATCTTGGAGCTAAAGCCAGAGCCGTTTTCAAGAGCCTTTTCATCCGCCTCAGAGAAGATACCTGTACGACGACCAGTGCCAATGAAGGTACCCAAGGTGTCGAAAGTATCAGACATTGAGAATGCAAAAATCGTTATCAAAACAAGCGGAACGCGCGAAGGGTCTGCAAACAGCGTTGGGAAGCCTTTGTCGCTAAATATTGCGCAGAAAGTAGTAGGCAAATCGTGGAAAGCGCCCATGATTGACACAGAGTTGTTCATAGTCGTCAAACCCATTGGAATACCAATGATAGCTGTAACGACAATGGAAATAAGCAAAGATCCACGAACATTCAACACAGTAAGCACGATTGCCAAAAGCAATCCAATGAGGAACAACCACAATACTGGGTTCTTTAAAACAGCAAGACCTGGAATTGCAGGAGTTGCACCAAAATGAGACGCAATTTTTGCAGCTTTATCATCCTTTGGAGTGAACTTAATCAAATCAACATTCACCATGCCGACATAAGCCACAAATAAACCAATGCCACCGCCGATTGCGTGTTGTAACGAAGTCGGGATGGCACGAATAATCATTTTACGAATTTTAGTAACGGTAATAAGAATGTTAATTAAACCGCATAAGAACACCATGCACATTGCATGCTGCCAACTAAAGCCTAAGCCTTTTACGACTGTGAACGTAAAGAATGCATTTAAGCCCATTCCAGCAGCCTGAGCGTAAGGCACGTTAGCAAACAAGCCCATAACAAGCGTGCCAATAATAGCGGCAATAATTGTTGCTAAGAACACGCCACCCCATGGCATACCAGTTTCTTTTAATACAGTTGGATTTACGATGATAATGTACGACATCGCGAAGAATGTAGTGAGACCTGCAGTGATCTCCGTTGATACATTCGTGCCGTTTTCTTTGAGATGGAAGAACTTTTCCATATACTCTCTGTTCCTTGGTTTACAAGCGCAAAAGACCAGAAAAGCGCAGCGAAAGCACTTGAGCAATCGCGTACGCAATTACATTTGGGCATTCACGCAGAGGTTACTGCGACTCGTCGAATGAACGAAGGCATCACAAAATCTCACATAAAATTACGAAAATTGCGAAACCTTTGAACAACCGAACAGCATTGACCTTACGCGCACGTGCTGACCAAGGAAATACACAGAAATCAAAAAAGTATATAACAAATCAGCCAAAACGACCAGAAATATAACGCTCAGCTTCAGCATTGCGCGGATTGTTGAACATAGTAGTCGTGTCTGCAAAGTATTCCAGATGACCTGGTTTTCCGACAGCCTTCAAATTAAAGAATGCCGTGTAGTCCGCAACACGCGCAGCTTGCTGCATGTTGTGAGTCACAATCACAATCGTGTAGTCGCGCTTAAGCTCGTTAATCAAATCTTCTACAGCCAACGTAGAAATAGGGTCAAGAGCTGAGCAAGGCTCGTCCATAAGCAAAACTTGCGGATGCACAGCCACAGCTCTAGCAATGCAAAGTCGCTGCTGTTGACCGCCAGAAAGACCAATACCCGGCTTATCTAAGCGATCCTTAACTTCATTCCACAAGTTCGCGCCTCGCAAAGCCCACTCAACTAAATCGTCAGCATCACTCTTAGCAATTTTACGATTATTCAAACGAACTCCAGCAAGCACGTTTTCGCGAATAGACATAGTTGGGAAAGGATTTGGGCGCTGGAAAACCATGCCAACATCGCGGCGGACAGCCACAGGGTCAACGTCTTTGCCATATAAATCGCGTCCTTCAAGAAGCACTTGACCTTCTACGCGCGCGCCAGGAGTGATTTCGTGCATGCGGTCTAAAGTGCGCAAAACTGTTGATTTTCCGCATCCGGAAGGTCCGATAAAAGCCGTCACTTTATTTGGCTCAATATTAATATTCACGTCTTCTACAGCAAGAAAATCACCATAGTAAATATTTAAGTGCTTCACATCAATTCGCTGACCCATTTTATGCTCACTTTCTAAAAATTTAATTCGCTTTGCTTTGCTTGATTTCGCTTTGCTTTGCTTTACTTTATTTCGCTTTATCTCGTTTTTACAGAAAACACTCGAGCTACAACTCGCCCCAAAATATTTAGTAACAACACCAACACAATAAGCGTTAAAGCTGCAGCCCACGAGCGCTCCATCGGAATTGACGTTACACAAGAAGCCGGCGCGTTAGCCGGGCAATTCGCAGAAAGCTTGGAATATTCCTGGTAAACATACACCGGCAAAGTCGTCATTTGCCCGTCAAATAAATTGAGATTCGTTGAAGCAATAAAGCCTGAAGCCATAAGAAGTGGCGCAGTTTCACCAATAACGCGCGCAACCGCAAGAATACAGCCAGACACAATTCCCGGAAGAGCAGTGCGCAAAACGATTTTTGTAATTGTGCGCTGCTGAGTAACTCCCAAAGCAAGAGACGCCTCGCGCAAATCGTTAGGCACGATTTTTAGCATTTCTTGAGAAGACTTCACAACTGTTGGAATCATAAGAAGCGAAAGAGCAACAGATCCTTCAAAACCATTGATTGTACCTGGGCCAGCAAGAAAAGCAAACATTGAAAACGCAAACAAGCCAGCAACAATAGACGGAATACCACTCATAACGTCAACAAGCAGATTAATTATGCGCGAAATTTTGTTTCCGCGAGCATACTCAACCAAATAAACAGCACACATTAAACCAATCGGAATTGAAATAACCATAGCACCTAACGTTATTTCAAGAGTTCCAATAATCGCGTGCAAAATTCCGCCATAACCGCCAGTTCCAGTAGCATTTCCGCCCACAACGTAAGTCATGTTATGAGTGAGAAAATCAAAATTCAAGCGCTTAATACCATTGATAATGGTTGTTAAAAGCAAAGAAATAAGCGGAATAAGTGCAACAACAAAAGACAAGAAAATCAGCACACGCATAAGCATGTCTTTACGTTTGCGCGCAGCTATGTGTGAGCGAGTTGGGCGGAATTTGTTGAAGTCAATAACCGGAGCTGCGGAATTTTCTGCGGAATTCTCAGCAGAACTTTCGACAGACTTTTCGGCAAAAGTATTTTCGCTAAGCACTTCAATATTATTAATTTGATTCTCCATTTATGCGCCCGCCTTTCCTGTGATTTTGCGAGCAATAAAGTTGACTGCAAAAGAAATAACAAACAAAACTAAGCCGGTTGCAATAAGCGCACTTACGCCAAGTCCGTTTGCTTCCGGATACTGCGCTGCAATATTTGCTGCGATAGTTTGATTTTGAGAAGCCTTGAAAATATTGATACCAAAAGTAAATCCAGGAGACAGAATCATCAAAACTGCCATAGTTTCGCCCAAAGCACGACCCAGCCCA
Source organism: Bifidobacteriaceae bacterium NR021 (assembly GCA_003585845.1). Lineage (GTDB taxonomy): Bacteria > Actinomycetota > Actinomycetes > Actinomycetales > Bifidobacteriaceae > Bifidobacterium. The sequence goes on from NQOP01000002.1 coordinate 332,607, forward strand.
AGCATAGAAGCCGACACAATACCAGACTTTGCAAACGGCAGAACCGCTAATCTAATCATCTCCCACTTTGTAGCGCCGAGCGCAAGCGCACCTTCTTGCTGCAAACGCGGAGCCTGCTGGAAAATATCGCGAGCCATAGAAGTAATAATCGGCAAAATCATCACAGCCAAAACTAATGCAACCGTAGCAGCAGAACGAGAAGGATTAGCCGCCGGACCAGAAAATAACGGAATCCAGCCAAAAAGTTTAGAAACCCAATCCCAGAAAGGATACATAGCTGGAACCAAAACCAATCCGCCCCACAAACCATAGATTACGGACGGAATTGCCGCAAGCAAATCAATTACTCCACTTAAAAGCGGAACAATTTTTTTAGGCGCATAATACGAAATAAACAGAGCAATACCAATTGCCACAAAAAATGCGAACAGCAGCGCGAGCGCAGACATAAGCACTGTGCCAAAAATAAGCGGAGCCACATAGCTTATAAAATCATGTGCCTTACCACCAGTAAAATCAGCAAACACATGACTTACTTGATCGTGATTTCCACTTAATAACGGCAAAGCACAAAACAGCAGAAATACTGCAACTGCCGTAAGAACAAGCAAAATTAGCATGCCGCAGCCCGCAGCCACGCCTTTAAAAAGACGGTCTGCAAGATGAGTGCCAACATAATTTTTTCTATTGCTCTCAGAAATTTTAGCAGTTTCGTTTGCACTATTCGCGACTGCTTTCGCATTTTTCGTAGAACTCAATCATTCTCCTTTATAACCGATACGTTCATCATATCAGTTTGTAAAGTTTTTATTTTCCTGTTTTAACAGACTTAATCGATGCGTTAATTTTGCTTACCAAATTTTGTGGAAGTGGAGCTGTTCCAGCAGCAGAAGAAGCAGCATTCTGCCCTTCCGCGCTAGTTACGTAGCTCAGCCAAGACTTCACAAATCGAGCAGTTCCTGCATCTTTATAAACCGAGCAAGCAATATCGTAAGAAACTAACACAATTGGATAAGCTCCCTCAGATTGCGTATTGTGATTAATTTTCATAACAACGCGATTAGGATATTTTGCAGAAGCGTCTGCGTTAATTTCAGAATCAGCTAAAGTTTTAGAAGCAGCTTCCGGAGAAATCTGATTATAAGTATCCCCCACTTTCACTGCAACAGTGCCGAGCTTACCGACCTGTGAAAAATCAGCGTAACCAATCGCACCATTCGCCATGCGAATAGTAGATACAACGCCCGAAGTTCCCTTTGCGCCTTGACCGACATTATTTGGCCAGTTTTCGCTAAGATCGTGCGACCAATCGTCTGGAGCCGCATCCTTTATATAGCTTAAGAAATTCTGCGTTGTGCCAGACTTATCGGAGCGGTGAACAACAGTAATCGGGGTGTTTGGAAGCTTTAGCTTAGGATTCTGCTTCTTGATATCGTCATCATTCCAGCGCGTAATTTTTCCGTCGAAAATTTTAGCAATCGTCGAAGCGTCCAAATTAATATGCTTGCCAGCATCAGAAACGCCTTTAAGGTTGAAAATAATCGCAATTGGTGAAACATACACAGGCACGTCGAAAGCCGTAGTTCCATTAGCACAAACCGACTTAGACTTTTCAACTTCGTCGTTACTCAACGCTTTGTCTGAACCAGCCCAAGCCGTGGCTCCCGTCATAAAGGTGGTAACGCCAGCACCAGAACCGGTAGGATTGTAGGCAATTTTTGCACCCGGATTTTTAGATTGGAATCCTGCAATCCACGCTTCAATTGCAACCTGCTGGGAAGAAGCGCCCGAGCCTTGGAAATTGCCGGAAATTTTTGCATTCTGCGCTCCGGTTGCGTTGTTGCTGCCAGCTGGACTATTGTCGCCGCAAGCAGCACAAGTTGCGCACAAGCCGAAAGTGAGCGCCACCGCAGCAATACTACGGAACTTAAGTGCGCTTTTATTTGTATTTAGTTTTGTTGTAATTACCTTGGTTGCATCCAATTTGTTCATATTTAATTTGTTCATATCGTTACGCATATTCTTCTTTCCTTTCGCGAAGAATTGCCTTGCACCCCACCACATTTTCGCGTTCATATAGCCGTATTGCGAATTGGGCGCATTCTTTTAATTAATCCCTATCTTTTTTTATTAACGCAACCATCGTAAACAGGTGGGTAAAACCTCACCGGCAAAAATAAAATGGGTACCAAAAATGGCGGCATTTGGTGCTACTTATTGCGCTATTTGCGTAAACGTAGGGTGGCGACTACATCAGCGTGTCGAAATGTCACAAATTGCGAATTATATTTACAGTAATTTTTGCAGCCGTGTCCGCGTATTCGGAGATATCGAAAGCGCGGAAAGTTTCGTATTCAGTGTCTGCATTATCACTCATTGCGCGCACAATAAGCGCAGGAACGTCATTACGAGCAGCAACATGTAAGACAGCAGCACCTTCCATTTCAACTGCATCCGCTTGAGTAGCTGCAATTACTTCTGCTACTTTTTCTGGAGAATCAACAAAATATCCGCCGGACGCAATTGTTCCAGCAATATGCGTGATTTTCATATCAGTAAGCACTTTGCTAGCTACTTTAAGAAGATAATCATCCGAATGAAATTCGCTCGCGAATGGCTTCCACTGACCGATTAGACGCATATCAGTATCGAGATATTTTACAGTTTTTCCAAGAACAACATCGTTCGTATGCAAATTTTTATTAAGATTTCCTGCAATTCCAGAAAAAATTACAGCTTGAGGGTTGTATGTGTCAATAAGATATTGCACAGTTGCAGCAGCATTTACTAAGCCCATTCCGCCAACCGTAGCTGCAACTTCGATTTTACTGCCATTCGCCGCGTCAAGAGTGCCGCAAGATACGTCAAGACTTGCAGCCTTCTTGCGACTTACGTTTTCAAGCGCGTTAGCAATATGCGCAACTTCCTCCTCTAAAGCGCCAACAACAGCAACTTTGGTAATTTTCTCAGTATTAGACATTAGCAGAATCATCCTTTTTTACTTCGCTACTTACGCATTTATCGTTATTCTTAACCAAAAACACGCATACTAAAGTCATAATAACAAAAGTAAAAGTCGCAATCTTCAGCAATGCTCCGCACGTAAAATCAAACCAAGGATTCACAACAGGAACATTGAAAAACGCAATAATTTGATCCTGCAAAGCAAGAAAAGCAAAAAATCCAGCTATAAGAAGCACACAAACTAAAGTACCAACAATGCGACGCCATCCGCGAGCAAAAACAAGCAGAGCAATTCCAGTTACAAACGGCATAAAAGCACTAAACCACAAAGCAGAAAACTCAACAAGCGTATACCCAGCACTATGCGTGCCACGATACCATGCAAAAGCCAACAAAATAACACCAGTGGCAATCAAAGCAAACAACACATAACGCACCACAGGTAGTGCTTTACACATAAAACCTTTATTAGCTTTATTCAAGTCTTTGTTATACATTTCAACACACTCCCTTGTACGCAAAATATAATGCAAAAATAGACGGCAAATACAGTAAGGAATATAAGCCAAGTAGAAGTTAATTGAGATTATCTTACTACAATCTCTAATCTCTAAGCTCTACGGCGAGTTGCTACAGATTTAGCTAAAATTCTTAGCAAATCGTCAGTATCTTCCCAAGAAATACAACGATCCGTAATAGACTTGCCGTATTCAAGCTCGCTAAGAGGAGCAGGATCCTGATTGCCACCTTGCAAGAAGCTCTCCATCATAACGCCCTTAATGCCCTGCTCGCCAGCAGCCAAACGATCCGCAATCTCGCGCACAACTTCAATCTGGCGACGCTCATCCTTGCCAGAATTACCATGCGAGCAATCCACAACCACGCCGTTAGAAGCCACGCAACCAGTGCCCAAACGCAAACGAATTGAAGCCACAGCAGAAGCAACCGACGCAGCATCATAATTCGGACCCTTACTAGATCCGCGCAAAACCACGTGGCAATCCGGGTTACCAAGAGTCTGCACAGCACAAGCGCGACCAAGATGATCAATACCAAAGAACGTATGATGCTGGCTCGCAGCTAAGCAGCCATTTACAGCCGCAGAAACAGAACCATCCGTAGCATTCTTAAAACCAACAGGCATAGAAAGACCACTAGCAAGCTGACGATGAATCTGAGACTCAGTATTACGCGCGCCAATCGCACCCCAACTCACAGCATCCGCAATAAACTGAGGGCTGGTCGGCTCCAAAAACTCAGTAGCAGCAGCCAAACCAGCATCCAACACGCCAAGCAAAGTCTTACGCGCAAGCAACAAACCCTTGTGAATATCATGCGTTCCGTCAATATCCGGGTCGTTAATCAAACCCTTCCAGCCAAGAGCCGTGCGCGGCTTTTCAAAATACACGCGCATAACAATAAGAAGTTCACCTTCAAGCTCCGAACGCAACTTAGCCAAACGATTCGCGTAATCAAGAGCAGCCTTAGGATCATGCACAGAACACGGGCCAACAATAACCAGCAAGCGATCATCGTCACCATTCAAACAGCCACGAATCTCATCACGCGACTGCGCAACAATATCCTGCGCATACGGCGACAACGGCAACTCGCCAAGCACCTGAGCAGGAGTAGGCAGCGGCTCAAGCTCCAACACGCGGCGGTTAATAATGCGATCCACACCAACCTGGTCCTCCCAGCGCTGGAACTTCGCAGAGTTAAGAGGGTTGCGCCCCTCCTCAACTTCCTTCTTTACCGCGCGAGAAGTACGCTGCTCAGCTGTAGAAGCCATTTGTTCACCATCCTATAAAAACTGTGCGATGCAAACACCGCCGCGCTTGCGCAGAGAGTCCAACCTAACTTGGTGGGGTCGGTGCTTGCATCTTGAATAAAGATGCAAGCACCGCCGCGCTCACGCGAAAAGCACACTGTGCTTTTCGCAATAGTGAGCGCGGCGATCTCGAGTAGGCTAATTTCCCTGTGAAATTAGCCTAGGCGAGAGCGCCCATTGGATCCCATGCCGGTAATACAATTGCTGGTTCTTCTAGGGCTTTGCGATATTCTTCCGGAAGCAAATTCTTCGGCACTGCAACTTCGTACACATACTCGGTAAACCAGTCGTCACTCATCGTAAAGTAACCCTTATCTGCAATATCAGTGCCCCAAGAGTTCTCTACGCGCCAACGACGAGTAGTCGTACCATCATCAGCAACATCCACACCAGCAAAAGCCATAGCGTGATTCATCGCAGAATCAGCAAAACGCACACGCGCTTCCTTATCCAAATCAAAATCAACGCCATAAACGCGACCATACTCGAACAAATCAGTAGCCCAAGCGCCATTCTCGCGATCCATCATAGGATGGCAGTCGGCGCCAAACCACACTGGAATGCCCTTCTCAACCAAAATCTTACGCACGCAATCCTTCATAAACTGGTTTGGCACGTTCAAATATTCGGTTGCGTCTCCGCCAGCAACATTACCCAAGTGCTCAATAGCAATTTTCTTGCCCTTAGGATGTTCAGCTCGAGGATCGTCAACCAAGCACACATAATCCTCAAGACCAGCATTCACGTACTTCTTCCAGAACTCAACTGGCGTAATCTCACCATCACGATGGAACTTGCCGTCGCTATCAGTCCACTCCCAATCGAAGCTCTTAGGTGGCTCACCCAAGTGGATCGTCAAAATCCTGTGACCTGCAGCAGTAGCATCCGCAATAATCTCATCAATTTCAGTAGCATTCGCATACATATGAGCAACAGCAGTATGCAAAAGCGCACGCAACTGCGTATTCATAGCGCCAGTATTCTTAGAAGAAGCGGTTTCTGGGAACAAATCCTTAGGAACAGCACCATACTTCTTGTAAACGTTCATAGCCATGGTCCACTGGCCGCCGTCGCCCATAACATCGTGCAACAAATGCTGAATCAAACGAGAATCTGAAGGCTCACCTGCACGCACCAAAGCCGCAACATCCTTCAAGAAGTAGTTAATTCGCTCAAGCTTGTCATAGTACATTGCGTAGTTCTGAGAAAACTCAAATTCCTTCAAACCAAGCGACTTCTTCGCAATGAAACGAGCCACGTTCAACGAGCTAAACAACCAGCAACGGCCAGAACGATCCTGATGTGTTGCATCTCCGTTATCAACAATGGTAGAAAAACGACGCTGCAATAAGCGCGCACGATCATAATTACGCGCGACTTTATCAATACCAGCAGCAGTCACACCATTCATAGCTAAACGGTTTAAAGGATTTGCGTCAAAATCCTCACGCAAACCTTGTAATTTTTCATCAGTTAGAGCAGTGATTTCAGTCACAACGCTACCTTTCCTGTTAATTATCAATATTTATTTCAAATATTTATTCAAATACCAGCACATTCTAATGTACGATACTTAAGCCAATCTACAAATTTTACAATATTTTTCTTTATTGATTATCTGTGTCTTGGTTTTCTTGAGACCCGTTAGCTTCGCTAGCTTCTTCAGATTCAGCCAACGCAGCTTGAACATCTCGCTGAGCCTGCTTAGCATCCGCAGAAGATTGAGCATTCGCCGAATCCTCATTATCGTCAGAAACTTGCGCAACTTGTTGGCTTTGTTGAGCATCCCCAAAATCAAATCCAGAGAAAGCATTCGCAAACAGCGAGCGCAATTCCGTAACGCGCTGCGTAATAGTTGCCTCACGATGCTGTAATTGGGTTAATCGAGTCGTCATGCCATCAAGCTCTTGCTGCGCTGCAGCTCTACGCTCTTCAACCTGAGCAGTTGCCTCCTGCATAGCTTTTCGCACAATATCAGCAGCCTGACTATCCGCAGCCTGATGCGTTTGCGCTGCATATTCGTCAGCTTCTTGATGAACAGTTTTTGCGCGAGCAACCAAAGCATCTGCTTCTTCCTGAGCTGCACTTTCTTTCTCTTTTAAACCAGAAAGCAAGGCATTGACTTTCTTTGTAGCTTCCTCCTGTTGAGCAGCAATATCTGCGCGAATCTGCTCAACTTCTGCACTAACTTGGCTTAATGTACGCGTACGTTCAACTTGAGCATCATCCGCAATTTCTTGAGCTTTAGCGGCAGCAGCATCCGTAATTTCGCCAGCTTTGCGCTGTGCGTCAGCCATCATCTTCGAAGCATGTTCGCGCATATCAGCAAGCTTTTTATTTGCTTCTGCGAGAGCAGATTCAATCTGATCGTTTGTTTCAGCTTTAGCACGCGCAATCTCTTCGTTTGCAGCCGCACGCTGCTCAGCAATTTTTTGAGCAGCTTCCGACTTAAGTTGCGAAATGCTGCTTTCTTGTTGCGCACGCTCTGAAGCCATACGCTTTGTATGTTCTTCTTGAGCGTTTTGTAAAGCTAATTCTGCAGCGTCTTTTTGAGCTTGCACATCTTTAGCAGTAGTATCGCGCAAACGTGCAGAATCTTCTTGTGCAGCCTGCATAAGTTGTGTCGACTTTTGCGTGGCATTGGAAAGCATTGTGTCTGCTTTAGTTTGTGCTTCTTGCATTAAATGTGCAGCATCCAGCTTTGCATTGTTCAGCAAAGTTCCAGCTTGTGCTTGTGCATTCTTTTTAATTGATGCAGCATCTTGCTTAGCGCGCTCAAGCAATTGAGAACTAGTTTGCTCAGCAGATGCCAGCAATTGTTGCGCATTTGCACCTAAAGATGCAAAAGTATTTCCGCTTTTTGCACGTTTTACATTATTTTTTTCTTCTTGCAATTGCGCTTGTAATTGCAAAATTGATTCATCGCTTGAACGCACTTGTTCACGCAGACGAGAAATAGTACGCTCATAGTTTGCAAATGCTTCATTTACCTTGTCTTTATCGTACCCACGCAACGCGGTTGGGAATAAATCAGCCACCATAATATTCCTTTCACAAGCCCCCACACAGCTGCACAAAACGCTGTGCTACACCATCAGAATCAACGCTATCACTTACAAGCAAAAAACACTCGTGTGTTGCGCACGTTTTTGCTAAGCTCACACAACTGCACTTACTACCTAGCTCAAATACAGTAATGTTTATATAGCATATGTGATTATTTGTTGCGAATTACTAAAGCAAGAAGTCTACCTTCATGCGATTTTCCAGCAAGTTGCGCGCGCCTATGCGAATACCACAGAGGATTTTCCAAAGTGCACATTGGGTTTTGCAAATCCTGCAAGCGTGCAGCTAAGGACTCGCCCTCCCCATCTACTTCGCAAATCGTGCGCAATTCCTCATCTTCAGATAAATATTGCGTTGCAGCTGTAACTCGCGGCAAAGCGTCAACAATATTCGCAACTCCTGCGAGCGCTAAATCAATGCGAGCAGCTTCAGCAATATCAATACCGATTCCACCGAAACGCGTTTTTGTTACAGTTTGCGGGTATCGTTTTTCAAAATCGCGCGCAATACTCTCACCAACTTCGTAGCAATCTCCACAAATACATGGGCCGAGCACTGCTGTTATGCGAGAACGCTCAGCTCCCTTTTCGCACATTGCTTCGATAGCAGCATCGAGCACTCCAGCCATCAATCCTTTTCGCCCACAATGCGCTGCAGCGATTACTCCAGCTTCGTCGTCCGAAAGTAAAACTGGCAAACAATCTGCAGCAAACATTCCCAAAGCAAGCGAGCACGCAGTTGAAACTTGCGCATCCGCCTCAATTCTCAATTGTGAATCTGCAAAACCTGTTGCATCAAAACCGTAAGAAGTATTCCATGAATCTACTACACTATCTGCGTCAAATACTTCTCTGCCATGAATTTGAGCAACAAGCGACAAGTCTGCTTGCAAAGCTTTCTGTAAAGCTGCGCGATTGCTTGCTACGGCTTGTGCGCTATCTCCGGCGCGTCCGCCTAAATTAAGTGAAGCAAATGAGCCTTCAGAAATTCCACCCAATCTAGTAGTAAAAACTGCATGAGTGTGAGTTCCTAACGCCACCGGAATAGTCACAGGAATTGGCGTACCGTCCTCATCTTCGTGAGGCAACGGCATACCAGTTACGCTTGTTTCTTGCATTTTATTGTTTTCTTTCAGCCTAAATAAGCCAATTCTTCATTGCTTAATTGC
>NQOP01000002.1:342387-349472 GCA_003585845.1 Bifidobacteriaceae bacterium NR021
TGTGATCGCCTTTAGCTAGCTCCCAAGCCAAAACTACTTGCTGATAGCTTACGCCATGATTTTCTGCAACTTTGCGGAATGGATCGAAAAGATGCTCGTCATAAGGATGACGGAATCCACCAAGAGGACTCCAGCAAACAAAAGCAATTCCAAGCTTTTCACAATATTGCAACGTATCTTCATTCTCTAAATGAACTGGAGAATATTGATTTTGCACTGCTACTAGCTTTTCTCCTAAAATATTGCGTGCAATATCGATTTGCTCCACAGAAGCGTTAGAAATACCGATTTCTCTAGCAACACCTTCGTCAAGCAACTGTTGCATTGCTTCAATAGACTCATTGTATGGAACTTCTGGATCTGGTCTGTGGAAATAAAGCAAGTCAATAGTGTCAACGCCCAAAGCCATTGCAGACTCTTTGGCATGCGCAATCAAATGCTCTGGCTTACCATCCTTACCCCATGTTGGTCGTCCGTCAGTAAAGTTACGGAAGTGACCGACTTTTGTTGCAACTAAAATAGAAGATTTGTCGCCTTTCCAGCTTTCTAAAGCCTCACGAACAAGCTTTTCGCCAGTTTGTTCTTCACCGCCAGAGCAGTAATATGCCCAAGCTGTGTCAATATGCGTACAACCTGCATCAAGAGCTGCGTGAATTGTTTCAATTCCCATATCGTGACCAAGATTGTTTTCTATTGTTAACGGCATTTCGCCAAAACCAATAGCGGTTGTATCAAACGAACCTAATGCGCGATACATAACCATATTTCACCCCTATTTTGTAAGTTTTATATTTTTCGTAAGTATTTATTATTGCATTATGCTACTTTACACAGTCGCAATATTTTACTACTTTTTATATTTTATTTTATTGCACAGATTGCATAAAACATTTAAATCACTACCTAAAAGAAATGCCTCCAAACGCAAACGCAGCTTGAAGGCATTTCTACGAATATTTACTTTTATTTAGTATCTAGCAATAATTTTGCTTTAATACTATTTGCGCGATTAATCTTCCTCAAATGGATCAAAATCGCGACGCACGCGGCGACGAGGACGCTCTGTGCGCTCTTCACGAGCCGAACGATACTCGTCATAGTGATCGTCGTCAGCTGCATAACGCGGCTTTCTATCAGATACGCGACGATTTTCTGAATCTCGACGATTTGAGCGATCTTCACGATCGTCGCGATCTGCACGATCTTCACGATTGTCGCGATTTTCGTAACGATCGTCACGGTCATCGCGCACGCGGCGACGAGGGCGTTCGTCAAAATCGTTATCGCTGTAGCGATCGTCGCGATCTGCACGATCCGCACGACGGTCGTCGCGACGAGCGTTGCGGTCATCATAACGGTTATCGCGATCCGCGTATCGGTCATTTCGATCCATGCGATCTCGATCATCTCGATCATCACGCATGCGGCGACGAGGACGCTCATCGCGATCTGCACGATCCGCACGGTCATGATTATCGCGATCGTCACGGCGAGAACGACGGTAATCACCACGAGAGTCACGAGAATCACGGGAATCACGATCGTCACGAGAACTGCGAGAACGATTTTCGCGCACTGCTGGAGCAGAAGATTCTTGATCTTCAAAACCTGGAATAGCCAAAGAAATCTTGCCGCGCTCATCTACGCTTTGTACGATAACTTCAACATTATCGCCTTCCTTCAGCACATCTTCAACAGTGTCAATGCGCTCACCATTTGCTAAATTGCGAATCTGCGAAATATGAAGCAAACCGTCAGTTCCAGGAGTCAAATTCACAAAAGCTCCAAAGCTTGTGGTCTTAACAACCTTGCCTGTGAAAGTTTCACCAGCTTTTGGCACGCGAGGATTTGCAATAGAATCGATGATTCCCTTAGCTTTCTCAGCAGCTTCGCCGCCTTCAGAAGAAATGTAAACAGTACCGTCATCTTCAATAGCGATTTCAGCACCAGTTTCTTCCTGAATTTGGTTAATCATCTTGCCCTTAGGTCCGATTACTTCACCAATCTTGTCTACAGGAATTGTGGTTGTAATAATGCGTGGAGCAAATGGGCTCATCTCAGCTGGGCAATCAATGCACTCGTTAATAACTTCAAGAATCGTTGTACGAGCTTCATGTGCCTGCTGCAAAGCGGCAGCCAAAATATCAGCTGGAATACCGTCAAGCTTCGTATCGAGCTGCAAAGCAGTGATGAATTCAGAAGTACCAGCAACCTTGAAGTCCATATCACCAAATGCATCTTCTGCACCGAGAATATCAGTCAAAGTCTTAAAGATATGCTTTCCATCAACATCGCCAGAAACCAAGCCCATAGCAATACCAGCAACTGGAGCTTTCAAAGGCACGCCAGCAGCAAGCAAAGAAAGCGTAGAAGCGCAAACGGAACCCATAGAAGTAGAACCGTTAGAACCAATAGCTTCAGACACCTGACGAATAGCGTATGGGAACTCTTCGCGTCCAGGCAATACTGGAACCAAAGCCTTCTCAGCTAAAGCACCGTGACCAATTTCACGACGCTTTGGAGAACCAACGCGACCAGTTTCACCAGTGGAGTATGGAGGCATTTCGTAGTTGTGCATATAACGCTTAGTCTGTGGACCAGAAAGCGCATCAACCTGCTGCTCCATCTTAAGCATATTCAAAGTAGTCACACCCAAAATCTGGGTTTCACCACGCTGGAAGAGTGCAGAACCGTGTACGCGAGGCACAACATCAACTTCTGCAGAAAGCGTACGAATATCGCGCAAACCACGACCATCAATACGATAATCTTCAGTCAAAATACGACGGCGAACAATTTGACGCTGCAATTCTTTAAACGCATTGCCGAGTTCCTTTTCCTTTTCGGCTTCGTCCATATCAGTGAATTCTTCTGCGATTGCAGCACGAACGCCTTCTTTAATTTCAGCGATACGATCTTGACGAGGAAGCTTTTCAGCAATAGAAAGAGCTTCATTCAAATCAGCATGAGCAATCTCGTCAATACGAGCATAAAGTTCGTCAGTATATTCTGGGAAGAGTTGGAATTCCTTAGTTTCCTTAGCTGCAATACGCTTCAACTCATTTTGAGCATCGCAAATAACCTTAATAAATGGCTTTGCAGCTTCCAAACCTCCGGCTACAACTTGTTCATCTGGCTTGGTTTGACCATCATTGTAAATCAAATTCCAAGCATTCTTACCAGCACCAGCTTCAATCATTGCAATAGCAACATCGCCATTTTCAATCACACGACCAGCCACAACAATTTCAAATACTGCACGTTCGCGCTCACTCCAACGTGGGAAAGCAACCCACTGACCATCAATCAAAGCCAAACGAACGCCGGAAACTGGACCCTCAAATGGCAAACCAGAAATCATAGTAGATGCAGACGCAGCATTCAAAGCAATAACATCGTAAGCATCATCTGGATTAATTGCCAAAATTGTTTCAACAACTTGTACTTCGTTACGCAAAGTGTGTGGGAACAACGGACGCAACGGGCGATCAATAATACGGCATGCCAACGTTGCTTCGTTAGAAGGACGACCTTCACGACGGAAGAACGAACCTGGAATCTTTCCAGCAGCATACATTTTTTCTTCCACATCTACAGTTAATGGGAAGAAGTCGTAATTTTCCTTCGGGCTAGATCCTGCAGTCGTCGTCGACAAAATCATGGAATCGTCATCCAAATATGCGGCAACAGCACCATCTGCTTGCTGAGCAAGTCGACCAGTTTCAAAGCGTAGCGTACGCTTACCAAATGAACCATTATCAATAACGGCTTCTACAGCCTTAATTTCGGGACCCTCCACGGGTTCCTCCTTTTCTTAACTTACCTAATCAACCAACATGCGTAATAACATTGACGACTTCGCATTATTACCTATATGCGAATATTTGCACTCTTTGCAACACTTGCGTTACGTCAATATTTCGTAGTGTTTTTTGTTTCGGTTACTTCAATCATCCGTATTAAGTTATGCTTCAATTTTCAATTATCTGTTGAATTATTTGTTAATTCTTTTTAGTTATAAATTATTTTTTAGTTATAAATTTTAAATATTGCCCACTACTTTATTGCCCACTACACTTTCCCCAAATATTGCACATGAGTGAACAATTTATGCATTTAACAATTGAGCAAAACGTATAAATAATATAAAAGCCCGAGCTTAAGCCCGGGCAATAAGACTATCGACGCAAGCCGAGTCGTTCAATCAAAGAACGATAACGGTTGATATCAACACGCTTCAAGTAATCGAGAAGACGACGACGATCACCAACCATGAGCAACAAACCACGACGAGAATGATGATCGTGCTTGTGCTCCTTCAAATGCTCAGTAAGGTCAGCAATGCGCTTGCTAAGCAAAGCGACCTGCACCTCTGGGGAACCCGTGTCACCCTCGTGCGTCGCGTATTCGTTGATAATGTTCTTCTTATCTTCAGCCGTTAATGCCACGGCGTCCTCCTTAATATCACTGCGCGGTGCCACAACCTTCTGTTGTAGCGCTCTCAATCCGCGGGCGTTACACGCCAAACGACTATTGTACAACCACTTGCAAACAAGTTATTTTTGTAAAATCTAAACATTACATTGCTGTCAAAAAACCGCCAAAAATAACTACTAATATTGCCAAAACCTCAATTGCATAAAACATTATGAACGATGCCCAACTGCGCGTAAGAACATTCAAAGCTGAAGTTTTAGGAACAATTACAAGCAAACCGACAAAAATGACAGCAAATACAGCTACTCCAATACCTGCAGAAATAATGCCAAGATTTGCTGCATTCGCTAAACCTGAAGCATGACCATAGACCACATAAGTCGAATACCAGAAGCTCATGTTTAGCATGCATAATCCGGCAATAAGTTGTTCTAAAGCCAGAAAAACAGCAAACATTATTCTCCAAATCCAACGATGAGTGTCAATTAACGCCATAGCAAGACTTGTAAAAGCAGCTACTGTTATTACCCAAGAAATAAAAACGACACCTTGCGAAGATAATCCAGAGCAATGCGAAATAACCCATAAAGTATGACGAACTGCCATAATGCGGCCAATCCAATACGGAATAACAATGGCAACAAGCAGAACGCCAAAATAAATCCACCATCTCTTTGGATTAGAATGCTTACGAGAAAAATCAGCAATAGACAAGTCTGTTTCCGGCAAACCAATGTTTAAATATTCGTCAGAAATTTTGCTTTTTGAATCATCATTCTTTTTCGGAACTTCATTAGCATTGATTACGCGAGCAGAACGTTTCCTAGGCTTTAGTGGAGCAAAACTTTGCGGACGTTCACTATCATGCTCATCATTTAACTTCATGCGCTACTTCTCCTGCCAATCTTTAATCGTCAAGCAATTTCTAAAGTTTTAACAATGCAACATTACATTACTAATATTGTATGTTATAACGCAATTAACTGATAGCGTGTGCACAAAAAGTGTCAACCGTTTATGGCGGCTGCTAGGCTCAAAATAACAGTTGTTTCGCTTGATTTTTAATTAGCAAGCGTCACTAAATACGCAAAATTTATGACAGGACATTATGGGATTTATTCATTTTATTGTTAACCTACTCAAGGATCCACGCTCAGCTATTGCAAGTTGGATTGCAATGGGCACAGCTCCAGCATTAGGTCTTATTTTTCTCATTGTTTTTATTGAAACAGGCGTAGTATTCTTCCCATTCCTTCCAGGAGATTCACTTCTTTTCGCAGCAGGCTTTTTTGCAGCTCCTGACGCTCAAACAGGTCATAGCGCACTTCCACTTCCACTATTACTTGCCGTAGTGTGGATAGCACCAATTATTGGCGATCAGTGCAATTACTTTATTGGTCATTTCTTCGGGCGAAAGATTGTAGAATCCGGAAAAGTAAAAGCACTCACTCCAGAACGAGTTGCAAAAACCGAAAAAATGATTGATAAATGGGGTCCGCTGGCAGTATTCTTGGGCAGATTCTTCCCATTTATACGTACTTTTATGCCGTTTATTTCCGGAATTTCTGGAATGCGTTGGATACGCTTCACACCATTTTCTGTACTAGGCGGTCTCATTTGGTCGTCGCTTTTCACATTTCTTGGATATTTCTTCGGCAAGATTGATTTTGTACAGAAGAATTTTGAATTAGTAATTGTTGCAATTTTGCTCATCTCGCTTGTGCCAACTTTTATTGGTTTATACAAAGCGCACAAAGCAAAGAAGGCAGCAAAACTTAATAAAGAAAGCAAGTAAACCCACTTACGACACTCAAGCACGCTGCACTACAAAAAATATTGTTTTTATACAAGCTTTGTAGTACAGTGTGCAGAGTTGTCATAAGATGATTTGTCTTAGACATTGGGGCTATAGCTCAGTTGGTAGAGCGCTTCGTTCGCATCGAAGAGGTCGTGGTTTCGATTACCATTAGCTCCACTAAGCCCACTGCATTCATTCCACCGCAGTGGGCTTTTTATTTTCTCGCACAATGCCTATCAAATCTATCAAAACAGCTTACTGACGTTAATTTTCTTTTTAAGAATAACGCTAATTACTAATGCAACACAAAGGATTGCTATAATTCCAGCACCAATATAAGCCACAATTTCCATATAATTTACCGGCTTTCGTTTAAAGGAATCAGCATTCTCAAAAGATTTTTCCGATTTTTTCACTTGCGAACGAGCTATCCAATCATCGTTATCGGAGCTATTGTCGGAACTATCATCAGAACTATCAGCGTCCTTACTCTCACTATTTTTAGATTTTTTATCTGCTTCAGATTTTTCTACAAGCTTATTTGCAATAGAAACAACTCTCACATTTTTATATTGCAAAGTTGTTATATTTCCCGCATAATCTGCAGCTTTTACTAATACGTCGTGAGTAAAACCGTCTGGTTTTAGTTTTGTAGATAAAACTGATTTATTCACATCTTTACCGCTCCAAATACGATTTGTTTTGCCATCAACTTCGATTGTTACATATTGCAATGCTATGTTATCTTTTGCACTAATGCGTAAAGTTTTTCCTTCTTTATTAGTGCGATAAGTAGAATTATTTTGCATATCAAACACTGTTGCTATTGGAGCAAGATTATCTACTGTAA
>NQOP01000002.1:350228-350688 GCA_003585845.1 Bifidobacteriaceae bacterium NR021
AGAATGATTTCCTGCCTTGTCTACTGACATAACGCGCACACGATAATGAGCATTATCGGCAAAATTCCGTTTAAAAATAGTGTAAGTCAATAGTTGCCAGCCATGATCTATGCGACTGTTTACAGAAAAATCCTGTTTTGACAAAATCTTCTCTACACCGTCTCGCATAACACTGATTTTTGCAGGACTTGCCAATCCGCTAGGATTGAGTTCTTCAATATGAATATCTTTAGCATTTTGCAATTGTTTACGATTAATTTCCTTAGTGGAACTATCTATACTAAATGAGGAACCGCTTCTATTTATAGAAAATTGCAACTTACCAGAAATAACATGATCTACTAAATCTTTAGCACTCCACTGAAGCTGATACACGTCATCGTCTTGAGTTCCATTATAAAAACCTGCGTATTGCACACTTACACTTTGCGAATCAGCTTTTTTAGGCACAAAAGAATGC
>NQOP01000002.1:351482-361712 GCA_003585845.1 Bifidobacteriaceae bacterium NR021
CTTTTATAACTAATGTTGGAACTACAGCATGAGAATACGCTCCGCCTTGTTGCACTCCAGTAATAGAAACAGTTGGCGCAAGCGTATCAATAATGAATTTATTGCTGATAGAAGAACTCACATTACCTGATAAATCTTCAACACAATAGCGAACATCCCAAGAAGCATCCCCCGAAAAAGAAACATCAGCATACCACACATTTGTATGCACACCATCGTTTTTAAAGCTTTTAGCTGTAAGTACCATAACCTGCTTACCATCAGCAAAAACTTTCGCAATAGGAAAAGAATCGTGAAGCAAATACGAAAAAACGAACGAATCGTCCTGTATTAATATTCTTGAAGCTCGATTATTACGAAAATATTTGCCTTCATACGATGCGTTGTTATCATAGCTAACACTCAAGCGAGGAGCAGTTTTATCAATAACAATATATCGTGAACGCTTGCTATAAGAGTTATCTTTTGTTAAATCTGAAGCATTCAAAACTGAATCAGGAATGCTTAATATTGGCTTACGAGAGCGCAATTTGTTGCTAGAAAGTCTATTTTCATTAGAAATATAGTTAGTTTGCTTTGAAACATGAGGATTAGAGTCAGCTCCTCCCCATATGCGTTTAGGATGCATTGTTACAGCAGCAAGTCTTATAGAGATATCTTGCAAATCATATATTCCTTCTTTTTGCAATTCAACTCTTACTATTCCTAATACTCGAGGTCGAATCTTATAACGAATATTAACCAAGGACGACACCGCCTCAGTCTTAGCTAAATCAGCTTTGGCACTAACTATTTGATATCTTCCAACGCTAACAGTAGCTTTATGCGCGTTTCTAATTTCCGAAGCGTCCAATCCATCAAAAGTTATAAGTAGCGAAGCAGAACGTTTAGTAAACATGTACTCGCCTTGAGTGCGAACAGTTTTCTGTTTTGTCATAACAGAAACATTTGCTATATGCAATCCTTTGGCTGCGTTATAGCTGTTCTTTGCATACGCAATAGAATTAAGTGGCAATAATGCAGCAACTATAGCAACACTAATAAATGCAATAATCCCGATATAAACACCAATGCGAGCGCAACCGCATTTAAGTCGCTTGAAAAACCACATATCCCCCAAATTTCTTTGTTTACACATTTATTCCCCCCTTTTTATTATTTCTTTTATTTCTTTTATTTCTTTTGCAAAAAAGCTAGATTAATTTCGTCTTGAACTTCTTTGACACTGTCGATTGCGTTTTTCTTTCTACTTGCAGCTTCATCATTTGACACATTCGCTTGTTTAAGAAGATATTCTGCCTTGTCGCACATTTGCTGAATTTCTTGTTTACTGGATCCACTTTCTAGGAACATCGGCAACCACGAATGAATTGATTGCAAAACTAGTTCTCCAGTATCCACGAATAAGACGTCTCCGTGATCTTTCTCAACAATTTGCATTAACTGCTGTAATTGATTCACATAATTTTTATATGTTTCTACGCTTGCACAATCTTTAGAAACATCAACAAGTTGCGCATAAGCGTCAGAAATAGCGATGTACGCGCTTAACATTTTTTGATTTGAAACAGTATGCGATATGTCATCAGAATTAGTTTCTACATCTTGCGAAGATGCTTCATTTGCATCCTTCTCATATTTTTGAGCCTCTTGGAACCATACTTTTGCTACTCGCATACGAGATAATCGTTCTGCTTGCGAAACTTTTCCAGAAAATCCTGCAAAATAGTACCAATACGCTTTGCCCACTTCTATAGAAATATTCGACCAATCTTTATTTACAGGACGCAAGTTTTGCTCGTATTTATTAATCAAACCAACAAAACATTGCTCTTCTTTGGCACTCCATTGCTGATCTGCAAGTTGAATTTGCAATAAAATTTGGAGAGGTTTAAATGACATTTTGCTTATATATTTCTTATTGCGCATGCTATTTTGCACTTGCATTGCATGAGAAATATATCGACACGCAACATCCGAATTGCTTTCACGCTCAGCTAATTGCATGTAAGAATCGTAACTTTTATTATTTTTGCGTATTGCTTCAATTCTTTTACTACTTGGCTCACCATCAAAAGATTGCTTATTTCGATTTACAAAAGCATGCCCAACGAATAAACCTAAGCAGTTGAATAAAATTACTATAAAAACTAGCACTACAACAATTAATGCAGTAATTGCATAGCGCTTTTTTCTAGGCTTAAAACTATTTTTGCCTTGTTTGCGTCGCAATACATTCGCAGAAGTGTCGCATTGTTGTGAATGTTTTTCTTTACGCTCACACGCTTCCAGTGCAGAAAACATTTCTTCGCAATCTTTATATCTATGAGATGGTTTAGTAGCTGTAGCTATTGCGAGCACGGACACTAATTGTTCTACTACTTCACGATTCTCATGAGGCAATAGCACAGCAGATTGCACGTCTGTTTTAGACACTTCAGTTGGCAATAATGCGTAACGCAATGTCATTCCAATCGAATACACATCGCTTGAAGTAGTTGCTGCAGAGTTTTCATTCAAAATTTCAGGAGCAGTAAAAATATTAGTAGCAAATCGAACGTCGCACTGATCTATTGTGCGTAAATCAAGCACTCCCCCGTTTGCATATAATTGCGTTGCAGCACCAAAATCAATCAAACGGACTGTGCCATCTTCTGAAATCATAACCTGAGAAGGCTTAAGATCACCGTATATAATTGGCGGATAATGCGAATGTAAATAAGAAAGTATTGAGCAAAGTTGCATACCTAAATCAAGAACAGTTTCAACATTTTGCAATCCAGATTCTTCTACAATAGATTTTAAAGAACGCCCCTTTACATAATCGCGAACAGCATAAGCTCTACCATTTTCTTCAAAAAAATCAACAATTCGCGGAATAGCTGGATGATCGCATTCCTTTAAAACATTCGCTTCAGCGCGTAAGGATTGAATAATATGCTGTTGATACTCTTCGTCTCCTTGCAGAAGCGTTTCTTTAACAGCCCATTGCTTGTGCAAAACGGTGTCAACAGCAAGAAAGACTGTTGAAGTGCCACCACGCCCCAGCTCACCAAGCAGCTGATAGCGTCCGCCTACACAAACCATCGTTACGCCTCCGCAATATTGAAAACTACAACTACTCATAAAATATTTCAGTTAATTTTTTGAGTAATTGAATTACAGTTGCGACTACTGTACCGATAAATTTATGCGTAAAAAAGCTTTTTATAGCATTGTGGATAAAAGCTTATAAACCTACAAAACTCACGTTTTGTAGAAGAAGTAGAAGAATATATCAGTCGATATTAGCGCCCAAAGCTAAAAGTTTGCCTCTAAAATCTGCATATCCTCGATCAATTAGCGAAATTCCGCGCACATTTGACGGACCTTGAGCAGTAAGAGCTGCAATTAAATGACTGAAGCCTCCGCGCAAATCAGGTACGTCAATATCTTGACCTGTCAACGGAGTAGGTCCGAAAATAACTGCAGAATGCTTGTAATTGCGCTGCTGGAACCTGCAAGGAAGCGAACCTAAGCATTCACGATAAAGCTGAATCATAGCTCCCATTTGCACAAGTGGCTTCGTGAAGCCAAAACGATTTTCATAAACAGTTTCATGCACAATACTCAAGCCCTTCGCTTGAGTAAGCGCAACAACAAGAGGCTGCTGCCAATCAGTCATAAAACCAGGATGTACATCGGTTTCAATAGCAACCGGATGCAAATCCCCACCCGGATGCCAAAAACGAATTCCTTTATCTGTAACATCAAACTGTCCGCCAACTTTACGGAACACATTTAAGAAAGTCATCATTTCTGGCTGAGTTGCGCCCTTAATAAACACATCTCCGTGTGTTGCAAGAGCAGCAGAAGCCCAAGAAGCTGCTTCAATGCGATCAGTTAATGAAGTATGAGTGTATCCTTGAAGCTCTTTTACTCCTTCAATACGGAAAGTACGGTCAACGTCTACAGAAATAATCGCACCCATCTTTTGCAAAACGGCTACCAAATCCATGATTTCTGGCTCAATTGCAGCTCCGGAAAGCTCTGTACGACCTTCTGCAAGAACCGCTGCAAGCAAAGTCTGCTCGGTTGCGCCGACAGAAGGATAAGGCAAATGAATTTTAGTGCCATGCAAGCCATTAGGTGCAGTAATATGAATACCATCCTCGTGATCTTTATCTACATTTGCACCAAGTTTACGCAACGTCTCAAGATGAAAATCAATTGGACGACCGCCAATATTGCATCCTCCAAGCGCAGGAATAAACGCTTCTCCAAGACGATGAAGAAGAGGACCAGAGAAAAGAATTGGAATACGAGACGAACCAGAAAGAGTGTCGACGTCAGCTACATCTGCGAGCTGCACTTTTGTGGCATCAATTGTCACAATGCCTTCAGGCCCATTAACCTCAACGTCAACACCATGCAAACGCAACAAATCAGAAACTACATGAACATCGCGAATTTCAGGAACGTTTTTTAGAACAGACTTACCAGGTGCCAACAAAGCTGCAACCATAGCCTTGCTAACAAAGTTCTTTGCGCCACGCACTTTAATAGTGCCATTAAGCGGCTTACCACCTTCTACATGCAACACATCTGCAGCGTCAATGCCACTATTGTTGTTCTGTTCAGCCGTATTGTGTGCGGACACATTTACCTCTTTCGTTCGCGCTAAAACACTATTCACTATAATACCGGCATATTTGCCAACGCGCTCATGCAATCTATTAAAACTGATTAAATTAGCGCGTAGATCGTTGCCGCCATCGACGAATCAATCTAGTAAGCAATGATGGTTTACGCAATAAATCTACTTCTGGCAATTCATGCTCAGACTCAGCTGTAAGAGCATAAGTATAGGCTTTTTTGGAAGAAGGTTTGCCAACAAGATTCCCAAATTCAAGCATTTGCGTACGCGGTTCAAACGGGTGACGAATATCAAATTCGAGCAAACGCACGCCTCTTTTAGCAGGTTCAGGACCGTAAGATCCAAAACCACATGTAGGAGTAGCAACAAATAGCATATTACTCTCGGGATCTTTAGCTGCGAAAGAATTGCGGTGATCGTGACCGGCAATTAGCGCAAAAGCTCCGGCATCAAGCAAAGCAGCGTATTCACCACTATCGACGTCAGGGCAGCTAATTCCTTCACCTAAATACCCATCTGGCAGAACATGTTTTTCGTCAAGAGCATAATAGCGACCAGCAAAAGTACGATACCCCTCAATAGCATGTTCGCGCGCAGCAAGTTCTTGCGGAACTTCGCGAAGAACACGATAATATTGCGGCAATGGAAAATGCTGAAAAACACAAATATGCTCAGGCAAATAAGAAGAAAGACCAGAAATAAACTCGATAGTTTTTTTAGAAGGGCTACCATAGCCGCCGGATTTAGCATAATCTCCAGAATCAACTAAAACTATTGAAAAAACAACCTTTTCATGCTTTTCATCCATAACAGGCAAAGCAAAAGTACCAGGCTCACATGTAAAAATAATCTGCTTTGGCAACACACATTTTGTCGATTGCATAGCACTTGCAGAAGATGCATTAGAAGCACTACGATTCATGCAACATGGAAAATCTTGATATATCTTATCAAGCTCTTCATTATTTAGACCGCACTGGAAATCATGATTACCATAAGTAACAACCCACGGAATACTGCGATCTTCTAGTGGCTTCATTAACTTAGCAACAAATTCGTGCACTTTATCAACCAATTGCTTCTTATCAGAAGACGAAATATTAGAAGATTCCTGCCAGCGTCTACGCTGAAAAGTTTTTGCAAATACTTTTTCATAACCTGCAATCTGGTTTCCGCTAAAAACTACAAGATCCGGTCGCACAGCATCGCAAGCAGAAGCAATAAGTCGAATGGTATCTTGTGAAATACGTAACCCATCTTGAACATCTGCACACTGAAGCACTCGGAATTTACCAGAAAGATGGAACTGCAAACGTCCTAAACGCGCCGAAACAGATAAAGGAAGTGCAGCAGATGCATTAGCTTCAGATTGTGCAGAATCAGTCATACTTTAAGCATACGGCAGATATGCCGCGACTCACTCAATTTTGTGCGCAAGTTTACATAAATTATTTACATTCAAAAATACTAAATTAAGCAAATACTGATAAGAAATAACCTAAAAGCGATAAAAACGTGCAATTTCAGTAAAATAGTTACAAATTCACAGACAATTCACAGGTAATCGCATTACTGCACTCAGCATAAGGTGGTTATTATATATACATCAAAAGGAAATAAACTACAAGCAAGTAGTTGAATTTGACTTTAATAACTTAAACCTCTCTTCTTCTCTTCTTTCTCTAACCCCGGTCACGCACCGGGGTTTTTGATTTTAAGGCTGCATAAGAAGCGTACAGAAAGCGCGGTAAACGGGAGTTAAACGGCAAAAGCGTGTACAAGCACGGAAAACGGCAAAAACTGAGCACGCATGTAAAGAAACTGCCGTTTCATCGCCTTAATCCGACCAAAACTTTACAGCCGCGTAAAGAAAAGGTCGCGCGCTGAGGCAAATCGCAGGAATACAGATAGATAACAAAAAAGCCCTCGTTCTACGAGAGCTATTCGCTGGGGTACCTGGACTCGAACCAAGAATGGATGAACCAGAATCACCTGTGTTGCCAATTACACCATACCCCAATTGGCAGGCTTCGCGGCTCTTGGAACCGTTCGGTCTTCGTACCCCCGACCGGATTTGAACCGGTGTTGGCGCCGTGAGAGGGCGTAGTCCTAGACCGCTAGACGACGGGGGCTTTCATTTATCAGCTACGCCTCTTGACGCAACAAATAGCGACTTTACAACATAACAGCTCAATACGCAACCGCGGCGTGTCGAAAATATATTAAACGAAACATAAAACAAATAAAAAAGCGGAAACGTAGCAATAGTGCCACGTTCCCACCTTGTTCAAATTTTATTTGAGCTTATAAATTATTTGTGATTTACAAATGCTCACGCAATCCAGCTAAACGCGCCAAAGTCACGTCTTTGCCCACGATTTCCATGGACTCAAACAATGGCGGAGAAACGCGACGGCCAGAAAGTGCAACTCGCACAGGACCAAATGCCAAGCGCGGCTTGTAACCAGCTTCCTCAACAAGCTTCTTATTCAAAAGCTCATGCAAGGAATCAGTGTGCCAATCAGCGGCATCAACACCCTTCAAAGCAGCGAGCGCAGCGTCAAGAACCTCGCCTGCAGATTCCTTCAACTGTTTACGAGCGTCGTCATCTGGAGCAATGTAGCCATCTTCGCTTAACAGGCTTCCAACCATTCCAGCGACTTCACCAAGCAAACGTACGCGAGGCTGTACAAGAGGAGCTGCAGCTGTGAGTACTTCACGCTCGCGGTCAGTTAACGCATCCCAATTATCTGCGCTAACTACGCCATCCTTATGCAAGTAAGGCACAGAACGATTCAAGAAATCTTGCGGATCGAGCATACGAATATGCTCAGCGTTGATGGAAATCGCCTTGTCTAAGTCAAAGTGTGCAGGATTTGCCTTAACGTCTCGCACATCGAACTTTTCAATCATTTCGTCCATAGTGAACACGTCACGATCAGGAGCGATCGACCAGCCAAGCAAAGCCAAGTAGTTCAGCAAGCCTTCTGGAATAAATCCGTTATCTCTATGCAAGAACAAGTTGGACTCAGGGTCTCTCTTGGAAAGCTTCTTCTTACCTTCGCCCATAACGTAAGGCATATGGCCGTAAAGTGGCGTTTCCTTAGCAATACCCATCTCCATAAGATAACGGTACAGCACAATCTGACGAGGCGTGGAGCTCAAAATATCCTCACCGCGCAAAACCACATTCACATCCATTAACGCATCGTCAACAGGGTTCGTAAGCGTATAAAGTGGATCGCCATTCGGGCGCACAATCACATAATCTGGAACAGATCCAGCTTTAAAGGTGATTTCGCCACGAATTAAATCGTTAAAAGTAATGTCTTCATTTGGCATCTTCAAGCGAAGTGCAGGTTTGCGACCTTCGTCGCGGAAAGCTTGCTTCTGTTCTTCCGTAAGATTGCGATCGTAGCCATCGTAACCAAATTCAGCAGGACGCCCAGCAGCAATATTACGCTCCTTAATTTCTTCAGGAGTAGAGAAGGATTCGTAAGCGTATCCTGCTTCAAAAAGCTTTTGCGCTACGTCTTTATAAATTTCCATGCGCTGAGACTGGCGGTATGGGCCATTATCTCCGCCAACATCAATACCCTCATCCCAATCAATATTGAGCCAACGAAGAGCCTCAATAATCTGCTGGTAGCTTTCCTCGCTATCGCGCTCATTATCGGTATCTTCAATGCGGAACAGCAATTTGCCGTGAGTATGGCGAGCCTCAGCCCAGTTAAACAGCGCGGTACGAACCATACCTACGTGAGGTGTACCAGTTGGCGAAGGGCAAAAACGCACGCGAACATTCTTTGGAAGTTCAGGCTTTGTGGATTTTGTTGCGTTATTAGCAACTTCTTGAGTTTCCTCGATATCAGTCATAGGTTCCATTGTGCCGCGCGTTACGGACGTGCAGCATTCGCATCAAACATAAGTCAACCTAAAAACTAATCAAGCGCCTGCGTAGATTCTTTATTACCCTCAACGTGCGCAAACTTCGCAGCAAGAGCCTCGCGGGACTTTCTATCATCCTCTTCTTTTGCGAGCTTCTTCGCAACTTCAGGATCCCACAGCACGTCTTCACGATGCTTTTCCCACTCTGAAATAAGCAGCGGCGAAATAAAATTGACCAACGCACTTATATCACAATTGCACTTATCGCTAGAATTGCGCACGCAATCAACAATCTCACGCCACTGAGCATCCTTGAACATCATTCGCGGCAAACCAGCACACTCACATATTTCGTTAATATATAAGAAGATTGGTAAAGTTTCGCAAATCTCGTTAGTTTTTTTAATTAGATTTGTTAGTAAGCTTAAAACTACAATAATTTTTTGCGTTTCCAATGATTTATTTTCATAACAAGAAACCATTTGTTTCGCATAATTAATCGCAAAGTCAATATCGTTAATACTCCAATTACCTTCAACATTTAACGTATCGGCTGCTGCATTTATTGCATTAGAATCTTCGGCAGAATGAGATGCAATCTTACTAAAAATAGAATTTATATTATTACTATTTTCTAGTATTTCTTCTTCTGCTTCATCATAGTTAGGATCATAGCATGAATCCATATTGTCGTAAGCATCGGCGGCAGCAAGTAGCGCGTCTACTATTTCTTGCGGACGTCCAGGAATTTCATCCGCGCCTTCATACACAAATTCAGCATCCGGAACGGTAACGTCAAGATTCGTGAGTATTCGTGCTATTGCTCGCATCGAGCGCACCTCAAGATTTTCCGCATATTTTGCGTCGTTATCTAAGTGTCGTGCTTCCGTCAATGGCCATAATTCTGTTAGTTTTGCTGCAGATTGCGCTGCATCATTCAGCATTAGCATACTTTTTTCATTATTTTTAACATCTTCAGAATCTTTGACAGAACTAACCAAATCAACAGAATCAACAGAATCAACCATTTCAATGCTCCTTCGCATTATATGTTACTTACTTCACTCGCCCAGCAGGATCAACATACGTAATTGAAAGCACACGCAAAGTCTCGCAATCGTAAGTAACAGAAGTAATCGAAGCTAAAGCCGTGTGACGAAGAAGCATATTATGTTCAGCGTGACCGGTTTCCAGTAGATGTCTATAAGACCAGATTGGCGACTCATGAGTAACTGCAACGATTTGCTCACCAGGATGCTTACGAACCTGCTCGCGCGCAAAATCACCAACGCGAGTAGCAATACTACGGTAGCTTTCTCCCCAACTTGGCTTCCACAAATTCGCAACAAGCTTCCAATTGTTGTTTTTCCACAGCGCGCCTTCACCGTAGCCTATGCGTTTTCCACGGAAATTATTTCCAGCTTCAATTAAGCGTTTATCTAAAATAATGTCGCTTTCTTGAGATTGCGCAGAAAATTTCTCAGAAGATTGCGCAGAATCTTCGTCACAGTGCGCTTTTACATAGGAAGAATCTGCAATCTTGCGCAAAGCATTTTCGATTTCACGTGCTGTTTCACGAGTCCGCTCAAGAGGAGACGAATAAATTGCAGTAATTCCGCGCATTTGCGGAACAGTGGCAATATATTTTGCTGTAGCTTGCGCCATCCTCACTCCGCGAGCCGAAAGATGAAATCCAGGAAGGCGCT
>NQOP01000002.1:362339-362484 GCA_003585845.1 Bifidobacteriaceae bacterium NR021
CATACAACACGTGATTTGGATTATCAACTTCTCCATGACGCACAAAATGAATTGTCGTAGCTGGCATTGCGTTCTACTTTCTGTTTAAAACATTAAAACAATTACTTGCGGTTTTTTGTATGATTAAGCGACCACATTCCCAAGC
>NQOP01000002.1:363291-364797 GCA_003585845.1 Bifidobacteriaceae bacterium NR021
GGTGAGCAAAACTCGTATCTTCTTGCGCAACATACCCAGGCTGTTGAGATTTAGTATCATCGAGCAGCCACTTTCGTATAACAAAATTCCACACAGCAACAACAACAGTAGCTACAAGTTTTCCTATATTTGTGCGCAAAACGTATACTGCAGATCCGCGTAAAGTTTCAACCATTCCTAACGTACTAGCCCAAATAATCAAATCATTTATAAGCAAACCTATAACTGCGGAAATAACAAAAATCAGAAGCTCCATCCACTTTGCCATATCTTCACGATGTTTAAAGACGTATTTCATACTGGCAATATAGTTGAAGATAAGTGAGATTACGAAAGAAATCGTACCAGCAACCACATTATTTAAGTGCGCAAGCATTAATAAATTGAGTAGCGCAACGTCAATAATAAGGGCAATAATGCCCACAATTCCAAACTTTACAACCTGTTCAATAAGCTTTTTCATAATATCCATTAAACACGCGGCTGCTAACAAATAACATATAATTGTTACGTAATAAAGCTTACTAAATTTAGCAAAGGAGCGATTATGCCAGTTATTCATACTCATGTTTCTGTAAGCACTACACCTGCCCAGCGCGACGCATTAAAGGCTGCTTATGGCAAAGCAATTAGCGCAGTTCCAGGAAAAAGCGAGCATTGGCTTATGTGCCCATTCGAGGACAATATGCCGATTTATTTCGCAGGAGACAATACTAAGCCTGCAGCTTACGTTGAGGTGAACGTGTTTGGTTCCAGCGTACCAGGGTCGGCTTGGGAAAAGTTAACTGAGCAGATTATGGCAGCTTTAGAGCGCGAGCTTGGCGTGCCACAGGATCGCACTTATATTCGTTACACTGCAACTACTGACTGGGGTTGGAACGGCGGCAACTTCTAATCGCAAGTCGCAAATCTCAATTAGCAAGTAGCAAAAATCGCCATATCTTGTTACGTAAAATACGCATCAAAATATGGCGATTATTATAACGTCTACGCGACGCTACAAAACTTTAGGATTGCTCACTAAAATTAGGTTCGTCAACAGTAGACTTAGCGGATACAGCGAAGTCAGCAGGCTCGTTAAACTCAGCATCGCTTGAAGAATAATCATCGTCGCTAGCAACGCTGCCTTCAAGATCTGGACCAGCAGCTAGACGAGCCACCTCTTCCATGTCCTTGTTGTCAAATAAAACCATGCGGACACAGCCAACAACAAATCCAACAACAGCAGGGCAAAGCCAAGCCATGCCAAATTCTGAGAACGGCAACCAGTTTTGAGCAACCACCAACATATCGTTCATATGCAATGCATTGCGTAAAGCTGTTGGCAAAGTATTCAAAAAGTCATATACAGCTGCAACACCAGTAAAACCAAGCGTCCAAGCGTACACGATTTTGGAATTTCCAAAAAGTCGACCACACAAAGACAAAAGAATCAGAACGATTGAAAGCGGATACAAGAACATTAATACTGGAATCGCATATTCGATGATTGCGCTCAGACCAAAG
>NQOP01000002.1:365577-366472 GCA_003585845.1 Bifidobacteriaceae bacterium NR021
GGAATAACTTAGAGAATGTTTCCGAGCAGCTTACGATTAAGCCAACTGCCGTCTTTAAGCAGGCAAGCGTTACAGTTGCAGCAAGCACGAATAAGCCAACGTTTCCAAGATGGTAGCGTGCGACTTGCGCCAAAGTTACACCACCATTTTCAGCAGGCTTAAACAGTGCACGGCTACGCACACCGACAACAACAATTGCAACGTAAATCACCGCCATAAGCAAGCAGCTAAAGAATCCAGATCGTACAGTATTCACTGCCACATCTTTAGGGTCTTTTACGCCAAAGGATCGAATAGTACTAACAACTATAATGCCAAAAGCCAAGCTAGCTAAAGCATCCATTGTATTGTAGCCATTTAAGAATCCTGTAAAGAATGATTCATTAACGTACTTTCCTATAGGAGCGGCGTCCTCAGAAGCACCACTTACAGGAGAAAACAGCGCAGTAAATACCAGAATACCTAAGAAAACCAAGAATATAGGCGTAAGAACTTTACCAACCCATGTAAGTATTCCACTAGGCTTTAGCGCAAAGAAGAACGCTAGCGCGAAGAAAACCACAGAGAACAAGAACAAATACAATTGA
This sequence comes from Bifidobacteriaceae bacterium NR021, assembly GCA_003585845.1. Lineage (GTDB taxonomy): Bacteria > Actinomycetota > Actinomycetes > Actinomycetales > Bifidobacteriaceae > Bifidobacterium. The sequence goes on from NQOP01000002.1 coordinate 366,165, forward strand.
CCGTTTCCGTCTTGCGGAACAACGCGTTCCAAACCAACAGTGTACGAAGTTGTTGCGCAGCGAGGAATTGCAAAGAATGGTCCAATTGTTAAATACAGAACGCAAGTAAAGAACATGCCGTATTTTTTGCTCGGCTTGCTTGAAAGTTCAAAAAGACCGTTTGCACGACTCATTGCAAGAGCCGTAACACCTAACAATGGCAAACCAACGCCGGTAATAATAAAGCCTAATGCTGCAGGCGCGGAATTGTTTCCTGCGTTAGCACCAAGGAACACAGGGAAAATCAGGTTTCCTGCGCCAAAGAACAT
>NQOP01000002.1:367226-376357 GCA_003585845.1 Bifidobacteriaceae bacterium NR021
CTGTCTGTGCTGACACTTTGTGTTGTGACGCTCATGCTTACACCTCCTATAAGGATAAATTTGTATTTACATACTATTCAGCTAAATCTCTGATTTTATATTGTGGATTTAAAGCGAAAATAATATTAGGGGGTATCTTAATAAATCGCATGTACTTAATCGGCATAAATTTACAATCTCGTGCGTGTCTCTAATAAAAAATAAAAAGGACGCTAGCAAATTACCAACGTCCTATGCAATCAAAAATGCTTATAGCTTTGCTAAATCTTATATAAAATAAGCAAAATCACATCTTTTCTGGAGCAGAAACTCCAAGCAAATCAAGACCAGTTGCAATTACAGTACGTACAGCAGCGTTAAGCTTTAATCGAGCTGCAGCACGAGCTGGCTCTGGGCACTTTGCAATGCGCTGAGCTTCACGCTCGGCTTCTGGCAAACGATTTTCAGGGTCAGTTAACTCCATTGGTACAACGCGCTCAAGGTTGTACCACTTGTGGTAACTTGCTGCCAAATCCTCAAGGTAATGCGCAACTCTGTGAGGAGCGCGCAAGTCGCCAGCTTGAGCCAAAGCTGCAGGCCATTGCGCCAAAGCAGCCAACACTTCGCCGTCAGCCTCGGTATTAAGCAAGCTTAAATCAGCACCATCTTGCGTAATTCCAGCGTCCGCAGCATTGCGAGCCACATTGCAGCTACGTGCGTGAGCATATTGCACGTAATACACAGGATTATCGTTGCTATGAGAAGCAAGCAAATCCAAATCAATATCAACGCTTGTATTGTAATCGGTGCGAGCAAGCGAGTAACGCGAAGCATCAACACCAATTGCATCAACTAAATCGTCAATCGTAATAACGTTTCCTGCGCGCTTGCTCATGCGTACAGGCTTGCCGTCCTTCATAACGTTTACAAGCTGACCAATAAGAATCTGCATGTTTTCGCCTGGCTTATCTCCAAAAGCCGCGCACATTGCCATCATTCTGCCAATATAGCCGTGATGATCCGCGCCAAGCATGTAGATTGCTACGTCTGCAGGATTCTGATCGCGGTGGCGCTTATTGCGATAGTATGCAATATCTGCAGCAAAATAGGCGTAATTTCCGTCGGACTTAATAATTACGCGATCCTTATCGTCGCCATGCTTGGTGGATTCAAACCAAGTTGCGCCATCTTTTTCAAAGATGTCTCCACGCTCACGCAAGTCTGCAATAGCGCGCTCAACTTCGCCATCTTCGTACAGACTGTTCTCGTGGAACCACACGTCGAAACCAACACGAAAATCGCGCATTGACTTGCGAATTTCAGCAAACATCATTGGCACTGCGCGCTTGCGGAACTCTTCGCGCTGCTCGGAATCGCCTTCGCCAAGCGGCAAGCCTTCATCATCTTTTCCAAGATCAATTCGCGGCAATGTTAGAACGTCAATGCCATCCGCATTCGCTTCTTTTATAACAGCGTCTGCGATTTCGTTAATATATGCGCCTTTGTACCCATCTGCAGGTGTTTCTTCGCCGTGAGCAGCCGCTACAAGCGACTTTGCAAAACGGTTAATTTGCTCGCCATGATCGTTGAAGTAGTATTCACGCACAACTTTTGCGCCGTTCGCCTCCAAGACTCGAGCCATGGAATCACCAACTGCAGCCCAGCGAGTTCCACCAATGTGGATTGGACCAGTTGGGTTTGCGGAAACAAACTCAAGATTCAAAGTTTTGCCGCTTAAGTGCGTATTTTTGCCAAAATCAGCACCTTGCTTTAAGACCTCGTCTACGACTGCAGCTGCAGAAGCAGAATCAAGCGTTATGTTAATAAAGCCAGGACCTGCCACTTCTACAGACGCAATACCTTCTGCTTCTTGCAAACGCTCGGCAAAAAGTTCAGCTAAATCGTGAGGCTTCATACCAGCTTTTTTAGCGAGTTGCATAGCAACATTCGTAGCCCAATCGCCGTGTGCGCGATCTTTTGGCCTCATAACTGCAAGTTTTTCGGCAGCAGGAATCAAATCTTCTGTTAGATTGCCAGCTTTACCGCTTGCTACTAAATCTTTAGCAATTTTTTCAATTAATTCACTTAAGCTTTCTGGATTCATGGTTTACAGTCTAGCGTTACCGCGCGATGCTTCGCGATTACAATACACAAAAAGCGCTGGAGTCGAAGATTGACTTCCAGCGCTTTTGTTTTGCGATTAATTATTTTCGATTATTTGCAACTACTTACAACTACTTCTTTTTTGCAGGGGCTTCGCCGAGTTCGCTCTGAGCAACTGAAACGTTCACGTTAGCTGCATCAGATTCCGCGGAATCAGATTCAGAATCAGAAGAATCTCCAGCAACTGCTGCCTTAACAGCGTTAAGCTTTACTTCTCCAGTAACGCGTCCTGCTTCAGCAACGTCATCCAAAGTCTCCTCAACAGCCTTGTAAGCATTTTCTGCTACGTTCAAAGTCACTTGCAAAATAGGAGTCTTCATAGAAACTTTTGCTTCAGACTTAATCTTTCTCAAAGTAGCCAAAGCCTCGCCCGCGTAAGCCAAAGTGTCTGCAGAAACACCATTTGCAGCAGCCTCATACGCCTTAGCGCATGGCCAGCTAGCGCGATGCACAGAGCCTTCGCCTTCGTGCATCCAACTCCACACTTCTTCAGTAGCATAAGGCAAGTAAGGAGCAAGCAAGCGAGCCAAAGCATCGAGTGCAAGGCCAAGAGTTGTGCGAGCAGACTTTACAGCAGCTTCACTTGGAGTGCGTCCAGTGGATTCTGCAGTACCGTAAGCACGATTCTTTGCAAGCTCAATATAGTCGTCGCAGAACTCCCAGAAGAATGTTTCGATTGCTTCCAAAGCCTTGGAATGCTCGTAAGATTCAAGCGCATCAGTTGCGGTACGGATAACGGATGCGAGCTTTGCCATAACAGAGCGATCCAAAACTTCCGTAACGTCTGCAAAATCCCAATCCGCACTAGCAGACTCAAGAACCTGATGTTCCTCATCTTCACGGCCGATTGCGAGCGCAAACTTTGTAGCGTTCAAAAGCTTAATCGCTAAGCGTCGGCCAATCTTCATCTGACCTTCGTCGTAAGTTGCATCCAAGCCAAGTTTTGCTGAAGTTGCCCAGTAACGCACAGCATCAGCACCAAACTCTTCAATTGGCTTATTTGGCACAACAACGTTGCCTTTAGATTTAGACATCTTCTTATGGTCAGGATCAAGAATCCAGCCAGAAAGTGCAGCATGCTTCCAAGGCAAGCAGCCGTTTTCAAGATGCGCGCGATCAACAGTACTAAACAGCCAAGTACGAATAATATCCTGACCTTGTGGACGCAAATCCATTGGGAAAGTAGCCTTAAACAGAGCTTGATTTTCCTCACCTGGCTCTTCCCAACGAGTCACAATTTGTGGAGTTAAGGAAGATGTAGCCCAAGTGTCCATAATGTCTTGCTCAGCAGTAAAGCCATTTGGCTGATCTCGCTGAGATTCGTCGAATCCTTCTGGAACGTCAATAGTTGGATCGATTGGCAAACGATCTTCGCTAGGAGTCAAAGGATGCTCGTAATCCACTTCCCCATTTTCGTTTACTGGATACCAAAGTGGGAATGGCACACCGAAGAAGCGCTGACGAGAAATAAGCCAGTCACCATTCAAACCGTGAACCCAATTCTCATAGCGCACGCGCATAAAGTCTGGGTGGAAGTTAAGTTCCTTGCCTCGCTCAATAAGCTCAGCATTCAACTTTTCGTCCGTGCCACCGTTCTTTAAATACCACTGGCGAGAAGTGACGATTTCCAAAGGCTTATCGCCCTTTTCGTAGAAGTTCGTCATACGCTTTGTTGGCTTTGGATCTCCATCCATGTCTCCAGCTGCTTGCAAAGCTTCAACAACTTCCTTGCGAGCGGAGAACGTGGTTTTGCCGGCAATTTTCTCGAACATTTCGCGACCGGACTCATCCGTAATCCAATCAGGAGTCGTCATAACAATGCGACCGTTACGCTGAATAATCGGTCGAGTTGGCAAATTCAAATCGCGCCACCACTCAACGTCTGTTACGTCACCGAAAGTGCAGCACATTGCAATGCCAGCACCCTTGTCCATTTGAGCAGCAGAATGCGCCAAAATCGGAACCTTCACCTTGAACAGTGGCGAATAAACTTCCTGACCAAAGTACTTCTTGTAACGCTCATCTTCTGGATTTGCAATTAAAGACGTGCAAGCAGCAAGCAACTCTGGGCGCGTAGTCTCAATATAAATTGGCGTACCATCTTCAAAACGGAACGCAATCTTATGGTAGAAACCAGGATATTCGCGCGATTCAAGCTCAGCCTGGGCAACTGCAGTCTGGAATGTCACATCCCACAATCCAGGAGCATCCTTCTGATAAGCCTCTCCGCGAGCAAGATTGCGAAGGAACGCTTTTTGTGCAACTCGACGAGGCTGCTCACCAATCGTGTGGTAAGTTTGCGACCAGTCTACAGAAAGACCGAGCCTGCGCCACAATGCTTCAAAAAGCTTCTCATCTTGAGAAGTCAAGCGCTCACAAAGCTCAATAAAGTTCTGCCTGCTTACAGGAACCTGATCCTTAGCTTCAATCTTCTTACCTTCAGTGCCTTCAAAAGGCGGCTTAAAATCAGGGTCATACTTCAACGAAGTATCTACTCTAACGCCGTAATAGTTTTGCACACGGCGCTCTGTTGGCAAGCCGTTATCGTCCCAACCCATTGGGTAGAACACGTCAAAACCTTGCATGCGCTTATATCGCGCAATGACATCAGTATGCGTGTAGGAGAATACGTGACCAACATGCAAGTGTCCACTAACTGTTGGAGGTGGAGTATCGATAGAATATACGGCCTTACGGTCGCGAGAATTATGGAATGCGTAAGTCTTAGCTTCATCCCAATTGCTACGCCACTTGTCTTCAAGACCATCAACGCCAACTTTGTTAGGAAGAGGCGTTAAATGTGCGTGCTTTACTGTGTTGTTATCCTGTTCACTCATGAACTGAATATTAGAAACTCAGCGCGACAACGCAAATCTTACGCTTTTCTATTTCACAACTACGCTCTGCAATGGCAAAAGCTGATCCGTCATATTCTTTGTGTAACCGCTTATATTAGATTTCACAGCCATTATGCTTTTACGAGCATAAAGCCAGTGTGCTGCAGCATTATTGCTTACTTCGCGCGCATATGCACGAGCATTTGCCTCATATTCGCTTGCATTCTTAGAATGAATTGCATCAGCCCAAGCTTGTTGAGCACGCGCATCTTGCAAAACGAACGGAGAACCGCTTTCTGCAAACATGCCTTCATCTAAAGTATGATTGCTCGTAGTAAGCGCAAGATCATACTTACCCTCACTAATACGCTTACGCATAGTTTGTTGATCAACTTCTTCAAGATTGACCTTAAAACCGCTCACGGAAATAATCTGTTTTGAAAGCTCGCGCCCAACTCCACCTTCGCCCTGTGGAACAAGGAAATTAATAGTTCCTAAATAGCTTGTGCTAAAGTAATGGAACAAGGGAGCAGCTTTGCCTGGATTATAAGGATACAATCCATTTAAATCTTCATAACCAGTTGAAAGAGGATCAATAGGTCCTCCTACTGGAACACCACCATTGCCATCAGCTGCAAGTACAGTTTGCGCATTCAAAGCGTATCTCGCAGCTTTACGAGCCTGCTCATCGCAGAAAATCGACGAAACTGTTGTATTTATTGCAATAAATCGTACTCTTGTGCTCTGTCCCTCTACCATTTGTGTATTAGCAACAGCAGCAAGACGCTTATTTTCGTTACCTTCAAGCGGAACTGCCATTTGAATATTGCCCTTTTCCATTGCCTCAGCTAGATCAGTGTCGCTATTGAAATATTGCAAAGTAATACTTGCACAAGAAGCAGGAGTCCCCCAATATTTATCGTTGCGAAGTAATACTAAAGAATTGCCTTTATTGTAGTCACTTACAGTGAAAGGACCTGTGCCAAGAGCAGCACTTGCATAGTCGATCATTGATTTTGTGTCATAGACAATGCCAACACGTCCAGCAAGACGACGTAGAAGCAAAGCATCTGGATTATTAAGCGTAATTACTAAAGTGTAATCATCCGGATTATTAACAGTTTTAATATTTGTGAGTGCGCTATAACCAGGATAATTATTTGTGATGCCTTGTTTCAAAGATTGCAATACGGAAGTTGAATTCATCTCACTACCGTTAGAGAAACGCACACCTTGACGCAAATTAAAACGATATGTTAAACCGTCTTTCGAAATATCCCATGACTTCGCGAGACCTGGTTGCAAACTATTATCATCACCACGTTTAACAAGAGTTTCGTAAACATTACCAATTAAAGCTTGCTGTAAAGCGTCACTGTCGTCGTTTCTAATATCAAGAGATTCAGGAGCAGTACGTAAACCAACTTTTAGCACTGAGTTACTAGCTGGATGCATTATTGCAGCAAAAGGTGAATGACCACGGTATATTTGCCATCCACACCACAAAATGCCGCTCATTATTACAGACACAACCACAAACACAACCCATGGCATCCAGTCTGCATTAGTGCGAGCATGAGCTGACCTGGAAGTGCGATACGCATATTTGCCTGTTCTTGACATAACCTACAGTCTATATCAATATCTGAATTGGAAACAACACGCTTTAAATAATTGCTGACGGACATGTTGTATTTAAAGGGCATGAAACACATTTTGGATTCCGAGCAGTGCAAATTTTTCTGCCATGCAAAATAAGTCTATGAGAAAGATTAGTCCACTCTTTAGGAGCAAAATAAGCAGTTATTTCGCGCTCAATAGCGACAGGATTTGGATGAGTCTGAACCTTGCGCCAACCAAGACGCCCTGTAACACGTATTACGTGAGTGTCTACAGGAAACCCCGGTAATCCAAATGCGTTGCCAAGAACGACATTGGCAGTTTTACGACCAACACCTGGCAACGATATTAAATCTTCCATATTTGATGGCACTATACCAGAAAAATTATTAAGCAAACATGCAGATAATGAAATAATGTTCTGTGCTTTTACTCTATAAAATCCGAGAGGGTAAATAATTGACTCAACTTGAGATACAGGAGCAGCAGCTAAAGAACTCGCGTTGGGAAAAATAGAAAAGAGTTCAGGAGTCACGATATTCACACGCTTATCTGTAGTTTGCGCGCTTAATACAGTAGCAATTAGTAGCTCAAATGGATTTTTGAAATTTAATGCACACTTTGGTTCCGGTATTTCTTTGCACAATAAATCGTACTCTGCATAAATACGAGCTAATTTCGCTTGTTTTGATTCTCGCATATTAGAGCTTTGATAAATCATTATTGCGCAGACTGATTATCTGCATCATTTTCATAATCATCTTCAACACTGCTTTCGGAAATTTCGCTATTCTCATCAGACTCCGAAGGATCGAAGCGATAGCCAACATTACGCACTGTGCCAATCAAATGTTCATATTCAACACCAAGTTTTGCACGGAGCCTACGAATATGGACATCTACAGTACGAGTGCCACCGTAGTAGTCGTAACCCCATACTTCTTGCAACAAATGAGCACGAGTAAACACCCTGCGCGGATGCTGAACAAAGTATTTCAGCAATTCAAATTCTTTATAAGCTAGATCAACAGGATGACCGTGCAAACTCACTGTGTAGCTACGCATATCTACAACAAGATCTCCAGAACGCATAGTTCCATTGTCTGAATCGAAAGAATCATCAATTTCAGAGCCTTGCGAATGCACAAATAAATCATCAGAAGATCCATGTTGCAAAGAAGCCAAACGCAAACGACCTTCTACTTCTGCAGGAGAAGCATTAGTCAGCACAACATCAGAAATGTTCCACGAAGGATTTACTACAGTAAAACCACCCTCAGTTATAACTAATATGACAGGAACCGTAATATTTGCAACACGCAGAGAAGAACACATTGATTTAGCGAGAGCTAAATCCTCACGCGCGTCAAGCAAAAGAATGGTTTGTGCAGGCAGTTTTGCCAAACTTGACGTATCCAAAGAAAGTAAACGCACTTTATGAGATAACAAAGTAAGTGAAGGTAAAACTGAAGAAGGAGAAGCACACGAAGTCATCAATGTGATATCAGTCATATGATGCCTCCAACAAACAATTGATGTAGTAGCAAATTCAGCCTTTACAGGAATTGTAAACCATACTGCGAAAAATAGCGATAACTGCAACACTTGCATCTTCTAAAGATAAAAAATGTCAACACAATAAAGAGCAGTGCAGGTTATAGGCTACATTAGTAAATAAACAAAGTAATTTGTTAATATTTTATGGACATATTACGCTTTACAAATATAAAACTTACAGCACTAGGGAGTGTGTATGAGCAATGAAACGCGTATCTGCAATGATAAGATGCAGAAAAATGATAATTCTTGCGTAAATGTTCAAAAACATACCCGTATACCTAGCATGAACGCATTAGCGATGTTTGTAAGCCAAATTTTTGTTGTAGTACTTCTCGCAATTGCAGCAATATTGCCAATTGCAACAGCAAAAATAACACTTATATTATGCCTTATCATAATGATTACATTTATAGCATTGTGGCCACTGCACGGAAATGTAATTGACCGAGCTATTGCATTATGTACAGGAATTGCTTCTACGTGGTTTGCAACCGGAGTATTAAAGGGGTGGCTGCCAAAAAGCGTCATTATTGATAACGAAACTGTGTCAATGAGCAAGTTCATTGCTGCAATTCACCCTTACGAACGTTGGGCTGTATCTTTTGCTCTAATTCTTGTAGCAGCAACATTTGTGACATTCTTGAGACAAATGTTGCGCGAAAATCGCACAAATTTAGTACGAAATCTTTCGCACACGCTTACTGCAAGTATTGCTTGTGCGGCACTTCCGGGTTGGCTATTTTTGCCATCAATTATTAGATTTATGCCATCGCTTCGCAATCTAGACGGTGGAATATTCGTTATAGTACTGTGCATATTTATGCTAATCGCGCTATCAGGACTTTCATATTTATGGGTTCGCAACAATTATGAAGAATACGAAACTGGAATTGTTGCGCACGATATCGCTATTTCTATATTACCAATAATGCTTTCAGGAATGCTCGTGTATATTGCAGGTCTTGGAATGCT
>NQOP01000002.1:377095-388778 GCA_003585845.1 Bifidobacteriaceae bacterium NR021
TCATGCTTACATAAAAACGTCGAAAACACGGTATGTGTCTTCGACGTTTTATTTATTAGTCTTTAGTTTTTATTGTTTTGCTTATTAAAAGCGAAACTTATTTTTCGCTTTCTTCCAAGCGCTTGCGAGCTGCAACGATTTCCTTCTCAGCCTGCTCTACGCCAGCCCAGAAGTCACCAGGAAGAACTTCCTTACCTGGCTCCAAAGCCTTGTACTGCTCGAAGAAGTGCTTGATTTCAGCCTTGTGATACTCGTTCACGTCATCGATATCCTTGATGTCGTCGAAACGAACGTCTGCTGGAACACACAAAACCTTGTCGTCTCCACCAGCTTCGTCAACCATGTGATACAAGCCAACAGCGCGACACTCAACAACACATCCTGGGAACACAGAATTTGGAATCATAACAAGAGCGTCGAGTGGATCGCCATCTTCGCCCAAAGTGCCATCAATATAACCGTAATCATCTGGATAACCCATAGCTGTGAAAAGAGTGCGATCCAAGAATACGCGACCAGTTTCGTGATCCACTTCATACTTGTTCTTGGAACCGCGTGGGATCTCTACCACAACGTTAAAAGTTTCTGCCATTTTGGCTCCTTTGATAACTTTAATAACAATTCATATAACTGTTCTATCTCACTTTAGCGCGCACCGACGAACGACAACAATAGAGCATGCAATACAAAATTTTGTTAACAAATTTCGTTAAATAATAAACGTTTTGTACCACTTACAGAAGTAGCATAAAATCACCTATTTCTAGAACATCCTAGGCGTAGCAACAAGACACGCTTTAAGCTATAAAAGTGTCTTAATACACAGTTACTATTGCTACGTTTTACACACGATATGTTGCATACATACCAGTATGGTTACCGAAGCGTAGGCAAGATGACAAAAAAGAGATGCGTGAACACTTCCACTGCTTCACAAGCAGATAAATCCTTCAAAACAAAGAAGGTTCCTGCAGAAAAAAATGCTAGTAAAACGACCTCAACTAATCTTTCAGCAAACGCAAATAATACCGTAGAAAAAACTATCAATAGCTCAAAAGCTGAAAATAAACAATCATCTACTTTACCTACAAATACTGTTTCGAAGCGAAATAAAGCAATCGACGGTTTAAGAGCTCTAGCAATTATCGGTATTGTGTGTTTTCATATGCGTCCAAGCCTTCTTACGGGAGGATTCCTTGGAGTAACACTATTTTTGGTATTGGCAGGATATTTTTGCACGAGATCAGTTCTGCGCTATTTAAACGCAGATGAAAACGCAAAAAATGCAAAAAATATCGAAGATAATAATAAAAATACTCAAGGAATCAAGCATTACTGGGAGTATTTACTAAAGCGCGTAAAAAGAATTTGGCCATCGACACTTGGAATTATCGCTATAACAGCACCAATTATGTGGCTTTTTTCGCCAAGTCTACTACCAAAGTTACAAGCGGATGCTCTTTCAGGCTCCGGATTCTTTAGCAACATAATGTATGTTGCTCGTAAACTTTCATATTTTGAACAGTCCGGATTACCTTCTCCTATCAAACATCTTTGGTATCTCGGACTTATAATGCAAGCTTTTGTTATATGGCCTATTATCCTTGCTGCACTTATTAAATTCGTTCGCAGCAAGCTAGTACGCATGTATATCACAGCAGGATTAGCAATACTTTCTTCTATTCTTACTTTTACTTTTTCCTACTTATTTGACAATTACACAACTCCAGCTCGCGTCTACTATTCTCTAGATACGAGAGCATCAGAATTCTTAATGGGCGCAATGTTAGCAATGTACGGCGCTTGGTTTGCAAAACATTCATTCCATGCGTGGCTTATTCATGCATTACATTTGCTAATTGGCAAAAAGAACATATCTGTAAGCTTAGCTTCATCAGTTAAGTTAGACAGTAGTGCATATAATTCATCACTAACGAAAAAATCAAATAAATCCTACGCAAATAACGAAAAAGTATTTGCTGAAGATGGAATACCTGCTGACTTGCGCGAAGGATTACAAATTGATTTATCAGATAATAGCGTAGCTCCAGATATACAAGAACTTCCAAATAACGCATTCAATAAGCCAAAAACTGTTTTTTATAATCCACTTCATGCATGGCAGAGATCTTGCATTGGACTGTTGGCAACAATTGTGCTGTGCTACTGCTTCGTGTATGCAGAAGGCACATCTTCAGTATTTGTTTTTGGCGGATACACAATAACAGCAGCCGCTTGCACACTAATACTGTGGTCTTGCACACAAACTGATAATATTTGCTCAAGAATATTTGCATGGGCTCCGCTCGCTTATATCGGCAGACGCTCTTTTGCAATTTATTTAGTTCACTTCCCTGTTCTTGAATTATTCAACCCAGCAAATAGAACAACTGCTATTTCTACAGGAGAGCAAGTCTTTCAGGCACTAGTAATAGTTGCACTTGCAGAATGCTTGTATCAGTTATTTGAAAAGCCAATAAAAGATCAACAATTATTTAAGCTTATTCGCTCTGTTTCACTAACTTTGTGCTGCATAATTATTGTGTCGTTAATTATCTTGCCAGTAAATTGGCAAGATATAGCTAAGCATAGGTCAATGCAGCTTCGCCCAGAATTGACAGCACAAGTAGCGCAATCTTCATTGTTAAATAAAAAACCTACTGCTTTTGACAAAACTAATTCTAAGCAAAAAACAAAAGGAAAAGCAGTTCCAAAAGGTGTGCAAAAGGATGTAGTAAAACAGTCTCTTCCACCTACACCATCGAAGTATCGGATTCTCTTCCCTATTGCAGAAAAAGTTCCACGAAATCTTGTTACTACTCATACACGAATCGACAAACGACGTAACACTTGTTCCGTAAACTTAACTATGGTTGGAGATTCTATTACTGAAGGCGCTAAACCATATTTGATGCAAGTTATGCCTAACGCTTATATAGATGGAAAAGTGAGTAGGCAAATTTTCCACGGAGCTGATGAATACGAGAAAGATATTTCTGTAAAACACGCTGGAGATGTGGTAATTTTCGCTCTTGGAACCAACGGTCCTCCTCGTGACGATAGCGTGCTCCAACATATGGTTGATGTAGCAAAAGGTAGACCTGTTTACTTCGTTACAACACGAGTTCCGCAACCTTGGCAGGATGCGACGAACGATAGCTTACGAAAGTTCGCAGCAACTCACCATAATGTTGGCATTATAGACTGGCATGGTTTTAGTAATGGTCACTCGGAATATTTGACTGACGATGGAGTTCACTTAACTCCAGTCGGCGGTCCGCAATACGCGAAGATGATTCGCTTAGCAGTGTGCGGTGGCTGAAAATTAGAGTTATAGCGCGCTAAAACTTTTTAATACCGTTATTAAGCGTAATAAATTGCGTTTTGCGTGGTGAAAATAGCTACGAAATATTACGATAGTATTTATGACTGAGTTGAGGACACTACATAATTCGCAAGACGCTGGGGAAAGCGCATCTACTTGGACGAATCCTTTGCGCGATCCGCGTGATTTGCGTTTAGCTCGTATTGCGGGCCCGTGCAGCCTAGTAATTTTTGGCATTACTGGCGATTTAGCACGCAAAAAACTTATGCCAGCAGTATATGACTTGGCTAATCGCGGTCTTTTGCCTCCAGGATTTGGTTTAACTGGTTTTGCAAGACGCGATTGGACTGATGAGCATTTTGTAAACTTTGTGCGCGAAAATATTGAGCAGCATTGCAGAACGCCATTTCGTGAGTCAACTTGGATTAATCTCGCTAAAGGCATACGTTTCGTACGCGGCACTTTTGACGATGCGTCTGCATTTGAGCGTTTAAGCAAAACAGTGAACGAGCTTGATCGAGACAGAGGTACTCGAGGAAATCACGCTTTTTACATGTCTATTCCACCTTCCAGCTTCCCAGTTGTTGCGCAACAACTTGCAGCATCAGGTCTTTCGCACTCTTCTGAACATGCTTGGCGACGCGTAATTATTGAAAAGCCTTTTGGACACGATTTAGCGAGCGCACGAGAGTTGGATCGCGTTGTTTCTGAAGTTTTTGATCCTAATTCTGTGTTCCGAATTGACCATTATTTAGGCAAGGAAACTGTGCAAAACTTGCTTGCTTTCCGCTTTGCTAACGCAATGTATGAGCCAATCTGGAATGCAAATTACGTCGATCACGTGCAAATTACGATGGCTGAAGATATTGGCATTGGCGGAAGAGCCGGATACTACGACGGAATCGGCGCCGCACGTGACGTGATTCAGAACCATTTGCTTCAACTTATGGCTCTTACTGCTATGGAAGAGCCTGTAAGTTTCCGCGCTAGCGATTTGACTGCTGAAAAAACGAAAGTTCTATCCGCAATCCGACTACCTCAAGACTTGGCTGCCAATACCGCTCGAGGACAGTATGCAGCAGGATGGCAAGGCTCTTACAAAGCTGTTGGATACTTGGAAGAGCAAGGAATCGATCCTAAAAGCACTACTGAAACGTACGCTGCTGTACGACTTGACGTTGATACTCGCCGTTGGGCTGGAGTTCCATTCTACTTGCGAACCGGAAAACGTTTAGGCAAGCGCGTTACGGAAATTGCTGTTATTTTTAAGCGCGCTCCGCATTTGCCGTTTGAGTCTACTGCAGTTCGAGAGCTTGGTAGCAATGCTATTGTGATTCGAGTGCAGCCAGACGAGGGCGTTACTATGCGATTTGGCGCGAAAGTTCCTGGCGGAACTGCTATGGAAGTTCGAGACGTTTCTATGGACTTTAGTTACGGACGCTCTTTTACTGAAAGTTCCCCTGAAGCTTACGAGCGCTTGATTCTTGACGTACTTCTTGGCGAACCACCACTATTCCCAACTACGCAAGAAGTAGATTTAAGTTGGAAGATTCTTGACCCTATTGAGGAATTCTGGAGTTCGCTTGGCACACAACCGCAACCGTATCGCGCTGGAACGTGGGGTCCAGCAGAAGCTGATGCTATGCTTGCTCGAGATAATCGCCATTGGAGGCTGCCATGATTATCAACCTTCCTGATACTAATACAAGCAAAATTGCAGCAAAAATCGACGAATTGCACGAAGAGCGCGGCGAATCTGCTACTGGTCGAGTGCTCACTTTGCTTATTGATACAACTCTTAAAGAGTTAGAGCATGCACTTGATGCAGCAAACGCAGCTAGTCGCGAACATCCTTGCCGAGTTATTGCAATGGTTAGAGATTGGTCTAGCGAGCACGCTGCTGAGCGCGGTGAGGTTGTGCCGAATCTCGATGCTCAAGTACGTTTTGGTGCGGATGCTGGAGCTGGTGAAATTATTATTTTGTATCCACACAACGGTTTAGTTCGTCATCCGGATACGCTTGTCATTCCACTACTTGTGCCAGATGCACCGGTTGTTGCATGGTGGCCAACAAACGCTCCGGAAGATCCTGCTCACGATTTGCTTGGAGCTATGGCAAGTAGCAGAATTACTGACGCACAGCGAGCAGACGATACTCTTAAAACTGTGCAAAACTTGCGCAAAAACTGGTCTCCGCAAGATGCAGATTTGTCTTGGACGCGTTTAACTCCTTGGCGCGCGTTACTCGCTTCTATGCTCGATCAACCTCCACATTTGCCTATTCTTAGCGCGAAGGTTGTGGGTCCTACTCATTACGTATCTTTGCATTTACTGGCAGCTTGGCTTAAGAGTAGCTTGCACGTTCCTGTAGAAATAGTTGAAAATCCTGAAGCTCAAGCTATTACTTCCGTAACTTTAGAACGCGAGGATGGCACATTGTCACTCACTCGCCCTGCTGGCGGAGATCAAGCTTTGATTAGTCTGCCTGGACAGGCTGCACAACCTATTGCGCTTCCTATTCGCACTCTGGATGATTGCTTAAGCGAAGAATTGCGACGCATTGATCCTGACGAAATTTACGCGCAGTTGGTGCGAGATAATCCTGCAGAAAATGCGTGAATCATTACGTGAAACAATTCGTGAAACATTTTCAATGGCATAAAGGAACAACTATGACAAATAATGAAGTTACTTTTGCGCATAACGCAAGTATTTACGGATACGATAATCGCGATGTGCTTGCAGCTGTTGCAGCCCAACGCTTGGTGACTCTTATTATGGAATCACAGAATGATGTGCAAAATCTCAATAAACCATTCCATTTACTTCTTACTGGTGGCACAGATTCAATACGCATGTTCCAAATGCTTGCTAGCAATCCACTTTTACCAGCAATTAATTGGAATTTAGTGCATATTTGGTGGGCAGATGAGCGTTTCGTAGCTTATGATAGCGAGGATCGCAATGCACGCAAGGCTCGCGAAATGTTTCTTAACTTACTTACTTCTAACAAAGCTTTGGCAGAATCTCATATTCACGAAATGCCTGCAGATGAGCGTAATGCGGAGGAAATTGCAGAAGCCAGCGACGCTGAAAATGACGCTATTTTAGATGCTGCAGCGAGCGACTATGAGGAAGAAATCGTGAGCATACTTGGCAAAGAGCCAGTGTTTGATTTAGCTGTACTCGGAATGGGACCTGACGCTCATATGGCTTCACTTTTCCCAGGATTACCGCAGGTTAATAATCGCGATCGCATAGTTTTAGGCGTGAATCACTCCCCTAAGTTGCCGCCTATGCGCTTAACTCTTACTGTTCCTGTATTAGCTCACAGCCACCGCACTTGGTTCTTGACTGCTGGAGTAGAAAAAGGTGCTGCTTTAATGAATGTACTTTCTGGTGATAATAATCCAGAATATCCTGCGTCTTTTGCAAACGGAACTGACGAAATCTCTTGGCTAACCACCACAGAAACTTTGCAAGCTGCTATTAAGTAACTTGCATAGCTTTCTAGCAACATGCATAATACTCAGAACAATAAATAACAGACCTCTGCATAATAATGCAAAGGTCTGTTATCTCTAAATATTATTTGATTTAATCTTGCTTTACTTCTGGACAATTAGGATCTGCCCACAAAGTGTGGAATACGCCTGGCTCGTCAATGCGACCGTAAGTGTGAGCGCCGAAGAAATCACGCTGAGCCTGAATAAGTGATGCTGGCAAACGCTTTGAACGCAAGCCATCGTAGTACGCAAGCAAGCTGGAGAATGCTGGCACAGGAACCCCGTGCTCAACTGCGCGCGCAATAACACGACGCCAAGCAGCTTGAGACTTTTCAATTGCATCCTTAAAGTAAGGAGCAAAGAGCAAAGAAACGCTTGCTTCACCAGACTCAAAAGCCTCTGAAACGCGGTTCAAGAACTGAGCGCGAATAATGCATCCACCACGCCAAATACGAGCGACAGCAGCTTGGTCAATCTTCCAATCATGCTCAATTGCAGCAGCTGCAATCTCGTCGAATCCCTGAGCGTAAGAAACAATCTTAGAAGCATACAAAGCTTGGCGAATATCCTCAATAAACGCCTTACGCTCAGCATCGCTCAAATCAAAATGCACATCCGGACCAGTCAAACCCTGACTTTCAGCAGCTTCTCGCAAAGCAACCTGGCTGGAAAGTCCGCGAGCAAACACGGCTTCAGCAATACCCGTAACTGGTATGCCTAGCGAAAGCGCAGATTGTACAGTCCAAGTGCCAGTGCCCTTCATGCCAGCATGATCCACCATCATCTCAACCAAAGGCTTACCAGTCTTAGCATCCTTCTGGCGAAGCACATCCGCAGTAATCTCAATCAAATAAGAATCAAGTTCGCCCTTATTCCACTCACTAAACACATCCGCAATTTCGTCGGACTTCATGCCCAAACCGCGAAGCATTAAATCGTAGCTTTCGGCAATAAGCTGCATATCCGAGTACTCGATGCCATTGTGAACCATCTTCACAAAATGACCAGCACCATCAGTACCAATATGCGTTACGCAAGGCTCACCTTCAGCAACAGCAGCAATAGACTTCAAAATAGGACCAAGAGTCTTCCAAGATTCCTCAGTGCCACCAGGCATCATCGAAGGGCCACGCAAAGCACCTTCTTCGCCGCCAGAAACACCGCAACCAACGTAATGAAGACCACGCGCGCGAATGTCACGCTCTCTGCGAATCGTATCTTCAAAATAAGAGTTTCCGCCGTCGACGATAATATCTCCAGGCTCCATAGCATTTGCAAGTTCTTCAATCACAGCATCCGTAGGAGCACCAGCTTTTACCATAATTATTGCAGTGCGCGGACGCTTTAGAGAAGCCACAAATTCTTCAACAGTTTTTGAAGGCACAAAAGCGCCTTCACTGCCATGCTCATTCATTAAAGTTTCAGTGCGCGAATAATGACGATTATAAACAGCTACTGTATTTCCATGATGCGCAAGATTACGCGCTAAATTCGAACCCATGGCAGCCAAACCAACAACACCAATATTTGCCTGAGCTTGAGTCATAATGACACCTCTTATCTTGTACTTGTTTTGTTATTTGCACGCATGCTTTGCGCACCCAAGCAATCTGCATTATCTACAAAATGCACAATTTTTTATTTTGCGTTACGCCCCTTCAAGAAACGCACTTAATAATTTTATAGGCGGATATGCACAAGGCTTAACAATATGCAAGTTAAGTAATTCCAAATATAAATTTTGTGAAATAAATTACATTTTTAATCGTTAAAACTAAGCTCATATTCACTTCATAAAACACGACACGCTTACGAACACGCTATTTTTAGCTATTTTAAATAATAACTATATATAGTGTTTACACAGTCGACACACCACTATAAATAGTGCTTATTCAGAGTAAGCTAACTACTTGGCTTTTGTCGATACAACACGGAATTGCAAAATTCCCCATCACCAGAGGAGATTGAAATGACTATCACAGTGTTTACTAAACCTCATTGCCCACAGTGTGATGCAACTAAGCGACAGTTCACAAAACTTGGCGTGAACTTCGAGACTGTAGACTTATCAAAAAGCCCTGAATCACTCGAACAGTTAAGAAATGCAGGATACCGTCAAGCTCCAGTAGTAATTGCTCCTGACGCATCCTGGAGTGGGTACCGTCCAGATCTAATTGCGCAAATTGCGGATAAACTCGGAACTTCCGCAGAGACAGCAAAAGAAGCATGAGAAATGTGTGAGCAAGAAAATATAACACAACAAAGCGAGCCTGAATCGCGCGCACAAGGCGAATCAATAGGAGCTGTAGTCTACTTTTCCTCAGTTTCCGAAAACACGTTAAGATTTGTGCAAAATTGCGATTTTCCAAGCAATAACGTGAATGTATATCGCATACCACTTCGTCCTAAAGAGCCGGAATTAAACGTGCGCGAACCGTATGTTTTGATTGTTCCAACTTACGGCGGTGGAAATATTGCAAAAGCAATACCGATGCAAGTTCGCAAATTCTTAAATAATCGCGAAAATCGTTCGTTTATTCGCGGAGTAATTTCTTCCGGAAATACGAATTTTGGAGAAGCATATTGCGCTGCAGGCGGTCAAATTGCAGGAAAGTGCGGAATCCCAAATATGTACTCGTTTGAACTCACGGGAACTGCAGAAGATATAGAAAAAGTAGCGCAGGGCATACCGAGGTTTTTAAGACAACTCAAAGAAACAGAACAAACGAAATAAACAAAATAAAAGAAATAATTAAAAGAAACAAAACAAAAAGCGTTTGAAAAAGCAAAAAATAACGCATGAAGAAAGGAACAAACCCCATGAATAGCACGGATCCGATGAGCGAATCTACTTCGCTTAATCTTGATCACACTGATTCTGCAAGCACAACTGCCAGCACAACAGCAGAGCGCATTCGCAACAGCCGTGACTACCACGTTCTTAACGCTATGCTCGGTCTTTTTGACCCAGAAAAAGGCATTCAGTTTGATAAAGATCAGGAAGCAGAAAAGCTTTACGTTTCGGGTTACGTGCAAGAACACAGCATGAAGTTTGCTTCAACTCGCGAGCGCTTGAACTATTTGATTGACAACTATTACTACAACGGCAACGTGTTCAACAAATACAGCGATGAGTTTCTAGATAAATTCTACGAGCATGCACAAGCCGCCCACCACACTTTTGGCACATTCTTGGGTGCTTTTAAGTTCTACACTTCTTACGCTTTAAAGACTTTCGACGGCAAGCAGTATTTGGAAAACTTCGCTCAGCGCGCAGCTGCAGTCGCTTTGGAACTCGCAGACGGCGACGAAAAAGCAGCGCTCAACTATTTGGACGAAATGCTTGCAGGTCGCTTCCAGCCAGCCACTCCAACGTTCTTGAATCTTGGTAAAGCTCAGCGCGGAGAGGCTGTGAGCTGCTTCCTCGTGCGTTTGGAAGATAATATGGAGTCTATTGCGCGCGGAATTAATTCTGCTTTGCAACTTTCTAAGCGCGGCGGCGGCGTGGCTCTTTTGCTTACGAATTTGCGCGAGCTTGGCGCTCCTATTAAGCGCATCGAAAATCAGTCGAGCGGCGTTGTGCCTGTTATGAAGCTTTTGGAAGATTCATTCTCTTACGCTAATCAGCTTGGCGCTCGTCAGGGCGCTGGTGCCGTGTATATTAGCGCACACCACCCAGATATTATGCGTTTCCTCGACACTAAGCGCGAGAACGCGGACGAGAAGATTCGTATTAAGTCGCTTTCTTTGGGCGTTGTGATTCCGGATATTACTTTTGAGCTTGCTAAGCGTAAGGAAAAGATGGCTTTGTTTAGCCCTTACGATGTTGAGCGTGAGTATGGTAAACCTTTTGCAGACATTTCTGTTACTGAGCATTACGATGAGATGGTTGCAAATCCTCGCATTCACAAGAAGTACATCGACGCTCGCGAATTCTTTATGACACTTGCGGAAATCCAGTTTGAATCTGGCTACCCTTACATTTTGTTTGAAGATACTGTGAATCGCACGAATCCTATTGAGGGTCGCATTACTATGAGCAACTTGTGCTCCGAGATTTTGCAAACTCAGGAAGCAAGCACTTATAACGCTGACTTATCTTATAGTCACGTTGGCCGCGACATTTCTTGCAATCTCGGCTCTCTTAATATTGCTAAGGCAATGGATGGTGACTTGGGTGCAAGCGTTGATTTGGCGGTACGTGCGCTCACTTCTGTTTCGGAGCACACTTCGATTGATTCTGTACCTTCGATTCGTCGCGGAAACGCAGAAGGTCACGCTATTGGCTTGGGTCAAATGAATTTGCACGGTTTCCTTGCTCGCGAGCACATGCAGTACGGAAGCGAGGAAGCTCTTGACTTTACAGACATGTACTTTATGACTGTTGCTTACCACGCTTATAAAGCTTCTCACGCTTTGGCTGTAGAGCGCGGACACGCTTTCGCAAGCTTTAAGACGAGCACCTACGCTAAGCCTGCAGGCAAAGGCAACTATTTCGATAAATATACTGATGGAAGTCGTTCTCTTGAGCCTCGCACTCAAGCTGTTCGCGATTTGTTTGCTCGTTTCAATGTTGCGATTCCAACTGTTTCAGACTGGGAGCAGTTGCGCGACGAGATTTTGCGCGACGGCATTTACAACGAGTATTTGCAGGCTGTTCCTCCAACTGGCTCAATCTCTTACATCAATCATTCCACAAGTTCTATTCACCCGATTGCTTCTCGCATCGAGATTCGCAAAGAGGGCAAAGTTGGACGCGTCTACTACCCTGCCGCTTACATGACGAACGACAATATGCAGTACTTTAAGGATGCTTACGAGATTGGCTGGAAGGCGATTATTGATACTT
>NQOP01000002.1:389505-393611 GCA_003585845.1 Bifidobacteriaceae bacterium NR021
ACGCTGAAGCAACTCAGCATGTGGATCAGGGATTGTCGCTTACTTTGTTCTTCCCAGACACTACGACTACTCGCGATTTGAATAAGGCTCAGATTTACGCATGGCGTAAGGGCATTAAGACTCTTTACTACATTCGTATTCGCCAGAAAGCTTTGGAAGGTACGGAAATCGAGGGTTGCGTAAGCTGCACACTATAAGTAGTAGTGATAAAAATCTTAGCTACGTAGATATTTCCAAATTAAATAAAAAAAAACTTAAAAATTTTGTAAAACGTAAACACAAGATCAGGAGTAATTATGACAGAACTCGATACAACTGCGCTCGATCCAACAGCATTGCGCAGTAGCCTCGATAAGCCTTTCGGCACAAATCGCGTAATCGCAGATGACGCTATGATGGCAGCTTCTATCACACCATCTCAGTACCGCTACCATCACGGATCGCGCGTACGCCCAGTTAATTGGAATAATATTGTTGACGACAAGGATTTGGACGTTTGGAATCGTCTTATTGCTAACTTCTGGCTTCCTGAAAAAGTGCCGCTGAGCAACGATATCCCTTCTTGGCGTTCCCTCACCGACCTTGAACGCAAGACCACTACTCGCGTTTTTACGGGCTTGACTTTGCTTGATACTAGCCAGGCAACTATTGGCGAGCTTTGCCAGATTGAGCACGCTCGCACTGAGCACGAGCAGGCTATTTACACGAATATTGCTTTTATGCAGTCGATTCACGCGCGCTCATACTCCTCTATTTTCTCCACTCTTTGCTCTAGCGAGGAAATTGACGAAGCTTACCGTTGGGCTGTTGGTAACGATGTTTTGCAGCAACGCGTCACCACTGTGCTTTGCGAGTACGAGAGCGAAGATCCGCTTAAGCGTAAGATTGCAGCAACTATGCTTTCTTCACTACTTCTTTACGCGGGATTCTATCTTCCACTTTACTTTGCTTCTCGCGGAAAGATGATGAACACTGCAGACATGATTCGTTTGATTTTGCGCGATAAGGCTATTCACGGCTATTATTCTGGCTACAAGTTCCAGCGCGGTTTGGAGCTTAGAAGCGAGAACGATAAGAAGAATCTTGAAAAGTTCACTATGAACTTACTTGATACTTTATACGATTTGGAAGTTGAGTATTCTGGTCAGATTTATGAAGGATTTGACTTCCACGATGACGTTTTTGATTTCGTTCGTTACAACGCTAACAAGGCCTTGATGAACCTTGGCTACCCTGCTAAGTACAGCGAAGAAGAAACTCACGTAAGCCCAGAAATTCTCGCAGCTCTTTCTCCTGCAGCCGACGAAAATCACGACTTCTTCTCCGGCTCTGGTTCCAGCTACATTATGGGAAAGTCTGTTGAAACCGACGACGACGATTGGGACTTCTAGTCACATAATTGATTGTTTATTTGATTAACTGACTGTTCGATTGGTTAACTAATTAATTTAATTAGTTAACCAATTTAATTTATCTAAGTCAATTATTGAACAAAAATATCGTATACATAAAAACTGAAAAATTAGAAAGTAGCATGAGCCCCCTCAGCCTTTATGGTACACTATGGAAAAGAAACTGGTTTTGTTAATCCCTTTATGCAAAAATCAGCAGTGACTATCAATTCATCCTCCGTTTAAACTAAGCATTTTGGGCTGAACTGAGCAGGCACTCAAGTTTGGAATCCAAATTGATAAGGATGCCTAGCAGTTGTTAGTCACATCTATACGAAGAAAGAAGGTCAGTTATGGGGAAAATGACTTATAAAAAATTACTTTGTGCTGTAGTGCTATTCAGTTCATTGGTTGGGCTAGCAGCATGCGGTAGCTCCAAAGCAAACAATTCAGCGTCTACAAAAATAACCCATCAGTCAACTAAAAAACATTCAAAATCAATCAAAAAACCTTCAGAAAAGAACGTTACTGAGGCTTTTGCGAAAGGCGAAAAAGGAACTTTTGAAGCACTAGGTGAAACTAAACCCGTTATTTGGGACGCTTATCCTGATAAGTTGGCCTACGTGAAAGATGCTTTTTATCATTGGACACTTCAAGACGACTGGTTCCAAGTCATTACTGGTCACTACATGGTCGTCGACCGTTTAAACACTTCAGGAATGTTATTAAAGAAACTTCAAAAGGGCACACCAGTTAAATTAAACGGCAAAGACTATAAAGTGGCAGATTATAAAGACTTTGAAGGAGGAGGCAGCGCGGATAAATTGTTAAGCCTGTTCAAAGGATATGTTGAGCAATTCCCTAAATCTGCTTACTTTATTCAAACCTGTCTTGATGCCAGAACTTATGGCGGACAACGTTTAGTAGTTCTTGACGTAGCAAAATAGTAAATGGTTTAGCAATATAATTTAGATTAGTTGCCAAATTTTGTTGTTTTGAAAATATTGCCTGTTCACCAACGATATTGATGAACAGGCAATATTTTTAACTGATTACGCGACTGTATCGCGTAACTTTAATTGCACAGTCGCTATGTTATACGCGTTATCGTGGCAGATTTTGTTAGATTTGCAATTTTTGCCACGATAACGTGTGTAACATAGAAATGAAACAGAATTTTGCATCACAGATTAACCGCTTGCTTGCATCTTCTGTGCAAAGCTTCGTCCAAATACTCGGTCGAAATACGTCCAAGTACTCGATTAAAGCGCAGGAAAGCACAATAATTTATTCTTGCGCAATGACTATTTCTCTACATGAAGCGGAACGTGTACATTAATAATCCACGAACCGTCATCTTCAATAACCTTAAAAGTTCCACCAACTCGTTCCGCAAGCATCTTATGGAAACGCAGTCCATATCCTAATTGCAAGTTAGAAAGAATACCGCGTTGCGCACTATTTATACACGTAATATGACATTCATGGTCATTAAGCATTACATTCATAGCGTATTCTTTAGGCTTTGCAGCATGCTTTTTTACGTTCGCAAGCAGTTCTCTGCAAATATATTCAATCTGAGCACATTCTTCAAAAGGCAAATGGATTGACCGAGAATCTTCAGCAGTTAAATCACTACTCAAATCAATGGAACCAATATAGCCAAGCTTTTCAAATGACTTTCGTTCACAGTCAAATAAAACACGTAAGCCTGTGCAAAAATCTTTATAACATGTAGTCGATTGCATAACATCGCCAGTGCTTGCAGTTGTAGCATTGTCAAGAAGAGAAATAATATTACGTGCTCTATGAACAGTTGTAGTAGCACGTTGAAAAATCTCTCGCGAATTTTCATGCTCTTGGTCATGAGTTGTTTGAGGTTCAATAGATTGTTGAGCCATCATCATAATGCTGGAAAGCTCATTAGTTACTTCATCGTGCATGCGAATTGCTGCAATAGTGGCATATTTTTGAAAAACGTTGTAACGTTGCGCAAATAACTGTTCCTGCTGTTGGTGAATGGTAGAAATATAGTATTTTACGATTGCGCTAGAAATAAGAGTGATAAGAAGCCACCACGCCAACACATAAGCGTTTTGAAAATCGCAGATAATAAAGAACCATGAAGATACTCCGCAAGAAGAAAGCACTGTGTACCAAGGTTGAGTAATTACAGCAATTGCCAAACAAATCAATATGGTAAGCATCATAGATGAATAGTTGATATTGGGCGCAATAATTACCAACGGCATCCAAATAAGCACAATAAAAGATGCTTTACGAGGCCATATTGCAATACATAAGCAGATTACAATCCATACTATTTCAACCGTAATTGCATGCCAATTAGAGTAGTAATGAAGATTATTATAGGAACAAATTTCAAGAATCAAAGTACAACTTATGATTGCACCAATTCCAATTTTCTGCCAGGCATCATGCGGCAAAAAATTAATCATACGCGTTAATAATTTCATAACTACCTACTTTTACACGTTAATTTCTTACACGTTATATGTCATGCGAGTATTTTGCGAGCGCAGCAAGCGCTTGCATACGACTTCGGACTTGAAGTTTTCCATAAATACGACGTAAATGCGTGTTGATTGTTGAAACTTTCACATTAAGCTGATCAGCAATCTCTTTCGTAGAATACCCCTGTTTGCACAAGCGCATAATTTCCGATTCTTGAGGAGACAAAACTGAAGTCTTCGG
>NQOP01000002.1:394332-397364 GCA_003585845.1 Bifidobacteriaceae bacterium NR021
TCTGGGCAACCGTAGCTTGTTGCGCGCGATTGGATAGCTGCAACTACGTCTGATAAATTGTCTTTATGTATTAACGCTTGACCACCCGACTTAGCAACTTGCAATACGTATTCATCCAGCATGTAGGAAGTAATGCCAATTAAAACAATATTACTATTGCGCTCGCGAATTGCTTTAATTACATCAACACCACTCATTTCTCTCATTGACATATCTACTAAAAGTATGTCAGGAGTATTTTCTGTAACGCAACGATGAATAGCTTGTTTTGCAGAAGAACACATCCATGCACAAACAAAGTTTTCAGGCAAACGACTTTTTAGAAGAAGTTGCATATATCGCAATACAAGCGTGTCATTATCAACAATTGCGTAAGTAGTGTTCATACAATATATGGTATCTTGTTTCGAAATCCGCTTATCAAGAGATGTGCGATTGTATTGTTTTTCTCAAATTATCAAGATTGTACACATTAAAGTGCCATACGCTAGCACTTTCCGTTGGCACACTCCATTCTTCGGTTTTACCATTGACAGTAAAGCGAATTATTTGAGTTGTTGGCTTATTTATAACTTCAAAATTAGTGAGTTGATTCCACGGAATGCGACGAAGATGCTTATCGTCTAATTTAGCTAGATTACCCGAGCCTAAAATGGTATTCGGATTAACAACAATAAACTCATTATTAGTGGCAGCAACAATACGCGCATCAACACTTTGCGCTACATAGAATAATTTAGGTAACAAAAATAGTTTGAGTAAATCTTTCCACCAAGGGTTGTATTTCATCGTAAATACATACGTTTTATCAATCGAAAGATTGTGATCTTTAAAGTACTTGACGATATCTTCTTCTCGTATACCGCGCAAAGGATTGGTCATAATAAGCACCTCCTTGTGATTCTTGTTTTGTAAATTACCAACATACTAACGTTCAAATTTTATCTACACAAATAGGCGTACTTATTTTTAACGATAGTGTTTTTAGAAAACTTTTACTATTAGCAGTTTGTATGTTCTCAACAATCAACATTTAAGAACATTTCCGTTTTGGAACCATTCTTAAATAGAGACATACTTATGGAGTTATTGTGGCAGTTTTTGCTAATTTTGCAATTTTTGCCACGATAACTGTGTATGTCACGCATTTGCTGGTTCTATTGCAATACGTCCACCTAATGCTTGAACAACCTTCGCAATAGTTTGGAAGCTGGGATTGCCGTCTCGTCTTAAGCTTTTGTAAAGGCTTTCCCTTCCAACCTCGGCTTTTTGAGCAATTTCTTTCATTCCTCTAGCTTTTGCAATATCGCCTATAGCGGCTTGCAGTAAACAAGGATCATTTAGTTCTGCTGCTGCATTGAGATACGCAATAACATCATCATCGTTCTCAAGATACTCACTCGCATCCCATTTACTTATATTTACCATTTTTTCTCCTCAATTAATTGTGCGAGAAGTATCTTCGCTTGCTTAATATCTTTACTTTGACTACTTTTATCTCCACCAGCAAGTAACAGCATTAGTTTTGAGCCTTTTTGTGCAAAATACACACGATACCCTGGTCCAAAAGTGAAACGCAGTTCACTAATACCATTGCAAACTGGATGTAAATCACCTACTGGTTTGCCTGCAATTTCACATAATCTCAGCCTCGCGTTAATTCGAGCTTTAGATTGCGTATCGCGAAGTTTTTTCATCCAATTGCGATACTCAACTGTTTGAAGTATCTCCATGAAAGTATTTTATCCTGTAGGATACAGTTTTGCAATAATAAGTAAACAGTCATATCAGTTATCGTGGCAGTTTTTGCTAATTTTGCAATTTTTGCCACTGTTGATTTTGCATATAATCAGTTTTAAAAGATTCTAGAAGATTAATTATCCTATTAAAATCTAATTCTGTTTCACGATATAAGAAAGTTCTTTGGCAAGCTATCACTAATTGCGAAAAATCAATATCATTCTTTTTTAATTTTAAAAGAATAAAAATATCATAAAAATCTTTACTGCGACTATTTAAAAAATTGCGTGAATAAATAGTCTGAAGCTTTTCCGCTAATATACTTTCAACGTTATAAGCAATAATTGGGAATGTTTCATCGGTAAAAATAGCTTTATAGTAGTAATTTATTGGCTGTGGCGTAACAACATCACCAGTAGCAATATCCAAATGAACAATTTGTTTAATATTTTCCAGCTCACACAAAATTGTTGCGCGATATCCTCCATAATCATCGCTTTCTTTAATAGCCGCAATAGACTGAATAGAAAAACTTATATCATCTTTTGAATTTGCAAAAACTTCTGTTAGTTGTTTTTTAACTTTTTCTTCTGAAAGCTCCATTTTATGAAACTGAAAGTCAATATCTACCGTACTGCGTGATTTGATACCTATTATGTTTGACAGAAGGAATCCACCTTTGAAAACATAGTGATCTGAATAATTACTTTGACTTAATTTTTTCAAAATAACTTCAAGGAAATAATAAATCATAACAGAATTAAATGTTAAACCAGTCTTTGCGGACATTTTATGGCACAATGCTGTTAATTTTGCTTTATTCACAGTAGCACTTCCAGTGTTTGCTTAACTTTATTGGATATATTCATTTTTGTTGCATACTCATGAAGCTTTATAAGATCTTTCCCGTTATACCTACTGTAAGCTTGAAGAGTTTTAACAAAGAGTTCAGAATCAATACTGTTTCTGTTTATTATAGAATCACAAATAATGCGTTCAAAATCATAAACACATACTTTATTCCCCATTGGGGTAATCGTTGTAGTAACGCCTAACTTGCTATACAATTTTGAGACCCAATGAATAGTTAAATTTGATGGTGGATTATTAAAACGATATCCTCTAGGAACGCTTACTTCAAAATGTTGTGGAATTTCATCTGTAAAACCTTGAAGATAAAGAGCTGAAACATAAGAGAATACAGCTTGCGGATAACGATATTGAAAGAAGTAATATTCGTCATAATCACCATTGGAAGAGAGAAAAATTCCTCTTTCAATTCGATTAAGAAC
>NQOP01000002.1:398146-402235 GCA_003585845.1 Bifidobacteriaceae bacterium NR021
GTAATTATTCCATGATGGTTATCTAAATAGTCAAGGAGCATCTCTTTGTTTGACATAATAACCTCACTTCTGTTGCTTTCATACTAATATTTTATCTTTTTTGTAGTGTGAAAGCAACAAGAATTGCAGACGTCATATTCTTTAAACAAGTTATCGTTGCAAAAACTGCCACGATAACGTGCGATTTGAGTGATGTTAGTTTAGCGGAATAACAACATTAACCAACCAAGTGTCATCATCTTTTTGCGCCTTTAAAGATCCGCCTAAGCGTTCAACAGATTTTTTGTGAAACAGTAATCCTTTGCCAAAAACAAGCTTTTCACCAAACTTATTCAACGTCGAAATCGAATTCATGCACATTATTTTGCATTCACGCTCATCAACCGTAACATTCATAGAAAAATCAACGCTAGTACTACAATGCTTACGAATATTAGTAAGCAGCTCGCTGCACATGCGAATAGCACATTGAGCTTTTTCGCCATTAACGATTGCAGATACAGCAAAATCGTTACTTCCAGAACTTTCATCATTTACTGTTATAGAGCCATAATACCCAAGCTGCTCGCAAATCTTACGCTCAGATTGCAATCGTGCGCGAATATTGCATAAGAAATCAGTCAAATTCATGCGATCATTGCTATTAGAACCATAAACGAACTGCGTGCTAGCAATATTTGAATCTAAAGAATCATCATACTTTTGTTCAGCTTGCTCAAGCAGGCTGATAACAAGTCTCGCTTTGGAAAGTGCATTACGCGAATGCTCAACAATCTGCTCTAGCGACTCTTTTGTATGATCACTTTTCTCGGCATATAAAGCATCAGTCGCAAGCAATGTAATATCCGTAATCTCATTGTTCACATCGTCGTGCAATTGCAATGCAACAGACGCAATATAAGACTGGAATTCACTGCGCACAATATCCATTTTCGCGCGACTATTTTCCTCCAACATGTTCAAATATTTGCGCAAAGCGTAACCGCAAATCATGGAAATAAGAATAAAACAAGGGAAAGTAAGCGGAATGTACTCCATTTTTGCAAAATACATAATATTCAGCGAAACTATGTATGCACAAAGCAAATACTTCCACGAATCGTAAAAGCCTGCAACAAACATGCTAGCAATCAGCGAAAAAAGCACGCAAGTTGCATTTACGCCTGGTACTGCTAACGTTACGCAATACAAAATCGGAGTTACGAGGGATATTTGACGCGGAAAAGCAATCAAAAGAAATATTGCAAACATCCAAACGTATTGGCACGCAGATTGTAATGGATTATTCCACAACCCAGCTGTATGGCAAAATTGCACATCCATTGACACTACAAGAATCGCCAATATTATGAATAAAGTTCGCTGAATTTTCCAGCTTTTAACCAACTCAATAACGCGCGAAAATGTTTTCATTAACATGCGCTATCCGTTTCTTGCAAAATATTCGTATGATTCTGCGGCAAATTATAAGCATATTGCATATTGCTATCTTGCTCACGATTTTGCATTGCAGCAAATGCGGATATTGCTTGCACTCGGTTAGAAACATGCAATTTTTTGTAAATCCTATGAATATGCGTGTTTACAGTGTTTGGCATAAGACCAAGTTGAGCCGCAATCTGATTCGTCGTGTAGCCTTTAGCGAGCAGCTCCATGATTTTTAGTTCTTGAGGCGGCAAAACGCTACGCGACCTTGATTTAGAAAGCCTAATAAAAGATTCTTGCGGTGTAGCAAAATCGTAAGCAACATCCTTAACGCAACGGCAGCCATACACCTTCTGATTATCGCAATATTGCAAAGCTTCTGCTAGTCCTTTGAAATTGTCTTTAGCGACCATCGCTTGCCCGCCAACTTGCGCTACTGACGAAGCATAGGATCTGCAGTCATACGAAGTCATACCAATTAAAATAATGTTATTGTTTTTCTCGCGAATTGCGCGTATTACGTCTACTCCAGACATGTCTTTCATTGACATATCAATCAAAATATAATCTGGAGTAGTTTTTGCTACTTGGCAATATTTCAAAGCTTGCACGCCTGATTTTACGCACCATTTGCAAGCGTACTCACTTGGCAAAAGCTTGCTGAGCACGTTTCGCATAACCGCTAAAACTAATGGGTCGTTATCTACTATTGCATACGTTTTTGGCATAATGGCTTTCTTGCAATCACACGCTACTTTTCTTATATTCTACTTTATAAACGCGCGCAAAGTAGAGCAAATTGTGTAGTAAAAAATGATTACAAGTACTGCGCGTAAATCATATGTGCTTATAATAAGTAACAATATGTGACTTTTAGTTGCGTTGAAATTCATCTTTAATAATGATTGCAGCAGGATTATATGACAAAACGATTAGTAGTATTGCACTCCGCAGAAGTAGCTGCGATGGCACTTGCCTCAACAGCTGCTTTTATGCGCAGCTTTGGCTTTTTCGTTTTGTGGCTTGTTCTAGGACTTCTTTCTGTTGCATTGTATTCTTATGCATATTTTTTCTTGCGAAAAAGTGTTCTTGAAGGAAAAAACACAACTAACGCAACTAATGCAAATGAAGCAAATAATACTGCAGAGCTCGATAGCACTAACTCTAGCGATATAAGTAGTGACGTTAAGAGCATAGACAGCAACAAAGAAAGCATGGCTCTTACGCAAGAACGCAAAAAAGTCGAATTGCAAAATAAGCAAATACTTAGCAATTACTCAAATAATCTAACAAATATTATTACATGCTTTATTTGTGGGCTTATTCACGTTCCTTGGCTTTATTACTATGGAATTGCAAATGGCGTCTTAGCATTAGTGATTTTTTGGCGAGTGATAAAGCGCCCACAAGGTCACCCTATTGATGAAAGCGATTTTTAAAGATTTAAGACTTTAAGGATTTAGGCTTATTGTTGATCTTCCATTGAAAGATTTAATCCTTTTGCAGCATTGCGAAAATATTCTATGTGATCACCATAACCGTCTGCAATAATAGCATCCTCTTTTACAACAAAAGAGCCATTTTCTAGCACAATATATTTTGTAAAGAATTCTTCTAATTGCTTAGCTAATTCATCAATTTCATCTTGTGAAAGCTCTTCGCTACTATTTTCCGCAAGTTTATCTTCCTGATTTTGAATTTGATTAATGCTATTTTCACTAGCGTTTCCTATTTTGTTTACGTTATCTTCTGGCAGCCAAGAGTTTATACCAAAATCACTGCTTACACTACCCATATCTGCGCTGTTCATGTTTGTATCTCCTTGTATTTGTAACGTATTTGCGCAACACATTTGTGCGTTGCTTTAAGTCTAATTACAAACATTTTCCGCGCAATCTTGAGTACTGAGTTTTGAGTACATCATATTGTTGCAAAGAATTGCAATATTTATACTAGAAATACAAAATACATACGAACGAGAAGCAATGTACGCGAATTAGCTACAATGCTCACAAACAAAACAGCAAATTGGAAGGGAACAACTCATGAGCAAGGATTCTATAAAACTTATTAAAAAAACGCTTATTTGGATTCTTAAGTGGGCAATATTTACAGCAGTCGAATTCCTTCTTTTGTACGTTGCGATTATTTCTTGGAATCATGATTTTGCACAGTTCATGGACGAATACAGTAATGCTATTATTCCATTTATGGCAGCAACCGGAGCCATGGCAGCAGCAATGATTCGCGACGAAGGCACTATTCTTGAAGTCAAGGAGTAAGGTGATTCAAGATTATTTTACGGATTGAATTGAAGCCTCTTGGCGAGCAATATCAAGCGCTTTGTTGAAGGCGTCGCTAGTCCAACTTGCTCCAGCAACAACCGAAATATGCAAATCCTTCAACGGCTTTCCAACGATTTTGCCGGGTATAGCCTTTGAGAATGCATCCATATGGCCCTTTGAAATCGGCGTAAATGGATGAGGTGTCATTTGCACATCGCTAACATTTCCATTTGCAACGCTTAAGCGCACATCAAAACTGTCTTCTGCAACAGGACCATACGTGGCTTTGACTTTATAGTCACCATCTTTGTAATTGCCAGTATCAGTTTTAGGCTTGTTTTTAGAATCCCCAGAATCTTCACTTTGCGCAGAAGACTTA
>NQOP01000002.1:402959-410995 GCA_003585845.1 Bifidobacteriaceae bacterium NR021
GATTGCTGAGCACCAGCATCGTACTTTCCAGAAGGATTACCACCATCATCCGCGCTTTGACCAGAGTTTCCTGCAAACTCATCGTTCATCGGCACAGCATTCGGCTCACCGCAAGCAGACAACATAGCAGACGATGCAGCTACAATTGCAAGCGCAGCAACGGTTTTTGCAACTTTTTTGGATTTCAAATCATCGCGTGAAACATCGTGAAACATATTATCTGAAACCATAAAATCATCGCCTTTAAATCTTGTATATTTTAAAACCCGCGCAACTAATCATCTAAATTCGCTAATTTAGGCGACTTAGTAGGCTCATGGTCTTGCAAAGCTTCCACAACACTTTCATCAACGTGAGCACTCGTAAACGCAGGCTTGCCGCCAATCGCCTCATACGCTTTGCGAGCATCCTCATTATTCCAACGCTCACCAACAAGCACACCGTGATTAAGCATAATTTCGCGATCCGCACACTGAGCTACCAAAGAATCGTGCGTTACAACAATAATCGTCGTTCCTTGATTGTGCAGCTGCTTAAACAAATCGAGTACAATCTGCTCATTTTTTTCATCCAAATTACCAGTCGGCTCATCCGCAAGAAGCAACTTAGGGCAGTTTATAAGCGCACGCGCAACGCAAACACGCTGCTGCTCACCACCAGAAAGCTGGCTTGGCAAATGGTGAGCGCGATCCTTCAAACCTACGCGATCCAAAGCATCCATTGCTTGAGCTTCGTCAACAACCGAATGATAGTATTGCGCAACCATCACGTTTTCAACTGCCGTTAAATGCGGCACAAGATAAAACTTTTGAAAAACTAAACCGATTACGTTTTTACGAACGTCAGCAAGCTGACCGGCATTCAAATCCTCAAGTTTGCGTCCTTGCAAAGATACGGAACCCTTGGATGGCGAATCCATGCAGCCAATAATGTTCATAAGCGTGGTTTTGCCAGAACCACTCGAGCCAACGATTGAAAGCCACTCACCTTCTGGCACAGTGAGCGACAAATCGTCAACTGCGCGAAGAGATCCGTAAATCTTGGAAATATGATCCAAAGTCAACAGCATTCTTGGCTCAGCGTCCGCGTTCTCCGGCTTAGTTTCTTTATTCTCTGTCATATTAAATCCTTAACTCAAATCTTAAACAATCTCTAAATTTACGCTTAAAATTATTCTTCTCGAAGCACAATCGCAGGGTCAATTTTCGAAGCACGTAAAACAGGCGGCAATGCAGCAACGCAAGACGCAGCAACGCTAAATACAATAGAGAATACGACTAGCCACCAATTCACGCCCAAATCTCTAGCGAAAACCATTGCAGCAAGTAAACGAGCGAACACATACCCTACTGCGGTACCAGCAATGCCACCAACGAAGCCGTATAATCCAGCTTCCGCAGTAAATTCCACACCAATACTCCGTGCGCTCGCACCCAAAGCTTTGCGCAAACCGATTTCATTTCGACGCTGTTGCACAATCGAAGAAATCGTAGTGCTCACGCCAACCATCATCAACACTAGAACAACTAACGACACAATGCAGAACAGGCTGCGAAGCATTGTAATAATACCAGTATCAGCAGCAGTAACTTTAGTAACTTGCTGAGCGCGCACACGCATAGAAGTCATGTCGTTAATACTTCTCACAACAGCATCGACGCTAGGCGCAGAAGACGAGTAAGCAATCACGTCCGCTCCGCGCTTAACTCCCGTAAGAGAATTTACATCTGCGTTTAGCGCATATAGCATAGAATCCTCTGCACCACCTGTATCCAAAATGCCGCA
Organism: Bifidobacteriaceae bacterium NR021; assembly: GCA_003585845.1. Lineage (GTDB taxonomy): Bacteria > Actinomycetota > Actinomycetes > Actinomycetales > Bifidobacteriaceae > Bifidobacterium. Next base: position 404,745 of record NQOP01000002.1, read on the forward strand.
AACGCGGAAAGTTGTGCCGTGAGTATCCATAATATCCGTTGAAACTCTGCCTTCAACAAGCTTTTGTTGAGATGAATTTTGCGCAGACTCTTCTGAAGAATTTGCAACAGAATTTTGCGCTGGTTTATTTGCAGACTTCTCTGCAGGCTTATGCGAGCCGGCAGCATTATCCGAGGATCTATACGCAATCGCAATTCGAGAACCTATTTTTAAGCCCATCGCAAGAGCTACATCTCGCCCAACCATAACATTTCCACTGCTAGGCCAAGAGCCGTCTACATTCCAATGCTTATTAAGCGACTTTACTGAACGAACGTCTATTCCTGCTAAAACATACGGAGCTGCGTTAATACGCACATTTTCATAACGATACGTAGCAGATCGCATAGCACCTTTTGCAAGAACCATATCGTTTGTGTGCAAAACCATTGCGCGATCAATACCGTTTTTCCACTCGCCCTCAATTGGAGTTACGATAATATTTGCTCCATACGCACGCATTTCGTCGCTCATCTGCTGAGGTACAACCAAGCAGATTGCAGCTAAACAAAACAGCGTGGCAGCACCAACAAGCGTTGCAATAACAGCCATCAAAGCACGCGATTTTCTACGAAATACCGCGCTAAATAGCATGGTAATAAACATCGAATTGTTGGAAGTCATATAAGATTTACCTGCCATGAAGCACCTCCGCAGGACGCACACTCAAAATCGAACGAATCGACGAGCCTGCAGCCGCAAGCACAGTCAACGCAAGCAGCACGAACACCAGAACAAATACCATTGGTCGGAACAAAATCGCAGAGCCGAACACTGTGAAACCAATAATCTGCGCAACAGCAAATCCTAAAGCCATGCCAAGTAACGCTCCACCAAACGCAATAACCGCAGTTTCCATAAGCATAAGACGAGCAACAGCACCATCACGCGCACCTAAAGCCTTAAGCAATGCAAGCTCGCCCGAACGCTCAGAAATTGAAGCAGCCATAAGATTCGCCACAGCAACAGCCGCAGCAATTAAACTTAACGCAGTCATCAAAACCATAACGGCGCGCGTCTTATTTAATACGTTACCCTGAAGAGCTGCAACTTGACGAACCTGCTTTGCAACAGCTCCAGGAATTACCTCCTCAATTTGGTAAGTAATCGAACTCGGGTAAGCCGTGCAATACCAAGTTTCCCACTCTTCCTGGCTGAGCGCTGCCGGATTTTTAGCAGCCTTTCGCGCTAAATCATTTTCAGGAGTAGTAAGCGCCTTTACTTCAATCGAATCAACCTTATTCGGTTTATTTGCAAGGCTTTGAGCATCACTAGAACTTGCGTAGATTGCGTTATTATCGTCGTCGCCAGAATCGTATACGCCAGCCAAGCGCAGCGAAACCTCGCGCCCGTCACGAATCAAACGCAAATGCTGACCAATTTTTAACTGCAAACGCTCAGCTAGCTGCGCACCTACCATTGCTTCAGATTTATTATCTTTTGCCCAACGACCTGCATTAATCTTCCACCAAGAACGCAAACCTCTAACACCAACAACTGTTGTCTCCCCGGAAGCGAGCGCAAGTTTACGATTAAACCAAGTTCCAATAATAGGCACTACCAAATCGCCAGAAGATTTCACTTCAAGATTTGCGTGAACTTTTATTTTCGGCGCAAAATTAGTGATATTAAACGCCCAGAAAATCATTTTAATTTTTGCAGCGTCAGATTCCTTCAAAAAAGCAGTAGACTCGTGGCTTTCTGCAGCCTTTAAACTCCCAGAACCATTAGTATCAATCTGCTCTCGAGAAGCATACAAATCATTTACAACAGCGCTTGATTTTGGCTGAACCACAATATTCGAACCATACGAGCTGAGCTCTGCGTTAATTTTGTCTCCAACGTCATACACAACGCTAAGCATTGAGACGCTAACGCACGCGCTTAAGCACACTACGAGCGCAATTAACACACGCTTTTTCAATTGCCGCACAAGAGATCGAGCAACCATGCGCATCATAAACATAGCAACTCTCCCTTACTTAAAATGCGAACTGAGCACGTCTAAATCAGCAGTATGAATTGTGATTTTGCCATGCCCAGCCTTATACGGGAACGGAATCGGATTGCAACCACCTTTAAAACCGATAGTTGCCAAATTAATTGCTACGTCGCACTTACGGCAAATAATCTTACCGTCTTTTTCATAGTAGCCTGCATCTCCACAGTTTTCGCAAGCATCCAAGCCAACGCCATACGCTCCACCATTCTTTTTAATGATTATAAAGCGCATAACAGTGCCGTCTTTTGCTTTGTATTGGAAGCGATGCAAATGACCATCTGAAACTTGAACGTAATTAATAGTCGCAACGCCATCGTGCAATTCATACGGTTCTGGAGGCGTAAGAGTTGGTTTAATATTCATAATAGATACGCCTACAGTAAGCGTAAGTATTACTGTGATAGCAGCCAAAAGAGCTGCGAGCGCAGACTTTCGAGATTTCCTTTTAAACGCTCGCTTCATGCGAATTTCTGCAGCATTTTCACCAACTACAGCCGTTTTAAAGCCGATTATTACGGATGCAGTAGCAGGAATCATGAACACGCTAATTTGCGCCATAATCATTAACGGAGCGTTGTTAATTAACCAAACAAGCACGCTGAAAGAAAAGTCATCCATATAAAGCAGAATGCTTCCTTGCATAATCTGCAAAAGTGAAGTTATGTGCTGCACTAGCAAAATAATCATGCTTAAAACTACAGCAATTTTGAAGCAAATAGCGTTAGATGTAGTGCGCAAAGAACGAACCATAAGGCTTAAGCAAATAGCAGCAATAACGCCAAGTACAAAACCCAGCGCGCGAAGCAACATGTCTGATGTAAAAGGCGGAGTGCTTGAATCTACGAAAATAGTAAGCTGCAAAATAACATCTGGTAAAGCATAAAACACAGTAAACGCTAAGCAACATGCACCAATAGCGTTACTTATGTGCATTAAAAGCTGGCAATTACGCCAATTTTTTACTATTTTGTGTGAAAAGATAACTACAATAATTGCAGCGATATCAAGCGGAACCGCAATGCACAAAGCCGGCATATTAATAAAGTTTCGCTGATTAATTACCACAGATGCGCGGAGTATAGCAAAAATAAGAGCTGCGACTGTGCCTGCAGACAGCCCATACAATCTCCAACGTGCACTCAGAGGCTTATCTCGCCCCTCGCCAACAGTAAGCGATGTGCTTAATCCCATTGTGAGTAGCGCAAGAGGGAGCAGCCCAGGCATAACTGCCACAAACAGTCTGAGCATAACTCCCTCCTTTGCTATTACTTATTATTTACTAAAATTATTAATTAATCGCTAATTATTAACTAGCTATCACTACCACTGACGAGGAGTGTACTTCCAATCGTCGAAGGTTGCCTTAATTGGCTCAGTCCAGAAGCGACCGGTTACGCCGGTAGCAGGATCGACGTGAAGCATCCAACCCTTCTTTTCTGGGGATTCAATAGAAAGCACGAGCTTGTAATTTCCAGCTTTGTCAAGCTTAACGTTTGCACCGTAGTGAGGACCGTCGGAAGCGTTCATCTGCATGAATGTGCCCTTGCCAACGGATTCACCGCTTGCCTTATCGACAATCTCATAGTTCACAGTCAAATCTGGAATGAACTCGCCTTTACCGTAGCCAAGCTTGGCGCCTTCCTTGTTTGCGTGAATATCGGCTTCAAGGTGGAAGCTTGCTTCGCTTGCCTTCAAACCCATGCCGGCTGGGAGCATATCAACTGGCTGGAAGTATACGGCACCAATAGTAAGAGGTCCAATGTTCTGATCTTGGTGAGGACCAACTGGAACCTCCTCAAAGCCCTTATCGCCACCCTTGTCATCAGCCTTGTCGCCATCCTTCTGCTCGGTTGTTACTTGTGACTTAGCATCAGTTTTAGCGGAATTGCCATTAGAACCGCAGCCGGCAAGAGCAAGCAGTCCAGCAAGAGCCAAAGCTGCAATTGCCATCATTTTATTATTCTTCATATCTAACCTTCTGTGTTTGTTGTTAGTTATTTTTATTTAATTGTTGTTATTGGTTGTTTATTAATTATTTATTAGTTGATTATTTGTTGTTTTGCTTATTTATTTTCTATCGCTCGTTTCCCACGACTTCGCGCAATAGATACGCAAAGCAGTGAAACCACAACAATTGCTGCCACAATTTGAGCAACAATCGTCTCAACATACGGATAGAACCCAAGCCAATCGTTAGTTGGCAAGCCTTGAATATACATTCCTTCGAGAGCATCGCCCTCGATTAACGCGTGCACGCCACCGCCCGCAAAAATCACTACGAGAACAGACATAAGAGCACTTGTTCCAGTAAAGAATGGGCGAATTGGTATGCGCACAGATGCGAAACGAATCAGCAAGAATATCACTACAAGAACTGCAGCAGCGGAAATGAAGCCTCCCCAAATCATAGAGTCAGCTCCGTTTGAAACTGCAAAGATTGCTTGATAGAAAATTACAGTTTCAGCACCTTCGCGGAACACAGCAAGGAAACTCAATAACGCTAAAGAAACCAAGCTTCCCTTAGAAACTGCTGCCGTTGTTTGCTCACTAATATACTTATTCCATGCTTGCACTGAAGATCTAGAAATCATCCAATTACTCGTGTAAAGCAGCATAAGCATTGCGAACAATGCAACAACGCCTTCTGTAATCTCCTGCTGCGGACCAGAGCCATTAAATAGCAAGCCGAATAGTGCAGCTACAGCAAGAGATGCCACAATTCCAGCCGCAATACCTAGGTAAATATACTTCACCATATTCTTGTGACCAGATTTAACAAGGTAAGCAATAATTGCTGCAACAACTAACAACGCTTCCAAACCTTCACGAAGCAAAATTACGAAAGCCTGACCAAATGAGCTAGTTATGAATTGCATAAATGGATTTGCGTTTGAAGATGCACCTTTATCTAATTTCTCTGCGTCTTCGATAAGCATCGCTTTAAGATCCGTTACGAACTTTTTAGCTTGCTCAACAGTTCCGCCGTTGTTCATTGTTTGGCGGCACTCTTTGAATTGATACTCGACAGTCGAAACGCGACTTCCGCTTATTGCATTCATCACGTTCTTCTCGAAACCAAGCTTTTCGTAATACTGGTAATAGGCTTCATTAATTAAATCAACTGCAGATGCTACTTGAGTTTTATTACCTTTAGCAGACTTGTAGGCTGCAACAGATTTGTCGAGAATAACGTTCATTTCTCGAGCAACTTGACCCCATGTACGACCATTGCGCCCAAGGTTTTTCTTTTTTGCAGCATCTAGCTTTTTGCGCTCTGCTTTAATTTGCGCACGCAACTTTTGTGCATAAACATTTGGCTTATCTACTTTTGAGTTGGCATCGAGACTAGATGCAGTTTGTGCAACATCCGCTGAAAGAGCCGTTGAAACAGCACTTATTTGTGAACCTTGATTTTGCTGGTATACAAGCGTTTGTAGCTGCTGGAATTGATCAGTTTGTGCCTGAACTTTATTCTGCCCAATTGCATCTCGCACAACCGTAATCATGTTAGAAGCAACATAAACGGAATTGTATGCTGCTTCGAATCGAGTTGCAGCTCCAGAATTATTGCCACTATTGTATTCTGATTGACCTTGTAGTAATTCTTTGTCGATTGCTTTAGAAACTTCTGTCCAGCTAGTGTACGAACGATCTGCATCTGTTGCAAAAGCTGGAATAGTTGTAGCGAACGAACTCACTATGCAACCTACCAACATGCACACAGCCAGAATCAGTGCAGCCGAGTCACGAATAATTCGGCGCACTTTTACATACGCGCGCATAACATCTCCTCGCGTTCTTCCGCGTCTTCTTGCGATTCCGCACTTCTCACGCGTTTTACGCCTTTTGCGTTAACGCATTTCCTGCATATCTACGCGCTCTACCCCAAATTGAGCGCACCCAACTAAAACTTGCCATCAAGGGCCCCACAGGTACATAATATCGACATATCATGTAGATTGATATAGTTCGACACAAAAAACACGCAAATATTACAAAATGATATTGATAACGAGAATTATCAATCTTTTTGCGAATCGTATTGAGAAAAGCCAATAAGCCCAACAAACTCATTAAACAGTTTTTTCATACTTTCTGTAATGCGACTTTTCTTCTCAGCGCGTAGGATGGCGTAAACGTAGACATTACAGTGCTATCTTGATTCTCTAACACGATTTTCATTCTGCTTCCTTCTTTCTTACTTACTCAC
>NQOP01000002.1:411811-415990 GCA_003585845.1 Bifidobacteriaceae bacterium NR021
TTATATTCTTCATTCTTATTCAGAAATTCTTTTATTTCCATCTCATAATTATGATTGTTTTCTATTTTTGATACTAAATACATTAAATTTACTAATGCTGCAGCAATAGATTTATCTGTATAGCCTTTTAATAAAGAAGAATGTTTAACATCACGAATTGAAGGAGTCGATATTACAGTTTCCTTATACCATAATCTACAATGATGAGAACACAAATTGCGCAAGTACACTATTGAATGGATTGATTCAGAAGATTTACGAATTTCTGTTTTTAACCCCATTGAATCAAAAAGTTTTCGCAACACATTAGTATCTTTGTACAAAGAAATCATTCGTGAAATAGTATCAAATGGAAAAGCTTCAACAGCAGCCCATATTGGTATAGGTTGTTTCTTACTCTTGTAATGCTTTATACAAACTTCGTTAGATTTTTCCAGCCATTTATTCATATTAGATAAAAGATTATTTATGCTTATGTTAGATTTTTTAATATATGAATCTGAATTGAGGTATGTATATGCTCCTCCAGAGTTTGCAACGTGATATGCAAATCTAGATCTTAATGTTAACTCTACTTGTGCTGTACCTTTAAGAATAATTGTTCGCAATTCTTCATCCATTTTGTACGGAACAAGAAAATCAACATCCTTGCTACCTGGCTTAAACTGATTATTACCAGAAGAAGGATCGATTTGAAACACTCGAAAATACCCAGATAATCTATAGTAGTTGCAGTTATATAGCATACTTTTTAAATTATTTTCATCTGTAACTACTAATTCTCGAGTTTTCATGAGTTGAATCATATCGTCAACAGATTTTGGAGGCTTCGAATCAGCTGAAAAACAAGAAGAACCCCCAGGTTTGAGCACTGTTAGTAGGCTTAGGGGGCTGCTGTTATCAACAAGTCTATCAGACATTTCTCACCTCCTCAATCTCTTCTGCGAGTCTCACTAGAAATGTAATTTATGTAAATTGTAATACTAAATACGCTTTTATAGTTTGTTTTACATAAATTGTGCATAACTAAATTACGCACGCTTGAAAGTTAGGAGTTGATCGCGATAGGACTCGTATTGCTTGCGACGAGCTTCGATTTGCGCAGGCAAGTTAGCTCGCATCGTCATTATTAGGCATTAGCTAGCATCGCCAGCATTAATCCGCAAAAAAGTGCGCAGGAAAGGCGGACGTTGAGCGAACTTGGCAATCCGTACGATTGGGCAGTATTACAGCAAACTCAGCGCCGACAGTTTGCACGATTTTTTGCAAATCGTTTTCTTGCGAAACAAACAACGCAGTTGCGAGTGCATCGGCATAAGCCGTTGGAAAATCGCAAGTTTTATCAGGAACATATGCCCAGCTTGCGCATAAATCGCAAGCAGGAATGCCATCTAAAGCGTTAATCAAGTGAGTCGCAATTAAATTAGACTCAAAGTCACTTGCGTCTTTGCCTAAATAACTTGCATCTTTTACTTTCCATCGCCTTCTCGCATTAGACGAAGCACACAACGCTCCGCTTGCAATTGATGCCACTCCAACTGCTTGCGTTGTATCAAAAGGATTTTCCAGCGCAACTTTTATTTGGTAATCTTCATCGCTAAAGCAAGCGCGCATATCACCGCCGGCATTTACCAAAAAATCGCAATCCGAAAGCGAATCGCAATCCGAAAGCGAATCGTCACCAAGCACCTCTTTAATAATCTGCGTTACAAGATCTACAAAATAGCCCTTACCAGCTGCGCCAAAATCAAGCTGCACTGGCTGATTTGTGCAAAGCGTTGTGCCTCCGTCATCTCGCGAAATATCTGCCCACTTAACTGGCAAAGCGCGGCGATATTTGCTCCAATTGCCACTGACACTGACGCTATCATTGCTCGCGCTGACAACCGACTCCGGAACGAATTGCACAGAATTATCGTAGCCAAGCGCAAGCAAATCCGCACCAACGCACGCGTCGAAAGCTCCGCGCGTAGCAGCGTAAAACTCGTCATAAATTGCAAAAAGCGGCCCAGCCCACGACGGAAACTCAAAATCGCCGCCATGCTCCGCACAAGCCATGCGCGAAACAAGCGAATCTACACGAAACCTAGAAAGTGTGCGCTCATACTCTTCAACAAAATCGCGAATCCGCTGCTCAACGTGTTGCGAAATCGGCTTGCTGCTGGAAATAATAATCCCCGTTCCAAGCGCGCGCTCAATCGCAACAACATTCCTAAACATCACTTGCCTCACGCAAACATTTCATTCGCTTTTTTAGAAAGCTCATACCGAATAGGGCGTTCACCAATAGAATCAACCATTCCAAGCTCAATCAAACCGTTAAGCGCGCTCACAATCTTTCTCTCACCAACCTGCTCAGCAATTGCATTGCCAACGTATTCGCTTAATTGCTTGCGAGTCATCGGAGTTGGATTATACGAAAAAAGCTTATTTTGCAACAAAATGGTCATAACTTCGTACTGCACTTTAGAAATCGCTGTTTTTTTGGAAAACTTGAACAGCTTATTCATGCAGTAAATAATCTGTTTTAATTGCAAAACAATATTGTTGAATACTTCGTTCTGTGCTTTTTTAATATATTTCAACATTGTGCAGCAAAACATAGTTAAATCATTGCAATTAAACAGTTCTTGCGATTTGGAAAAAGCAGCATAGTATCCAGATTTTTCTGCATAAATTATAGAGCTTAAGCTCAAAATTGTTGGCATCGAAAGCTGCTCGTGCAATTGCAAAGCAAGTAAAAACCGCCCAGTTCTGCCGTTCCCATCATAAAACGGGTGCACGCTCTCAAAGACATAGTGGCACATGCACGCTTTAATAAGCGTTGGGACTTCGTTACTATTCATCAAACTCAACATCTGCGCTAAATGATCTTGAATTTCCGCTTCCGTTGCATCGCCATCGTGCACTACATTATTTGCACCATCACGAATACTTACTTTTCCACTTCTAAAAATCTCTCCATCTGGAGTATCGCCTGATTCTAATTCGTCATGCATAATGCTGTCGTAGATTTTTCGTATATCTTGCAAGGTTTGTGGGATTGAAGTGCTACTCTCATTGGAATCTGCAGCTGACTTTACAGACGACTTTTCGACTGACTTTACATTCAAATCCGCAACAGAGTCCGCAACAGATTCCGCAACAGACTTTTCTTTAGAATCTGCAAGCTCAAGAAAAAGTTTAGTAAATTCACTAAAACGCGTATGCTTATTCTGCCCACTCGCAGCATCAAGAGCTTTGGAAAGCTCTTTTCTTGTACTATGAACGCCTTCAATAATGTTGGTATTTTGCACTTCTTTCGCAATAAGTTGCATTAAATACTCGCGCTGAGCAAACCGCGGCAACCTGCTCCACGCTTTTTCAACTGCTTTTTCAGTATTCGCAATATCATTCATGTGCGTTACAAGATCCGTTACACACATTGCAAAAATCTCATGCGCATCAAATATGATTCCAGAACAATACGTTGCAGGATTATCAATGCGCAAGCGATATTCTTCTTCCGCAATATCACAAGGTTTTGCATTACTTTTAGACATTGCAACTATTGTGCGTATTGTTTTGTAATCCATAATGCGACTCCGTTTACATTATTGCGCTTACGTTATTGCGTTTACGTTATTTAGGATTTTGTAGTAATGTCTTGCAATGTTTTGCTTGCGATATTTTTGCTTGCAATATTTTGCTTATACGCAAATAACGCATTTATCAAAAAATGATTGCATAGCTAATGTAAAAATCTATTCTATACCGACATTTTCGCAAAATGAAGGCATAGCACACAAAAAATATTCGTCTATACCGACATTTTTAAAAAATAGCAGCATAGCATGCAAAATATATTCGTCTATACCGACGTTTTCGCAAAAAAGCACCATAGAAGCATTAGCAGCATCGGCAGCATAACGCAATAAACACAACCCAACAAACCGAACACAACAAATAGAACGCGTTACAGCCCAAAAAGGTTCAACAGCGCGCGTAACATATCTTGACCATCATAGCAAGTTTCAACTAGGAATCCGCGCTCACTACTGTATTCTTTGAGACCGCGATAATAGTAATATTTCTTTCGATCCTCAATAATAAACGGCACAATATTATGCTTTAAACATTCCTTGAAAGCAATCAAACGACCAACTCTACCATTGCCATCCTGAAATGGGTGTATCCGCT
>NQOP01000002.1:416770-418417 GCA_003585845.1 Bifidobacteriaceae bacterium NR021
CAACAGCTTACTAATCTCATCATGCACTTTTTGCGGCTCACAAGTTTGCACACCTCCTACAACATTCGCGCGCGATTTGTAGTCGCCCACACTAAACCAAGGCAGAAGCTCGTCGCTTGTTCCGCGTTTAAGTAGCAAATGTAAATGCTTAATTATGTCTTCACTAAGAGGCTCTTCAGCAACATCAATGCAGTAATCAATCGCGCGAAAATGATTCACCGTTTCAACAATGTCGTCAACACTAATACCTGTACTAGCATTTGCACCAGCAGATACACCTTTATTTTCGCTTTTGTTTTCACTTTCACTTACGCCACCGCCGTCCACTTTTTCTTCGGAATCAATAGTATTAGTTTCAAAAATTCGCCTAGTTTGATCTTCGCTTAGCTGACTGCCTTCAATATGATTCGAGTTGTACGTCATACGAATTTGAAGCTCGTGATAAATTCCACCCGGTATACGATGCTCCTTCTCTTCCCTAAGTCTTTGCAAAATAGGGTTATCAGAGATTACGCGATACAATTCGCTAGGCTTGCATTGTAAATAGTTGCTGATTTTCGCAATTACTGAATTTGATAGTTTTTCGCCTTTTGAGATTTTTGCAATCGTACGAGAAGAAATATGCAGTTCGGCTGCTAACTGAGATTTCTTAATACCTTTTTCTTGTAGCCTTTTATTAAATCCCGAGTAATCATACATTTTTAACAGTTCACTTTCTTCCGCTTGCATAGTTTTAATTGAGATAAATCATGACGAATCTAAATACTCACGCACTAAAATCTTTACTTATTTTCCCATAATCAACATAAAAAGTAAAGATAATTGCGATTTTACGCACGCAAAAGTAAAGATTCGCAAAACTATAAGCAAAAAGAAAGGGCATTCGTGTGCGAACGCAAGCAGGAAAACAAACAAGCGAACGCAAGCGAAAGCCCTAATCAATCTATGCCGTAACGCGTTTTATACGCAGCGTAATCCTTATCTTGCAAAACACTAGCCACATTCGGCGCGTATTCGTATTCTTCTTCAACAAGATGCGCAAACTGCTGTTGAGCTAAAAGCTCAACATTCAAAGGCTTTGTAATAATGTGGAACATGTCTTCAAGAAGCTTAGTATCGTTAGCATCTTTAGCCTGGATTGAAGCTTCGTCGTTAACACGCTGCGTTATTAATCCCCAATCGAAATGGTATCCAGCATCTCGCGCAACTATATCCCAAAAAACGCGTTGCGTTCTACCATTGCCCTCACGAAATGGGTGTAAAACATTAAAATTATTGTAATTTACGCTTAGCTTACTAATAAACTCATCAATAGATAAACCTTGCAATAAATTATCATTTTTAAGCGTTTGCTCACAGTAACGAATCCCAGCACCCATGTATTCAAGCGGATGAAACGGTTCGCCGCCGCCTTTAGTCATGTCTATAGTGCGAATCTGGCCAGCCCAATCGTAAACATCTTGGAAAAGATAATGATGAATCCACTGCAATTGTTTAACAGTTCCTTCAACATGTGGCAAGTTTTCGTACAACTTATAGCTACGAACTGAAACTAAATCGTTTTCAAAGAAATCAAGATCTTCCTGAGTTTGTACATTCAGCTTGTTCTTCAGCACTCGCGTATGAGGAATAAGATATGGGTCAAAA
>NQOP01000002.1:419188-422333 GCA_003585845.1 Bifidobacteriaceae bacterium NR021
GCTTACGAGTCAGCGATATAAGCTCATCAGCGCTTATAGAACCTCGAATATATTTTCTTGTATCAGCCAAGCATGCAGAAGATACCACACCGCCTTCTAACTTTGCTGAAGATAATGCTATTGCAACGTTTTCTAGTCGTAACTTTTGCGTTTCTTTATCAATCATTTCTTCTCCCTACCAACACACGCACCCAAATCAAAAACAACTACGCACTATTTTACTATTAGCAACGCATTTTGATTACTGCATATTTGGTTACAGCACGCTTTGGTTACAGCACGCTTTAGTTACGGTAGATTTTACTTACAGCACAGTCTGCGATTTGACGAATCCACACAATTACAACAAGCATCGGCAATACCACACCACTCATTTCGGCGTAAGCAACGCAGCAGTGACATGCGCGCAAAAAGAAAAGGGTCTTCGCGCGCGAACACAAATAGGCACTCACTTCCAAAAGTGAAAAAATATTACAGTTTTGAAAGTGAAAATGATATAATACTTTCAAAAGTAAAATAAAATTAAAGTTTTGAAAGTAGAAATACCTGTTTGCTTTCAAAAGTGAAAAATACTACGATTTTGAAAACGAAAGGCGATTGCAATGAAGCTTATTGAGAGAACAGATTACTTAAATCGCCTAAAGCGCGTTAAAGGCACGCCAGACATAAAAATCATTACTGGCATTCGACGCAGCGGAAAATCGGAGTTGCTGCGCGCTTACCGCACGTATTTAGAAAATACCTACAGCAATCAAAGTAGCAAACTTTACGCGTCAGCAAAACATGCGCAGCAGCCAAACGAGCTACAACAGCAAAATAGCTCAAACAACCAAGAACTTAACATAATCAGTATTGACTTTAATAACCTAAATTATGAAAATCTGAAAAATTACAAAAGCCTTTTTGCACATGTTGAAAGCCGTTATATACCAGATGCTTACAACGTTCTCATGATTGACGAAGTACAATTATGCCCAAAATTTGAGCTTGCGATTAATAGTCTTCACAATAGCAATAAATACGATATTTACTTAACGGGATCCAACGCATTCTTACTTAGCTCGGATCTTGCAACACTATTTAGTGGAAGATTTATTGAGATACCAGTATTCCCATTTAGTTTTGCAGAATATTGCGAATACTTTGAAATAACAAGCAACTTTAACGATGCATTGCAAAAATATTTACAACAGGGAGGACTTGCCGGCTCATACGTTTACGCTAACCAAGACGATGCGGAAGCGTACATAAAAAACGTGTATACAACTCTTGTTAAACGCGATTTAGTAGACAAATACGCAATATCGGAAGTGTCACTTCTTGACTCAATATGCGAATTTTTAATGGATAATATTTCAAATCTCACAACCGCAAACAATGTAAGCTCAATACTTAAGCAGAATCAGATTGAAACAACTCACATAACTGTTGGCAATTATCTAAAATATTTATGCAATGCATTCATGTTTTATAAAGTAAAACGCTACGATATTCGCGGCAAAAAATACTTAGAAACAAACGAAAAATACTATTTAGCAGATACCGCACTACGCTACGCAATTCTGGGTACTCGCAACATGGATTACGGAAGAGCATACGAAAATATTGTGGCACTTGAGCTTATGCGAAGAGGATACTCAATTTACGTTGGTAAACTTTATCAAAAAGAAGTAGATTTTGTGGCAGTAAAGGCGAGCGAAAAGCTTTATATTCAAGTTTCAGACAATATTAGTGACGATGCAACGTTGGAGCGCGAACTTTCGCCACTAAAAGCAATAAAAGACTCTTACACTAAAATCCTACTTGCAAATACTCGACACGATTCTTACGACATTGAAGGAATCCGCATAATAGACATAGCGCAGTGGCTGCTTAACGCAAACTGAGCACAACGCGAATGATATTGCATGTAGCTCACACAAAAATCCGCAAAACACAAACCAAAGCCTAAACTCAAACCAAAGCTCAAATCGAAACCAAGGCTCAAACCAAAAAAGCCAAAGCTCCTAACAAACCTTGCGCCCCTGCACGGCAGAAACTTTACACCGCTGTAAAGTTTAGGTCGGATTAAGGCGATAAAACGGCAGAAACTTTACGCGCGTGTACAGAAAAGGTCGCGAAAGAGCAGAAAAACGGCAGAAACTTTACAGTCATGTAAAGAAAAAGTCGTCTACACGCCAAAAAACGGCAGAAACTTTACAGTCATGTAAAGAAACAGTCGCCTGCGCACCAAAAAACGGCAGAAACTTTACAAGCGCACCAAAAACAAAAGGCAGGAGCTTGGATATCCAAACTCCTGCCCTGAAAGAGATTACTTAACTTGCGCAAGTTTACAAACTTACATAAGCAACAAAAGCAACCCTAAATCACCTTAGCGTTAGGCAGCACGTTGCCGTCTTTATCAACGTTACAACTATGCTCAACAGCAATAGTAATATGATCAGAATCAACAGAGAAGAAGCCGTCTGTCACTTTAAAAACGTGACGCACACCCTTCAAATCGTCAACCTTCACAAAACCGTGATCAATCAACGCAAGCACAGCCTCATGTCCAGGAAGCACGCCCATAGCGCCATTCACAGAAGGAATAACCACAAACTTGGCGTCACCTTCCCAAACAGGATGCCTGGCTGCCACCACACTAACGTGCAGCGATTTTACTTGCTTCTCCGACATAATCACGCACCAAACTCTTGCTGCATATCGTGCCAACGACGCTCAAGATCATCAATGCCACCGATACCAGAGAATGCCTGCTCAGGAATCTCATCGTAAACACCATCGCAAATGCGAGTGAATGCCTCAATGGTTTCGTCTGCTGGCACATAAGAACCTGGACGACCAGTGAACTTTTCAGCCACATAGAAGTTCTGACCAAGGAACTGCTCAATCTTACGAGCGCGGCTCACAGTAGTCTTATCTTCCTCACCAAGCTCATCGATACCAATCAAAGCGATGATGTCCTGAAGCTCCTTGTTACGCTGCAAAATAGCCTTAACGCGGTTTGCGCAATCATAATGAGCCTGACCAACGTAACGCGGATCCAAAATTCTAGAAGTAGAAGTCAAAGGATCCACAGCTGGGTAAATACCCTTAGCTGCAATATCACGTGAAAGCTCAGTAGTTGCATCCAAGTGCGTAAAGG
>NQOP01000002.1:423082-434752 GCA_003585845.1 Bifidobacteriaceae bacterium NR021
GGAATGACCGCGCGTAGAAGTAATACGCTCCTGCAATGCACCCATTTCATCTGCCAAGTTTGGCTGGTAACCAACTGCGGAAGGCATACGACCCAGCAAAGTGGACACCTCAGAACCAGCCTGAGTAAAGCGGAATATGTTATCGATGAACAGCAACACATCCTGATTCTGTACATCGCGGAAGTACTCAGCCATAGTCAAAGCGGTAAGAGGCACGCGAAGACGAGTCCCAGGAGGCTCATCCATCTGACCAAAGACAAGCGCTGTTTTCTCCAAAACGCCAGCATCAGCCATTTCGCCAATCAAATCGTTACCTTCACGGGTACGTTCGCCAACGCCAGCAAACACAGACACACCACCGTGATTCTGTGCAACGCGCTGAATCATTTCCTGAATCAACACAGTTTTACCAACGCCTGCACCACCGAACAGACCAATTTTACCGCCCTGAACGTAAGGGGTAAGCAAATCGATAACCTTAATACCAGTTTCGAACATCTGAGTCTTAGACTCAAGCTGATCAAAAGCAGGTGGGTTACGGTGAATTGGCCAACGCTCAGTTACTTCAATGTGCTCGCCAGGCTTAGCATTCAAAATGTTGCCTGTAACATCGAACACGTGACCCTTAGTAACATCACCAACAGGTACAGAGATTGGACCGCCAGTATCTCGCACTAAAGCACCACGAACCAAACCGTCAGTAGGCTTTAAAGCAACTGCACGCACAGTCGAATCACCAAGGTGCTGCTCAACTTCCAGCGTAATCTCGTGAACGGTATCGCCTTCCGTGTTACCAACGGTAGCAATATCGACTTTGAGAGCATTGTAAATATCCGGCAGATAGCCGACTGGGAATTCAACGT
The DNA here is from genome assembly GCA_003585845.1 of Bifidobacteriaceae bacterium NR021. Classification (GTDB taxonomy): domain Bacteria; phylum Actinomycetota; class Actinomycetes; order Actinomycetales; family Bifidobacteriaceae; genus Bifidobacterium. The sequence continues at coordinate 423,946 of NQOP01000002.1, forward strand.
CAATCACGGAACCCTGAACGCGGGTTACGCGACCAGCTGTTGGATCGACCTCCTGCTCAGCTTCTGGAGGCGCTGTGGTCTGATTTTCAGCCATATGCTCCTAATCCTCCTCATTATTCAGCGCATCAGCGCTGCCGATAATCTCGGTAAGTTCTTGAGTAATGGATGCCTGACGAGAAGCATTAAGCTTTCTTGTCAAATCATCCACCAAATTGCGGGCGTTATCTGTAGCCGTATGCATAGCGTTCTGTCTGCTTGCCGTTTCGGAAGCAGCAGAAGTAAGTAAGCACTCGTGAATACGAGACTGAATATACTTCGGCAAAACAGCATCCAATACTTCATCCGGGCTTGGCTCGAAGCAATACTCAACAGCCTCTGGATTGCTGCGACTCACTGCTTCTTCGCGAGCTGAAACTGCACTAGTAGACGACAACGATGCTGAAGGTCCAGAAGCTGCTTCGTAATCAGGACGGTGCATAGCAAACTCCTCACCATCCTTCAAAGGAACCAGCTCAACTGGCAGCATGCGTAACGTACGAACTTTTTGCCTCACCATATTTATAAATTCAGTGAACACAATATACAGTTCCGAAACTCCGCCTTCTGCTTCCGGCGTCATATAAGCGTCCATTAAAGTATCGGAAATCTTTTCAGCAATAGTAACGTCAGGATGGTCAGTAGAACCTTCCCAAGTACCTGCCACATCGCGATTGCGATACTTGTAGTAAGTTGCACCACGTCGACCGTACACGTACAGTTCTGCATGCTTACCTTCTGCATCGAGTTTTGCAAGAAGTGCTTCAGTCTCACGAATAATCGAAGACGTAAACGCACCTGCCATACCACGATCAGAAGTAAGAGCCAAAACTGCTACGCGATTGCCGGCATGCTCTTTACCAAAAATAGGATGCTTAATATTTGCTTCGTGATGAGCTACCAACGCCTGCACGGCATCGAAAATTGCGTCACTATAAGGCTTAGCATTAAGCGCAATATCACGCGCTTTTGCAATATGCGAAGACGCAATCATTTCCTGAGCCTTAAAGATTTTACCCAAAGACTGTGTGGAAATAATTCTCGATTTCAATGCAAGTTGGGAGGACATACGCTACTTCCCCTCAGGCTCGCGACTGTCTGCTTTTGGCTTAGCTACAAGCTGTTCCTTCTCAACAGGAGCAGGGTTTTCAGCCGGCGGCAAAGAATCCTTTACAATCAAAGGCTTGCCAGCAGATGTCTTAAACGTCCTACGGAAATCATCAATGGCTGCATCAAGCTTAGCTTCAGTCTCCTTAGTGAAGTCTTCAGTATCGCGAATTACTTGCAAAATGTCGGTTCCTTTATCCAAGTAATCCAACAATTCGCTTTCGAAACGCAACACATCCTTCACAGGAATATCATCAAGCTTGCCGTGCGTACCTGCCCACACAGAAACAACTTCTTGCTCCATTGCACGAGGAGAGAACTGCTTCTGCTTAAGTAGCTCAGTCAAACGAGCACCGCGGGTAAGCTGTGCCTTTGAGGCTGCATCCAAATCAGAAGCGAACATTGCGAAGGATTCCAAAGACTTGTAACGAGCCAAGGAAATCTTCAACATGCCGGAAACCTTCTTCAAGGCCTTAGCCTGAGCTGCGCCACCAACACGAGACACGGAAATACCAACGTCTACCGCTGGACGCTGACCTGCGTTGAACAAATCAGACTGCAAGAAGATCTGACCATCGGTGATAGAAATCACGTTGGTTGGAATGTATGCAGAAACATCGTTTGCCTTGGTTTCGATAATTGGAAGACCGGTCATAGAACCGCCACCCAAATCGTCAGAAAGCTTAGCACAACGTTCAAGCAGACGAGAGTGCAAATAGAACACGTCGCCTGGGTATGCTTCACGCCCAGGTGGACGACGCAAAAGCAAGGAAATTGAACGGTATGCTTCTGCTTGCTTAGACAAATCGTCGAAAACAATCAAAACATGCTTACCGTTGTACATCCAGTGTTGGCCGATTGCAGAACCGGTGTAAGGTGCAATGTACTTAAAACCTGCAGAATCAGAAGCTGGGCTTGCCACGATTGTGGTGTACTTCATAGCGCCAGCTTCTTCGAGGCTTTGACGCACGGAAGCAATTGTTGAACCCTTTTGACCGATTGCTACATAAATGCAGCGAACCTGCTTCTTTGGATCTCCAGTTTCCCAGTTAGCACGCTGGTTGATAATCGTATCGATTGCAATTGCCGTCTTACCAGTTTGACGGTCGCCAATAATCAACTGGCGCTGACCGCGACCGATTGGCGTCATTGCGTCAATAGCCTTCAAACCAGTAGACAAAGGTTCGTCAACTGGATGACGGTGAATAACATCTGGAGCCTGGGCTTCAAGAATACGACGCTCACTGCACTCAATCGCACCTAAACCATCGATTGGATTACCCAACGGGTCCACAGTACGACCAAGATAAGCGTCACCAACCGGCACAGACAACACTTCGCCTGTGCGGTATACTTCCTGCCCTTCCTCAATGCCTGTGAAATCGCCAAGAATAACAACGCCGATTTCATGCGCATCAAGGTTAAACGCAAGGCCCAAGGTGTCGTTCTCGAATGTGAGCAGCTCATTTGCCATGCAGCCGGACAATCCAGCTACGTGTGCAATGCCGTCACCAGCCGTAACAACATAGCCAACTTCTTGCGTTGGCATGTCGGTAGGCTTGTACGAGTCAACAAACCCGTCGAGTGCCTTGCGTATCAGGGCGGGATCAATAGATAGTTCCGCCATAATTCTCCTTAATTTACTACTTCACTGCCTGTGTCCAAGCGCCATTGCGCGCAGAACGTTGCAACTGCTTTAGTTGCATCAACATGGTGCGATCGGTTATTTGATCACCGATTTGTATACGCATGCCACCAAGCACGTTTGGATCCACAATTGGGTTAATGTATGCACGATGACCCAACTTATTACTGTAGATTTCAATCAAACGCTTAATTTGCTTATCTGTAAGCGGCTGAGCAGTAGTGACAGTAACCAATGTTTCGCCAGCTTCACGCTCAAATCCTGACCAAGCGCCGCCGAAGCTGCCGGTTTTGCCACTTTCAGAACCACCATGCCACGTTCCTACTAGATAATGCATAATGCGCAATACGACAGGGTGCGCTTTACCTCCAATAAGCTTGTCAATTAGACGAGACTTATCTTCCGAAGATCTATTCGGATCGGTAATCGCATCAGAAAGCTCAGGATACTGATCAATCATGTCCATCATTGACGAAAGTTCGTCAGCGATGCGCTGCGCTTCATCGTGCGCATCTGAGATGGCCTGCGCAAGAGAAGAACGCGACAAACTGTCGTTTGCACGCGATGCCTTTTCTGGCATTCTTACCTCCTCGTTTCTGTAATAACGAAGTAACGCAATTTACGTATTAATCTCAATAAATTAATTTAGATGAATACTTTAAAGGTTTACTTGCTTTGATCCGAATTTTTAGCTTCTCCAACTTCATCAATCACATGATCAATAATTTTAGAGCTCACAGTATCGTCATCCAGCTTGGATGCAAGAATCTTGCCAGCTAATGCCGCTGCAAGAACCGATACCTCTCCTTGGAGGCTGGACATGGCATGCTGATGCTGAGCTTCAATAGAATGCTGCGCTTCACTAATGATTTTTGCAGCATCCTTTTCAGCGCGTTGTCTAGCTTCGCCAATGATTTTTGAAGCTTCCGTACGAGCCTCTTCTCGAGTTTTTGCAGCATCAACTTGAGCTTGAGCAAGCTCTTCTTCCATCTGACTTTTTAATTCGTCAGCTTCATGCTGCACGTTTGCTGCTTTAGCTATTCCGCCTTCGATTTTTTCTGCACGTTCATCGAGAATTGCCTGGAATTTAGGCATAACGAACTTGTAGAAAAACGCTGCAAGAACTACCAAAACAACTAACGACCACACTAAGTCATAAGGCTCAGGCAAGAACAACGCCAAACCATTACTCTCAGATGCATGTGCCATGGCTTGTCCTTTCTATTCCTTCAACACTTTTATATTTGTGCTGGAACGAGTTGTTTCGTTCGGTTCACTTTCCCATAATGTAGGCAACGAATCCGAGCAAGCCCAGAACCTCAATAAATGCCAAGCCAACGAACATGAACAACTGAATACGGTTGCCAACTTCTGGCTGACGTGCAGTAGATTCCATAGCTTTAGCAACGACTATTGCCATACCAAGTGCAGGAGAAATTGTTGCGACAGCAAAGCCAAGAATGCTGAGGTTGCCGACCAAACCTGCGAGAGCGATGATATTATTCATTGGTTTCCTTTCTGTTAAAACAGTAACCAGTATAAACCCGTAAGATGGGTAAAATCTGAAGATTTAAGCTATGCTATCAGGCAACAGCAACAGCAGACTTTTCTTCTTCCTCCGGGTAACTTTCCGAAATGTAGACAGAAGCAAGCACAGTGAAAATAAACGCCTGCAAACCGGCTACCATAATTTCGAATAGGGTAAACAGAATGCCACCAAGCAGCCACAAAGCACCGCCGAAGGCAAGGAGTTTATTGCTGGAATCCACCACAAAGAAATTGGTGAATACTAAGCAAGTGGCCACCAGCAAATGGCCAGCAATCATATTCGCAAACAAACGGATTGTAAGCGAAAGTGGTCGCACAATCAACAATTCCAGAAGCTGCAATGGCGAAAGAATGAAGTAAATCGGCCATGGCACGCCCGCTGGGAACAACGCTTCACGGAAGAATCGCAAAAAACCTTTTTCACGAATGCCAGCAAGAAGATATTGACACACAACCCACAAAGCAAATACCAACGGACCAGTAATGGTTGCGGTTGCAGCCATATTTAATCCTGGAATCACGGAACAAAGATTAAAGAAGAAAATCGTGATGAAAAGTGTAGACATCATTGGCACGTAACGCTTGCCACGTTCTTCACCAATCATCTCGTAAACGATGTTGTAGCGCACAAAGTCCATTAAGATTTCTAGCACACTTTGGAATCTTCCTGGAACTAACTTTGCGCGAGCGGCACCAATGCCGAAAATAATCATAACGACTACAGCCATAAGAACACGCACCAAAATAATGCGATTCATGGCAAACGGTGTGCCCTGGAACAAAATCTCTGGAGGCAAAAACTCGCCAATATTAGGCAATTCTGGTCCAGACGAAGCCACTGCTGAAGCTACATTGGTAGTCCTCAGTAAAAAGTCAACCATTCCATCCATAAGTGCCTCCTTAAGCAATTCGTTCACACGCCTTCACAACTACGCCACTCACTCACATTATTAAATTCAATCATCTTGCGGCGTTACATATTATCTAAATCATCTATTCCGTATCTCGTAAGGCGCGGGGCACGAAACGAAAAATATATCTAACTGCTGATTGTACTCTTTGCTTGTACATAATTACGCAACTTCAAAATTTATTTGTTCATACCGTACTTAATACCGTCAAATGGATAAAAATTATCGGAGCGCGGAGAAGCCGGCTCATGTCTTATAGAACGTTCAGTTCCAAGCTTTCCAGCAGTTCTTAAATGTGGAATATCAGAAAGATTGTAAGGCGTAGTTTCGTACACCCAATTAAGCCAGTTGCGCCAAAGCAAATTCGCGTGCGCGCGCCAAGAAAATAGTGGCTCTAATTTTGGATCGTCATTAGGGAAATAGTTGTAAGGAAATGGCACGTTGCTCAAACCTTTTAACATGTCACGCTCATATTCCTGCGCAAGAGTCATTTTGCCATATTCCCAATGTCCTAGCGCAAAAACTTCAGAAAAATCACGCGTAGCAACTAAGCCCGGACCAGATTCGGGACCATACGTAAGAATTTGTAAACGCTGATCTGCAGAAATGCTGTCAACATCAACACTCGCTATTCTAGAATGCGGTTGTAAAGCGATTTCATCAAAACCATTTGTAAGAAAACAGTACTCATCCTGCAAATATTGCGGGAACACGCCAAAAACTTTTTTGCTGAGAACATGCTTTTTTACGCCATATCGATAGTAAAGCGCACCCATTGCGCCCCAGCACAAATACATTGTTGAGAAGACGTGTGTTGATGCCCAGTCAAGAATTTGCGTAAATTCGTGCCAGTAATCGACATCCTCAAATTCCATATGCTCAACAGGAGCTCCCGTTACAACAAATCCGTCGTAATAGTTGTTACGAAGTGCGTCAAGATTTTCATAGAATTTTACTAAATGATCAGCGCTAACATGCGTCGATACATGCGTAGAAGTTTTCATAAAATCGACGTCAACTTGCAAAGGAGACTTAGAGATGAGTCTCAAAAGCTGAGTTTCTGTCTCGATTTTTTTGGGCATAAGATTCAAAATCAACAAACGAAGTGGTCGAACATCCTGCTGTTCTGCTTCTGGGCGTTCCAATGCAAAAATTCGCTCAGCATCTAATATGCTTCGCGCTGGCAATCCTTCAGGAATCTTAATAGGCATGTGTTTATTATACTCCACACTTGTTTATGTTTATTGTGTCTATGTCACTCATGTGCACGAATCGTAAAATTTTAACCAAATACAGCGAGACACGCCCGAAAGTTGACAAATTTAAATTTGCACCTATCGTAGATAGAGCTGCTAAAAGTAGCCGACGCGGGGTGGAGCAGCTCGGTAGCTCGCTGGGCTCATAACCCAGAGGTCCATGGTTCAAATCCATGCCCCGCTACTAAAGCCAAGAATCACACAAATTTCTCACGATTGTTGTGGTTCTTGGCTTTTTTGTTTAATACTACATAAGTCGCCAAAAATGCGTCATCGCGCAATAATCAATAAAGAAGAATTGCAAGACGGCGACGAGCGCGCGCAAGACGCTCATCATCTGCAGGAAGCATTGCAAAATACTCAAGCATACGAGAACGAATAGTATCCGCATCACTCTTATGACCAGATGCGAGGAAGTCAAGCAGTCGCCCGAAAGCGTCATCAATATGACCGTCAATCATATCTACATCTGCTACTGCAAGCTGCGAATCTAAATCATCCTGATTATCGCCAGCAGACTTTCTAACAGCAGCAACATCAGTATTAGTGTTACGCGAAAGCAACAAAGCTTTTGCATGTTCACGCGATGCAAGCACATCATGAGGATCCGCTTCCATTACTTTTGCATACTCGCGTGCAGCACCTTCATAATCACCCTTCATAGCAAGAGAATGAGCTTGCTCATGAGCAGGCGGAACACTCTCAACAGAATTATTCTCGGAACTATCTTGATCTACATCTTTAGATGCTTCAGTCTTTTTCTCAACTGAGGATTCCACAAAAGGAGCAGTCCCAGCAACGCCCGAACGTTCAGCAACCTGAACCAATTGCGGCAAAATAGTGTTACAAATCTGCTGTAATTCCTCGTCGCTAGGCAAACCTTGCACAATAGGCATAGGACGCCCGCCAATTAAACCGTAAATTGCAGGAAGCTGCTGCGCTTGCAATGCTTGAGCAATACTTGGGCTTTCATCAGAGTCGATACGAGCTAACTGCATACGACCGTCAAGCGCGTTAACAGCATCCGCTAATTTCTGCGCAACATCATAATAAGCTTCGTCACTAGTTTGCCAAAGTAAAATAACAATTGGGAAACTTACGGACGTTTGCACCATCGCCTGAAAAGACTGCTCATTAACATCGATTACATAGCCGCCAGCTTTTGGAGCAGAAGAACCAGTAGAGCCCGATGCAGCTTTAGCAGCTTGCTTAGCTTGAGCTTCTACGCGACGCTTTACGCCTTCTAAATCTACAGCCCCAGCAAGCGAAAATCCGCCAGGATTCATGCCTTGCGCTTTGCTACTCACCATTTTTCCTCTTTTCCAAGCAGACTAAATTGTACTTACAAAATTTATAAAGCTTCTACTTTAATAGGCTGACGCTCAGCACCAACAGGAATAATCTTCATATGAGAACTAGCTGGAGGAACTACTAGAGCAATAACATTTACGTAAGTTACTCGCATAGTACCTTTTGCTTTACCGTCGCCAAATAATGCTTTTTCTTCATCAGAAGCAGGACGAGATTCACGCCCTTCGCCAGCTTTACGAGTCCACACAGAATCTATGCGCGCAACAACCAAATCGCTTCCATCGCTTGAACGCATAATGCTTATTTGTTTGAGATTTGGTGTAAAGATTTGTTCTTGAGAGCCTTTATTTCTCTCCATTCCAGCTTGCACTGCTTTAGAAAGTTCAACTAACTTTTTACGCAAATAATCGTCAGCAAAATGCTTTGCATACTTGCTGTTTTCACCATTTTGTAAAACGTCAGCGTACGCAGCTACCGCTTCATCTGGAGTCATCACCAAACCAGTATCGTTAGATTTACCCATTGAAGAACCAATACTTGGCACAGCAAATTTAGGAAGATGCACTCCAGGGAATAAGCGCGCAACAGCCCAAAGTTTATAATTCGAACGCGCTCTCTGTTGACGCAAAACCAGCAAACGTTTTGACTGCTGATCTTTAGTAGTAGTTGTAATAGTCATTAAATCTCTTGGCCAACCAGAATTAATTGGCACAATAGTTTGCGCGGCTTCACGCGGAATAGTGGTCTTAGGATCTAAGTTCCCAGTTTTGTTTGCAATAGTGAGCTCGCTCGTGCGAATGTCGAGAGCAGGTCCAGAAACTGCTTTAGATAATGAATCCACATCTTTTTCGTCGTTTGCTTTTTCTAGCTCACGAAGCAAACCTAAGCGGATATCTTTTTCTTGGAGCATGGTCAAATTAGGTAACTCTTGATTACTGCGCGCTTCAGCAGGTTTCGGCACCTGCCCATCGCAAGCAGATAATCCAGTTACCATAACCGTTGATACAACACATGCTATTAATGTGACTATGTTGTTGCGCAATACGCCTCTATTTTTACTTTTTACGCGGTGAATATCGACATTAGTATTACGCATTTTACTCATTTCCTCGCTCACTTGAAGAATTACCGCGGTAGCCTTTCACATTTTTTCTGTAGCGACCGTTACCGCCGTCTCCTCTAAATCCATTTCGTTTTATGCGAGACTGCTTATCGTTGCTATTTTTAGACGAATTTTGACGTTTATCCGATTCTGAGTTGCGATAGTTTTCGCGATCATTATGCTTTTTCTTACTAGATTCATGCGAAATCTTGCTATTACTATCTGAAGGCTTGACTGTTTCCAAACGTTTCTTTGCAAACTTTTCAGAATTATTAGCATTGTTTCTATCATTCTGACGGTTACGTCTCTTGTTATTCTGCTGAGCATACTTATTTTGCTGCTGACGCTTATCCTTATGATCGTTCAGATTATCGCTATCCGACGTTTTTGCATAAGATTTTTTCTTATTTCGCGGAGTCTTAATATTTTGAGAATTTCGCTTATATTGCTTATTCTCTGGATTTTCTGATTCTGCTGAATTTTCAGAATATTTCGCATTTTCTGTATCTTCCGCTTTTGCAGAATCTTCCGCATTTTCTGCATCATCCTGATTTTGTAAATCATTAAACTCATCATCAGCATTATCTAAGTCATCTAAATAAGAATTATCATCATGCTGTTGCATAAAGCGCGCAGCAAACGCAAGCATTTCATCTTGCGCAATAACGGTAGTTTCAGCCAAAGAATCAGTAGATGCAACTGCTGTAGAAGCAGACGCAACACGAGTTATTTGCATACCATTTGAGTCGCCACTTTGTATTGAATCTTTACGACGACGTGCATGAGTCCCGTGCCTTGCGTGGTTTCCAGAATCCTTCTTACGACGTTTGTGGCCGAAAATACCAGACATAGTTCCAGAAATCGCCTCAGCAAAGGTAACTTCGTCACGCTGCGCAGACTTTACTGTCAACGCTCCTGAACGGCTAGCTATTAATTGCTTATTACGACGACGATGCGGAGCCATTGCAAAAATAGTTGCAGAAAGTATAGCTAATACTGCAAAAAGCGCTCCTACAAAATATAATGGCGTTGCAAAATCTGGAATTTGATTACGACGCCACCGAAATTCTACGGAAGCTTCCGGTACATTATCCCCCAAATCAATTAGCAAAACACGTCTAGCAGCCTGCGAGCGCAGTGTAGAAGAAGACGCATCATGACTATTTGACTTACTAGAGCGAGTGCCTGATTTAGGCATTGTGCCGTTTGCAACAGCATGATCATATGACGCAGAACCAGAAGATTGAACATAATCTGCAGTATTTATTGCCAATTTCGCTAAACCAAGCTGGCACGTAACTATAGGCCATAAATTAGATTCTTGGAATTTTACGTCAGGATCTTTAATGTCAACAGAGCCTTCCGCTTGCACAGAGGTTCTACCAGACACTTCAGAAACTGAAAGATTATTCCAATCACGCAAACCAGTAATTCTTTGTACTGGAGAACCTGCCACCCAGCCTCTTACGTCTTTCATTAAACCTACAGCAACACAAATAGGCTTACGTGTATGCAAAGCAGCAACACTAATACGTACCCTGTTATCTACAAGATTCAAAACACCAGGATCAGTGACAATATAACGAGTTCCAGATACGTTAGCGTATGCAATAACCACGTTACTAGGCTTCCAAAATGTTGCGTTGGCAACACCAAGAACAACACTTAATACTGCAAGCAAAGCAAAAAATGGAGCTACAACGCCGCGCATGATTTTACTGCGCAAAGTGAGCCGTCGCATTGGTCGTCGCATTGGTCGTCCTTCTGTATCAGAAGTATCTTCTATATTTGTCATAACGATACCATTCTACAGTCTTTTAATATTACTTGCATGTTTTGATGTAAAAATCAGCGTCAAGCGGTAATGTGGGGCTATGAAAAAAATCAAAAC
>NQOP01000002.1:435478-438654 GCA_003585845.1 Bifidobacteriaceae bacterium NR021
GTGCTCGCTTCATGCGGAGAGAGTTCCAACAACAAAAACAATTTAATTGATGAGAACGCTCAAAAAGCTGGAATGCAGTTGATGGAAGGCATAAGCGCATCTGGAGAGCTTGGAAAAAAGCCTAAAATAACGCTGAAAACGCCTGTAAAAGTAAAGCAAAATACTTATGCCGTTTTGCAACGAGGCAACGGAGAAACAATTCAAGAAGGCGATCGCGTATGCTCTCAGGGCATTGTGTTCGACTCCAAAACCGGCAAAGAACTTATGAATACTTGGGAAAAAGGCAAAGTTGATTGCTCAATTTACATTAGTAAAAATTCTACAAGCCGCCCATATTACGCTTTGATTAAAGGCAAGAAAATTAATACGACTATTGCTTTGGGCGTAAGTGGAGGATATAAAAATCCTTCATATATTATGGTTCTTACGATGGTTTCGCGATCAAAGGCTATAACTAGAGCAACAGGCAAAGCTGTTACGAATATTCCTGCAAATTTGCCGAAAGTAACTCTTGATAAATCTGGAGCCCCAAGCTTAGATAAAAATAACTACGTGCCAGACGGAAAGCTTGTTTCTCAAACTTTGATTGAAGGAACCGGCAGAGAAGTAACTGCAAAAGACACAGTTTCCGCTCATTACACTGGCTGGACTACCGATAAAGACGGCAAACTGCATCAGTTTGACTCTTCTTGGCTTCGCGGCATACCTGCAGACTTCCAACTTGCTGGAGGAGTAATCCCTGGTTGGACTAAAGGCTTAACTGGAAAGAAAGTCGGTTCCCAAGTTCTTTTGGTAATCCCACCAGAAGATGGCTACGGTAAAGAAGAAAAGAAGGACGCGCGCGGAAACGTAACTATTCCTGCAAACGCCACACTGTACTTTGTAGTCGATATTCTCTATGCTTCGTGAGATTTGTAAATTTTGCAAGCTGTTGCAAAATTAACTAGCGATTCATAAATAACAAACCCCTCCTTCACGAGGGGTTTTTACATATTTAGAACAGACGAAGATCGTTGGACTCAACTCCACGCATTTCATCGTAATCCAATATTAAGCAAGTAAATCCACGATCCTCAGCCAAAACGCGAGCTTGCGGACTAATAGTTTGCGCTGCAAAAATACCTCTAACCGGCTTAAGTAACGGATCTCGATTCAGCAACTCACAATAACGCGTAAGTTGCTCAACGCCGTCGATACCGCCATGCCGCTTAATCTCAATAGCAACATGTACACCATCCGCGTCTTGAGCCATAATATCCACTGGGCCGATAGCCGTAGGATACTCACGGCGCACCAACGTGGCGCCATCACCGATTCGCTCAATCTGCTCAGCCAAGTAGCGTTGCAAATGATCCTCAACACCATCTTTAACCAAGCCAGGGTCCTCACCCAAATCGTAAGTATTATCGCTATAAACATGCTCAAGCGAAATCATAAGCAAATCATCGCTTTTAGCGGCAGCAACACGCAAAATACAGCCATCTACAACAATGCCAGCATCAGATTCATCGCTATCTTCTTTGCGCATAACACGCATAGTACAAGGAGCTACCATCCAATTAAGAGGTTTATACGCACCAAGCTCAGAAAAGATAAGTACGCTGCCATCTGCTTTAATAAGCAACACTCGCTTAGCTAAAGGAAGAGTGGCATTTAATCTACCTGTATATTCTGCACTGCAATCTGCAACAATAATTCGCACACAGCAAGCATAACAGAAATCAAGTAAAGAAGTACTCTACTTCCCCAATGCTTCAGCTAAATCGCGATTCTGCCAATGTTGATGCAAAGCGCAGTATCCGCCGAACAATACGAGCCACACTAATCCACCAATTGCAGAAGCACGCGTATCGTCGCTAATAAACAAAGTCACATATACAAAAGCAAAGAACGCTATAGTAATAGAATTCAAAAGCTTATAATGCGGCATAACGAAGCCGTCTGGCATAAAATCAGCAGATTCACGGTACTTACGATGCGTAACCATAATTAAAATGTAAATCATGATTATTACTGCAGAAGAAGCAGAAGCAAACAAAATAAAAGCTCCATGAATGCCAGGAATCGAATTAATAATTGGCGAAAGAAGAATTAAAGAAGACGAGAACAAAATCGCGCGAGCAGGAACCTTAGTGCGAGAAACCTTACGCAACTTGCCCAAAAGAGGCGAAGGCGACTCAAGAGCGATCTGATACATGTGGCGACCAGCAGAATATAGCAAAGAATTAAGCGCAGAAGATGCAGCCGTAATAACCACAAAGAACACAAGCGCAGAAGCCCAATGCAATCCCGCATACTGGAACACCATAATGAATGGTGACATAAATACGCCTTCTGCATTCGTAGCCTTAAATTGCTGCCATGGCACAATAAGCATAATCGCTATAAGAGCGCCAACATAGAAAACCAGAACGCGTACAATAATCTCGTTAACAGCCTTTGGCAAAACCTGACGAGGATTCTTAGTTTCCGAAACAGTCACACCAACAAACTCAATAAGCTGGTACGCATAAAACACCATTTGGAAGCTCATTAAGAAAGAAAGCCATCCGTTTGGCATAAGCGAAAAATTGTTGAAAATATTATCTAATCCAGCGTGGCCAGCAGGACTCATTACACCACCATGCAAAGGAGCTGCAGAGTAATGGTAACCAATTAAAGCCATAACTGCGGCTGTAACAATAAGAGCAACAATTAGCGTGATTTTAATCATTGAGAACCAAAACTCAGTTTCCCCAAATAGCTTTACAGCTACCAAATTTATGCACACTAAAGCCGCTAAAAATACTACTTCTATAAGCCATTTCCAATGACTTACGTCAATATCGAAAGTTTGGAAGAATGTGACGCAATACGTACTAACTGCCGTGATTTCGCTCATACCAATAAGTACAAGCACAAACCAATACGACCATCCGGCAAAATTACCCCAACCTCTGCCAAGATAACGCGTAATAAAACTAATAAAAGTATGTTGGTTTGGATCCTTGTACATTAGCTCACCAATGCCACGCATAAGCAGGAACATAATCAAGCCCACAATAATGTAAACGAATACAATACTCGGACCTGTTAAGCTAATTGATTTTCCAGAACCAAGGAACAAACCTGTTCCAATCGTGCCGCCAATAGCAATAAATTGCACATGACGCTTGGTAAGACTACGCTCCATTTGG
>NQOP01000002.1:439445-440576 GCA_003585845.1 Bifidobacteriaceae bacterium NR021
TATTGTGCGTCTCTGCAGATTCCGTTTGTTTAGAACCCACATTAATGTCACTATTCACAGTCTCACTCATTATTACAACTCCGTTCTTCAGTAGCCACGAATTTCTAATTTTATAGGGAACCCTTAACTATTCATTTATGCATTCCACAATTCGCGCAACTATTCCACGCTTTTAAGCGAGCTTACTGGATCTATGCGATCCAAAGCTGGGTTGGTAGCCCATTGCACAATTAACGCAAAAATTAGCGTCGCAACACCAGCAATGCAATAGCTTAAAGGAGCTACTTCAACTTCAAAATACAAAGATGGCATGCGAAGCGCGCTAGTCAACAATCCTGCAATAAGCCTTCCTAACGGCAATCCAACTGCAATGCCGATAACAGTTAAAGTAAGCATTTCTTTATGCACATAGGAATGAACTTCTCTACGATAAAAACCAAGAACTTTCAGCGTAGCCATTTCGCGAGTACGTTCCGAAATATTAGTACTTGCAAGAGTAAAAAGCACAGCCAAAGCCAAGCCAGCAGCCAAAGTTACGATTAAAGCAACAACAGCATTCATAAGATCAAAACTAAAAGCATGCTTCATACGCGTAATATTCATAACAGCAAGCACACCGTCACGTTCAGAAACATTGTCAGCATATTTAATTTTATTATTATCGCCACCGCGCAAACGCAAAATTAACGCATTATGTTTCAAAAGCTTACTGTTTTCACCATTAAACAAACGTTCGTAGCAACGTTCAGTCATGTAAATATTAGAACCAATAAGATTACGAACAATAGCTTTAACTTTAACCTTCGCACGCTTAAAACTAGTATTCGTCACATTAATTTCGCTACCACGAGTAATGTCCAGAGATGCAGCAGCGCTTTGAGAAAGCAACGGACCTTCATCTGTAAGTTTAATAGTTTGCAAATTATTGTTCACATCCTGCAAATTTACAAGATGAGACAAAGTTTTTGTGTCTTTTACAACAATCAACTGCACGTTTTCGGCATCCTCAACATGATGACTATGCGATTTATTTGATTGATTTTTAGATATTTCTCCAGAGCCCACATAAGCTGGAAGTATAGTTTCTACTTTATTATTTGCCTTGTCTTGCTCAACACTTTTCTTCATATT
>NQOP01000002.1:441295-445446 GCA_003585845.1 Bifidobacteriaceae bacterium NR021
ATACCCAAGGTAGCAACAGTATCATTCAAAGCAAGACCGCAAACAATAAGCGCTGTGCAACCGGCAACTCCACCGATAGTCATGCACAATCTGCCTTTAAATCGCGCCAAATTGCGGACAGTAACCTTATTCAAGAAACTCATTCGTTTCCAAATCCAAGGCAACCTTTCAAGAAGAACGCGAGAACCAGCTTTTGGAGCTTTTGGCCTTAACAAAGCTGCAGGAACTTGCCTTGTTTCTCGCCAACTAACAACGATTGTGCATATTGCAACAGGAATCACAAATGCTAGCACACACAAAGAGCCATATAGCCAGTCATACTTCAAGCTAACGTCTGGAACAGCGTATAAACCACGCAAGATTTTTAGTAAAAGTGAAGGGATTGCAAGAAAACCCATAATATCGCCAATTCCGCCACCAACAAAGCACGCAAATATCGCGAAGAAAGCATGTCTTGTTACTGCAGTAGAACGACCGTATCCCAAACTTAAGTATGTGCCAATAAGCCCTCGCTCTTCTTCAACCATACGAGCCATAGCAGTTAAACTCATCATCATTGCTACAACAAGAAATACTGCTGGGAAAGCGTATCCAAGCGACTGTATTGAAGCAACGTCAGAACGCAAACTCGCATAACTATCGTTAGCTATGCGAGTAGATATATGCCATTGAGCTTGAGGAACACGTTTTTGAATCTCTGACTTAATTTGTTTACGAATTTGCTTTTTTGCTTGCTCTTTAACAAAATTTGGAACACGCTGAAGCCTAGGATCATTTGCAATAATATTTTTTAATTCTAAATTAACTTGTTTGTCGATAATTTGATTACGTCGAGCTGTTTCGCGCTTAGATTGCACACGTTCTTGAATCTGTTCAGACGCATCATCGACAATGCCACGATAATCTTTAGAAAAAACATTGACACGTTGAGCATCATTCAAACGCACCGATATTGCTGTATACGGCAAGCTAGTCACGTTATCAGGAGCAGCAGAAGTAAATATTGGGTATCTAGACGTCACAGAGTTACGAAATGCTTTAGATTGATAGCCATCAGGATTGTTTAAGTCGTTGCTATCTAGCACGCTACCAGTTATGCGCAAACGATAAGTTTTAGACTTTGAATTAGAAGAATCAAGACTTCCAACGCCCGCATTTTGCCGCATATTGACTACTATCACATTGCCAATGCTCAATCCACTGTCGTGTAAAAATCGCTGAGTTACAACAGCTTCACTATTATTTTTAGGCATGTTGCCCTTAAGCAAATGCAAACGATTAAGATTTTTTTGCGATTCTACATAATGCACGAAATTCATTGCATATGAAGACTTTGTATCATCTGTTGCGTGCGCTGTTGCTTTCCAAGAACGCTCTGCTTCAACTTCACTCACACTTGGCAACGCGCGTAATGCTGCAACATCGTCTTTAGTTAAACCAAGAGTAGATACGATTTGCAAATCATAAGCATGCAACTTCGCATACATATCGTTAGTAGCAAGAAACATGTCGTTGCATCCTGCATAAATACCAGTCATAACAGCAACGCCAAGCATTGCAATAACCGCAAGAACGCAAAAACGGCGCCATTCGCGAACCCACATTCTAATTGCGCTAATAAATACTATTGGCAGCAACGAATGCATGCGCTTAACTTCACAGCCATTATTGGCATTTTTATTATCAGATTGCTTTGAAACTGCTGCTACTTTCCGCATAACAACCACCTAATCACCACTCAATATCGGCAATAGCCATAGGATGTTCTTGCACAGTTTCGTCTACAACTTTTCCAGAACGGAAACGAACAACTTTGTGAGCCATCGGAGCAATGGCAGCATTATGAGTAATAATCAGCACTGTCATGCCTTCAGTTCGGCAAATATCTTGCAATAATTGCAATACTGCCTTACCTGTTTCATAATCCAAAGCACCAGTAGGCTCGTCACATAGCAATAGTTTAGGTTTTTTAGCAAGAGCGCGCGCAATAGATACGCGTTGCTGCTCACCGCCAGAAAGTTGCGCTGGGAAATTATGTAGCCTTTCTTTCAAGCCAACATCAATAAGCGTTTGAGCAGGGTCAAAATGATCTGCACAAATTTGCGAAGCTAACTCTACGTTTTCAAGAGCAGTTAAATTTGGAACTAAATTATAAAATTGAAAAACAAAACCAATGTCTTCTCTGCGGTAGCGAACCAAATTACGACCTTTTAGCTTAGTAACATCGCAATCACCAACAACAACACGACCGCTTGTTGCAGTATCCATACCGCCCAAAATATTTAATGCCGTAGTTTTTCCAGCGCCAGATGCACCTAAAATTACTGTAAGCTCACCGCTTTGTGCAGTAAAACTGGCATCATCTAAAGCTCGCACAGCACCAGAACCTGATGGGTATTCTTTCACTACATGATCAAAAGTTATATATGCCACAACGCACCTTCACAATATGAGAAACTATAAAAAATCAACTTCTATTTATTTGTATTATCTACCGTTATATTTCGTACTATTTTACTAAATGAGCGCAAAATTCGCTAACTTACTTCAGCGACGACACTCCACATCTTTCCATGCAATATGCATTACCAAGCCAAGTATGACGAGAATTTGGCCAAACAGCACCTAAGCGAGGAGCACATTGACTCATCCATATACTTGGCACACGCCCATCTGCGCTTTGCGAACCAAGCAAATTAAATCCATTCTTGCTTTCAAGCCAATCTGGATGTTGTGTTGCAATAGCAAGCCCTTCTTCCAGAGTAAGAGGCAAACGCTCATCAGAATCAATAAGTTTACGAGCAACATCAGGCTCTCGATTCAAATACGATGAGCCAGTATGTGGATCGACGACTATATAGAACGGGCCTTCAGGAAACTCATACCCGTCTTTAGGAAGAAAACTTATGATATCTCGCGGAGGCATAGTGGTGAATCCAGCCATGCGATTAATACTCGTACGAGAAATCAACGATTCGGGCGAAACTAATTCACGCGTAGGAACCAATAAAATATTCGCACCTAAACTACTATTTTCAAGCGCACACAATATAGGATTTGCCAACTTACGAAAAGCATCGGCACTCATATCAGCCACATCCGGATACCCAAGTGCCACTATACGATCGAGTTGCTGCTGTATTTCTTCAGATGCTATTGACATAATTCCAGTTTACGCAAAATCTTACATAATCGCGAGCGCAATATAACCATAATTAGTTTAGAAAATTACGCTTTTTAGCAATAATTTCAGCCAATTGCACAGCATTTAATGCAGCACCTTTTCGCAAATTATCGTTAGTGATAAAAAGTGCCAATCCCTTATTCCCATCGACTGCTTGGTCTTGCCTAATTCTGCCAACATAACTTGCAGATTTTCCGGCTGCTAGCTGAGGAGTAGGAATATCGTTAAGCTCGACTCCCGCAGCCTTGCTCAATACTTCGCGAGCCATGTCTGGAGTTACATCATGCTCAAACTCAGCGTTTACGCTCATACCGTGACCAGTGAAAACACCTACGCGCACACAAGTACATGATGCTGCAAGATTTGGCAAATGCAAAATTTTACGACTTTCGTTGCGCAATTTTTGTTCTTCGTCAGTTTCTTCAGAACCGTCATCGACTACTGAACCAATAAAAGGCACTACATTAAAAGCAATAGTACGAGCAACTTTTGTAGGTTCAGGGAAATCTATTGCGCCACCGTCGAAAACGAGTTTATCTGCTCCCTGATTTAATGCAGCTTGTGCTTCGTTCATGAGTTGCAAAGCACCGGCTCGACCGGCGCCAGAAACAGCTTGGTAAGACGAAACAATTAAACGTTTTAATCCAAAAGCATCAGCAAGCGGCTTTAATACAGGCATGCAAGCCATAGTTGTGCAATTTGGATTTGCTACTATTCCTCTTGGAATAGTATCTAGATCTTCAGGGTTTACTTCCGCAACTACCAAAGGCACATCGTTATGCATACGCCATTGCGAAGAATTATCTACTACAATTGCGCCAGCTTCAGCGAATTTCGGAGCCCAAATTTTTGAAGTTCCGCCGCCTGCAGAAAAAATAGCTATGTCAATTCCGTGCAAATCTGCTTTTTCTACATCTTCTACGACTACGTCTTTGCCACGATATTGCAAAACTGTGCCAGCAGAATG
>NQOP01000002.1:446254-446387 GCA_003585845.1 Bifidobacteriaceae bacterium NR021
AGCGGAAGCCATAAAACGTAAATCTTTTATTGGAAAATCGCGCTCGTCAAGCACTCGACGCATTACCATACCAACTTGGCCAGTTGCGCCAAGTACTGCCACGTTCACGCCTTTTTCGTTGATAATTGTCATC
>NQOP01000002.1:447224-450339 GCA_003585845.1 Bifidobacteriaceae bacterium NR021
GAGACTCCCCTAAAAGTAAGTACGTATAATTTCTACAGTTTTTACAATTCTACAATTTAGTTAATTTAATAATTTAATAATTTAAATTGCTTCAGCGCCCGCTTCCGCCGTACACTACTGCTTCAACTTGGCTTGCGTCCAAACCGTAAGCAGTATGCAAAGCACGAACAGCTTCATCAATTTGTTCAACAGGAACCATGGCAGCAATACGAATTTCCGAAGTAGAAATCATCAAAGTATTTATACCATGTTCACTTAGCGCAGTGAAGAAGGTAGCAGCTAGACCTGAATGTGTTTTCATACCAACTCCAACAACAGCTACTTTTCCTACTACTGGAACGACATCCATAGAAGTAAATTTCAATTCATCATGCGCTTCTTCTAGAACTTTACGGACTGCTTCCATTGACGCTCCTGGAGCAGTAATAGAAATATCTGCTGTGCCAGTAGAAGCACTTGCTTGCGCAATCATGTCAATATTTACATTTGCTTTTGCAAGAGTTGTAAATACTTTCGCAGCCATACCAGGAATATCTGGAATACCGCGAACCGTAATCATTGCCTCACTGCGATCATGAGCAACGCCAGAAATAACAGGAGTTTCCGGACCTAAATCAGGAAATAAATCGCCCATAGTCGAAAGAATATCGTGGTTTACCATTGTTACCGCCTTTAAGCTCGAAGATTATTTGACATTATCTATTAATATTTAGTTTCGTATTTTCTAACTCAGATTAGGCAAATCGTTCGGATTAATATTATTTGGAACTATAAGCGTTCCGTTCCTATGTGAGAATGAACTTCTAACATGAAGAGGCATACCAAAACGCTGAGCGTACTCAACACAACGCAACGCAAGCACGCGCGAACCGCAAGATGACATTTCAAGCATCGAATCATAATCGATTACAGGAATACGTTTTGCAGTTGGCACAATACGTGGGTCTGCAGTAAATACTCCATCTACATCCGTGTAAATCTCACATACATCAGCACCTAAAGCAACCGCAAGAGCTACAGCTGAAGTATCCGAACCACCTCTACCGAGAGTAGTGTCATCTCCAACTTCGTTAATTCCTTGGAACCCGGCAACAATTGCAACACTGCCTTTGCTAAGAGCTCTTCTGACACGATCAGGCTTAACCGCACGAATATGCGCAGCTCCAAACTGAGTATCTGTCATAAATCCAGCTTGAGAACCAGTAAAAGAATAAGCATGAGATCCTTGAGCATGAATAGCCATTGCAAGCAAACTCATAGAAATTCGTTCTCCTGCTGTCATAAGCATATCCATTTCGCGAGCAGGAGGATGAGTATTTACACTCATTGCTTGATCAATTAAATCGTCAGTTGTATCTCCCATTGCTGAAACTACAACAGCAACATCATTGCCTGCTGCTTTTGTAGAAAGAATGCGTTTGGCAACACGTTGTATGGAATCTGTATCCGCTACAGAAGAGCCACCGTATTTCTGTACGATAAGCGCCAATTTTTACCCCTTGCTCATGTCAATATTGATAAACGCACAGGATATGCCAAATAATGGCTTCAATATCAGACTACCAACTATGCCCTATTTATTGATAATGACTTGTGCTCATAAAAACGATATTCAAAATTACACAGATTGACGACCAGAAAATGCACGACCTAAAGTGATCTCATCCGCATACTCTAAATCTCCACCAACAGGTAATCCACTTGCCAGGCGAGTAACTTTAATTCCTAGAGGATCGAGCAATCGAGCCAAATACGTAACAGTCGCTTCACCTTCTATATCAGGGTCAAGCGCAAGAATAATTTCTTGAACTTTTGCATCTTTAAGACGTTCAAGTAATTGCGTAATTGCTAAGTCCCCCGGCCCAACATTTGCCATTGGGTTAATTGCACCACCAAGAACATGATAAACACCTGAATACTCATGAGTTCGCTCAATACTCATAATGTCTTTAGGTTCTTCAACTACGCAAATTTTGCTATGATCACGCCGAGGATCTGCACATACTATGCAAGGGCTCTGCTCACATACGTTTCCGCATACATCGCAAAAACGCACACTTTCTTTCATGTTATTAATTGCGTCTATTAGCTCTTGAACATCTTTATCCGAGGAAGAAAGTAAGTAAAACGCAATACGCTGAGCGCCTTTAGGTCCAATCCCTGGAAGCTTTGAAAATGCTTCAATTAAACGACCAATTGCTCCATCATATGACGATGAATTATGCACCGTAAACTACTCCTCTCGCTTTTTCTTAACGCTCGTAATCGCATTTTTAGGATTTTTAGGATCAGTGGAAGCAAATTCTTCAACAGATTTAACTTCAAAAATTTGTTTAAGCTCATCAGTGCTTACAGATGTTGCTGATTCTAATGAAGCATCATCCATTGAACATTCGTCAGCAATAGCTCCATTCGTAGGAGAAACAGTAGTCTGAATTGATTCAGTAGACAATTCTGAAGTATTAGTTGCATTCTGAACTTGAGATTGTAGTTTAGCTTGATCCAAGACACCAGAAATAGCTTCATCTTGGCTATGAGAATGCGAACTCTTCTGTATTTTAATCTCGTCATCATGATTCATAGGCTCATCTTCAATAGAAGAGTCTTTAGAAGAAGACTCTTCAGAAGAAGAGTTTTCTGGCATTGCAATCACATCCGACATAGGCATAGACGACATGTCTGCCCAAACATCATCATCCGCATTCGCAACATCACTTAACTCATCCGCAGTATTTTCAGAAGCTACTGATGCTGCGGAGCCATCAGCGCCACTAAAACCCGAAGATTCTTTTTTAGTAGGATTTTTATTTATTCCGCTGCTATCAGAATCAGTTTTATTACTAAAACCAGCAGATATACCAGTTTTATGCAATAAAATATCGCGCTTAACTTTTGCAAGCTTCTGCGGATCCATTCGAGCAACAGATTCTACTTGTTCACCATTAGCGGCAACTGGTGCAGGAGCAATCATTACTTGCGCTCCAAATATCTCATGCACTTCATTCATTACTACTTTTGGCACTTTTTGCCCATCATATGGAGAAGTAGTGCATACTGCGAGCGCAAACGCATGTTGACTCATAGGCTCATTAAAAGTCAAAATAAGACGCTGTCG
>NQOP01000002.1:451073-463972 GCA_003585845.1 Bifidobacteriaceae bacterium NR021
TCATCAGGCAATTTTGAAACTACTTTATCCCACATTGCATCGGCATCCATGGAATCATTCTTTGAATTAGCATTATGTGCATCGTTCAAAAACGCTTTTTTAGATTCCATTTCTTTTGCGCGTGGAGCAGATTGCGTTTCTGCTTTAGCAATAGTCGATGCTGTAGTTTCAGAAGGTAGTGAAGAATTTGAAGTACTATTATTCTCACTATCTGCAGAAACATATTTCTTATTGCTTGTAGAACCTACGAAATGAGCACCAGAAGATACTTGATTTTGAATACTCTGCTTAGAAGTGGAAATATTTTGTTGTTGCACGTTATTGATGCGCAAATTAGTTGCAACAGTATTTGAAGTTTCGCTGTCTGCAAGCAAACGAGCAACTAAAATTTCCAAATTCATGCGAGGAGAAATTGCACTAGCCATTGCACTTAAAGCATCATTAATTGTTTGAGCCATACGTGCTAAATCATGCAATGTCATGCTTGCAGATTGCTTATTCAATATTTCCAAATCTTCTGGAGAAACATCATTAAGTAAGCTTGAAGCCGCTTTAGGACCTGCAGATACCATAAGCAACAAATCACGAACTCTACCTAATAAATCTTCTACAAACTTGCGAGTATCGTAGCCTCCAACAATAACGCGACGAACTACATCGTATATCGAAGCACCATCATGATTAATAAGATCGTCAATGAATTCGCTAATCAATGAATTAGGCGTAAAACCTAATAAAGCAACCGAAGAATCCAAAGAAATTGAACCATCAACAGCACCCACCATAAGCTGATCGAGCACAGATAACGTATCTCGCATTGATCCCGCACCAGCGCGCATAACAAGGCGAAGAACTCCCGGCTGTGGCAGAATACCTTCCTTTTTGCAAATATCTTCAAGATATGGAGACATTACCTCTGGAGGCACAAGTCTGAAAGGATAATGGTGTGTACGCGAGCGAATAGTGCCAATAACTTTATCCGGCTCAGTGGTAGCAAAAATAAACATTACGTGCTCAGGCGGCTCTTCTACAATCTTAAGCAAAGCATTAAAACCTTGCTGTGTAACCATATGAGCTTCGTCGAGAATGAAAATCTTATAACGGTCACGAGCAGGAGCGAAACCAGCACGCTCACGCAACTCTCTAGCATCATCGACACCGTTATGGCTTGCAGCATCAATCTCTACAACGTCGATAGAACCTGCACCGCCAGTAGCTAAATCTTTACAGCTTTGACACTCTCCGCATGGGTGCGAAGTTGGTCCTTTTTCACAATTAATGCAGCGAGCTAAAATTCGCGCAGAACTTGTTTTACCGCATCCACGTGGTCCAGAAAATAAATATGCATGCGTTATTTTCCCTTGGTCTAATGCTCTAGACAAAGGTATGGTAACCTGATCCTGCCCAATAACACCATCAAACGTGTCAGGACGATATCTACGATACAGTGCAAGTGCCATGTTTCCTAACCTACCGCGACCTAACTATTTCCCCAATATATCTTAGTTAAGACTATCAGCAGCCGCCACCCGACTGCTGATATTTATATTCGTTTTTGCTACTTACTATTTATTGCAATCTTCTAGCCCTGCTCTAGCAGAAACTTCCACGTTAGAAGCAAATGGAATATTCAGCCCAACAGAAACACGAACAGTTACATCATTACTAGTAGAGTTGCAAGATTTCAAAAAAGCATTGCTTGAAGCAACAGTACGCGCAACAACCTCACACGCATTATCCTCCATCTTTTGCAACGCAGAAGCACCGGATAAAGCAGCAGAAGTTGCAACAGCATAAGCTTGATGTTTAGCTCCGAGAACATTACATAAAATAGCAGAAAGCACTAGTATTGAGCAGACTGCGATCACTAGCATAATGCCAAGCATAGTGCCAGAACCGCAGTCGATGCCCTTACATCGCTTATGAATGAAATTTATTGAATGCTTCATAAAATTCTTGCGCCTACTCATACTAAAACCTGGCTTACATGACTTTCCACTAGAGGCGGCAAAATATGAAGAGGATCAGGAATAAGAGGACATTTAACAACAATATTCGCCATATTATTGCTACGACTTATTTTCACCGACGCTCCTTGACCTGCGACAGACTGCACAATACTTGCAGCAGCTTTATCGTCCTTATGAGTCACAAGATAATACGCAACTTGCGCAGCAGCATCATGACAATTCATAGTACATACAACTGCTCTACCTATGCCAATTAATACAAATAACAGTATTAATGCGCAAGGTAAAACAATAGAAAATTCAGCAGTTACCATCCCTCTGTCATAATCACTAATTTTGCGCAACAACCTTTTGCACACAATAACTTTCCGCATCATAAGCTCATTTCATCCGCTAAAGCATGCCGTTAGCCGATTTTCAATGCTTTTTTAACTAAATCTGTCAACGTTGTGCGAACCGTATCTGATTTCAAAATAGCAACTAGCAGTGCAGCAAAACCAGTAGCAGCAATAATAACTACTGCATACTCAGCTGTTACAGCTCCAGAATCCTTATTTTTAAGACAGTCAGAGTACAGTTTTCTTTTTTGACACAAACATGACTCAATATTCACTAATTGTTCATTTACTTGAAGCATAGACGCAGAGCATCGTGCAACAAGTTTTTGCATTATCCCAACCATCATCTTGTACCTTTCACTTCAAACTATCCGAAATTTTCGGATAGAAATATTATTACAACTTGTTTTGCGAATGAAAATAAAAAAATTTCATTGTGGATAAAAGCTAGTTTATTTTTCTAGAAATTTATTTTTAAAAAGCTAGCGCATAAGTGACATAACTGTTGGCAAAATTCCTATACATATAAAAGACGGCAAAAAACATAATCCAACAGGAAGCAGCAATCGCACAGACAACCTAGAACTTTCTTGTCTAGCAATATTGGCCATATTCCTCTCATAATGTTGAGCAAGTGCAGACAATACAGGAATTGGAGATGAGCCATAACACCATGATTCTTTTAAAGATGTCATTAACCATCTAGCTAATATTTCTGAAGAATCTAAGTTTTTACGATTAGTAAATTTTGATTTATTTTCTAATTCAAAATTATCTTGTTTAGTATAAGTAGAAGACCATGCTTCATGCCACGTATCTCCTGCAAGTAAAGCATTGGAAACAGAGCAAAGCCACATGCCTTGACCACAAGGAAACACTTGTCCAACAGCACTAAGAGCCCTAGTAATAGCAACACCACTACGAAGTGAAACAATAATCATATGTAAACCAAGAAGAGGATCTACATATGAAACTTTTGAATTACGCCATTCGTATTTAACTAGCATAATTTTACTGTTAAAGCGCATACGATTATCTAATGAATCGCACTCTAATTTCAAACTCACCCATTGCCAAACAATTACAACAAACAATGGGATGATAAACAAAAGCTGCTTTGTGGATTCCATAAATCATCCTTCCAGCGAAGCAGCATCCATTGAATGCTGAGATATTTGCAACATAGAACTAACCCACGCCAAACCCAATCCATAACATATTCCACCTATTGTTAATAAAATCCATCCATTTACTGTTGTAATTAACATCAAAATAGGGTGCCCACCTAGTAATTCACCAGCAAAAAGAGCCAAAATAGGTAGAGCAGTAAGTAATTTTATTGTTGCTTTTGGCATTGCAGCTACGTCAGCACGTAAATCTTCTGCACGCTTCTGAGCATGATATGACGCTGCCGTAGCTTCCACACATTCTGCCATAGCGCAACCAAGAGTATTACTCAATTCATATGAAGCCATAAGACTTTCAGAAACAGTATACATATGTTTTTCAAGCTGACGACGTTGAGTCTTATTCATATTGCGGTTCTTTGGAAAACAACGTTCATAAAGCCATTTATAAATAATTTTTGTATTAACTGCACTACTGCAAATACATTTTTGAGACTTAGAGTCACTGTGAACAATCATTGCAAAAGTAGAACCAGAACGTAATGCAGCAATCATTCCAGCAAGAACTTCTTCAATATCCATTTTTACGCTCCAAGCAACACAATCGACTACTAATTATTTGAACTGTCAACACATATGCTGGCCATATTTTCGGGAAGATTCCAATAATTTGAAAACTTAACCCATGCAGGCAAAAATTTCATGACAATACTGCCGTCAATTCCACAAGATAATTGCAAAACTGGAACGCCACACAGCAACGAAGCGCTAGAAGCGTACTGCAAAATACCGAGTTCTTTGATCATTCGACGCCCGTTAGAGGATCTCTCTACATGAATAACAACATCGAATGCTCCAGCAGCTAAAGCACATAAAGCTGCAGGCTCCAACCCAGCCAATAACCCTAATGCCATAAGACGAGCGGGAACTTTTTCTATTTCATCTGCATGAAGAGTTGTCATTCCACCCTTATGACCAGAAGTAAATACTCTCAACAAATCAGCAATTTCTTCCCCACGACATTCACCAAGAATAATGCGATCCGGACGCATTCTTAATGTTGCTTTTACTAATTGAGATAACCCAATTTCTCCTACACCTTCTACATTAGCTTCTCGCGCACTTAACGAAACATGATTTTGTGTCAACTCGCCAAGCTCTCTAATTTCTTCAACAGATACAATACGATCTTCGCAATCAGCAGCAGCCAACAAAGCCTTCATAAGTGTGGTTTTTCCAGATCCAGTACTTCCAGTGATCATTATATTTGCTCGCTTTTTAACTAGAACGCTTAGAATACAAGACAATTCTTTTGGAAACATGCCTTGATCACTCAAAGAAACAAGATCATAACGATTAACTGAAGGAAAACGAATTGACAATGCTGCTCCTTGAGATACAAGTGGTGCTAAAACAGCATGTATGCGAATGCCAGAAGTACTTGAAGCATCAGCAATAGGACACGCATCATCCAGTCTTTTTCCTAATTGTGCACAAAGCCATACAGCATATTCTCTTAACAAAGCAGGGTTGTTAAGCGGAACTCGAGTTGCGCGTTCCTTAAGACCTTTCCCACAATCTACCCACACACGACCAGACTCGCTTACAACCATGTCGGTGACTCTTACGTCATTGGCGAATCCCTGCAAAATCCCAAAATCGATATCACGAATATTTTTTACGATCATATTTACCTCTTGAATATTTCGAACGACGATATTGCGAACGACGATATTTAGTTACAGCATTTTTTGTATTTGATATAACATCTCCAATAAGCCAATTATTTATGCGTTGCATGGTTTCCTTCATTGAAGATGGCACATTTCGAATACCGTAGCCCCCTATAATGTCGGTGTACATGCGAGCATCATGTTGCAATGAACCAAGAAATGTAGTTGATAAATATTCAGAAGCTTCATCGATACTTAAAACATAAGATTTTTGCGTTAAACCGCGAGGAGACAATCCAACAACAGCAAATTTGTTGAACTTTACGCCAGAATCACACAAAGTATCTAATTTTTGTAGCAACGCTCTAAACCTTGCTAAATCAAGCACAGATAGCTCAACAGCAGCAAGAGTTGCACTGTCAATAAATTGCGGAATATTACGGTAAGACTTCATAGCAGTCTCGCCAGAACCTATATCTACAATAACTACATCAACAGCATCAGCTAAACCTCTAATAGCAGCCTCTAAAACCCAAGGTTCAGGATATTTACCATGCCATGGAGAAAATGCTAAAACATCCACATTATCCCAATGCAATAGCTCATTGCGCAAAACATAGCCATCGCATCTACCTAAGGGAGCATCAACTTCTTGCAACCTGCGGCCTTCATCTGATTCCAAACCAAGCAGAACATCTAAACCGCCATGAGTCAAATCAGCATCTACAAGAGCAACACTATGGCCTTGTTCACTTATATAGCGAGAAAGAATAGATAGAGAAGTGCTTAGCCCAATGCCATCTGCAGCAGACATTCCAACCAAA
Source organism: Bifidobacteriaceae bacterium NR021 (assembly GCA_003585845.1). Taxonomy (GTDB): domain Bacteria; phylum Actinomycetota; class Actinomycetes; order Actinomycetales; family Bifidobacteriaceae; genus Bifidobacterium. The sequence goes on from NQOP01000002.1 coordinate 457,006, forward strand.
ATATTTTTAGGCAACGGATCTAAAGAATCACGCGCAATAAGATTATCTTCTTCAGAATTATTAAACATACGAGATTTATGCTTAATAGAAATATCTTGCGAGCGTTCAGTATTTTGAAAACTCTCCACATCTTGAGAACTCTTAGGCAAAAGAGTCATAACAGTATGATCGTCAGCTATACATGGCGCAATTTTTACACCATTAGACGCAGATTCGTATATAGATTTATCTGCAACTTGAGGAGGATAAACATAACGTTTAACATCTCTAAATGCGCCTACAGCTTCGCCATTGTTATAATTCTTATCAATCTGCTTAACGCCAATTGATTTATTGTTTACACTCATATTCATACTCATGCGCCTATTGAAACGCATACAGCAATGAGTTTTCAACAATATTCATGCAATGTGGTTAAAAGCTCAGGAAATATTAAGAATAAGCAAATATTGCACAAAATTATCTATAAAAACATCTATTTTACAGAATTTACAGATGGCAATACTAAATCTTTATTAACTTTCATATAGCGTTCAAGTAACTCACCATAAATTGGCTTAGTTTTCAGAATATCTGAAATAAGCAATGCTATAAATGCAGAAGCTGCAACTGGAAGCGTATGAATCATAGTTCCAGACATTTCAACAGTAAGCAAAATCGAAGTGAGTGGAGCTTTTACAGATGCAGACAACGTACCAGCCATAACGCAAACTGCAAACACAGATACAAATTTTGTATCAATGCCAAATGCTGAAACGCTAGTAATCCAGCGCGCAGCAACACCACCTGCGAGCGCACCTACTGCAAGAATAGGCATAAAAATACCGCCAGGAGCACCACAGCCAAAACTTGTAGAAGTAAACAACATTTTTGCCACAAATAGCAAACAAAGCATTGCAAGACTTGCTTTTCCATATTCAGAAAGTCGCACTAAATTAGATCCGCCACCAAGAACTTCAGGCAGGAACAAGCCAACTGGTATTGCAATTAAGCAAGCAATAGCAACAGGCATCCACTTTGGCAAATATCCGTATACTGTTTGCAAACCAAGTAACGAACGATTCATTATCGAGCCTACAAAACCTGCAAAAATACCAAGAGGAATAATCCAAATATGCAAGTTCATTGGCAAATCTGGAATCTGACCAAAATCAAGAACTGGACGCAATCCGAAACAAGTTTGCGAAACAAAATCAGCACATAAAGCAGCTGCAGCAGCTCCTATAAGAACAATTGAAGTTAAGCCGTGCTGAATCTCCTCCATAGCAAACATAACTCCAGAAAGTGGCGCAGAAAACGCAGCAGATAAACCGGCTGCAGCTCCAGCAGTTACTACATAATGCTCTTTAATATCGTCACGCCTACCTTTACGGAAAATTCGAGACAACATCTGAGCGCCACATGCACCTATTTGAATAGATGGACCTTCACGTCCAAGAGACAATCCAAATAAAGAACCAAGTAAACCGCCAACAAAACGCACTGGCAGAATTGTATGCCATCGCATATTCAAACCGCGATTAACATATCCCACTACTTGAGGAATACCACTTCCAGAAGCCATACTTTCTTTACGACTCATCCAGCCAATAATTAGACCTGCAATTACAGCAAAAATTAAGCATGGCAAAATCCACCATACGTTATGCCGTATTTGTAAATACATCCAACGCGCAAAATCCGTACCGTATTCAATACCAAGCCTGTAAGAAGCTACTAATGAACCAGAAACAGCGCCGACAAATATCCCAGCTAATATTACTTTCCAACGAAGCTGGCAAAAAGTTTTTGATAGTTGCTTTAACTTATTACTCAAAAAGCTCAATGCATTCTTAAACTTCACTACAACTCGATTCTGCGCACAACACTTAACTTCTAAATACTAAATTACGTACAGTAACAATATTTGCGAAACAATATACCCAACAGAAGCAGCAAAGAATGGAACAATAAGTTCTGCAAAAAGCAAGAACACTCCATCTTTTATGCGCTTTCTTTGAATAAGATCCACACCTTCAAAAATTGCAGTAGAAAACGTGGAAAATCCACCCAAAAATCCCAAAATCATCAAATAAGCAAAACGTACTCCACACATTGCAGCTGCAACCATGAAAACATTAGACACAACACCTATAGCAAGTGAAGCAACGCAATTGATAAATAGCGTTGCAACTGGAACTTCGCTTTTATGAGCAGCTGAAATTTTTTTAGTCATTGCGCATCTTAAAACAGCACCTAAACCGCCAAAAAAGCAAGGCAAAATAAACATAATAAAAACGTATAAAGAATTCATCACTTCATCACCTTAGTATTAGCTTCTGCAACAGATCGACTTTGCTTTTTGTTAATGCAATTCGCAATTCCTGTTCCAACCCAATTACCAACAAAAGCCATAAAAACGCCAAAAAGCAGCGAAAAAAGCATGCCCAAAACAACAAGCGTCATGCGTGGAGCCATAAAAGACATTGCACTTTCAAACGCGAAAGTAGACATAGTCGACAATCCGCCACAAAAGCCTGTTCCTAGCGCATATTTATACAAAGTTTGCTTTTCTTGCGTTAAAGCTTTAACAGATATTGCAGTAACAAGAGCAAAAATAAAGCAAGCAATCATATTCGACAAAAAAGTGCCTAAAGTAAGCTGGCCAAATATAAATGATTGTCCGTCTATTTGGTGAATCGTGTGCGCATAAGAAGAAATTACTGCGCGCACGAAAGCTCCACATGTACCACCAATAAAAACTAAAAAGTATAATCGACAATTATTTTTTTTATTTTTTCCGCTTATTTTACTCATTTTCACTCTTTTTGAAATTATCGTCATAAACCAAAACGACACTCCCAATCGAGAAGTGCCGTTTTGCTAAGTTGATCATAAAATAATAAACAATTTCAGTCGGTTAGTGAGTGAACACTAATGATATGATCACGCTGCGGACCAGTTCCAATAGCAGAAATACGGCAATGAGAAAGCTCTTCCAAACGCTTTACATAACTTTGCGTATTTTGAGGCAAATCTTCAAACTTATGAATTTGAGAAATATCCTCATTCCAGCCTGGAAGCATCTCGTATACTGGTTTCGCAGAAGCAAACAATGCTTGATCTACAGGCATTTCTTCCATACGCTGAACTGTTCCATCAGACAAAGTCACATCATAAGCTACGCAAACTGGGATTTCCTTCAAACCAGTCAAAACGTCAAGCTTAGTAAGAACAATATCCGTCAAACCATTTACGCGAGTTGCATAACGGCTTACTACAGAATCAAACCATCCACAACGGCGAGGACGACCAGTTGTAACACCATATTCATGGCCTTGCTCACGCAACCAGTCACCCTGCTCATCCAAAAGTTCAGTTGGGAATGGACCTTCACCAACACGAGTAATATAAGCTTTCGCTACTCCAATTACGCGCGTAATACGAGTAGGTCCAACACCAGTACCCGTGCAAGCGCCACCAGCAGTAGGGTTTGAAGAAGTTACAAATGGATAAGTGCCATGATCGACATCAAGCATTGTTGCTTGTCCACCTTCAAACAGCACAGTCTTGCCATCGTCCATTGCTTTATTCAATACTAATGAAGTATCAGCAACATATTTCTTCAAACGCTTACCGAGCTCAACAAGCTGGGCAGTTACAGCGTCAATATCAATAGGATGCTGATTATAAAGCTTCACAAGCATTTGATTCTTTTGATGCAAACTTGCTTCAACTTTGTCGCGCAAGTGATCAGCATTAAATAAATCATGCACTCGAATACCAACACGATTAATTTTATCCGCGTAAGTAGGTCCAATACCGCGACCAGTCGTGCCGATCTTGTGTTTGCCAAGAAAACGCTCAGTTACTTTATCAATAACTCGATGATACGGAGTAATAACATGCGCAGCTTCGCTCACAAGCAAGCGCGAGCAATCTACACCGCGAGATTCCAAAGCGTCAATTTCTTCAAGCAATACCTCTGGGTCAACAACAACACCATTACCAATTACAGGCGTAACATTAGGGCTGATAATTCCGCTTGGAAGTAAATGTAAAGCATAAGATTTATCGCCAACAACAACAGTATGTCCGGCATTATTACCGCCATTAAAACGTGCGACAATATCAACCTTTGAACCAATTAAATCTGTTGCCTTGCCTTTACCTTCGTCACCCCATTGAGCTCCAATAAGCACAATACCAGGCATGCCGCACCTCCATTTTTGAGCTAACGCTGCTCAAATAAGCACAATTCTTACCTGTTAAGACTATCTCTATGCCCCTACCGAATAAGAAAAAGAAATATATAAAATTAAAAAATTTTATTATTTCAGTGCTTTACCAGCAGAACCTAACTGCACACAAGCTTCTACTACACGCTGAGCCATGGCTTTTTCGGCTTCACGACCCCAAGATCGAGGATCGTATAACTTCTTTTCGCCAACTTCTCCGTCTATTTTAAGAACAGAATCATAATTGCTGAACATATGACCAGCAATTGCACGAGTAAAAGCGTATTGAGTGTCTGTATCTATATTCATTTTAATTACGCCGTAACGCACAGCTTCAGCAATCTCTTGAGCAGTAGAACCAGATCCGCCATGAAATACAAGCAGGAACGGCTTTTTAGAAGCACCAAAGGTGCGAGTATCACAAATATTTTGATAGTTCTGATATACGGTTTTTTGAATTTCTTGCAATAATTTAGGATGCAATTTTACAACGCCAGGCTTATACGCTCCGTGAACGTTGCCAAAAGTAAACGCTGCCATATACCTACCGCGCTCACCCAAGCCAAGCTTATCTACAACGCGCAAAGCATCTTCAGGCGTAGAATATAATCTTTCGTCAATATCAGCACGATGCCCGTCCTCTTCTCCGCCAACAGCACCAATCTCAATTTCAAGAATTGTGCGAGATTTTTGTGAAGCATCAAGCAACTGTTCTGCAACGTCTAGATTATGTTGCAAAGGCACTGTTGAACCATCCCACATATGCGACTGGAATAACGGTTCTTCGCCTTTTTTGACTTGTTCTGCTTCATAAGAAATTAATGGTTTAATCCAATCATCTAAATATTGCTCAGCACAATGATCTGTATGAAGCGCAATAGTAATATTAGGATATTGGGCTGCCACTTCGTGCGCAAACTTTGCAAATGCTATTGAACCAACAACACGATTATTGAGAGATTGACCTGAAAAATAAGCAGAACCACCGACAGAAACTTGAATAATGCCATCAGATTCAGCTTGAGCAAACCCCTGCAAAGCTGCATTAAGAGTTTGCGTACTAGTAACATTGATAGCAGGGTATGCGTAGCCACCTCGACTTGCAGCATCAAGCATATGCGCATAACGTTCAACAGTTGCAATAGTCATACTTGTATTATCCGCCTTTATTACTCAGATAGCCACGCATATGCACAAAAACATTACATACCAATATGCGAGAACCTATCTTCAAAATCTACAAACTGATTGTGATTTTATATTTCAACGCAATTAAAATAACAGAAATATCTAATCTCAATGCTGCATTTGCTTATGACGTTTCTTAGCCTCAGTAACAACAAACTCGTGATATTTCAACGCAATCGAAGAATCTAATCCGGCATTTTCCGCAATATTTAGCAAACTTTCTATTTGCTGCTGCTCTCTTTTAGAATCCTCAGGAGCAAATCCAGCTTCAGCTTTCAACTCACCAATTCGTTTCGTAGTTTTAAACCGCTCAGCAAGCAGCGCAATTATTGCATTATCAAAATTATCAACAGATTGACGCAACACGATAATCTCTTCGGCAGCAACTTTGCAACATGTCGTAAGAGATATATCGTGCGCGTCAACCGTTGTTTCAGAAAAATCACACATATTAAAAAGGCATTTAATCGAAATATGTTTGCAAAACCATAGTTGTTTCTGTACTGACAGGAACTATGCGATGAATGGTATTAATAAGTTCTTCTAATTTGCTTGGCGTAGCAACACGCACTACCAGCATAAAACTTGGACTACCAGTAATCGAATAGCAAGCTTCAATACCAGAAATATCACGCAATTTATTAGGTATTGTAGCTTCCTGACCAAAATCAAGCGGTGTAACAGATACAAATGCACTTACCGGTAAACCACGACGCTCATAATCAATTAATGCGCGATAACCGGTAATAACACCTTTACGTTCAAGCTTTTGCACTCGAGATTGAACTGCAGAAACAGACAAACCCGAAGCTTTCGCCAAACGAGTTAACGTCGCTCGACCATCATGTTCGAGAATATCAACAATGATTGCATCAGTTGAATCCATAGCTATACTAGCTTCAGCTTTATGAGGATTTCCAGCCATACGTCCTCCATTCTCCAGTCGACGCTGAATCGAGAATCCAAAACGAATCTATGTAGCGCCACATTGCAGTCACTATCATGGTACAGTATTTTTTACAGAAAAAGAACAAATTTATTCAAAAAATAATAAAAAAATACAAATTATTACGTTAAAAATAATTTTTTCTTTTAATATCAGCCGCAATAGTGTTGTACAATTCGCATAATAAGCGTATAAACGAAACCTATAACTCTTAAAGATTATTCTTATAAAATCAAAACCAACAATCAAAAAGGAGCACAGCATGGCAAAAGTAGCAAAACATGCAATTTCAATACCTCGTTCAGGTATTAGAGATGTATTTGACCGTGTAGAACAAATACCAGACGCTATTTCACTATGCCTAGGAGAACCAGGCGAAACTGCTTCCTCACACATTGTTGAAGCTGCATGTAACTCATTACGAGAAGGAAAAACAAAATATACAGATGTTTTAGGCATACCAGAATTTCGCAAGGCAGCTGCAAATTATACGAATAGAGTAAAAGGTTTAAGCTACAACGCAGACACAGAAATTCAAGCCGTTGACGGCGCTACTATTGGATTATATTTAGCTATTAAATCAGTAATAGATCCTGGAGATGAGGTTATTATTCCA
>NQOP01000002.1:464732-467826 GCA_003585845.1 Bifidobacteriaceae bacterium NR021
CCCTTAAGCCAGAACATGGAATGCATATTAATGCAGAAGAAATACGCAAAGCTATATCACCACGCACTAAAGCCATCATTATCAATTCTCCATGCAACCCAACCGGTGCTGTAACAACCGCAGAAGAACTCGAAGAAGTTGCAAAATTATGCCAAGAATTTGATCTTTGGGTAATTTCTGACGAAGTCTACCATCCATTCGTATTCGCAAGCAATCCAGAAACTGAACCTTGCGGAAATGCTATAGCACCATCTATTGCAGCAGCTGAAGGTATGCACGAGCGAACTATTATTGTAGAAAGTTTATCGAAAACTTATGCAATGACCGGCTGGAGAATTGGATATATTCTTGCACCAAGCCAAGTTATTGAGCAAACAAGCAAAATTGCAGAAATGATGCATTCTTCTGTAAATTCTACCGCACAATATGGCGGCGTAGCTGCATTAACAGGTCCGCAAGATCACGTGCGCGAAATGAGAGAAGAGTATCGCGCAAAACGTCAGCTTGTTATAGACGGATTGGCAAATTGCAATGCATTGCGTCTTATAGAGCCTCAAGGTGCATTCTACGTTTTTATTGACGTTCGACCAACTGGTTTAAGTTCAGAAGAATTTAGCAAAAAACTTTTAGATGAAGAAAAAGTTGCTGTTGTGCCAGGAGAAGCCTTTGGCACAGAAGGAAGCGGATTCGTGCGACTATCTTACGCTGGAAAAGCAGAAGAACTTAAAGAAGGCGTAGCTCGAATGAGCAAATTTGCACTTGCGCAACAAGCTTTACATGCTGCATAAGGTATTAGTTATTAATAAATATAAATAAATATAAATAAAATTATTGCCCCTTGGTAGATAATCCAAAGGGCAATAATTTTAATTCCTTATGAAATAAGAACTACGCAACAGTCGTAGAAGAAGAATTATTCGTAGCAGTACCAGTTTGTTGAGTTATAGCAGTTAAGAAATCACGATTTGAAGCAGTTTTCTTCAATCGAGGAATCAAAGTCTGATACGCTTGCTCTGCCTCAAGACCACCAAAGAGACGGCGCAAACGATAAATAACTGGCAAATCTGCAGCTGGAGTAATTAACTCCTCGCGACGAGTTCCAGAAGCATTAATATCTACAGCTGGGAAGAGACGCTTATCAGCCAAATCTCTACTCAAGCGCAATTCCATATTTCCAGTGCCCTTAAACTCTTCGAAGATTACTTCATCCATCTTAGAGCCGGTTTCAACCAATGCAGAAGAAATAATCGTCAAAGAGCCGCCGTCTTCAATATTTCGAGCAGCACCGAAGAACTTCTTTGGTGGGTACAACGCCTGAGCATCAACACCACCGGAAAGAATACGACCAGAAGCAGGAGCTGCAATATTGTAGGCTCTAGCCAAACGAGTCATAGAATCAAGCAAAACCACAACATCCTGACCAAGCTCAACCAAACGCTTAGCGCGCTCAATAGCAAGCTCAGCAACAGTAGTATGATCCGTTGCAGGACGATCGAATGTAGAAGAAATCACTTCACCTTGCACAGTGCGTTCCATGTCGGTAACTTCTTCTGGACGCTCATCGACAAGCACAACCATAAGATGCACTTCAGGATTATTTGTAGTAATTGCATTTGCAATATTCTGAAGAGTAATGGTTTTACCAGCCTTTGGCGGCGACACAATCAAACCGCGCTGACCTTTACCAATTGGTGCAACTAAATCAATAACACGTCCCAACATGCGATTCGGAGTAGTTTCTTGCTTCAAACGCTCCTGCGGATATAACGGCGTCAACTTAGCAAATTGCGGTCGAGACTGAGCTTCTTCAACGCTCATTCCATTAATGCTATCGATTGTTTGCAAAGGAACAAACTTTTGACGCTGATTTCGACGATCGCCTTCGCGAGGAGCACGAATGGAGCCTTGAACTGCATCACCCTTGCGTAAGCCATATTTTTTAATTTGGCTCATTGAAACATAAACATCGTTAGGACCAGGCAAATAACCAGAAGTGCGAACGAATGCGTAAGATTCTAAGACATCAACAATTCCAGCTACTGGCACGAGCTCTTCCTGAGGCTCTTCACGACGAGGCTCACGTGAATCATGCTCTTCACGCGCATCACGCGCATCGCGATCAAGACGAACACTGCGATCGTTACGATCTTGACGTTCTCCACGCTCAGCACGACGTTCATCACGATCTTCACGTTCTACTCGATCCATGCGTTCTGAACGATTTTGTCTATCTGAATAATCCGAACGAGACTCATCGTAATCACGCGCACGACCACGCATACGACGCTGGAAACGATCAGCACGATTTTGCTGTTCTTCTCTATCAAAGTCACGAGAAGCTACACGCTGACGACGCGGTTCACTCTCTGCATGAGAATCTTCACCAGGCAATGTTGCCAAAATTTGATCCAACTCATGCGAATCCATGCCATCTTCTCTACGATCGCGATTATCATCACGATCTTCTGAGGAACGACGTCGCTGGAATGTATTATTACGATTCGCATCGCGTCGATAATTTTTATTCCCAAAATCTTCTTCGTCTCTATAACGACGATCTGAAGTACTATTTGGAACTAAAACTTCTAACGCTTCTAAATCACTATTGTCTTTTGATGATTCAGCATCTTCTATATCTGTACTAGTATCTGCAGTTTTATTAGCATTCACAACATCACGAGGAACACGAACACTTACACCTGCAGGCGCTTCTCCCCCATTACGAGCAGCCGTCAGTGTAGCCACCAACTCAGGCTTACGCATTGTAGATGTTCCACGCAAACCCATTTGTTTCGCAAGATCTTTCAATTCTGAAAGCTTCATTTTTTCAAGATTCTGGCCTGTTGCCACAATTTTACCTTTCCTTAACTCACACGGAATAGAGCCCCGGCAAGTCTTTACATGGAAGATTACGGAAAAATCCGTCACGAACTCGTTGCTATTTCATAACAATTCATATGTACATAACAACGAACATTATGTATGCTACTACAGCTATACGACGCTGTACAACGCGACGCGCCATAGTATTTAGTATTTTTATTACAATTTTTATAAAGCTTTAAAGCGATATTGGAATAAACAAAAAGCGCCA
>NQOP01000002.1:468630-479603 GCA_003585845.1 Bifidobacteriaceae bacterium NR021
AACGCTCAAATTTATACGAGAATTAATTACTACTTCTTTTCGTGATACGACTTTTCAGTATTAACAGACCACACGTTCTTCTTAGAAGTTTCTCCAGTTCGGATATCTTCTACAGCCTCAATAGCAGTTGCCATTGAATGATCTTGGTTATTGTAACGATGCTGTCCATTACGACCAACGCAATACAAATTACCAAATCCATCAAGATAATCAATCAATTCAGGCATCTGAGCGTATGTGTCAAAGTAAGCAGGATATGCCTTTGGAACTCGCTCACGGTGAGAATCAAGAACGTCTTCCTCACCATTGATAACCTGCATACGAGTCAACTCGTCAATAGCCATCTTGCGAGCATCATCATCACTCATATTCCAGAAGTCGTCGCCTTCTTCGCAGAAGTACTCAAGACCAATCCAAACAGTGTTATCAACATCTTTAACGAGATATGGGCTCCAGTTGTTGAAGATTTGCAAACGTCCGACTTTATATCCAGGATCCTGCACGTAAATCCAGCAATCAGGAACAATAGGAGGATTACCAAGCGTTGGAATAGTGGTAGTATTACGCAGACGCACGCGCTTAACAAGCAAGCCTACAGTCACAAAATCGCGATAAGGCAAACCTTTGGCAACGCGCTGCATTTCTGCTGGAACTTCAGCCTTTTCGTCACCATTTGCACCCTGCTCAAGAGCAGCTACCAAATCCTTAATTGGCATAGAAGATATAAACTGGTCGGCGTGCAATTCTGAACGCTCTCCATTTGCATCTTCAACTACAACACTGGAAATCTTTCCGTCCGCTTGCTTAATAGCAACTACCTTTGCGTCTGTGCGCACAGTAGCACCGTTTTCGCGGCAACGACGCTCAACCGTTTCCCATAACTGACCAGGGCCAAGCTTTGGATACCAGAATTCCTCAATTAATGAGGTTTCTACTTCCTTCTTCTTGCCTTTTTTCTTAGGGAAAAGCTTGGAAAAAGCGTTCTTCAACACTTCCACAATGCTCAAACCCTTAACGCGCTGAGCACCCCAATCGGCAGAAATCTGGCTTGGATGCCTACCCCAAAGCTTCTCTGTATAGCCCTCAAAGAACATGGAATAAAGCTTCTTGCCGAAACGATTAATGTAGAAGTTCTCGAGATTAGTTTCTGGCAACTTGTGAATCATAGACCACAAATAGCTGAAGCCAACTTTCATTGTCAAAATAAAGCCCATAGAGCGCAAGGTTGCTGCAGAAAGAGAAATTGGATAATCAAAGAAATGATGATTCCAGAAAATACGAGAAACGCGATGACGCTTCAACATCACTTCATCTTCAACTTCAGGATCAGGTCCACCTGCTTCCAAATCGTGATGACGACCAAGCTTTTTATCGTCATATGAAGGCGCACCCTGTAGAGGCAGCATTTCACGCCACCACTGCATAATACGGTCATCTTTTGAGAAGAAGCGATGACCGCCGATGTCCATACGATTGCCGTTATACTTCACAGTACGCGAAATACCGCCAAATTCACGCGTGGCTTCGAGTACTGTTACATCGTAGCGGCTAGATCCGCCATCCTTAACGAGTTCCCAGGCTGCCGTCAACCCTGCCGGACCACCACCAATAATTACCACAGATTCCTTTGGGGATTGTGTATCCGTCACTTGTCCTCCATCTTAATACATCAAATTTTTACGAAAACACTTTGCGTGCTAGGTAAGCAATTTCTATATATCCTTATTGAGCATACGCGCATCACGCGATAGATTCAGGAATGTCAATGTCTGTTTTCTGTACTTCTTCAACATTTACATCTTTAAAAGTCACTATTCGTACATTTTTAACAAAACGCGAAGGGCGGTAAACATCCCATACCCAAGCGTCCGTAAGTTGAACATCAAAATAAACATCCTGACCTGCTGAACGCACATTAAAATCGACTTTATTGGCTAAATAAAATCGTCGCTCTGTTTCTACAACATAAGTAAAAAGCTTAATAACATCACGATACTCTTTGTATAACGCAAGTTCTGCATCGGTTTCATAGTTGTCGAGATCTTCGGCGCTCATTACTTACCTTCCGTATTACGATTGCGTCCACGACCTATAATGCGCCACCAAGCTTTTTTTGATGAACTTCCTTCAGAGACGTTTGCATTGTACGGCCATGCTTCATCAAGATTATCACGATGCACAGGTATAGCCACAGAATGCTCATGCGCGCTCAAAGCTTCAACTACACCAGGATTTTCTTCAATAACGTGTAAACCAAACGCATCTAGCGAGCGAATTGCATCATATTCATCTACAAGAGTGTCCATTACAACAAAATCTTGATATTTTTGATTTTGAGCATCCCATAATGCGTCGCGCGCATTGCCTGTTTTTACAAATCCAAGAGATTGATACACAGAAAGTGAGCGAGTATTAGTTGCCGGAACTCCCACCCAAATTCTATGCAACCCTAGACCAGTCGGCTCTGATGCAAAAGCATAAGTCATAACTCTAGGCATTGCGTCGCGCGAATAGCCTCTTCCTCGATAATTTTTGCCTAAAACAACTTGAATTCGAGCACTGCGAGACCATCCGTCAATATCTATAAGGAAAATCATGCCAATAATGTCGCCGGAAGTGTTATTTGAATCATCCAAAACATCAGGAACAATCGCCCACGCAATAGTGTGACGCAATTGAACATCGCCAGCAAAACGACAAGATTCAGAAGGATTTTCACCAATAAGAGTATCTTTAGTCCATTGCATTGAGCTTTCAACCCACGAATGAACCATAGAACGCTCTGAATTAGCATCCTTTCCAGTAATAACTGCAGCACTATCAAATGCGCACAAATCATCCATTCTTTGAAAATCATCGCACGTAGCTGGACGAAGGTGCGCCATCTCTCCACGAATTTGAGGAATTACTATAGATTTTGGTAACTCGCGAGAGTTAATAACACCATCATTGGTTTGTTGCATAGTCACCTACTTGTATTGTGCCTTTGAAAATTAAGCCCTTCGCATAATTCTCATGTCGCATAATATATGATAATCCAGAAGACGAAAAATGCCTCGCAATGTTGATAAATAGTAAATTCTGCGCACCTGCTACACAAACAAATCTGATTTGAGCATGTAGCAAGTACGCAGCACTTACTTTGAATATTGATTACGCTTTTACGTTTATACATCAGCGTTATCAAATATTAAATTTTTCAGCTTTTACAGCACTTTTCAGCCTTTGATTTTTGCCATCACAATCTTAGTAACAGCCTTAGCGTCAGCCTGACCTTTAGTTGCACGCATAACAGCGCCAATAATTGCACCCATCGGCTTCATATTTCCAGCCTTAAGCTTTTCTGCAACTTCAGGATCAGCAGCAAGAGCAGCGTCAACAGCAGCTTCCAAAGCGCCGTCGTCGTTCATAACCTTGAATCCGTGCTTCTTAACAACTTCATCAGGCTTACCCTCGCCAGCCAAAACGCATGCAACAGTTTGCTTAGCGAGCTTATCGTTAAGATTGCCGTCTGCAATTAGCTTTTCAACTTCAGCCACATCTTGCGGAGTAATAGGCAATTCTTCCAAAGTAACGCCACGAGTGTTTGCTTCGCGAGCAAGCTCACCAAGCCACCACTTCTTAGCACCTGCCGCACTTGCTCCAGCCTTAACGGTTTCTTCAACCAAATCAAGAGCATCTGCGTTCAAAATATCGCGCATTTCAAGATCGCTAATACCCCATTCGCTTTGCAAACGGTTACGACGCTCGCGAGGCATTTCTGGCATTTCTGCCTTCATGCGCTCAATATGCTCTTTAGTGATATGAAGCATAACCAAATCAGGATCTGGGAAGTAGCGATAATCGTCAGCATCCGACTTCACACGACCGCCAGCAGTAGTCTGAGTTGCCTCATCCCAGTGACGAGTTTCCTGCAAAATCTCGCCGCCTTCGCTCAAAATAGCAGCCTGACGACGAATCTCATATTGGAGCGTCTTTTCGATTCCGCGGAATGTGTTCACATTCTTAGTTTCTGAACGCGTACCAAATGGATCTGTTGGCTTTCTGCGGAGCGAAACGTTCACGTCAGCACGCATATTGCCCTGCTCCATACGAGCGTGGGAGATGTTGAGAGCGCGAACAATATCGCGAATAGCACGCATATAAGCACCAGCAATTTCTGGAGCGCGGCTACCTGCACCTTCGATTGGCTTAGTTACAATCTCGATTAAAGGCACGCCTGCACGATTGTAATCAACCAAAGAGTGATTTGCGCCTTCAATACGACCGTCAGCACCACCAACGTGAGTATTCTTACCAGCGTCATCCTCAATGTGAGCACGCTCAATCGGCACACGGAACACGGTGCCGTCTTCCAGCTCAACATCCAAGTAACCATTGCCATTAGTAGGCTTATCGTACTGGGAGATCTGGTAATCGCGAGGCATATCTGGGTAGAAGTAGTTCTTACGAGCGAACTGGCTCCACTCAGCAATTTCGCAATGCAATGCCAAACCGAGCTTAATAGCGTAATCAACTGCAGTCTTGTTTACAACTGGCAAAGAGCCTGGCAAACCAAGGCTTACAGGAGTTAGCTGAGTATTTGGCTCACCGCCAAAAGATACTTCTGCTGGGCAGAACAGCTTCGTACGAGTGCAAAGCTCAACGTGAGTTTCCAAACCGAATACTGGATCGAATTGCTCAACAGCATCGGCATATTTCATAAGTTTTTCAGCCATTAGATATCCTTCTTACTTAAGCTTTACTTCACTTTACTTAGCCAATGAATCGAGCCAACCAGCTTTAAGCGACTTCCAAATTGGGCCGCCCCACTGCTCTTCGAGCGCTGCTTCCAACGCTGCTGCAGGCTTGTACATCTTTTCATCATGGCATTGCGGAGCAATAATCTGAATGCCAACAGGCAAACCGTCGTCGCTTAAGCCAGCTGGGAGGCTCAAAGCAGGAACTCCAGCCATGTTTGCAGGAATTGTAGCAATATCGTTCATGTACATAGAAAGTGGATCATCCATCTTCTCGCCAAACTTAAATGCCGTTGTAGGGCTTGTTGGAGAAACAAGAACATCTACTTTCTTAAATGCTTCTTCGAAATCGCGAATAATAAGCGTACGAACTTTTTGCGCAGAACCATACCAAGCATCGTAGTAGCCAGCGGAAAGTGCGTAAGTGCCGAGAATAATACGACGCTTTACTTCGTCGCCAAAGCCAGCTTCACGAGTTGCAGCCATCATATTTGCAGCAGTCTGAGGCTTGTCTGCTGGCGGCATGACGCGCAAACCGTAGCGCATACCGTCGTAGCGAGCCAAATTAGAGCTAACTTCTGAAGGCATAATAATGTAGTAAGCAGCCAAAGAATAAGGGAAGTGAGGGCAAGAAACTTCCGTAACCTCTGCACCCATATCCTTAAGCAATTGCACAGCTTCATTAAAGCGTGCTTCAACACCTGGCTGGAATCCGTCGCCGCTAAGCTCCTTAACTAAACCAACCTTCAAGCCCTTCAAATCACGGCGAGCGCCCTCACGAGCAGCTTGAGCCATTAGAGGAACAGGAGCTGGAATAGAAGTAGAATCGCGCCTATCGTTACCGCCGATAATTTCCTGCAAAAGCGCAGAATCAAGAACGGTACGAGAAACAGGTCCAATCTGGTCGAGAGAGCTTGCCATAGCGATTGCACCAAAACGGCTAACACCGCCATAAGTTGGCTTTGCGCCGACTGTACCAGTTAAAGCACCTGGCTGACGAATAGAACCACCAGTATCTGTACCCAAAGCAATAGGAGCCTCGAATGCAGCAACCGCAGCCGCGGAACCACCACCAGAACCGCCAGGAACGCGCTCAGTATCCCAAGGATTGCAAGTAGTTTGATAAGCAGAATGTTCTGTAGAAGAACCTTGAGCAAACTCATCCAAATTAGTCTTGCCAAGAATTGGCATACCAGCTGCCTTGAGCTTTTCAATAACAGTAGCATCGTAAGGTGGAACCCAGCCTTCGAGAATCTTAGATGCTGCAGTAGTAGGAATGCCCTTAGTGACAATCATGTCCTTAATTGCAATTGGCACACCAGCCAACTCAGGCAATCCTTCAGTCTCACCCTTAGCGTTCTTGGCATCAAAAGCATCTGCCTGCTCAAGAGCGATATCTGCAGAAACATGCAAGAATGCCTTAATTTCTGGCTCTGCAGACTCGATGACTGCCAAGTGAGCTTCAACAAGTTCGCGGCTAGAAACTTCTTTAGCTTTTACAGCCTTTGCCATATCGGCAGCAGAAAGTTTTACTAAATCTTGAGTATTAGTCATGTTTTATTCCTCCCCCAAAATTCGAGGCGCTACAAACATGCCAGACTCACTTCTAGGAGCGCCAGAAAGAGCTTCTTCTTGAGTCAAAGGTGTAGCAGGCTCATCTGGACGCAAATAAGCTTCCAAAGGAACTGGATTTGCAGTAGGTGGCACATCTTCGCCAGCAACTTCCTGCACTTTATTAATAGATTCTGCAATGACGTTTAATTCGCCTTGCAAGCGACTGATTTCTTCGTCGCTTAAAGCAATCTGAGACAAAACGCCCAAATGCTCAATTTCTTCGCGTGTGAATGTAGGCATAACCTCAACTATATGTGTGATACGTGACCTTCGTTAGTAGAAAAAAAGCAATGTGGATAAAAGCTTTATGAGAGTTATTTGTTTATTATTTTGTTTTATTGAGAAAGTGTTAGAAATTAATTTTTTAAGACTGCAGCAATTAAAATGCTCATGCGTAACACTAAATAATACTTGCACAAATATTTTGCATATATTTTCACAAAATTATCACGAATCAAAATACGTAAAACCGCTCATTTTATCTGTCAACACGCCGAAACGACAAAACTGACGTAACCAAAAAGTGTTGGTATTTCAGCATTATTTAAACTTTTGTTTGAAACTTAAAAAATTATTTTAAACAATTACCACATAAATAAAAAGTGTGTAATAATCGTGTGATGTGAGAAGCTGAAGCTGATGCACTGAAGCACGCATATGCACTGAAGCACGTATTTGCAGCATCTCACTGAAAAAATAATTTGAAATAAAATCTAATAAAAATCGAAGGATACATATGAAGAGCACAAAGTTCTACCGTAATGCAGCAATGTTGTTGCTCGCGGGCGCGACTATTATTCCACAATGCTTAGCAGTTCCAGCAATGGCGGATTCTTCTGCAAAGCCTTCTGCACCAGCTGCATCTTGCGCAGCTAGCAAGGACTCGCTGAACAACTACTTGTGGGATTTGCATTACGATAAAACAAATATTCTCGCACGTCACGGCGAAACAATTAACAATAAATTCTCCAGCGACAGCTTCAACAATAACGGCGAATTCGTTGTTGTTGAGCATCAGAAGAAGAACATCACAAATACAACGTCAAACTTGTCGGTAACTTCGGCCAACAATGATCGCGTGTATCCTGGTGCATTATTCCGCGCTGACCAGAATTTGATGGATAACATGCCAAGCTTGATTTCAGCAAATCGTGCTCCATTAACTTTGAGCATTGATTTGCCAGGCTTCCATGGCGGCGAGAGTGCTGTAACTGTGCAACGTCCAACCAAGAGCTCCGTTACTTCAGCAGTTAACGGCTTAGTTTCTAAGTGGAATGCACAATATGCAGCAAGCCATCATGTGGCAGCTCGTATGCAGTATGATTCCGCAAGCGCACAGAGCATGAACCAGCTCAAAGCTAAGTTTGGTGCTGATTTTGCAAAGATTGGCGTACCGCTGAAGATTGATTTCGATGCAGTACACAAGGGTGAGAAGCAGACTCAAATTGTGAACTTCAAGCAAACTTACTACACAGTAAGCGTTGACGCTCCAGATAGCCCAGCAGATTTCTTTGCTCCATGCACTACGCCAGAAAGCTTGAAGAACCGCGGCGTCGACAGCAAGCGCCCACCAGTTTACGTGTCAAACGTAGCTTATGGTCGCTCAATGTATGTAAAGTTCGATACCACCAGCAAGAGCACTGATTTCCAGGCTGCAGTAGAAGCAGCAATTAAGGGCGTAGAAATCAAGCCAAATACCGAGTTCCATCGCATTCTCCAGAATACTTCTGTTACTGCAGTGATTCTCGGCGGCAGCGCTGACGGTGCAGCAAAGGTTATTACCGGCAACATCGATACACTGAAGGCTTTGATTCAGGAAGGTGCAAATTTGAGCACCTCCAGCCCAGCTGTTCCAATCGCTTACACTACTTCCTTCGTAAAAGATAACGAAGTAGCAACTCTTCAGAGCAACAGCGATTATGTTGAAACCAAGGTTTCTTCTTACCGTGACGGTTATTTGACCTTGGACCACCGTGGAGCTTATGTAGCTCGCTACTACGTCTACTGGGATGAGTACGGCACTGATATCGACGGAACTCCATACGTACGTTCTCGCGCTTGGGAAGGAAACGGCAAGTATCGTACCGCTCACTTCAGCACAACGATTCAGTTCAAGGGCAATGTGCGCAACCTGCGCATTAAGTTGGAAGAAAAGACCGGCTTAGCATGGGAACCATGGCGCACAGTGTACAACCGCACCGATTTGCCGTTGGTTCGCCAGCGCACAATCAAGAACTGGGGTACAACCTTGTGGCCTCGCGTTGCTGAGACTGTAAAGAATGACTGAACTCATATTGCAATTGAGCATAAATAAATAAATACATAAAAATGAAACAAGTAAGGACTTTATCCTGTAGCCAGTTACAAGATAAAGTCCTTACTTTTTATATAAATAGGATTTTTTTATTACATTTTTAGCAGTAAAATTTAGTTATGTTAGAAATAAGAAATATGACAAAAAGCTACGGAGAACAATTAGTAGTAAATAATGTTTCTTTTGTAGCAGAAGATGGTAAAGTTACAGGATTTGTTGGGTCTAACGGTTCAGGAAAATCAACTGCACTGTATTGTGCACTGGGACTAATGAAAACCAATAGCGGCAGAGCCTACTTCGATGGCATTCCTTATGAGGGTCTTCAATCTCCAATTGAAACAGTCGGTTCTGTGTTAGATATAAAGATTGAAGATTATAACAGAAGCGCTATTAATCATCTCAACGCTTTCGCAGCTGTTTATGGCATACCAAAAAGTCGCGTATTAGAAGTTCTGAATATTGCCGGAATCAGCTCCATAAAAAATATGGATATTAAATCAATGTCAGCCGGCATGCGTAAACGACTATCAGTTGCAACAGCGTTATTAGCAGATCCTCACAACCTTATTCTAGACGAGCCTTTCCACGGGTTAGATGCTGACGGCATTAGATGGATGAGAGATTTGTGTAAATATTATGCAAGACGCGGCGGAGCTGTATTGCTAAGTTCGAACACAATTAGTGAAATTGCTAACGTTGCAGACAACTTGGTTATTATTGCACATGGCAACATTTTGCAGCAAACTACTACTAAAGAATTTATTGAATTTTATTCGCAATATGCTTCAGTTAGAGTTATAACTCCAGAACCTGAAAAGCTTCTTGACATCATGCAGTCACAGTATAGAGAGTGCACTGTTACTAAAGTTGTTCACAAAAACGATGATGTTCAAGCCGGCACGGCTTTTGTTATAAATAACGCAGATATTACATCTTTATCTCAAAGTTTTGCCAATAAACAATTGATTACTTACCAAATCAATAATGAACACATTCCCTTAGAGGACGCTTATTTAGCAATGACTGCTAAGCATGCAAGATTCGTATCCATGCCTACTAGCGCATATAAGAGCATGGAAAACGGCGCGACTGCTCAAACTCAATATATGCAGCAACAGCAGATGCAATATGTTCAGACGCAACCTGCGCAACCTGTACAACCTGCGCAACCTACGCAACCTACGCAACCTACGCAACCTACAGCGCGACACAGTCAACAATACAGGCAATCGCAATACGACCAACAACAATATGCACATCCGCAATTTGCGCAATCTCTAAAAGAACAAAAAACGCAATATATTCCACAATCGCAACAGAGCATTCAGGGAGAAGCACGATGAACGCATCAACTATGAATAGCCAAAATGCAGTAAATATGAACCAAATGCAAGCACAGATGCAATTTTCTGCATCTTTAAAAAGAAACACACGCTACCATTTAACTTTTGCTAATGTGCTTAAGTCTGAAACAATTAAGTTAGCATACGCAAAGTTTACATGGTGGTGCACAGCACTGTTTATAATATTTCCAATTATTTCCGCATCCTTACTGTCATCTATTATTCACGCGTTTATTCCTGCAGGAATGAGTCCGTCTATACTATTAGCTCAAGGATATCAATCTGCGCCATCATGCAGCGGAATGTATAGATCAAATGGTTTCATGCTTGCCAGTGACTGCAATGGAAAACAACATTTTATTGACGCTGTAAAAAACGCTGCGTCATTATTTTGCATTCCGCTCGCGCTATCTGCACTTATAATCGTCATTGTTTTCGCAAGCAAAGCTGCAACTCAAGATCGCAAAAGAGGATCTATAAGAAGCTCTGTTATTGCAGTCCCACGAAGAAACCTACTTATATTTGCAAGATTAACTGTCGTAGTATTTTATGCATTCATTATGCAAATAATTTCTATGATTGTATTAAATATAGCTCTTTCAGCTATATTCTCTGATTTTTATATGCCATTTGACCCACAAAGAAAATGTCTATTTAGCATATCAATTGCAACGATGATTCTTTCAGCAATATGCATGGTTTTGTTTGCAATTATGGGCTACGGAATAGGTTTAATATGCAAATCTGCAGCTGCTGGAACTTTATGGCTTATACTATCGCAGATGGCTATTGCTTCAATAATTGTTGTTACATTAATAAGTAGCATAATTAATTACGTTACACATTTTTCTGCACTATATCCATATGCCTTATACAGTTCATACGGCATGTCCAACCCTTTGATGTTACTTACTTCAGATCCTGCAGTTACAGGTTCGTTGAGTATTTTACAAATGTTGCCAT
>NQOP01000002.1:480434-481648 GCA_003585845.1 Bifidobacteriaceae bacterium NR021
GCCAAACTTCATGATTTCGCTTCTATACATGATTATTTGGGCGGCATTATTCTACGGAATCGGACATACCGTAGAAAGAATGAGAAATATTATGAAATGATATTAATGAGTTAGATAATATATTAAATTTAAAAACCTTAATTGCATAGACCCCATCCGGTTGCAAGTTCAACAAGAACCTAAAAAACCGGGTGGGGTTTAGCAATAATAATAGATTTATTTAAAATTACGCAGTAGGATTTAGTTATGTTAGAGATACAAAATATATCCAAGTACTATAAAAAACAGCAAGTACTAAATAATATTTCTTTTGTAGCAGAAGATGGTAAAGTTACAGGATTTGTTGGACCTAACGGTTCTGGAAAATCAACTGCGCTATATTGCGCATTGGGACTCATAAAATCCAATGAAGGTGAAGCATTATTCGACGGCGTCCCATACAAAAAGCTTAAGTCCCCAATAGAAACAGTCGGCACTGTATTAGATTTAAAAGATAATTACAGAAATACTAGTGCTATAAAAAAGCTCACATTCGTTGCGAAATATTGTAAAATTCCAAAAAATCGCATATTAGAAGCTCTGGATATTGCTGGAATCAGCTCTATACAGAATATGAAAATCAAAGAAATGTCAACCGGCATGCGCAAACGACTTGAGGTTGCTACAGCACTTCTCGCAGATCCTCATAATCTTATTCTCGATAATCCATTCTATGGCTTAGACGTTGAAGGAGTTAGATGGATGCGCGATATCTGCAAATACTATGCAGAACGCGGTGGTGCTGTACTTATCAGCACTAATAACATTAGCGAGCTTTCTCTTATTGCAGACGATCTTGTTATTATTGCGCATGGTAAAATTCTACAAAAAACAAGCGTGGCAGATTTGCTTGCTGCATATTCTCAAAACACTGTACGAGTTGTTACTCCTGAACCAGAAAAGCTATTTGACATTATGCAATCGCAGCATAGCGAATGCTCTATTATGCAAGTTGAGTACAAAAACGAAGACGTGCATGAAGGCGCAGCTTTCGTTATAAATAATGCAAATATTGCAGATTTGGCGCAATTCTTTAACGATAAACAATTACTTACATATCAGTTGAGTAAAGAATGCGTTTCACTCGAAGATGCGTATATGGCGACAATAGGAGACAACGCAGCATACGTGTCCAAACCTCCATATGCTTATAACAATGAACAAAAATACCAGAA
>NQOP01000002.1:482394-482525 GCA_003585845.1 Bifidobacteriaceae bacterium NR021
TCCTACAGGAGTATATGTTCAAGAACAAATCCCTAATAATATCAACAATGAAACGACTCAACTAAATTCAGCACAACAATTAACGCAAGATGCGGCAGTAGAGCCTCAATTATTAACTGAGCCTGAGCCTC
>NQOP01000002.1:483345-484039 GCA_003585845.1 Bifidobacteriaceae bacterium NR021
AATTAACTCTTGAACCTAAGACTCAATTGATGCCTGAAAATGAGCCTGAGACTCAATTAACTTCTGAGACTCAACTAACAACAGAGCCTCAATTAACTCTTGAGCCTGAGACTCAATTAACAACAGAAAATACAACTCTAAAGGCAGAAGTAGAGGCAGAAGTAAAGGCAGAAGTAGAGCCTCAGCTGACGGAAGAATCTCATATATATGCAGAGCCTCAAGCAGTTGAACCTCAAGCAGTTGAGCCTAAGGAAACAATCGCGGTTGAAACGCATGTGACTACTGAGCCTGAGGCACAGGTATCCCCTGAGCTTGATACGCAGCCAACGACAGAGCATGAAACAAATGTAGCGCCTGAGTCTGCAGTGCAAGCAAATACTGAGCCTGCTATGCAAGTAACACCTGAGCCTGAGCCTGAACCCGAACCCGAGGCACCAGCTGAGCCACAACCTGCACCTCAACCTGAACCCGAGATACAAGCAGAACCTGAACCTCAAGCCAAATCTGCACCTGTGCTACACGACAACGTAATAGAAGAAGCCTCTCAAACTGACTTGTCAGCTCAAAAGCCACAACCTATTCAACCGCAGCAGGAGACTCCACAATACTTACAAAATCAGTACGCTCAACAACCGTACGCGCAACAACAATATGAGCAACAATACGCGCAACAACCACAACAAATCCAATACGG
>NQOP01000002.1:484787-485067 GCA_003585845.1 Bifidobacteriaceae bacterium NR021
CCAGCAGTACGCTCAGCAACAGTACGCGCAACAGCAATATGAGCAACAACCGTATGCTCAGCAGTCGTACTCGCAACAGCCGTATGAACAACAAAATCAGTACACTCAACAACCGTATGCGCAACAGCAATATGCACAACAACCGTACGCTCAACAAAATCAGTACGCTCAACAACCGTATGCGCAACAACCATACGCGCAACAACAATATGAGCAGCAATACGCGCAACAACCACAACAAATCCAATACGGTCAGCAGTACGCGCAGCAACCGTACGCA
>NQOP01000002.1:485870-488274 GCA_003585845.1 Bifidobacteriaceae bacterium NR021
CAACCACAATATTACAATCAACAATACGGTCAGCAACCATACTATGAGCAGCAATACGCGCAACAACCTCAGTATGCGCAACCGCAGCAAGCTAAGCCTACAGCCGAGCTACCATTGCCTGATACTTCATATATTGGACCAGAATATGCTCATCCTCAATTTGCTAAAAAGAAACAAGATGATCAGGATGCTAATGGAAATGCACAATAAGTCTAGTGTCAGGATTAGCGCCATCTATTATTGCTCTGGTTGCTTGGGCTATTGTGCTATTTGCAGCTGGGTGCTTTATTTCTAGCAAGAAGAAGAATTAGAAACTAGTATTAGCAAATAGTTGAAATAAATAAACCCCGCTCGTTTGCTCAGTAATGATTGCAATCGAACGGGGGTTATTTTTTATTTTACTTACTATAATTTAAATATCGCGATGCTTTTCAATAACGTAGCCAATTGCGTACATGATTACAGCCCAAGCAAGAACCACTAAACCGGACTGCCACCATGTAAAAACATATGCGTTTGGTGGAAGTTGCAGCCCAGAATTAGCGGAGGCTCCTAAGAATTGGCTTACAGCACTGCCTGGCAAAATCTGAATAAGTATTGAAGTCCACTTCGCAAAATTGCTTGCAAGCATAATAATGCTAACAATGGTCTGCAGAATCACCACGGCTCCAATAACGCACATAATTCCGCCAGCAGTTGACTTGCAAATCATGCCAAAACCGTAGGCCATTGCTGACACAACAACCATAATTGCAGGAGAGCCAAGGAACAGAGTAAGCGGCAATTTCCACACGTTGCTTCCCGATAATCCGGAAATGTTATCTCCCATAAAAGCTAATTCTGCAGCAGCTAGCGAAACTGTCATTGCAATAAGTTGGGCTACAAAAACGTAGATTGCAACCGCAACAAATTTAGCCGTAAAGAACATACCCCTTCGAGGTACAGCAGTAAGAGAAGCCTGAATCGAAGTTGTAGAATGCTCCGCGGTTACAGCAAGCACTGCAAAAATCGCCAAAACAATCAAAGATATAGAAGCAAAGCTAATAACTAAGCGGAAAATGCCTTCTTGAGATGCAATAAGATCACTTTTATCGCTCGGCCCAACGGTAATCGCAGCACTTGATTTGCTACCAGCTGCACCATTGTTATGAACGTCAACTTTAGACATTGCTTTCTGCACAAGCGCGATAATAAAACTAAAAATTACTGGCAAAACAATTGTTAATGCCATGCACCACCACGTAGACGCAAGTCCGCGCAGCTTAACAATTTCAGATTTAAGCGTGTGCATAAATGTAAGGCGTAAGTGCTGAGCGTTCATGCTGCGGCCTGTTTTGTAAGAATTGCTCGCCGGATATTCAACAGCTTGTTCAATTTGCCCACTCATTTTGCGCTCCTTCCATCTACATATTGCGTTCCAGTCGCAGCAGTAGTATTTGGCAATGCTTTTGTTACGTACTGCTCTTGACCGTGCGTAAGAGCCAAATATGCTTCCTCAAGCGAAGCATGCTCTTGATTCAGCTGATATACCAAAATCTGATTATCCGCAATTTCGCGCGCAATCTGGTTGAGCTCGCAACCTGTTATTCTGAGTAGCTCGCCTTCTTGAACGTCTTGAGGCGTGCGATTATCTGGCAAAATCTTGCATTCAGGATGATTCTGAACAAGCACAGACTTTAGCTTTTCACCTTCTGGCGTTACTAAACGTATAGCATGCTGAGAATGTGCGTCAACAAAATCTTGTACTGTTGTGCGCTCCAAAATTTCGCCATGCGCAATAATCACAAGGTTATCTGCAGTAAGCGCAACTTCGCTCATCAAGTGCGAACTAAGCAGAATTGCTCGACCTTGGCTTGCGTAATACTTGCACAATTCGCGAACCCACTTAACGCCTTCTGGATCCAAACCGTTAATTGGCTCGTCCAAAATAAGATTGTGCGGATCTGCTAAAAGTGCCGCCGCAATCGAAAGACGCTGGCTCATGCCGAGTGAGAAGGATCCCGCTTTGCGAGTTTTTACGCTAGTTAAACCAGTAATATCAATCACTTCGTCAACGCGCTTTTTTGATATTCCGTGAGTTAGAGCAAGCGAGTACAAGTGATTGTACGCCGTTCGACCTCTATGAGCAGACTTTGCGTCAAGAACTGCGCCAACTTCTGTCATTGGGGATGCAATTTTTGCGTAAGGTTTGCCGTCAATAAGAGAAGTGCCGCTATTTGCATGAATAAGGTTTAATGCGCAACGCATGGTGGTAGATTTACCAGCGCCATTAGGGCCTAAAAAGCCTGTAACTTTGCCGTCTTCAGCGACGAAAGAAACGTCATTAAGCGCTGTTTTTTCGCCAAAACGCTTTGTAATATGTTGAAATTCTAACATAAATTAACAGTATCACAAATAAAAAAAA
>NQOP01000002.1:489038-489373 GCA_003585845.1 Bifidobacteriaceae bacterium NR021
AGCTTGTTTGTGATTGTTTATTTGCGATTGTTTGTTTATATTCGCTCGTTGTATCAGCAATTTGGCGCTGCATGTTGTGCAATCCACGCGTGCATGGAAACAGCCGCAGCAGCTCCTGCGTTTAACGAACGCACAGAGCCGAATTGCGAAATATAAACAACGTCATCCGCCATCTCTAGTGCTTTTTTAGAAAGACCCGGACCTTCTGCACCAAAAAGCATAAGACAACGTTTAGGGAACTTGTAGTTTTCCATAGCAACAGCGCCTGGAATAATATCAAGCGCTATAACGCGAGCGTTTTTAGCGTCTTGTTCCTTAATATTTACGATTTTTTC
>NQOP01000002.1:490161-518158 GCA_003585845.1 Bifidobacteriaceae bacterium NR021
AGCATATTTTCTCGCCAATTAGTTACTAGAGTTTCAATAGTTGGACAGCATTCAACGTATTGGTATAGCTCAGTCATTAACGAGCCTTTGCGATTCCATTTATGAGGCCCTACGATATACACTTTTTTCGCAGTAAACGCGTTTGCAGTGCGAACCATAGAGCCTATGTTGAAATCGTGAGTCCAATTTTCTACAGCTACTTCAAACTCATGACGGCCTTTAGAATCGAGATCCGCTTTTATGGCTTCTACTTTCCAGTACCGGTAACGGTCTAAAACGTTACGCTGGTCGCCTTCGTCTAGTAATTCAGTGCTAAACCGCGCATCATAATTTGGCGATTCTGGATTATCTGGACGAGGCTCACCAGGATGTTCTTCTTTCCATGGGCCAACTCCTATAAGTCGGAATTCTGGCTCATCGGAAGCTTTTGCAGCCAAAGTAATTGGATTCGGTTCGTGCATGTGCGAGTTTTGCTCCGTTTAATACTTTTGCTTAGTATTGGCAGCTAGTAATTGCAGCTAGTCTTGGCAGCCGTCAGTTGCGCAATCACCTGTGCAGCCTGACTTGCAGTGGCCTCCGCAGCAGTTATCTTCACAGCAAGGCTCAGTGCAACCGTCATGAGCGCAATCACCAGTGCACTCTACTTTGCAATGGCCACCACAGCAGTTATCCTCGCAGCAAGGCTCAGTGCAACCATCGTGAGCGCAATCACCAGTGCACTCTACTTTGCAATGGCCACCACAGCAGTTATCTTCACAGCATGGCTCAGTGCAACCATCATGCTTGCAATCACCAGTGCATTTAACCTCGCAATGACCGCCACAGCAGTTGTCGTTGCAGCAATCGTCGTGATCTGCATCTGCACGTAATTCTTCTTCATCGAAAGCTTGAACAAATGCCATTTTAGTACTCTCCTCACTTATTGGATTTACTAATTGAAGATGCCTTGCGCCTTGTTCGTCGGCGTCAACACCACCAATTAATGCAACTATAGCAAGAATTTGCGCGCCTTGCTGATTAACAATGCCAAAATCAAGACTTAATTCATTGCCGTGTCGTAAAGTCACAAGCGAAGAAGTTTGAACATACGATTTTTCAGAAAGCCAAGAGTCAAGCAACAGCACTCGCTTGCCTTTAACTGACGGGCCTTTTGTTGCAGGAAAAACAAAATCCATAACAAAGCCGTCGAGTGCAATTCCTTTACGTTCTGCAGCATGAATAAGCGCAAAAACCATCGGCACCGCAGCAGCAGTTAACGCGCCAACAGCGTCAACATCGCGTTCTAACGAATACCCAGCTTTCTCAATTGCATCAAAAAGAACATCACCAACCAACTTGGAGCCGCGCTGAGCAAAAGTAACAGAAAACAGTTCACTAAATGGTTTCGCACTCATATCCGCACAAAGCATGCGCTTAAGTTCCGCGCGTTCCTCTTGTAATTCCGTCATTATTACACTCCTTAGCGTTTAGAGTTCTTCAATTTTTGATGCTTTGATGTTTTTATGCTTAACGATCTTCTACTGATACTTCCGGAGCGCTCAGCTCTTTAACATCAGCTTTATCAGAATCTATAAGATCTATTGAAGCAATAACTTTACTTTGATCTAACTTCTGAAGTTTACGCGCTGTTACCAACACTCGCGACTCAAGCGAAGAAGCAAACTTATTGTAAGCTGCAACCGTTCTTGCCAAAGATACGCCAAGTTTTGAAGCATTTTCCCCAAGAACTGCAAAGCGATCATACAATTCTCGAGATAAATCGAAAAGTTCTTTTGCATCATCTGTAAGACTTTGCTGCTGCCATGCGTACGCAACAGACTTAAGCACAGCCCACAAAGTAACTGGGGAAGTGAGTGCTACTTTTTGCGCAAAAGCATCATCCATAAGCGTTGGGTCCGCCTCAAGAGCTGCCTGAAGCAACGCTTCGTTTGGAATAAATGCAACTACAAAATCTGGTGCTGTTTCAAAAGCCTGCCAATACGCTTTAGCTCCTAATACTCTAACGTGCTCTCGCAAAGCCTTAGCGTGCGCTTTTAGAAGCTCACTCCTTCTAGCTAATTCTTCGTCACTTGCATTATCTGGTATTTCGCAAGCTCGCTGATAATCCGCATATGGAACTTTTGCATCAACTGGAATTGTTTTGCCTCCTGGCAGATGCACAACCATATCCGGCCTCTGCTGCTCGCCATTTACTCCAGTTACAACAACCTGCGTATCAAAATCAACATGTTCAAGCAAGCCTGCGGATTCCACAATATTCTTTAGCTGAGCCTCGCCCCAAGCTCCGCGAACCTTGTTATTACGCAATGCTGCAGAAAGCGAACTTGTTTCGCGGTCAAGCCTTGTTTGCTGCTCACTTAAGCCTTTAAGCTGAGTGCTTAGCACACCCATTTCTTGCTTACGCCCTTCTTCAATCTGCGAAACTTTATTCTTCAATGCTTCGAGATTGTCTTTTACTGGAGCAAGCGCTTCCAAAACTTTACCTTGCTCTTTCAAAGTTTTTTCACGATTTAACCGTTCGCGTTCTTCTCGCTCTGCGCGCAATTGTTCTTCGCGATTCACTCGCAATTGCTCTGCCTGCTGCGCCTTAGCAAGTTCTGCTTCAACAAACTTTAATCGCTCAGCAAGCTGCTCTGCTTGCGTGCGATACCGTATAGCCTGATTGCCATTTTCTTGAGCTTGAGCGCGCGCTTGTTCATACTGCGAGCGCAATTCGTTAAATTCGCGCTGGTTTACGCCATTAGCGCCTTGCGTTCCAGAGTTGCGCTTAACAATAGCCAGCACAACAATGGCGGTTATTACAACAGCAACCACCATTAAAACAAACATCACAATATTATCGAACATACGTTCTATTAAACACCATTGAGTTGACTTTTGAAATATAATTAAACACGTCTTTTAAGCACGTTCAAAATAAAGCAATCCACGTCCACACGTGCCACTCCACAGGCAAACTGCAATTACAGTAAGCACAACAACGACATATAACAATATGGATTGTCCAGGAATTACAGGCAAAGTTCCAGAAGGATACCATCGCAAAATCAATCCAATTTTACTTTGCAAACCTTGTGTGGCAATATTCATCACCACTAAAAAGACACCAAATGCAAGGCCGTAAAACCTTCCAAAACAGGCTAACCCAATCATTATGAGCACAATATCAATCCAAGCATTGCCTAAAATCATCAGCAATATACTCAATAACTGCAAGTCAATTATACGAACAATTAACACTGAAGCGCCAAATGAAACAAACAAACACAATAAAGCAGCACTCAATGCATATATTCGCAACCTTTTCATCACGAAACGTTCCCACGATACCATAATCGGAGCAAGGCAAACGAATGCCGCGGTAATAAACCCAACTACAATAACTTCATACAGAGGAACAACAAAATTAACAACACTACTACCAGATTGACATTGAAACGTTATACCTTCTACCGCATTATGCACATTAGCAGAATCCGGCAAACAAATATAACCAAAATAAACTGGCAACTGCGTTACAAATGATCTGAATATAACAAGCATTAAAGAGGGAAGGACTACGGACAATAAAATTGCAACGATTGCAACAATATAATGCCTACCTTCAAGCCAAGCGCGAAAATTATTTTTCATGCTTATCACCAAGTTCCGATAAGACTTGTTGTGGAGTTATGAGGCATTGATTAAGTTCTTTAACATGATTTTTTACAAATTGTTTCAGCTTAGCATCATCAGTATTATTAATACTCGTAGCCACTTTATCGTTTGCTTCACCTGGAATAAATCCATACGAACCATACACATCATTACTTATACGAGAAGGAAGCTGAGCAAGCAAAAATGCTGTAACAGAAGCGTTTGAATCAAGATTCTTTTTTACATATACTTCTTTCATAGCACTTGATGCACATTTTGCAGGCACAAATCTTTGTAACACTTCTTGAGCGATACCAGTCATATCACCATATTTCTCAGAACGCCTAACAAATGTATCTGTTTGTTGTTGAATAACAGTAGCTTTAAGATTACGTAACTTTATTAAACCACTATTAGTAAGATTCCAAGATTTTTCAGTATTTGTTGGAGTAAACGCATTCCCCAGTACAAGCACAATTCCTTTGCCTTGCGAATCTCTCTGATTCTTAGGAAACCAAGAAGCAACAGTTTTCAAATGTTTAACAGCACGAAGTTTACGAATATAAGCTTCTTCAGGATGTACACAAACAGAAAAAGCAGTATCTTTAAACGTCGTACACTGAGGCACAAAAGGTCCAGAGCGAATCCAAGGTTTTGGACCCCACATAGCTATACAACAAGCACATACTATTGGCATAATTAAAGAAAGACTTATTGCTTTTATGCACCAATAAGATCCCTTTTGCCAAAAATATCTAATGTGCGCGCAACAAAGAATGCATGAAACGATAACAACACACACAAAGAATATGCGCAAAGTCACCAACCATGGGTTCATACGCAAACCAGGCTCAGCACCAATACCAGCATCCGACACTGGAAGTATTGCGTATAAACTACTACCCCAATATCTAGGAAAAATATCTCCTTGAGGTATGGTGCCATTACGCATTATAATAGCGCCATAAATACAGCACCAAATTATTGCAAAAGATAATAAAGCTGAGGATACAATTGCCCAACGATTGCCAATAATTACTCCTAAAGTAAAACCAATTGCAAAAAATGCACTTGGCGTCACGCCTCCACATAATAGTGGAAAATACGGAAAATTTGTAATATTTACATCACTCTGAATTACTGTTGGCAATATACTTACGCAATATAACAAACTGCACAGTATAGCGCCTTTTAGTATAGGAATAGCGTAACGACTGGTTGATTTTCCTGCACACCACGCAGGATTAACCAAACATCTGGGCGAGCAAGCTTTACATGAACACCATGCGCCAAAAATGCAAGCAACAATATCAGACAAACAATGCATCCACGTGACATCAATTCTTAACCAAAGCGCATAATTATTATTATGCGCTAAAAAATTTGCCACACCCAAAAAAATAGGATATGCAATCAAAAATAAGCTAAAAATACAACTGCTTATTAGAGATAATGGGTACATAATACGTGAAATAATTGTGCACTTCTTATGACTTTTCGTAAAAAATCCGAATTCAGTTAAAAAGTTAGAATATTGACGCATATTTAATCACATCCCTACTCACTGCCACATTAACGAAATAAGAAACTATACACATCCAGTTACTGCTACTACTAATTTTTATGAAATTTAGATAGCAAATGCCTATACCCTGATTCCCATGGAGTTACCATAAGATCTTCACGATTAGCATATTGAAGAAGATTATCCATTTTCCCATCAAGCAATATAATTCCTTCATTAAGAACTATAACCCGATCCGCAATTACTGCTAAATCTTCTACTAAATGTGTACTGACAATAACAGTATGCTTTTGCGAATAAGACTTAAGAAAATTACGAATATCAATACGCTGCTCAGGATCTAAACCAACAGTAGGCTCATCAAGTATTAGTACTGCAGGCTGACTGGCAATCACACAAGCAATACCAGCACGCTGACGCTGACCTCCTGATATTTTAGCAACGATGCGATGCGCTTGTTTTTCCAAGCCAACCTGTTTGAGAGCATTCCAAGCAGCTTGATACGCAGCACTCCACGATAGACCTCGCGCCCATGCGGCATATTGAACATTTTTTAACACACTCGATGCATTCATAAGTTCAAATGATTGTGGCAAATAACCAATATTTGACCGAGCTTTAGCCCTTTCCGCACGATCAGTTACGTCAAAGCCATGAACAAAAAGTTTCCCACTAGAGGGAGCATAAATCGTCGCTATAACGTTAAGCAGAGTAGTTTTCCCAGCACCATTTGGCCCCAAAAGACCACATATGCCAAAAGATAAATCTATAGAAAGATTATGCAAAATTTGTTTTTTCCCATACGAAAAATTCACATTAACAAGTTGCACATCTGAGCACGTATATGATTCTTGCATATCTCACCACTTAATAACTAGACTACTTACCTACAACTTCGTATATTTTCTCTGTCTATTCCAACTACAGAACCACTCATCTGAGCATAAGCTGACATTGGCATAGCATAAGCGCAACTATTGCAAATCCTTCCTTTGCGAACATATTCGTATCTCCATTTTCAATCTGTTTCATAACGTATTCAGCCTTGAATACGTACATGCATTTTATAATAATTCAACATAAAAAAAAAATAGATTTTTACAAAAACCAATTAAAATTTTAAAAGATACGCATATTCGATAATGCCAATTATCAGCAGTAACTCGAAAAATTAAGGGGGAATTCCACCTTTTTATTACAAGTTCATTCTACAAATATTTTTTATTTAGATACAAAAATAGCGCGCTGCATACTGGAAAATAATCCAATAAACAGCACGCTTTGTTTTATTTGACTACATTATTTGTCTACATTGAAGAATGCAGGCACTACGCAATCTTTAGGGTCACATGGTCATCACTCTCTGCACAATCTGCAACTACGCGAGCACCATCATGCACCTTTCCAGAAAGTAGCAATCGAGCAAGTTGATCGCCAATTTCCGTCTGAACCAATCTACGCAACGGACGAGCACCATAAACTGGATCGTAGCCATGCTCCGCAAGCCAGGCGCGAGCAGAGTCACTCACATCCAAGCTAATGCGGCGGTCGCTCAAGCGTGCAGCCACTTGACGAACTTGAATATCCACAATTCCACCAAGCTCTTCGCGGCTCAACGGATGGAACATAACAAGTTCATCCAAACGGTTAATGAACTCTGGCTTAAACTCAGCATGAACAGCATTCATAACAGCCTTGCGCTTAGCAGCATCGTCCAAGCCTTCTTGCACAAGGAATTGCGAACCCAAGTTTGATGTCATAATCAAAATCGTATTCGTAAAATCAACCGTTCTACCCTGACCGTCAGTCAAACGACCATCATCCAAAACCTGCAACAAAACGTCGAATACTTCTGGATGCGCTTTCTCAACTTCGTCAAAAAGCACTACAGAATACGGACGTCTACGCACGGCTTCAGTAAGTTGGCCGCCTTCCTCGTAGCCAATGTAGCCAGGAGCAGCACCGATTAGACGAGAAACGGAAGCCTTTTCCATGTACTCGCTCATATCAATGCGAACCATTGCACGCTCGTCGTCAAACAAAAAGTCAGCAAGAGCCTTAGCAAGCTCCGTCTTACCAACGCCAGTAGGACCCAAGAACAAGAAGGAACCGGTCGGGCGATTCGGGTCTGCAATTCCAGCACGGCTTCTGCGCACAGCATCCGCTATAGCCTGAATTGCTTCACTTTGACCAACCACACGCTTAGAAAGCTCCTTTTCCATATTGAGCAGCTTCTCATTTTCGCCTTGCATCAAGCGACCAACAGGAATGCCCGTCCATTCGCTAACGACTCCAGCAATAGAATCAGCATCAACCTGGTCTGGAACCATCGGCTCTTTTGCTTCACTCTTAGCATTAGCAGCTTGCGATTCCGCTTCTTCCAAAGCTTTTTGAATGCTTGGGATTTCGCCATACAAAATACGGCTCGCCTGCTCCAAGTTGCCTTCGCGCGTGAATTTGTCGGCTTCTACGCGCTTAGCGTCGAGTTGCGCTCGCAAATCACCAACCTTATTATGGCCAGCTTTTTCAGCATCCCAACACGCCTTCAAACCAGCAAGCTTTTCGCGCGAGTTTGCCAATTCTTCTTGCAACTTTTCTAAGCGTTCGCGTGCAGCAGCATCTTCCGCTTTCTTCAATTGCATTTCTTCCATTTCAAGACGCGTAACTTTACGCTGCAATTCGTCGATCTCTTCTGGCTGAGAATCAAGCTCCATACGCAAGTGAGCTGCCGCTTCATCCACCAAATCAATCGCTTTATCTGGAAGTTGTCTGCCAGTAATATAGCGGTTTGAAAGCGTTGCTGCAGCTACGATTGCATCGTCACTAATCGTCACCTTGTGGTGCGCTTCGTAACGTTGCTTAAGCCCGCGTAAAATCGTCACCGTATCTTCAACAGATGGCTCGCCAACGAATACTTGCTGGAATCTGCGTTCAAGCGCGGAATCCTTTTCAATATGCTCGCGATACTCGTTAAGCGTAGTTGCGCCAACCAAGCGCAGCTCACCGCGCGCAAGCATTGGCTTAAGCATATTGCCAGCATCCATTGAACCTTCTGCAGATCCTGCGCCAACAACAGTGTGAATTTCGTCAATAAACGTAATAATTTGACCGTCCGATTGCTGGATTTCCTTCAACACTGCCTTTAAGCGTTCCTCAAACTCGCCGCGATACTTCGAACCTGCAACCATCGAAGCCAAATCGAGACTGATAAGACGCTTGTTTTGCAAAGTCGTAGGCACATCTCCTGCAACAATTCGCTGCGCTAGTCCTTCTACAACTGCCGTTTTGCCAACGCCCGGCTCGCCAATTAGCACAGGATTGTTCTTCGTGCGGCGAGAAAGAATCTGAATCACGCGGCGAATCTCCTGGTCGCGCCCAATCACAGGGTCAAGCTTTCCCTCGCGAGCGCGCGCAGTCATATCAACCGAATATTTTTCGAGCGCTTTGTAGTTGCCTTCCGCGTCTGGGCTGGTAACTTTTGCACCTCCGCGCACAGTTGGCACAGCTTTTCGCAACGCGTCTGCGGAAACGTTGTGCTTTTTGAAAATATCCGCAACAGCATTTGGCGCGCTTGCAACTATGCCGATAAGCATGTGCTCCGTAGAAACGTATTCGTCTCCCATTGCGCGCATTTCTTTTTCTGCCTGGCTTAACGCAGCCAAAAGCTGACGACTTGCATCTGGCTTAGTTGTAGTTGAACCAGTAGATGAAGGCAATGCCACTAATGCGTTACGAATTTCAGCACCGATTTGTTGCGCGTCCGCCCCCGCCTGAGCAATAAGCGCGCGGACGACGCCCTGCTCTTGGCGAAGTAAAGCATCCGCCAAATGCAAAGTGTCAACTTGCGCATTGCCAGCAGCCGCTGCACTTTGCACAGCGTCGCTTAATGCGTCTTGCGCTAAGGTTGTAAACTTTTGTTCCATATCTACCTCATTTCCACGAAAGCTCTAAAACACATTTCAGTTAAGTCAAATCGCTGCAACTTTTATTGCAACTTTTATTGCAACTCTCGCTGCAATTTCAAGCTTTTTGACGATACTTTCGAGTTCTAACGAGCTTTCACTTTCATGTATCTGATACGTATAACAGATTTTCCTATAACTTTATTCCTAAAACTTGAGTGTACTAGACTCAAGTTTTGTTTTCAAGAACTTTCGATCGCAAATAATTTAATTAAGCAGCAAGCAAAGTTTAGTTAAGTATCGAGCAATGCTTAATTAAGTAGCAAATATGTCGTAATCTTAAAAGCATGAGAATTGCACGTTTTTCGTATAATGAAGTTCCGCAATACGCTTTCGTTCAAAAAGACGAAACCGACGGTAAAGATTATTTAGTAGCGCTTGAAGGGCATCCTTTAAGCCCGCAAGGAGTTAAGCCAACTGGTAAACGTTACGCGTTGGATGCGGATGGCGTGCGCTTGCTTGTGCCTGTAATTCCTTCAAAAGTTTACGGATTGGCAAAAAATTACGATACACGTTCTGATGACGAGCGCGCTACTTCTCCTGCGGCTTCTTCGCATACCGCCGCAGATATGGTTATTTTTACAAAGCCGAGCACATCTGTAGTCGGTCCGGACGATCCGATTGTTATTCCTGCTTGCTCAAACGACATGAATTTTGAACCAGAAGTGGCAGTTGTTATGGGCAAAATCGCCAAAAATGTGACTGCAGATACCGCAATGAATTACGTTTTTGGCTTTACTTGCGTAAATGACGTAACTTTGCGAGATTGCGCAGGAAGCGACCCAATGTGGACGCGCGCAAAAGGTTTCGACACTTCTTGCCCACTTGGACCTTGGATTACAACCGAGCTAAATTGGCGCGATGCACATATTTCATTTACGCTTAATGGTGAAAATGTGCCAGAAGCCGACGGTACTACAGCTCGACTTATTCACAGTATTCCTGAGCAAATTGCTGCGATTTCAAGCTTCTCAACGCTTCTTCCGGGAGATGTAATTTTGACAGGAACTCCATACCCAGCTGGAACTTTGCGCGCTGGTGACGAAGCTATCGTGCACGTAGATGGCATCGGTTCGCTGCGCAATGTGATTGTGCATGCGTAACTAAAATCATCAATTTGACTTAAAACTTTGACTTAAAACTACACAAATGCTCGTGGGCCAAAGATTGCCGAACCGATTCGAACCATCGTTGAACCTTCGGCAATCGCCCACGCAAAATCGCCGGACATTCCCATCGAAAGCTCTAGTTTTGTAGAGTTTCCATCATGATCTTGCGCGAGTTGTTCACTCACACAATCTCTAATTTCTCGCAATTTTGCGAAACCGCTTCTCACTATTTTTTCATCATCCACGCGCGCTCCAAGCGTCATAAATCCGCGCAAATTAAGCGCAGGCAGGCTAGATATAGCGAGAGCTTCGTCAATCGCACGTTCGGGAGCGCACCCGGATTTTGTAGATTCTCCCGAAACGTTCACTTCCAACATAACGTCTGTGCAAAGTCCCAAATTTTGCGCGCGAGCAGATATTTTTTGCGCAAGTTCAATGCCGTCAACCGACTGAATACCATTTGCGAGTGGTAAAACTTTGTTTATTTTATTGCTTTGCAGCTGACCGATTAAGTAGAGCGGAATTTCGCCGTTCACACCAACGTTTAAATTCTCGCGAGCAGCTTGCACGCGTAAAATTTCGGCTTTTGCAACGATTTCTTGCGGGCGATTTTCCCCAATTACTCGCACTCCTGCTCTGAGCGCTGCCATAATTTCGCCAACATCTCGCGTTTTAGTTGCGGCAAGTAGTGTAACCGACTCAGCTTTGCGACCATAATGCGATTCGGCTTGAGCAATGGCATCTTGCACCCTGTGCACGCCGTCGGCAATTTGACGCGCACGAACACAATCGACCTCAGTATTCGCTAAATCTTTTTGCGTCATATATGCCATTTATTGCCCCAATCTATCAAACCTAACTACATAGTTTAGTCAAGGAAGGGCACGGATTTGTCGGCTAGGTTTGCGCGAACAGAATCCCACGGCGTGTCAAGGCTTTTAAATAACGCGAGCGCGTCGGCAGCACTCATATCTACCGGCTGATTTTGACCATGCTTTTTGTATCCCAAAAGATACATGCAATAGCCAATCATGCGCTCAGCGCTCCAGCCAGATTCTCGAAGCGCACCAACATCAAGCGAATGTTTACTTTTGGCAAGTCGCTCGCCTTGAGCGTTATCAATCAGCGGCAAGTGCGCAAATTGCGGACGCACATAATGCACACCGTGAGCCGCAAAAAATCCCGATTTTTCAAGCAACTCACCAATCCAAATCTGCAACGCTGCCGAACGAAGCAAATCGCGGCCGCGCACAATATCATTTACTCCCGAAAGCACGTCGTCAACAACAACCGCAAGTTGATACGAAAAAACGCCATCCGCGCGGCGAATCACCATGTCACCCAAATCGCGATCAATATTAAAAGATTGCACGCCAAAAATCGCGTCTTCAAAATCAATATTTGCTTGTCTTAAATCAGCAGGCGGCACCGCAAGTCGCAAAGAATGTTGCTGGTTATTTTGCAAACGCTTTTCGATTTGTGCCAAACCTTCCGCAGTTTTGCGCAGATTTCTGCACGTACCCGGATAGCGTATAAAACCGTCGCCTTCCTGCGGAGCTGCAATCGCGCGAATATCGGAACGCGAGCAAAAACAAGGGTAGATTAGCGAATTTCCATCTTCATCTTGCAAAGATTCTAGTGATTCAAGAGCCTCTTGGTAAATTGCAGTTCGCTCATGCTGATAAGTCGGCTCACCAACCCAATCAAGGCCAGCCCACTTCAAATCGTCAATCACTCGCGCGCTAGCATCCTTCGGCATGCGAGCAATATCAAGATCTTCCAAACGCAAAAGCATGTAGCCGCCCTGCGATTTCGCAGAAAGCCACGCAGCCAACATTGCTACCATATTGCCAATATGCATGCGCCCAGAAGGAGTAGGCGCAAAACGACCAATTGCAATAGTTGACTTCGAAAACATGATTTCGTCTTTCCTGATATCTTTCCTAATACCCTTCTTAATAAGTATAAACTTGCAAAATAAAAAGCGCGTAACGCATTCATACTAGCATTACGCGCTTCTTACAATCGCAACCAATCGCAATAAACTTCAATCAATCACAATTAAAAGCAAATGTTTTATGCAAATAACGACTTAAACATAAGAACGCCCAAAATTGCGCCGGCAATAGGAGCAACAACTGGAATCCACGCTTCACCCCAGCGAGAAGATCCCTTGTGTGGAATTGGCAAAATCGCGTGAAGCAAACGCGGCATAAGATCACGCGCAGGGTTCAAAGCAGGACCAGTTGGGCCACCCATAGAAGTCACCAAGCCCCAAACAACGAAGCCAACAACGATGGCCGCAGCCGCATGACCATCCTCACCCCACTTGGAAAGCAGGCAGCACAATGCGCAAAGCACCAGCACAAGCGTGCCGAAGAACTCGTTAAGGAAGTAGTTCAACTTGTTGTTATGTGCATCCGTAGTGCAGAAAGTACCAAGAATAGCTCCCGGCTCCTCAGTTTCGTTGTAGTGCGGCAAATAAGTTACGTACACAATAAGCTGGCCAACCAATGCACCCAAAAGCTGTGCAACAATATAAGGAGCTACATCCTTCCATGGGAACATGCCGTTTACTGCTTGCGCAATTGTCATAGCAGGATTGATATGCGCACCGGAAATTCCGCCAAACATGAGCACTGGGAACATCACACCGAAACCGTAGCCCATAGCAATATTTAGCCAACCAGCATGGTGTCCTTTAGTATTTTTTAATTCAACGTTTGCTACAGCACCGTTTCCGAAAATCATAAGAATAGCAGTGCCAATAAATTCTGCAGCCAACATTGCCATAAACGAATGTTGCATGGTCCTTCGATCCTTCTTACCTGTTTCAAACTCCACACACGTAATCACGCGTCAATAAATTCACAACTCGCAATTGCGATTAGCACAGCATGGAACACAATACATTCTCATTTTCAAAGAAGCTAAGAAAATGAATTCCAACAATTATTCTTTGATAGTTTCCCTTATGCGCGCGACAGTCTGCGCGAGCAGTAAAATCGCCCTCACATCAAAAGAGGCCCGCCACTTTGGCGAGCCTCTTATCTACAAAAACAATATCTGCGGTTTCATCTTCACAACATCCTCGTTGCAACGGTTAAAGTCTTAAATATCCCGTCCAACGTCCACGGATTTCATATCCATACACTTTTGTGGGTTACCGCTATCTCTTTTTTGTTTTTGTAATTATTATTATCATCGTTTTTTATCTAATAGTAAAGAGCAAATTAGCCTTTGTTAACATATTGTCACTACTGTTCAATTGCACACGAAAAATCGTAACTCTTGCGGCATTTTGTGAACATGCAAAGGTTGTCATGTTAAATTACGTTCACATAAGACACGCTCCGGCGTGTCGCAAGATATTTTTCGAGCGCGAAGCAAGCAAATAAAATCGACACTCATTCGCGCACTTCCCTTACAACGCATACAATTACAGAATATGGTACAAATTTTTGACGCTCCCTCAAAGGCGATTCTGCGCGGTCAAATTGCAGAGCATATCGCCGAAGATGAAAAGGCAGAAAAGCGTGAAGCTCGTGAGGGTGAGCTACCGTTGCCAAAAGATCGTTTCTTCGACCGAGAATTAAGCTGGTTGAAGTTCAATCGTCGCGTGCTTGAGTTGGCTCAGAATACAGATTTGCCACTTCTTGAACGCGCTAATTTTGCTGCTATATTTGCGTCAAATCTCGACGAATTCTTTATGGTTCGAGTTGCAGGATTAAAGCGCAGAATAGATTCTGGAATAGCAGTAACTGCAGCATCCGGCTTAAGCCCTCGCCAGCAGTTGCGTGCTATTAGTGAAGTAACTCACCGCCGCCAAGATGAGCACGCTCACTATGTTATTGAGCACATTCTTCCTGAGCTTGCCAAACAGCGCATTGTTTTGCTCAGCTGGGATAAGCTTACAGAATCAGAAAAAACACGTTTGTCTGATTACTACAAAAAGCAAGTTTTCCCTGTTCTTACGCCTCTTGCAGTGGATCCTGCTCACCCATTCCCATACATTTCCGGCAAGTCTATTAACTTGGCTGTTATCGTCGAAAATCCAAATTCTGGAAAGTCGCATTTTGCGCGCGTAAAAATTCCAGATAATTTGAATCGCCTTGTACCAGTTGACGATTTAACAGATGAAGAAGGTCGCGAAGAGCGTTACGGCTTCATTACTATGGAAAAGCTGATTGCAGCACACTTGGAATCGCTTTTCCCAGGCATGATTATTAAGGAAGCCCGCTCCTTCCGAGTTACGCGCAACGAGGACATTGACGTTGAGGAAGACGACGCAGAAAATCTGCTCAACGCTATGGAGAAGGAACTCCTTCGTCGTCGTTTTGGACCGCCTATTCGTTTGGAAATTTCTAACGAAGCCAGCCCATTCCTTTCTCAGCTTCTTGCAAATCAGCTTCGTGTAAGCCCTGAGGAAGTATATCGCTTGCCTTCGCCGCTTGATATGACGGTATTGTTTGAATTACAGGCGCTTGATCGCCCAGATTTGAAGTATCGTCCGTTTATTCCTACTACGAACCGTCAGATTGCGGAAGTTGAAACTAGCCACGCGCAAGATATTTTCGCTTCGATTCGCGAGCACGACATTTTGTTGCATCATCCTTACGATTCGTTCTCTACTTCTGTGCAGGCTTTCCTTGCGCAAGCTGCTGCTGATCCGAAGGTTCTTGCAATTAAGCAAACTTTGTATCGTACGTCTAGCAATTCGCCAATTATTGACGCTCTTGTTGACGCAGCTCACGCTGGCAAGCAGGTGCTTGCGCTGGTTGAGATTAAAGCACGATTTGACGAGGATGCAAATATTGCTTGGGCTCGTAAGCTTGAGCGCGCAGGCGTTCACGTTGTGTACGGCATTGTTGGTTTGAAAACTCACTGCAAGCTTTCACTCGTGGTTCGTCAGGAAGCAGAAGGATTGCGACGCTACTGCCACGTTGGCACAGGTAATTACAATCCTAAGACTGCTCGCTTGTACACGGATTTGGGATTGCTTACTTGCGATCCTGTAGTCGGCCAGGATTTGACTCGCTTGTTTAATCAGCTTTCTGGTTATGCGCCGAAGTCTAGTTTCCACCGCCTTCTTGTTGCTCCTCGTACAGTTCGAACTGGTATTATTGAGCGAATTCAGCGCGAGGAAGCTGCAGCTCTTGCTGGAAAGGAAGCTTGGATTAAGATTAAGGTCAATTCTGTGGTTGACGAGAAGACTATTGACGCTTTGTATCGAGCTTCGCAAGCTGGAGTAAAGATTGATATCGTTGAGCGCGGAATCTGCTCGCTTAAGCCTGGAATTGAGGGATTGAGCGACAATATTCGCGTTCGCTCTATTCTTGGCCGATTCCTTGAGCACAGCCGTATTTACGCATTCGCTAATTCTTGCGGTCCGCAGATTGGTGACGGCCCTGCAAGCGGTCCAGAAGTGTGGATTGGTTCGGCTGATTTAATGCACCGTAATCTTGACCGCCGCGTTGAGACGCTGGTTCGTATCAGTGCGCCTGATCAGGTTGAAGCTTTGATTCAGTACATTGATTTGCAAATGGCTGATTCTACTGTTTCGTGGTGGATGGATGGCGACGGCACGTATACCTTGCATTCTCGCGATAAGGAAGGTCGTCCGCTCGTAGACAGCCAGGCTTACTTGATTCACACTCACACGCGTAAGCCTCGCGGTGCGAACTAATCGCAAGCAACTAAATAAACGATAAGCAAGAGCCAGATTCAGTAACATGTTTCTGGCTCTTGTTGTATTTATTGACCCTTATAATCTGGCTAAATTTTAAGCGTTCCAGCAATAGCCAAAATCTTCTACAGCACCATTTGCCAGTTTTAGGAGGTTTTTTACGCTGCGATTTGCCAGTTTTGGGATGTTTAAGGATTATAAAACAATAACAGCGCTTTTGCTACTGCTACGACTGTGACAAAAGTAAAAGATTACGGCACAACTAAAATTCGCGAAAGAAAACCGCTAAAATAGTGAATATGAGTGCAGTAACGACGCAATACGTTGAAGCAGCTGGCGGAATTATTTATCGCAAGCGCAATACTACAAACAGCTCAAACGCAGGTGAAGATACAAAAACAGGCAGCAACGCAATAAATCCAAACCATGCAAATAAGCCAATAAGCGCAATAAAGCCTAGCGACGACGACTTCGAGCTTTGCCTAGTCTACCGTCCTAAATATGACGATTGGAGCTGGCCAAAAGGAAAGAATGAGCCAAAAGAATCGCATCGCCACACAGCAGTGCGCGAAGTTGGAGAAGAAACAGGATATTCAGTCACACTTGGTCCGCACATCGCCAAAATAGAGTATCCGCTTGAGCGCGAAGGCAAAAAATCTTCCAAGAGCAACACATCAAATAGCAACCAAAATCGCAATTCTCAGCCGGAAGTAATAAAGCGAATCCACTACTGGATGATGCGCTTAATCGATAAACCAACCGCAGCAAAGCGTCTTCCTGCTTTCGGACCAATTAAGCCAGCTAAGCCTACTGAAATTGGCAATGTTTTATGGCTTACTCCTTCTCAAGCGCGCAAAAAACTTACGCACGATAGCGACCGCGAAGTACTAGACGCTTTCTTAGAGAAGCTCCACGCAGGTCAAGGAGAATACAGCACGTTGCTTCTGGTGCGTCACGGAAAAGCTGAGTCTCGAAAAACTTGGCAAGGAAGTGAAGCAACTCGACCAATCACACCTCTGGGTGCTGCCGCTTCATACGCTTTAGGCCGCGAGCTTGCCTGCTACGCGCCGAATAAAATCATATCGTCTCCTTGGAAGCGTTGCTTGGAAACGGTTGCGGCTTTTGCGCGCGACTCTTCGCTTTCTATCGAACAAGTTGCGGAACTTACAGAAGATTGTCACGAGAAAAAACCAAAATCTACATTGTCTGTGCTTATAAAAGAAATACAAAATCTTGAGCAAAATGAACAAAATGCAAGCACAGTCAACAACGCAACAGTCATGTGCTTGCACCGCCCGGTTATTGGCACTTTCTTCGATTATTTGCGCGAAATAACAAAACCTAGAGCACACAAGCGCATACTCAGCCAAAAATCTCCATACATGCCTACAGGAAGCGCAATAGTTTTGCACATAATTAGTACCCCTAAAGGCGCTCGTATTATCGATATTGAAAAGGTTCTTCCAAGTGTCTACTAGTTTAAATTCACAATCGAGTTCTATTCATTCAAGCAGATCTGCTTTTATGCCAAGCCCTACAGGAGCCGCCCGTCCTAGCAGGCCTGCACAAATGGATCCTGCGATGCTCGCGCAGATTGAAGGCGGCACAGATCCGCAGGTTGTAAACGAAATTAGCCACACTTCAGCCGCTGTTTTACTTAACCGCGTTCATAAAACGCAGTCGCCGGAAATCGTTGAGCGCGTGCTGAATTTGGTTGAGAATGAAGGCATCGAAGTTATTGCAGATTTGTGGAGTCACGCGGAAGCTGAGTCTATTCCTGGAATGTTGTGGCGACTATATTTATTGCGCATGTCGCTACGGAAACAGCGCGAAGCTTACGCTGAGTATTGGCGCCTTGGCGAGCCTGAAGCAACGAGCGCTTCAGCTATTACAGGAATTGACGAAGCTCCTACCGGAGAAGATATTGCGCGACTTGCAGACTCTATTCTTTCCGGTGCTTTTACAGGCGATTTTGCTGTAGCGCTTTACCGATCTTCAGCTTTTACTTCGATTATTGCACGCGGAATGCGAGTTTACGCAAAAAAGTTAGACGAGCAGGAAAATAAAATACACGCGCAGAAAATTGCAAAAATTTTGCACGTATCCGCTAATATGCACGCGCTTTCGTTATCTTTTGCTAATGGAGCGAAATTGTGGCGCGCAGGAAAGTTGGAATAAATTATTTTCGATTAAAATTGTGCGGCGCGTGAAAACAGAAAACAAGGTATACTCAAAATGATGCTGGCTTGTGTTTAAGCCCCGGGCTCCATTTTTTGCCGCTGCGAGCGGCGTTTGCGCCGACAGGCGCTTTCGCAAGTCAGTATCGTTTCTGTTTTTGAATTTTAGATTTTGAATTTTAGATTTTAGATTTTAATTTTGTTAGATAAGTTTAAATAAAATATATATTTTTACTCAACATTTGTTTATATTTCGCGCAAAAATAACG
The DNA here is from genome assembly GCA_003585845.1 of Bifidobacteriaceae bacterium NR021. GTDB lineage: Bacteria > Actinomycetota > Actinomycetes > Actinomycetales > Bifidobacteriaceae > Bifidobacterium. The sequence continues at coordinate 508,526 of NQOP01000002.1, forward strand.
GCACGCCGCTAGCTTAACGTGCAATGCTTGCACTAATCTAGAAGGTATGGATCTTCATGTTTTACATCATCCGCTGGTGGACCACAAGCTCACCGTTTTGCGTGATAAGAATACACCTTCTAATATTTTCCGCGAGTTGGTTTCCGAATTGGTAACCCTCGAAGCATACGAAGCAACCCGCAATTTGGAAGTTAGCGATCGCGAGATTGAAACTCCTATTTGCAAGATGACCGGCAAGCATTTGAACCGCCCACGCCCAATGGTTGTGCCGGTTTTGCGCGCTGGTCTTGGCATGCTCGATGGCATGACTCGCCTTCTTCCAACCGCTGAGGTTGGATTCCTTGGCATGAAGCGCGACGAGCAGACGCTCGACATTATCACTTATGCCAACCGTTTGCCAGAAGATTTAACTGGTCGTCAGTGCTTCCTTCTTGACCCAATGCTTGCCACTGGTGGCACTCTTATTGCCGCTACGCACTACTTAGCTGAGCGCGGCGCTAAGGATGTTACTGCTATTAACATTTTGGCAGCTCCAGAAGGCTTGGAACGCTTGGAGAAGGAGATTGATCCTTCTATTGACTTTAAGGTTGTTGTTTGCGCTGTTGATGAGCATTTGAACGACAAATCTTATATTGTTCCAGGTCTTGGAGACGCTGGTGATCGTTTGTATGGCTTGATTGACTAATAGTTACTAACCGAATCAAGCGAAAGCTAGAATCAAAAAACTAGAATCAAAAACTACAAAAAGCCTGCTGATTTGCAACACTTTGCGATTTTCAGCAGGCTTTTGTGTTTAGCGTTGACAAATTTTGCGCAGATAAATCTCTTTACCGCGGACGAGTTACGGCCACTTCGCGAGCGCGCTCGGCTAATTCGTCTAATTTAGCAAGCTCCGCGCGCCGAGAATCAGTCTGCTTTGGCGAAAATTCGCCGTAACGATTTTGTGCAGCAGTACGAATTAAAAAGTCAGCCAGACGCGGATTTTTCGGCAAAACTGAGCCGTGCATATACGTTCCAATAACATTGTATTTGCGCGCTCCTTCCGTGTGATCTTTGCCATTATTACCGCAATTTTCACTATTAACCGAGCCAAGCGGCTGCGTGCCATCTTCCAAGCTTGTGCGCCCAGAATGGTTCTCGTATCCCACAATATCGCCAAAATCGGCACTATGCTCCACAAGATTTCCAATCATGCGCACGTCTTGACCAACCGTATGCTCGCCAAGTATGCCAATTCCTTTAAGCTTTTGACCCTCAACGGTTTCAAAATAGTCTCCAAAAAGCTGGTAAAGTCCACAAATCATAAGCATTGGAACGCCATCTTTTGCAAGCCCACGAATCGCATCCGCGCGCGCAAATAAATCTTCCGTGACTCTACTTTGACCATGATCTTGACCGCCGCCACCAAGAATCATATCCACGTGTTCTGGCCATAAATTGCCAACATTGTATTCGTGTAGCACAGGCTCGTAGCCATACAATTCCGCTCGGCGCATAATCGTAAGCACATTCCCGTAGTCCCCGTAAATATTCATGTCTTTCGGGTACAACGACACAATATCTAGCACGCGATTTTCTTCACAAGTAGCATTTGCTTTACTAATATCACTGGAACCATTCATGACAATTACTTCCCAACTCCAACGTCTTTAACTTCCGCAAGTTGCGCTAAAGCCGCTCGCACGCGAAGCATAGCAGTATACGTGCAATATATGCGTTTAGCGTTTTTAGCGTTACCACTAAAATCGCCGTTTACAAAAGCTTTAGCATCTTCTTCCAAATCCGTATTCACATTGCGAGCCGAGACTTTATCGTATTGCAGACGCAAAGCCATATCCCATGCGCGAGTACCAGAAACGCACTCAACCCCAGTGTCTCTAAAGCTTGCAAAATCAACGTCCCACAGCCAGCTCATGTCTCTACCGTCAGCGTATTCGTCACAAATTGCAATCATGGTATCGTGATTTTGCGGATGATCCGAAGCGATTGCAAGCCTAAAACCAATAGGATTCTTCACTAAAACAAGCTCAACAGGAGCGCCATTAACTTCAATTACTTCGCCTCTACCAAAAGCAGGAGTCACGTGCGAAATCGCTTCCATAAGCGCGTCGTCGTCGAATTTTTGCAGCGCAGAATTTTGTTTTGCAGCGTCCGCCAAGATAGCGCGAACTACTGTTGCTGCAGCAGCAGCGTTGAAAATATTGTAAGCGCCGTCGAGTTTTACAGAAGTAGTTTTACGCTTGCCATCAAGTATAAACTCAGCCTCATGGTCTCCAACTTTTGAAAGCACAACGTCTGCTTTAGGAAGATTGTTAGCCTTGCTTTCTGCAGTATCTTCGCAATTTTCGCTTTTTTCGGAACTATTGTGCAAATCATCATCCGTCGGGAACATGCTTTTTACTGCATCATCCAAACCAAAATACCGCACACAAGTCCCGGAAGGAACAACTTTTGCGAGCGCACGAATACGTGGATCCTCACGGTTTAGCACTACTGTTCCTTCAGTTGCTTCAGCTACGTTGCTTAATAGTTTTGCAGTTGTGTCAATTTCGCCGAATCGGTCGAGCTGATCTCGCATAACGTTTAGCAATAAAGAGTAGCGTGGCTTGATTTGATTTACAAAATGCACTGCGTACGCTTCGTCGAGCTCTAAAACTGCAATATCCGCATTTAGTTTTGTACCAAAAGCAGGCATAGTTTTAGCAAGAGCAGCAACTACTCCTCTAGTAAAGTTTGAACCGGTTGGATTAGTAAATACGTTAAGTCCTGCGTCGCGCAGCATAGAAGTTACCATACGCGTTGTGGTAGTTTTGCCATTGGTGCCAGAAATCAACACTATTCCGTACGGCAATGCGGCAAGAGTGCGCGCTAAAAAGCCAGAATCGAGGCTCTCAATAACTTTCCCCGGCAATGCGCTTCCACCATGGTGAAGCACCCTAGAAAGAGCGCAAACAAGCTTTCCTACAGCAGGCATGGCAAAACTGTACCAATGCTTATGCAAATTTTGGCGCAACTTTTTATGCGATTCATGGTCGCGGCTTGACATACTAAATCACACCCCTTATTGCTGGTAGTCTTGCGGCATATCCATGAACTTGGAAGTTGCACCCAAGAAGGCAAGATTAAACGTGTCAGTAGGGCCGTTACGATGCTTTGCCATAATAATATCTGCTTCGCCTGGGCGATCTTCCTTATTGTAAAAATCAGGGCGATGCACTAGGAACACAACGTCAGCATCCTGCTCAATAGAACCAGATTCGCGCAAATCTGAAAGCTGTGGTTTCTTGTCGTTTCGCATTTCCGGTCCACGATTAAGCTGGCTCAAAGCCACAACTGGCACTTCAAGCTCTTTAGCAAGAAGCTTCAGCGCACGCGAGAATTCCGAAACTTCCTGCTGACGACTTTCCACGCGCTTGCCGGAACTCATAAGCTGAAGGTAATCGATAACTACTAGCTTCAGATCATTAGTTTGCTTCAAACGACGGCATTTTGCGCGAATTTCCATCAAGCTCATATTTGGACTGTCATCAATAAAAAGCGGAGCGTTTTGCATTTTTGTCCAAAAAGTATTAAGAGTATTCCAACGATCTGGAGTAATATCTTCCGCTCTTCGCATAGCAGCGAGTGGGATATTAGTTTCTGCAGCAATAATGCGCTGAGCCAATTCCACTTTGCTCATTTCTAGAGAGAACACAATAGACGTCATATTGTGGTGTAGTGCTGCTGAGCGCGCAAAGTCAATGCCAAGTGTTGACTTACCCATAGCTGGACGACCAGCAACAACAATCATTTGGCCAGGTTGCAAACCTTGAGTAACTTCGTCAATATCTCTAAATCCAGTCGGCACACCTTGTTCAAGTTCGTGATTTTGCATTTTATCGAGCTGATCAAGTGTATTTTGCAAAACTGGGCCAATAGCAACGTAATCTTGACGCACTTTGCCGGCACTCATCTCATACACTTCTGATTGCGCAAGATTTACAATATCTTCTGCTTGCGCTCCGGAAGCAGAATAGCCCATTTGTGCAATTTTTGTGCCAGCAGTAATAACGTTACGAAGAACAGCATTTTGGTGCACAATATCTGCGTAGTACATTGCGTTTGCGGCTGTTGGCACAGAAGCTACTAGGCTGTGCAAATAGTCAGCTCCGCCAACTTTATCGAGATTTCCATCTTTCATTAATTCGTTAGCTACAAGCACAACGTCAACAGGCTGTGAGCCAGCGAAAAGCGTAAGAATAGCATCATAAATTGTTTGGTGCTGCGGTAAATAAAAATCTGATGTTTCAAGCAATTGAGACACTTCGCCAATAGCATCTTTGCTCATAAGCATTCCGCCAAGCACAGCCATTTCTGCATCAACATCGTGAGGAGGCACACGATCAAACAACGTAGCACCCACTTCAGCACCACGATTTGCAACGCCAGAACCATATGCAGAGGCGTCACCATTGCCACCACGATTGCTACCTGCGCGGATAACATTGCCTTTAGTAGATTGCCACATATCATTATCTGCCATAAAAACGAGTATAAACGCGCGCACGTATTATGAAAAAACGTAAATGTATTAACACAAAACTTTATTTACATTTTTAGCGCAGAATCCATCCACGTATCATTTCTTATGCGCAAACTATTGCCTATTGCACGCCCCCCAATATAAACAGCATTTAAAACAACCCATAAAGTAATAGTTCTTATCACGTCATTAGCGTCGATGACGACATCAAAAACGCTTGTGAGCGCCAAAAATGTTAAATACACGACAGCCATTACTGAGCAAGCTTTTGCTAAGTAACGGTGATCACCTGCGCCAATTAATACACCATCTAGTGCCCACATCCATCCAGCAAGAGGCAAGAACAATCCTAATATTGTCATGCCTACAGAAATTAAAAACTGAATATCTGTATGCTGACTAAATAGTGGCGCGCAACTCCAACCCACGAAAATCATGAATAAACCGACCCCTACGCTGCTTACAGCTCCCACTTGAGCACAAATACGCGTAATCATTCCTGCGCGCTTACGACAGCCTGCACCTAGCGCTGCAGCAACAATAGTCTGCGCAGCAATACCAATTGCATCTAAAATATTCATAACAAAATTCCAGCAAGAATTAGCAACCTGATACGCAGCGAGAGTATTGGTACCGAGATGAGTCGCAGTAACAACCGTAGCTACCATGCACACGCGCAATGCAAGTGTACGAACAAACAAAGGCATACCAGTTCCAGCAGAATGTAGAATATGCTGGAAATGCGGTTTGAGACGCGCGCCACTTTGAGTAGCCCAAATAATTGCAGGAATAGTGAGAACAAGTCCCATATACCATTGCGCAATCATTGTTGCAATACCAGAACCAGCAATTCCCATGTTGAGACCAAATACTGCGATTATATCGAGAATTGTATTTAGAACAGCTCCACTTACAGCAGCAAATAATGTTATGCGCACGTTGCAAAGACCGCGAAATATGCCATTTGCTGCATATACGAGTAGCATCGCAGGCAATCCAGGCATAACCATTTGTGTGTACACAATAGCATTTTGCAACGTAGAACCACGCGCGCCTATTGCGTAGCATAACGGTTCAGCAGCAAAAATAAGTATGACTGTAAGAATTATGCCAAGCAATAATGCAAGCCACAATCCATCCATGCCAATGCTAAAACCTTCTCGACGCTTACCTGCGCCTAAAAGACGCGCAACCTGTGAAGTTGTGTTGTAAGCCAAAAATAAGCAAAGACCTGTAGTAGTAAGAAGTACCGTTGATCCGATAGAAAGACCTGCTAGAGCGCTTTTGCCAATGTGGCCAATAATAGCAGTGTCAATAAGTACAAATGCTGGCTCAGATATGAGCTGTCCAAAAGTTGGTACGGCTAGTAGCCAAATATTGCGCAGTACGTCTTTTTTGTTCTGGTTGTCCAACTTTTGATTTGTCATAATGCTTCATTCTACCGCTACTTTGTCACGCTTGTATAAAAGAAGATCGCAATATAGTAACAAATTTCATGTAAAAACAACTGCAAGTGAAGTAACACAAATATGCGTAAATCGCAAATGAAAATATTATTTTAAAAAGTTATCCGCAGGATATCCACAATGTTATCCCCACTATGTGGATAAATTTGTGTGATATCCACGTAGACACGCCTAAAATGTGGATAACTTATCTTTTTTATCCACATCAAGCAATTCGTGCGTGTCATATGAATAACTTATTCACTAAAAATAAGTTATTCATTAAAAAACTTGATTTTAAATTAGCAAAAATAACAAAACCGCATATCTTAGATAAGACATGCGGTTTATATCAAAATAACTAGAACTTGCTACTAAACAATAGCGCTTACGCACATGCTTCTATTCTTTAGCACTATTATTTCGTTTTTCTGTTTTTTTATTATTTTGCGCTGATTTATCTTTTTCTACAGTTTCAGATTCTTCTTCAGAAGAAGACTCTTTTTGCTCAACTTCAGATTTAGTATCATCAGCCTTGGAATCACCTTGCTCAGAATTTGCCTCAGATTGATCAGCCATAAAATCAGATTGTTCAATCTCGTTTTCACTCATATCAATATCAACGGAAGTAAGAACAGCCATTTGAGTCTTATCTGCATCATCATCGGCAACAGCAACTACAGCGCCATCATGACTTTGTGCAATAGAAGAAAAATCGTAAGCACGCTCTCCTTGATCAGCTAAATCAACGCCCTTACGTTCCTTAGCTTCCGAGATTCGCCATCCAAAAAGCTTTTCAAGAACAAAAGCTAGCACTGCAGTTACGGCACCTGCATAAAGAACCGTAATTCCGATCAAGCACAGTTGTGCAACTAATTGATGCCAATCACCAACAGCAAGTAATCCGGAACCATCAGCGAATAAGCCTACTGCAAGCACACCAATAAGTGCAGCAACACCATTAACGCTAACTACATGTAAAGCGCCATCGTAGCGCACAAAAGTACGAGAGTGAGTTACTAAAGAAGTAATAACACCCGAAAGAACACCCAAAACTAAAGCCCACAATGGAGCAATAACATCCGCGGCTGCAGCGCTTGCAGCCAATCCAGCCATAACGCCAGACGCAGCTCCCAAAGCAGTAAAGCATCCAGAGTGTAAACGTTCAGTCACACCCCAGGCAAGCATTGAAGCAGAAGCAGTTATTGTGGAACTCACCCAAGCATAACCAGCAACTCCAGGAACACCCGCAGAAGAACCAATCATTAACCCAAGCCAACCGAACCAAATCAGGAAAACGCCAAGCATAACGAAAGGAACATTATGCGGTTGGCGAGCAGCAACACCATTTTCAACTGCTGACTGCGTTGCAGTGGATTCAGCAGCAACTTCAGTTACTGTAGCAACTGGAGAGACAACAGTCTCACTAGCGGCATTTTTAGCATGCTCAACATCAGCCCACAATGCGCGCGATAAACGACTTTTAGGATTACGCGAATTAGTAGCTCCAGAATTAGCATTGCCACTCGTATGCGCAACATTCTTAATATGCAAAACAAAACGCTTAAGAGGGAAGTGAGCATGTCCGCCAATAATCATAACAATCGCAAAAGCCGAAACAGCCGCAGCAATATGCAATATAGAGCCACCTGCGAAGTCATGCACTGAAATACCTAACGCCTGTGAAATAGCACCATTAGGTGAAAGTAAGCCACCACCGCACACCATATGTGCTAATGGAGCGAATACTAAAGTAATCCATACAGCTACGAAAATAAGCCAAATAGCGTAACGCACTCGACCGGCGAGAGCTCCGGTGATAAGAGCTACTGCAACAACAGCACATGCTAAACGAAAAGCTGCAGGAATGCCGCCAGATAATCCGGAATTTGCGTCCATAGACGTAAACACACCATGATCTGCCACCATAGAATCGCGGAACAGCAAACCACTCAATGGATCACCTATAACACCGCCAGCCATATCTTTGCCAGCAAAAGCTAACGACCATCCCCACAGCGTCCAAACCAGTGTGGTTACAGCAATAGCGCCAGCTGAAAGCATCATCATATTCACCATGGAAGTAGCGCGTTCACGGCCTCCATAGAACAGGGCAATACCCGGCGTAATAATAAACACCAACGCGCCAGCCAACAATGCCCATTGCGGATCCATTGTGGTCATTTTTCACCTCAATTATTTGAAACAGCGCAACAATAACATCATTGCAGCTTAAGTATTACTTATATAACTATTGTACCGAGAAACCCTTATAGCCAAAACTCATAGAAGAACTTTAATGGAACATTAAAAACTACCACTCATGCAGCTACGTCAATGCTCAGCATTAAGCGAGCAGACCGTCTACAAAGCTTTGAGCATCAAACGGCACTAAATCATCCGGCCCTTCGCCAAGACCTACTAGCTTAACAGGTACGCCAAGTTCGCGTTGAACAGCTATAACAATTCCACCTTTAGCGGAACCATCGAGCTTAGTAAGAACTACACCCGTAATGCCAATAGCTTCAGCAAATACTTTTGCTTGAGACATGCCATTCTGACCAGTAGTAGCATCCAATACCAGCAATACTTCATCAACAGGCATAGTTTTTTCTATAACCCTACGAATTTTGCCAAGCTCTTCCATCAAATTTGCTTTATTTTGCAAACGACCAGCAGTATCCACAATTAATAAATCAGCTTGCTCTTCTTTCGCCTTATTTGCAGCTATAAAAGCAACAGAAGCAGGATCAGCACCGTCTTTATCTGCACGAACAACTGGCACGCTTACTGCAGATGCCCAAGTTTCAAGTTGATCAGCTGCAGCCGCACGAAAAGTATCTGCTGCAGCAAACATTACTGAACGTTTTTTAGCAATAAACAATCGCGCTAATTTTCCAGCAGTAGTGGTTTTACCGGTGCCATTAACGCCGACCATCATAATAACGCTAGGATGATGCGCATCTGATTTATCTGCGTTCAAGCGTCGATCAGCATCTTCATCTACTATTTTCAAAAGTTTCGTACGCAATGCCGAATGCACATCTTCTGCACTAGATGTACCAGCAATGCGTGCATCTTTGCGTAGGTCTCCTACTAATTCTTCACTAGCTCGAGAACCAACATCGGCCATAAGAAGAGTATCTTCTACATCTTCCCAATCTTCTTCCGAAAGATGATCCTTGCTTATGATATTAAACAATGCACGGCCAAATGGATTTGCACTATGAGCCAACCGTTCGCGAAGACGCTTAATACGCGAAGATGTGCTTTCTGGCAATGATTCAGACTTCGCTTCTTCATTGTGCGCAACAGCAACGTCACTTTCTATCTGCTTTTCAGATCGTTTTGTGCCGCGCGATTTAGATTTGCTCGTATCGATTGAGCTATCAACGCTTTCAGGAATTACTGGCCCATGACTATTGCCGTGAATGCGCAAAATAACTGCAACTGTTACCAATAAGATTGCAATAACAACAGCTGCAGCCGCAAACCAAATTAGCATGTTCATATCCATAACCATATTCATGACATCAAGACTATGAAAGTCAAGGGACACTAGCAATACATTTCACTATTTTTTCTCATCTTTGTCACACTTCAACATCAATATGTCTAGGTACACCTGCATCTATTACACTAATAAAAGTCGTAATAAATAAATCT
>NQOP01000002.1:518910-522177 GCA_003585845.1 Bifidobacteriaceae bacterium NR021
TACCGTAAATGTATACGGTGCAGATTGGTGCGGAGATTGCAAACGTGCAAAAGCTGCACTAACCCAGTACGGCGTAGCATTTGTTTGGCATGATATTGAAACAGAAGAGGGAGCTGAAGAAAAAGCGATTGAAATAAGCAATCAAAAGCATATTCCAGTTGTTACTTTTGCAGATAATACTTTTATGGTTGAGCCATCAGCAACACAAATAAAAGCAAAACTGGAGTCACTCGGAATACTGCAATAAATATATGTAACACGCATAAGTTAACACGATATTCACTTCGTCGATTGACTGTAGTACACTTGGCATTTGTTGCCCCTTTAGCTCAATTGGCAGAGCAGAGTCCTTTTAAGTCTTGGGTTGTGGGTTCGAGTCCCACAGGGGGCACTTTTTTATACCCAAATTTAGGGTAAGCGAGTAAACTGCAATAAAAAAAACGGGGAGTCGAAGCTCCCCTTACGAAAAATTCGCTTAAAATCAAAGACAAAAATCGATGCCGTACTTGTTAAGAATTAGCTAATTACTTATATAACGCAATACTCAACTCGCCCAAACACTAGCGTCTTGATCATCTTCATATATATCGTGACCTACAGGTGCTGGAGAAGAATACGTGTATTCATCATCCACAACGCCAGAATCAGCATCTGCATTAATAGCAGCAAGAACATGCTTATCCATTTTGTACTGTGGCAATACGTTCTTAATATAGCTAGTTACAGCATCTTGCATAGCAACGTCGTGGCCAACTTTTTCTGCCATAAACCAACGATGATCCAACACTTCATGGAAGAACTGAGCTGGTTCAATTTGCGAACGGAATTCAGGAGGAATCATACGAACTGTTGGCTCGAAAATTTCACGCATCCAATCAGTTGCGACGATTTCCAGCTCTTCACCTTGACGCCATGTAGAAGTGCGATACGCATCCAAATCGTTCAGAAGCCTTCGGGCCTGATTCTCTTGAACATCCAATCCAGTAAGACGAAGAAGCTTGCGGGAAGCATAGCCAGCATCCACAACGCGAGGACGAACGAGCACTCTTCGACCATCTTCTGAAGTCTTCATCTCCAACTCGTCAACATCGAAACCAAGCTCATTTAGACGATTAACACGACGTTCAATTCGCCACATCTCATCAGGACTGAACTTATCAACGTCAGTAAGCGTACTCCAAAGCGAATGATAACGATCTACTAGACGATTGCCTATGCTGATTTCATCTACTTCTGTCGGTAAAAGCTGACCGGAGCTCAAATCCATAAGCTCACCAATAATGTTGGTTCGAGCTAAATCGATATCGTATTCTCGTTGACCTTCTGTTAAACTTCCGTGCAAATCACCAGTTTCTGCGTCAACTAGGAATGCAGAAAAAGCATCTGCATCTCGCAAAAACAGCACGTTGGAAAGCGATACATCGCCCCAATAGAAGCCAGAAAGATGCAAGCGCACCATAAGAACAGCAAGCGCATCGATAAGGCGCTCTGCAGTATCCGGACGCAACGTACGAGCAAATAATGCACGATATGGTAGTGAGAATTTCAAATGTTTCGTAACTAACATTGCCTCAAGCTTTTCACCATTAGCGTCATGGCGTCCTGCAACAACAGCTATAGGAGTAACTGTAGGCAACTCAAGTTTACGAAGCCTACGCAAAAGCTCATACTCACGTTCTGCAACTTGACGAGTAATTTCCTTCATTGCATACACTTCATCGCCAACGTGAACAAATCGCACAACGTGACGAGAAATACCACGCGGCAAATTCACGAATAAATCAGCAGGCCATTGAGAAAGCGGTAATTCCCAAGGCAGTGTAAACATTTTTGGATTTGAACTAGCCGCAGTAATCTTAAGTGCCTGCGGCTCTTGAGACGACGCATTCTCGTCCTGTGCAGATACCGAAGTTGCTTGCACAGCACGCGGGTCTAATTGAGGAGCGTCATTCCATTCCATAAAGTTTATTTACCAATCAAGCTCATGCCAACGATATCACTGCATTCAACATAAACACAGCTCAACCACCGACGAATTATTGATAACAACTATATATAATAAGCGATGCATTGTAATGATGTATTATTGCACACTTATTATGCTGCTTTTTTGTGCCAAAAACGGGGTTCGCGTCATATTGCGAACCCCGCTATACCTTATACCGAAAGTTTGCTCATTAGCTTATAAGCAGGCAAACCAACATTTTAGTTCAAACGCAACTCCGTAGAAGGTGCGAACAGATGCATCTTAGATGGATCAATCTTGATCTTCACGGTGTCGCCAACCTTTGGAAGAGCACGTGGGTTCACGCGAATAGTCGTGAGCTTGTTTTGATCAGACATCATCGTAGATGCTTCCTCAGGAGAACCATCGGTGATGATATTGCCATAAATATAGCCATCAGAACCGAGATCTTCCACGTTCATTACCTTCAAGGAGAACGCATCTGGATCATCGGATGTTGCCAAGCTTGCGTCTTCTGGACGGAAGCCAACAATAATCTGTCCGTTATCCTCTGCAGTGAGCTTGTCAACAGCCTCAGCTGGAAGAACTATAGAATCCTCACCGATCTGAGCTCGACCATTTACAACTGGATGCTGATTGATGTTCATGGATGGCGAGCCAATGAAGCCTGCGACGAATACATTTGCAGGGCGGTCATAAAGCTCAGTAGGAGCTCCAACCTGCTGCAATACGCCAAGCTTAATCACTGCAATGCGATCACCCATGGTCAAAGCTTCAGTCTGATCGTGGGTAACGTACAGAGTAGTAACACCAAGCTGACGCTGCAAAGCAGCAATCTGAGTACGAGTCTGAACGCGGAGCTTAGCATCGAGGTTGGAAAGAGGCTCATCCATAAGGAAGACTTTTGGTTCACGAACAATTGCGCGACCCATAGCAACACGCTGGCGCTGACCACCAGACAAAGCCTTTGGCTTACGATCCAAATACTCTGTCAAATCCAACACTTCTGCAGCTTTTTCAACACGCTTGCGGATTTCTTCTTTAGGAACACCAGCAATCTTCAAAGCAAAGCCCATGTTGTCAGCAACTGTCATATGTGGATACAGTGCATAATTCTGGAAGACCATTGCAATATCGCGATCCTTTGGCTGCATTGTAGTAACATCTTGACCGCCGATGAGGATACGTCCTTTGTTAACCTCTTCAAGACCTGCCAACATACGCAAAGTAGTTGACTTACCGCAACCAGATGGACCAACGAGTACGAGGAACTCACCATCTTTAATAGTCATGTTCAAGTC
>NQOP01000002.1:522902-523687 GCA_003585845.1 Bifidobacteriaceae bacterium NR021
ATCAACCGAAGGCTTATCGTTGCCCGGGTATATACGAGTCACATGATCAAATACAACTTCTGCCATGATATGTCCTTTCATCGGCAGGTACGTGCCGAACGATCCGTAGTGAAGGGTGTGCACTCATGACCCCAATTCCTACATCGGCGGGTATCAATCGTCCACAGTTTACTTACCTGGTCCATTGAAGGTTCTCTTCGTTGAGCCATGCCTTAATATATCATGTTTATCTTAGAAAAACAGCAAAAAATCAGTATTTTGCATAAACTCGGCGTGTCGAGTAAGGCGCACAAAAGGAGAATAACCATGGATCAACAACAAGAAACGACAAGTAATGAAATGCAAAAATCGAATACCCCTTATAGTAAAAGCTTAATTGGCATCGTGATAGTACTAATTATTCTTGCATTCGTTGCAGGAGCTGGGTTTATGACTTATTACAATTCAATCAATAAACCACAAGTAAAAACTGAAAAGACAACAACCAATAAGCCACAAGTAAAAATTGAAGATCCAGCAACCAATAAACCAGATACACAAACTGAAGATATAGCAGACTCCCAAATAGCCAAAGAAATTAAAAAATTGTCTTCTTCTGAAATTCCAACAGCATCTAATTTACAAGGCGGAATTCTTCTTAGTAAAAATGGATATGGCAAGAAAGCTGCGGGTGCTCCTACAGTTGCTACTTATTTCGATCCTTTGTGCCCTGGTTGCGGATTCTTTAATCGTACTGTTGATGAAACTTTAATTAAAATGGTTGAAGCAGGTCAAATTAACCTAGA
>NQOP01000002.1:524423-525575 GCA_003585845.1 Bifidobacteriaceae bacterium NR021
AAATCGTTTTAGCTCAGATCAATATTCTTATCGCGTCTCAAGCGGTATTGCTTATATCGCTTCGTATGATAACGATCCAAAGCATTTGCTTAAGTTCATCAATAGCATCTTTAGTGAAAAATTCCAGCCAGAAGAAGGCGATGGATACCAAGCAACACCGAATAAAGCTCTTATTGATTTAGCGGAAGATGCTGGAGTTGCAAATAAGATTGCGAATGAAGCCTTTAACCTACAATATGTTAAGTGGCAAGAAGTTATTAATGAGAATACTCCAGAAGAAAAAGCTTTATGGAATGTTTCTGGCTCCAATAAAGGCGCTATGACAACTCCAACAGTAACAATTAACGGTAAGCTAGTAGATCTACATGCAGCTTCTGAAAAGCAAATGGATCCTTTGGAAGCTATATTAAAGTCTTTGGGAATCGATAAAAAACATGTTGGCAAATCTGGTCATATGCCGAAAGTTACATATAAGAGTAAGCCGCTTGATTTATAAATAAAATTAAGTAATTTCTATACTAAAACGGACGTTAAGAATACACTCAACGTCCGTTTTTATTTAATAATTTAGATTTCTATATAATTTAGCTTATTTACAATGCAATAGGGGAACTAGTGTCAGACACTTTAGGCATCTTGCCTGCAACTCCAACTTGTTTTTTATCCAAGCCAATGCAATGAAGCAGAGCATCAAGCACCTTCATTTTTTTCTCGTTAATGGCATTCATATCAAGCAATTTATCGTTAATAGTTACAGTCGGCGTTGTCATAGATCCTTTATTTGAACCGCTGATATTCCACAATTCTTTACGATCAGGAGTGTATTTATTAACTAGCAGCTGCCACTTCAAATATTGGCGGTTAAAAGCTTTACTTGCAACTTTGTTTGGAATTCCAGATTTTTCAGCCAGTTTAATCAATTCTTTATTGCTTACAGGCTTATATCCCTCGCCTTCTTCCGGCTGGAATTTTTCACTAAAAATACTATTGATGAACTTAAGCAAATGCTTTGGATCGTTATCATATGAAGCGATATAAGCAATAGCACTAGAAACACGAGTCGAGTAATGGTCAGTGGAGAGTCCATCCAAGAATGACATAGGGTGAAGTTCTAGGTTAATTTGACCTGCTTCAACCATTTTAATTAAAGTT
>NQOP01000002.1:526310-527161 GCA_003585845.1 Bifidobacteriaceae bacterium NR021
TTTCCACAGCCAGGGCACAAAGGATCAAAATAAGTAGCAACTGTAGGAGCACCAGCAGCTTGCTTGCCATACCCATCCTTGCTAATAAGAATGCCATTCTTAGAATTAACACCGCTTGGACGAATACTTGGATCAATATTATCCAAATTATGATTAGATTTTGCAGATTGCTCTATTTTTTTCTGAGGCTGAACGTAAGCTGCCTGATACGCTGTAATGCCTACAGCAGCCAACATAGCCGCAACAATAATTACTACAATAACGCCGATAATTGCTTGCTGACGACGCTCACGCGCCTCACACGCGGCACGTTCGCGATTTTCTATGGTTCTTTGTAGGCGAGTAGCAGATGAATCTCCCTGCTTATTATCACGCATCTGAATTTTAGGCATTGCTATCCTTCAACCCTTTATTTTCGCACACTAAGACTAGTTCCTAGCAGCATTCTTGCTAATGGAATAATAACCTCACCATAGTTTAGTAGATGGCATCAACGGAAAATACACATTACGTATCGTACTATTTTTTATTTTTCAAATGATTTTCCAGAATAAAATAACGCACCTAATCCTAAACGGAATTTTGTAGTCCATTTGACTACAGCAAAAACAACCCATGCAACAATAAATCCTAGAGTATATCCAACTGCAGCACTTGAAAAAATATTAGGCGAGTAAGTTGGTAAAAGGATACGCAAGGATCCAACATCTATAGAAAGTAGTTCAGGATTATTACCACAGAAAAATGGATATATAACAGCTCCAATACCTCCAGAAACCACAATAGCTATAACTCGTGGAAGCATGTAAACGAATCCTCGAATAATATGCCACGGCAAAGTTGCAATACGC
>NQOP01000002.1:527941-530489 GCA_003585845.1 Bifidobacteriaceae bacterium NR021
TACTGTAGCCGGATGTTGCACTAATCCACATAAAAACCATCGCAAAACCAATAGAATCGAGAATACTTAAGCAAGCAATGGCTAAATGAAGAATTATACAAATCAGCAGTATCCATGTTCCTTTACGCACATAATCATGTTGATTAAGAGTATGATCTACAGAAGGCACTTCATCACTTTTAACATGAAGGGAATCGCCTGCTTCATTTTCAATATTGTCATTATCAAAAACGTTATTAGAAGCATGAATAAGTTTTGAAGATTGTGCAATACGTGAATTGTTTGAATTGTCGTTCTGTATATGCTGAAAATCTACATCGTTTAACGCATTAATTCGTGTTTTTTCATCTACACAAAATGTTTTATCGTCTTCACTATCTAATGAATGCGGCATAACAGTAGTAGAACGAACAGTTACGGTTGGCGTTTCTCCATCAGAGTTAAGATTTGCTATGCTATCTGCACCAACTATGCCAGCTGCATCGCAGGCACGAGAATTTGTTAGTATAGCAGTTTTTTCTTTTGTTTCACGGCTTGTTTCACGACTTGTTTCACGCCACATTTCACGCATAGTTACGTTAGTGGCGTTACGATCAAAAGGGCGGTTCATCTCCGGCCAAGCTAAAGGATCCATAGCATCTTGACTAATTGCATTTTCTAAATCAGATGGCACGCAACGCTGCTCTCGAATCGGGTTCAAAGCTTTACGGAAAGCAGCCATTGTTCTAGGAGGCAACCCCGTTAAATCTGCATTTCCTGAAGCAGCACGCTCCAGAACAGCCATCATAGGCTTTGTGCCAAAAACAGGCTTACCGGTAGCTGCAAACGCAAGCACAGCGGCAACAGACCACCAATCTGTAAGTTCATCTGAATCTCCGCCTTCAATAATTTCTGGAGCAATAAAACCAGGAGTGCCCATCACTAATCCCGTGCGAGTAACATGGCTTTCACCTTCACCCATTGCAATCCCAAAATCTACTAATACTGGTCCAGTAGCAGAAATCATTACATTAGTTGGTTTAATATCGCGATGAACAATACCGGCTTCATGAACTGCCTTAACAGCTTCAATAAGCTTATGCGCAAGACGCTCTAAATCATCTGCAATATAAGGCCCATTCTCATCCACGTCTTCGCGCAAATTATGTCCTTCAATCAACTCTGTCACAATAAAAGCGATTGAAGCATCTAATTCCATATCCACTATCGCGCAAACACCTGGATGATGAATCCTCTGCAAAGCCAAAGCCTCACGTTTTAAACGCATTCGAGCACGTTCCTGCTCAGAATCCTCATCTTCACTCTGTTTTGCATTAACAGAAGCACGTAATATTTTCATAGCATATTGATTTCCGCCATCGTCATTAACACGCCAAACTGACCCCATCGCGCCGCCGCCAAGCCTAGAAATAAGCGTGTATCCGCCCACATTATTCCCTGGTTGCAAATCGAACATGCTTGTATCTTCCATACTGCATTATGTTAATGCCTTATATTGCCAAATACGTAAATATACGAAACAAAAAACACGCCGTTTCTATATTCAACATCGCCGTAATTTTGTAATGACGTGGCATATGGTACACTAATCAATTGTTCTACTTAGCATGATTCGTTATGCTAACGAGAAAACATCGCCTCCTTAGCTCAGATGGCCAGAGCGGCCGCCTTGTAAGCGGCAGGTCGCCGGTTCGATCCCGGCAGGAGGCTCCATTTTTATTCCGCTCATTTCGTGAGTATTTGTTATTTTCTATTCTCATATTTCAAAACTACAGTTTTGTTATCTTTCGTATCACATATAATGACGTGAAATGATTAAAGCAGAGGGGATAGCAGCTAATTAACTATTCAAAATAGAAAAAATTTCTACTTTTCATATACAGTGCCGAATTATGGCGTATTATGAAAATAACAAATCTATATCTGCGCACATAATCATCTTTATAACAAAACTTTTCGCGAGTAAGAACTCGGGAACCTTCCCCCAACTCAGGGTTTCCGAGGTGAGAGTGGAGCGTCCCCCAACCAGCTCCACCTCATAGGGGGCGGGAATATCCCCTTCTCTCCCGCCCCCACTTTTATTTTGTTTTGCACTCAATTTTGAATGCAATATTGAAGGTATAATAGAAAAGTTAGCGTTATTGCGAAGGAGTGATTGTATGGCACGTCGATGGACGCCTAGACGATTAATAGTAATGCGTCGTGCAAGAATAATTGCATGCGTTTTATCTATATCACTCACAGCAACAAGCTTGTTTATATTCACAGCTAAAAAATCTGTTGCAATGGTCGTAAATGGAAAAACGCGCATTGTAAGCACTTATTCAACAAATCCAATACGCTTATTAGAAGAACAACACGTTCCAGTAAAAACTCACGATCAAGTTATTTCTTCTTCTGGAGATATTCTCACAAATCATTCTACTGTAACAGTTCGCAGTGCTTATCAAACTTCTATCACTGTAGATGGAGTAACTATACCGTTCTGGACTGTTGCAACTAGCGTCGATCAATTAATCGGCTTTTTTAAAGCTAATGCTAAAAACGC
>NQOP01000002.1:531241-532786 GCA_003585845.1 Bifidobacteriaceae bacterium NR021
AAAAAAGGCCCAATTAGCGTTATCGCTGACGGTAAAACACGCGTCGTACAAAATGGAGACTTACCTGCGAGCGCAATTCTTGATTCTCAAGGTATAGTTCTCGGCAAGGAAGATCGCGTAAGCGTAGAAGAAGATGATGGAAATACTATTTTACGTATTTCTCGAGTTACTCATGGCAAAGAAACTCGTACAGTTTCGCTACCTTTCGCCACGCAAACTGTAGTAGATCCTAAACTTCCAGCAAATTCTCGCGTCGTACAACAAGCTGGCGTGAATGGCGAGCGCGAAGATGTTTATAACGTTACGTACGTAGATGGAAAAGCAGAAAGCGCAACCCTAGTTTCGCAAAATTTAGTAAAGCCTGCAGTTAATCAAGTTATTGCTGTAGGTAAGGCTGCTCCTGCACCAATTCACAAAAATAATACGAATACGCAAAAGCCAAAACAATCCAAGCAGCAAACAAAATCTCAACCAAAAAAGCAGGATGCTGAGCAATCTGCAAAACAAGAAAAGAAAAACAACCAACAGCAAACTCAACAAAATCAGAATAAAACGCAAAATCAGGCTCAAAGTAAAGATCAGAATAGTAGCAATGTGAAAAATACTGCTAGCAACAATGGCGCACAAGCATCACAAACTCAACAACAAACCGCATCTGTTGCTCCCGCACCTGCAGCTAATCCACCTGCACCCGCTCCAAGCTCTAATCCCGATAGCCTCGTACATGCTACTCCAGAACAAGCTAAATTATTTGCTCAAGGCGCAGCTGCGCAAATGGGTTGGACCGGTAAAGAATGGGAAGATCTTTTATGGCTATGGAATAGAGAATCTGGATGGAGATGGAACGCAGAAAATCCTAGCTCACACGCTTATGGCATTCCTCAAGCTCTTCCTGGAGATAAGATGAGCAGCGCAGGAGCTAATTGGCATGAAGATGCAGCAATACAAATTAGCTGGGGCCTAAGTTACATTAAAGGCAGATACAAAACACCTAGCGGAGCAGTAAAACATTCGCGCGAAATTGGTTGGTATTAAAAGACAACAGCGTGTTTTAACGCACTTTGGCGCAACGGATTAATTGTTACGAAATTTGGATGGTAAAACTTTGACAGAAATCAGCATTGAAAATGAAGGTCAGCTTTTAGGTGCAGCAGATATTAGACGTATTGCTGCCGAGGAAGGCATTACTCCTACCAAAAAGTTTGGTCAAAATTTCGTTATTGATCCTGGTACAGTGCGAAAAATAGTAGCAGCAGCTGAAGTTAAACCTGACGATACCGTTATGGAAGTAGGACCTGGTCTTGGTTCTCTTACTCTTGCAATATTGCAAACAGGAGCACAGCTTACTGCAGTAGAAATAGACCCTCCGTTAGCTCGACGATTGCCGCATACTGTAGAAGAATTTATGCCTAAAGCAATGCAAAAATTTAACGTCATTCTAAAAGATGCTTTAACAGTAAATGCCGATGATGTTCCACAAATTGCACAGGCTAAAAAATTTACTCTTGTTGCAAACCTACCATACAATGTCGCGACGCCTATTAT
>NQOP01000002.1:533562-534958 GCA_003585845.1 Bifidobacteriaceae bacterium NR021
GCAGATCGTTTATGCGCACAACCTGGGAATAAAGTATATGGCACACCAAGTGTTAAGTTGGCGTGGTATGGAAAAGCCCAACGCGCAGGGCTTATCGGTCGTAATGTGTTTTGGCCAGCACCAAACGTTGATTCAGCATTAGTTTCTTTTACTCGCGATTGCACAAGCAAAGGTGACAACAATGAGCGTGAGGGAGTATTCACTTTAATTGATGCAGCCTTCCAGCAACGACGTAAGACATTGCACGCAGCTCTTAAAAATCAAGTTCCAGAAGAAGCATATAAAAATTCTGGAATTGACCCAACTAGACGCGGCGAGACGCTTACTTGCGATGAATTTATTGCTTTATATCGCGCATGCAAAGATTGTAAATTATAAATAAAACGCATATTTATTCGTTGAATAAATATGCAAAATAAAATATTACGCAATGAAATATTACGTATATTCTGCAGTTTGTGTAAACTTGCTGCTAACAAAGTTATAAACCACAGATCGGAAGTGAACATGACGCAAGAATACGACGAACGTATTGCTCGTAAAGCTTTCATGTATCAAAGAAAAAGATCTGTACTCACTACAGTGGGCGTAGGCCTAGGTGTCACTTTTATATTTGCTTTACTTGTGCAATTCCACGCTTTTGGTATAAATTCTGTGCGTGCTCCAAAAGATAACCCAAATTACGGCGTTCCAGCTCCATGCGCAATAATAGGAAAAGAAGGAGCCAAAGCCCCTTACGTAGATAATAGAGCTGTGACAATCAGAGTTCTAAACGGCACAAAGTTCCGTGGTTTTGCTCGCGCGGTTGGTGAAGCTTTAAACGCTCGTGGATTTAACTTAACAGAAGTTAACAATAACAAATCCAGTAACATTAAACGAACAATCATTTACTTTGGAAAAAACGCTATTAATGAGGCTTATACAGTAAACGCTAATTTTACCGATGCAATTATGCGAATGGATGATAGAAAAGATAAGCTCGTCGATATTGTGCTTGGCTCTACTTTTAATAATCTTCGCCCTAAAGTAGATGTTCCAGCAGCAGGCGCAGCAATACATGAAGTGCAAGGATGTATAAGAGCTGACCTTATGAAAAACATTCCTAAGGCAACTCAGCATAAGGAAATTAGATAAAAAAAAATAGTAGCAGTAAAATATTTTATACTGCTACTATTTATTTAAACGAGTAAACTTTTACTTTTTGTACGTTTCCTCATACCATCGCTGTAATTCTTCTACAACAATATCATGGTCTACCGGACCATTATCGAGACGGTAATCGAGCATATGCTTATAAGCTTCACCAACTATTGGACCTGGTTGCAAATGCAACAATTGCATTATTTCATTACCGTCTACATCAGGTCTAATAGCGTTGAAATCTTCCTGCTTTTTA
>NQOP01000002.1:535606-535761 GCA_003585845.1 Bifidobacteriaceae bacterium NR021
CAATATCATGGTCTACCGGACCATTATCGAGACGGTAATCGAGCATATGCTTATAAGCTTCACCAACTATTGGACCTGGTTGCAAATGCAATAATTGCATTATTTCATTACCGTCTACATCAGGTCTAATAGCGTTGAAATCTTCCTGCTTTTTA
>NQOP01000002.1:536578-537802 GCA_003585845.1 Bifidobacteriaceae bacterium NR021
AGCTCTTTTACGCGCTCTTCCATTTCGTCCATCGCATGCTCAAACATTAGCGATTTGCGACGATTCTGAGTGGTTGCATCTGCTCTAGTAAGTCGATTCAACCGCTCATACAGATGTCCTGAATCTTTTACGTAACGACGAACTGCAGAATCAGTCCACGGTTCATCAACATACCCATGAAAACGCAAATGCAAATTCACTAATTCAGTAACATCGTCGATAAGATGATGATCAAAATGCAGTGCTTTCAAACGTTTACGAGTCATTTTTGCGCCAACAACATCATGGTGGTGGAAACTAACTTTCCCTCCATCTTCAAATTTTCGAGTTTTTGGCTTCCCAATGTCATGCAATAAAGCAGCTAGACGCAATGTTAAATCTGGAGATGGCACTGGACCTTCTTGATCTGTTTCCAAAGCGATAGCACGCTCAAGAACCATCATTGTATGTTCAAAAACGTCCTTATGGCGATGATGCTCGTCAATTTCAAGCTGTAAAGCTGGAATCTCCGGAAGAACTCGCTGAGCTATACCAGATTCAACAAGAGCTTCTAACCCTTTACGAGGTCTATCCGAAAGTAACATTTTAGTAATTTCGTCGCGAATTCTTTCAGCAGAAACAATATCTAACCTATCTGCCATGTCTACAATCGCTTCAGCAGTATTTGCTTCGATACTAAACCCAAGTTGCGCAACAAAACGAACTGCACGCATCATACGCAAAGGATCGTCATCAAAAGATTGACGAGGATCAACCGGCGTTCGCAACACGCCTTTAGCTAAATCACTAGCACCACCAAAAGGATCTACAAACTCTAAATCTGGCACGCGCAACGCCATTGCGTTGACAGTAAAATCACGCCTAGAAAGATCACCTTCTAAAGTATCACCGTATTGCACTTCAGGTTTACGAGAATCTGGATCGTACACATCAGAACGGTATGTAGTAATTTCAACTTTTACTTCTGTACCATCAGCACGTCGACGCATAGCTCCCAACGTGCCAAATTTACGACCCATATCCCAAAAACCATCACGTCCCCAGCGACGCAAAATATGTTCAAACTCTTCAGGTCGAGCTGATGTACAAAAATCAAGATCATGCGACACGCGATGCAGTAGCATATCTCTTACAGGACCACCAACTAATGCAAGTTCATAATGACGCTCAGCAAAAAGTCGCCCCAACTCTATAGCTTCAGGCCAAACTTCGAAGTTCTCAGTC
>NQOP01000002.1:538571-543342 GCA_003585845.1 Bifidobacteriaceae bacterium NR021
CAGCGGATTGAGTAATGTTGACTATATGATTACTCCTGCAGACTTACGACGTACGCTCGCCAAGCTTGCGGATAATCATGCCCAAAATCAAGCTGCTCCTGTTATTACGCCACTTGATTTAGCTAAAATGCATAGAAAAAAGTCTTGCCAGCAAGACAGTTGTGAAGAACAAAATGTTGTTGATATTCCGCTGTTTTCTAAGGATGACAGCACTGCGCAAGACTCAGAATCGTTGGAAGATAATCTTCAAAAAACATCTTCTTTCTCAGGCGTATCTCCAGCACTTATGCCACCACGCAGACAGGCAGATACTCCTACAACTTTTGCTTCTTTAGATGCGCAAGACTTGCCAATTATTCGAGAATATTCCGCAGGCGGTTTAGTATTTGACTCTCTCGGGCGTGTCGCAATTATTGCTCGTCATTCAAGAAGCGGACACCTTGAATGGTGTCTACCAAAAGGACATATAGAAAAAGGTGAAACACCTCAAGAAACAGCAGTTCGCGAAATTCATGAGGAAACGGGTATAGTTGGCGAAGTAGTAGATTCGATTGCCACAATCGACTATTGGTTTACAGGCACAACGCATAGAGTACACAAGCTAGTGCACCATTTTGCGTTACGTTACGTAAGTGGCGACTTATCTGTATTAGGAGATCCTGATCACGAAGCAGAAGATGCAATATGGGTGAATTTTAAAGAACTTAATGCAATATTAAGCTATCCAAATGAACGTAAAATTGCATGGCTTTATGCCAAAAAAGCACATAGGCGGTCTAACAGTGAAGAAACTCACGCGTAAACATCAGGCCACAAATGCGTCTACTTCTCTAAAGCAGAAGTCACTTTCATACGTATTTTCTTTATTACGAATTACGTTACATACTTGCTTAATTTCTGCACGTTTTATTTTTATATTATTCGTAGTATTTGCAACAATTTTTACTTTTCCAACAGCAAAATATGCAGGATTAGCAAATTACGCATATGCAAACACGAAAAAAGCAGCTTTATCTGACAAAACTTCTACAAGACAAAATAAAAAACAATCTACGTATGAGAATCCGCATAGCAAGGGCATTGAAATAGATATAACCCAAGCAACGCCTGTAGTAACAGATAAAAGCGGATACCACCTTACTGCAACACTAAAAGCCGTAAAAACGGCACTTCCAGAAGGCACTTTACAACTTTCCATAAATTCCAATTACACTTTTGTTTCGCGCACGGACGTGCAAAATTGGTCGCAAGAGGAATCTCTTATACCAACTCCTCAAATTTTAGATTCCGTAAAAACTCCAAGTTTAGCTTCAGGTCACACGTGCACTCTTAGCTTTAACATACCTGCAGATAAACAAGAATTACGTTCCATCCTGAATTGGGGTCCAAAACCATTAAAAATTACGTATTTCTCACAAAATTATTCAAAATACAAATCGATACATTCTTTTTTAACAAGAGCAAATGTTGGCATGCACTCAGCTAACTTACCAGCGATGAAACTTACTGCGCTTATGCCAATATTAATTCGTACACAAAACGATTTACGCAATTTTAAAACTAATAACATTCAGCCTAGCGATCATTTAGAAACGCTACTTAGAGCCGACAAAGATAGCATTCACAACATTATTGAGAAGGCTGATTTAGCAAATAAACACTCAAAATTACAAACAATTGCTGATTTAAGCACAATACAAGCGTCTCATTTAACACTCAAACCAAGCGCTTATATGCAACAATCTGGTTTTGATATCAGTGCTTATGCAGATGACAATAATGACGATTTGTACAAATCGGCAGGAATTACTAAAGAAAAATGGTCTGCAAAAAATTCGCAATCGCAGAAAAATATTACTAAAGCAAATAATTCAAAACAAACAGACTCAGTTAATCATAATTTAAATAAAGCTTATGCATGGCAAACATACGGCAAGTGGACTATTCATGCACTAGAGCAAGCGAAACGTAATGGATATGAAACTGTTATTGCAACAAATGAATTTGACAATAATGCTTCACAGTTTGCTGTTAGAAATGGCATATACGATATAGATACGCCCGCAGGGAATGTGCGAGTTTTGTCACCTCAGTCAGTGCTTACTCTTTTAGCAAATGGAAAACCTACAAGCGATAGCGCAACAAGCGAACGAACTCAGGCTGGGCGCATTAATCGTTTAGTGGCACAAAGCGCGTTCTACCAAATGGAACAGCCGTATGTTGATAGGCATATTCTTATTACTTTTTCGAATAATGCATCTAATTCAAATATTGATGCTGTTATGAGCGCATTAGAACAATCTCCTTGGCTGTCGCTAAGCGACTTGCAAACAATGGCAAATGCGAAACAAGACGCCTTGCCTGACTGGAAGAAAAATTCCATAATGCGTGAAATATCTAGCAACAGCTCTATAAGCGCGAATATAACTGAAAAAAGACGCTCTTGCCTAAACGATTTGTCACATTCAAGGAAAGACGTTTTACGTTTTACTAAGAATATTCTCGACTATAGTGCCGCTAAGAATCCTCATAATACTGAAGGCGACGCTCAAGCACTTGCAAAACAAACAGCCAAAACAAAAAAACTTATTAACATAAAAGACTTAGAAAAGTATTTATTACGCTTATACGACGATATTTCTTTGCACGAATTTACAAATAATACGATCGAGCAGCAAGATCCAGCCAAAACTACTGCACACAGCAAGCAAAATAACAAATCTTGTATAGGTAAAAATACTGCTAAGAATTTTGCAAATACGCTGATGAATGGAATCCGCATAATCCCACCGCATGATATTACTGCCGTAAGCGAAACAGCAAGCATGCCTATTACGATAAGCAACACATACTCTTACCCTGTGCAAGTGTATTTATCTGCAAATACTCATGCTATGGAAATTGTTACGCGCCGTAAAACTTTAGTAAAAATTCCAGCTAATAGCGAAACTCAAGTAACTTTACCGTTGAGAATTACTACATCAATTCATACAAAAGCTACTTTTGTGCTTGAAGACAATCAGCATCGAGCATTTGCAAAGGAACAGAGCACGCTTATTACTAGTACACTGCAAATTAGTGATAAAAGCGGTACGATTATTATAGTATTTGCTTTCATTCTTGGTCTTCTTGGCCTTTGGAGGCAATTCCACCGTAAGAAGGATCCAGACGAATGAGTTCAGTAGGTCGAAATTCTGTAATTATGGCTAGCGGAACAGCCGCATCGCGCATTACAGGTCAAATACGTACTATCTTATTAGCAGCAGCCCTTGGAACAACAGGTTTGGCAGCAAACGCATATCAAGCTGGTTCTATGATTCCACAGCTAATATATACGCTTGTTTCAGGTGGAATTTTCAACGCTGTATTAGTACCGCAAATTGTTCGCACTCTCGAAAAGAAGAATGCCGAGGAACGCTTAAATAAACTTATTACATTTGCAATTCTTTTGCTTCTCGCACTAACAGTTCTTATGTCTATAGCAACGCCTGTGCTCACTATGCTATACGCCGGCGGAAGCGCAGAAATGCAAACATTAACTTGTTCATTTACTTTGTGGTGCATGCCTCAAATTTTCTTTTACGGCATTTATACGGTACTTGGGCAAGTTTTGGCAGCAAAAGAACATTTTGCCATGTACGCGTGGAGTTCAGTTGCAGCAAATATTATTAGCTGTTTAGGCTTTGGCGTTTTTATCATAATCTTTGGCAAAGCAAATAAGATGCCACTAAGTTTTTGGAATGGCAATACTCTTTTGCTCACTGCAGGATTCTGGACTATTGGCGTAGCAGCACAGGCTTTAGTGTTATTCCTACCTCTTATGAAATGCGGAATACACTACAAGCCAAGTTTTGGCATACGAGATATCGGCTTAAGATCAATGGGTCCTGTTGCTGCATGGAGCATGGGCATTGTTATTGTTACACAAATAGTTGTAATGATTACTACGCATATAACAACAAGCGTCCCCTTTGTTGCCGAACAACGTTTAGGCTTAGACCAGTTTGAAGTAGCAGGTAATGCTACTTATCAAAACGCTTACACAATGTTCCTATTGCCATACTCTTTAGTTGCAGTATCTGTTGCAACAGCAATTTTCCCTAAAATTTCACGCTCTATTGCATCTCACGATTTAAATAGCGCGCGCAATGACTTAAGTGAAGCTTTAAGGCATGTAAGCATAATTATGTGCTTCTTTACAGTTGTCTTTATTGTTATTCCAACACCTATTTCGTTAGCTTTAATACCATCAATAAGCGTTCAAGAAGCAAACCTTATGTCTGCACCTTTAATGATGCTAGCTTTTGGCTTGCCTTTAACTAGTAGCTATTTGATTATTCAACGCACATTCTTTGCTTTTGAAGACGGTAAAAGTCCTTTTATTTTCGCAGCAGCGCAACTTCTTACTGAGCTTTTTGCCTTTGTCTGTTGCATTAAGGTACTGCCGCCTACTTATTGGGTTACAGCCTTAGGCTCATCAGTTTCAATAAGCTACTTCTTGACTTTCCCTGCGCTTGTCCACATGCTTCGAAATCGTTTCAACAATAATTTAGATGATAGAAATCTTATAATTACGCATATAAAAATTATCATTGCTTCAATAGTATCTATTATCGTTGGCTTCTTAATAAGTAAACCATTATTGCACGTTCTAAACTTTACTTCTCCACACATGCATGGAGTGTTAAGGTGGGTATACGCAATACTTATTTGCGCAATAATAACAATTATTATTGCTGTTGTTTATCTGTCAGCACTCTTACTTTTGAAG
>NQOP01000002.1:544130-547024 GCA_003585845.1 Bifidobacteriaceae bacterium NR021
TCATTCCTCTTGCTAAAATTTTTGAAGAAACTGCAAGAAATCAATCACATAACGAACAGAAAAATCTTAGAGTTCCACGTAGAATACAATCCGACGCAAAATATAATAATTCTTCTAACGGTAAAAACTTCTAAGCACTTAGCTTCATATTGAGCTTTTCCTTAAAATATGTGATTATTGGGGAAATTATTTCAATAACAGCAAAATGCTGTACATAACATGACGACTCACCAGTACAATTATGTGTTAGTAAAAAATGTTAAGTTACTTATTGCACATGCGTAGGAAGATGAGGAACAAATGGAACCTCGGTTAGGAGATATTGTACTAAATCGATACGTATTAGTATCGCTTTTGCGCAACGAAGCAGGCTTGCAAGTATGGCAAGCCAATGACCGCATACTTACGCAGGATTGCCAGCTTTTTATTGTGCGAGATTCACGTTTTTTGCCGCAAGTAAATACAATTGCATCAACCTTGGCTTTATCACATAGCCGCAAGTTTACGCAAGTACTTCAGTTACAGCATCATGATTCTGTTGCAATTATTGTTACAGCTTTAGATCGTGGTGTTACTATAAATGATTATTTGGCTCTTAAAAAAGTACCTTTAAGTTACGAAGCAATAAGAACTATTGTTGCAGAAACTGCACAAGCTTTAAGCAGATTACTTACTAACAATATTACTCACCACGCTATTTCTAGTGACACTGTTCGCATAAGTTCTTCAGGAATTGAGTTAGCAGATACTCCAGTAAGTCCTCTTTTGGAAGATGTAACTCAAAAAGATGATGATCAAATTCCAAGGCAAAATGTTGAACATACTGCAACTAGGCAACTTGCATCATTGTTATACACTTTGATTACTAGAACTTCTTCTCGAATACAAGCTCGTTTTGATGCGTCTCTTTTGCCAGATAATACTCCTTCAGAATTTAGGATGATTTGCACAAGAAGCCTAGCGTCAAATAAAAATAACGACGTAATACCTATGGCATCTATTGCAGAATTAGTAGCATTATTAGGTTCATACACTCCGTTATCGAAGCTCACAACAAAAGATATTGTGCTTGATGGTAAAACAAGTGCTGCTTCTATTAGCAATGTTCGACTTCGCGAAGCAAAAGATGATTTTATACTACCTTTGCCTGAAGGTCTTTCACAAAGTGAAGAAGAATTCGATGCACAATTAATGCAAAGGAATAATCAGGATTCTAACGATTTTTCTTCAACTAATTCAGCCAACACTATTTCAAACAATACAAATGGATCCGCTAAATTAAGTAATAGCTTCAAAAATGCTGGGAGAACATTAGGATCTCTTCTTAAAAGAAGCAACACTAACTCAGATTCTGAAGGCATTGGTAACAATAGTTTTAGTGACGAAAGTAACACCAATACAGATATAGATTTTCATGATATTGCAGCAGCAGAAATGGCTAGCATTCTCGCTCCTACAGAACTCGATACAGACGATGCTATTTTCCCAACATTGTCTGCCTCATATAAACATTTTCCTGATACTGCTACGTCTAAAAATATTTTTGATCACGCTGAAAATACAAGAAATCAAATCGCCAAAAATACTATTAGCGAAACAGGCGTAGTTAGCAGTTTTGATTTTGGACATCTTCTTACTGAAAATAATCAGCACACAGAATTAATGTCAAGACCACAAAACTTAACTTCAGAAGGCGAATCTACTGGTCGCGTTCCTGTTGTTGATTCTCACGGAAGATTTGTAGCTCCTGGAGAGGAATCAGCAAGAGCGCTTAGAGACGAAATAAACAGTGGCCAAGACGACGATAGTCGAGAAAATGGATTACCTTCTTTGCCGCCAAGCTTCCAGCCTCTTGAACAATCCTCTACTTTGCACAAACAAAAGCAGAATACACAAAATAACAACACTATTGCAGATGCTAAGATTTGGTGGGGTCTTTCAACCAAAGTTATTGCTATCGGAACTGTTTCATTGCTTCTTGTAGCTGGATTAGCTTTGGCATTACATGGTTTATTTGGAAATCATGAAAGCGCAGATAGTTTCGGAAACAACGGCTCATGGGATAGCACTAGTCAAGAAAATGTTCCTTTTGGCAGCCAAGGTATTCTTCCTCAAGAAAAGCAGCCTGCTAAGAAAAATATGGGTCGTAAGCAAGTAAAACCTGTGCCTAAGCCTAAGATTCCTACTAATAACGTTGCTTACGAAGCTGATCGTTATCAATTCTTAAGCTTCCCAGCTAATCAAGCTGGATACGGGTACTATATTCACTTAACTGAACCACAAACTGTGTATCGCTTCGTTGTTTCGATACGTTCCTCTGGCGGTCACGCATATTTGTTGGCAAATACTAAGAATGATCCAACTAAGGGAACTCAAGTAGCAGAATTTACGTTCGACGAAAGTGGAACAACAGACGTAAAGCTTAAGAAGGTTGTAAAATCTCAAGATTTCATGCTCTGGGTTCCAAAAGATAGCATGCCTAAGAACAGTTTGTACATCAATTCTGTAAAACTGTACTGAATCTCTTACAATAAGCGCTTTTAAGGAAATAAGTAATGGAAAATAAGCTTCGAAAAGTTATCATAATTGGATCTGGACCTGCAGGATACACTGCTGCAATATATTTGGGTCGCGCTGGGTACAAGCCACTTGTTATTGCTGGAGCTCTTACTCCAGGCGGTCAATTGATGAATACAACAGAAGTAGAAAATTATCCAGGATTCCCAGAAGGTATTTTAGGTCCTGACTTAATGGAATCTATGCAAAAACAAGCTGAAAAATTTGGCGCAGAAATATTGCTGAACGATGTCACTTCTGTAGACTTTAAAAGTGCCGTAAAGCTCGTTACTACCGACGACGGTATAACTTATGAGTCCGACGCAGTTATCGTCTCT
>NQOP01000002.1:547742-552603 GCA_003585845.1 Bifidobacteriaceae bacterium NR021
GTGTATCTTATTGTGCAACTTGTGACGGCTTCTTCTTCCGAGGAAAGCCGATTACTGTAGTTGGTGGAGGAGATTCTGCTTTTGAAGAAGCATTATTCCTCACGCGATTTGGTTCTTCTGTTACTTTAATCCACCGCAGAAATGAGTTCCGCGCTTCAAAGATTATGGTTGACAGAGCAAAAGAGAACGAAAAAATCAAATTTATTACAAATAGTGTTGTAGATGAAGTGCACGGCAACGATGTAGAAGCTACTTCACTTACTGTTCGAAATGTTATTACAGGAGAAACTCAAGAAGTTGAGTCATCTGGATTGTTTGTGGCAATTGGTCACACTCCTGCAACAAAGTTCTTAAACGACCAATTAAAGCTTAATGAAGATGGAACGATTGTTGTTGATGGCGCAACTACTCGCACTTCTGCTGAAGGCGTTTTTGCTGCTGGAGATGTTGTTGATAGCATATATCGCCAAGCAATTTCTGCAGCTGGAATGGGATGTAGAGCAGCTCTTGACGCTCAAGCTTATCTTAACGAAAAATACGCTTAAATCTTACTTATTACACAAAGGCTTACTAAGAGTAAAAGCATAAATACAATTAAATTTACGTGTGACATTACAGTCTAAGCTATTATATTGCAGACAAATGTCACACGTATTTTATTAAAACTACTATTCTTTTTTAGAAACAAGTAAACCAATAATTCGTTGCATTTCTTCAGGAGAAGAAAATACGATTTCAATGCGACCGTGATTTTCTGTGCCCTTAATAGAAACTTTGGTAGCAAAATGCTCCTCAAGCTGCTTGCGCACAGGCGAAGAAGACCACTGATTATTGCGACGCACGCGCGTACGCGCTACTCCATGAGATGTATCTTCATTCTTCAACGAAACAATCTCTTCAGTACTACGAACTGACAGCCCTTCTGCAATAATGCGCTTAGCTAGACTTTCCATATCTTCTGGATTTTCCAAGCCAAGTAGTGCTCGTGCGTGACCTGCAGAAAGCACGCCTGAGGCAACATGCTTTTGCACGCTAGCAGGAAGATTAAGAAGCCTTAAAGTATTGGCAATTTGTGGACGTGATTTTGATACAGATTGAGAAAGCTGAATCTGTGTTAAACCAAAATCATCTATCATCTGAGAATATGCTGCAGCTTCTTCAAGAGGATTAAGAGCAACGCGATGAAGATTTTCAAGCAATGCATCTCTTAACATGTTTTCATCAGCAGTTGTGCGCACAATCGCCGGAACTGTATCAAGTTCAGCTAGCTGAGAAGCACGCCATCTTCTTTCACCCATAATAAGTTCATAATGTGCAATTTGTTCATCATTTTTATCTGCATCAACAATAGGTCGCACAACTATAGGCTGTAAAACGCCAACTTCTTTAATAGATGATGCAAGTTCTCGAAGCTCATCTTCATCAAAAATTGTTCGCGGTTGATGCGCATTAGGAACAATATCTAGCGGCTTAAGATAAGCTAAATATCCGCCTTTTACTGGCTTCAAAGGCTCATTTTCTGCGGTTTTATTTGATTTTTCAACAGCTTTATTTTTTTCGCCAAAAGCATTTTCTTCATTATTTTTTGTCTTAGATGACATAAATGTAGTCGATGCTGAATCTCCAAAAAAGAAATCCATAGGTCTAGTGACATCTCCAAGAGATGGCATAGTTGAACGTTTGTGAGAATGCTTGTTAGCATTAATTGACGGCACGGTTTCACGTGAAACATTCTTTATTTTGTTATTATTCTTATCCACGTGAGGAGCAATTGAATTGCTCATACTAGGGACCTTTGTTTCATGTGAAACATTTTTTGATTGATTATTATCTTTATTTAACGTTTCACGTGAAACTTTTGCTTGTTTTTCTAATTGACTATCTACAGATTCAGATTTTTGTGTTTCATGTGAAACATTAAATTGCAAATTATTAGATGCATCAGCAAGCGCATCCTCGCCAGGCAAAGCTGGGAACAAAGCGCCTAAACCTTTACCCAGGCGAGACTTATTTCCACTCATTATTTATTCTCCTGTTGTTGTTCTTGTCGATTAGCATCTTGCTTTGCTGCAATAACAGATAATACCGTCTTAGATCTCTTCGCAATTTCTAACGCAGCTTCGCGATAAGAAATCGCTCCTGATCCATGAGGATCATAAGTAATAACACTTTGGTTAAAACTTGGCGCTTCAGGTATTTTCACAGTACGAGGAATCGTAGTCTCAAGCACAATATTTGGATAATGTTTTTTAACTTCTTGGAAAACTTCTCTGCCTAATAAAGTTCGCTTGTCAAACATAGTAACAAGCATTGTAGAAACAACTAAAATTGGGTTGTAATGTTGCTGGACTAAACCAATAGTTCTTATAAGTTGTCCTAAACCTTCAAGAGCATAATATTCAGCTTGAATTGGTATAAGCATTTCACGTGCAGCACACATTGCATTAATAACTAATAAGCCAAGCGACGGGGGACAATCAATAAAAACATAATCATAGTGTTCGCTGCTATTATCAAGATATTCTTGCAAGGCATCCTTTAACAGATTATTACGATTATCCATATCTGCAAGCTCTAATTCAGCACCGCTTAAATCAATAGATGCTGGAACAACATCCAGTCCCTCAATATCTGGACAAGCATGTTTTACTTCAGCGATACTTTTTCGCCCTTCAAGAACATCGTAAACTGACAAATCACCAGAAGTATGAGGAGCGTTTAATGCAGTTGACGCATTCCCCTGTGGATCCATATCAATAAGAAGTACTTTTGATCCACTCACAGCCATAGCTGCAGCAAGATTTACAGCAGAACTTGTTTTTCCTACTCCACCTTTTTGATTAGCAACAGCAATAAAACGCGTTTGCTTAGGCTTAGGATATTTCGCCTGTTCAATGGAATGAAAACGAGATGTCAAATCTGCCAATTCAATACCTAGGGAGGATTTTGAATCTCCAAAAATTCGTTGAATCGTTTCAGCAGCTGATTCCACGATGTATCACCCCCAATTAAATATGCGAAACTCTTAAAATAAAAATATCGTGTTTTAAGTTTCGTCGTTTCTATGGACATAAAAAGCACAAATTTTTTGATGTTTCATGTGAAACATCAACACCTTATTCCATAACTAACTACATATTTTTCGATTTTTCACATTGCTCGGATGCTTGCACGTTCATGAAGCTTTGCAGTTGTGCTTCTGCGAACGCTGTTTCTGTAGCTTTGCTCCAGTGCTCTGCAGACGCTGTATCTGTAGCTTTGCTCCAGTGCTCTGCAGACGCTGTATCTGTAGCTTTGCAGTAATGCTTTGCAAACGTCGATTATTTATTGCTTAGTGAACTTTAACAGTATCGCTCTGCAGACGTTGAGTCTTATTGCCTAGAGAACGCTAACATCCGTGCTGCTGCAAACATCACGCCAGACGCACCTACCACACCACAGAACAACGGTGGGTGAATTTACGAGTGGGAGATAGGAATTGCTTGGTCGAGCAATATAAAAGCGGAACGATAGTAATAATCTTATTGACGAATACTATTTTTGCAGAAAAAGTAAGTAAAAAACTAAACTTAACTACGCAACCTTTAAGTCCAAATAAGGTATAAGAGCGGAGCGCTGTCCTCACGGCTAATTGCCGCTCGGCTGAGCTTGCGTTGAAAGCACACCGTGCTTTCAACTTGAGCAAGCTCACGCTCCGAATTGCTTTCGCGCGCACAATGCTGCACTCAAGCAGGTCGTCGCGCTAGTAATTCCTATCTCACACAGCCACTTCAGAAACCCGCCAGCCAAACACCAGTCAAAACTCATAGACGAAAGCCAAGAACATCGAAAACAAACTCGCGCCATAGAAAACACAAATTTTAATTAAAAAATTAGGCCTTATCGATTAATACGACTGTAGTCGGCTGCAAACCAGATGCAACTGGCGCTTCAAGAATGCGAGGATTTGTGCCACCAGCTTTTCGAATCATTTTTACAGCTTTTTCTACTTCTGCTTGAGCAGATTTACCCTTTAATGCTATTAATTTCCCGTGCTTATTCAATAGAGGAATAGTCCATCCAGCTAATTTCGTCATAGGAGCTACGGCTCTGCATGTTACTACATCAAACGCTGGAATTTCATGTGACTTAATTTTGTCAATAACTTCATCTGATCTACCGTGAAATATAGTAACATTTTTTAATTTCATAAGAGCAACGCACTCACGCAACCAGTCAACACGACGCTCCATAGGTTCAATCAAAGTAACGTCATAATCAGGTAAGCACGCAGCTAAAACTAGACCAGGAAAACCTCCGCCGCTACCTACATCTGCAACTCTTTTATTTTTTCTACCAACTACTGCTTCTTTAATAAAAGGAACAACTGCTGCAGAATTTAATATATGCCTTTCCCAAAGAATATTCATATCTCTAGGACCGACAAGACCTCTTACTAATCCTTCTTGCTGAAGTTTCACGTGAAACAGATTGCACTTTTCTAATGCTTCACCTAAAACTTCACTTAACAATGGGGATCCTTCTAATTCGTCCGCTACTTTTTGTGCATCTTCCTCATATTTTTTATCTAAACTAGCTTCCATATTTTCCCCAAAACAAATAAAAGAAATATAATAAAAAATAAATAAAAAGTAACACAACAAAACATTTTTTGTTTCATTGTGTTACTTTTCATTTTATTTCTCTTTTCCTTTGAAAAGAAACAATTAAATAAAAATTAATTATTCTTCAGAATATTCGCCGTCTACATCGTCAATTTCGTCAATATTTTCATCTTCAGAAGCAACTGAAGGCATGTAAACAGTTACATAGCGGTGTGGTTCTTCACCATGTGAACGGGAACGCAAACCTTCGTCACGTA
>NQOP01000002.1:553387-553520 GCA_003585845.1 Bifidobacteriaceae bacterium NR021
CAGTATCATGCACAACTTTGCGCTCAAAAGAATTCATTGGCTTCAAATTCACAGGTTCACCAGTTTCACGCACATCATCAACAGCATCTAAAGCAATATCGCGCAAATGTTGGCGCTTACGCTTTAAGAATCC
>NQOP01000002.1:554306-562278 GCA_003585845.1 Bifidobacteriaceae bacterium NR021
ATCTACATCAACTATAAGATGAGAACGATCACCGGTTTTTTGCTGAACAGCAAGACGGCTTAATTGTTGCAAAGCATCGACAACCTCACCATTGCGACCAATTAAATTCTTAATATCAGTGTCATCATCTGCAACAATCTGAATCATTGGGCGATTATTGCGCACACCCATCTCAATATCACCCTCATAATCAGCAATATCGAGTAAGCCTTCTAAATAATCTGCGGCAATATCAGCTTCTTCATTGAGTTGATCAACCGTCCTCTTCTCATCTTGTACCATTAATTACTCCTTATCGTGAGAAAATTCACGTTTTACAAATTTCTGAAGTCTAGTTTAGCGGATAATAAAGCCAAGTTACTAACTTATTTTCAAGTCATAAAAATGACTTTATATATCCGCAAAATGTATCTAAATATTAGCGCTTTGCCACCTTACGCTTACGTTGTGGCTGCTTGCGCTGGAATCCCTCAATCTCTCTACGCTCAGCTTCCTCACGAGCTTTTTGAAGATTCTCTTCTTCAATAGAAGGCAAACCTTCGCGCTCACGACGAGCAGTTTCTTTTTGATAGTCACGCTTTTCTTTTTCTTCAGCTGCAGGAGATCCAGGAGTTGGGAATGCGTAAACCTGCCAAATTGAACGCAACATATTTATAATGTTGTTTACTAACCAGTAAACCAACATTGCAAAAGGCATAGCAAATGCAGAGAAAACGTAAATCAACGGGAATCCCCACATCATAAGCTTTTGTACAGTATATTGGCTACCCTGCTTAGACTCAGGCGGAAGATTCTTACGAATATTATTGAATTGCATGTACCACATTGCAGCACACATAAGTACAACAAATAAAACTATGACAATTTTACCTGCGCCAGCAGTTGTCATAAAAGTATCTGCAACACCAACCCCAAATACGCGAGTTTTAACGAATTGCTGTGCTGTTGCAATATCAAAGGCACCAAGAGCCGCATGCTTTCCACGAGCAATAAATGGAATAACGGAAAGCGTATACCAAATACTCATAAATGCAGGACCCTGGATCATCATAGGCAAGCACGAACCAGCAGGATTAGCTTTGTTATCTTGATAAAGCTTCATCATCTCACGCTGCATAGCTTCTTTACTTGCAGGGTCATTTTTACCTTTATATTTTTGCTGTATTTTCTTAATCTTAGGCGCAATAGCTTGCATTTTGCGCATGCCTTTAATGCTTTTAATAAATGCAGGGAAAATGCACGCATGCACAACTAATACCAAGAATACGATGGAAAAAACCCATGAGAAGCCAATTTCATTCATTCCAAGAAGAGTTAATAACTTGTGGAATAATGACATAATTTGAGTCATAAGCCACTCAACTGGCGTCAAGATTTTATAAAACCATCCCAAGAATCCATTATCAAGTATGAAGTTATCTTGATTAAACATTAGTTTTCCTTGTCTTCTTCAGCCAAGGGAGTTAGCCGTGGCTCTTCATGTGCCTTAGACCAAGCACATCTGTAAAAAATCGAATATTTGCGGGGTACATCATCAATACTGCAGCTTGTCCAAGGTCTACAGCGTAGAAGGCGTAATAATGCAAGAATACCACCTCTAAACGTGCCGTATCTAGCAATTGCTTCAATAGCATAACGCGAACACGTAGGATAGTATCTACAGCAAGCTGGTCTATTTGCAGAAATCGTGCGCTGATACCATCTAATTGCACTAATTACAAACTTAGAGCTTAAACTTTTTTTACTACGCATAACAATAACCACCATTTACTCAAAATAATATATTTCAATTATCCTTGATTCTGATTATTCTCATGCATTTTGCAATTTTGTGTAGAACATAAATCTACACTAATTTTGCCAAAAAGCTTTTGTATCTGGCATTGTAACGAATCAAATGAAGATTGAGCTGCAGAAGGTTTTGCTCTTAACACTACGTCACAACCTGCAGGTAATAAAGATTCATAATTTTTTGCAATTACTCGTAGACGTCTTTTTACCTTATTGCGAACTACAGCTTTCCCCACTGATTTAGATACAGCAAGACCTAGCCTCTTTACATGTTCAAATTTTTGATCATGTAAGAAGGTATCAGAAAATGCCGCGGGAGTATCACTTTCAAAACCCGTGGCAATATAATCTAAACTTGCACTTCTATCTTCGTTAAGTGTGCTCTGCACGGCTATATCGTCACGCATAATGTAATGCGCGACGATATCCCGGGAACTCACCTTGCGCCGTTTTTTTAGCACCGCAACAAAATCACGGTGGCTTTTCAGCCTTTCCATGCCTTACGACGCTACCTTAACTCAGGCAGACAGTGACTTGCGGCCCTTGGCACGACGACGATTGATTACTGCGCGACCTGCACGCGTACGCATGCGAACGCGGAAGCCGTGCTTCATGTGACGACGACGATTATTCGGCTGAAATGTCCTCTTCATAACTAATGCTCCTGTATTCAGCCATGCAAAAGCATGGCCCCGTATGAGTCAAGCTATACCAAAATACTATTACCCCTCACCAATGCTCAAAACTCCACATTTTCTTATTAAAGAATCAACATAGTTAGATATAAATAAAAATGATTTATTCACATTTCTATTACAATTTATTGTACGCGCAGAATCGTTGAAAAATAGCCAAATCTCAGCTTTAAACTTATCCACAAATTACACACATGTTATTCACAATTAAACAATTTCAACACGCTAGACTGTGGATAACTTCGTAGGGTCAGAGTAAACATATCTTACTGATACTTATTACACACGTGCGCGCGTAAACAGAATCAGCATTATTACATGCGCTAAATGCAAGTTTGGGGGTGAAATGGCTGATACATTAGGCGATCCTACATCGCAAGCTGCTTTGGTATGGTCTAATACGCTTACTGTTTTACAGCATAATGCCCTTTTAACTGCGCGCGATAAAGGTTGGTTTGAAGGTGTTAAGCCAGAAGCAATCTTTGGTACAACCATTGTTTTGTGTGTATCTAATGCTGAAACGCAACAAGCTTTGCAAAATGAATTAAATTCTCCTCTACTTACAGCATTAAAGATTTGCACTGGTAAGGATATGTTTCCTGCTTTTAGGATTGTGCCTCAATCTGAATATCAGGAAAAAACTGCACAAAGTCCTTCAAATTCTTTATCTAATCAAGCACAGAACAATACTATTTTAAATAAAGTAGCAACTGATAATACAGTTTTGCCTGTTGATAATATTTCAGTTTCAGCGTCTAATGATTTGCCATCGGTTACAGCGAATGATGTATCTCCTGTACAACCAGATTTTGATCATGCAACTGGAATATCTACTCTTAAACAAACTGATATTTCTAATGAACAAGTTGCACAACAAAAAATGCCTGTTTCTGTTCAGCGCGATGCAATTACACATTTAAACACGTGCGCAACTTTTGATACTTTTGTGCCTGGAGACTCAAACCGTTTTGCAAGAACTGTAGCTTTAGCAGTTGCAGAGGGTTCAGGAAGAGATTTTAATCCTTTATGTATTTATGGCGGCTCCGGTCTTGGTAAAACTCATTTGCTTAATGCAATTGGCAATTACGCTTTGGTAAAAGATTCTTCACTTAAAGTTCGTTATGTAACAAGTGAGGAATTTACTAATGAATTTATTGAAGCTCTTCAAACACCGAATCAAAGTCAAGGTCAAATTGCTGATTTTAATAGGCGATATCGCGAAGTAGATGTTCTTCTTATTGACGATATTCAATTCCTTGGTGGAAAAGAAGCAACACTTGAACAATTCTTCCATACTTTTAATTCTTTATACCAAGCAAATAAGCGAATAGTTATAGCTTCAGATGTTGCTCCAAAAAATCTTAAGGGCTTTGAAGCGCGCTTAATTTCCAGATTTGAATCAGGTCTTACGGTTGATATTAAACCGCCAGATTTGGAAACTCGTATTGCAATTCTGAGAATGATGGCATCAATGAATCACTGTAATGTTCCAAGTGACGTACTTGATTTAATTGCTGAACGTTTTACAGAAAATATTCGTGAACTTGAAGGTGCGTTGACGCGCGTTACTGCTGTAGCATCTTTAAGCAATCAGCCTGTTAGTAAAGCTTTAGCTGAACAAGCATTACAAGATTTCTTTGCTACAGATATTGAAGTTCGTCCAACTGACATCATTAGTCAGGTAGCTCAATATTTCCACATGACTTTTGATGAACTTGTTGGTCGACAGCGCACAAAGAACGTTGCTCTTGCTCGTCAAATTGCAATGTATCTTGCAAGAGAGATGACAAGCATGAGTTTGGTTGATATTGGCGAAGTTTTTGGCGGTAGAGATCATACTACAGTTATGCATGCTTACACTCGCGTAAGTGGCGAGATGCAAGAAAAGCAGGAAATTTATAACTACGTTATGGAATTAACTGTTCGCTTAAAACAAAATCCTGCTGATCGTAGAAAATAATCTTCTTTTCCACATATTTATGAAGAAGTGTTTAAAAGTTTATAAAAAGTTATCCACATACTTAATAACAAATGTGGGTAAAAGCTGAGCATAACTCGTGGAAAACGCCGTTTAAAAATGTTATTAAGTTGTTTATAAGGCATTTAAAAATGTGGAAACTTTAAAAAACAGAAAAAGCTGTGGATAAGTTGGCTAGTTGTGCACATTGTTATTCTGACGTTATCCACATCTTTTAAATGTTAATAAGTCTTTTTAAAAGCGGTTTTTAATCACTTTTCCACATATACACAGTCTTTATTACTACTTTTATTTATTACTTATTTAATAAGAAAAATAATAGATACAAACGCACTGTAGATATTTAAAAATCTTTTTGTAGGCAGCATCATACTGTAGAATAAATGCAGACTTTACAGAAAAGAGGAAGCATGAAAGTAGAAGTCAACTCTGCATCATTTGCTGATGCTGTAGCTTGGACTACACGCGTAATTGACACACGCCCTGCAAACCCTATTCTTGCAGGCTTAAAAATTGAAGCAGCAAATGGCACATTGCAACTTTCTGCATTCAACTATCAAATTTCTAGCTGCCATCATATTGAAGCTGGTGTTGACGAAGAGGGAAGCATACTTATTTTAGGCAAACTAATGGCAGATATTACTAAGTCTCTTCCTGCAGAAAAAACTTATCTCAAATCTGAAAATAATACTTTAACTATTACTTCTGGTAAATCAACATTTACTCTGCAACTTATGCCTCTTGGAGAATATCCTGATTTGCCTAAATTGCCTAATAAATTAGGTCAGGTTGATGCACCAACATTTATTCAAGCTGTAAACCAGGCATCTGTTTCTACATCTAGAGAAGAAAATAGGCCGGTTCTAACTGGAATTAGGATCCAATTTGAAGATGACACTGTTACTATGACTTCTACCGATAGATTCCGTCTATCTAGATCTACTTTTAAGTGGACACCAGAGCATAGTGACATTCATTCAACCACTCTCACCCGTGGATCATTACTAAGAGATATTGCTCATTCTCTTGACGATCATCAAAATGTTATTATTCATTTTAACGAGGAAGATAAGTCACTTTTAGGTTTTGAAAATTCCGGTCGTACAAGTACTTCACAAATAATTGATGGAGAATTCCCTTCTGTAGATCGACTATTCGTAGATGAATATCCTATTCACGCAATTATTAATAAACAATTATTGATAAATGCAATTAAGCGAGTATCTTTAGTCGCTGAAAGAAATGCTCCTATTCGAATGATTTTTTCAAATCAAGAGTTGACTTTGAGTGCTGGTACTGCTGACGAATCGCAAGCAAAAGAAGTACTTGATATTGATATGGATGGAGAAGACATAACTGTTGCCTTTAATCCAAACTACTTACTTGAAGGTTTAGGAGCTATTCCAGAGCCATTCGTTCATATGAAAATGGCAACAGCCGTAAAACCTGTTGAATTTAATGGCCAGCAGGAATCAGATGGTGATGAATCAACAGATTATCGCTATTTGCTTGTTCCTATGCGTTTTAATAATTAATATTGTTGCGATATTGCATTGTATTTTAAATTATTTTTTGATGTACAATGTAATATCGCATTTTTCTTTTGAAACTATTAAGAAAGGGTAATTAAGCAATGTATATTTCGCGAATTGCCCTTGATACATTTCGTTCTTGGAACCATATAATTTGTGATTTTAAACCTGGAATAAACGTTATATATGGCAATAATGGTTTAGGAAAAACCAATATTGTAGAAGCATTAGAAGTTACTGGTACTGGAATAAGTCACAGAACATCTTCAACATTGCCTCTTATTAAAAAAGGCTATGAAAAATCAATAATAAGAATAAATACAATTAATAACGAAATAAATTATAAAAAAGATGAAACAAATAATGATTTAAATAATATTTCATCTTTAGAAAGTAATTTAGATAAAACAACTTATGAAATAGATCTTTACTTAAAAGGTTCTAATAGAGCACATATAAATTCTGGTAAAGCATTATATGTTAAAGACATTATTGGATTATTGCCAATAGTTTCTTTTACTCCAAGAGACCAATTTCTTATAATTGGTGATCCTAATGTTAGGCGTACTTTTATCGATCAAGCTGGATCTTTATTAATACCAAATTATGTGCAAATATTGCAAGAATTTAAACATATTTCTAAACAGCGTGCTGCACTGCTAAAGAATATTAGAGATTATTCATACAAAAATCAGACAATTTCATTATCCGGATTAGAAATTTGGACTGGTAAATTTATTGAAAGTGGTATTAACTTAACAAAAGCACGCCAAGAAACTGTGCAAATTATTAATAAATATTTTAAAAATATAATTAAATCTTTTACTAATGAAGAAAATACGGAAATCATATATGTTCCTTCTTTTGAAGAAGTATTATTTGAAAAAAATATTGATGAAAGTATTGAAAATAAAAACGAGCTTTTTTCTAAAATAAGTGAGCATTTTCAACGTATTTATGAGGGAGAACTAGCTAGAGGATGCAATCTTATTGGTCCTCATCGTGATGATATTGACTTTTTTATTAATAATATTTCTGCTAAAGATTTTGCTTCGAATGGTGAATCTTGGACAATTGCGATAGCTTCAAAAATGGCATTATGCAAGGCATTAGAAGAAAAAAATAATAATAAACCTATTGTTATTCTCGATGATGTATTTGCACAACTTGATGAAAACAGGCGCATAAGAATATTAAATTTTGCACTTAATCAAGGTCAAGTTTTTATTACTACTTCTTCTCTTAGTGACATTCCTAATGAAGAATATATTAAAAAAACGAATCTTATAAATATTGGAAAATTATTAGAAAAAAATAATGAAATTAATAATTTTAGTGAAGAGCATAATAATATTTTGCTTGATTTAATAGAACAAAGAAAAAATAAGCAGGAGGAAAAGTAATGATTCCTGTTAATATTCTTTTAAAAATTGATACTCGAAAATTGCCTGCAATTATTTTTGATCCTCTTAATAAGAAAGCTGAACGCGAAAATAATCGTGAAAAAAATGCAGAACAAGCTTGGGAAAATTTTGGAAAACCTGGTAGAGATCCTAAATTATTCTGCGGTATTTTAAAAAATTTTGCTTCTGAAAGTAATTGGAATAGTCAACTTTCTATAGCAAAATTACGTTCTTCTTGGCATAAAGTAGTAGGGGAAAGTATTGCAAAACATTGTGAAATAAGTCAAGTTGTAAATGGTGTGCTTATTGTTCGTGCTCAATCAACAGTTTGGGCAACTCAACTTTCTTATTTAATTCCACAATTAAAAGAAAAAATTAATAACAACCTTGAAAATATTG
Source organism: Bifidobacteriaceae bacterium NR021 (assembly GCA_003585845.1). Lineage (GTDB taxonomy): Bacteria > Actinomycetota > Actinomycetes > Actinomycetales > Bifidobacteriaceae > Bifidobacterium. Next base: position 562,105 of record NQOP01000002.1, read on the forward strand.
AAATAAAAGAAATTAAAGTTATTGGTCCAACAACGAGTGGATTAGGATTTTTTAGAAATAAATTTTAATAATATTATTATATTTTTTTAAAAATAGTAAAAATGCCTCTTTCTGAAGAGAGGTCATACTATGTGTGTAGAATGTCATGTATTGTGGCTAAAACGCTAGAATCCC
>NQOP01000006.1:0-673 GCA_003585845.1 Bifidobacteriaceae bacterium NR021
CCCTTTTATGTGCTTTCTAGCATGTGTTGGCTCTATAAATGCCTTTTAATATGAGGCAATTTGTGAAGGGACCTAAAGTGGCAAACACGGAAGATAATTCGATGGATAATGCCGTCGAAGAGCATAAACTCGATGATGCTCAACTCGATGATTCACTTGCTCCTGAACATTATGATGCGAGTGACCTTCGTGTTCTAGAAGGATTAGAGGCAGTTCGTATTAGACCAGGTATGTATATTGGTTCTACTGGTCCTCGTGGATTGCATCATTTGGTTTATGAGATTGTTGATAATTCTGTTGATGAAGCTTTGGCAGGATATGCTTCGCATATTGAAGTAACAATTTTGCCTGATAATGCTATTCGTGTTGTCGACGATGGTCGAGGTATTCCAGTAGATGAAGTGCCAGGTGAGGGTGTTTCTGGTGTTGAAACAGTTATGACTAAGCTTCACGCTGGCGGTAAGTTTGGTGGCGGCGGTTATGCTGTTTCTGGTGGTTTACACGGTGTAGGTATTTCTGTTGTTAATGCACTTTCTACTCGTGTAGAAATTGAAGTTCGTCGTCAAGGATTCCACTGGACTCAAACTTATGTTGATCAGCATCCAACTGCTCCTTTGGCAAAAGGTGAGCCAATGGCAGAAGGAGAATCTACTGGAACTTCTGTGACTTTCTG
>NQOP01000006.1:1469-4701 GCA_003585845.1 Bifidobacteriaceae bacterium NR021
CAGATGGCTTTCTTAAATAAGGGTTTGAAGATTTCTTTAACTGATTTACGTAAGCCAGATGAAGCTGGAGATGAAGTTGCAGGTGATTCTGAATCTTCTAGTGAAGAAAAGCATAGAAGCGTAAGCTACCGGTATGAGCATGGTATTAAAGATTATGTTGATTACTTGGTTAAATCTCGAAAAGCTGTTCCAGTAGAGCCAGATGTTATTGACTTTGAGGCTGAAGATCTTGAAATTGGTATTTCTGCTGAAATTGCTATGCAATGGACTGTTGCTTATTCTGAAGCAGTTCACACTTTTGCTAATACTATTTCAACTACTGAAGGCGGTACTCACGAAGAAGGATTCCGTGCAGCTCTTACTAGTTTAGTTAATCGTTATGCTCGCGAAAAGAATATTCTGAAAGAGAAAGATACTAATCTTTCTGGCGATGATGTTCGCGAAGGCTTAACAGCAGTTGTTTCAGTAAAGCTTACAACTCCACAGTTTGAAGGTCAGACTAAAACAAAGCTTGGTAATTCTGAAGCTAAGACTTTTGTGCAAAGAGTTATGACAGAAAAGCTTGGAGATTGGTTTGATGCTCATCCAAATGAAGCAAAAAATATTATTCAAAAAGCTATAGAAGCTTCTCGTGCTCGACTTGCTGCTAAAAAAGCTCGCGAAAATACTCGTCGTAAGTCTATTTTTGAAACTGCTGGAATGCCAGATAAGTTGAAGGATTGCCAGTCAAGTAATCCTGAAGAATGTGAATTATTCATAGTCGAGGGTGATTCTGCAGGTGGCTCAGCAATTCAAGGTCGCGATCCTATTACGCAAGCAATTTTGCCTTTGCGTGGTAAGATTTTGAATACTGAACGCGCTTCAATCGACAGAATGATGAAGTCTGAAACTATTGAATCCTTAATTACTGCTGTTGGTGGTGGTTATGGAGAAGACTTCGATTTAAGCAAGGTTCGATATCACAAAGTCATTATTATGGCTGATGCTGATGTCGACGGCGCTCATATTGCTACTTTGAATTTGACACTATTCTTCCGCTATATGCGTCCTATGATTACTGCAGGATACGTTTATGTTGCTATGCCTCCTTTGTACCGCTTGAAGTGGAGCAAGGGAGCACATGACTTTGTTTATACGGATGCTGAGCGAGATAGAGTTTTGGCGGAAGGTAAAGCTGCTGGTCGTCAACTTCCTAAAGGTGAAGGTATTCAGCGATACAAGGGCTTGGGTGAGATGAGTTATCAGGAGTTGTGGGAAACAACAATGGATCCTGAACATCGTATTTTGAAGCAAATTCATATTGAAGATGCTGCTCGAGCTGATGAAACATTCTCCATGCTCATGGGCGATGAAGTAGAGCCTCGTAGACTCTTTATTCAAAGAAATGCTCATGATGCAAGGTTTATTGACGCTTAAAAGTATTAATTTATTCGAAAAGATAAAAAGAAAACTTTAATTTTTATAAGATTAAGAAGGAATTGAAGTGGTAGACGAAATAAATTCCGCTAGTGATGATGCTGAGCGAGATCAGCTTCCAGATGGTTCAATGGAACCACAGAGCCCTCAGGAAGCAGATAATACTGATTATGGCTTAATGAAGGGTGCTCGCGTAAAGAACATGGATTTGCAGCAGGAAATGCGCGAATCTTATTTAGCTTACGCATTATCTGTTATTGTTGAGCGTGCTTTACCAGATGTTCGTGATGGTTTGAAGCCTGTTCACCGTCGTGTTATTTATGCAATGTATGACGGAGGATACAGACCTGATCGCGGATATAACAAGTGTTCTCGCGTTGTCGGCGATGTTATGGGTAAGTATCACCCTCATGGTGATTCTGCTATCTATGACACTTTAGTGCGTATGGCTCAGTCTTGGTCAATGCGCTATATGCTTGTTGATGGTCAAGGAAACTTTGGTTCTCCTGGTGACGATCCTGCAGCAGCAATGCGTTATACGGAATGCCGTATGGCGCCGTTGGCCATGGAAATGGTACGAGATATCGATAAAGATACCGTTGATTTCCTGCCAAATTATGATGGTAAAACTCAAGAGCCTACAGTTTTGCCAGCTCGTTTCCCGAATCTTTTAGTTAATGGTTCTGCTGGTATTGCTGTTGGTATGGCAACTAATATTCCACCTCATAATATGCGTGAAGTGGCTGATGGTGTGCATTGGGCTTTGGAGCATCCTGATGCAAGCAATGAAGAACTTCTTGAAGCTTTAATTCAGCGAATTAAAGGACCTGATTTCCCTACTGGAGCAACGATCTTAGGTCATAAGGGAATTGAGCAAGCGTACCGTACAGGTCGCGGCTTAATTACAATGCGAGCAGTAGTTAATACTGAGGAAATTAAGGGACGCATGTGCTTGGTTGTTACTGAGCTTCCATACCAAGTTAATCCTGATCGCTTAGCTGCTTCTATTCGTGAAGCTGTAAGAGATGGAAAAATTCAAGGTATTGCAGATATGCGCGACGAAACGTCTGGTCGTACTGGTCAGCGTTTGGTTCTTGTTCTTAAGCGCGATGCTGTTCCAAAAGTTGTTTTAAATAACTTATATAAGCATTCGCAATTGCAGCAAACTTTCGGCGCAAATATGCTTGCTTTGGTTGATGGTGTTCCTAGAACTTTGAGCTTGGATGCTTTTATTCGTCATTGGGTAAATCATCAGCTTGAAGTAATTGATAGGCGTACACGTTACTTAAAGCGTGAAGCTGAAGAGCGAGATCATATTTTGCAAGGCTATTTGAAAGCTTTGGATATGATTGATGAAGTTGTGGCTTTGATTCGTTCATCTAAAGATGTTGAAACTGCTCGTACTGGTTTAATGAATTTGCTTGATGTTGATGAAGTTCAAGCAGATGCCATTCTTGCAATGCAACTTCGCAGACTTGCAGCTTTGGAACGTCAGAAGATTCTCGACGAGCATGAAGATTTGATGATCAAAATTGCTGATTACAACGATATTTTGGCAAGTCCAGAACGTCAGCGCAAAATTGTTGGCGATGAACTTGATGAAATTGTTGCAAAATATGGTGATGATCGCAGAACTAAGATTCTTCCATTCTCTGGTGAAATGAATGTTGAAGATCTTATTGCTGAAGAAAACGTTGTTGTAACCGTAACTCGTGCAGGTTATATTAAGCGAACTAAAGCAGACGAGTATCGTGCTCAACACCGCGGTGGTAAAGGTATTAAAGGCGCTAAATTGCGTGAAGATGATGTAGTTGAT
>NQOP01000006.1:5447-6441 GCA_003585845.1 Bifidobacteriaceae bacterium NR021
GTCTGAAAGCCTACGAACTTCCAGAAGGATCTCGCGATTCTAAAGGTCAGCATGTTGCTAATCTGTTGCAATTTACTCCAGGAGAAACAATTCAAGCAGTATTATCAATTCCAAATTATGATGTTGCTAAGTATTTGGTTTTGGCAACTCGTTCTGGAAAAGTTAAGAAAACTGCATTGCAAGAGTATGATTCTCCACGTCAAGGCGGTTTGATTGCTGTACGCTTGATGGCAAATGAAGAAACAGGTGAACCTGTCGACGAGCTTATTGGTGCAGCTTTGTGCAATTCAGAAGATGACATTATTCTTGTTTCTAAGCTTGGAATGAGTTTGAAGTTTAGAGCAGATGATGAACAACTTCGACCAATGGGACGTCAGACTGCTGGCGTTCAGGGTATGAGATTCCGCGAAGGTGACGAATTACTCGATATGGACGTTGTTGCAGCAGAAACTAATAAAGATCTTCTTGTTGTTACTAATGAAGGTTTTGCTAAGAGAACTGCTATTGAAGAGTATCGTTTGCAAGGAAGAAACGGCTACGGTGTTAAAGCTGTTCAACTTGCAGAGGGTCGCGGTTCTTTGGTTGGTGCCTTGATTGTTGAAGAAACAGATCAAGTAATGGCAATTATGAAGTCCGGTAAGGTAATTCGCTCTGACGTTAATGAAGTGAAGCGCACTGGTAGAACAACTCAAGGTGTGACTTTAGCTAAGCCAGATAAGGGTGATGAAATTATTTCTATTGCCCGTAATGAAGAAACGGATGACGAAGAAAATCAATTAGAAGAAAAAGAAGCTACTTCAGAAAATGAGGAAGCTTAAGAAACTTCTTATACGGAATAATATTATTAATATTGTTTCGTAAAAATTTGAGAGTACTAATAAAAACTGTTCTAGTCTGTTTTTATTGGTACTCTCATTGGTATAATGGCACTGATTATAAGCAAATTAATAAGAGAAGGAACACTGAGATGAGCGAAAATTTTGAGCCATCGCAA
>NQOP01000006.1:7226-8243 GCA_003585845.1 Bifidobacteriaceae bacterium NR021
AAAAAATGGTTCCTTCTAATGAAGCTAATCATTCAAGTGAAGAAAATAATTTTGATGAAGTATCTGGTAATTCTTCTTTAGGAAATATTGTTAAAAATTCATCACCATCTGTACGTGTTAGTGGTAGTTCCAATACTTATCGTCGTACAATTGGTGGCGTTGCTTCATCCATTTCCAATAAATCAAACGCAACAAAATCAGGACGTGTTCCGCGTGCTCGTCGTATGAGTCTTTCTTTAGTAAGAGTAGATGCATGGTCCGTAGCAAAAGTAACATTCCTTCTAAGCGTTGCAGGAGGAATTATTCAAGTTATTGCTGCAGGTTTGATATGGTTGTTCTTGAATATGATTGGTGTATTTGATCAAGTAACGCAGATTGTTTCTTCTACAGGCTTGGATAGTAACGGTTTTAATCTTGCAGATGTGTTCTCACTACCAACAGTATTAAGTGCTGTAACTATTTTTTCAATTGTAGAAATAGTCATAATAACCGTATTATCTGCAATAATTGCCCTTCTATATAACGTTGTTGGTTCATTAGTTGGAGGAATTCACATTACTTTAGGTGACGACTGATAGTGTGAATAATTTAGTTTTAATTAATAAAATTCCCACTGTTTACTAAGAAGCAGTGGGAATTTTTTATAAGAAAAATAAGAAATTAGCGTTTTACTAGTTCGTCACGAATATCTTGTAACAGTTGAATAGTTTTTTCTTCACGTTCTTTTCTTTTTTCTTCTTCAGTTTTTTCATGTTCAATTTGCAACAAATCTGCACCAATTTCACGTAATTTATTAATAGGTAAAACAATGCAGAAATAAACTGCTGTAGCAATAATAAGGAAATTCAATAATGCTCCAATTACTGCACCAAAAGAAATTGTTGCACCATTCATGCTAATAGTTAGAACGCCATTAAGTTCTGGCTTTCCGCAAATCATTGCAATAAGAGGATTAATAATATAATTAACTATCGTTGTTACTACTGCAGTTACTGCACTACCCATAACAACACCGAC
>NQOP01000006.1:9036-10219 GCA_003585845.1 Bifidobacteriaceae bacterium NR021
TTTCTTTTGAAAATTATTGAATATTAGATTGTGAGTTAGAATCTAGTACTTGTTCTTAGTAAGTAGGTTCATCATTATTTCTGTTGTCAATATATAAATTATGTCGCTGGAACGAGCGCAAAATTGTAACAGAAAGTAGTGGATATATAATTGCTGCAGCTAATACATCCGTAGGGAAATGAGCAGCTACAATAATACGTGAAACAGCAACTATAACAACAAGAATTGCGCTAAAAAGTAATCCAAATTGAACTGACGATGGCTTATTAATGTAAAGAATTAACATTGCCATAACGCAAACCGCTACAGCTGCTGAAGTATGACCACTTGGGAAACTCGGATCAGGTGGTAGTTTAATATTCAAACCAATGTATGGACGCGGACGATTTACAGCAAATTTAACTGCAAAAATATAAATCATAGGAAGAAGTGAAATTAAAAGTTGAATTATTGTAATCTTCCAATTTTTATTTATAAATAATGAAAGTGCTGCTAATAAAACAAGTATTGCTATGCAACCTTTAGTTGAAAAAATTAAAGCTAATATTTTTGAAATACTGAGAATTACAGATGGAACACTTTTATGGAACCAAGCGACTATTGAAGATTCGTAAGTGCGCTCTTTACTTGTAACTAGTAATGCTTTTCCTAAGCACGGAATAACAACTGCAAGTAATAGTGTAAAAATAGTAGCGGAATTTCTAGTGAAAACCGATAATCCGCTGTGATTACTGTTATTTTTCTGCATCATACTTGTTAAGATTACACGCACAATGATGTAAATGCACGTTGGAGAGTACGAAATAATATGTATAAAAAAGAAAATATATTAGAAGAAAAGCGTGTGGGAGTTGAACACCGTACCCGGTGACGAGTACTATGATGAACAGATAGAAAGGGTTTACCATGAGCGTGTTTGACCGATTTGAGAAGAGCGTGGAAGGTGCAATGAACAGCGTCTTCGCAAAATTCGGCTCCAAAGATTTACAGCCAGTCGATTTTTCGAGTGCTTTGGAACGTGAAATTGACGCTGAAGCTATGCCAATTGGCAGAGATCATACAGTTGCTCCAAATGAGTACCGTTTTAAGCTGAGCACACCTGATTTTGATCATATTGAACAATGGGGCAGTGAAGCATTAGCTAATGAGCTTGCAGATAATCTTACTCAATATGCCAAGAGCC
>NQOP01000006.1:10990-11118 GCA_003585845.1 Bifidobacteriaceae bacterium NR021
AGCATTATGCTTTCGTAGGACCTGTAGTTGTTATTTTTGAAGAGGATTTGGAATTAACTAAAGGTAATTTCCATTTGACATCCGAATCTGTTCAAGGTAATGCTGTTCCTGTTACCACAGATGATCAG
>NQOP01000006.1:11927-13466 GCA_003585845.1 Bifidobacteriaceae bacterium NR021
CAGCAGAATCATCCTATGCTTGAAATTAATGGTAACCAGTACTTGCTTACAAAGGATCGTACTATTTTAGGACGTGGATCTGGTTGCGATATTGTAATAGATGATCCAGGCATTTCTCGTCATCATCTTGGTATTGATATAACTCCTGACGGTGTTATTGCTCGTGATCTTGGATCTACTAATGGTACATATGTAGAGGGTCATCAAGTTCCTGCAGCAACATTGGTTGATGGTAACACTATTACTATTGGTCGTACGCGTATTCTTTATTGGGCATCGTCTCAAGACCAGGAGTAGTGAGTATTTCCGAGCTAGGAGACGATAACGCGCATGATGTTCACTGAATTAACGTTCGCAATACTTAAGTATGGCTTTCTAGTCTTACTGTGGATTTTTGTATGGTGCGCTATCCGTTCGCTTCGCTGCGATATTGAGGTATTTAGTCCTAAAAAATCTCGTTTTTGGAAGAAAAATTCTCGTCGTAATTCTCGTGAAGCAAAGTTTTCACAAGTTGTGCAAGTACATGAAACGCCAGTATTTACCAAAGCAGAAAATCAAGAAAATACGTATGGTTCTCCAACTTTGTTAGTTGTTATTGACGGACCTTTGGCAGGATCTTCATTCCCATTGAACGCTGCTGGTGTAACTCTTGGTCGTGCTGCGTCTAATACAGTCGTATTAAACGATGAATTTGTATCTTCACACCATGCTCGTGTTTATTTTAATCAGTCAGTTAATTCTTGGGTTCTTGAAGATTTAGGCAGCACAAATGGAACCATGATTGGTCATAATCGTGTTACTGAACCTGTTATATTAGCTCCACGTACTTCTGTGCGAATTGGCGCAACAATGTTTGAATTGAGGTAACAAATGAAACAAGTCAATTCAAACGACGAAAAAGAAATTCAGACTGCAGTTACTGGGCAAATAGAAAAAATATCATCTATAACAGATAAAAATGATATTAAAGAAAATTGTGCGAATTCTGTAGAAAAAATACTTTTTATGTATGCTACGGCTGTCAGTGATGTTGGAACTGTTCGTAGTAATAATCAAGATTCTGCATTTGCTGGTGAACATTTAGCTGCAATTTGCGACGGAATGGGTGGTCATGCTGGAGGAGATACAGCTTCTACTATAGCTATTCGTTCTCTTGCACATATTGAACAAGATTCAAGACCACATGATGTTAAAACTGTTTCTTCAATGATGGAAACATCTATTATGGCTGCCCATGATGCGATTGTTGGTAAAGCTAAGCGTGAGCGCCGTCTTGCTGGAATGGGAACGACAGTTACTGCAGTAACTCTTGTAAAAGGATACTGGGTTCTGGCTCATTTAGGTGATTCTAGAGCGTATTTACTAAGAGATAATCATCTTATGCGTATGACTACTGATCATAGTTATGTTCAGCATTTGATTGATACAGGTCATATTACGCCTGAAGAGGCGCGAAATCATCCTCAACGAAATGTTGTTATGCGAGTGCTAGGTGATTTTGATATAGATCCTCGCCCTGATATTGCTTTGCGTTCAGCG
>NQOP01000006.1:14236-15583 GCA_003585845.1 Bifidobacteriaceae bacterium NR021
TTCAAGATGTGATGAGTAGTATTTCTAATCAAGAAGAATGCGCTCAAAAATTAGTATCTATGGCACTTCGTGCTGGTAGTACAGATAATGTTACAGCCGTTATTGCAGATGCAACGCTTGCACTTGATGCTGATGCATTTGATCTTCCACATCAAACTCCGCTTATTGGAGGAGCCGCAAGTAATGATCTCGAATCAATTGCAGATATTGTAAATAAAGCAGTAGCTTCATCACCGGCATTGCGCGAAGATAAGAATTCACCAGCTCAAAGAGCAGCCGCACTAGCTCAAGATGATGATAATTCTGAAAATACAAATGAAGGAACAATATCCATTACAAGAATTGTGCAACCTTCACATATTCGCGAAGAAGATGGAGAATTACATACACCTGACACTAATGAGATTCCTATAGTCAAAAAGAAGAATGGTAAAGTTTCCACGGATCCTCATGATCCAGATGTTGCTCGTGCTGTTAAACATGAGCAGGATGAGGCACATCGTGCTCATTCATTGAGGCGCAGGTGGACTCGCATAGGCATATCTTTGGTAATATTGCTAGTATTATTTGTTATTTCTGGGGTAGGCTACGTAGTATATGCGTGGACTCAAACGCAATATTATATTGGAAAAGACAGTAACAAAGTTGTTATTTACCAAGGAGTGCCAACAAATATTTTCGGTATTGCATTATCTCACGAAGTGGAATCTACCAACATTCCTGTTAATAAACTAGATAAATCTTGGCAGGATCAATTAAAAGAAGGAATTAGTTTTGGTAGCTTAGCTGAGGCTCGTGGTCATGCTTCGTTAATTCGTCGAGAAATGCGTGCACGAGAACAAGAAAAACTTAATGAAAAGAATCAAAAGAAATTAGAAAATAAAATAAATAAAAATAAAGATAACGCGAAGCAGGGGGGTAAAACCTCATGAATATGATTGCTACGCGTATAAGACAGATAGCATTGTTGCTTTTTGCAACTCTGCTTTCTGGAATGGCATTTTTACAGATGTTTTTCCGTGTTGACGGTTATATTTCTGCTAATTATGCAGCAATGTTGATTCTTGTGATGGTATTGTTTTTTGTATTTTGGGGTGTTCTTCTTGTTAAACAGCCATATGCAAGTCAAGCTATTTTACCTTGTATTATGCTTTTAACTGCAATTGGAACAGTTCTTATAGCTAGAATCGACAGACAAAATAATACAAATGTTGCAATAAAACAAATGGTGTGGATTTGTGCGGCACTGGTATTATCAATTATTTTCGTTATTCTTTTGAAGGATTATCGCATTTTAAGGCGTTTTTCTTATGTGAATATGGTCATAGGCTTGATTCTTCTGCTTTC
>NQOP01000006.1:16383-17472 GCA_003585845.1 Bifidobacteriaceae bacterium NR021
CACACAGTGCAGCCAGGAGAGTTTGCTAAGCTTTTCCTGTCGTTCTTCTTTGCAGCGTATCTGTTTAATCATCGTGATCGACTTGCTGTAGGTGGAAATAAAGTTTTGGGAATTCACCTTCCTCGCTTACAAGACATGGGACCTATTGCTTTAGTATGGGCCGCATCAATGGGCGTGCTTGTTATTCAGCATGATCTTGGAACGTCATTGATGTTCTTCGCAATGTTTGTGTCAATGTTGTATGTTGCAACAGGTCGCAGAGGGTGGATTGCTGTTGGAGGTATTGCTTTTGTAGCTGGATGCTTGATGGCAGTAAAGTTATTCGCACATGTGCAATATCGTGTGGATTCGTGGCTTCACCCATTTGACAATGCTGTTTATAATCGTTTCCCTGGTGGCTCAGCGCAAATTGTATCTGGATTGTTTGGTTTGGCTGCTGGAGGAACAACCGGAACAGGTTTAGGACAAGGTCATCCTTCTATAACACCGCTAGCTAATTCTGATTTTATTTATGCTTCTGTTGGAGAAGAGCTTGGTCTTACTGGGCTTCTAGCCGTATTGGTTTTGTATTTAATTATTATTGCATCCGGAATGATTACTGCAATGAAAATTAAAGATGGCTTTGGAAAATTATTAGCTTCAGGGCTTGTTTTTACTATGGCTTTCCAAGTGTTTACTGTTGTTGGTGGAATTACTTTGGTTATTCCATTAACCGGTTTAACTTTGCCTTATATGGCAGCTGGAGGCTCTTCTTTAGTGGCAAATTATTTGCTTGCATCTTTGCTTATTGTTATTTCTCACGCTGCAAATAAGCCTGAATCTGCTCCTGTTTCAGATACTTTCCAATACGCTGCCTTAGCAGCATTGCGCGAGCGTGAATTGCAAGAGCGAGCTAATGCTAATACAGATAATAATGAATATAACAATACAGATTATGAAAATAATATAGATGCTTCTGCTGTTATTTCCTCTTCAGAAAGAGGTGATAACAATGAATAAAAGTCTTAGAGAACTTTTTACTGCAGTATTGGTACTTTTTGTAATACTTGGTATTTCTAGTACACTTATTACTTCTATTAAAGCGAATGC
>NQOP01000006.1:18313-18441 GCA_003585845.1 Bifidobacteriaceae bacterium NR021
TTTGAATTCTGATCCTAGAAATCGCAGAGCTTTATACCATGAGTTTGGTGCTCCGCGTGGAGCAATACTTACATCAGATGGCACAGTTATAGCGAAATCTGAACCATCTAAAGATGCTTTTGTGTATC
>NQOP01000006.1:19187-23108 GCA_003585845.1 Bifidobacteriaceae bacterium NR021
AACGTCAGTATTCTAACGGATTAGTATATGCTCCAGTTACTGGATATTTTTCTATTAGTCAGCGTGCAGATAGAGGAATTGAAGCTTCTCGTAATAGTTTATTAAGTGGAGAATCAGATGCTCTGTTCTGGCAAAGATTCCGTTCATTATTTACTGGAGCAACTAATCGCGGAGCTTCTATAGAAACATCAATTGATTCACGTTTGCAAAATCTTGCTTACAATCTTCTTAAAGGCAAAGACGCAGCTTTAGTTGCAATTGAGCCAAAAACCGGAAGAATTCGTGCCATGGTAAGCACTCCAAGTTATGATCCGAATGATCTTGCTCTTCACAATATTAATGAAGTAAATAAATCGTATGAGAGAATAACATCAGATGTGTCAAATCCTATGCTGAATCGTGCTGTTTCTGAGCTCTATGCTCCTGGCTCTACGTTCAAAACTGTTGTTGCAGCAGCAGCATTAGAATCTGGAAAATACAAGCCTGATACAAAAATACCTGCTGGTGCGAGCTATGTTTTGCCCGGAACAAAGACGTCTCTAACAAATGTTACTTACCAAGCGAATGGCGTTGATGGAAAAATATCTTTCGAGGATGCTTTAGCATATTCGTCTAATACTGCTTTTGCTCAATTGGGTAATTCTTTAGGAGCTGACTCAATTGTAAAGCAGGCAAGAAAGTTTGGATTCTTCGATTCGCTGACTATTGATGGTTCTGATTCTACTGGATTCCCAATGCGATCCGTAAAATCTACTTTTTCTATTAAGCCAACTCCAGATAGACTAGCTCTGGAATCAATAGGTCAAGGTGATGCTAAGGTTACACCTTTGCAAAACGCTATGATTGCGGCAGCTATTGCAAATAATGGAACATTGATGAAGCCTACTCTTGTTGATTGTGTAAGATCTAGTGATTTGTCAGTATTGTCACAAACTAGACCAACTGTTATGAACCAAGTAATGAGTAGTGACAGTGCATCTAAATTAACTTCTATGATGCAGGCTGTTGTTACAAAAGAAAATCCTAATCTTGCTTTACCTAATATTCATGTGGCAGCTAAAACAGGTACTGCACAGATTGGAATGTATAATCAAGCTGATAATGGTTGGGTTATTGGATTTGCTCCTGCTGAAAATCCTAGAATAGCTATAGCAGTTATAGTACATAACACAAGCACATTTGGTAGCTATGCGGCAGGACCTATTATGCGACAAGTGATGGAGGAGGCGCTTAAACAATGAAACTCGTTGAAGGACAGTTGGTTCATCATCGTTATAGACTTGATCGCCGCCTTGCTCAAGGCGGTATGGGAGAAGTTTGGAAAGGCTTTGATATTCAACTTGGGCGAATTGTTGCCATTAAAGCGTTACGTACAGATACCGTAAACGTTGAAGCAAAGTTACGTCGTCTTCGTGCTGAAGCGCATAATTCTGCCAATTTAGCGCACCCTAATATTGCAGCTTTATTTGACTATTACGAGCACGATGGTATTGGATTCCTAATTATGGAATATGTGCCAAGTAAATCATTGGCAGATTTGTATCATAAAGAAAAAATTATTGAGCCTACCAAGTTACTTCCTATTCTTATTCAAACAGCTCGAGGACTTTTTGTAGCTCATTCTCATGGTGTAATTCATCGCGATGTAAAACCTGCAAATATTATGGTTTCTGATACTGGCAATGTGAAAATTACAGATTTTGGTGTGTCATATTCCAGCGACCAAGAACAAATCACTCAAGATGGCATGGTAGTTGGAACAGCTCAATATATTTCTCCAGAACAAGCGCAAGGTGAGCAAGCTACTGCGCAATCTGATATTTATTCGTTAGGTGTTGTTGCATATGAAGGTTTGTGCGGACATCGTCCATTTACAGGAGCAACGCCGGTAGATATTGCTGCTGCACATGTTAATGATCCTGTGCCACCGCTGCCAGAAAATGTTGATTTGCAATTGCAGCAGTTTATTATGTCTATGCTTGCAAAGAATCCAAAAGATCGTCCAAAAGATGCATTAGTCGTGTCGAAAGTATTATCTCGTATTGAGCGCAGACTGCTAGATCAAGAAACAGCCTTCAACAATACAACAGGAGTACTTTCTACAAATTTGCGACAACGAAGATGTATTAAAAGTATGCCGCAAAGCCAAGTAAAAATTATTAATATTTTTAATACCAATGATCGCAAGGAGCAGCAATGAATACCACAATGCCCACCTCATTAGCGAATGGTCGATACGAATTAGGAGAGCTTATTGGCCGCGGCGGCATGGCAGAAGTGCGTGTTGCTGTTGATAAGCGTTTAGGTCGTACAGTTGCTGTGAAAATCATGCGTTCCGATTTAGCGAACGATGAGATTTTCCTTTCGCGATTCCGCAGGGAAGCGCACGCCATTGCGCAGATGAACAATCCTAATATTGTAAATATTTACGATTCTGGAGAAGAATCTGTTATAGCAGAAAATGGCTTAGAGGAGCGTTTGCCGTATCTTGTAATGGAATACGTTAAAGGCAAAACATTACGTGATGTTTTAAAAATGAATGGAGCTTTAAGTCAGAGAGACGCTGAACAAGTTATGCTCGGCGTACTCAATGCTTTAGAGTATTCGCACAGAATGGGTATTATTCATCGTGATATTAAGCCTGGAAATATTATGATTTCCGAACAAGGCTTAGTAAAAGTCATGGATTTTGGAATAGCTAGAGCTCTTGATGATTCTGCAACAACTATGACACAGTCTCAAGGTGTTGTTGGAACAGCACAATACTTGTCTCCAGAGCAGGCTCGTGGTGAACAAGTAGATATGCGCTCTGACTTGTATTCTGCAGGATGCGTGCTGTATGAAATGTTAACTGGGCGTCCTCCTTTTATTGGAGATTCAGCTGTTGCTATCGCGTATCAGCATGTTTCAGAAGTAGCGACTCCTCTTAGCACACTTGTTCCTGGCATGCCTGCTATGTGGGACAAGATTTGTGCTAAAGCAATGGCAAAAGATAGACAAAATAGGTATGCCACAGCATCAGAGTTTAAGAATGACATTCTAGCGTTTATGAATGGCGGAGTGCCTGTTGCAGCAGCGTTTAATCCATTGACTGATTTAGCTAATATGAAGGCGCGTAAGCAGGCTGAGCAGAATGCTGCAAATATGGTCATGGGAATGACAGATGGTGCTGCAACTCAATCGTTTAATCCTATTACTGGTCAAGTTGAATCTGCGAATATTGCATTTTCTCCTAGCACGCGTGCGTCACAAAGAGCAACAATGCAAGCGCAACGTCGTAAACGAGTAGTAATCGGATCTATGGTTGGAGTATTAGTAACCGTATTAGTTCTTCTAGGCGTACTGTTTATGCTCAATCGAAGTCGTGCTACTGGAGATGTTGTAGTTCCAACATTTATGGAGACAACAACTCAGGATGCTGCTCGTGAAAAGTTGCGTGCGCTTGGTTTGGTTCCAGATATTCGTGAAGATGATCACTCTTCTCAACCTGAAGGAACTTTTACTAAGCAATCACCGAGTGGAGGTGAGCATGTTGCTTCTGGATCCAAGGTGACTGTATGGTTCTCGGTTGGACCACAATCAACTCGCGTGCCAGATGTAAGTGGTAAAACGCAAGAAGCTGCTCGTAAAATGCTTGAGCATGCTGGATTTAAGATTGCTAATGTTCGAGTAGAAGATAGCGCAGACGTTAAGAAAGATCATGTAACTCGCACAGATCCTGACGCAGATTCGTTTGCTGATAAGGGTACGTTAATTACTTTGTATATTGCATCCGGCTTAACTAAAATTCCTGATGGTCTTGTTGGTCAAAGCAAAGACATTGTTGTTAGCCAATTAGAGAATTCTGGTTTTACTACGGATGTAGTTAAGGAAGATTCAGATAATGTTCCTGAAGGTTCTGTAACTCGACTAAATCCAACA
>NQOP01000006.1:23913-27119 GCA_003585845.1 Bifidobacteriaceae bacterium NR021
TTGAAGTTCCTAGTATAGATCTTGGCACTGTTACCTTCAAACAAGCGAAGAAAATACTTGAAGCAAAAGGCTTGAGAGTAGTATCTGATTCAATGGCAAAAGACGATGATATAGTAATGAGTATGTCTGAGGAAGCAGGAAGCAAGGTTGAGAAAGGCAAAGCAATTACATTAATTACACGCCCAAGCCTTGGTTCTTCGTCTGATTCATACTGATTCAGGTTTGTGTTAGATTAAGTCTGTAAAAATAATATATATATGCTGCTTGCTTTACAAGAAAAGTAGAGCAAGCAGCATTTTTGTATCTCTAATTTTTGTATCTCTAATAAAATCCATATATTACTTATAAAAATTGATGCGTGAAAATAGATTTGCCAAAATTGACTTATATTAGTTTGCAAAGCATGTGATAAAACGAAAAAATAGCTGTTTAAGACAGGTTTGTTTATTTAGACATAGTTTTACAGCAATGCGTAATTTTATGCGTTTCTATAGGCTTTTATTTTATTAATATAAACAAAAGGCGACTACGCTTCATGCGCAATCGCCTTAAATGTTTTTATTTCGCAAGTTTTAAAGTAATTGTAAAAATATTTAAAACTTACTACTCAATCCATTGTCATACAGTTGTTGAGTAATTAGACATCTGCTGAAGGAATGGAATTGTAGATGCACCCCAAGGGAAAATCCACTGGAATAGCGCTAATACAATGAAGAAATAAATCAGAATCGAAAGAATCCAACGAATTGCTGTTATACCTGGCTGTATACGCAAAATGCCGCCAAAAATGCTTACATCAGGCTTTTTCTTTAATCCAGAATGAATAGCGCGAAGTTCTGGCCATTGCCAAGCGATTGCTCCTGCTGCGAAAATCATCACATACACTAATAAAACAACCACCATAACTGGCACTAGCGAAGAAAGATGAGAAACTAGAGATTGTTGCTCATTGTTAATAAACTTCACTTTTCCTTGCTCATCAATAGTAGAAAGTTCTTTTGGAATACCATCGCTAATCTTTGCCCAATAAGCGAATTTTGCGTAGCTAATCCAGCGATGAGTTGCAGCAGTATATTTAGGTTCACAAGTTGTAAGAGTAAGCATACGTTTTGTTGGTTTCTCACCAGGATGCTCAGGATTTGCATCAATAACTTCACCGTGATCTGGTGTAACAATCTTGTAAGAAGTGTACTTATAGACGAACCAATAATCTTTTGTACGAACTACTATTGCGTCGCCAGGCTTCAGTAAGTCTACATCTCCCAATGGCTGACCATAACCATTTCGGTGACCTGCTACTGCGAAATTACCTATTGCACCAGGCATTTGTGTGGTTGGATAATGACCTAAACCACGCTTGCTTAAGATGTCTGGCGTAATGCCTTCTACAACATTTCGTTCCCACTGATTTCCAAAACGTGGTATGTATAAACGAGCTACAAGGTCTTCAGACTTTGGTTTGCTTAAAGCAGGTGGATCGGTATTCTCTGGTAAAGCAATCTTCGTTTTATCGCCAGTTTTTGGGTTTTGCCAAGATATTGCTTGACGTGCCTCTACTTGAGTGTGCTCAGCCTGCTCTCCAGTCCACCACATTTGCCATGCAATGTACAATGCGCAAATAACTGCAAAAGCTATCAACAGTTCGCCAATAATTCCAGCGGCTTGCCACCAGAAATTCGAGCTGCTACGCTTCGTTTTTTCTTCCTGCATATTAGCAGATTGCATAGTGCGCTACTCCTTTATTGATGTATGAAGACTTTGCAACATATTTTATTTGTTTAGCACTTTAGGAACTGTTGCGTACCTTAATGGTTGCAACAAGGCCGATGCTTCGGGGAATCGCAGATTATTCTTTTTCTCCACTTTCCATCCTAATCCAAACGAACTTACATACTCCTTGTAGGTGTGTATGGCTGGTGAATTGTTTAGAGCATCAACCATGCTATCCATTGGACCAATAGCAGATATTTTATACGGTGGCGAGTACTGATGACCTTGCAACATAAGAACGTTACCAATACAAATAACTGCGGAGTTAAATAATACTCGCTGATCCTGAATAGTTATTGCTTCTGCTCCGCCGCGCCACAAAGCATTTACTACAGCTTCAATATCTTGCTGGTGGATTACGTAATCATTAATATTTCCGGATGTTCCGGAACCATTAACTGCGCCTTTCCATAGAGGAGAGTCGTTAAGAGTTACAACAATTCCAGGTCCTTCAAGTTTTGGAAGTACGGTACTACTTCCAGTATCAGAAGATTCTTTTCCTTCACTAGTGCTGCTACCAAGCGTTTTATTAAGTAAATTAATTTTAGAATCTAAAGATTTTATATCTTCTCGTAAATTTTTTGTGCGCTGTGAATTTCTTTCAACCATTTGACTCGTATTAGAAGTCACAAAAGCAGAGCGGTTTACGCGCAAGTTAAGAACGAATAAATAGCCGGTAAGAAATATTGCGACGGCAACAGCAAAACTGCTTAACAGTGAGTGTTGAGCACGATGTTTCCCAGTTCTCTTAGCCATATTTTGCCTTCATTCTTCACGCGTTCGAGTGTAACCACTATTATAGCGTGTAGCCGATTGATTGGAGAGTTACAGTTATGGCTGATGAAGAATTGCACACGACTGCAGCTGACGACGCTGCAAAGAAGAGCGATACGTCAAATGAGAATACTTATGGCGTTCCTATGGATGAAGTTGAAGCAGTGTTGAATGCTACTGCGGATAAAGCAACGCTTTCTCCACAGATTCAGCAAATGATGCAGAGACAAGCTGAAAATAGGCGACGTGTCGAAGAAAGCATTAAAGGCACAAAAGCTAATGCTGCATGGTTTGTGCCGCTGTTCTGCACATTAATGGTTGTTGGATTAATTTGGGCTGTTGTTTATTATTTGAACCCTGTGCTTCCAATTCCCGGAATTGGTGCGTGGAATTTAGTTATTGCATTAGTAATAGTAATGACTGGATTCATTATGACAATGTGGTGGCGTTAGTCTGTAAAACAAACTGATTAATATGTTTTAAAAGTAGCTATGCAAATGTTGCGTAGCTACTTTTTATTTTGGTGCTGCTACTGCTCGAATAAGTATGTGATTTTTATTGTTATCAGTTGTTGCAATAATTCTTGTATTTCCGCCATCTTGTAGGTTTAATTTTTTGCGCAATACTTCTACAGGTATTGGAAAGTTACGAGTAACAATATT
>NQOP01000006.1:27892-29120 GCA_003585845.1 Bifidobacteriaceae bacterium NR021
CAATTTTCCATGTCTTTCCTGGAAATTCTGAGTAGTATTCTTCCGATACGTAAACATGACTATTCGCACTGATTTGTTGTATATTGTATTGAGTTTCTAACAATGAAAAACAGCCAGCTTTCATGATTGCTGCATTTGGCTCATAAACGTATTGCGACCATTCTGGCCAGTTATTTATATCTAAAATTTCATCTTTTTTATTATTTTCTTCTCTATTATTTAAAACATTTGATTCGGGCTGTATTGACACCTGATTTGTTGAAGTATTGTAAGTTGCTTGTATAACAGTTATCTGATCATCGTTTGCGCAATATACTGGTACTTTTGTGTGCTGAGAGTTACTGAGTATTATCAATAGTTCCTTGCACTCGTTATTATGTGCGACTATATGTACGGCTTCTACATTGCCACTGAAATCACTAACTGTTTTGTGCCAATCAAGCATTGGAGAAAGTTTAATAATCACTATTTCTGCTTTAGTGAGCAACTGATTTTTAAGATCTAATACGTTTGGAGTGCAATCTTCAATAGCGTATGTGCGAGATCCTTGTTTGTTACGGCGAGCTGGATCGACGTATATTACCGTTGACTTAGGAATATTTTTGAGTGCATCAAGGCTATTGTTGTTGTAGCACTTTACATTTGTAATACCAAGTGCATTCATATTGTGATGTGCAATGCTAGAAAGTTCGTTTTGCTGTTCAATACAAATAGCAGAATCGAAAACTTCAGACATTATTGTGCAATCAACGCCAAAGCCGCCAGTAAGGTCCACAAGTGTGCTACTAAAATTTTCTGAATTTAATTTGTTGAGTAATTCTTTTGCAACATTTGCTTTGTATTGTGCTGTTGATTGAGAAGAACACTGTTCCATAGAAATGTGTGCAGGATATATGACTTCGTTGCAGGAAGCCCATTTTGGCAGTTTTTGTTGCGCAATCTGTCTACCTGCTATTTGGTTAATTGCAAACGGTATGTCGATATTCGCGTTGCGTGGAGCTTTAAGAGCAGCTTTGCTTGGCGACAATTGTGCGTTTTCTTTAATAAAAGTGAGTGTAGAAGCGTTTGCTGGTTCGATTGTTTTTGGAACTTGAAGTGTAGGCATGAATCTCATTCCTTATTGAGGTGTAGAAGATTTTAGAGCAAGTAAAGTTAAAATTATTTAGCCGATAGGTAGTCCACAAAAAATTTAAATTGTGGATAACTCTTATACACTTGTGCACAGGTT
>NQOP01000006.1:29900-30384 GCA_003585845.1 Bifidobacteriaceae bacterium NR021
TTTAGGCACAACTTATACACAATCCTGTGCACATTGGTGGAAAACTACACGCGTGTAATTTAACAAATTATGCCTTCAAACAAAACATTGCACAAGCAGTGAGAATAGCAAATAGTGATACAAAATATACTAAGAAACGCGTATTAAACGAAGCTTTTTTAAGTAGCGGATTTTGCACTCCGAGCAATGCTGCAATTGCGGTACCCGAAACTAAGCCTCCAACGTGTGCTTGCCAAGCGATATTAGGCACAATAATTGGCATAGCGAGAGTAATAGCAATCCAAATAATTGTTCCTCGCATGTTTTCTCCTAGTCGCCATTGTGCTACGAGAAGTGCGCCTATAAGCCCCATAATAGCCCCTGAAGCACCGTATGAAGCGACGAACCAATTATTAGTGAGTTTGCACCATACGATATCAGCTACGCTTCCGCCAAAGCCGGATATTAAATATAATCCAAAAAACTTCCATTTACCGAAGAATCG
>NQOP01000006.1:31143-34503 GCA_003585845.1 Bifidobacteriaceae bacterium NR021
GCGTGAATAAACATTGATGTGAACCAAGTCCAAGGTGTTTGCAACGCAGTAATTGGAAGAAAAGCAGTATAGCTTATTAGAGTCAAATAATAATTTGGGTATGCAAAGTTTAGTACCATTTCTAGTATCCAAATAAAAATGCATGAATATACTAAAATGGCTGTGGTCGTGTTAAAGCGAAGTCTTATATTATTTAAAATATTTTTAATATCAAAGTTGTGCATATGCTTATGATATCGGTTTTACTTCACAAATTTAATCAATAACATTATTTAAAAAAGATGCAACTCTGAAGAAAAGCAACTATGATAGTTATTACGCGACAAAAAGCGGTATAGATTGTTGACTTGGACGAGCAGGTCAGCTTAACCGGAAAGGAGCCATCATGGAGAACAGATCCTCTGGCGGTTGGAAGTTCTTTGCACTGCTCTTCGGAGCACTGCTCGCAGGTATTGCTGCGTTGTATGTGTACAAGCAGCATAATCCTGATTATGACCCTTGGGAGGAACCATGGGAGAACAGTTCTTCGCCAATTGACCTAGGGTTAGAAAAAGAAGAGAAAGAAGCTAACGATACTCCTGCCGCTGAGGCATAAGTGACATTTGCTTTATACAGTCCAAAATAAAGGCGATTGCGTATATTCGTAGTCGTCTTTATTTGTAATTACTAAAGAATTGTTGTAAGCAAAAGCGTTTGTCTTACATGCAATTTAACTAAAGAACTAAAAAGGCGGAAACTGATTAACAGCTTCCGCCTTTTATTTTTTATGTATTGCTATTAGAGAATACTCAATTACTCAGCAACAGGTGTTGGAAGAGCACCAGTGTGCCAAATGCGATCGAGGTAATCTTCGATAGAGCGGTCAGAAGAGAAGTAACCAGAGTTGGCTACGTTCAAGACTGCCATGCGAGCCCACTTCATTGGATCGCGGTAAGTTTCCTCAATCTGAGCCTGAATATCCATGTAAGAGCTGAAGTCAGCCATTGCCATGAAGTAATCATGGGTAAGCCAATCGTTAACGAGTGGCTCATACACGCTCTTGTCGCCGTTGGAGAAGGTGCCGTCAGCAACCATATCCACAGCAGTCTTCAAGCGAGGATCAGACTCATAGTACTTACGGGAGCCGCCGTGATCATAGCCTTCAGCGTAGAGCTTCTCAACCTCGTCAACGGTCATGCCGAAGAGGAAGAAGTTCTCAGCGCCAACGCGCTCACGAATCTCAACGTTTGCACCATCGAGAGTACCAACAGTCAAAGCACCGTTCAAAGCGAACTTCATGTTACCGGTACCGGAAGCTTCCTTACCAGCCTGAGAAATCTGCTCATCCAAATCGGTGGCAGGAATCAAGTTCATAGCAAGTTCAATGTTGTAGTTCTCTGGGAAGAACACTGCAAGCTTGCCCTTGCATGCTGGATCGTTGTTTACAACGCGAGCAACATTGTTAATGAGCTGAATCGTAAGCTTTGCCATAGCATAGCCTGGAGCGGACTTAGCGCCGAAGAACACGGTGCGTGGAAGCATCTTGTCAACGTCGATTGTGCCATTCTTGATTCCAGCGTATGTGGAGATAACCTGGAGAATCTTCATGGACTGGCGCTTGTACTCGTGCAAACGCTTAACAATGGTGTTAAACATAGTGTCTGGGTTGATTTCAAAGCCATACTTCTGCTTTGCGAAATCAACGAAGGCAAGCTTGTTCTGCTTCTTAACTTCGGCAAACTTCTTAACGAATGCCTTGTCGTCAGCCAATGGCTTCAAACCTTCAAGAAGCTCCAAATCACCCTGCCATGCGTCGGTGCCCAAGCCCTCAGTGATAAGAGCAGACATGCGTGGGTTGCTCAAGCGCACGAAGCGACGAGGAGTTACGCCGTTAGTAACGTTCTTGAACTTATCTGGGTAAACGCTGGAGAAGTCCTTCAAAGTGACATCCTTCAACAACTCAGAGTGAAGCTCAGCAACACCGTTAACGTAAGAACCGCCGTAGGTAGCCAAGTAAGCCATGCGAACTACAGCACCTTCGCCATTTTCGTCAGCGTCGGTAGCGATGCGCATGCGCTCAACCTGATCCTCAGCAACGCCCTTACCGCGAAGCTCGTTGCGGAACTGCTCGCTAATGCCCTGAATGATCTCAAGGTGGCGTGGCAAAAGTTCGCCGATAAGCTTGGCTGGCCAAACTTCCAAAGCTTCTGGAAGCAAGGTGTGGCAAGTGTAGTTGAAGGTCTTGGTGGTGATACCCCAAGCGGTGTTCCAATCGTAGCCGTACTCGTCCATAAGAACGCGCATAAGCTCTGGAATGCCGATAACTGGGTGAGTATCGTTCAACTGGAAGTTAATCTTGCTTGGGAAGGTGGTGAGATCCGGCTTATCCTGACCTGGGTAGAATACGCGGATAGCATCATGAATAGAAGCAGCTACGAAGAAGTACTGCTGCTCAAGACGCAAAGCCTTACCTTCTGGAGTTGAATCTTCTGGGTAAAGAATCTTAGAAATGTTTTCCGCTGCAACCTGTGGTTTTACAGCATCCAAGTACTCGGACTTGTTGAAGGTGAGCAAATCAAACTCGTCGTAAGACTTAGCAGTCCACAAACGAAGAGTGTTTACGCGACCAGAATTATAACCTGGAACCATGTAGTCAACTGGTACTGCACGAACAGACCAAGCTGGCTTCCAAACGCGCTTGCCGTTTTCTTCTACAACTTCACCACCGAAGTTGACGCGCTGGTCACGACCATAATCAATGTGACCCCATGGCTCTTCATTGCTAAGCCAGTAATCAGGGGTTTCAACCTGCTTACCTTCTTCATCAAAGCGCTGCTTGAAGATGCCGTAACGATACTGGATGCCGTAGCCAAATGCTGGAACGCCAATAGAGGCGAGTGAATCGATGAAGCAGGCTGCGAGACGACCCAAACCGCCGTTACCCAAACCTGGTTCATACTCAGCATCGATAACAGCCTGTGGATCGAAGCCAAGCTTAGTAACAGCCTTATTGAATTGGTCAGTGAGACCAGCGTTCAACAAAGCGTTCTCAAGCTGCTTGCCCATCAAGAACTCTGCGCTCAAATAGCCCACAGCCTTGGTATTGCCATTAACCATGTCATGCTGAGTCTGCATCCAAGAGTCCATCAAGTGACGACGAACTGCGGTAGCAGCGGCAACATACACATCTGCCGTAGTGGCCTGCTCTGGCGTTACACCCTGGGTGTACTTGAGGTGCTCTTGAAGTTCTTTGGCAAATGCCGTCGCAGTAGTTTTGGCTTTCGGCGCGACGTGTTTAGTCATATTTGACTCCTTGTGCCGTTTGATATATTTCCTAAAAGTGTGCAGCCTAAAACTTTGTGTTTAGACAATTAAACCATT
>NQOP01000006.1:35274-39526 GCA_003585845.1 Bifidobacteriaceae bacterium NR021
AGAATACCACAACCTAATCCCTTTAAATATTTGTATATAACGTCTTAATACAAATATATTGCTGAAAGTAGGTTGTTTAGAAGATAATAAAAATATGTCAGTAATACTTGAACGAGATATAAAACGAGGACAATGTGCTTGGCAATCCTGGCGCGAATCAGCTATTAGAGCACTTGGCAATGGTGTTGATGCTACGCAAATAAATAGTAATATTTTAAATATCTCTTTAAGTGACGAAGCTTTAGCAGTTAGATATTCGCTATATCTTCTTGAAGATAAGGTGCCTGGGTGTGCAGTAGAAGTAAGAGTTGCGCCTTTTGGTGCAGTAAAAATTTTGGAAGGCCCAGCTTCGGATCCGCATAATCTCACGCCGCCAGATGTTATTGAACTTGAGCCTAAAGTATGGCTTCGATTAGCGAGTGGTGTTACTAAATGGCATCAGGAACAGGACTTTGGCAACATAAGTGCAATTGGCGAGCGTGATGATTTAAGCGATATTTTGCCGTTGTAAGTTGGATTTAAGCAGCTTAAATTGCGTATTTACAGCGTGTATTTACAAATATCCTGGGCAAACAGTATTTCGAATGCCCAGGATACGTAAATAAAATAATTTTAATAAATTTAATTTTTAATTGTCGTGTTTGTGTATGAAGTTTGGAATTGGCATAGGGATATGATGATGCACTGGCGTGTGCGCTCCCGAGTTTGTAGAAGAGTTTTCGCTGCTAACGGCTTTTGCAGCTGCTTCCGCAGCCCACTTGGCATACTCGTCTAGATCATCTTCGTTTGAAGCATCAACAGCATCATTTTCTTGATCTGTGTCATTCTCTTCTGGAAGATATGTATCTTCCTCATAGCTTTCGCTCGACGCAAATGGATCGAAGGATCCTTGTCCGGGTTCGCTAGAATTAAGTTCCTTAGCAAGCTCGTCATAATCCGTATCGGTCGTCAGGTATTTGAGCTTACGGGCAATTTTCTGTTGCTTTGCCTTCTGTCGTCCGCGGCCCATCTGACCCCCTCTAAAAATTAAGTAACAATCAGTTCATCACACAAGAGCGTACCACTTAACCGCAACCGAGTATATTGTCTGTGTAAACTTTTACCATAAAAGCCATATTTTCAGCGTAAAAATACGCACAATTAAGGAGCCTAAAATGCCGGAAGAAGCACAGGTTACAGCTGCTGGTAATGAGATGAGCGCAAGCTTCCTTGCAGCGCGTAAACGTTCAGATGCAACGCTTGAAAAGTTAAAAGCTAGCCCTTCGTCTTTTACTATGCTTACTGGAGATCGTCCAACTGGCCGTTTGCATTTAGGACATTATTTTGGATCTATTCGTGAGCGTGTTGCAATGCAGCAGCGCGGAGTAAAAACCAATATTATTATTGCAGATTATCAAGTAATTACTGATCGTGACACTACTGAGCATATTGAAGATAATGTTTTGAATTTAGTGCTGGATTATATGGCTGCCGGAATTGATCCTGAAAAAACAATGATATTTACTCATTCCGCAGTTCCTGCAGCAAATCAGCTTATGTTGCCTTTCCTTTCGCTTGTTACAGAAGCAGAATTACACAGGAATCCTACTGTAAAGTCGGAAATGGAATCATCTGGACATGCTTTAACCGGATTGCTTCTTACGTACCCAGTGCACCAAGCTTGCGATATTTTGTTCTGCAAAGCTAATGTTGTGCCGATTGGTAAAGATAATTTACCGCACGTTGAAATCACTCGTACGATTGCGCGCCGTTTTAATGAGAGATACGCAAAAAAGAATCCAGTGTTCCCAGAGCCGGCAGCAATTTTGTCTGATGCTCCTGAAATTCCAGGATTGGACGGACGAAAGATGAGCAAATCTTACGGTAATTCGATTATGCTCGGAGCTACTGCCGAGGAAACTGCCAAATTAATTAAGAAGAGTCCAACTGATTCTGAGAGGATGATTACTTTTGATCCAGTAACTCGTCCGCAAGTTTCTGCGCTTCTTACTACCGCAGGTTTAGTTACAGGCAGGGATCCTAAAGAGATTGCTGAAGAAATTGGCAACGCTGGTGCTGGCGCGTTGAAAGCTTACGTAATTGAAAATGTAAATAATTTCTTGGCACCTCACCGTGAGCGTCGTGCAGAACTTGCAAAAGACATGGATACTGTTCGAGACATTTTGCATGACGGCAATAAGCGTGCAAATGCTATTGCAGAAGAAACGCTTTCCCAAGTGCGAGATGCTATGGGAATGAAGTATTAATTAAATTTCAATAAGTAAAGTAATAAAAAATAAAGCCGCTCACAAGAGAACTTGTAAGCGGCTTTTTGTTAAAAATTAACGGGCTGAAACTTAGAACATCACACGTCGTAACGCCAGCTTTTATCTGTAATAACGCGTGCTACAGCAAGACCAATAGGTAAGCAAATAATTACCATGAAAGCGCGGAAAGTCCAGTCTAACGCCGGAAGCGTGTGGAATTGACCAAGATAAAACATTGCGCGATACATATAAAGTCCAGGAACCATAATTACGATAGATGGAACCGTAAGACCTATTCGTGGATAACCCAAATATTGAGGCGCTAATCCGTGACGAACGATAGTTCTCCAAGCAGAAGCTAGCAAACCTGCCAATAAAGCACCGCTGAAAGCTGCAATTTCGGCAGCAACTCCAAAATCTGTCATAGTTAAGCGAAGAGTATCTGTAATAGCGCCAATAATGCCAGCAACTATGCACATGCGTTGTGGAGAATTAAACAGCACTGAGAAGCCCCATACTCCGGCAAAAGCTGTAATAAGTCGAAGAACTGCGTTAAGCCAAGGATTTAATCCGAGAGGAGGGAAGCCTTGAGGATTGAGCTGTACAAGGCTTGCAACCGTCCATCCTGCAAGAGTTCCCATCAAAATAATCGCCATTGTGTAACACAGTCGTTGAATTCCTGAAGGGAAATCAATTTTTGCAATATCTAAGCCGCCTGTAATAAGAGGGAATCCAGGAATAACAAACAACACTGAGCCAATATATGCAGTTGTATGATTGAGCGCGCTAGGGTCAAAGAAGCCAATAAGACGCAAAGCACCAATGCATGATAGTGCACCTATTGCAACAGCTACGAATGTAACTACAAACTGGTTTAGATGCTTCATAAACATTCTGCGACGAATATAGTGACCGATTCCTGCACCAATAAAAGCACCAATCATGTCGTAAATACCGCCGCCAAGCAAGAACGCAAAGGATGCGCAAGCAACTGCCGAAGCAAGACCAGCAAACCACGGTTTGTATAGTGGTTTCCTATTTTTAATCAAATCAAGACGGTCGTGCACTTCGCGAACAGTAAGAGGATGATTATTTTCATCTTCCTTATTGCTGTTTTCTGTAATTTTTTGAACATGTGAAAAATGTTCAGCGTAAGCGTTTTCTGGTTGCAATGCAAAAATGCCGCGTGGTTTTTCTTTTTTTATGGCTTCTTGCAATGCTTTCTTTTTTGCAATTTTAGTAGCATTTTCTTCAGACTGCTTAGCAGTTTGTACAATAGTATGTTCGTCGTCGCTCGCTTGCAAAGTGTCAACTAATTCCTTAGAAACAGCAGCTTTAGAGTGATATAAAGAATCGTTTCCAAGCTTGACATTAAACCAATCTGCAAAATGTTCTAGAAGCCAAATGCGCTCAGTGTTAACACCTGTGGTTGGAAGATCTACAACTTCAGTAATTCGCTCATGCTTATCAGTGCAAGTTGCTTCAATATCTGTGAGATTCACGTCCGCGCGAACGTGAACACCCATCGGTTCGCCGATTCTGTGCATAAGCTCGCGAACTCGGTAGCTTCCTGTACCTGCTCCTAAGCCGAGCGCACCGACGCGAATAATAATGCTTGATTTTGCGGCTATGCAGGCTTCGGTAACAGGCTTATCCCAATCTCGCTCAACATCGTCCATATCGAGTGGAATAGCATGAGTATGAAAACGCCCAGAAGGTTTTCCGACTATATGACCAGTCGAAAGAATTTCAGGCTTATCGCAATCGCAGTTGTTAATGCTGTTGTTGTGTGTATTATTCTCAATATTATTCTCTGCTGTACTCACAATTTTTTAGTATACGCAACCCCGTTGCCGAGTTATATTTTGTTGATAAATCAGCATTCTTTACTACGTCCGGTGGTAGTTTCACAATTAACTTGGTATTTCGCTGTAAACAAGGCTGTGGGCTTGCAACTTTTGACCTAAATAACCGCGGAGGAGCCGCGGAAGTCAGATGACCAAGCA
>NQOP01000006.1:40283-42005 GCA_003585845.1 Bifidobacteriaceae bacterium NR021
GCAACTATTGTTACGTCTGGTTTGGGACGAAAAGGCCCAGAGGAGCGTGACCTTCCAGCATCGCTTAAGCAAGACATGGATTTGTGCTTGCATATTCTTCGCGATGTTCTTGGTGAATTCGATGAAAAATTACTAGCAGTATTCGACGACGTGCGTTTGAATGCTGTTGAAGCTAGTGCAGCTCATTTTGCGCAAATGGTAGACGCAAAAGTAACTGCAGATGATGGCTTAAGCAAAGCTGTTAGCAAGCTCAACGGAATGAATTTGCACGATACGCAGCTTTTAGCTCGTGCTTTCGCAACATATTTCCACTTGGCAAATTTGTGCGAGGAAAATTATCGTGTTTCTGTACTTCATCAGCGTGAATGTGAAGTTGAAGACTCGTTGCCGGTTGATCCAGTTAACGAACTAACTTGTGCTTATCACAAGTTACTCACTGAAATGAGCCCTGCTGAAGCGAAAGAATTGCTTGCAAAGCTTGAGTTCCATCCTGTATTTACTGCGCATCCAACCGAAGCTCGTCGTAAAGCCGTTGCAGGTAAAATTCGCAGAATTTCGCAATTATTAAGCGAACATCATCGTTTAGGCGGATCTGATAAGCGCGAAAATTATCGCCGTCTATATAACGAAATTGATGCTCTTCTTAGGACTTCGCCGATTGCCTTGAAGAAGCCAACTCCGGTTGAAGAAGCGGATACTATTCTTGACATTTTTGACGCTACTTTGTTTGACACGATTCCAGTCGTGTATCGTCGATTTGACGATTGGCTGCTTGGCAAGAAGGCTGGTCTTGTGCCGCCTCGCTGCCCTGCATTCTTCCATCCAGGAAGCTGGATTGGTTCAGATCGCGACGGCAACCCGAACGTGACTGCTAAAGTAAGTCGTCAGGTTGCTCGAAAGTTTAGCGATCACGTGCTTGCAGCTTTGGAGAATCGTACTCGCGAAGTTGGCAAATGCTTAACTATGGAAACGCGCACAACGCCTCCAAGTGTGGAGTTGCTTGAGTTGTGGAATCGTCAACGCGAAATGAGCGAACAGCTTACAGAAAACGCTTCAGACGTTTCTAATAGTGAGCCGCATCGCGCAGTAATGTTGGTGATGGCTGACCGTTTGCATCGCACTATTAGCCGCGATACGGATTTGATGTATCATTCTTGCGAAGATTTCATTGAGGATTTGCAAATTGTGCAACGCTCTTTGGCAGAAGGCGGAGATCCTCGTGCTGCATATGGTCCTTTGCAGGATTTGATTTGGCAGGCGCAAACCTTTGGATTCCACATGGTTGAAATGGAATTCCGTCAGCATTCTCTCGTACATTCTCGTGCTTTGGAAGATATTCGCGAGCACGGATTGCATGGCGAACGCGGCCCGCTTCAGCCAATGACTCGTGAAGTGCTCGATACGTTCCGCGCTTTGGGTGCAATTCAAAAGCGCAACGGAATGCGTGCTGCTCGACGCTACATTATTTCCTTCGCAAAATCTGCTCAGCATGTGCGTGATGTATTTGAGCTAAATCGTCTTGCTTTCGCTCACCCACAGGATGCGCCAACAATCGACGTCATTCCGCTGTTTGAGCAGCTTGAAGATTTGCAGAATTCCGTAAATGTTCTTGAGGAGATTATTAAAATTCCTGAAGTGCAAGCTCGTCTTAAGGCTACTGGTCGCAAGATGGAAGTTATGCTTGGATATTCGGATTCTTCCAAGGATGCTGGCCCTACTTCC
>NQOP01000006.1:42759-49278 GCA_003585845.1 Bifidobacteriaceae bacterium NR021
ATTTGACACTGTTCCACGGCCGCGGTGGTGCTGTTGGTCGCGGTGGCGGTCCTGCGAACCGTGCAGTGCTTGCTCAGCCAGTTGGTTCCGTCAACTGCCGATTCAAGCTTACTGAGCAGGGCGAGGTTATCTTCGCACGATATGGCAATCCAATTCTTGCTATTCGTCACGTTGAATCCGTTGCTTCTGCAACTTTGCTTCAGTCTTCGCCAAGTGTTGAGAAAACTAACACTGATATGACGAAGAAGTATGCGGATATGGCTGCAAAACTTGATGTTGCAGCTCATGAGCGCTTCCTTGACTTGCTGCAAACGGATGATTTTACTCCATGGTTCTCCACGGTTACGCCGCTTAGCGAGATTGGCTTGCTCCCAATCGGCTCTCGCCCAGCTAAGCGCGGTTTGGGTGCGAAGTCTTTGGATGATTTGCGAACAATCCCGTGGGTGTTCTCTTGGGCTCAGGCTCGAATCAACTTGGCAGCATGGTACGGTTTGGGTACAGCTTGCGAAAAGTTTGGCGACTTGGAAACTTTGCGCAGAGCTTACGAAGAATGGCCGCTGTTCAGTACTTTTATTGACAATATTGAGATGTCTTTGGCTAAGACAGATGAGCGTATTGCTCGCATGTACTTAAGCCTTGGAGATCGTGAAGATTTGAGCGATAAAGTACTTTCAGAAATGCAGCTTACTCGCAAGTGGGTTTTGCAAATTGTCGACGACAAGTGGCCTTTGCAGCACCGCCACGTGCTTGGCCAGGCTATTCGTGTGCGCTCGCCTTATGTTGACGCGCTGTCTGTAATCCAGTCGCTTGCATTGCATAAGCTTCGCAACAAGGTAGACAAAGAAGAGCTTAGCGAAAGCCAACAGGCAGAGTTCATCTACCTTATTCTTTGCACTGTTTCTGGTGTTGCTGCAGGCTTGCAGAATACTGGATGATTTTATAAGTTTATATGATTAAGAAAAGCCTTCGTGCTGCTTTATTAGCTGTGCGTTGGCTTTTCTTTTTTATAATAATATTTTATAAATTTTGTTAGCTTTTATAGCATATTTTCTATTTAACACAGTAACGATAGAATATGTTTTATAAGTCGAAGTGTTTTTTTCAAAATTTGTTGATAGCTTGTATTTGTCACCTTTGCGCAAGCGCATCAATACAAGGAGGTAATAATGCACGAGACAGTCAAAGAAGATCTTTTAAAAGAAGATTCACTTTTGGCTACATCTGTGTGGAGCGCGATGCTAGCTGGTAATCGTAAGTTTGCAGAAGGCTCATTAAATTGTGATGGACTTAGTGAAGAAACGAGATTATCTCTTATTGAAGGTCAGCATCCTGGAGCTGTTGTTCTTTCCTGTGCTGACTCGCGCGTGGCTCCAGAATTTGTGTTCGGTGCTGGTTTAGGTGATATTTTTTCTGTTCGCACTGCAGGCGAAGTGCTTGATGATGCTGTAATTGCATCTTTAGAATACGCTGTAAGAGATTTGGGAGTAAAAGTGCTTGTTGTGCTTGGGCACGAGCATTGCGGTGCTGTGCAAGCCGTTTTGCCGAGTTTACAAGGATTAGTTGAACAGTATGGTGAAGATGAAGCAAGTGAAATAATTGAGTCTAGCGAGTCAATATTGCTTCGTTCTTTAGGGCCTGCTGCGCTCGCGGGTATTGAAGAAGACTTGAGCACGGACGATATTGAGCGCATTCACGTGTCTAATATGTTGGCTGAAATTTGCGATAAATCTCAAACTATTCGTGAAGCCGCTTTTAACGATAGCCTTATGTTAGTTGGTGCTAGGTATAGAATGAGTGATGGTTTGGTAGAGGTTCTTTCATGCTAAGTAGCATGTAGTCGCATTTTTAACAGAATTATTAATACGTTGTTAGGTTACAAATATGAATCAATCATCTAAAGATACGCTTGATGCAAATTCTGCAAATTCCGCTAATTCTGCGAACTATCTTTTCTTGCTTGTTGGAGCTCCTTTAGTAGCTTTTATTATTGCAGCTGCTCCTGCTTTACAGGGGAGACATCCTTGGTTTCTAATTGATACAACAATTCGAGGTGTTTCCGGCTTGTTGCTACAAGCGATACCTTTTACTCTCATAGGTGTGCTTGTTTCTGCTGCAGTAGAAACTTGGGTAACTGCTGATTTTATTGAGAGACATGCTCCAAAATCTACGGCAAACGGTTTTTTGGCTGCCATATTGGCTGGCGTTTGCGTGCCTGTTTGTGATTGTGTAGTAGTTCCAACGTTTTCTCGTTTAGTTGCAAGAAAACTACCATTACCGTGCGCCATAACTTTTCTATGTGCAGTTCCTGTTGTAAATCCAGTATCTGTATTGGCAACATTTTATGCGTTTTCTGACGCTCCAGCTATTGCTATTATGCGTATTGCTCTAGGTGTTGGTATTGCATTACTGGTTGGATTAACTTTTGTTATATTTCCTTCGAAAATCAATATTTTGCGTAAGAAAATTTTAGTAGAAAACGAATCTTCTTTACATTGTTCTTGCGAATTGAATGACGAAAGTAATATCACAAAAAATAATATTGAAAAGCATAGTATTTCTGCGCAAATTCGCAAATATGTGCAGCATATACATCAGGATTTAATAAAATTAATTCCAATTATTGTATGTGGAACTATAGTTGCTTCTGTAATTCGCGCATGGCTCGGAGCTGATCCTGCTTCTCGCGTGCAAGTGAGTAATGTTTTCATTGCTATTCCTGTAATGATGGCTATTGCGTACGCAAGCTCTCTATGCTCCAGCTCAGATGCTGTAATTGCAAGAAGTTTAGCAACATCATTGCCTATGTCGTCGGTGCTAGTATTTCTGCTGTTTGGTCCTATGCTTGATTTAAAGAATACGCTTATGCTCGTTGAGGATTGCCGTGGTAAATTTGTGTGGCGCTTAACATTAACTATTGCTTTTGCGTGCTTCTTAGCGTCGTTATTAGCTCACTGGGCTTGGGGGTTCATCGCATGAAAAAGCAAAAATGTGTTGAGCATAATGCTTGTAAAAAAATCACTTTAGCTCAATTGGTAGAAGCTATTTTGTTGCTATTTTTTGCAGTCATAATTGCGAAAGTTACTTTAAGCGGTAGATATACGCTTTTTACTACGCCTAGAGCATATTATTATTTGTTAATTACTGCTATTTTGCTATTTATTTTGTCTATATGTGCTGCGATTGGATGGTTTTCTGTTTCTTCGCGCGATGTTTGGCGAATGCTTGTAGCTTTCGTTGTTCCTGCGCTACTCATTATTGTTCCTTTGCGTTACGCTCAAAATATTAGTGTAGATGGATTCGACCAGTATGCTGGTGGTCGTGCTATTGCTATTCGTAGCCAAAATTATCCTTTGCCAGGGTTGTATGAAAAATCTCATGAGATAACAGTTGATGATGATGATTTCGGCTCCTGGTATGACGAAATCGATCATAATGCTGCAAAATATGATGGATACACGATTACTCTTACAGGTTTTGTCAGCAGAGATTCTACGTTGAATGCAAATCAATTTAGGGTATCTCGTCAGCTTATGTCATGCTGTATTCTCGACATGTCTCCGTTTGGATTAGTTGCCGAAAAATCAAATATTGGCGAAATTCAAGATCATGAATGGGTGCGTGTGCGTGCGCGCGTTTCCAGAGGCAATATTGGCATTCCTGGATATCAGCATCCTGGAGTTGTGCTGCACGTTATATCAATGCAAACAGCTCAAGCTCCAACTGGATATTTTTATCGCCCATAAATAATTTATCTTCGTTAATGGTGATAATTATTTTAGAATTGTTGATATCGCATAGAAGTAAACTAAGATAACAAGTATGGCGATTGGTTTTAATATTCTACTCATTATGATTTTTTTGCTATTTGGTTCCGTATTTGCGGCAACCGAATTAGCTTTAGTGAGCTTGAGAAGTTCGCAAATTGATCGCATGGAATTGCAGGATGCGCGTGGCGCTAGAGTTGCAAAAATTGCCCGCGATCCTAACACTTTTCTATCTGCTTTACAAATTGGAGTAACTCTTTCTGGCTTTCTTTCTGCATCGTTTGGTGAGTCTGCTTTAGCTCCGTATGTTGTGCCGGTTGTATGTTCATGGGGTGTTTCTTCGCACGTTGCTGGCCCACTTACAACAATCTTCCTAACTCTTGTTATTTCTTACTGTTCTATTGTTATTTCTGAATTAGTTCCAAAACGTATTGCTATGCAGCGTGCTGAGCAGATTGCTAGATCAGTGGTTCCGGCAGTAGATATTTTCTCAAAGATTTGCAAGCCTTTAATTTGGCTTATTGGAAAGAATACGAACGGTTTTGTGCGCATTCTTGGCTTTGATCCTAATGAGAAGGAAAGCGAAGTTTCTGACGAAGAATTGCGTGTTCTTGTCAATAGCAATAAACGTTTAAGTCAGGATGAGCGCAATATTTTGGATGATGTGTTTGATGCTTCGGAAACAATTGTTGCTGAAGTAATGCGTCCTCGTGCTGATGTTGAGTTTTTGGATGGTTCATTGAGTCTTGAAGAAGCAGCTGCAAAAATTCGTGAGCTTCCGTATTCTCGCTACCCGGTTATTGGCAAAGATTTTGATGATGTTATAGGTTTTGTGCATGTTCGCGATTTGCTAGATGTGCGTAATCCAAATGCAAAAACTGTTGCAGATGTAACTCGCGAAGGAATTAGTCTTCCTGGAACTTCCAAACTATTGCCGAGCCTGGAACTTCTTCGTAAACGTGGTATTCATTTGGCTGTTGTCATCGATGAATATGGTGGAACTGACGGTATTGTTACGCTCGAAGACATGACAGAAGAGCTAGTTGGAGATATTCGCGATGAATATGATTTGCCTGGTGAAACTGAGCAAAATAATGTGAATAAAACAACTGCTTTTGTAAATGGTGTTGCAAAAATTGATGGCGGTATGACCATTGAAGATTTTGCCGACATTACAGGCATTGAGCTTGAAGACGGTCCGTATGAGACTGTTGCAGGCTATTTCTTAGCGCATACTGGTTCAATGGGAAGTGTTGGAGCTGTTTTGCATGATGCGGATGGTTACGATATGACTGTGACTGCGGTTGATGGTAGACGTATTGCGACGATTGAAGTGCGTCGCCGCGCGTAGTTTAAGCCATAGCAGTAGAATAATAATGGTATTAACAAACCTAAGGAAGGATAGAACATGGCTTTGTTGCATATTTTGCCAGGTCTCGACGAAGCGGCCAGTGAAAAGGCTGTTGCCATTTTACAGAATCGTTTAAGTCACGAGCAGGAAGCTGCTTTGGTGCTTAAGCATGCGCATTGGAATGTTACTGGTCCAGATTTTATTGCAGTGCACGAAATGCTTGATCCACAGGTTGCTGAAGTTTTGGCGCAGGCGGATGAAACTGCTGAGCGAATTGCAACTTTGGGCGGCTCTCCACTTGGACGTGCTGATGATGTTGTTGCTGCTCGTACATGGAAGCGTTTTGCTTTAACTGGTCGCAAGTCAACTAAAGAATATTTGCAGGCTCTTATTGAGTATTACAACGATATGATTGCAGACGATCGCAAAGCTATTGCAGAGCTTGATGAGCTTGATTTAGTTAGCTCAAATATTATTCAAGATCATGTTCAACAGTTGGAAAAGTTCCAGTGGTTCATGCGTAGTCATCTTGATTAATTAACCTCTGTTTAATTTTTTTGATTCAAACCGCAACATGCTGTTTTCTTTTTATGGCGTGTTGCGGTTTGACATTTTCTGTGTCTGTGCTAATGTAACTACTTGTATGTTTTAGGCATACAAGTTGGGCCCGTAGCTCAGGTGGTTAGAGCGCATCCCTGATAAGGATGAGGTCGGAGGTTCAAGTCCTCCCGGGCCCACGATAGAATGACATCATTCTTTCGAATGGGGCTATGGCGCAGCTGGTAGCGCATCTGCTTTGCAAGCAGAGGGTCAGGAGTTCGAGTCTCCTTAGCTCCACGAGCAGGGTTCTGGTTGATTTTTCAATCAGAACTTTTTGTTTATCAATTTCTTTCTTGCCGCGTGCCCATCCAATTTTTGGGGAATAACCCAATTTTTTACTGATTACCCCTAAGAAAATTAGGGTGACACCCTGATATTTGTCAGTGTTGCAAAAAAAATATGAAAATGCTTAAATAGTTGAATCTCTTTGCAGAGATTACGGTATATATTCTGCTGTAACAAATGTAGTCTCACGTGCACTAACTTGGGCAGTGCAACAGGTTCTCAAATTAGCTGGAAAGGTGTAGAAATGATTTATAAGATAAAACAAAATATTGCTGATATTTCTGCTGGCGTAGTTTCTTTATTAGTAGCTTCATTCGTTAAAGGTCAAGGTTGGAATATTCAAAATATTATGATTTGGCTTGCAACATTCGTAGCAACATATATCGCATTACGTCTATTATTTATGCTTTTCAAAATCGTAAGAACTCTTCTCACTAAAAAACAGTAAATTTAGGATTATAGGCCGAATTTGTGTATCGACAAATAATGAGTTTAGGTAGAGCTTTATTGCGATTTTTT
>NQOP01000006.1:50068-50492 GCA_003585845.1 Bifidobacteriaceae bacterium NR021
TCAATGGTTGTTGTTAATATATTCATTAACAAATAAACATAAGTATCTTTACGCCGTGTATTGAGTGCGCTATTTAATTTGTGCTCAGTGGGTTAACAAGGCGTGAAATCGTGTGTTAGCAGCGTTTTAAGCGTAGTTAACCTGATCAGCGTAAGGAAAGTGTATGCGTAAACTTTTAGCATATTGCCGTCGTGCACCACAATTAACAGTCGTAATTCTTGCTTTTCCGTTTATTGCGGCTTTGTACTCGTATAATTTGCCTATATTAACTACTTTCTGTGAGCAAATTTCTAATTTTTCTCAGCAAATCTTTGATTTCTTAAAAATTAATTGCAGTATTTCCATAAGCCTTAGTATCGGAAAAACTATTATTGCTATTCTCGTTTTATATACGAGCGTTATTTCTTTGCGTAATATGATTAAA
>NQOP01000006.1:51198-57243 GCA_003585845.1 Bifidobacteriaceae bacterium NR021
CATTTACTGCATGGAACTTTGGGCATTGATCTACTAGCTTTTGTTGCATTGCTTGCAACACTTTGTATTGGTGAGTTCTGGGCAAGCTATTTGATTGTAGTAATGGTTTGGACGGGAGAGGCAATTGAAGATTTTGCGCATATGAAAGCCCAGCGCAATCTATCTCTTTTAGTAAGCGCAGCTCCAAAAACTGCTCATCTTATGACTTTGCCAGGTATTGAGCATGGAATGAATCATAATCAAGCAAATGATGAATCCTACGAACCGCCATGTTTGAGTGAAAATCAGTGCAAGCCTAGCTCGTGTGTTCTGTGCCAGCATGCTGAATTTAGAAAAGTAGATGCCGCTAATTCTAAGCAATCTAATAGTAGCGAGCAAAATTGCGAAAGTAATTGCGAAAATAATAACTTGCAAAATTGCAACTGTAAACGAAATAATTGCCCATTTTTGCAAACGTCTACAGACAACGAAATCTCCTCAAATTTGCAGCGTTACGCTACAGTTGCAGTCGATGATTTAAAAGTTGGAAACGTAATTATTGTGCTTCCTGGCGAAACAGTGCCAGTTGACGGTGAATTACTAAGCGGTTCTGCGACTCTTGATACGAGTGCTATTAATGGCGAATCTGTGCCTAGAGAAGTGTTTGCAGGAGCTTCAGTGCTTTCAGGCTGTGTAAATGGTGGCGTTGTTCTTATTATGCGCGTAACTAAGTTGTCTGAACACTCTCAATACCAAAAAATAATGCAGTTGGTTGAATCAGCTAGGTCTTCTAGGGCAGCTGTAGTTCGTTTTGCAGATATGCTATCTGTGCCGTTTACTGTGCTGTCTTTCTTAATAGCTGGTTTTGCTTGGGGCTTTTCTGGAGATGCTCTTAGATTTGCGCAAGTGCTAGTCTTGGCAACTCCGTGTCCGCTGTTAATCGCAGTGCCGGTTGCGTGCATGGCTGGTACTGGGCGTTTAGCAAAGCTTGGAATTGTTGTTAAAAGTCAGGATGTGCTTGAGCAATTAAGTCGTGTAACAGACGTGTTTTTCGACAAAACTGGCACGTTAACTGTAAAACAGCCGCAAGTTGTGAACGTAGAAGTAATTGATACTGCACAGAAAGCTGATCGAATTGTGATGCTTGCAGGTGTGCTAGAAACGTATTCTCAGCATATTCTCGCTGGAGGCATTGCAAAAGCGGGTTCAGTTTTGTGGGAGCGCACACATCCATCTTCAACTCCGCAATTGCCTAGTGTTCGTGAGTATCCAGTAGTGCATAGCGTGAAAGAAACTGCAGGTCAGGGTATTCAAGGAGTTGTAGATGGTGTTTTGGTGCGCGTTGGGCGTAAAAAGTATGTTACAGAGCAAACTGATATTAATAAACAGGGCATGAGTCAGATTGCGGCACAACCTGTATCCAATGCGCTCGCTGCAGACGAAATGGCAACCTACGTTTCTTTTGACGGAGTGCTGGTTGGTTGGATTGTGTTAAAAGACGTGCCTCGCGATAACGCGAAATCAACTATTGAAGCATTGCGTACGCTTGGTGCGCGCTCAATATCTATTCTTACTGGAGATAGTTTGCAAGCTGCAACAACAATTGGTAAAGGCGTTGGAATTGACACAATATATGCAGATTTGCTTCCGCAAGATAAATTAGCGTATGTAAAAAAGCACAATTACAATGCAGCCAAAAGTAAGAAAGATTCGACTGTAACAATGATGGTTGGAGACGGTGTAAACGATGCTCCAGTTCTTGCTGCATCCGATATTGGCGTAGCAGTAACAGATGGCACAGATACGGCAGCATCTGAGTGCGCACAGGTAGTTATTATGAATAACGATATTTCTTCTGTTGCAAGCGCAATAAGAGTAGCAAAACATACTAAACGCGTTATGGTTCAGTCAGTATTGATGGGCATTGGATTGGCAATTATAAGTATGATTTTTGCGGCTTTCGGTTTTATTCCAGCAGTTATTGGCGCAATGATGCAAGAAGCAATTGATGTTGTTGCTATTATGTGGGCTTTAACAGCATTGCGCGAACGAAAATAAAAATATTTTTGGCGATATTTTTACGATATTCATTACGACACCTTTAATAATATTCGTTTGAGCATTTTATTCGTTTGAGCATGTTGTAAGACGAAGTAATGCGCTAGTCTAATTATGAAAGCATACGAGTTAGCTTCAGACGGTAATGGCTCAAGCTTGTACGTAACTTATTTTTGGCGAAGAATTACATATAAACGCTTTACAGTTACGCTGCTGAGTGGATTGAGGCAACCTATGCTTGTAGGCCGCGCTAAATAGCGCGAAAACGGCGAAAAGTGCCGTATAATACAGCTCAATATGGGGATAATAATGGAAAAAAATAACTTAAACGAAAATGTTTCACAAGAAACATCTCAACTGCGTATTGCTGTAATAGGAGCAGGCCCTGCAGGAGTGTATTCTTCCGATATCTTCTTACGTCAGATTGCAAAGCGTGGAGAAGAATTGGGCTTAGGTTCTAGCGCTCGCATTGATCTTTTTGAAAAGTTGCCTGTGCCTTTCGGCTTAGTGCGTTATGGTGTGGCTCCTGACCATCCAAGTATCAAATTTATTGCGGATGCGCTTGAAAA
This sequence comes from Bifidobacteriaceae bacterium NR021, assembly GCA_003585845.1. GTDB lineage: Bacteria > Actinomycetota > Actinomycetes > Actinomycetales > Bifidobacteriaceae > Bifidobacterium. The sequence goes on from NQOP01000006.1 coordinate 53,805, forward strand.
GACGCTTGATAATCCAAATATTCATCTTTATGCAAATGTTGAATTTGGTAAGGATATTGCATTAGAAGATTTATTGGAACGCTACGATGCTGTGCTATTTGCAACCGGTGCTGTGAAAGATAGACCTCTTCGAGGAGTTCCAGGCGCCGATTTAGACGGAGTGTACGGAGCTGCAAAATTCGTAGAATGGTACGACGGGTATCCAACTAGCAATCGAGAATGGCCGCTTGAAGCTAAAGAAGTAGCTGTTATTGGCGGTGGAAACGTTGCAATGGATGTTGCTCGCGAGCTTTTACGAGATCCTGATTATTTGCGTGCTCATACAGATATTCCAGATGATGTGTATGAGGGATTGCAAAAAAATCAAACCCAAACCTTGCATTTATTTATTCGTCGTGGAGTTGCTCAAGCGAAATTCTCCGTGCAAGAATTGCGTGAAATGGAAAAGTTATCCGGAGTGCAAATTGTTATTAATGAGGATGATTTTGAACTTGACGATGAAACAATAGAAGTTGCCGGTAACGATAAGCTCACGCGTCAAATGGTTGAGGAGCTTTTCGCTATTCGCGATATGGCTGAAGATATGGAAGATGGCGGAAACGTTGATTTTGAGGGGAATCCAGCCAACAAACGTTATATTATCCACTTCAACTGTGCGCCGGTAGAAATTCTTGGTGAAGATGGGCGTGTGAAAGCAATACGAGTTGAGCGAACTGTAACAAGCGCGGATGGCACAATGACTCGTACTGGAGAGTTCGAGGAGTATGCCGTTCAAGCTGTTTACCATGCAATTGGCTACCATCCTGCAGAAGTTGCAGGAATTGCTTACGACGAAAAGCGTACTTTGCTTGCAAATATTGATGGACGATTAGTGACGTCTGTAGAAAATGGCGAAGTTCGTGAGCGATTGTATGCAACTGGCTGGGCTAAGCGTGGACCGGTAGGATTAATTGGCTCTACAAAATCTGATGCTCTTTTGATTGTTAATAATATGCTTGAAGATTTATCTAAAGCTGGCAATGCTGGACGAATCGCACCTGATCGCGATGAAAATTCTATAGATAAATTATTGACAGAAAAGGGCATTAAACCAATTGATTACGTTGGTTGGAAGCGAGTTGACTCTTATGAGCGTGAACTTGGAGCCAATGAGCAGAGAACTCGAAAGAAAGTTGTTTCAGCTTCTGAACTTGTAAATATTGCTTTGGATAGCAAGTAATGCTCTAAATAAACTGAAAATATTACTTAGTATTTAAGTTTGTAGTTAGTAAATACGCAGTATATATTCAGAAAAATTTAAGTTCGCATTATTAAGATGGCTCGTATGTTGAAAGGCTTGAGAATACACTATGGCAGCTTAAAAGCCGCACTATTTTTTGTTGTTGTGTGGCTTTTTCTTGCCTTATGTTGGGTTCTTGCTGGCTCGCATCTGTCATCACTAATATGGTTCATTATTCCTGGTATTGCATTTAGTGTTTTTGCTTATTGGTGCTCAAGTAAGCTTGCGATTATTGCTATGCATGCTACAGAAGTTAGTGAAGAAGAAGAGCCTGTGCTTTATGCAATGGTTAGAGATTTATCTGCTCGAATTGGTAAACCTATGCCGCGAGTAATGGTTTCTCCCTACGAAAGTCCTAATGCTTTTGCAACCGGTAGAAGTGAGCGTCATGCGAGCATATGTTGTACTCGTGGTTTGATTAATATTCTTAACGAGCGCGAGTTGCGTAGTGTTATTGGTCATGAATTAACTCATATTTATAATCATGATATTCTCGCTTCTTCGCTGGCTACTGCTACAGCAACAGTATTAACGTACGTTGGTTCTTGGCTTGTTTATGTCGGGGATACGTATCGTCGTGATATTCGCAAGTATTGCAAATTTATCGGTAAGTTTTTGAATATTTTATTCGCTCCTATTGCTTCTGTTATTGTCAATGCAATTATTCCTGGTTCGCGTGAATTTGACGCAGATAAGGGAGGTGGCGAAATTACTGGAGATTTTGCTGCGCTTGCTTCCGCGCTTAATAAAATTACTTACGGCATGCAGCTTCACGAGATGAAATCTACTGCCGGATTGCAGGCTGTTGCTTCTTTGATGATTATTTGCCCATGGAATGATAATGCTTCTGCGCTTGTGCGTTTGTGCACTGCGCGTCCTACTGTTCAGGATAGGATTGGGCGTTTAATGAGCATTGCTGCATGAATATTTTATTTGTTAAACTTGCTTGTCTTGTTTATTGAGTGCATAAACCGATTCTTAAATGTTGAAGCGGTAAGCTGTGCATGATACCCTTAGATGGTTGTTGAAACTAGTTTGCTTTTAATTAACAGCATGCGGATGTAGTTCATCGGTAGAATGGAAGCTTCCCAAGCTTCAGAGGCGGGTTCGACTCCCGTCATCCGCTCTTTGACAAGTTCTTTTACTATCTAGTATTTAATTCGATTTGCTTTTCATGCTTAAAACAACGGCGAAGCCTGCAAATAATGTTACTGCGATGATAATAAGTACTGGAATTGTTTGGATTCCAGTATTCGCAAGAGAGTGGCTGCTTGTGACTGGTTTGCTTGCTTCTGGATGCGCGATTACTTTTTTGTTCGCGCTGACAGTTGTTTCCGTGCTTGCTGCTGCGGTTAATTCGTTTTCGCTAGTATTTTGCACATTTTGTGTGTTTTGTGTTTGTGGAATACCAGTTTCACCCGTGGATGGATTCTGTGAAGATTCATCCTTCTTTACTAAAACGTTCGTCCAAGCAACTTGATTGCCTTTCTCGTCGATTAGCGCAATAGTGTGATTTCCTACATATTCATTAGGGATAACAGCATCGAAAACTGGTTTTCCATCTTCACTGAAATGAACTGTCACGTATTCGGTTCCATCTTGTCCATTTAAAAGACGAGGATTTGAATAAATGTATGCGTGGGCTTTTACTTGCTTTTCTTTATTAAGTTTGTTCAGAAAGTCTGCGCGAGCATTTAAAGTAACCGTAATTTTGTTACTTCTGCCTGCGTAAACAATGTTGTGTTCGCCGGCTTTTAGAGTGTTTGCAAGTTCGGTTTTAAGTTTATTAACACTTACTGGAGCTGACGGTATTGGTGTAGTTCCTGCACTTTGATCAGTCTCGCTATGGTTTATAGGATTTTGATGTTCAGCAGGATGATTGTTTTCATTATGCTGCGGGTTTTGAGTTGGGTTTGCAGGATGTTCAGGCTGTGGCTGTGGCTGTGGCTGTGGCTGCGGCTGCGGGGTTGGTGGTACAGGCGCTGGTGGCACCGGAGTCGGAGTTGGCACTGGTGTTGGAGTTGGTGTTGGCGGCTCCGGAGTTGGTGTAGGTGCTGGAGGTACAGGTGTTGGTACCGGAGTTGGAGTTGGTGTAGGCGGTACAGGAGTTGGCGCAGGTGTTGGTGTAACTGGAGTTGCTGGTGTTAGCTCTGTCCATGG
>NQOP01000006.1:58018-58145 GCA_003585845.1 Bifidobacteriaceae bacterium NR021
TGTTGTTTTCTTTGCGGGGGTTAGTTCGGTCCAAGGAATGGTTTTCTTTGCTGGTGTTAATGGTGTTGCAGGAATAACTTCTACAACGTGAGCTTTAAGACTTACTTTACGTTTTGCTCCGTTTGCA
>NQOP01000006.1:58977-59522 GCA_003585845.1 Bifidobacteriaceae bacterium NR021
AAAGTTACTTCTACTTTAAATGTTGCTTCACCAATGTTTGTTGTGCTTGGCTGCTCTATAACTTTTACTTTGCTGTCTTTTGGTAAATCTTTTAAGTATGGTTTGAAATCGAAATCTTCAGGAATTGTAGTATCTTTTTTGACTTCTACTTTCTTACCTTCTACTACCGTAACGTTTGGAAGTTCCTCGATATTAGCCAATCGCTTATGAATAATTATTGGAACTATAATAGTTCTTACTGAATTATCAGATAATGCAAGTAATATTTTACCTTCGTATTTTCCACTTTTAGAAGTGTTAATAGAAGTTTTATCTGTAATATCTGTAATGGTAGATCCTTGCGGTCTGTCTGATGCATTAAGAAGATAATCTGTTACTTTTGGTAACTTATCGTTTTCAAAAATGTCTATGTTTTCAATTTTAGGTTCGAAAGATTGTTCGTCAGTTTTAATAACTGGTTCGTTAACTAATCCGTCGAGTGCAGCAATTTTGCGACCGATTCCTTCAATTTTATTGCGTTCGCCAACTGTGAATCCTTCGAAACT
>NQOP01000006.1:60310-60680 GCA_003585845.1 Bifidobacteriaceae bacterium NR021
GCGCCGTTAAGGTTTCCTATTGGTCCTATTACTTTATCGTTATCCACTTTGTAGTGAACAGCATAACCTTCTTTTGTTAATTTATCGCCAAAATCAGATGTTTCCCAAAGCCATTTGTTTAATAGGTTTCCTTTAATCTTTGGAGCGTTAAAAGTATAGGCCTTTGTAATCCATTGGTAATTTTTTTGTTTAGCGTAAATTAAAGCACGTTGAGATAAATAACCTCCGAGAGAATGCCCTGTTATATATAAATTAGTAGCAAGTTTTTCTCTATTGATTTTATCCATCACATTGTTTACATCTAAAGCTTGGCTCGGGTTTGATCCCACTGCTAGTTTAATGTCATTAGTAAAATCTCCGCCGCTTTCAG
>NQOP01000006.1:61478-63470 GCA_003585845.1 Bifidobacteriaceae bacterium NR021
TTCAAAAAGAATAGCATCAAATCCGCTTCCAAAGTGGTATGTTTCTTTGACTTTCCAGAATGGCGCAAGCTCGTTATGCATAAGCTTGTATTCGTTGCGATTTTTGTAAATTTTAGTGAGTGGTCTTGAGTAGTCCAGTACTTCTTTGACGTAGCCGTCTTCCCTATACACAAGCTCCATAAAAAGCGCCATATCGCGAGGGCTAATATCCCATCTACGAGGATTTTCGTCTGTTTTGTCATCTAACCCGTCGCCGTCGGTATCCTTAATAAGTGGATGCGAATTGTATCCGTAATATGTGCGTCCGTTTTTTACGTAAGTGTAAAGCTCTTCGCTGTTCTTCAGACCGTCGCCGTCGCTATCTGCATTTGGATCTAGCTCGGGCTTGTGATATAGCAATGAGTCAATCTGATTATTTTCCAAACGAATTCGACCAGTAGAAATGTCGTGAGCAGTTTGTGCAGTCAAAGGAGTGTGAGTTGGTGATGTTTCTTCTGCCGCTGCGGTTGTTACTAGCGAAGGTATGTAAACCAGCGATGAAATGATCAAACCAAAAGTTAATACAATTCCACTAATTGTGTGAATGGTACTTACTTTTCTCATACTGCTATTCCTTACTTTTTATATAGTTCTACCTTATTTTGGAAAAATTTTGCTAACAAGTAATAGATTTATCGCAACCCTTTTACTCTATCAAATTTAATTATTTTATAAAAGTTACTTTTAGTTTGAAAGCGATAATTTTTATAAATTCATAAGATTGTTGCATTCTGTAGTGCTTCTGGAAAATTTGTGCTTTAAGCATTGATGATATGTATGAATGTTATAGAAAACATCTATATAACTAGAGTTATGAATAGCCATAATCTATTCTTAATAATGAAAATAAAAGCGCGACGAATGCGCAAATGACCTATTTAGGAGAATGATATGAGTTTAATGAACACGCATATTCTTCCATTCAAAGTAAATGGTTATAAGAATGGCGAATTTGTTGAAGTAAGCGATACTGATGTTCTTGGAAAATGGGCAATTTTCTTCTTCTATCCAGCTGATTTTTCATTTGTATGCCCAACTGAGTTGGAAGATCTTGCAAATCACTATGAAGAATTGCAAAAGCTAGGCGTTGAAGTTTACTCAGTTTCTACTGATACGCATTTTGTGCACAAAGCATGGCATGACGATTCTGAAGCAATTGCAAAAGTAAAGTACACTATGTTGGGCGATCCTTCTGGAGCTCTTTCTCGTAATTTTGACGCCTGGAATCAAGAATCCGGTTTAGCTCACCGTGCTACGTTCCTCATAGATCCGCAAGGTATGATTCAGTTCTTTGAGATGACCGCAGATGGAATTGGTCGTAACGCAGACGAGCTTCTTCGTAAAGTTAAAGCAGCACAGTATATTGCAGCGCACCCAGGCGAAGTTTGCCCAGCAAAATGGGAGCAGGGCGAAGAAACCTTGGAACCTTCTATCGATTTAGTCGGCAAAATCTGATTTTTGCAATTAAATATTAAATATTAAAGAATCTTTTTTAAAGAATCATCTCAATGCGTAGGGAGCTACGTTCATAGTTTCCTACGCATTTCTTTTATTTTTGCTTGTGATTAAAATTGCAGAAGGAAGTAAATATGTCTTTGTTGAATGCGTCATTAACTGCTCAGCTTTCAGAATTACTAAAAAAGATGGTATCTAAAATAGAAATCATTTCTTACGTTGATAATTCTGAAACCTCTCAAAAAGTCAAAGCCTTGTTAGAAGAAGTATCTCAACAAAGCGACAAAATCAGTATTTCTGAAATAAATAATAATGAAATCAACAATTCGAAGCGTAAGCCAAGTTTTGAATTGCGTAGAAAACTAGATAATCCAGTAAATGGAGAAGATACTGTATCGGTTAGTTTTGCGGGATTGCCTTTAGGACACGAATTCAGCTCTTTAGTATTAGCGCTTCTACAAGTAAGTGGTTATGCGCCCAAAATTAGTGATGAGCAAC
>NQOP01000006.1:64270-64348 GCA_003585845.1 Bifidobacteriaceae bacterium NR021
GCAATGCAATATTAAAACTTGGTTCACATGATGTGACAACATACATGTCGGTAACTTGCCTAAATTGCCCAGAAGTTG
>NQOP01000006.1:65170-67454 GCA_003585845.1 Bifidobacteriaceae bacterium NR021
TGCAATCACTTAATACCATTTCTATTATTAACCCTAAAATTCAGCATACTGTAGTTGAAGGTAGCGCTTTCCGCGAAGAAGTAGACAAACTCGGTGTAATGAGCGTGCCAGCAGTTTTTGAAAATAGCAAACTTATTTCCTCCGGACGAGCAGGAATTGACGAACTTGTATCTGTGCTTGCATCACAAGAAAAATCTGTTGCGCAGGATGAGAATGGCAATAATGATAATAGCGTTTCTTCGGCAAACGCTGCGCTCGCAGAAAAAATGAATTCACAAAATCCATACGATATTGTTATTGTTGGTGGCGGTCCTGCTGCTTCCGCTGCTGCAATTTATACTGCTCGCAAGGGCTTGCGTGCGGCTATGATTATGGATCATCGTGGCGGTCAGGTTGTAGAAACTGAAAGTATTGAAAATCATATTTCCCAAACACATACTACTGGTTCTCAACTAGCAGCAGATTTAACTAAGCATATTTCTCAATACGATATTGACGTATTTACTCCTGATTGGGCAGACTCGCTCGATTCATCTAAGGAACCATATGGGTTGCATACTATTCATGCGCGTTCTGGTGGATCTTTGAAAGCGCGTGCAGTGATTATTGCAACTGGAGCTACTTGGCGTACGTTGGGCGTTCCTGGAGAAGATGAGTATAGGAATAAAGGCGTATCATTCTGTCCTCATTGCGACGGTCCACTTTTCAAAGATAAGAATGTTGTTGTTGTTGGCGGCGGAAATTCTGGTGTTGAAGCTGCTATTGATTTAGCAGGAGTTGCAAAACACGTTACTGTGATTGAGTTCATGGATGTGCTTAAAGCGGATCAGGTATTGCTTAATGCTTTGCATAAATTACCTAACACTGAAGTTATTACAAGTGCTGCAGTAAGTAGTATTGAAGGTAATGGTAGTAAAGTTACTGCAATACGTTACATAGATCGCAATAAAGCAGACAACGATGAAAACAGAGAACATATTGTTGAAACTGATGGGGTTTTTGTGCAAATTGGTTTGGCTCCAAATACTCGCTGGCTCGCAAATCAGATTCCTCTAAATAATAGAGGAGAAATTATTACAAATCGCGCTGGATGCACTGATACTCCGGGTGTTTTTGCTGCTGGAGATTGTTCAGACGAACCGTATAAGCAGATCGTTACAGCGTATGGAACGGGCGCAAATGCCGCATTGTCTGCATTTGACTATCTTATCCGCAGCACGCAAAATAAATAATTTGTAAGATTTATTATGTAATAAACGTAATAAACAAGGGGGAGACGTCTTATGAATATTAGAGCGTTAGAATATCTAATAGCTTTTGCACAAGAAGGAAGCTTTACCAAGGCTGCTGCTCGTATGCGCGTCTCTCAGCCTACTCTTTCAACGCAAATTAAAAAACTTGAAGATACTTTAGGCGTAGAACTTATTGAGCGTACACCCGGAAAACAAATCTTAACTCCTGCTGGGAGGGAAGTGGTTTATTACGCTAAACGTATTCAGGCAGATATGTCGCGTATTCAACAAGCTGCAAGACGCTCAGAAGATCCATGGTCATCTACAGTGGTTTTGGGTGTGTTTCCAACATTAGGACCATACTTACTTCCGCGCATTATGCCTGTTCTCAGGCGTTTAAAACCAAAACTTACTATTCGTTTTATAGAAGAAAAATCAGCAAAACTTATTGATTTGCTAGATAGCGGTCAAGTTGACGCAGTTATATTAAGCGAAAGTTTGAATGCGCCTTCAATAAAAGTGTGTCATGTTTTTGACGAAGATTTTCTTCTTGCGGCTTCTACAAATTCTTTGCTAGGACACGAAAGTAAACCAATTGAACTTTCAGATTTGTCTACTCAGAAAGTGCTTTTATTAGAAGATGGGCATTGTATGCGTAGAAGCATGCTCGACGTATGTCAAAAAGTAGGTGCGAAGCAATCTGAATTTAGAGCAACATCGTTAGAAACTTTGCGATATATGGTTATAGGTAGCAAAGATGTGACGTTATTGCCGCGTCTTGCAACTGTACCTCCAATTGTGCAGCCAGCTGGTTTGATGTTGCGTGAGTTTAAGAATCCTAAACCTTATCGATCTCTATATTTGAATTGGCGTGCAGCTTCTCCAGTAGACAGAATTATGGAAGGATTGTGCAAAATAATTAGTTCAGCATGTTCTGATTTGCATAAAAAATAAGTAGGATATTCTGTTTAAAAATAAAAATAGGCACTTCTGTTTGCTAAGTTAGCTACAGAAGTGCCATATTCTTCTTCTCTTACTTTTCTTTTATTCTC
>NQOP01000006.1:68218-69658 GCA_003585845.1 Bifidobacteriaceae bacterium NR021
TTTATAATTCAATGCCAAGATAGCGTGCTACTTGATTTACGTCCTTATCTCCACGACCGGAAACTGTTACTAAAACAATGTCATCCTTACTCATCTTTGGAACCATCTTCATAGCTTGTGCTATTGCGTGTGAGCTTTCCAAAGCTGGGATGATTCCTTCAACTCTAGAAAGTGCGCGGAAAGCTTGAACTGCTTCATCATCAGTGATTGCGTAGTATTCTGCGCGACCGGAATCCTTTAAATATGAATGTTCTGGGCCGACTCCAGGATAATCCAATCCTGCAGAAATAGAGTAGGCTGGAAGCTCGTTACCGTCATCATCCATAAGAACATAAGTTTTCATGCCGTCCGTAATGCCAATTTTTCCATTCGTCATGGTAGCAGCATTTTGAGGAGTATCAGCGCCTTTACCTGCGCCTTCAGCACCAATCAATCGCACAGACGGATCATCAATATATGCTGCAAAAGAACCAATTGCATTAGAACCGCCACCAATGCAAGCAATCACAGCATTTGGTAATCTGCCTTCTTTTTCTAGGATCTGCCTTCTTGACTCTTTGCTAATAACGCTTTGAAAATCGCGAACCATTTGTGGATAAGGGTAAGGTCCCACTGCGGATCCAACGATATAGAAGGTATCATCCAAGTGTTGTGCATAATCCATAAATGCTGCAGTTACAGCATCTTTTAAAGTTTTTGTTCCTTCTTGAACAGCATGAACTTTTGCTCCGAGCAAAGTCATTCTAAAAACATTAAGTTTTTGGCGTTCGCAATCAAGTGCGCCCATAAAAATTTCGCATTCCATGCCGAATCGTGCTGCTGCAGCAGCAGTGGCAACGCCGTGCTGACCGGCTCCGGTTTCAGCGATAATTCGCTTTTTGCCCATGCGCTGAGCGAGTAAAATTTGTCCGAGAACATTATTCATTTTGTGAGCGCCGAGATGGTTTAAATCTTCGCGCTTTAAATACACTTTTGCGCCGCCTAAATATTTTGTGAAAGATTCAGCATAGTATAAAGGTGTTTCGCGACCGTCGTAATCTTTTAATAATCCAGCCAATTCATTGCGGAACTCTGGATCGTCTTTGTATTGTAAGTAAGCTGCTGCTACTGCGTCGAGTGCTGGACGAATCATATCTGGTACGTACTGTCCGCCAAATTCACCGTAATACATGTTTTGTTCAACTGCGTTTACCATAATTTTGCCCTTCTTGTGCGTGCCGAGGGAATCGGCATTATTTGTTATTTGTTATTTGTTATTTGTTGTGTTGATTATTTTGTAAATTTGAAGGGCGTGTGCTCAGATAACAAAAAAGCTGAATGGCAGCTTATATGCCATTCAGCTCAAATAACGTTGATGATGAATCCGGCATAGCCCCGTTGATTTGTTTAAAATCAGCAAGCCCACACCGATATGTGAACTCGCTTTTAACTACGCCAGCT
>NQOP01000006.1:70431-87502 GCA_003585845.1 Bifidobacteriaceae bacterium NR021
GTGACAATGTCAACCTTTTAGTGTTAATTCGGCGTTTCGTGCGGAAAAAATTTAACCCCGGCGTCCATGCGCCGGGGAAATAAAGGAGAGAAGAAAAGAATAAGTTTTAGGTGCTTTGCACCTGTCTTTTTGTCGACAATATTATATAATCACACTATTCTGAGCAGAACAGTAACGCTAACTGATAATTACCTGAGAATTATCTACTTTTCTTCTAAATCTTCCTATTTTAGGAATTAATTTTCTAAAAACGGAATCATTTTTCTAAAAATATTATTCGCTTAAATCAGCGCGATAGAAATGCTCATACGAACGCGACGGAGTTGGACCGCGCTGACCTTGATAGTGTGATCCGTTAACAGCTGAACCGTATGGGTTTTCACATGGTGAGCTTAACTGGAAGAAGCACATTTGACCAATCTTCATGCCAGGCCAAAGTTTAACTGGCAAAGTGCTAACGTTTGAAAGCTCCAAAGTAATATGACCTTCAAAACCTGGATCAATGAAGCCAGCTGTGGAATGTGTCAAAATGCCAAGACGACCAAGCGAGCTTTTGCCTTCCAAACGTGCAGCAATAGTAGCGTCAAGTTTTACATACTCCCACGTAGCGCCGAGTGCGAACTCTCCAGGATGAAGAATCCATGGCTCGTCAGGAGCTACCTCGAACTGTTCTGTAAGTTCTCCCTGATTTTCTGCAGGATCAACATACGTGTAAGCATGATTGTTAAATAATCGGAAGAAACGGTCGAGGCGCACGTCAATTGACGCTGGCTGTACCATTTCCGGGGTCCACGGGGTCAAATCAATGTGACCCTCATCATGAGCTTTGAGAATGTCGCGATCAGACAACAGCATGACGTCAAATCTCCTTGCAATAAAGCTTATACATCAGCAACTTCATTGTTCGCACGAAATATTTATTGCTATTTTGCGCGAAAAATACAATACGCACAATTGTAGCGCGTGCCGCGGTCTGTGAGTATGATGCAAGCTATTTCTTGAAAACAAATAAATATTCATGAGCAATAAGCAAAAAATTTTATAGAAAATAAAAACACAAAACGCGGCACAGAGACGTAGGTTATGTAAGAAAACTACGTACTGTACCGCGTATTTATAAATCAGCTGATATTTTCTTAGCTAATTGCTTGCTTTTTAAGCAACTGCAGTTAAGGATTTAGCCGCTTTACGCTTAGCAAGAAAACGCAAGAAGCACTTTCTAAGTTCGGAAGCAATTAACACGACCATTGAAAGACCGAGGCACTCGAACCATTCCGTTACGCTCAAAGGAACAGTGCCAAATGGCTCGTTTAAGAACGGTATGTAAATTACAGCCAACTGAAGCACAACAGAAACTGCTATAGCACCCCAAAGCCAACGATTTGCAAATAAGCCTACAAATACGCTTTGTGAGTCTGAACGAGATGCTAACGCATTCAGCATTTGCGCAAACACAAGAATTGTGAAGCCCATTGTGCGAGCGTGAGTAAGCTGAGCAGCGTGATCCATAATTCCAACAGAACGGTCCGTAAAGAATCCGCCTGCCAAATGCATATCCATGCCAATTAACGTAATAGCAGCCATGATTATGCCGATAAATACAATATCTCCCCACATTCGTCGGTCAATAACGCTATCGGTAAGCTTTCGAGGCTTTCGATCCATTACGTCGTCAGTTTGCGGATCAACGCCCATTGCGAGTGCAGGAGCTGCATCCGTAAGCAAGTTAATCCACAAAAGCTGAGTTGCGAGCAAAGGCAAAGTTACACCAACAGAGTTTGGCTGCGTAATTCCAAGCGCTCCAGCAAAAACAACGCCGCCGAAAACAGTACAAACTTCGCCAACGTTAGAACTGAGCAAGTATCGCAAGAATTTACGAATATTGTCGAAAATTCCGCGACCTTCGCGCACTGCTGCAACAATTGTAGAGAAGTTATCGTCAGCCAAAATCATCTTGGCAGACTCCTTAGTTACTTCTGTACCGGTAATGCCCATTGCGACGCCAATATCGGCAGATTTTACTGCAGGAGCATCGTTTACGCCGTCGCCTGTCATAGCAACAATGTTGCCTTGACGTTGAAGCGAAGAAACGATAGCTAACTTGTGCTCAGGAGCTACTCGAGCGTACACGCTAGTTTTACTAATTGCTTCGTCAAAAGCAATGTTGTCGTCGTCGCGTGAGAGCAACTCGTCAAGTTCGTCGCCTGTAAGCGCATGCTCATCTTTTCCAATAATTCCAAGATCTCGAGCAATACGCGTAGCCGTAAGAGGATGGTCGCCTGTAATCATAACAGTACGGATTCCAGCGCGATGAGCTTGAGCTACACTATCTCGAACTTCAATTCGCGGAGGATCAATAATTCCAACCATGCCGTTCCAAATCAAATCAGATTCTAGTACGTCACTTTGTTCCGCGACGTCCGCGATTTGACCTGCAGCGTTAGAAACCATGCCATCAACTTTTGAAAGACTATCGACTTCAAGTGGCCTATAAGCCATTCCAAGCGTGCGGTAGGCTTCTCCGGAAAGACGCTCAACAGTTGCTAAAATATCTTCGCGATCGCCGTCAGTAAGCGGACGCACGGCACCAGCTACTGCAATACGTGTGCAATAAGAAAGCAGCACGTCCGGAGCGCCCTTGGCGCAGACAATCAGATTTCCAGAATCTGACCCATCTTTAACGACAACAGACATACGTTTGCGTTCAGAAGTAAAAGGTACTTCCGCAACTCGAGTTAAATGAGCGTAACGCTTATCTGCCTTTGTTTTACGCGCTGCTACTACTAGCGAAACTTCTGTAGGGTCTCCCACAGGCTGCCAACTTTTAGTAGTTTCGTCATAGTGTAAATCGCCGTCGTTAGCTAAACATCCGGAGCCTAACGCGCCTAATACTTCTGTAGCAAGATTTTGCGGCACTGCTAAGTCAGCATCTGCAGAACCAATTAATATCATGCGACCTTCAGGCTTGTAACCGCTTCCTGTGAGCTGAACTTCGCCGCTAGGTGTTATTACGCGTTCAACAGTCATCTCGTTTCGAGTTAAAGTACCTGTTTTATCGGAGCAAATAACAGAAGCAGAACCAAGTGTTTCAACGGATGAAAGCTTTTTTACAACAGCATGATGCTTCACCATTCGTTGCACGCCAAGCGCAAGAACTACTGTCAAAATTGCAGCTAAACCTTCTGGAACAGCGGCAACAGCTAGGGAAACAGAAAGCAACAGAGAATCAATAATATCTTGAATACTGTGGAAGCCTTCAATCAGCCACATGGAAGCAAGAACAACAGCCGCAATAATGCACACGGCAATTCCAAGAACTTTAGAAACGTGTACCATTTCTTTCTCGAGAGGTGTTGCTTCGTCATCTGATTTTGAAAGCATATCCGCAATTTTGCCAACTTGCGTGCGCATACCTGTAGAGGTGACTACAGCGCGGCCGGTTCCTTGCGTAACAGCTGTTCCGTTGAAAACCATATTTGTACGATCGCCTAAAGCTTTTGCAGACGAAAGCGTGTTCGGACGTTTGCTTACTGCCACAGATTCGCCTGTAAGGCTTGCTTCTGCTACGCGTAAGGAGGCTGCTGCTATAAGTCGACCGTCTGCAGACACAGCATCGCCTTCGCCAAGCACTAAAATATCGCCTGGCACAACTTCTGCAGTATTAATGCGCACCACGCTACCATCGCGCAAAACTGAAGTTTGCGGAGCGCTCATTCTAGCTAAAGCTTCGACTGCTTCTTCTGCTCGCGACTCTTGAATGTAGCCAAGAACTGCGTTTGCAATCAAAATAATGATAATTACGATTGAATCAAACGGCAGAATCTCCCCACCGCTGTTTCCTTTATGTTGTGCGCGCTCAACAAACCACGCAATTGCAGAAATAATAGTTGCTGCAATAAGCAAGTAAACGAGAGGATCTTTAAATTGATCAAGGAATCGTTTCCATGCTGGAATTTTAGGAGCAGCAGCAAGCGCATTCGGACCGAATTGATCAAGTCTTTTTGCAGCTTCCTCAGAGCTTAAACCGCATGAAATATCTACGTTAAGTGATTTAGCTACTTGCTGAACATCGCACAATGATGGATCTTTGCTATTAGCTGAAGAGTCAGCTGTTTTATTGGATTGATCAAGAGTGTGATCAACCATATCTTCCCCCTTGGGAGTGCCGCGGAGTAGTCAATAATCGCAATGCTAACGCTATTTTTAGCGCTTTGTATTGTAACTATTGCGCGGTTGTGGAATATTGCAATAGTTTGCAACAATTAAGTACCGTTCTATTATGCCATACAACGCGCCGAGCTTAGAATCAGCAAATTTTGTCGACTCCAGAAAGCTATTAATAGCAATGCCTCGGGGGCATGTGAGAATAGGAGTATGACTACGAAAAAAGGACCGACCAAGGGGTCGGGTGGAAAACATCGCAATGCTTTACGCGGAAAAGGGCCTACTCCGAAGGCTGAAGATCGCGTGTATCACAAAGCTTATTTTGCTAAGAAGGCTGCTATTAAGCGCACGTTTGCGGATCCTCGTTTGGCTGCGCGCCGTCGCGTGGATAAGCTTGGTAGCGATTCAGACGAGTTGGTAATTGGTCGCAATGCTGCTTTAGAGGCTTTAAGAGTTGGAGTTCCAAGCACGCAATTGTATGTTGCTAATCGCATTGAGCACGACGATCGCACGCGCGAAATCGTGAAATTAGCAGGCATGCAGGGTTTGCGTTTGCTTGAAGCAGATCGCCTTGAGATGGATCGTATTGCACATAGCACGAATCATCAGGGCATTATTTTGAAAGTTCAGCCTTACCAGTATCACTCTTTGCAAGAGTTGGTTGAACGCGCTGAAAAGAAGGCGCGCGCAATGGAAGCTGCTGATTCAGATTCTGCTCGCATTAATGCTCGACCACTATTTATTGCTTTGGATGGCGTTACAGATCCTCAAAATTTGGGTGCTGTTATTCGTTCTGCAGCAGCTTTTGGTGCTAATGGCGTAATTTTGCCTGAGCGCAGAAGTGCTTCCGTAACTGCTGCCGCTTGGAAGGTTTCTGCTGGCGCTGCAGCTCATTTGCCGGTTGCTCGAGTTGTGAATTTAAATAAGGCAATTCAAGGTTTACGTGAGCGTGGATGGTATGCAATTGGTCTTGATGGCGGTGGCGATAAGCTTGTTGGAGAAACTGGCTTTGAAACTGATCCGTTAATTGTTGTGCTCGGCTCCGAAGGCAAGGGAATGAGTCGTCTTACGCGAGAAGCGTGCGATGCAATTGCTGGAATCCCAATTTCTAGCGCGGTTGAGTCTCTTAACGCTTCTGTTGCAGCAGGCATTAGTTTGTACGCTGTTGCTAACGCTCGTCGTTTGGCTGCATTGAATCAAAACTAAAAAAATTTTCAAACTTTAAAATCACGCTTGCACTGTATTGTTACAGTGTTAGCGTGATTTTATTTGGTTGGGGCTTTTATTTGCTGAAGTTTAGCACTGATGCAATTTTAAAAGAAATAATTAAATAGAAATATGCATATTAGTGAAAATACTATAGAAGAAAATAAAACATTTATGAACGAAAATACTATTACGAATACGAATACGAGTACGATTGCTACAGATGCAACTTCAAATACGAGTACTGCAAACACAAGTACGGATACGAATACTCCGAAAACAACAAAAACAACAAATAAACTATGGTTCGTAAAACATGCGCGCGCGCTTAGTTTTATTGCATACATGGCTGTCGTCGCAATAGTTACGTACTTCCATGAGCCGTGGTTCGATGAAGCTCAAAGTTGGCTTATTGCACGCGATTCTTCTTTTGTTGATTTGTTAACTCTTCGCCCACATTATGAAGGCCATCCACCGCTTTGGACTTTACTTCTTTCAATCCCTGCAAAAACAGGAGTGCCATACGAGATAGGTCTTAAAGGCGTGCAGCTTTTATGCACTGCGCTTTTGGGTGGCTGGCTTATTTTCCGCGCACCTTTTAGTAAATTGGCTGTATTTTTGCTTCCATTTACGTATTTTTTGTGCTTCCAATATGGCGTTACCTCGCGTCCATATGCTCTTCTTTGCGTAGCTTTGTTCATGGTTGCACATTATTGGAAACGATCTGATTCTAAGCCTTCTGATACTTGGAAACTCGCTTTGAGTCTTGTACTTTTATGCGCAATCAGCGCGTATGGCATTGCTTTAGCAGCAGGTTTTGCTTTAGCTTGGATTTGGCGAGCTGCAAAATCTGCAGGAATTAAAAAAGCTTTTGCTGAAATATTCTCTAACATTAACAGATTAGTAAGCTGGATAATTCTTGCTTTAGTTGGAATTGCAAGCATTATTTGCATTTGGCCTGCGTCTAACGCTTTTGCATCACGTGAAACATTCGACGGAAATTCTCCTCTTACGCAATTCTTGTCGTTTATTTTCGTTATGCCATCAGAAAGCATGTTTACTCAATTTGCCGGCGATGTCTCTTTACGCAGACTCACACTAAGCGTACCTTCCGCGATTATTTGCGTTATTATTTCGATTTTAATATGGGCTTTCGCTATAAGAATTGCTTATCGAAGGGGCATGCTTGTTTCTTTGATACTTCCTTACTTGACTTTTGCAGTAGTTGCTACGCAGTATTTCACTTTGCACCACGCAGGAATCGTTTTTGCATTCTTCGTAGCTCAACTTTGGATGTGCATTGCGCGTAAGCCACTGGAATCTAAAGATATTCCGGCGATTATTTTTAGGTTATTCAAAGCTGAGAATAAAAATACAAATAAGACTGAAAATAGCAACGAAAATAGCAATAGTAGATCTGCAAGTAAATCTGTTGGAAGCAAAGTTATTGCTGGCATTATTACTGTTGTTTTATTGTCCCCAAGCTTGATTTGGAACGCGTATTCGTGCGTTAACGATATTCGATTCGACTATTCAGGTTCGCGCGCACTTGCGCAATTTATTAAGCAAAATCATGCTGAAAATAAGCGATTTGTAACGTCTTGGCTGCATCAAGATGAAAAAACCGATAAACAAGGTAATGTTATTGTTCCTGAATTTGAAGATATTCATCAATACTCGTGGCAGCTTATTACAGCAAATCCTTATTTCTCAAAGAATCTTATTGATTGCAGTTATAAGAATAGCTCGTTTATTACAAATGAGCAGCCATCTCAAGAACAGGCATCAAATGAAATGGATGTTTGCAAGGCAAAGAAAGAGCCAGAATTCTTTGTCACAGAATCAGATAAGCCTTGGTATTATTTTGTGTATTTAAACTACAATATTGACCATTATACTGAGCGTACTATTGCTAAAACAAAATCATCTTGGAAAGCAGGAACTTCAGAAGGAAGAATTATTGTATACGAGCGCAAAAAATAATTAGCGCATTTATATAAATATTTAAATATATTTATTTACATTATGAAAATGCCCCTGCGTAAGTTAAGTAACTTATTTAGGGGCATTTTTATTACAATGTTTTACTTTTTAATAGTAAAACATGCGGTTTTATTTACCAGAAACCGAATGGATCAAATATTCCACCATCGTCACCATCGTCATCTCCACGTTGTTGTAAATCGTCATAGTCGTCATCGTCCGACTTACTGCCGCGTTTTTTACTAGGCTTCTTTTGGTTTTTCTTGAATTTCTTTTCTTGCTTATTTGTGCCGTTAACAGCAGCTTCTTCTTGGTTGAATGTAACTTGCAACTTAAGTGTGTTGCCGTTACGAACTATTGTGAGCGTAGCTTTTTGATTGAACGCTGTTGCTCTCACATACCCGAGGAGTGCGTAATTATTGGATACAGGCTTATCGTCAAAGGCAACAATAGTGTCATTGGCTTTGAGTCCGGCTTTTTCAGCAGGGCTTCCTTGATTGACAGAAACAATTTGAGCTCCTCCGCGAGTAATTCCTTCGGACTCAACTGCTGTGCTTTTAATCATGATTCCCAGTGCTACGTGTTTTACAGAACCGTTTTTAATAATTTCTGTAACTACTCGCTTCACCAAATTTGCTGGAATTGCAAAGCCGATGCCGATTGATCCTGTAGTTTCCCCTTGAGCTGATGTTGCTGCAATAGAAGAATTAATACCTATGACTTTTCCGGCAGTGTTAAAAGTTGGTCCGCCTGAATTTCCTGGATTAATAGCTGCATCAATTTGTACTGCATTAGTTACAATTTCAGAGCGGCTTTGGTCGTCCATAACTGATACTGGACGATTCAAAGCCGAAACAATGCCTGTGGTAGCTGTATCGTCATATCCAAGCGGATTTCCGATTGCCATAACCGGTTCGCCAACGGAAAGTAGATTAGAGTCAGCAAATTGGACTGTCTTTAAATTATTTGGTGAATTGTCTAATTTAAGTACTGCCAAATCAGTAGTTTTATCCGCTCCAACTAATGTGGCTGAATAAATTTGACCGTTAGAAAGTGTCACTTGAATTTCTTTTGCATCAGAAATTACGTGATTGTTTGTTACAACATAACCTTTTGAATCAATGATTGCTCCAGAACCCTTCCCCATGCCTTTCTCTAAACGAGTTTGTATAGAAACAACGGCTCCGGAAACATTTTTTGCAACTCCTTGCCAATCTGGAGCTTGACCGCCTTTAACTACTGCGGTTCCAGGGCCAGAAGAATTAGATCCAATGCTTGCGAAAGAGCCGCTTTGTGGAATTGAAATAAGACCTTGCGAGATTGCAAACAGAACTACAACTACACAAACTATTGCAGAAATTGCGGAGGATAAAATGGCAACAAAAGCAGTTGACGAAGAGCTTTTTGTTTTTCTTTTGTTGCCTTTTTTGTTTGTGTTGTTTACATTGTTTGTGTTGTTTTTATTTTCTGCATTTGTGTTAATAATGCTCGTTTTTGCTATATTTTCATTTTCTTCGTTACTTGCATTATTTCCAAAATTCTGTTGTGCCGGTGTTTGATTGCCAACTTCATTATTTGGGTAATAATTATTGCCTGTGCCGTAATTATACGGATTTCCGAAGCTATTAGAATTATTATTTCCGTAGTAATTTTGTGATCCAATGTATTGCGTAGGAGCATTGCTGATATTTGTATTATTCGCATCGTTATTTTGGTTTACAGCGTAATTGTTAGCTGGATACTGTGTAGTGTTTGTACCAGCTTCGTTTTCGTTATTTGTTGGACCGTAAGCTCCGAATTCAGGAGCTGGGCTATATGTTTGTGCTGGTTGTGATGCTTGCGTTGGTTGTGATGCTTGCGTTGGTTGTGCTGGTTGCGTTGCTTGCGTTGGCTGTTCCTGCTGCTCGTAATATCCATTATTTGCAGTTTCATTGGATTCCTGCTGATTTGCACCATACATATCGTCAGCCATTCATCCTCCTTACAAAAGACTCTTAACACACCATAATAAACCATGCCGTTATCTATGTAATAGCTAGTATGTTTTTTTATAATTTTTTAAATAATTTGCTTTATAAATTTCATAAATTTTGCAAATTAATTGGATATTGTCACATGAAAATATAAATTGCGCGTGTTTTTTGATTTACGCTCGTCATGCCTTCTAATAAAGTAAATGTTATGACAAGTCTTCTTGAACATCCACGCGGAGCTGAGCTGGGGAAACCTGGTGACCGCAAAGAATTTTCTTTTACAACCAAAACGCGACTTTCCAATACTGCTGAAGGTAAAGGTCGTGACGGCGCTCGCTATGGGCGCACTGGCGTAATACACACTCCTCATGGGGATATTCAGACCCCAGCATTTGTGCCTGTTGCAACTCAAGCTGCAATGAAAGCAGTATTGCCAGAAAGTATTAAGGATTTGGGTGCGCAGTGCATGCTTTCAAATGCTTTTCACTTGTATGAGCGTCCGGGCGCGGATGTTCTTGACGAAGCTGGCGGATTGGGAAAGTTTATGAACTGGGATAAACCGACCTTTACGGATTCTGGTGGTTTTCAGGTTCTTTCTTTGGGTGCTGGTTTTAAGAAGACGCTTGCAATGGACGTCACTGGCATGAAGTCGGACGACGTTATTGCAGCAGGTAAGGAGCGTATGGCTTTTGTTGACGAGGATGGCGTAACTTTTAAGTCTCCTCTTAACGGAGCTAAGCACCGTTTTAGTGCTGAAATTTCTATGGGAATCCAGCATAAGCTGGGCGCGGATATTATGTTTGCTTTCGATGAGCTTACTACTTTGATGAATACGCGTCGCTACCAGGAGGAGTCGGTGGAGCGCACGTTCCGCTGGGCTAAGCGTTGTGTTGCTGAGCATCAGCGTTTAACGCAGGAACGTGTTGGCAAGCCTTATCAAGCGTTATACGGCGTTGTGCAGGGCGCGAATTATGAGGATTTGCGTAGGCATGCAGCTGAAGAGATTGCTTCTTTAGATTTTGATGGAGTCGGAATCGGCGGCGCTATTGAGAAGCGAATTATTGGTGATACTTGTGCATGGATTTGCGATGCTATGCCGGAAAATCGACCTCGTCACGTGCTTGGTATTGCTGCAGTTGACGATATTTTTGCGTGTGTTGAAAATGGTGGAGATACTTTCGACTGTGTTGCTCCTGCTCGCTGCGGAAGGAACGGCGCAATTTTTACTCGACATGGTCGCTACAACGTAAAACGTGCTGAGTTTAAGCATGATCAGCGTCCGCTTGAAGAAGGCTGCGATTGCTACACTTGTACGCATTATTCCAGAATGTATGTGGATCATTTGCTGCGCGCTAGTGAAATGAACGGATTTACGCTTGCAACTATTCACAACGAGCGTTTCTTTGTGAAGCTGCTCGACGATATTCGGGCTTCTATTGACGGCGGATATTTTGAAGAGTTTCGCGATGAAACTCTTGCTCATTATTACGAAAAAGGTTCAAAAGGCTGAGAGTAGTTTTGAGCACAAAATGCTAGGCTAAATATTGCGAATTTATGTTAAATATGATAGCCTTGCACTTTGTATGCGAACGTGGCGGAATGGTAGACGCGCTGTCTTCAGGTGGCAGTGAGCGTATGCTCGTGCGGGTTCAAGTCCCGCCGTTCGCACTCGTCAAAAAGGCTGGAATTGCAAGGGTTTTGCCTCTTACGATTCTGGCCTTTTGTGCAAGTATAGTGCAAATATAAAGCAGCTATATTGCAACTGCAGTGCAAAAGTGCGAATGTTGTACAAACTTCTCGAGTATTGTACAAACTTCTATTTATTACAAGCGACGGTGATGTAATGAACGCTAACGATGAACTAAATATCAATAATGCAAATAACAATTCTTACGAACAGCATATTGGTCGTGAATCGCATGTTGTGCCTGGTCATTTTGGTGAGCCTTTAAAAGTTACAAATGCACAGTATTCGCAAGGTAATGCTTCAGCTCATCCAACGCATCCGCTGCTTCTGCTTCTTCACGGTTGGGGTTCTAATGAGGAAGATTTATTGGATTTGTTGCGAGTGGTGGCACCATATAATGATGCAATCGCTTTACGTGCTCCGCTTAAGCTGGCAGAAGGCGCTTACAGTTGGTTCCATGATGCTGTGCCGCAGCGAGAAGATTTAGATTACGACATGTATGCTGCCGCCGTATCAATCGACGAGTGGGTGCGTGAAAATATTCCATCAAATCGCGGCATTGTGCCATTTGGTTTTTCGCAAGGAGCTGCGCTCGCAGTGCACGTTTTGCGTTTGAATCCTGCGCGTTACCGTGCAGCCGTTTCACTTTCCGGGTTTATAGCTCCTAATGTTCCTACTTCTGCGGCTGAAATTGCTTTGAAAGACGACGATTTAGCGGAACGTAATACGCCTGTATTTTTCGGCTACGGATTAGAAGATGACGTGATTCCTCCTTACGAATTTTCGGCTGCTGCCGCGTGGCTTGAAGAGCACACTTGGCTAGAAGAACGTCGTTATCGCGGACTGGATCATGCTGTTGATATGAACGAAATTGGCGATATTCGCAAATGGTTCGTAACTCACGATATTTCTTCTGGGCTTATGTAAATTTATTTGGATTATGTAAATTTATTAGATTTCGTTTATTTCTTAATATGTAAATTAATCTGTAAAGTGATTTCATGAATATGCGCGATGAGATAGTATTTGCAATGAATCAAGCCTTGAATTTGGCTCGAGAGTCTGCTTCTGCAGGCGAAGTCCCAGTTGGAGCAGTTGTGCTTGATGGCGACGGCAATATTATTGGCAAAGGCGCAAATATGCGCGAGCAGAGCGCTGATCCTTTGGCTCATGCTGAAGTGCTTGCTATGAAAGATGCTGCTATCTCGCGCAAATCTTGGAATCTATCTGATTGCACTTTGGTAGTAACTCTTGAACCTTGTCCTATGTGTGCTGGAGCTGTGCTGCAAACGCGTCTTAAACGCGTGATTTTCGGGGCGTGGGATGCCAAACTTGGTGCGTGTGGGTCTGTGTGGGATATTTTGCGAGATCCTCATGTTGGTTCGCGTCCGGAAGTTATTGGCTCAGTATGCGAATCTGAGTGTGCTAGGCTCTTGCGAAACTTTTTTGAAAATCACCGTTAGATAAGTGTTGCATTATTTTTTTAATGTTGCGTTTAATTCAAGATAACGCAGTGCATGAAAAGTAATTTTTTTAGCGTGTTTCCCTTGTGTTCATTCTAGCAAAATGTTATAGTTGCGGTAACGTTACCGCATGAGGTAAGTTGAAGAAACCGACAATTGTGGGAACGTTATCTCAATTTGCGGATTCTATTCAGCGCTGATGAAGCTGCTCATTGAGAATAAGATTGCACAGAGGCTCTTATGCATGGTTGCATAGTGCTGTTTTCTCCGACGAGAGGAGTATATGGAAAAACGTAGTATAAAACATGGAGTACAAGCTAAAATCAAAACATATCGATAACAGTGCAAAATTGTTAACACTGGTTGAGCATAAGAGATGAGCCGGAGGTGTCATGTCGTACATTACGATTCGCGATGTTGCGCAACGTGCTGGTATATCAGTATCAACTGTTTCTCGCGCATTGAATAATACGGGTCGTATATCGGCAAACACTAAGGCGAAAGTTGAGCGTGCAGTTGCGGAACTAGGCTATATACCAGATTCTCGCGCTCAGGCGATGCGGTCATCTCGCACTAAGACAGTGGGGCTACTTGTGCCAGATATACGCAATGCGTATTTTGCTGAGCTTGCGTATACTGTGCAAGACTCGTTGTTTGATGCCGGCTATTGTGCGTTTATTGGAACATCTTCTGAGAGTGCAGCTCGTCAAGATTCATTCATTACAAGTATTCTTTCTCAACGCATTGATGGTGCGATTATTGTGCCTCAAGGTGAGGAAACTGATGCTATGAGAATGTTGATGGAGCAGCATCTTCCACTTATGTTTATGGATCGACATGTGGAGCCTCGTACTGGCGATTTGATGCATGTGCCAGTTGTGGATTCGGATCCAGAGCAAGGTATTCGTGACGCATTATTGGATGTTAAACAACATGGTTTTTGCTCAGTTGGCTACGTGTCGGGTCCAATTATCGCTTCACCGTCACTGCAAGAACGTGAACAAGTATTTCGTACAGTGGCTTCGGAGATATTTGGCGAAGAACATGTATTTGTAGAATCTACGGGATTTGAACAATCCTCATGTGCTAGCGTGTTGCATCGCATGATTAGCGTTGGTGTAAAAGCGCTTATTGTAGGTTATTCGCCAGATGCGCTGCGAGTGATGGATGTAATGGCTCGTGAAGGATTAGTGATAGGCAGTGATATTTCACTTATCTCGTTTGATGATGTTGAAATATTCCGCTTAGCAACGCCGCGTATTTCTACTATTTCGCAACAAGTTCAGCGCATTGGTCGTACTAGTGCTGCACTTTTTTTGGATATGTTAGAACATAATGTTGATGTTCAATCGCAGCGAGTAGAAACTATGTATATTCCGCGTGAATCGTTAGGAAATGCGTAGCTGTAAGGCTGTTATTCTATAGCTTGACACTATTGTTATTGATTTTTGTACCGTGACTTTGTAAGCGTGTGCAGCAATCGCCTGAGCGTACCGTTGTTGTTACGTTTTTGCATGCACAGTGCGGCATAATTCTCATCCAAAGTACAAGCGTAATGTAGCGTAATTTATTGCATTTTCGTGGCAGCAGTGGTGCTGTAGCGAAGAAAGAGGTAGGACATGACGGAACTATCGCTAGTAGGAGTATCGAAAATATTCGGTAATTCTACGGTAGTTGACAATGTGTCTGTAACAGTAAAACCAGGTGAAGTGCATGTTCTCCTTGGTGAAAATGGTGCGGGCAAGTCAACAGTTATTAAGATGATGAGTGGCATTTATCAGCCAGATAAAGGTCATATTGAGATCAATGGTGAAACAGTGCGAATTCCTAATGTGGATACTGCTCGCAAATTGGGCATTGCTGTGATTCACCAAGAGTTAAATTTGGTGCCAGAACTTTCTATTATGGAAAATTTGTTCCTTGGTATGCTTCCTACGAAAGCTGGTTTTGTTAGTCGGGCGACGATGCGTGCTCGTGCGGAATCTGCATTGCAAGTTATCGGTTTAGATGAAGATGTCAATAAGCCAATGGGACAACTTGGTGTAGCTTGTCAACAAATGGTAGAAATAGCCAAAGCACTTATGCAACATGCATCTATCCTTATTCTTGATGAACCAACAGCTGCTCTAACAAAACCAGAATGTGAACAGTTATTTAACATTATGGAAGATTTAAAATCCAAAAATGTTGGAATGGTGTTTATTTCTCATCATTTAGATGAAATTGCGCGTATTGGTGATGTTGTAACTGTACTTCGCGATGGCAAATACGTCGATACTGTTGATGCGCAAGTTCCTGAGAAGGAACTTGTAAAACTCATGGTAGGTCGTGATATTACAAATCAATTCCCTCATGGCAAACGTAGTCAAGGCAAAGAGCTGCTAAAAGTAGAAGGCTTAACGCGAAAAGGTACGTTAGAAAATGTATCCTTCAGCGTTCATGCTGGCGAAGTTGTGGGTCTTGCAGGTTTGGTAGGTGCTGGTCGTACCGAAGTTCTTCGTGCAATATTTGGTGCAGATAGTTATGATTCAGGTTCAATAACTGTTGATGGTAAATCTATTGCGAAAGCGAATATTGCAGGAAGCATCGCAGCTGGTCTTGGTTTAGTCCCAGAAGATCGTCGAGTACAAGGGTTGATTCTTGAAGCATCTGTTGCAGAAAATTTGGGAATTTCTACATTAGTTCCTACAGCACATGCAGGATTTGCGGATTTGAAAGGGCAGCGTACTCGCGAAGAAGAAACTGCAAAAAAATTGCGTATTCGTATGGCAAACATTGATCAACTCGCTGGTTCGCTATCTGGCGGTAATCAACAAAAAATCGTGTTCGGCAAATGGTCTATGGCGAACGTGAAAGTGCTATTGCTGGATGAGCCTACTCGTGGTGTTGATGTTGGTGCTCGTGTAGAAATTTACGAGTTGATTAACAATATCGTAGAAAATGGAGGTGCTGTGCTGATGGCATCCTCAGATTTGCCTGAAGTGCTTGGCATGTCAGATCGCGTATTGGTGATGTCGAACGGCAGAATCAGCGGTGAATTAGCTGCAAGCGAGGCTACGCAGGAAAGTGTGATGGAGCTTGCAGTGACTCACCTTAATACATCTGGTATTTGAGCATACAGGAATGAGTAAAACCTTACTGCTTTCAATATGAAACTGATACATGAGCCATATTGAAATCTTAAAAATTAAAGTTACCAATCAAACGTAAAACTTGCATACAACAATTTATTGCACACAGCAGTGCAGTGAGTTATAGCAAAATTTGTTAAAGGAGTATAAATTATGGCTGCTACGAGTAGTGCAAAATCTGAGCATTTGGGATACGGTGCAGTTGATAAAGGATTTTTGCCTGCAGCGAAAAAGTTTGCGTCACGTAATGGCGCTCTTATCGGCTTGATTATCTTGTGTGCTGCGCTTTCGTGCGCCACGCCAGCATTTTTGACAAGTGTGAATATTCTCAATGTGGGTATTCAAGCTGCGACAGTTGCTATTTTGGCATTCGGTCAAACCTTTGTCATCGTGTCCGCTGGTATTGATTTGTCAGTAGGTGCGGTGGCTGCAATTTCTAGCATGTTGGTTGCGTATACAGGCGTTTCTATGGGGTTGCCGCCAGTGTTAACTGTTGTTGTAGGTATAGTAACCGGTGCGCTTTTTGGTCTTATTTCAGGTGTTGCGAACGCTTTTCTTAAGTTACCATCGTTTATTGCTACATTGGCAATGATGTCTGTTGCGCGTGGACTTACCCTTGTTGTTTCAGACGGTCGTCCTATTTCCACCTCTGGCATGGTGAATTTCTTTGGTGCCAACATATTAGGTATTCCAATGCCAATCGTGATGATGATTATCATGGGCGTTTTTGCTGCAGTAATACTGAACTTCACCACTACTGGTCGTTCTATGTATGCTGTTGGTGGAAATATGGAGGCCTCTCGCCTTTCTGGTATCAATATTCATAAAACACAAATTATGGTGTTTATTTTTTCCGGTATTTTCGCTGCCATCGCTGGTTTAGTTATTGCCGGTCGTTTACATTCCGCTCAGCCTCAGGCTGCCACTGGCTATGAAATGGATGCTATTGCTTCTGTTGTTATCGGTGGTGCTTCGCTTTCAGGCGGTAAAGGTAAGATTTCTGGCACTTTCGTAGGAGCAATTTTGCTGGCTGTAATTCGTAATGGCTTGAATATTTTGAATGTTTCCTCCTTCTGGCAGCAAGTAGTTATTGGTTTGGTTATTGCCTTTGCTGTGAGCCTTGACACTTTGCGCCGCAAGGAAGATACGCACTGACAGCAAATTAATACTTTTTATAAACTTGATCTTCTCGTAGGAAGGAGGTGAATCTTGCAAATGTTGATTCGTAAGTGGCGAGTAATCAATATTTTCAGCAAGAATTGAAACGATTTGGAATATTATAACTGAACTTTATAACTCAAAACTACGTAACAATAAGGTAAAGAGATGGTGAAACATCAGCCTTATGTCACTGCAACATTGTGGATTTATCGAACTAAAAACTTGCGGTAGCACAGGGCAATAATCAAAGGAGATATGATGAATTATCCAATTATGCGTCGAGGCGTAAAGATTGCTTGCGCG
>NQOP01000006.1:88294-95653 GCA_003585845.1 Bifidobacteriaceae bacterium NR021
GCGATAAAGTCGCATTGCTAGTTTCTACTTTGAACAATCCGTTCTTTGTGGATTTACGTGATGGTGCCCAAGCTGAAGCAAAGAAACTTGGTGTTGATTTGCAAGTTTCCGACGCTCAGAATGATTCTGCAAAGCAGCAGGATCAAGCGCAGAATGCTCAATCACAAGGTGCAAAAGCTGTTATTATTAACCCTGTAGATTCTGATGCTGCTGGTCCTGCAGTTGCCCCGTTGCTAAGCGCGAATTTGCCTGTGATTTCTGTTGACCGTTCTGTAACTGGTGAAAAAGTTACTTCGCATATTGCTTCCGATAACGTTGCTGGTGGTGCTCAGGCTGCTGACACGCTAGCTAATAGTATGGGCAAAAAGGGTGAAGTTTTGGTTTTGCAAGGTATTCCTGGAGCGGCTTCTACTCGCGACCGTGGCAAAGGATTCAAAGATCGTATTAAGAAATATTCAAATATTAAAGTTGTAGCAGAACAAACTGCTAACTTTGACCGTGCTGAAGCATTAAATGTGGCTACTAATTTGTTGCAATCGCATCCGAATGCAACCGGCATTTACGCCGAAAATGACGAGATGGCATTAGGTGCCATTCAAGCATTAGGAGCTAAAGCTGGTAAAGAAATTAAAGTAGTCGGTTTCGATGGAACTGCTGACGGTATGAAAGCTATTAAGGCCGGCACAATGGCTGGAACAATTGCTCAGCAGCCAAAGGAACTTGGTCGTTCTGCCGTTGCTGCTGCTGTAAAAGCTATTAAAGGGCAAAGTGTTCCAAAGACTGAGCCAATTACTGTGAAAACAGTGACAGTAAAGAATGTGGGTGATTTTGAGTAATACATATTTGCATAAAACTATGTAATTCTGTGTATAAACATTAGAGTTTATGTTGAGTAGTTTTATGGATTAATATAGCTAATGCAAAATTTATATGGCGCTGAGAGCATTCATGATGCTTTCGTGAAAATAATTGTAACAGTAAAATTTATTAATACCGTATGATTTAGCGTTCTCAACGCCATTGTTTTCTTAATAAGATTTTTATCATATATGTTCGTGGTGGCGCATTTGTTATAAAGGTGATGATCATTGTTGATGTCACTTTCATGAGCCACGATATGGGGTGAATTATGTTAACTCATGGTATTTTGAACGCACAATTAGCAGCTGCTATTGCAAAATTGAGGCATAAGGATCAATTTGTTGTTTCTGACTGTGGCTTGCCTGTCCCAGCGGGCGTAGAAGTTATTGATTTAGCCTTGGTTTTTGGAATACCGCGATTTCCTGATGTGCTTGCATCAATAAAGGACGATCTTGTTCTTGAGTCTGGTATTATGGCGGAAGAAGCTTGTGATGATGTTCCAGAAACATGGGTCAAGGATTTGCTTGGTGTGCCATTGACTTATGTGCCTCATGATGGCGAACAAGGATTTAAGGCTCTTGTTTCGCAAGCTAAATTCGTGATTCGAACGGGTGAGACTACTCCGTATTCTAACGTGTTGCTGCGTTGTGGTGTTCCATTCTAAGCTTTGTTTTGCGCAATATTTAGGGAGAATTATGTGTAGTTATCATATGCTTGACTCGTTGGAGAGTTTAGAAAAGATTAAAGTCATTCAGCCTGTTAACGTGGCTTTGCAACATGAGACATTGCCTGCGTTACGAAATATGAAGATGCCTACTGTAGCGATAGTTGGTTCTATGAATGCGGATTATACTATTGTTGCTAATCGTCTTCCTATGCCTGGTGAGACCATTAAAGGTGACGAAATACGAATACTGCCTGGAGGTAAGTCAGGTAATCAGGCAGTATCTGCTGCAAAGCTTGGTGCGCACGTATGTATGTTCGGTGCTGTAGGTAATGATGCTAATGCTGATTTTCTTACTGGTGCTTTGCGAGAATCTGGTGTTGATACGACGTATGTACGTCATGTACCCAATTGCAACAGTGGCGCAACAGTGATTACAGTGGATGCGCAAAGTGGCGAAAATACTATTGTTTATGCGCCTGGATCTAACTCGCAAGTTGATATTGATTATATTCAGTCGTCATCTGTGCAAGCTGCTATTACTAATGCAAAAGTATTAGGGCTTTGCTTGGAAAGTCCATTAGAATCGGTTACGATGTGCGCTCGCTTAGCACATGAGCATGGCGTAAAAGTTTTGCTTAATAATTCGCCTTTTTTGGATACATTACCGCGAGATCTTATACAATCTGCAGATATCTTACTGGTTAATGAGCATGAAATGGCACAGCTATTGCATATTTCAGAACCAGATAGCGGTGATTGGGATTCATTTGATTGGAAGCATACGCTTCATGCAATGCATGAGTTTGGCTTTAATGAGGCAATAGTAACACTTGGCTCACGTGGGTCTATGGTTTTGGATTATGCGGATAATTCGGTGCATCGAATTATGGCTCAGCATGTCAATGCCGTTGATACTACGGGTTGTGGCGATGCTTTTATGGGTACTGTGCTTGCGTGTTTGTCTGTGGATATGCGGTTGGTTGATGCAGCGTCACTCGCTTCTTATGTAGCTGCATATGCTGCTACTGGATTTGGTGCACAAGCTTCTTACGGTACAGTTGCTCAAATTCGTCAATTTTTTCACTTGTAAGTAGGTAATGCATGCATAAATTGTAAGTATATTCAGTTGACGTTCGCGCCTTGCCGATGTACAGAATTTTGACATTCTTCTAGAACTGTGTAATATGCTATAAAAACCAAAAAGCAGTTGGCTGATTTTAGTCACTACAATCAGCCTTACTGCTTTTTACTATATTTACAGTCGCTTTGACGAATTTCCATGTATGCACGAATTTCGCCTAAGCACATTTTTATCTAAAAGGAGGTGTCACTATGAGTGGCATGAAATATGCAATGATCGGTTCGGGAGCTATGGGATATCGCTATGGCGTTTTGTTGCAGGAAACGGCTGGCATTCATGTTGATTTCATTGATGCCTGGGATGAAAATGTGAATAAAGTTCGCGAGCAAGGCGGCGTAATGGTGAGCCGCGACCATGAAAACCGTCATTTGGTGCCGATTAATATGTATACCCCTGAAGATTATGACGGCGATCCAGACGTGTGGATCGTGTTTATGAAGCAAATGCAGCTTGCGGAAATGTTGGAGCGTTGTAAGCATTTGTTTAAAGAGCATCAGGTTGTGTTTGCTGCTATGAATGGCTGGGGTCATTTTGAAAAGTTGCAGCAATATTTCTCAGATGACCACATTTATGGCGGTACTGCCATGATTGCAACCGTTTTGAACGGTCCGGGCGACGTTGATTTTATTGGTAAAGTTGGCGTTGGAACAATGAATATGTGTGCGTTGAACGAGCAGGTGAGCGATGTTGAGCTTGCTATGCGAGACGACTTTAAAGCTGCAGGTTTGAATCCTACTATTACGGAAGATTTCAAGGGCACGTGCATGGCGAAGGTAGTTTTCAATTCCGTAGTTAACACTTTGTGCACAATGTATCAGATTCAAATGGGCCAGTTTATTTCGTATCCTGGCGCTATGGATATGGCTCGACAGCTTATTAACGAAGCGTACGACGTGTGCAATCGTGCAGGAATTCGTATGGTTAATACGCGCCAGCAGGAGTTGGAGGCTATCGATTACGTAAGTCGTGTTGCAAATCCTCTGCACTATCCTTCTATGTACCAAGATATGAGTCGCGGACGAAAGACTGAAGTCGATTACATTAATGGTTACATAGCAAAGCTCGGTCGCGAAAATGATTACGTTTGCCGTACTCACGAATTCTTAACGCACGGAGTTCATTTGGCAGAACTCGCGTTCAAGCTTCATAATCAGCAATAATTTAGAGAGTATCCATATAGCTCCTGCAATGAATGAGAAGGAGGTGCGGCTCGCGGTTTTTACTGCGGGCCGCTTTTTATTATCCGCGCGTAACATCTAATATGCTGATAAAATTTAGAGTCTAAAATCATCAATACTATTAAATAAATAAAATTATTTGTAATAAATAAAGCTGTAATAAAAATACTTATTAACGTAAATTAATGGGGTTTATATGACTACTTTTGACAGAGCAAACTTGCCAGAATCCGTGCGCACAAACGGTGCTACGCCAAACCCTTGGTGGGCGAATGCAGTAGTGTATCAGATTTATCCGCGAAGCTTCCAGGACACGAACGGTGACGGCATCGGAGATTTGAAGGGAATCACTTCGCGCCTCGACTATTTGGCTGATTTAGGTGTTGATGTGCTATGGCTTAGCCCTGTTTACAAGTCTCCGCAAGACGATAACGGTTACGATATTTCTGACTATCAAGATATTGATCCGCTTTTTGGCACTTTGGAAGATATGGACGAACTTTTGGCTGGCGCGCACAAGCGTGGGCTTAAAGTTGTGATGGATTTAGTAGTAAATCACACTTCTGACGAGCATGCTTGGTTCCAGGCTTCTAGAGATGCTTCTAGTGACTACGCGGATTGGTATTGGTGGAGACCTGCGCGTGAAGGTTGTGTGCCTGGCGAACCGGGTGCGGAGCCAAATAAGTGGGGCTCGTATTTCGGCGGTTCCGCGTGGACTTACGATCCGAAGCGCGGAGAATACTTCCTTCATCAGTATTCGCCAAAGCAGCCAGATTTGAATTGGGAAAATCCCGCGGTTCGCGCTGCCGTGTACAAGATGATGAATTGGTGGATGGATCGCGGAATTGACGGCTTCCGTATGGATGTGATTACGCAAATTTCCAAGCATGTTGATTCTGAAGGTCGTTTGCCTGGGGAAGTTGGCTGCCAGATTGAAGATTTGCCGGCTGGTGCCGACGGCTATTCTTCGCCGTTCCCGTTCTGCTCGGATGGTCCTCGTTTAGACGAATTCTTGCGTGAGATGCGTGCAAAAGTTTTCGAAGGGCGCGAAGGTTTCTTAACTGTTGGTGAGGCTCCGGGAATTTCTCCGCACCGTAATACTTATATTACTGACCCTACTCACAGTGAACTCGACATGTTATTCCTGTTCAATCACGTGGATATCGATTGCGAAAACGGAACTAAGTGGAACCCTGTGCCGCTAAAGCTGACGGCATTAAAGCGCGTGATGGCTGAGCAGGAGCAAGCGGTAGCGGATGCTGGTTGGGCGAGCTTGTTCTTTAATAATCACGATCAGCCGCGTGCGCTTTCTCGCTGGGGTAGTGAGGCTAGCGAGGAGATGCGTGTGCGCTCTGCTAAGGCGATTGCCATGCTTCTTCACATGCATCGCGGCACACCTTACGTGTACCAAGGTGAGGAAATAGGCATGACTAACGCGCACTTTACTCGTCTCGAGCAGTATCGTGATTTGGAAGCGTTGAACATGTTTAAGCAGCGCGTAGAAGAAGCGCATATTCAGTCGGCTGAGTCGATGATGGATGCGCTTGCAAAGCGCGGTCGCGACAATTCTCGAACTCCGATGCAGTGGAATGCTTCTAAATACGCGGGATTCATGCCTTTTAATGTTACGTCGCAAAATAACGCAGAGCCGTGGATTAGTGTGAATCCTAATTATGTGGATATTAATGCGGCTGAACAGATGGAAGATTCGGATTCCGTTTACGCTTTTTACAAGTATTTGATTGCTTTGCGCCATTCGGAGCCGATTGTTTCTGCTGGCTCTTGGAATTTGGTCGATGCGGACGACGAGTGCGTGTACGCTTTCGTGCGCGAGCTTAAATCTGATTGCGAAAAGCAGGAAGATTCTGCAGAGACTGCCGCGGAATCTGCTGCAAATTCTGTGGAATCTAATGCGGAATCTACAGAACGTATGCTCGTAATGGTTAATATGACTGATTCAACCGTGCCTATACCTACGCAGAGCGCACAATTATTGCAAAATCGCGCCTCTAACGCTTTTGTAGAGCGTGACGTAATTGTTACAACTTACGACGTGAATCACGCGCTTACATCGCTTAAAAACGGTACGCTTGCGCCTTGGGAAGGTATAGCTGTTACTTTGCAATAGTTTTAATAGCATTACTTTGCAATAATCACTTTGCAATAGTTTCGTCTACTAATTTTGGCAGAGCTTTCGCAATATCTTCGCGAATAATACGCTCTGCCAAATAGTCGTATTGTGTAGAGCCCAGGTTCATTATCGTAATCGGCACTCCTGCGCGCGCAGCTAACGGCACAAGGCTGGCAGCTGGAAATACTTCCAGCGTGGAACCAATAACCCACAGCTCGTCCGCTTTAACTATTGCTTGCGCGCTGCGTTCCATAGCGCCTTCAGGAAGTGCCTCTCCAAAATAAACAACGTCTGTTTTTATGAGACCGTTACAAGGCATATTGCTGCGGTACGGCAGAGCGCGCCTGCAATGTGGATCTGGATGCTCGTCTAAATCTGCCATAATATCGGCAGTTTTATAGCTCGCGTGGCAGCTCATGCAGTGCGAAGTTCCAATGCTTCCATGCAAATTCACTATAATATCTGGGTTATTGCCAGCTTTTTCGTGAAGCGCATCAAAATTTTGTGTGGCTATGAGGTCGAGCATGCCTGCCTTCTCGAGTTTTACAAGTGCTTTGTGAGCTGTTCCCGGCTGTGCGTTCCAAACGGGCGACTCTTTTTGCCATCTCCAAGAATATATGCGTTCCTCTTTACTGCTTAAAAATGCGTCTATGTCATAAACGCTCATTTGTTCTGGGTGCTTAGTCCATACGCCGTCTGGACCGCGAAAATCTGGAATACCCGCGCTGGTAGATATTCCTGCGCCTGTGAGCACAACAATGTGATGTGCTTTGTTGCTCGATTGCTTGTTGCTCATTCTTCTGCTCCTTCTTTTATTAATGTCTGTTAATATCCTATTCTTATTTTCTTATTTTCTTATTTTTCTCTTTATGCGCTTTACGCTTTTTGTGTTTTTATGAGCTTTGTATTCTTTATAAAAGTTTATTTAATAAGTATCTATTTATATAGGTATTTCTTATTTCATAAATAGAGCTCATATATTTTGTGTGTACTGCTGCTGAGTTTGTGCGAGCGTTGTAAAGCAAGCGCTACCGCATTAAGCTCACTTTAAGTTAATCTTCTTTGGTCGTCAGATTACGCTTTCTTAATTAGTTTAAAGAAAGCGTAATTGTTTGCGCGCTTGCGCGGAAAGCACACTGTGCTTTCTGCATAAGCAAGCGCTACCGCATCGGGTTGCTTTTCGCGCTACGCTTTAAGCGAAAAGCAAGTCGATGCGACACTCCCGGTTTTGAGGTTTTTGGGGCTATTTTTGATTATTTTTTGTTGGTTTTGATTATTGTTCCTGGTTTTGTGTTGGTTTTTGGGTGCTTTTTCGCGTTTTTCGACACGCCGGTGTTTTGGCTTGTTTTCAATGGTTTTGGGGTGTTTGTTTTTGGTGGGT
>NQOP01000001.1:0-4312 GCA_003585845.1 Bifidobacteriaceae bacterium NR021
GACTAGCACGCTGCCGCATTATTTTTCTAGCGGGGAGTTTTCACTCCCCGCTTTTTTCATACTAGCATACTGTTTTTCGTTTTCAGCATACTGTTATCTGTAATCCTCCAAACATGAGGAAAAACTTACGGCGAATGTGGTCAAATAAGACAGCAGAGACACGCGCACAGTTAGCATACTGCACCAGTGTCTCAAAACAAGCAAAATCGGACACTAACGCAGAAACCGTACTGCACGACTGTCTCAAAACAAGCTAAATGAGACACACGCGCAGATTAGTTACTGCGCGCGAGTCCGAAAACTGCTAACTAGAGACCCTCGCGCAAACACCTCAAAAACTCACGTCACATTTAATACTTAAAAGTCCAACAATTTATTTGATATTATTTATAGCAAAGCATGAGATGTATTTTCATGATATGTTCGTATCAATATTGTTAGGAGATGATGTATGAAATGTACAAGTTGCGGAATGGAGTCTTGGAATGACTTCTGCCCATACTGCGGATCAAAATTAAAGGTCGAACAATCAACAGCAGCTTCGACTATTAAACAAAATATTCCTGTTCCACCGCCGCAACAGGATTTCACTGTTCCAGCAGCTACAGGTCATGGCAGCGCGCATGCAAAAATAGAAAAACCAATTTATAAAAGATTCTGGTTTTATTTACTCGGCATAATAATTGTTATTGTTGCGATATTCGGATTCTTGAATATTAAAAAATTA
Organism: Bifidobacteriaceae bacterium NR021; assembly: GCA_003585845.1. GTDB lineage: Bacteria > Actinomycetota > Actinomycetes > Actinomycetales > Bifidobacteriaceae > Bifidobacterium. The sequence goes on from NQOP01000001.1 coordinate 728, forward strand.
GATAATGGCGTTGTTAATAATTTGAACGAGATGGTTTTGGGTTCAGAATTGCCAAATCCTCCATCTAGCATTAGTAAAATTATTGAAAACTCTTCTGAAGAAATGTTTGTTAATATAAATAATATTTCTGCCAAACAGTTCAATGATTATATTAAAGCTTGCAAGAATAAAGGATTTACTGTAGATTCAAAAATTGATTCTACAGAATATTCTTCTTATAACAGTAAAGGTTATAAGTTAAACTTGCTTCTTTATAAAAGCAATAATAAGTTAAGTATCAAACTGGATGCGCCGATGAAAATGTCTCCAATTACTTGGCCATCTAGTGAAGCAGCTAATCAATTGCCTGTACCAAAATCTATATTCGGAAAGTTCTCCTACGAAAATGAGGATAGCTTCGTAGTTTATATTGGCAACACTAGTAGGGGAGACTATGAGAAATATGTAAAAGCTTGCGCTGATAAAGGTTTTACAGTTGATTATAGTAAGGGAGATGATTGGTACTATGCGAACAATAATTCAGGCTGGTATTTGTCATTAAAATACGAAGGCAATAATATTATGAGCATTGACATCACTGCTCCAACCAACGAGCCTAAAGATAGTGATGATTCCAATAAGTCTGATGCGAAGAAAGATTCTGCAAAGCCTGCTCCAAAGCAAGCTGAACCAAAGCAAGCTGCTCCAAAAGCTGAAGAAAAACCTAAAACTAACACGAAGCTTGTTAACGGATTGCGCAGTGATTTCAAAGCGGCAATGGATAGCTATGAAGCAGCTATGGATGAATATGTTGCGTTCATGAAGAAGTATAAGAAAAATCCAACTGATAAGACCATTCTTAATGAGTATTCAACGTGTTTAGATAAATATAATGATTCAGTAAAAAAGTTCAACGATTGGCATAGCAAAGATTTGAACTCTGATGAGCTTAATTATTATGTTGATGTTCAAGCGAGAGTTTCTAAGAAACTTATATCTGTGTCTAAATAGTATTAACTATATTTGCTTGCAAATATAGCGATAATAGTAGGGGTCAATATTCTAAAATACTGACCCCTACAATTATTTTGTAAACTGCTTATAATTTACAATTTTGTTTATTTTTATTTTGCATGTGCAAAATTTGAAAGTCTTGCAGCTTTCTTTTCTTTCTTTTTTATGACAATTCCAACTATTGAGCAAACTATTACAGCCACTGCTAATGGCGTATAAAGGTAATATGTAAAGCCAAAAGTGTAAGTATCTGAAGGAAGCACATGACGGCTTACTGCGTCATAATTCATAAGAAGTGATGCGCCTGCCAAGATGAGTGCAAATATAATATTTGCAACAGGCTTATTTAAAAGCGTGGACAATAGTATAAGAATTATAGATGCGATTAGTGCAATTATGAGAACAACATTTATTATTGCTTCATCCTTGAGCCAGTCATTTCCGTAAGAATTATTAGCAAGGCAGAAATATAACCTAAGATTTTCTAACATCGATAAATCGACAGCGTCAATATTTTTAAAACCTATTTCTTTTGCAAATAACATATTCGGATTCGACATCAAAAAATTCCTGTACCATCCGTATGATGAAGAATATGGTAGAAATAATCCAATTAAACCAATGCCGCTAAAAATGAGATTAATAATCTGGTGAGTTTTTATTTTTTTCATATTTTCCTACCTATAAAACTATTTAGAGTTGTTAATTTGTTTTTTGATTTAATATTTTATCAGTAATATTTAAGATTTGCCGCAAGGTAGTGATTAAATGATGATAGTCGGTGCAGAAGCAAGTGAGCTTTGAGTATTCATTGGATATTAAGGTATTGCGCCGATTGCAATTGGGCCAGCAATTGAGTTGATAATTGGGCTATCAATTGAAATAAAATCAAGTAATTATTCTGCAAATTTCATACAAGGAGTAGGTATGAATAAAGCCCTTATTAACATTGATTATACGAATGATTTCGTGGCAAGCGACGGTTCTCTTACTGTAGGCGAGCCTGCGCAAAAGCTTGAGAAGCGTATTACTGAGATTTCGCAGGAATTTCTTGACGCTGGCGAGTTCGTGGTTTTTGCGATTGATACGCATCATTTGAACGATCCGTATCATCCTGAAACTAAGCTTTTTCCACCTCACAATATCGCCGGAACTCACGGCCAGAAGTTATATGGCACGCTTGGTGATTTTTACGAAGCAAATAAAGATAAAAGCAACGTTTATTACATTCATAAGACTCGCTACTCGTCGTTTAATGGCACGGATTTGCTGATTAAGCTTCGCGAACGTCACATTGAGGAGCTGCATTTGGTGGGAGTTTGCACGGATATTTGCGTGCTTCACACTGCTGTCGATGCGTATAATCTTGGATTCAAGATTGTGGTTCACAAAGATGCCGTTGCAAGCTTTGATCCTGCAGGTCACGAATGGGCTTTGCGTCATTTTAAGACTTGCCTTAATGCTGATATTGTGGAAGGCTAAAAGTTGCTTTTAAAAAATATTAAATAAATATTGAATAATTATTAAATAATCGACGCTGGTTGCTTTAAGCTGCCGGCGCTTTTTTATTCGGAGTGTCGACTTGCTATTAATGAGAATCATTATTATTATTGATACACGTTGTAAAAATATCTTCAATAATTATCTGATATTAGAAGAGAGCAGATAAGACTGAAGAAGATGAAGTGTAGAGAGTGAAATAGTAATTATGACTCAGGTCATTAGGAATATTGGGAAACGTGCTTTTGTAATGGCAAGTGTTGCAATACTTGCGTTTGCCGTGCTTGCATCAGGATTTAGTGCAGCTTTACCGGCAGTTGCATTAGAGAATAGTAATCCTGGCGAAAAATACGATCCTACAAAAAAGGAAGTGCTAAGTCACGGTCATACAGACGTATTTTACCCAATTCAATACAACGGTAAATTCATTATGGCTGTCGAAAAAGACGGTACCACTTTCTTAAAGCCTGAAAACACTACTTTGCGCGTAGCAAAAAGCACGTATACTACAAAATCGCAGCTTCCTGCGCTCGCTACTGAATACTACTATCTCGATATTTCTGGAAACCAAAAAGGAAATCCTCTCTTCCCGGGTTGGGACACAGGTTATGCTGCATCTTTAGTTGGCGCATCTCACGCAGATGACGCAACAGCAGATATTGCAATTCAGCAAGTTACTGGACCAATGAACGGGCGTATTCTGCTTTGGACTACCGAGGGCGTTGGCAAAAATTCGAAGAAATTATCATTTGAAGAGAACGATTTAGACGACGAACCTGATACTGAAGGTAGCCGATTTATGCTACCTGGTGTGATTCATCAACATACTGCTGGTCACGTGCATGCAAACTGGGGATTTACGCAGCCTGGCGTGTATAAGCTAAAAGTAGCAGTAACTATTACAAATAAAAACACTAAAAAGCAGATCACAACTGAGCCTGCAGAATACACTTTTGAAGTAGAAGATACATATTCAGGCGAAGTACCTGCTTCTGGCATTACGGAAACGCTTGATTTGCACCGTCGCAGTGATTTTATTAATCCTGACGATGATGAAGAAGCGCACGAAGCTTCCAAAGATCATAAAGACAC
>NQOP01000001.1:5051-16688 GCA_003585845.1 Bifidobacteriaceae bacterium NR021
TATCATTCATACGAAGGTTATGGCGGTTTAGACTTAAAAGTAGTTAACAAACCAAAGGGCGCTCGTATTGAGTGGAGATATGTGCGCGCTGACGAAGGTCCTGACGCGTATGGAACCACTCTTTTTGCTGAGAGATTGCAGCTTCCAGCTGAGCCTGCAATGAACAAAATGAAAGTGTATGCTCACGCAACTGAAGGCGAAACGCAAGTTGGCAAAGATACTGCGTCTGCAACCATAGTTGTTGAAGATCACGGTGCTGACGGGCATCCTGTAGTAAAAGCAATTGTTCCTTATAAGCGTTTCAAACCAGGAGATACTTTACACGCGAAAACAGTATTGCTTAACCCTCATGTTGCAACAGATGCTACTACTGGTGAGCCAATCGATGACCCTACGAATCCTGTAACTTCCATTGTTAAAGATTATGTTTGGTTGATGAAAAAGGAAGGGGAAAGCGAATTTAAGCGCATTCCTGGTGCTGTGAGCAGCAAGTTGGATCTAAAACTTGATGCATCAATGCAAGGTGCAACGATTCGTCCTTCCTTAGTTTTAAAGAACGGTGAGCTTTACCGCAATAAAATGTTTGATGAGTTTTGCGATTATGTTATTGAGATGAAGGGTGTTCCTCACTCTCATAACAATGATGGCGATGATGATCAAAGCGGTTCTGATTCTGAAGATGATGAGAATCCTCATGGTAAAAAGCGCCATGAGAAGCGTCATAAGAAGAGCAATAATAAGCGTCATAATAAGCGCAAAAATAAGACTAATCATTTTGCTGGTGGCAGGAGCTTTTTGAAAGGCGTATTCGGAGGCACTGAAAATTCTGGGATATTCGGATCTAATTTTAACGGTGGATTCCAATTCGAATCTAATTTCTTTAAGAAATCCAACAAAAAGTTAAAGCGCACAAAGAATAATCACAATAAGATTAACCGCACTAATCGTAAGAATAATTCTAAGAATAATGTGCAAAATGGTTCTGGTTCTGGTTCTGGCTCTGGCTCTAGCTCTTTTACAAGAACAGAAAATTCAAGCGGAAAATCGTCGCATAATTCATCGCGACGAACTTCTGGCGGAACTAATACTAAAAACAAGAGCTCTAAGAAAAGTGGACAGACTATTCGTAATTTCGTGAGAACAGATAATAATTCCGGCAATAATTTCAAAAATAGTTCTGTCAATAATTCTGATTTTGTTAAGAATAATGAACGCCATGCTTTGCAAGATGCAAGGCAATACGACGAAGAATCTGATGAATCTTATGAAGATGATTCAGATGATACGAAAGGTAATAGTTCCTCGAATAAATGGGTTGCGGTTGCAGCTTCAAGCGCGAGCGTTGGCTTATGTACAATAACTGGCGCATGCGGAGCATTGGTACGTTCTAAATTGAAATTGTTGTAAATAGTATTCGTATTATTACTAGAAAGTTTAAATAATGAATTACAAACAAAATGAAACATTGCGAGTAAAACGAAAGAATGCATATTCTACTGCGTTACTTGCGCTCATATTTTCTTTAGTAACTTTGGTTGCATCTTTATGTGTACCAAATCCAATGCATGAGACTGCTTATGCTAATGAAGGCAGTCAGCCAGTTATGATTCAAGCAGGTCATGCTGATTTTGGGCCAACGCTAATCGACGGCAAATGGAAATTGAAGATTCGTGATGATACTGGTGACGAACCAGTGTGGCGAGACCCAGAAAATGTGGTATTTAAATTAGGTGGCAATTCAATAATTCCTATGCCTGATGACGCTGCTTACAGTTTTATTGGCGAAAAGCCTGGAACGAAGCTGTATGTTATTCCACAAACTCAGAATCCCGACGTGCCGTGGCTTGGTTGGAATACGCAGGAAGGTGGCGTGCTTAACGAGCTCGATCGCGGCGCGAACCTTTCGCTTGAAGGAGTAAGTGGTCCAGGCAAATTGCATGTTTACTTAGAAAATGGCAATAACAATCCACAGCAGCTTTGGGACAGTACTAAAGGTTATCCACAAAACAGCTGGATTGAAACTAACGCTCATACTCACGTTAATTGGGTGTTTTCTAAGCCTGGAATTTATCATGTGAAGCTTACTTTTTCTGGAAAGCTTAAAAACGGACGCGCTGTAAGCGATACGCGTGTTCTTAATTTTGCAGTTGGAGATAATACTGATCCTAATGCTGCTTTAGGTGCGGGTGCTGCTGCTGGATCAAGTGGCAACGAGGGCGACGAAGGCGACGAAGAGGATCAAGATGAAGAAGATAATGATGAAGCTGGAAAAGATGAAGCTGGTCATCATAACAAATTTCTCCACAACAAGCATAAGCATTCTCACAAAGTATCTGAGAAAAGTGACGATACAGCTTTAGTTCTTCAAATCGTAGGTATTTTTGTGGCTATTATTGCTGTAATTATTGTGATTTTTGTGCTAATAGCTGTAGTTAAAAGTAAGAAAGCACGAAATCTTGCGCTTGCTAAGCAAGTTTCTGCACAAGCTAATCAACAGTATGCAAATAATGCAAATTCTGTGAATAATGCAAATGGCGACAATACCTTGTCAAATCTAGTGCGTGATCAAGAAACAACAGTAATGTCACCAATTAATAATTCTCAATATTCTCAATCGGACAATATGCAATCTGATGGTACTCAGTGGAAATAATGGTGTAACGAAAATGGTTCGTAATAGTATAAAGAAATTATCTCGCGCTTTGTTGGTGGGCGTGTGCTTGTGCGGCATGATGATGGGAACGCCTGCAGCTTTTGCTGACAATGGCAGTGACGCAACTGTTGTAAGCGGAAAGAAATCTTCTAAAGATTTTGCCGAAATAAAGAAAGCCAATTTTAAAGCGTGTGCAGCTGCTAAATTAGGTAAAACTGATTCACAACCTGCGGCTGATAGTAAAGCTGAAATGTGCCACGCGTATAAAGGGCATGCTGACGTTTTTGCAACTTTCTTTGATGCTACAAGCAAGCGCATGGTATTAGGCACCTTGGGTGATGCGTTTGAAAGTGAAGATCATGATGGCACTCGTTACGATACGAATCGACTTATTTTTGAAGTCGGTTCTAAAAACATCATGCAGCTTTCCAAAGATGATGATAATCAAGCAATAAAAGAAATCTACGCAACAACTCGCGAAGGTGTAGTCTGGTTCTTTGATCAGTCGGGAGCTGGGAATACTGGTGCATTATGGCCCGGTTTAGATACTAGACCGTTATATGAGGGAGCTGGTTCTACTTCAGTTAATCCAACGGTCAAACTGTCATTAACTGGTATCGAAGCACCTCACAATGGCGAAGTTTTTATGTACACTCGCAGCGGTGACGATTATGAGAAAATGCTTGGCTCTGCTGACGGATGGCCGAAAGATGTTGATGTCACTGAGACTGGTGGCAAGCATTCGCACATGTATTGGTCTTTTAACCGTCCTGGTGTGTACAAGTTAAAAATGAAGGCTACTGCTACCGTTGGTGGCGAGGAGCAAAGTGCTGAGCAAGTCTATACATTCCACGTCACTAATCATGATGTAACAGCTGGGGATTTTGCTGATTATGATGGTGCATCTTTTGACGGTGATGAAGATGGTGAAGACGAAGAAGATTCAGATGATAATGACGATGAAGATTCTCAAAGTGAAGGTAATGGCATTAATTTGCAACAAAGTAACGGATCTTTCTTCATTAACGGCAACAACAACACTGTGTATGTGACTCCATGGCCTGGAGCAAAAATGCAGCAACAAGGGCTTTTTGGAGGCAATAGCGGTCTTTTTGGAGGCAATAACGGACTCTTCGGAAACAATAACGGACTCTTTGGAAGCAATAACAGTGGTCTTTTTAATGGTGGACATAACGTTAAAGGCGGAAAGCAAAATTCTCAAAATCAGCAATCTGCTGCAACAAAGTTCAAAGACATCAAGGGCGACAAACTTGTTATAGACCACGGTCACGTTGATATTGCTGTATATACTGGCGATTCAAATAAAGTTGATATGGCTGTGCAAGAAGATGTGACAGGAAGCCACGTCTTTAGAGACACAGACACAGTTGTATTCGCAGTTGGTGATGCTGGTAAAACTAAGGGCGTTTATCGCATACCGCAAACACAAATTGATGGTGTGCCATGGATGGGTTGGAATAATCAGTCTATGAATCCGCATAAGCCAACTCAATTGAGCCTAACAGGAGTTGAAGGTCCTGGAAACGTGCGCGTTTGGATGTTCGGAGGCTTGGGCGGCGGAGATAAAGAGATTTTCTCCACTCAAGGAGCAACAGATTATACGATACCTGCAAATACGCATGCTCATGCGAATTGGGATTTTGACAAACCGGGATATTACACATTGCAATTCCAAGCTTCCGACGGAAATTCTACAGTAACTCGCAATATTCACGTTGCTGTTGGTGTAGATCCACAAGAAACACCAATGGGGTATGCTGGCGGCGGCGAAGGTGGCGGAAGAAAGGATCCGCAAGTCAAAAAAGGTGGGACTCCTACACCTAAGAATCCACCAAAACCTACTAATTTGCCTCGTTCTGGCGGAAATAATGGCGGTCATGGAAACGGTGCCGTTGGTGGCGGAAATCCTTTTGTTGGTGGTCGTGGTTTTGGATCAAATAATTCACACTCTGGAAAACAATTGCCAAGAAAAGCTAAAAAGCATAAAGGTCTTGTTTCAAAAATTAGTAACAAGAGGCTTGCTAAAAGTTTGTACCGACAGAAGTTGAACGATAATGACGATGTTGTGAAGTCTGAAGCAAAAGGTGTAACAGGATTATTTAAGCGAAATCCTTTACTTGCTTATTCGCTTCTTGCTGGTGGAATTATTGCTGTGCTTGGCGTTTTGGGTGCAGGAATTTGGTATCTCTACAATCGCGGACTTATTAGCTTCAACTGGTTGTTGCGCTATTAAGTTGCGCTATTAGGTTGCACTATTAGTAGTAGGAGTGTGTAAGGGTGATTTATAAGCCCAAAAAAGTAAAGCAAACTTTGTTTTCTTCGCTTGCTGTAATTGCAGTCGTCGCGCTTATTTTGCCGCTTTCTGCTTGTGGTAGTGCTAACGGGAATCGTGCAGGACATCGCGATGGTCGAATTAATGTAGTTACGACTACAGGCGTTTTGCGCGATATGGTTGCGAATGTAGCAGGTGATGCTGCAAATGTGAGCTCAATCGTGCCTGATAATGCAGATCCGCACTCTTACGAGCCGCGATTGCGTTCAATCAGAGACGTTGTGTATGCGGATGTGGCTTTTAGTAATTACATGATGCTTGAGGAGCATGGTGTTATTACTGCTTTAGATGCGAATTTGCGAAAAGGCGTGCCGAATGTGCAACTTGCTGAAGAAAGCGTGAAACATGCGGCGGATATTATTCCAATGGTCGAAGATGTGTCGTTAGACACTATTTGGCTTGGTCTTGCTACAGAACGCCAAACTTCGCAGCCGGTTGAGGAAGCTAAAGACGCTAAAGAACAACAAAAATCTCAAAAGAAATCTGATAAGTTGCAGTCTTTGCAGTCTTCGCAATCTTCTCAAGTTTCTCAGTCTTCGCAGTCAAACGCGCCTTCAACTGTAACGAAAGAAGGACGCGCTACTGTAATAAAGCCAAAAGCATACAACATGAAGCGTTCGGACAGGATCCGCTTAACTGCGACTAAAGTAACCGGTCCTGGTTCGCTTTTCGCTTACCTTACTGGCACTTTTGGAAGCGTAGAAACTTACGTTAATTCAGCAAACGGAATTAACGATGAAGATCATGTAGATTTGCCTGCGGACGCGCACACGCATTTAAGTTGGGCTTTTAGTAAGCCAGGAGAATACACTCTCGACTTTCATGCAGATATGCTCAATGCTCAAAACGAAAGAGTTGCAAGTTTAGGAAACGCAACTATGCGTTTTGCTGTAGGCATTAACGCGCAGAAATTAGCGAAAAAGCGTGGAGCTAGTGTAGTTTTGAATCAAGGCCATGCAGATTTGGCTTACGATTTAGCTAAACGCGGATTTTTGTACAGAGTTGACACTTTGCAAGAAAAGCGGTCGGTTGCGCCAAAGCGCGTGTATTATGAGCCGCGAGATGTAGTAGTAGAAGTGCCGACTAATGCTTTAAAAGAAATTCCAGCTGAACAAGGCTATAGATTCCTTGGATTTGCACGGCAGAAAATCTATCAACTTCCACAAGCTGTTCTTGGAAAACATGTTCACGGAGATATTGATCCGCATTTATGGCAGTCAGTGAAAAACGGAATTGCTTATGTGCGCACAATAGCTGACCGCTTGTGTGAAGTCGATCCTAAAAATGCTCGCAAATATCGCGCAAATGCGGACCGGTATATTAACAAGCTGCTCGATGTAGACGCTTATATGCGTAAAAAAGTTGCGTCAATTCCAAAAGAACGCCGCAACTTGGTTACAACGCATGACGCTTTTGCATACTTAGGTAAAGCTTATGGCGTAAATATTGCGGGATTTGTAACAATCAACCCTTCAAGCGAGCCGAGTGTGCAAGATAGGCGCAGACTTTCGCAAATTTTGCGCGACTTGGAAATCCCTGCAGTGTTTTTAGAGCCGAATTTAATTTCTCGCTCGTCTGTGCTTAAAGAGCTTGCGTCTGAAGCACATGTGAAAGTTTGCCCAATTTATGGTGACGCCTTCGACGCAAATGTGCGAACTTACGCGGATATGATGCGAGCTAACGCGGATTCTTTAGCGAAATGTTTGAAGTGAAAGTGTTAAAGGTAGTAAATATGGAAGAAAATGCAGTAATTTGCGCACAAAATTTGAATATTTCGTACGGTAGTCGCGCTGTTGTAAAAGACGTTTCTTTTACCATTAATAGTGGCGAATTTGTGGGATTGCTTGGTGCAAACGGTGCCGGTAAAACGACGCTATTTCGTGCAATTATGGGTTTGATTCCACATACTGGAAAACTCGAAGTGCGTGCTCCTCATATGGAAGGTGCAAAACTTAATTCTCGCGTATCTTACGTTGGGTATGTGCCACAACGTCACGATATTGCGTGGGATTTCCCACTTTCTGTTTTAGATGTAGTGATGATGGGTAGGATTCGTCATATTGGTTACGTTCGCCGCGCTAAAAAAGAAGATTACGAGATTGCATTAAACTCGCTTGAGCGCACAGGAATGGCTGATTTTCAAGATCGCACGATTGGAGAACTTTCTGGAGGTCAGCGGCAACGCGTGCTTGTTGCGAGAGCATTGGCTGGAGAGCCGCGTTTGCTTTTGCTAGACGAACCGTTTACTGGGCTCGATATGCCTACTCAGGAGTTGCTTACCGATTTGTTCTTGAAATTGTCTGCTTCTGGTGAAGCAATTCTCATGAGTTCGCACGATATTATTGGCTCAATTAACTCATGCTCGAGAATAATGCTATTTGATGGCACTATTGTGGGCGACGACGATCCGCAAAATTTGCAAACAGAACAGTGGGTACGAACCTTCCACGTAGCTCCGCAAAATCCGCTTATTAAAGCAGTTGAGCGCGTAATTGGTAAGGAAAGTGTGGTGGAAAAGTAATGTTATCTCCAATAGAATTTATACAAGATTTAACAAATCCTGATCTTTGGTTTTTGCTAAAAGCACTTATTGTAGCGTGCCTTTCTAGCGTAATTTGTGGTGTAGTTGGATGCTATGTAGTGCTTAGAGGAATGGCGTTTATTGGAGATGCTGTAGCTCATTCAGTGTTCCCAGGACTTGCAATAGCCTTCGTATTGCAAGGAAATCTGCTATTTGGAGGAGCACTCGCAGGAGTTGCAACCGCGCTAATCGTATCTATTTTTAGCCAAAACCGTAGGCTTCGCGAAGACTCATTTATTGGCGTATTTTTCGTATCTGCTTTCGCTCTTGGAATTGTGATTATTTCTAAAGCATCTGGCTACGCTGGATCCTTGGAATCCTTCTTGTTTGGCTCGATTACAGGTATTCCTGATTCAGATATCGCTGTTGTTGCTGTTACTGGTTTGATTATTTTGGCTATATTATGCATGTTTCACAAAGAGCTTGTTTGTGTATCGATGGATCGAGAAACTTCGCGCGCAATGGGATTGCCTGTTGCATGGCTAGATGGAATGTTGTACGTGTTAGTGGCTATCGCTGTAGTTGTTTCCGTGCAAATTATTGGAAACGTGCTTGTACTTGCTCTGCTTGTGACTCCTGCTGCAACTGCGCGACTGCTTACTGATCGGCTATCTAGGATGATGATTTTAGCTCCTGTTATTGGTTGCGTTTCTTCGATTGTTGGAATGTATATTTCGTGGAGCTTTGATACAGCAACAGGCGGAACAATTGTGCTCGTAGCAACCGCTCTATTTGTGCTCGCTTGGGCGTGCTCTCCTAAACATGGGTTGATTGCAAAAGTAGGTCGTAGCGTAGGTTTATAGCATGCTGCACAATAGAAAGCATGGTATCAAAAGGAAAACCTTCGCCAAGAAGTGCAGTAAAACCACTCAGTGATGAGCAAGTAAAGCTTTTAGCGAGTAAACACAATCTAGTTGATCCAACGTATTACTATCCGACAGGAAAACGTAAGCCAAACCAGGCAGAAATTGACGCGCAAAATCCTAAAGCTGCCGAAAGACTGCTCGAAGGAACATCGCGTGTATTGCGTTCGCGCTGCAAAGTAAAGGCGTGGGGATTGGAAAACGTGCCAGAAGAAGGCGTGTTTATTACAGCTTGCACACACGTGACGATGTTTGACGTTTTCATACCTATGACTGCACTATTTCACCAAGGTCGCAGACCTCGCTACATGGCGAAAGCAGAACTTGCTCACTGGCCAATCTTAGGCAAATGGTTCCAACTTGTAGGTATGCAACCGGTCCCGCGCAGAAGCGGAAAAGCGCGCGAAATTGAGGAAGAATCAATCAAAATCCTCACAAACGGAAGACCTTTAAGTGTATGGCCTGAAGGAACAGTTACGCGCGATCCTAAAAAATGGCCTATGAGCATGAAGCCCGGAATTGGTATAATTGCTCTCGAAGCATCGCGCAGGCTCGGACATCAGATTCCGCTATTTTGCGCTGTCACATGGGGTGCAGCAAGCATTAACCACTGGTGGCCGTGGCCAAAGAAAAATGTTGTAATGTGCTACGATACACAACTCGATTATGCTGACTTGCTGCAGGGAAGCGAAAATTGGGGAGAGCTACCTCCTCTTGAATCTGCTGAAGAGTTGGCTCGTCGTGTGCGAGTTCGTATGACGCAGATTATGGAAGAAATTCGTGGAGAAAAATCTCCTGCAGGATACTTCGATTACAGGCAGATGAAACGCGTTACGGAAGAATAAAAAATATACGGAAGAATAAAATAAAGTATCTTTTTAAAATCCCGTAAAGCGTCATGTGTAGAATTGTGTAATAGTGTGATTACAAATAAAAATAGCTATACAGTAGCTTATAAAACTCACAACCGAAAGGCAGGACGTAAAAACATGAACGTTACGGTGTTGGGTGCTGGTGCTTGGGGAACCGCGTTTGGACAAGTGCTCGCGGATGCAGGAAATCAAGTGACAATGTGGGCAATAGAGCCAGAAATTGTTGAAGGAATTCGTGATCATCACCATAACGGCGTGCGCTTGCCAAGCGTTGAAAAACTTCCAGAAAACATGACTGCAACTGGGGATCGAGCAGAGGCTGTTGCGAACGCGGATATTGTAGTCGTGGCAATTGCAGCACAGTTTGCTCGCGTTGCGTTAGCAGAATTTGTTGGTCTTATTCCACAAAATGCGATTGTTGTTTCGCTTATGAAAGGCATTGAGCGCACAACCGGCAAGCGCATGGATGAAGTCGTGTGCGAAGCTTTGAACTTACCGCGTAACCGTTTTGCTGCACTTTCCGGACCAAACTTGAGCAAGGAAGTTGCATCTCGCCACCCGGCTGCAGCAGTAGTTGCTTGCGCAGACAAATCTCAAGCAGAAGTAGTTGCAAAAGCATGCTCAAACAGCTACTTCAAGGCGTTTGTATCAACAGACGTAATCGGCGTAGAAATGTGCGGCTCGCTTAAAAACGTGGTTGCGCTCGCAGTTGGAATGGCTCGAGGCGCAGGATACGGCGAAAACACGGCGGCTATGATTGAAACGCGCGGTTTGGCAGAATTGACGGCTTTGGGTGTTGCGGAAGGCGCAGATTCGCGCACTTTTGCAGGTCTTGCTGGCTTCGGCGATTTAGTTGCAACTTGTGGATCTCCTCTAAGCCGCAACTATACTTTTGGCTCAAATCTCGGTAAAGGAATGAGCGTTGAAGAAGCAACTGCCGTAAGCAATGGCGTTGCAGAAGGCGTGCCAACCACAAGCGCAGTTGTGGCAATGGGCAAGCGTTTGGGTGTTGCAACTCCGCTTGCAAGTGCAATGGCTCGCGTGCTTGAAGAAGGAATTTCCTGCCAAGAAATGCTCGCAATGCTTTTCGACGACGATATTTGCGAAGAGTAAGTAGCGTTTGCGAAAATAATCAAAACTAATCCAAAATAATTAGAATAATTCAAAAATATATAAAGGAAAAAAATGACGAAAAAGCGTGTAGTGTTCTTGTATGGCGGTAAGGCAGACGAACATTCGATTTCTTGCATATCTGCTGCTGGAGTGCTCAGTGCTGTAGACGAAAATCGTTTTGACATTGTGCGGATCGCAATCACAAAACAAGGCGAATGGATTGTTGGTGGCGAAGATCCGCGTAACTTCCACATGGAAGAAGGCGAGTTGCCAGTAATCACAAAAACCGCTGGAACGCGTGATGTTGTGCTTGACCCTGCAAAGGGTGCAGACGGATTCTTGGTGCGAAAAGCGGACGACACGCTTGAAAGTTTAGGTCATATCGACGCTGTTTTCCCAGTTCTTCATGGTCCAAACGGTGAAGATGGCACTTTGCAAGGCTTGCTAGAAATGATGCAAGTGCCGTACGTCGGTTGCGGAGTGTTGGCTTCGGCTGCATGCATGGATAAATACTACGCAAAGCAGCTGTTTAAGGCTGCCGGAATCGATGTCGCTCCGGGAATTGCGTTGGATGCTAGAAAATTTGCAAGTGACTCGACGAATCGCTTTGCTGCGTACGCAAACGAAATGCTTGCGCAAGTTGAGGCAGCAAAACTCGAGTATCCGCTTTTTGTAAAACCAAGCCGTGCAGGATCTAGTTTTGGCGTAACAAAAGTGGAATCGCATGATGCTGAGGCTTTAGCACAAGCCGTTTTTGAAGCTTCGAAGCACGATTGGCGAGTGCTAGTAGAGCAAGGAATTAACGCGCGAGAAATCGAGTGTGCGGTTCTTGCAGCTCGCGATGGCGAGGAGCCGAAAGTAAGCTTGCCAGGTGAAATTGTGTTAGACAAGCGTCAGGCTGGCGAAGATCAGTTCTACGATTTTGACAGCAAATACATGGATTCCGCGGCTTCGCACGTGGAAGTTCCAGCAGATCTTCCTGCGGAAACTTTGGAGCTCGTGCGTAAAACAGCGCTCGCAGCATTCAAAGCAGCAGACGGTAGAGGATTAAGCCGTGTTGATTCGTTCGTGACTCCTGAAGGTCATGTGATGATCAACGAAATCAATACAATGCCTGGGTTTACGCCAATCTCCATGTATCCAAAAGCTTGGGAAGCAACCGGAATAAGTTATAGTGATTTAATTACAAAGCTTATTGAGGG
>NQOP01000001.1:17460-18007 GCA_003585845.1 Bifidobacteriaceae bacterium NR021
ACTTAGCACACGTCAAATAAAAAGCGAAAATCTAAATAAAGCGTAAAGATAATAAAAGGATGAGTATGCAAGAGATACAACATGACGACACATATTTGTTGGCGCGAAAGCGACAGGGAACTATTGGAATGTCATTATGCATGTTCATGGTTGTGTGGATTGCTTCTGCGTATGCATTAGGTATGTGCTTTCCGTATTTTTTGCCTAAAGAATTTTTAGAAAAATCTATTGCAACAATATTAGTGTCTGACATTGCGCAATATTTAATAGCGCTTCCTATTGCAATGCTGATTATGCGAGCAGTACCAACTCTTGCGTCGCGTGAATTTTCTATGTCTTTGCGTCAATTTTTGGGATTCTACGCAGTTAGTGTGCCAGTTATGTATGGCGGAAGCTTAATTGGTACAACATTAGCTTCAATTATTACAGACGGTAAAGCAGAAAATCGCATTTCAGAAACTATTGCCTCTGGAAATATGTGGGAAACGTTTGTGTTCGTAGTGATTCTTGCTCCTATTGTGGAAGAATGGTTTTTTAGAAAGCAAAT
>NQOP01000001.1:18786-23475 GCA_003585845.1 Bifidobacteriaceae bacterium NR021
TTATTCCACATGAATATATTCCAATTTTTCTACGCTTTCGGGCTTGGGCTTATTTTCGGGTACATGTACGTACGCACTTCTAAATTGCGTTACAGCATATTTCTTCACATGATTGTAAATTTCCAAGGAAGCGTTGTTGCTTTATGGTTAATGCAACAGATAACAGATGCAAACGGGAATGTTATAGAAGTTGACAAATTATCAAATAAAGAGTTAATGGATTTGCCTTCTGGATTTGTGCTAGCTGGATTATATAGCATATTTGTGTTTGCAATGCTTGTAGTTGGAATAGTGTTACTTGCTCGTAGCCGTCGATATTTAGTTTTCTTTGATGCGCCTTTGGAATTGCCTAAGAAAGATAATTTGAAATCGCTTTATGGAACTGTAGGCGTAATTACATTTTTGATTATTTCTGTGATTCTTAATGTGCTGATGCTTTTTTCGTAACTGTTATTTTGTGACTGCTATTTTTATTTTTGGCAACCGCTATTTTTAGTAACTATTATTTCTAGTAAAAAAGAAAATTCAAAATTCATGACTTAAGGAGGCGAGTTATATGTTAAGCAAAAAATTAGCCAATAAAACTATTCGCGTTGGATTGCTTGGTGCAGGAACAGTCGGTTCGCAAACAGCGCGACTTATAGTTGAGCAAGGTGAAGAGCTTGCGGCTAGAATTGGCGCAAATATTGAGCTTGCAGGAGTTGCGTGCCTGCATCCGGAAGAAGTTGAAGTTCCTTGGATTAAGCGCGAATTATTAACAACAGACACTGCCTCTTTGTGCGCTCGCGAGGATGTTGACATTGTAGTCGAGCTTATTGGCGGACTTGAGCCTGCGCATACTTTTGTAAAAAGCGCGCTGAGCCACGGAAAATCTGTTGTTACTGCGAATAAAGCGTTGCTTGCGAAGTTTGGTCCGGAATTATACGAGTGTGCAGAAAGTCACGGAGTTGACTTGTACTTTGAGGCGGCTGTAGCAGGAGCGATTCCTATTGTTCGACCGCTTCGAGAGTCACTTATTGGCGACGAAATTACGCAAATTTTTGGAATCGTAAACGGAACTACCAACTATATTCTTGACGAAATGACTGTGCGCGGACTTGATTTTGACTCGGCTTTACGCGCAGCTCAAGAAAAGGGTTATGCTGAGGCTGATCCAACCGGAGATGTTGAAGGTTTTGACGCTGCAAATAAAGCTGCGATTCTTGCAACTCTCGCATTCCAGATGCCAGTAAGAATTGACGATGTTTCTGTTAAAGGAATTAGTGCGATTATGGCTGAAGATATTGCGGCTGCAGGTGCGGAAGATCGCGTAATTAAGCTGCTTGCGGCAGTTGAAAGGCATGATGACGGCGAGTCCAACTCGGATGGCTGCGTAAGCACAGATGCTGGCGTAAGTGTTAGCGTTTATCCAGCTCTTGTTAGCGCGGAGCATCCTTTGGCGTCGGTTCATGGCAGTTTTAATGCTGTGTTTGTGAAGGCTAAGGCTGCCGATGACTTAATGTTCTACGGACGCGGTGCTGGTGGCGCTCCAACTGCAAGCGCTGTTGTTGGAGATGTTGTTAGTGCTGCTCGAAATCTTGTGAGTGGATGCTCAGGTTTTGGCGTGCCAATGTACAACAAGTATGTGCCGGCTTCTAGCGAGCAGACTAGAGCAGATTTCGTGATTCGTTGCAATATGGAAGATACTTCTTTGGCTTTGTGCAGCGAAGTTATGGATGTTTTTGCTGATCATGGCGTTGTGTCTGAGCGTTTGGCTTCGGCGTGCCAAGCTAAGTATGCACAAACTGAAGGTGATTCGGATTGCCCACAGTGCGGTCTTGGTGGATCTGGCAGTGTGCGCGTGCTTGTACGCGAATGTTCGGAGGCTGCAGTTCAAGCTATTTGCGAGGATTTGCAGAAGTTGGACGTTGTGTGCGGAAAGCCGCTAGTTTTGCGCGTTATAAAGTGAAAAGCGAGAAGGTGATCGTATGAATCCAGTATGTAATAGTGTTTCTGTGCGCGTGCCAGCTACTAGCGCAAATCTTGGTTCTGGGTTTGATACAGCCGGTATTGCGCTTGATTATGCGGATTCTTTAGTTTTTACTCTGGATGATAATCATTCTAAAAATTCGCTTGATTCGCTTGATTATGCTGGAAATGTGCGCGTAATTATTCACGGCGAAGGCGAGGATACGCTTCCAAAAGATGAAACGCATCTAGTTGTAGCGACTTTTCGCAAAGCTTGCAAAATATTTGGTCTGCCAAACTTGCGATTTACGTTAGAAGCGCATAATCGGATTCCGCAAGCGCGCGGTATGGGCTCTTCTGCAGAAGCGATTGTGGCTGCTGTTGCTGCTGCTTGGGCTTTTGCGCACGAAGGTGATCTTCATCGCGAAGCAATTTTCGAAATCGCGGCCGCAATTGAAGGTCATCCAGACAATGTTGCTCCTGCAGTTTTTGGCGGTTTGACGATGAGTTGGAAGCTTGATGCTGGGGAAGGCAAAGGTTCTGTACGCGTGGCTGGAGATTGCGAAGCTCCGCTTTCTACCGGTTTTCATACTGTGCGATACAAAGTTTCGCAAGATATTTCTGTGTCGGTATTCGTTCCTGATTTTGAGCTTTCTACAGAGCTTGCTAGGCGCGCGCTTCCAGCAAAAGTGCCGTATGGTGACGCAATATTTAACGTGTCGCGAGCTGCAATGCTACCGGTTGCTTTTGGTGAGTTAAATAGCGATTCTGAAAATGAATTAGGCACAGTAAAATCTGATATTTCGCGAAATGCGTTACTTTTTGCAGCAACTCAAGATGCTATTCATCAACCGTATCGCGCAAATCTTATGAAAGATTCGTGGAAGCTGGTGGAGACGTTGCGCGAGCATGGTTTTGCGGCAGCGATTTCAGGAGCAGGATCGTGCGTTGCTGTATTTTATGCAGGAGATGCCGAGTATAACAAGAGTGCGGCTCAAAAAATTGACGCAATTGCCGAGCCGTGGCTTTTGCGTACTGGCTGGCGCGTTTTGCACGTGCCTGTTGATTCTACTGGCGTTGCAATAACTCGCGAATAGGCTGTGCGAAGTTGTAAAGGCGTAAAAGGAAGAGTAAGGATATGACAGTTTCGTTGATTTTGGCCTCACAATCTCCGGCGCGTAGGGCGGTTTTGGCGGCTGCTGGAGTGATTCCGGTAATTCACGTAAGCGAAGTGGATGAGCCGGCGGCTTTGCGTGATGCCGCTAGTGAGCTAGGTGCAAGCGTTGAGCAATTGAGTGCTGAGCAGCGAGTTTCTATTTTGGCTCGCGCAAAAGCTCAAGCTGTGTACAATGCGTGGAAACTTGTGGCGGATACTGCTGCTTCAGCTAGTGGCGATTTAGTTGTGGGGTATCCGCTGGAAGCGGAAGCTGCTGCTGAGTCTGCTGAAACTGCTGGATCTGCCGAAACTGCGGGATCTGAATCTTCTGAAACTGGTGAATCTTCTAGTAGCGCTTTAGCAAGCGATTCGCAATCAGATGTAACGCATAACGTAGATACGGCGCAAACTCGCGACTTTTCAGGTGTTACTGTTCCTACAAAAACTTTCGATATTCACGATTTTGCATATACAAATAAATCTTCTCATGATTGTAGCGGTGTGCTGATTGTTGGCTGCGATTCCATGTTCCTGCTCGATGGCGAGTGCTACGGGAAGCCGCATACTCCTGAGGTGGCATTTGAGAGAATCAAGCAGATGAGCGGAAAAACAGGACAATTGTGGACTGGTCACTGCTTAATCGACGCAAAAACCGGCAAAACTATTTGCAAAACAAGTCATGCAAGCGTAACTTTTGCGCAAATGAGTGACGCGGAAATTCGCGCGTATGTAGCAACTGGTGAACCTCTAGAAGTTGCAGGATCCTTTACACTAGAAGGTTTTGGAGGAGCTTTTATTGAAAGCATTCAGGGAGATCCGCACGGTGTTCTTGGAATCAGCTTGCCGCTGTTGAGGCAAATGGTTTCGGAGCTTGGATACGCTTGGCCGGATTTGTGGAATAAGGGAAGCTTGGAAGAAACTGGCGAAAAGAATGATCCGACTTCCACTGAGGTACCTAAAGAAAATGTTCATCAGCCGGGAGATGGCTGGGTGCATTGCAATTGTGGTCGCAGACATTGGGGTCATAACGGTGCTGCCGGAGTGCTGCTTGCTAGGCGAGATGCTGAAACTGGTCGCGTAACGCATGTTGTGATGCAACATCGCGCGCTTTGGAGCGCTGAAGGTGGCACTTGGGGCATCCCTGGTGGCGCAATTTCCGATGGAGAAAGCGCGATTGAGGGCGCATTGCGTGAGTCTTTCGAGGAAGCAAATATTACTTCGGGAGATATTGAGGTTGTTGGAGCTTACCGCGAGGATCACGGAAACTGGTGCTATACAACGGTTTTTGCGTTTGAAAAGCCAGGGCATAGTGTGGATCCTTGCGCGCACGACGACGAGAGTATGGAAATCAAGTGGGTGCCAATTGACGACGTGCCTAAGCTGAAGTTGCTTACGGCAATGCGCACTGATTGGCCGTCTTTCCGCGCGCGCCTTGATGAGTTAGCGCTCCGACATGCTTGAGCGCAGCATTGCGCGCGCGAAAGCAACTCGGAGCGCCGAGCTTGCTTAGGGTTGAAAGCACGGTGTGCTTTCAACGCAAGCGAGGTCTGCCTTCGTCTCGATTGACGAAGGCAGGGCAGGTTTGT
>NQOP01000001.1:24169-36679 GCA_003585845.1 Bifidobacteriaceae bacterium NR021
TTGGGTTTTAGAAACTGGGTTGTGTTTTGTGTGCGCTCCGATCTGCCTGAGCGCAGCATTGCGCGCGTAGGCGGCATAAACTGCGCACGAAATCATCCCAAAATAGTGGCAATTACGGCTATGCAAATCGGGCTAGTGACAGTAGAAAACAGTATGCCGTCGCGCGCAAAACTTAAGCCGACGTTGTAGCGCGCAGCATAATTGTAAACGTTTTGACCAGTCGGAAGCGCCGCCAGCACAACGCACGCATACAAAGTCGCCCCGCGAAAACCCATAACAAAATAAGCTAGCAAAAACGCAATTGCAGGCATAATAAGATTTTTTAGCACAGCAACAGTGGCAATAGCAGCGCGATTGGAATCCTTTCGTAAAGGTTTGCTTCCGTAAAGCGACATTCCAAAAGCCATTAAAATCATTGGAACTGCAGAATCGCCAATCATCTTAATTGGATCGTAAAGAAAATTAGGAACAGGGAAGTAGCCAACTTTTGCGGAAATTGCAGAAATAATAATTCCACCAAGCGAACCAATTAAAAGTGGCTGTTTTAAAGGCTGCTGAGCGATGCGCTTAAGCGAGCATTTTCCAGTAGTTGTAATGTCGAGAACCGTCAAACCAACAGGAGTAAACACAGCTTGTTGCATAACTAAAATCGGAGCAACAAGCGCAGGATTTCCCAAAATATAAGTTGCAACCGGCAAGCCAATATTGTTGGAATTTAAATAAAGAGAATTGAGAGCGCCTATAGTGCAGTCGGATGCAGGAAGATGGAAACAAAAGCGATTGAGCAGCACGAATGCAACTCCAACAATCATCGCAGAAAAGAATGCAACAAAAATCGAAGAGTGAAAAATCTCAAAAATAGGTTCTTTAGAAAGGATCGCAAACATTAAGCAAGGGCTGGAAACGAAAAAACTTACGCGATTTAGCACCATTTGAGCTTGTGAACCGCCAACGCGCATGCGAGCAGTAACGTAGCCTGCAGCAATAACAATGCCAATTACGCAAAAGCCTTGCATTGCGCTGATTAAGCCCATTTCTTGCCTCCAAAGAGTATCCCAAATAGTATTTCCAAATAGTAGGTAGTGCGCAAATATATTCGCACAAACCTCTGCTGCAACTATAGGAGCGATACGCAACTTTTATGTGCGCTATGGCTGAGTTTGAAATTATTGGAATTTTTAGTAACTGCTAATTGGCTTAAAGCAGTGATGCAAATTTAATATTCAACGAGTTATATATTTGACTCGGCAATATGGCATACTAGAGAGCGGTGGCACTGCAAGCCGCCAGGCAATCGATGGCGTCGATCCCCTCGTGAGCGTTTTCCGAGGCTGGCGTCCGCTGTCGCGCAGCTAGACTTTGTAGAGAGCTTTGGGGTGGCTCGCGCACGTGCGTGCTCAACTTAAAGCCAGGGATGCGAGGCGATGCAGCGTCTCGTGAGGAGCATAGTGCCCAGAATAATAAGAGAACGCTTCAATGAATCTGAAGCTGAAAATAGTAGAACTGTGTCTAAAACTACTACTTCTGCGGAAATGTCCGGAACAATGCAATCTGCAGATTCTGCGGAAAGTAATGTAGCTGCTGGTGATACTTTGCAGCAAAGCTCTGGTGTTACGCGTCGCCGTCGCGGTCGACGAGTTACGCGTGGTGCCGGTGCTGCTGGAGAAGCAATGGAACTAAAAGTTGAGGATTCTAGTACGAAGAATTCTGAGCCGCATGTTGTTAAATCGCGCCCAATAACTTCGCTCCTATTCCAGGAGCCAGTTCTTCCTAAGGTAGTGAACGATCGTAGTGAAGAAAGCAGCGGTTCGCGCGACGGTTCGCGCGACGATTTGCGTGACGGTTTGAATGATGACTTGCGCGATGGCTTGAATGATGACTTGCGCGATATTTCTCGCGGAAGACGAGGTGGACGCAATAGTCGCGATAGCCGTGATTCTCGTGATAGTCGTGATTCTCGCGATAGTAGAGAGCGCAAGTCACGTTCTGAAAGACGCGAGAATTCAAGCGAAATGAAGCGTGATAGCGGCAGAGGGAATAGCCGTGAAACATCGCGTGAAACAAGTCGTTCTATGTATTCTCAAGATTCTGAGTACGCTAAGGATTTTCAGGATTCACAAGTTGATCGCGATGAAAAAACTCGCAAAAACCAGCGTTCTCGCCGTTCTCGCAGATTGAATGCTGTTGAGCGACGTGCTGCAGCTGAAGTTGAGCAAATTGAAGAAGATCTTGCATACGACGATATTGTTTACGCTCCTATTGATACGCGCATCGATGAAACTCCTGATGTTAGCGATATTTTATCTGCAGAAAATGCTTCGAATAGGCGTTCTAATCGTCGCAATCTGTCGAATAACATTTCTGATGATGATGACGCTCAAAATGAAAACGATGCAGTAGACAGCAGAGGCGGTAGCAATAGCAGAGATAACAGGGATAGTCGCGATAGCAGTGACGAAAGCGATAACAGAAGCGCAAACGACGACTATAATGCAAATAATGACAATGATGACGACGAAATAATGATTACGCGCCGCCGTCGCCGCCGCCGTAGCTCTCGCGCTGATCGCAACGAAAGCCGCAACGGAAGTCGCGATTTCGATATCGATATTTCAAATGATATTGACGATGACGCAAATTCTCGCACAAAACGCACAAGAATAGATGAAGTCTCTCAAGAAGATCGCGATTTAATTCCAGATCCAGAAGAACTTCGTGAGCAAGATGAGGAAGAAACCCTTTATACGCGTCGCCGTCGTCGCCGTCGTTCTAAATCCTCCGATGACGCAAATTCCGCATCTTCTCAGGAAGAGTCGTCCGACTACACTAATGCAAACGAAGACGACTTAACTTCTCGCCGCTCGCGCAAGCAGCAGTATATAGACGAAATTACGGATATTGAAGGCTCTACGCGACTTGAAGCAAAGCGCCAACGCCGTAGAGATAATAGACGTGAGCGTAGCCGTCAGAACCTTCTTATGGAGCAAGATTTCCTTGCTCGTCGCGAAAATGTTGAACGATTAATGGTTGTTCGTGAGCGCGATCGCCACACGCAAATTTCCGTTATTGAAGACAATATTCTTGTAGAACACTACGTTTCTGATATTCAAGAAGTTGCTACTGTTGGAAATATTTATCTTGGGCGCATTCAAAACGTGCTTCCAAGTATGGAGGCGGCATTCGTAGATATTGGTCAAGCCAGGAATGGCGTGCTTTATGCAGGCGAAGTTAATTGGGATATGGCTCGTCTTGAAGGTCAGCCTCGTAGAATTGAGCTTGCGTTTAAGTCTGGCGATCCTGTGCTTGTGCAGGTTACTAAGGATCCAATTGGACATAAGGGTGCTCGATTGACTTCGCAAGTAACTCTTGCAGGGCGTTTCTTAGTGCTTGTGCCATCTGGCGGCATGACAGGTGTGAGCCGCAAGCTTTCGGATCGAGAGCGCTCGCGTTTGCGCGCTATTGTGTCGAAGATTGCACCAAAAGATATGGGCGTTATTATTCGTACTGCTGCTGACGGTGCAAGCGAGGAGTCGATTGAAAAAGACTTAGATTCGCTTGTTAAGCAGTGGGAGCGCATTGAAGCTAAGCGCGAAGAATACTTGCATGGAAAGCGTCCTAAGCTGTTACAGGGTGAGCCTGATGTGGCAATTCGTGTTGTGCGCGATATTTTCAACGATGACTTCCAAAAGCTTATTGTTGAAGGCGAGGGAGTGCGTCAGCGAATTGATGAATATCTTGAGATGATGGCTCCAGATTTGCGCAGCAAGGTTGAATATTGGGATCCTGCTGAGCATGAAGGCAAAGACGTTTTCGATAAGTGGCAGATTGATAGTCAGCTTCGTAAGGGCATGGAGCGTCAGGTTTATTTGCCGGCTGGCGGCTCTATTGTGATTGATCGTACGGAAGCAATGACTACGATCGATGTGAATACTGGACGATTCATTGGTCGTGGTAAGTCTTTGGAAGAAACGGTTACTCGTTGTAATTTGGAGGCTTCTGAAGAGATTGCGCGCCAGCTTCGTTTGCGTGATATTGGTGGCATGGTCATGATCGATTATGTCGATATGGTTATGCCAGCGAACCGCGATTTGGTTTTGCGTAGGCTTTTGGAATGCTTGGCTAGGGATCGCACGAAGCATCAGGTTGCTGAAGTTACGTCTCTTGGTCTTGTGCAAATGACACGTAAACGCGTTGGCCAAGGCTTAGTTGAAGCGTTCTCTGAAGAGTGTCCAACGTGCAAGGGACGTGGATTTATTTTGCATGATGAGCCTACTGTTTCTTCGGAATATGCGGATCCTTATGCGCTTAAGGGCGGAGATCCTTTTGTTAAAACAAACAAGTATGGTCATGGAAGTGCAACGGAGCAGCCTGCGCCTGTTAAGCAGCAGGGTTCTAGTGCGGAAGTGAGAGCTAAGTTAGCGCGTATAGCTGCCGCATCTGTAATTACTGACGCAGCTCATAAATCTGAAGAAGAAACGCAGTATAGCAATTTTTTGAATTCTGACAAAGAGTCTGTGTATTCTAAGGCAGATGAAACTGGCGAAGTTGCGGAAACTAGTGAGGCTGCGGAAACTAGTGAGGCGGATAAAACTTCTGAAGAATTAGTTGAAAATAATTTAGAGGATACTACGCAAGAGATTGCTGAGTATACTTCGGAGCAACCTGCGCAAGATACTATGCAAGAAACTATGCAAGAAACTATGCAAGAATCTGCGCAAGATACTGCGCAAGAACCTGCGCAAGAGACTGCAGAAAGTGATGATTTCGCCTCTGAATAGTGACTAAGTATATGCCTTGAGTACAATATTGAATATTGTCTGCATTGACTCATGAATCTAGCGACTTGACGTTAGTACATGGGTAGGTGTATTTTTGATAGTCGGTGTCTTGCCGCGCGCGTTTTGCTGTGCGCAAGGCAAAAGTAAGCTTTCAATTGAGCTAAGGAACGAATTATGTACGCGATTGTGAAGGCCGGTGGCCATCAAGAGAAGGTCGAGGTTGGCGACGCCATTCTCGTGAACCGTCTCGATGCAAAGAAGGGCGATACCGTGGAATTCCCGGTCGCGCTCGTTGTTGACGGTGCTAAGGTGACCTTGAGCGCCAAGGATCTTGCTAAGATCACGGTGAAGGCAGAAGTCTTGAATGACGAAGCCAAAGGTCCAAAGATTAGCATTATGAAGTATAAGAACAAGACTGGTGTGGCTCGTCGCAAGGGTCATCGTCAGAAGTTGACTCTCGTCAAGATCACGGCCATCGCCTGATTGACGGTGTTATAAACCTGAAAGGACAGTGAGATGGCACATAAGAAGGGTGCGTCTAGCTCGCGCAACGGTCGCGACTCACAAGCGCAATATCTTGGTGTTAAGAAGTTTGGCGGTGAAGCTGTAGTGGCTGGCAACATTATCGTTCGTCAGCGCGGCACTAAGTTCCACGCAGGTCAGAACGTTGCTTTGGGCAAGGATCACACGCTGTACGCTTTGGTGGACGGCAATGTGAAGTTCGGTATCCGTCGCGACCGCAAGGTTGTTGACGTTGTTACCGCCTGAGTGACAGATTAGTCTTCTAGCCGCACCCAATTCGGTGCGGCTTTTTTGTTCCCGCATGTTCCCTCGCGTTTGGAGCGCGTCGGTGTGGTTTTTGCTCCAAATGTGGGTGACTTGTCTCGTGTTTGGAGTGTTGAGATGTGTTTGGCGCTCCAAATGTGTGTAAGTTGTCTCATGTTTGGAGTGTTGAGATGTGTTTGGCGCTCCAAACGCCGTATAAATTTCCGTCAAATGTTTTTGTAGCTTCGAAATTAAGTGTTTAGCTTCGAGTAAGGTAGCAGTATGAGTGATTTTGTAGACCGCGTAACAGTGCATGTAAAAGGCGGAGATGGTGGAAACGGGTCTGCCGGAGTTCGTCGCGAAAAGTACAAGCCATTAGCAGGTCCAAATGGCGGTAATGGCGGTGACGGCGGTTCCGTTATTTTTGTAGCTGATCGCAACGCAAACAGCTTACTTGACTACCGCTTCATGCCTCACCGCACTGCAGAAAACGGTACGATGGGCTTAGGTGACACTAAAGACGGTTCAAAAGGTGCAGACTTAGTACTTCCTGTGCCTGTTGGAACTGTTGTTTTTACAGCACGCGGTGCCGCAGGCTCTCAAAAGCGACCTGGCGAAGTTTTGGCGGATTTGCAACATGTTGGAGACAAATTCGTTGTAGCGCAGGGAGGTGCTGGCGGTCTTGGCAACGCAGCACTCGCAAACAAAACTCGTCGTGCCCCAGGATTCGCGCTTTTAGGCGAGCCTGGCGAAGAACGCGACGTAATTTTGGAACTCAAGTCTATCGCAGACGTAGCTTTAGTTGGATTCCCTTCTGCAGGAAAATCAAGCTTAGTTGCCTCAATTAGTGCAGCTAAGCCGAAAATTGCTGATTACCCGTTTACTACTTTGGTGCCAAACCTAGGCGTTGTAAGCTTCGGCAACTATCGCTACACAATTGCAGACGTTCCAGGCTTAATTCCAGGAGCTTCCGAAGGAAAAGGCTTAGGTCTTGAGTTTTTGCGTCATATTGAGCGCACAGAAATTATTGCGCATGTAATTGATTGCGCAACGCTGGAGCCAAATCGCGATCCAATTAGCGATTACCACGCTCTTGAGCATGAGCTTGCGCAATACGCTGATAAACTTGAGCTTCCGTTGGGTGCGATTCCAATTCCTGAGCGTCCGCGCATTATTGTGCTAAATAAAGTCGATGTGCCTGAAGCTAAAGAATTGGCTGATTTTGTACGCGGTGAATTTGAGAAAATGGGATTGACTGTATTTGAGATTTCTACCGCGTCTCACGAAGGATTGAAAGAGCTCGGTTTTGCGCTTGGACGATTGGTTGAAAAGATGCGCGAGAAGCTCGCTGCCGAGGAAGCAGCACGAGAAGAAGAGCGTGTTGTCATCCAGCCGCTTGAGCAGCAGACTTCAGCTTTGCGTCGTCGCCGCGATGATGGACGTGGAAATAGTGCAGACTTTGAAATTAAGCGCGAAGAAGACAGGAATGGTGATTTTTGGTTCACTGTTACTGGCACAAAACCTGAGCGCTGGGTTGTACAAACGAATTTTGACAACGACGAAGCCGTTGGTTATTTGGCAGATCGCTTAGCAAAGCTTGGTGTTGAGGACGAATTGCGCAAGAAGGGAGCGCGTCCAGGAGACGAAATTCGTATTGGCACTGGGAATCATATGGTTTGTTTCGATTGGGATCCAAGTATTGCTGCCGGTGCAGAAGGATTGGACGGCGCTAATTTGGGTGCGCGTGGCAAGGATTTGCGAATCGAAGCGAACGATCCTCGCGGAGCAAGGCGCACTAATGCTGAGCGTAGACGAGATTATCACAGCATGATGGATGCAAAGAGCGCAGTTCGAGACGCGATGATGGCTGAGCGAAAGTCGGGTCACTGGGCGGATCCTTCTGTGGATGACGATCGCCATGACGAAAATAGCTTGTTTGGTCGTGGAGAAGAGCAGAAAAACTAGAAAAATCAAGGTCAAGGGGAATCTTATGAATAATCCAGAAATTGAGCTTACCGAAGATGGGGTTCGGTGTTCAATTCGTGAGGCTCGCACAATCGTTGTAAAAGTTGGCTCAAGCTCACTTACGAGTGCGTCCGGGCAGCTGGATGTGCAAAAGTTGCGCGCTCTTGTGATTGCAATAAGTCACGCGCAAATGCAAGGCGCTCGCATTGTGCTTGTGTCTTCTGGCGCAATTGCAGCTGGATTTGGTTTGCTCGGCTTTAATGAGCGTCCTAAAGATGTGCCAACTCAGCAGGCAACGGCTTCAGTTGGTCAAGGATTGCTTATGGCTCAATACGAAGCAGCATTTTCGCAATTTGGTTTCAGAGTCGGACAAATGCTTCTTACGGCGGACGTTACTATTTCGCCGTCGCGCTACCGAAATGCGCAACGCACAATGCTACGTTTGCTTGAGCTTGGCGTAATCCCAATAGTAAACGAAAATGATGCACTTTCTAGCAACGAAATTCGATTTGGTGACAACGACCGTTTGGCGGCTCTTGTAGCAAATATTGTGCGAGCGGAAGCTCTTGTGTTGCTTACGGATGTGGATTCTCTTTATACTGCGCCGCCTAGTGAACCGGGTGCTAAACGTGTGAGTTTTGTGCCAGATGTGACGCGCGCGATTGAAGAAGTGAAAGTTGGCGCAAGCGTTTCGGGCGTAGGTACCGGTGGTATGGTAACGAAGATGGAAGCTGCGCATGTTGCTGCAGTTTCGGGAATTCCAACTGTGCTAACTTGCGCTGGAAATGCTGGTCCTGCACTGGCTGGAGATGCTGTTGGTACTGTGTTTGCACCGGTGCATACGCGCGATTCTTCAAGGCGACTTTGGATTGGTTTTGCTTCGCATCCGCACGGAGTTTTGGTGGTTGATAATGGTGCTGCGAAGGCGGTTCGCGGAGGTCGCGCGAGCTTGCTTGCGGCTGGTATTGTTGGCGTGCGTGGCGAGTTTTCGGCGACGGATCCTGTGTGGATTGACGATGAGCAGGGTAACCATTTGGCTAAGGGTTTGGTTGCTTTTGACGCGGAGGAAATTCCGGAGATTATGGGGCGTACGAGCGATGAGCTTGAAGAATCACTCGGCCGTCAGTATGCGCATCCGGTTGTGCACCGCGACAATCTCGTGCTTGTGTAATTAGCTGCAGCTCCAAATGTGCGCTCCGACCTGCTTGAGCGCAGCACAGCGCGCGCGAAAGCAACTCGGAGCGGAAACTCGCTTAGGTTGGAAGTCCAGTGGACTTCCAACGCGAGTTTCGCAAGCGATCGCGTAATCCGCGCGAGCGCCAACTGCACTAGTGTCTCAAAACAAGCAAAATGAGACACTCGCGCAGAACGACGACTGCACGGATGTCCTAAAACAGACAAACAGAGACAATAACGCAGTAACTCATCTGCACCAGTGTCTCAAAATGGGCAAAATGAGACACTCGCGCAGAAAGCAAGTCATTGCGCGCTACGCTTTAAGTGCGAAAGCAGGTCGTTGCGCACGCGCCGGTTAAATTTCCGGCAGATTTGTCGTTTCGCGGCTTAAGGTTACACTGTAAATCATGGCAGAGAATATTGCAGAAACTTCATCCTCAGAAAATTGGCGCGTATTAAGCGAGCGTATTAACCGAGTCGCTCCGAGTGCAACTTTGGCAGTAGACGGCAAGGCAAAAGCTATGAAAGCTGACGGCATTGACGTTGTAAGCTTTGGCGCAGGCGAGCCAGATTTTCCTACTCCTTCTTACATTGTTGATGCTGCAACACAAGCTTGCAAAGACCCGTGCAACTATCGTTATACTGCTACGGCAGGTTTGCCAGAGCTTAGGGATGCGATTGCGCGCAAAGTGCAGCGAGATTCCGGCTACGAAATTTCCCCAAATCAAGTCGTAGTTACAAACGGCGGAAAGCAAGCTGTGTACGAAGCTTGCCAAATTCTTTTAGATGATGGCGACGAAGTTATTATTCCAGCTCCGTATTGGACGAGTTATCCGGAAGCAGTAAAGCTTGCAGGCGGCGTGCCTGTGCCGGTTTTGGCAGGTGCGGATCGCGGTTTTGAGCCAGATATTGAGGCAATTGAGTCCGCTCGCACTTCACGCACGCGCGCAATTATCGTAACTTCGCCTTCGAATCCTACGGGTGCTATTTGGAGCGCGCAAACTATTCGCGCAATCGGCGAGTGGGCTGTAAAACACAATATTTGGGTTATTTCTGACGAGATTTACGAGCACTTGCATTACGACGGCATTTCGACTTCGTATATTGGTGTCGAGGTGCCGGAAATTCGCGAGCAGCTGTTGATTTTGAATGGTGTTGCGAAAACTTACGCCATGCCTGGCTGGCGTGTTGGCTGGATGGTGGCACCAGAAGATGTTGCTAAAGCTGCAATTAAGCTTCAAAGCCATATGACTTCTAATGTTTCTAATATTTCGCAACGTGCAGCAATTGCTGCAGTCGGCGGTTCGCTGGACGTGGTTGCCACTATGCGTGAGGCTTTTGATGCTCGACGCAAAGCGATTGTGGAAGCGTTGAACAATATTGACGGCGTTACTTGCCCTCTTCCTCACGGCGCTTTTTACGCGTTTGCTAACGTTGAAGCGCTGCTTGAGCGTCCGCTTGGCGAGAAGCGCGAAGTGCCGCATACTTCTTCTCGATTTGCTGAAATGTTGCTTGACGAAGCGCATGTTGCTGCGGTTCCGGGAGAAGCTTTTGGTGCTCCTGGCTATTTGCGATTCTCTTGCGCTCTTGCTGACGACCAGCTTGCTGAGGGCATGCGTCGCATGAAGAAGTGGGTTGAAGCTTAAGCAAGTATTTATTGCAAAATAAGAACTTGCTTACCATTGCAAAATGCGACACTCGCTTTTGTGTGATGATATAACGAAATCATGCCCATGAGATAGTATGTCTATCTGGCGGTTTGCTATTTCGTCCCTTTTGGGGTATGATGAGCAAGTTCACCTTAGGGATGTGGCGCAATTGGTAGCGCAACGGTCTCCAAAACCGTAGGTTGTGGGTTCGAGTCCCGCCGTCCCTGCCAGTTTTTTGTTCAAGTTTTTACACGAAGGATTCAAGCATGGCGCAGGCACGCAGTACTAAGAAAGCAGTAAAGCATAACTTGTTCGTGCGTATTGGCATGTTCGTTAAGCAAACTATTGACGAGACGCGCAAGGTTATTGCACCTCATGGCAAAGAGTTGTTTGCTTGGTCGTCTGCAGTTTTCATATTTGTTGTATTTTTGATGGCTTTCGTCACCTGCATGGACTTCGGTTTGGGTAAGTCCGTAATGTGGCTGTTCGGCTGAGTTGAAATTGGCTGAGTTGAAATTTTGAAGGTGTATGCAAGATGACTGATGAATTCAATCTCGAAGAAGCAAGTGAAGCTGATGAGGCTTTTGCTTCTCATGATGCTGACGAAGCAAACGAATCAGCTGTGAATGATGAAGCTGATGCTTCTAGCGAGTCTGTTGAAGCTGATGTGGATGAGGAATCTGCTGATGTTGTAGCTGTTGTAGCTGATGGCGCTGCTGCTGACAGTGCTGTAGCTGACAGTGTTGCTGATGAAGCTGGCGATGCTGGCGAAACTAGCGAAGCTGACCCAACTGATGCCGGCGCAATCGCTGTAGCAGAATTTTCTAAGAAACTTCGCACTTTGGAAGGCAAGTGGTACGTTCTTCACACGTATTCTGGTTACGAAAAGCGCGTGAAAACTAACGTTGAATCCCGCGTGCAGAACTTTGGTTTGGAAGATAAAATTTTCCAAATTGAAGTTCCTATGGAAGAAGTCGAGAAGCATACGGAAAAGGGTAAGAAGGTTATTACCCGCGTGCGTGTGCCAGGCTATGTATTGATTCGCATGTGGCCGGATGAGAACGCTCGCCGCATTGTGCGCGAGACCGAGGGCGTGACTGGTTTCGTTGGTCCTTCTAGAGAGCCTGCACCATTGAGCCGCAAGGAAGTTGTGGCAATGATGGCTCCTATGATCGCTTCCGAAGCTTTGAAGAATGCTGGCGATAAGCCGGCTGCAGCACGTAAGCGTAAGGTTGAGGTTGCTTACAAGGTTGGCGATCAGGTAACAGTTACAGATGGTCCATTCTCGACGATGGCTGCTGTGGTTTCGGATGTGGAGCCTACAACTCAGAAGCTTACAGTGTTGGTTTCCATCTTTGGTCGTGAAACTCCTGTGGAGCTTGGATTTAACCAAGTGGAGCCGATTGTTTGAGCTGAAAGCCTAAGCTTTTGTAGCTAGTTTTTGTAGCTAGCTTTTGTAGATTTTACAAACCGGGGTGCGTATTGCACTCCGGTTTTTTGTTTAGTTTTGGTTTTTGGTTTTTGGTTTTGCTTGGTTTTTCGTTTTAGTTAGTTCGCTTATTTACTACGACACGCCGTAAAATTTGGAAATAATCCTAAATTTTCTTGCAATTATCGTGCTTTTATCAATCTAAATAATAAATATTTCTAAATATCTAGTTTTGCTTGCAAATAGGCATGGGGGGGGGGTATAGTGCTGAGTGTTTGAGAAGAGCGTTTTTAGCAGAGAATTTTAGCGAGAATTTTAGCAGAGTGTTTTGCAGGGAATTCGAGTTTTTAGTGCCGTTGTAATAACGACATTATGATATAAGAGGGCGAATTAGGGGTAGGTGTATATGTTTAATTCGCATATATTTAGCCGTTTCCTTCGACTAGTGCGCTCAATTCGCCGTTCATTATTTGCTTTTTTCGTGGCGATTGCAATGTTGCTTGCTACATTTGTGATTGCTCCAACTTCTGCTTTAAGCGCTGGTGAGAATACTGGTGCTAATACTGCTTCTACTGAGAAGGCTGAGGGCGCGAAGGCTGGTTCTACTAAGAGTGATGTTGAGCAGCAGCAGCCTGATCAGAGTGAATCTAATAATAATACTGAGCCTAATAAGAAAGATACTGGCTCTTCTGATACTTTAAAGAATAATAATAAGGAATCGAAGTCTGTTGAAAAGCAGCAGAATGCT
>NQOP01000001.1:37492-37673 GCA_003585845.1 Bifidobacteriaceae bacterium NR021
AAGATGCTGCTGCGAAAGCTAATGGTAACGGCACTGACAGAGTTGCGAATGAAGAGCCTCAGCTTCCGAAAGAGTGCAAGGGTAAGAAACCTGAAAAATGCTACAGTGTTGTTTACCCCAGTGAACTAAACATTAAAGGAAAGAATGGCGAGTCTTATGCTAAGGTTCCTCAGATTATTAC
>NQOP01000001.1:38498-38804 GCA_003585845.1 Bifidobacteriaceae bacterium NR021
GAAAAGCATAGTAGTTATGATTCCGTAAAATATGCTTTTTTCAAGGGCGAGAATGATAAGAATGATAGCTACACTGCTAAATCTACGGAAAAAGTAGCTAATAGCAATGGTTATATACGTTTTTTCGCAAGCAAATGGCTGAAAGCTGATAAGTCCTATAGGTTTAAAGTTGTAATACATTATAAAGGTGTTTCTGAAACACAATTTAAGATAATTAAAGTAAGACTTGATAAGAAGGATTTGCCTAATCCTAAATCTGGTGATTTAACGATTAATGTTAACAATTTTGGGAGCGCTGATAGTACT
>NQOP01000001.1:39624-41889 GCA_003585845.1 Bifidobacteriaceae bacterium NR021
AGGGTGCTGATAAGAAAGATGCTTACGATCCTATTAATAAGCTTTTTATTGACTCGAAATCGATAGATAAGCGAGGCAAGCTGTACCATCGCATGATTTGCAAGGATGATGCCAATAATTACACGGTAGACAGTGTTAATGGTTTAAGCCTCAAAGATAAAAAGGATAATCCTTCTGCAGATAAGCAGACTCAGTTCGAGCATATGGAAAATCAGAATCGACCTGATAAAAATGCAGAGAATTCTGCTGTGTATGAGAGTGATACTTATATTGAGCGCTCTCAAAGTTGGATTACTGGCACGCCTACAAAGGCTGGGACTTTTGTGTGCGAAGTGTTTGCTTTGAAGCCTTCTGAATTAAAAATAGAAGAAAATATTTCTGGTGGTAAATACCCTAAAGTTAAAAAAACGTCTACAATGATAAAAGAGTTTGACGAAAGAGTCAAAACTAATAAAGATATGAAGTTATTGTTCGATGATCCAAAACAAAACATAGTTGAAGATAAGTGGACTAATAAAGCGTCTATTAAACAAGGCATTGACTGGAATTATAAGTCAGTTACGATTGAAGTGAAGTCGAGTGAGCCGCCAAAGCCAGAAATTGGTGATAATGATCTTACGCTGAAAGTGTATCCGTTTAATGGTAGTCCTACGGCATTGTCTGACAAGAATAACAAGATTTCTGCGATACTCGGTATGAGTCTTAAGCCGTTTGTTGATGCTACTTCTGCGGCGGATAGCGCGAATAAGATTACATTGCGCGTGCTGTGCTCGAAGGGCGAGAAGAAGGAAAAGTCTCTTGAATACAAAACTTGGAGTAGTAATCTTGCCGAGCTTGGGCTGAGTGTGCCTGCGGATGATAATCAAAATACGTGCCACTCTGATAAAGAAGGCGAGAAGACTTGTGTGTCGGCTGATTCTAAGACGAATGTGGCTGCGCGAACTGACAAGGAAGTTAGCATAAAGCCGACTGCGGTTGGCAATTACAGTTGCGTTGTGTACGCGCTAAAGCCTGATGCACTTAAAACGTTTGATGATGCAATAAAAAATACTAAATCTGACAGCTTAACTCCTGATTCAATAAAATCTGCGCTAACTTTTGCTAAGCCTACGGCGTTTAAAGAAAACAAGGATTTTGCTGCTTTTACGTTCAATATTGATTCGGTGAGTAATTTTACTTTGCCGCAAACGGGCGGTCAGAGTTGGAATTTGCAGCTTGGTATTCTTGCCGCATTATTGGTGAATCTGCTGGCGGCCGGCTTCGTGGTAAGTCAAAGTGAGCGCGGTCGCAAATTAATTTTGGGAAGGTGGCGAGGCTTATGCAATTACGTATAAAGCAGTTGTACATGCATTTACTCGCCGTGCTGCGCATAAGGCGATTACGTACGCATTTGCGCATAAAGCCTTCCTGTTTCGCGCATTGTTTTATTGCGTATTGTTTTATTGCGCAATCTTTCGGGATTCGGGAGCGTGATAACACAAGGTAAATGCCAAAAATTTTAAAACTTTACTCGTCAAGAGCATTATTAATGCAAATCAATTTTCTACTTGCTGTAAAAAGCAATGAAAGGAGTGAACATGAAAAAGTTCACTAATAAATTCGTGGCGGCGGTGGCGTCGCTTGCGATGGCTGGCACGCTGTGCGTCGCCGGCGCTGTAACTGTATCTAGTGTCGCGTGGGCTAAACCTAATGGGTTAATTGGACCACCGGAGAGACCTGCTCCGGCTCCGTGGGGGAAGGGTGCTCCACAGAAGGGCACTATAACCATTCTCAAGTGCGTGAAGAAGACGAAGGATGATAACTCTACTACTCCTCAGACACAAACAGAGCCTCAATGCAAAGCTGGTTTTAAGCCGCTTAAAGGTGCTGAGTTCAAATTAACTAAGGTCGTTTCTGTTAAGGAAGACGGTAAAGACGTCACTTTAGATCTTAGCAAGTTTGATTCTTGGCAGAAGATTGCAAAGCTTGTTACTAAGTTGAATGACCACACCATTAAAGACAGTGGTGATGGTGCAGAAGTCAAGCTTGATGCTACTAACACTATTACTCCGCAGACCACTAGCGATAAAGGTATAGCCAAGTTTGGTACTAAGGATTCTCCTCTTGATCTTGGCTTGTATAAAGTTGAGGAAACTAACGCGCCTAAGGGCTATGGTGTTTCTGATTTGCAATCTTTCTATATGACGCTTCCTTTGCCGGAGTACACTACAACAGAGCATGGTGGTAAGACTACTACGACTGTTTCGTATAACTACAATCCTGTTG
>NQOP01000001.1:42651-42852 GCA_003585845.1 Bifidobacteriaceae bacterium NR021
TGAAGCCGAAGAACAAGGATCTCTCGACTACTATTCAGAAGGTTTACGATAAGACTAAGTTCGCTAGCGTTAAGGATAAAGTGCCTTTCACGATTACTGCAGAAGTGAACAAAGCTAAGCCTAAAGATGGTAAGTTGACTGCTGCTAATCTTCAGGGTTATAAGGTCTTCGATGATGCTCCAACAGCTGCTTTGACAGTAC
>NQOP01000001.1:43621-45588 GCA_003585845.1 Bifidobacteriaceae bacterium NR021
AAAAGCCTGCTGAATCAACAACTAATCCAACTCTTGCTGATGCTGTGAAGACTGTGAAGATTGGCACAACAACTCTTGAAAAGGGTACTTCTGCTACTGACACTAATGATTACAATGTCACTTTAGTGACTGATAATTCTAAACCTGAAGGTAAGGATCTTGCTGCTGATCATACTCGTATTCTTGTAACGTTTACCGATGCTGGCTTAGGTAAGATTGCTGATGCTTTGAATAATGTTCAGGAAGGTGCAGAAGCTCCTAAGGTTACGGTTGATCTCGAGTTTGAGCTTAATAAAGACTATCAGGGTGGTGATGCTCCTGCGGATGGTCAGACTGCAGATGACACTAGCAAGGATCAGATTGTAAACAAGTCTGGCTTCTTCCAGGCTCACGAGAGTAATGAGAGTGACTTGCCACCAATCATTCCTGATAATAAGAAGGCTCAGGCGACTATTGACTTCGGTTTCCTTGATGTCCATAAGTACTACATGAAGGATGGTAAAGAGACTGATCTTTCTGGTGCTGAGTTCAGGATTTTTGCTGATAAAGATAAGGCTGATGCTTGTGCTAAAGGATTAACAGATCCTACCAAGAAAGCAGACAATGTTAAAGAGTGCAAGGCTGCGTCAACTATTAATGATGCTGCTGCAGCTGCTCAACCTGCTGGCGCTACTACTGACGTACAGACTGCTACAACAAATGATAGCGGTAACTTCGCGACTCCGTACAAGACTCGCGCTGGTGAGCCGGTTTATCTTGTTGAGGTTAAAGCTCCTAAGGGCTATGCGATTTCTCCTGTAGTCCACGCTGTGACTGTTGAGAAAGATAAGACTACGACTGAGCCGTTTGAGGACCTCCCACTTAAGGGCGGTGAAGACGGCAAGAGCTTCTGGTTCAACCTTCCTGCAACCGGTGCTTACGGCGTGCTGATTTTCGCTGTTGTGGGCATGGGCTTGATTGTTGCGAGCGTGATTATGTACGTGCGCAATCGCAAGGAAGAAGAAGAGCAGTAGAACGCTTGATCCGCTTTCTAAAGCTGGTCTTGTAGTCTAATAGCAAAGTGTGAGTCTAGGGTTTACTGAACTAAATCCTAGACTCATATTTGTGTGGTAAAGATTTGAGATTTTTCGCTCGCGCGAACCTTAAGTAAACAAAATCAAGAACCATACCCCGAATTTGTTTACCGATACGCGCTCTAAGTTAAATAATCCAACGAAACGGAGGAAGCATGAAATTAAACAAAGTTGTTACAAAAGTATATGCTTTCCTCAACAGAATCTCCCAAAATAAGCTTTTCAAAAATCAAACTAATCAAACTAACGCAACCGAATCAACCGAATCAACAGCAACCGAATCAACCCAAGACTCAGCAACCGCATCAAAACCCACAGCAAAGCCCGCCAAAAAACCCAAATCCAAACTCCGCCGCACTCTTGAGCCAATTGCCCTCGCGCTTGCAGCAATTTTGTGCTTCACGTACCCGGTTGCGTCAACGTTGTGGAATAACAAGGTGTCGAAGGAGATTTCCTCTGCGTACGACCGTTTGAGTCGTAAGCAAACTGCAAGCGCTCGCGAGAAGATTTTGAACGCGGCTCGCCGCTATAATGCGCGCCATAAGTCGATTATTACGGCTGACCCTTACGATGGCACGACGGATTATATGAAGACGCCGGAGTATAAGGAGTATGCGAAGCAGCTGGATGAGCCGATGGGGATTATGGGTATCGTAAAAATTCCGAAGATTGGCGTTAAGCTGCCGATTTATCACGGTAGTTCGCAGGAGGTTTTGGCGTATGGCGCCGGGCATTTGTATGGCACGGATTTGCCGGTTGGTGGCAAAACGCGTCATGTGGTCGTGACGGCGCATACGGGTTTGCCAAATGCGACAATGTTCGACGATTTGGTGGAGTTGAAGAAGGGCGACTATTTCTACTTTGACATACAAGGCGAAACCTTACGTTACAAGG
>NQOP01000001.1:46300-49979 GCA_003585845.1 Bifidobacteriaceae bacterium NR021
TTTGGCGACGTTGCTTACGTGTACGCCGTATGGTGTGAATACGCAGAGGTTGCTGGTTACGGGCTATCGCGTGCTGCCGGATCCAGTTTCCGCTCCGGGCGATAAGTTGCAGTGGCCGCTTTGGATGACGATGTTCGTGCTCGCGCTTATTGGGTGCGCGGTGATTCTTACGACGATGATTATTGCTGCGATTGGTAGGCGTCGTCGCTGTGCTGCTTCACTTGCTCATGCCAAGCATATAAATGTTTAGAATTGCCTACTTATTGCTTTCTTTTTAATTGTTGATTTGTATGCTGTAGTGTATGCTGTAGTGTATGCTGTAGTGTATGCGCATTATTATTCATCCTCATGCTCGCACTCATGGACTTGCAAATAAGCAAATCATTGAGGCGTACGAAACTGGATCAAATGGTGCAATTATTAGATATAGAGACCGTATTGCAGAACCGCCGCGATGGGCAACAATAGGATTTGATAGCGATGGGCATGAAATAGAGCTTGTTTTTGTAAAGCTTGAAAACAACGCAATACTTATAATTCATGCGAATCGTCTTACAAAGGGATTTTTACAAGAGATAAGGGATGCGAGATGAGTAAGAATACGTATACTGCGGAAAATGGGTTCGTTATTACTGACGATATTGTTGATAAGTGGGCTGAGGAGGCAGAAGATAATTTTCCTGGTGCCACTATTACAGAGTTTGCTGGAAGAGCTTGGGAAGATGAAACTCAGCCGTTGAAACCGCGTACTGTTAGGTTAAGTGATACCGTTTGGCATTTAATCGAAGCCGATGCGAAGCGCAGAAAAATGACTGTGAGTGCGTGGACTAGAAACGCTATACTTAACGAATTGTCTACTGAGATAGCTGCGCAAAGATAGTTGCGCAAAGATAGTTGCGCAAAGATAGCTATGCAAAGATAGTTGCAGCTTTCGTAATGATGCGTGTCGCGAAGATGTGGCATAATGGGAAGGCTTGTGACTGGAGGAGGAATCCGCTAGCACAGCACAGCAATACAAGATGCGGGAGGAAGCTGCAAAACGGCTTTATAGCAACGTTTCGTAAGTGTTTTACTTCTGTAAGAAGCGACTATATTAGCGTTTGCAACAACCGTTTGAACCGCTTGTACAAGAAAGAAGAACCATATTATGGCTCCGAAAAAGAAAGTCTCCGCGCTTATTAAGCTCGAGATTCAGGCTGGTAAGGCAAATCCAGCTCCACCACTGGGCCCAGCATTAGGCTCCCACGGCGTGAACATCATGGACTTCTGCAAGGCGTATAACGACCAGACGAAGGACAAGATGGGTCAGATCGTCCCAGTAGAGATCACCGTTTACGAAGATCGTTCCTTCACCTTCATTTTGAAGACCCCACCAGCTGCAGCTTTGTTGCTTAAGGCTGCTGGAATCCAGAAGGGCACCGAGAATCCATTGACTCACAAGGTTGGTTCTGTGACCAAGGCTCAGGTGCG
Source organism: Bifidobacteriaceae bacterium NR021 (assembly GCA_003585845.1). Classification (GTDB taxonomy): domain Bacteria; phylum Actinomycetota; class Actinomycetes; order Actinomycetales; family Bifidobacteriaceae; genus Bifidobacterium. The sequence continues at coordinate 47,771 of NQOP01000001.1, forward strand.
CGAAATCGCCGAAATTAAGATGCCTGACCTCTCCGCACGTGACGTCGAGGCCGGTATGAAGATCATCGCGGGTACTGCTCGCTCGATGGGTATTACCGTTACCGACTGAAAGGGAGTGTAGAAATGGCTAAGCGTTCTAAGAAGTATCGTGAAGCGGCTGAGAAGATCGACCGCAATAACCTGTACACCCCAGCTGAAGCTATTGCTTTGTTGCAGAGCATGCCAAAGCACGCTTTCGACGAGTCCGTTGAGGCTGTTATGCGCCTTAACGTGGATCCTCGCAAGGCTGATCAGTTGGTTCGTGGCGTAGTTAACTTGCCAAACGGCACCGGTAAAACCGCTAAGGTTTTGGTGTTCGCTCGTGGCCCAAAGGCTACTGAGGCTCAGGAAGCTGGCGCTGACATTGTTGGTGATGACGAGCTTATCGAAAAGGTTGCCGGTGGCTTCCTTGACTTCGATGCAGTCGTTGCAACCCCAGACATGATGGGTAAGGTTGGCCGCTTGGGTCGTGTGCTCGGTCCTCGTAGCTTGATGCCAAACCCAAAGACTGGCACCGTGACTATGGATGTAGCCAAGGCTGTTGCCGACATTAAGGGCGGTAAGATTGAGTTCCGCGTGGATCGCCAGGGCAACCTGTCCTTCCTCTTCGGCAAGCTCTCCTTCGATGCTAAGGCTCTTGAAGAGAACTTCAAGGCTGTTGCAGACGAAATCCGCCGCTTGAAGCCAAGCACCATCAAGGGTCGTTACATTACTAAAGTAACTGTGACCTCCACGATGGCTCCTGGTGTTCCAGTTGATATCGCCAGCATTGCTGCCTGATTTATTGCTTGCGTAGCTTATGCGAAAGCATGGCTGGTACGTAGTAAATTAAGTTTAAAACTTATAAACGCTGAAAATGTGCTCTTTTGAGTCATGTTTTCAGCGTTTTTTGTTACCTGTGTCATTGCGTTTCTGCGTTAGTAACGAATAATTGAGATTTTGCGTTACTGGTGCAGTGAGCTATCTGCGTTAGTAACGAATAGGTGACTGGAGATGTTGCGGGCGCGTGGGGTTACGCGGCGTGTCGTCCAGGAATGGCGATTTTGCAACGTTTTTGGGGTGGGTTGGGGGAGTATTCAGGAGTTTCCTGAGAGTTTTCTGGGAAAAATCTTTAAAAACCTTGAAATTGATATTTTTACGAAAAGTAACGCATAATACTGTATTTTTTATTGCTAAAAATAGTTTAACTGAAATATTTCCGTAAAAACATCGATGTTTTTTGTTAATGAGTTACATGCCTGCTCTTGACTTTTGCGAACGGGGGGGGGGTATGTTAATAACAGCTTCCAGCCGGATGCTCTGCGCTGGTAGTTATTCACAAAACTTAAGTTGTGAATGTTAATTTTTTCTTCGCGCGCTTGGCGTGAAGGAGAAGAAGAAAGGAAAATATTATGTTGAATAAGAAGGCTATTGCCGCATTCGCTGCTGGCGCTACCCTCCTCTCCGGTTTCGCTTTTTCTGCTCCAGCAATGGCAGCAGGCTTGGATGACTGGATTAAGGTTCCAGGTATGAGCAACCACACCACTGATCCAACTGGTCAGCAGTCTGATAATGGTGTTCCTGGTACTCCTGCAGCTGATCCAGAAAGCCATGATCCAATCAACTCTGATTTGCTTAAGCATAACTACAAGGGTCAGTTCGTAGAGGTTTTGAAGCGTGCGCAGACCAATGTTCACCTTTATGATGCTCTTCTCCAAAAGCTTGAAGCTACACAGGCTCACGGCTGGGATGACCTCATCAAGGGCATGGGCGACACCTGCGCTTACTTGAAGGATATTCGTCGTAAGCTTGAGAAGGCTGTTTTGCACTACGGTCATGTTGAAGCTACTGTTAAGGATCTCAAGGCTGAGCTTGCTGAGGATATGAAGGATGCCCTTGCTAAGGGTGATTACGTTGAGGCTCACGAAGTCCAGCAGCTTCAGGCTCAGGTAGAAGCTTTGCTCAAGGTTGCTGATAACAACCGTACTCGCGCTGCTGCCTTGTTGGATTCCGCACGCGATCACGCTAAGGATCAGAGCTGCGACACTGGTGCCAAGGATATCTTGAATGCTATGAAGAAGGAACCAAACTTCCCAGGTAAGAAGGCTCCAGCTAAGAAGGCTGCTGCTAAGGCTGAGGCTAAGACTGCTGCAGCTAAGACCCCAGCTGCCGCTGCTCCATTGGCTAAGAC
>NQOP01000001.1:50758-52168 GCA_003585845.1 Bifidobacteriaceae bacterium NR021
CGCAAGATTCGTCACTAAATTTAGTGAATAATTTTTCACTCAACTTGTGGCATGAGACTGTTTAAGTTTTATGCCACAGGCGACTTGCAAATTTTATTGTGCGTTTTCACTGTTTTGCCAAATCTCTTTCTTCACAGTGTGAGCGTTGGTAGTGTTTGTAAGCTAGCTGTTGAGTGTTGAATCAGTGTTGCTTGTTAGGGAAGCAGTGCTGATTAGTGTAAGAGGCTTGGGTACTTGTGCTACTAGGGGCATTCGTTTCCCAAGCCTTTTGCCATATGTGTTAGTATTTTGGGTTTGATTAAAGTTTTGGCCTATAACCCAAGTTTTGAAGGTTATTGCTCAAAATATTGAATTAATTCCCAAAATATTGAAACTCATTTTGAATATTTACTAAATTTTGTTTATTGATTTTGCTTTTGCGTGAACAAATGAAGTCGCGCAATTTATGTGAGAAAAATTGAGGTTTATTATGTTGAATAAGAAAGCGATTGCCGCATTCGCTGCCGGTACCACACTGGTTTCTGGTTTAGTAATTGCCGCGCCAAGCATAGCCAACGCTGAAGGTACTGGTAGTAGTCAGGGTCAACAGAAGCAGCAGCCTTCATTCCATGATAAGTTTGAGGCTAACAAGGCTTATGTGTATGCTTTGCAAGGTAAAGGTCCTGATGGTAAACCAAAGACTTATACTGAGCAGGAGCTTAAGGATCTTAAGACGATTGCTACTTCAAAGGATCCTGTTGCTACTAAGAAGCAGATAGAGGATCAGAAGACACCTGAAGAGAAGCGCAGTGAAGCATTCCAGGCTAAGTTACTCGCTAATAAGGCTTACATTAATGCCTTGAATGGTAAAGATCCTGATGGTAATCCAAGGACTTATACTGAGCAGGAGCTTAAGGATCTTAAGACCGCTGCTAATAATCAGCAGAAGGAATCTGAAAAAGTAGCCAAGAAAGCTGATGATGAGGTAAAAGCTGCTCTTATTGCTGAGGCTGAGCGTTTTGGCTTGCCAAAGAGTGTTGTTGATGCTTTGAAGGATTATGCTAAGTCTAAGGATTCTGATGCTGTAGCAAAGCTTCTTGAGCAGGGTAAGAAGGCTGCTATAGAAGAGTTAGCTAAGAAGGCTGATGCTGAGGGCTTGCAATTTGTTGCTAAGTTGATTCGTAATTCTAAGAAGTCTACTTTGACGGCTTTGAAGAACATGCTTAAGGAAGCTGAGAAGGCTAAGAGGCATACTAATAATGCTGTAGCTCCTTTAGTTAATAATGTGCCTGCGTATGATGGTGCTGACTTGTTCAAGGGCTTGACTTATGACCAGGCTAAGGCTTTGTACGAGGAAATGAACGCTAATGCAGAAGCTGCTAAGAAGGATGCTAAGGATGGCAAGCTTGATGCTGATACTGTGAAGCTTCT
>NQOP01000001.1:52882-55478 GCA_003585845.1 Bifidobacteriaceae bacterium NR021
GCTGAGAAGGAAGGCTTCAACTTCGTTGCTAAGCTGATTCGTAAGGCTAAGACTGTTGAGGGCGCTCGTGCTTTGCTTGCTGAAGCTGAGAAGGGCAAGAAGCTTACTCCAAAGCCTATTAATCCTTTGACTCCTGTTCCAAGCCAGCCTAGCGGTAATGGTACGGGTACTGGCAGCGGCACTGGTAATACTAATAACAATAAGACAACGAAGAATGCTGCAAATGTTGCTGCTCCATTGGCTAAGACCGGTGCTGCTGTAGCTTTGGTTGCTGTTGTTGCTTCTGTGCTTGCTGGTGTGGGTGCTGCTCTTCGCAAGATTCGCCACTAAGCTTTTAATGCACAAAAGTGCATGATTGCTTAACTATTCGTGAGCGTGCTGTATGTGAATACGGTGCGCTCACTTTTTAATATTGAGCTTAGTATTATGTATGTCTGATGATTATCCATAGTTTGTTCTGCACTAAGTTCTAAGCGTTCTCTTATACTGCTGGTAGTTGCTTTGTTACAACAAAACGCCTTTATTTAGTGTTTTTTCTTTAAAATACTTTCTATTTGTGAAAAATTGGTGTACCCTGTGTTATTGTAATTTAGATTGGTATATTCCGAGTTGGTGTATTCCGGGTTGGTTTATTCCAGTTTTAATATTGGTATCTGGCTTCTGCGTGTTAGCCCTAACTTTTGCGCAGGGATCAGATAAAAGAGATTGAAGGTCTAATATGTTAAAGAAGAAGACCATTGCAGCTTTCGCTGCAGCTGCTACTTTGCTTGCAGGTTGTGCTTTTGCTGCTCCAGCAATGGCTGATGATGAGATCGATACTCATGTTATTGAGTTCGGTACTCCAGATCCATTGAGTGGCGAGAATTTGTATCCAGAGACTCATGAGGCTCCTGCTAATCCTAAGGGTTACAATGACCCTACCCAGGTTCCTGATATGAATCACTGCTACAAGAACGCTTTGGGCACTGTAGTTTGCGAGCCTGCTACAAAGACTTTGTACAACAGAGCCACTACTAGCGACTTCCATGAGAATGATAAGAAGCCAGCTCCAGCTCCAGTTGCTCCAGCTAAGGCTAAGCTTCCTAAGACCGGTGCCGCGGTAGCTGTGATTGCTGTCGTTGCTTCTGCTCTTGCCGGCATGGGTACTGCTCTTCGCAAGATTCGCCACTAAAAATTAGTGTTGTAAGCATAAGCCAATATATTGTTATTCCTTGTGCTTACTTTGTTCTTGCATTTTAGCGTGTGATGTAAAACCTTCGGTTTTGCGTCGCACGTTTTTTTGTTTGTAAAATTAGACTTAGTGTGAATCGCGAATTCTGCCAATTGTTATAGCTGTTTGCAGCACGTAAGCTGCGCGCGGATCCGTAGCATCCCATCCTGTAGTTTGCGCAACTTTACGTAAACGATAACGCACAGTATTTGGATGCACATTAAGTTCGTGTGCTGTTTGGTCAAGAGCTCCACCAAAGCGCAAGAACATATCAATAGTTTCCAAAGTCGGATCGTCGTGGCTGTAAGGAGCCAAGCTTTGATAAACCTTGTTGTAAAGAGTATCAAAGGCTGTTGCATCGCCAATAAGTGCTCGCTCTGGAAGCAAATCATCCGTGTGAATGATTTGCGGCAAATGTTTTACTGCTGGAGCAACAGCAATCGCGGCAAGAGTAGCAGTAAGAGCGGAAGAAATCTGCTCAACTCCTTCAACCATGCTGCTGACACAAATCGTCTTATGAGAATTTTCAAAAACTTTGCACAGCTTCTCTAAAGCCTGATCGCTAGGATTTTCGCGCACAGCAAGCAGAATAATATGAGAAGGTGCTGCAAAATTAGAAGAATTTTTTGTAGATGCAGGTATCAGTGCTTGCGTTTTTTGCCAAGCTCCCGTAATGCGCTGCAAAGCGCTACTTTGTGCGCGCTCAACTATTGCATCGTACGCATTGCAACTGCCGAGCTGCGGCCAAATATTTCGGCGCAAAGTGTCAGTGTTATCAGGTGGAATATCTGGTGCTGGCTTGCGATTTGGCCCGTCATCTGGCTTAATTGCAGTGCCGAAAGTTCCTGCAATAACAATAACTTTTGGCGAATCTGACCATTGAAGCAAATGCATGAAAGCGTCGATGCGAGCATCTGCAATACCATTCATTAAGCACGTGGCAATAATCGAGTGTAATTGCAAGCGCATCGCCGCGTCAAAAACTTGGCCATCACGATTGTCGAAAATTCTAAGTGGTTCCGAGCTAGTTGATTTTTGTGCGCTGGGTAATGGAGTAAAACTCGGTGAATTATTACCTTTAGTATTTTCAGAAGATTGACTTGAACGACTTGAACGACTTTGATTTGATGAAAGACGATGCCACAAGTGGTGCTTGTGCTTTTCTTCGTTTTCTTGCTCTGCTTTAGATTGATCTACTCTAGAAGAGTTTTCTTGATCATTTGATACAGCGTTTACTTGCGTTTTGTTTAACTGTTGATTTTCAAGAGAATTGGCAATATTAGAATCTTCCGCGTGCTTTTCTGCTCCCTGTACGCTTGCTAGTATCGAAAGAAAATCGCTACTAAGTAAGTTGTTTTCCGCAAGTTTATCTTCATAATTTTCTTC
>NQOP01000001.1:56236-74153 GCA_003585845.1 Bifidobacteriaceae bacterium NR021
TTGTGCCTTTGATCCTAACATTCTTTACTATTATAGCGCGCTTGAGTAAAAGTATCTCGCCAAAAAGTAAGCGCTACAAAGCAGAAAGCGAAAGCTAACGGTAGCATGTGTCGCTCAAAATTATTAGCTGGAGCAAGAATCATAACTCCAACTAGCAAGGCAAGTGGAATATGCCATAACAATGTGCGCCAACGGCGAAGAATAATTTCTGCAACTCCAATAAGTAGTGTAAGAATAACGAAAGTATTTCCGTGAATTGGCCAACTTAAAACAGGAATATCACTAAACGTGCTAATATCTTCTGCAAATTTAGTTCGCCACTTAGGATTCCAATATTTAATCCAATCAGATTTGTGTATGCTGTCAGTGTCTATGTAATATTCTGGCCCAACATACGGGCGGTCAAAAATATCAAAGTATCCGTAAGTTTTCGCAAGAAAAGCGTCAGTTGCAACGAGTGGACTATGTGTAATCATTTGCCACCAAGCGAAATCTAATTTACGAATGTTGTCTTTAGTAACGTATCGCCAACGATAACTCACTTTTTTAGACTGCAATCCGGAAGATTTCACAGGATCTGCGTCATAAGGTTTATATGCTTCTGCAGTTTGATCCAGATTAAAAATTGGTGCAATAATGCGCTTTGCACTACGCGGTATGCTATGCGGATCGAGCTTAGCTATACGTGCAATTTGTTGTAACTGAATGCCGCGACTCTCAATAGGATCGCCGCTAATAATAGCACCGCTCGAAATAAGCATAATTAACGAGCCGTGAATTACAACGATTGGAAGCAAAATTCCGCAAACCCACAAACGCCAGCGTTTTCGCTCAAAAATAATTAAAAGCACGAATTGAACAACCAGAATATACCAGGCGTATTTTGCAGCAATAAGCATTACACACACTGAAATAATTAATTCCAAAACAGTGTGAAGTCTAGGCTTTTGCGCACTCGGCTTTGTGCTAGGTGTATTTTTAGTGTCGTTCGCATGATAGCAATTAGTTAACTCGTAATTTATGCCAAACCACCAAACAAAAGCGAACGCAAAAAGCGGAGATTTTGTAAGCGCAATAGTTGAGCACAACACAAGCGGATTAAGTAAAAACATAAGCAGAATAACGAATCTTGCAAAAGTTGTTGTGCTGCAATTTGTTGAGCTATATTCTGCGTTAAGCCAAGGTTTGTTTAAGAAGCGGTGTGCTGTTGCGCAAACGCACCATGCTGCAAATGCAAATTGTGCAAAGGCAAGAAGTACAATTCCAGCGTCGTTTGAGTTGGTAAAGTATCTGGAGACTGCTGTTGTTGCGCCATAAATAACAGTTAGAACAATGTTGTGCTGATCTGTTAAATAAGTTGGGTGAGTTGGCCACAAGTAGTGCGCAGTTGGGTAAATATCCATTGGTACAAAGCTAAAGAAGCCGATATAAGGCTGGTCTAAGCCTGTAATTTTATTCCAAGTCCAACTGTACTCGCGAATTTGCGAACATATATCTGCACCGTATGCGGCAAGTAACGTAGCTGGAACCCAAATCCAGCCCACGAAAAAAGTAAGAAGTAGGTTTCTTCTGTTGCGAGTGGAGTGGTCAATAAACCATTTAGCGCAATTAAAAAATAGTTTTGCAGATTTTAAAAGAAAATGCGAAATATTGCGGAAAATAGTGTGTTTAGTAGTAAATTTTTGTAATTTTGACTGTTTTTTATTTTCGCTATTTTTTCTTAACGCAATTGACTTTATTAATTTCGTAAAAGGTTGATATTTAGGCAAAAGCTTTTTATTTTTACCGTAGTAAATAAGCGCAGCCAATATTAGTGCGTATATTATGAAGGCAGCAACGAAAATAAAAGCATTAACTAACGAAAAATCAGCTATTGATCCTAAATGAACTTTAATATCTTGACTGCGGAAAATTGGTCCCAAGCTGGTGCAAAAAGCAAGTATAAAGCATAACAAAGCAGCAAGAGTGTAATCTAAAAAACGTGCTACAACAGCACGCAATTTGCGCGGCTTCTTGTACTGCGTTTTGCGACGTATGCGCTCCATGTGTTAACACCTGCTTAATTTATGCCTAGCTACTTTGGTTGCTATTGCGCGCAAAACATGCAATGACGCGCGCAAAAATATAATCTGATGTAAATTATACATATGACTATTTTTTCTTCGCAAAGTGTGGCATTGATGCCGCAGACATCAGAAGTAGCAGATTTAGTAAAATATTTCGCAATTACAGATTCTACGCAAAATATTGCGCGAGAAATGATACAAAAAGGCGAAATAATCGCGCGAGATGACGAGAAGCCAGCAATAGTTGCGATTGTGGCAGACGAGCAAACAGCTGGTCGCGGCAGGCTTGGACGCGCGTGGGTAAGCCGACCGGGAGAAAGCTTTTTAGTTTCATTCGTAACGTTGCTGCCGAAGTCAATTGTTATGGACGCAAGTCACAATGGCTGGCTGCCTATTATTGCAGGGCTTGCAGCTCGTGACGCACTTCTAGAAACGTTTAAAGAGTGCGGAAGTTCGCCGATACACGGTGATGCTTGCGCGATAAAACTTAAATGGCCTAACGACGTGTTTTTGCACGATTGTAAAGAAGGCGGAATCTTAACAGAAATTGTAGCCGATCCAAGCAAAGACAATGTTGTTGGAGTAGTTTTTGGAATCGGATTGAATTTGTGCGTGCCGCAAGAAGTGCTGCCAATTAAGATGGCAACTTCGTTGCAGATGCATATGACTGATTTGCCAGAATCTAAAGAATTGCGTGATACGATTGCTGCGAAAATCGTTACTGGATTGCGTTCTAGGCTTGGCGATTTTATGCGTGATTATCCAGGTAACGCTGCCGATTTGCTTAAAGAGGTAAATGGTGTGTGTTGGACTCTTGGACGCGAAGTTAACGTGCATCCAGTTGACGGAAGCGTGGTGACAGGAACTGCTGTGCGGCTTGGAGAAGATGCGTCTCTTACGATTTGTGAGGCATCTGGAGAGGAGATTGTGGTAAAAAGCGGCGATGTGCACGCAGTTGCGTATGAAAAATGATATTTAAATAAAGCAAACGCGATGACTTGCTTTCTGCGCGAGTGTCTCAAAACAGGCAGAATGGGACACTCGCGCAGTGCGACGACATGCCTGAGCGCTTGTTCCGAACGGCTATTTGGTAGCCGTTCGGCTGATTTGGCATGTGAAGCACACTGTGCTTCACATGCCAAATCACGCTTTGAAGGAGCTTGAAATCCCAGTGATTTCAAGCTCGGTCAAAGCGCGCCTTTTTATTAAGTGCGTTGTACAAGCCGGAGCAAGCCGCGCTTGCAACAAAAGCCTTAATCAAATCGCCAATCATGAAGATAATCAAGGTTGCGGCGGCAGTTGAAAGTGGCATGCCAGTTAAGTAGCTTTGGCCGAAAATACCGAATGCGTAAATCACGATCGTGCCGATTATAGAAGCTACAGAGTAAGTGCAGAAGCGTGCGAAAGTCTTCTTGAAGGAGTTTTCTGGCATCATAGCGTCAAGAGCTACGTCAAATACGCGCTTCAAAGCTGCGGTTGCAGCAACGCCAAATATGAAACCGGCTAAGAATCCTGCAGTAGGGCCAACAAAAACAGCCCAGCCGCCCTTAAAGCCAGCAAACACAGGCAAACCTGCTGCGCCAACAGCAAGGTACATAACTACAGAAGCTACGCCTTCGCGCCAGCCCAAAGTTAAACCAATAATGCACAAAACAAGAGTTTGCAACGTAATAGGCACAGGAGTAATAGGAAGATAAATTGCGCCTGCCATGGTAGAAAGAGCCAAAAGCACAGTGAGAAGCGCTGGCTTTGCAAGCCATGCTGCAGCTGCTTTCAACTTATTTGCAACATTTGAATTTGCTGCTGCTGTTGCTGCATTATTTTGATTTATGTTAGTCATGAAAACCTTCTTTTGGTTATTTCCGGTTTGCCGTTCGCGGCTAATAGGTTGTCAATTAAACGGTTTTGCCGGTTGTTTTCCGTTTCGCTAATCACATTACGTGCATAAAAAATCATGTGCATTGGAGAAGTGTACAAAATTTTGCTCTAGCTTTTGTGTATGTCGACTCATACGTAAACGCGATTTTTCTAATATCTTGTAACGTATGGTTACGAATATCAAAAAAATTCTCATCGCAAACCGCGGTGAAATCGCCTTGCGAGTTATTCGCACGGCTCACGAAATGGGCATTTCTACCGTTGCTATTTATGCACCGACTGATCGCAATGCGCAGTTTGTAGAAATGGCAGACGAAGCGTACGCACTTTCCGGAGATACGTATCGCGATACTTATTTAAACGAAGACGCGATTCTTGACATTATTAAAAGAAGCGGAACGGATGCCGTGCACCCGGGTTACGGATTCCTTTCGGAAGTTGCGTCTTTTGCGAAAAAAGTTAACGATGCTGGGGTTATTTGGATTGGTCCGCGCCCGGAAGCGCTTATTGATTTGGGCGATAAAATTACAGCTCGTCGCGTGGCAGTTCGCGCGAAAGTGCCGCCAGTTCCGGGCATTTCGGAGCCTGTAAAAGATATTCGAGAACTTTTAACTTTTGCGCAAACGCACGGATATCCTGTGATGATGAAGCGCACGGATGGCGGCGGCGGACGCGGTATTACAGTCGTTCGTAACGATGACGAGTTGCGAGGCTTTTACATGAATCACGACGCTCTTCAGGGCGGCGACTTAGATGAATATTTTATTGAGCGTTTTATTGACAAAGCTCGCCACGTAGAAACGCAGTGCGGCCGCGACGCTCACGGAAATTTCACCGTATATTCCACGCGCGATTGCTCGGTGCAGCGCCGAAACCAAAAGCTGGTTGAGGAAGCTCCTGCACCGTTCTTGACCGACGATGAAAAAGATCAGCTTTACCGATATTCTCGTAACCTATTTGAAGCTGTTGACTACGTTGGTCTTGGCACGTGCGAATATATGGTGACTTCTCAGCATAAAGTCTACTTCTTGGAAGTTAATCCGCGATTGCAAGTTGAGCACACGGTTAGTGAGGAAGTTAGTGGACTTGATTTAGTGCGAGAACAGCTCAATATTGCTGACGGCGGCGAGTTGATTAAGGATCCAGAGCCTCGCGGACACAGCTTCGAGCTTCGCATTACTTCGGAAGATCCTGCTACGAATTTGACTCCAAGTTCCGGCACTTTGACGAAAATAAAGTGGCCTTCCGGTCCTGGTATTCGCGTCGATTTTGGTGTTGAAGTTGGCGATAATATTTCGCCAAAATTCGATTCGATGATGGGCAAGCTTATTATTACTGCGCAAAGTCGCGAAACTGCTGTTGCTCGCGTGCGTCGCGCTTTGAAGGAACTTTGTATTGAGGGCGTGCCAACTCCAGCAAAACTTTTTGAGCAGATTTTTAACGACCCTGAGTTTACTGCGGAAAATCACAGTTTTGACGTGTCTACTAAGTGGATGGAACGCAAGTATTTGAACCGCGTTCCTGCAGCTTCTTTGGGCGGTCAGCCGGCTTCGCTTGTTTCTGGAAAGTCTGCGGATGAATCCGAAAATAAGCAGCCTGCAATGGAATCCTTCATTATTGAGGTTGATAATAAGCGCGTAAAGCTTACGATTCCGCAAGATATTGTTGATAATTTGACTGGTTCTGCGCGAGTTCGTAGCGTTTCTAGAGCTTCGCAGCCTTTGCGCGGACGTTCGCTTCGCGGAAGTACTCACAAATCTGAAGAACAAAAGCAGATTCCTGGCGTAATCGCAGCGCCTATGCAAGCTGTTATTACGCGCGTGAATGTGGCTGAAGGCCAGCAGGTTGCCAAGGGTGATTTGCTTGTGGTGCTTGAGTCTATGAAAATGGAAAATTACGTTTACGCTCCTGCAGCTGGTACTGTTACTGGAATTTTTGTGGGGCCTGGTGACGGCGTGGAATCGGGCGCAAAGCTTGTGACGATTGATCTTGCTGGAGACAAAAGCGCAGATAAAGGCGCAGAAAAATCTTCCGAAAAAAGCGATGAAAAGCCGGAAGGAGAGCAGAAATGAGCGCTTTAGTAAAAGAAAAATCTGAAATCTCTGAAACTTCAGCGAAAACAGTTAATAACTCTTCTGTTAATAGCTTTGCTGACGAAACAAACTTGCAGCCTCGTCGCGGAAAAGCTGCAGTTCAGCACGCAGCACAACTTGCTCGTGACGCAGAACAAAAAGCTTTAGAGCGTCAGCACGCAAAAGGAAAGTCAACTGCAAGAGAGCGTCTCGACTTGCTTTTTGACACCGGATCGTTCGTGGAAATCGGACGTTTTAACGGTGGTGACATTAATAACGACGTTGCAGGGTGCGCTGTAATCACCGGATTTGGCGAAGTTTATGGCAGAAAAGTTGCAGTTTATGCACAAGACTTTTCCGTGCGCGGCGGAACTTTAGGCAAAGCTGAAGGCGAGAAAATCTGCCATCTTTTAGATATGGCTGTTGAACTTCGCGTGCCAGTTGTTGCCGTAATTGATTCCGGCGGCGCTCGCATTCAAGAAGGCGTGAGCGCGCTTATGCAATACGGGCGTATCTTCAAAAAAACTTGCGAAGCAAGCGGCTTAATTCCGCAAATCTCAATTATTCTGGGTCCTTGCGCTGGTGGTGCAGTTTATTGCCCTGCATTAACAGATTTGATTATTATGACTCGCGAGCACTCAAATATGTTCGTAACCGGTCCGGATGTTGTTAAAGCTGCAACCGGCGAGGCTATTAGCATGGACGATTTGGGCGGCGGTCTTGTGCATAACGCAACTTCCGGTGTCGCTCACTATTTGGGTGAAGATGAAGCTGACGCAATCGACTACGCGCGCACAGTTTTGGCTTATTTGCCATCTAGCTGTGAGGTAGAGCCTCCAACTTTTGCCTACGCTGCAACGCGCGCGGATCGCGAAACTGCACGCGAGTTGGCGAATATTGTGCCAGATAATGACCGTCAGCCTTACGATGTGCTCGACGTGATTCGCAGAATAGTTGACTACGGTGAGTTCGTGCAAGTGCAGGAATTGTATGCTGCTTCTGCAGTGGTTGGTTTTGCTTGCATTGAGGGTCATCCTGTTGGAATCGTAGCAAATCAGCCGAAGGTGAACGCTGGTATTTTGGATGTAAATTCTTCCGAAAAAGTCGCGCGATTTGTGCGATTGTGTGATGCGTTTAATTTGCCTGTGGTGACTCTAGTAGATACTCCTGGTTATAAGCCTGGTTCAGATCAAGAGCACGCAGGAATTATTCGCCGAGGTGCGAAAGTGATTTATGCGTACGCGAACGCGCAAGTTCCGCTGGTTACGGTGATTTTGCGCAAAGCTTTCGGTGGAGCTTATATCGTTATGGGTTCCAAGTCGATGGGTGCGGACGTAAATTACGCGTGGCCAACCAGCCAGATTGCGGTTTTGGGTGCGCAAGGTGCTGTGAATATTATTCATCGTAAAGATTTACAAAAAGCTAAAGAGCGTGGGCAAGACGTTGCAGCTCTTAGAAAGCAGCTGGTTGACGAGTATGAGGCGACTACTGTTAACGCAAATCTTTCGTTGGAAACTGGGCAGATTGACGCAATGATTGACCCGGAGCAGACTCGCGATATGATTGCTGGCTCATTGAAACTTTTGCGCAGTAAAAAGCGGGTTTCCAGAACTGGAAAGCATCACGGAAATCAGCCAATGTAAGCATATTTATAAAAATTATAGGAATTATCAAACTTATAACTAAAAACTATAGAGCTTACAGAACTTATAAACCTTACAAAACTTACAGAATTTATAAAACTTATCCAAATCGACGAGAAGGAAACATCATGACAACATACTTTTTCGACCAACTCGCTAATAATCCGCACGCACTCGTGTTTGCAGGTCAGTCAACTCCGTGGGTTGAAGCTTTGCGCGAGCTTAGTTCAGACGAAGAATTAAACGCAGAACTTCACGAGTATGAAGCAGGCGCAAAAGCTTTGCTATCGCCAATTTATTCTGAGCTTTTAGCAAATGCAGGCGGCGACATAAACGTGTTTGACGCGCTAGAAAATAAGCATATTAACGCTGCAAACGCGCTTCTTAGTGTGCCTGGAATTACGCTTGCACAGTTCGGTGCAGTGCGCGACTTAACAAATCTTGGATACAACTTTGAAGTAAACAAGCCGTGCGCAGTTTTGGGTCATTCTCAAGGCGTAATCGCAGCGGAAATGGTAAAAGCTCGCATAAAAGCAAAGTCTTGGCAGAAGGCTCGCGCTCAAATCGAAGAATTACTCGCAATTGCCTACTTAATTGGAGCTGCAGGAGATCGCGAATCTCGAATGCTTGAAATTACTGGTGACGGCGAGCACACGCCAATGCTGTCGCTTAAAGGAGTTACTAAAAAGCAGGCAGAAGCGTTAATTTCACGCGTAGAGCGCACGCGCGGTGAAGTGTCAATTGCTGTTAAAAACGCTTACAATCACGTGGTTATTGCAGGATACCCGGAAGATATGGAAGCTGTTGCAAACGAAGCGCAAAAAGAAACAAAGCGTTCGAAAAAATTGCGCGAAATGAAAGTTCGCGGTGGAGCTGTATTTGCGCCAGTTGCTGAATATTTGGATGTTACAGTGCCATTCCATTCGCCAATGCTTCAATCTGCAGTTGAGCAGGTAGTAGAGTGGGCAAATGAGGCTGGTTTGAACACTACAGTTGCTCGCGAATTGGCTGATGCAGTGCTTGTAACTCCTGTTGATTGGGCTACGCAAATTGGCGAAGTTTTGGAGCAAAACGACGCGCGCTCGCTTTGGATTTTAGACATGGGTCCTAGCGAAGTGCTCGGAAAGCTTACTGGAGTGCTTGTGCAAGGAACCGGCGCTGGAATAGTAGAGGCTGCTACATTGCGCTCGCGTGCAGAGCTTTCAACAGCTGACTCTGCTTCTGAGCCAGAGCGTACGGGCTGCTGGGATGATTTTGCGCCTCGAGTAATCGACACGCCTGCAGGACGTAAAGTACTTACTAAATTTAGCAAGCTTACAGGCAAAGCTCCTGTGCTTCTTGCAGGAATGACACCAACGACAGTAGAGCCGGAAATCGTTGCTGCAGCAGCAAATGCGGGCTACTGGGCTGAGCTTGCTGGCGGCGGTCAAGTAACTGCAGAAGTTTTCGATCGTCATATGAAGTCGCTTGAAAATCAGCTTCGTGAAGGTGCAACTATTGAATTTAACGCCATGTTTATGGATCGCTACCTGTGGAATTTGCAATTTGGTTCGAAGCGAATCGTGCCAAAAAAGAGGCAGTCGGGAGCTCCTATTGATGGTGTAGTTATTTCTGCAGGCATTCCAGAACTTGACGAAGCCAAGGAATTAGTAGCATCTTTGCAAGCTGATGGATTCCCTTACGTAACGTTTAAGCCTGGAACAGTTGACCAAATTCGTCAAGTTGTGCGAATTGCTAAGGCTGTTGCTCCAGCAACGATTATTGTGCAGGTTGAGGGCGGTGCTGCAGGCGGTCACCATTCGTGGGAATCTCTTGACGATTTGCTTATGACAACTTACGCGCAAGTGCGTGAGTGCGAAAATTTGGTCCTTGTTGCAGGTGGCGGTATTGGCACTCCTGAGCGTGCTGCAGACTACATTTCTGGTGAATGGGCGAGTGAATACGGTTTGCCAAATATGCCAGTTGATGCTGTAATGATTGGCACAGCTGCAATGACAGCAAAAGAAGCGCATACAAGCCCTGAAGTAAAGCGTATGCTTGTGGAAACTCCGGGTATTGCGATGCCAAAATCTTCTAGCATTGAAGGTTTTGATGAGGATCCGTTCGCGCCAATGGGTGAGCGTTGGGTGCCTTCTGGCAAAGTTATTGGCGGTGTGACGAGTGGTTTAAGCCATTTGCACGCAGATATTTACGAGTTAGAAAACGCTTCTGCTCGCTGCGGTAGGTTGCTCGTTCATATGATGAAACATCCTGAAGAGCTTGAATCACGTCGCGATGAAGTAATCGAAGCGCTTAACTCTACTGCAAAGCCATATTTTGGTGACGTAGAAAGCATGACTTACTTGCAATTTGCTCAACGTTTCCTAGATTTGGCATACCCTTGGGTGGATCCGACTTATGCAGATCGCTACATGCATTTGTTGCAGCGTATTGAAGCGCGTTTAATTAATCAAGATTCAGGCGAATTTACTTCTATTCTGCCTTCTATTGAAGAAGTTTCTAAGCACCCTCAAGCTGCTTTATATACGCTGATTGATGCGTTGCCTCAAGCTCGCGAGATGAACGTTGTGCCAATGGATGCCGCTTGGTTCCCAACTTTGGTGCGCGAATACCCTAAGCCAATGCCATTCGTGCCAGTTATTGACAACGATTTGTTGCGTTGGTGGGGTCAAGATCAGCTTTGGCAGTCGGAAGATTCGCGTTACTCGGCGGATGCTGTGCGTGTAATTCCAGGACCAATTTCCGTGGCTGGAATTACGACTATGGATGAGCCGATTGCCGATATTCTGGGACGTTTTGAAGCAGCTGTGCTCAATCGTGCAGAATCTGGAGCTGAAACTGGAGTAGAAGCAGAAAATAAGGAAAATGCGGCGAGCAAGTCTTCAAAATCTGCTTTTAGTCAGATTGCTGATGCTAAAAACGTTGAAGCTTACGTGCGCGCATGCCCGAATATTTCTTGGGTTGGTCATGTAACTGCAAACCCTGCTTACGGAACGTCTTTAGGAGACGAAAATTACGTAATTACAGTAACTTCTAGTAATAATGACGTAATTTCGCTTGATTTAGATATTAAGTTAGATACATTCTGGGATAATCAAGAAAATCAGGAAGCAAAACACTCTACAAAAAATGCTGCAAACTCGCCAAAACGCAAGCATGCAGTACGAGATATTGTAATTCCGCTAACTGTTGACGCAAGTCAAGCTGGAAGCATACCAGTAGTTGACCGCGAGCGCTTGCCAAAGCACGTGTACGAAATGCTTGCAGCAACCGCAGGTATTGGAAATACTGCGATTACTGGCGATGTGCTTGATGCTATGCCTAAGGTTGAAACAGTAAAAGAAGATGGCAGTTTGGCAAAATTGCCGGAAGATTTGATGGCAGAAGGTTATAGAGATTTCCCGTTTGGATTGGTTCATTCTTCCTATACTTTCTCGAGAAATCTTGGAATTGATCACGAGTCTGCTACTGCTGGAAGACTTCCAGATGGATTGCTTGCTTCTCGCATTGTGCCAGACGCGTTAGTAGGTCCTGCTTGGCCAACTATTTACTCGGCTTTGGGTTCCGTAATGGTTGATGGCTACCCGATTATTGAGGGTCTGCTTAACGCTGTTCACCTAGATCATTTAGTAGAGCTTGACGTCGATGCTGAAGATTTTAAAAAGTATGTCGACAAGCGAATTAATTTGCTCGGCTGGGCTGAGCCGTATGCAGAATCTGCTTCCGGACGCGTGGTAACTATTCACGTAATTCATACTGCTGCAGATGGAACTCGTTTGGCTCATGAAACTGAGCGTTTTGCTATTCGTGGACGAAGCTTCAGCAACGCGCTTCCTGCTCCAGCTGCGCAATATGGCGAAGCTGCAGGATTGCACGGATACGAAATTGAAGACACGCCTCGCAGAGCTTTGCGCAGAGTAGTCGTTCACGCTCCTCACGATATGACCGCTTTCGCGCGTACTTCTGGAGATTTCAACCCAATTCACACTTCTAAGCGAGGTGCTGCAATTTCCGGGCTTTCTGCTCCTTTGGTACACGGTATGTGGCTTTCTGCAACAGCTCAGCATGTGGCTCAAGCTGTTGATGAAAAAGGTGCTCGCTACGAGCTCATTGGCTGGTCCTACAACATGTACGGCATGGTTCAGCTTGATGACGAAGTAGAAATCACAGTTGAGCGCGTTGGTAAAGTTCGTCGCGGTGGTCTCGCTTTGGAAGTTACATGCCGAGTTGATGGGCAAATCGTGTCTAAAGCAAGCGCACTTACTCGCGCTCCACGTGCAGCATTCGTATACCCAGGTCAGGGTATCCAAAAGCAAGGAATGTCGCTGGATGAGCGCGCAAAGTCGCCTGCAGTGCGCGATACTTGGGAGAGAGCAGACAAGCTTACTCGCGAAAAGCTTGGATTCTCAATCCTCGCAGTCGTGCGCGATAATCCAAAGGAGCTTACTGCTCACGGCGTAACTTATCACCATCCTGAAGGATTGCTTAATTTAACGCAATTTACGCAAGTTGCGCTCGCAACAGTTGCCTTTGCGCAAACCGCGCGTTTGCGTGAAGCAGGATGCGATATTTGGCCTGCTTACTTTGCTGGTCACTCGCTTGGAGAATACAATGCTTTGAGCTCCTTCGCGCAAATTATTCCACTCGAAACTGTGCTTGAATTGGTGTTCCACCGCGGATCTACAATGCATCACTTGATTGAGCGCGATGCACAAGGTCGCTCGAACTACCGCATGGGTGCGCTTCGACCAAACCAGTTTGGAGTATCAGACGAAGGCGTAAACGCTTACGTTGATGGCATTTCCAAGGCTACTGGCGAATTCTTGCAAATTGTAAACTACAACTTGGCAGGTCAGCAGTACGCAATTGCTGGAACTATTAAAGGCTTGAAGGCATTGGCGGCAGACGCTTCTAAGCGCGCTAAGGAGTATGGCGGCAAGCCTCCATTTATGTTTGTTCCAGGAATTGACGTGCCGTTCCACTCTCGAATTCTTCGAAAGGGTGTGCCGGAATTCCGCGACAAGCTCGATTCGCTGCTGCCGAAGCATATTGATTACTCTGTGCTTGTAGACCGTTACATTCCAAACCTCGTGGCTTGCCCGTTTGAGCTTACGCGAGAATTTGCGCAAAAGATTTTGGATGTTGTGCCATCTGAGCGCATTGAAGCAGCTTTGGAAGATGAAACTACGTGGAAATCTTATGCAGAGGATGAGCAGAAGCTTGGTAGATTGCTTCTTACGGAGCTT
This sequence comes from Bifidobacteriaceae bacterium NR021, assembly GCA_003585845.1. Lineage (GTDB taxonomy): Bacteria > Actinomycetota > Actinomycetes > Actinomycetales > Bifidobacteriaceae > Bifidobacterium. Next base: position 69,142 of record NQOP01000001.1, read on the forward strand.
CTTTCATGGCAGTTCGCTTCTCCAGTTCGCTGGATTGAAACGCAGGCTCTTATGTTTGCCGATCGCGCTCGCGGTGGTCTTGGCGTTGAAGAGTACGTGGAAGTTGGTTTAGGAAACGCGCCAACTTTGGCAAATCTTGGTGCTAAAACTCTTGCTTTGCCGGAGTTTAGTGGCGAAAAAGTGACTGTTTACAACGTTGGTCGTGATGAAGGCCGCGTTTATATGACTGACACGGATTCGCTTGTGCCTGAAGTGTTTACTGAGGAAGATAGTCAAGAAGCAAGTAGCACTGCTGATGCGACTGCTGCTCCTGCATCTCCTGCAGCAAATGTTGCCTCTGCTGCTCCTGCGGCTTCTGCTCCTGCAGCTAATGCAGCAGCAAGCGGACCTGTAGCAGACTTGCCATTCAAAGCATCCGACGCAATCTCAATGCTTATTGCGTATAGTGCAAAAATACGTCTTGACCAAATCGGCGACACTGATACAACTGATACGCTTACAAATGGCGTATCTTCGCGCAGAAACCAGCTTCTTATGGATATTAGTTCCGAGCTTGGCGTGGCAAGCGTGGACGGTGCTGCAGAAGCTCCAATGAGTGCGCTTAAAAAGTTAGTTGATTCCGTTGCTCCGCGCTATAAGGCTTTTGGTGCTGTGCTTTCCGATATTGTGCGCGAACGTTTGCGTGCGCTTTTCGGTGCAGCCGGTGTGAAACCAGCGCAAATTGACAAGCGAATTTCGGAAGTCTGGCAGCTTGGCGAAGGCTGGCGTGCGCACGTTCTTGCTGCTTTGGTTTTGCAAACGCGTGAAGGTGCTAGCGTGCGCGGTGAAAATCTTGCGCAACTCTCTACGGATCCTGCAAAGAATACTGCTGCAGCTGACGCTTTAATTGACGCAGCAATTGCGCAAGTTGCTCAAGCTCACGGCGTTAGCGTTTCTCAGCCGGGTGCTGCTGGTGGCGCAGCCGGCGGTGCTGTTGTTGATTCTGCAGCTCTTGACGCTTTCGCTCAGCAGGTTGTTGGCGCAGATGGCGTGCTTGCTGCAACAGCTAAGTTTGTGCTTGCAAAGCTTGGTGTTGAGGCTCCTCAAGCAGAAACCGAAGCCGACGAAAACGCGGCTGTTGTGGCTGCTGTTGAAGCTGAGCTTGGTGCGGATTGGCCAAAGCAGGTGGCTCCTCGATTTGATGAGCGAAAGGCAATTCTTTTCGACGACCGCTGGGCTTCGGCTCGCGAAGACGTTGCTCGCTTGTATTACAAGTATGCTGGAAAGAATGTTGATATTCAGGTAAATGAAGTTTCTGAAATCTTAAATGATTTTGGTAGTTTCCTTGGTGCAGGGGAAGCAGTAGCTTCGGAAGCTGAGTGGTTTGCAAGTCTTTCTAAATCTCGCGAATTAAACAATCTTGCAACAATATTTGATGGTATTGCTCGCGATTCTCGCACTAAACTTGCACAAAACAACGTTGATACTGCTCAAGCAACTCGTTTTGCAGGAGAAGTTGCAGTAGTTACAGGTGTTGCTCCTAATTCGATTGCTGCTCGCGTAGTAACGGGCTTGCTTAAGGGTGGAGCTACGGTTATTGCAACTTCGCACAGTTTCAAGCCGAGCGTTAAGTCTTGGGCGAAGAAAGCGTATCGCGAAAACGCTCAAATGGGCGCAAAGTTGTGGCTTGTTCCAGCAAACTTGTCTAGCTACCGCGATGTTGACGCGCTTGTAAAGTGGGTTGGCACAGTTTCGAAGAAAGTTAGCGGCGCAACTACTACTATTTTGAAGCCTGCTTACGAGCCGAGCATGTTCTTCCCGTTTGCAGCGCCTCCAGTTCACGGCACTTTGGCTGATTCTGGTTCGCTTTTTGAATCGCAATCGCGCTTAATGCTGTGGGGTGTTGAGCGTGCAATCGCTGGATTTGCGCAAATTGGAGCAGATACGGATGTGCAACATCGTATGCACGTTGTGTTACCTGGCTCTCCAAACCGCGGTATGTTTGGCGGCGATGGTGCTTATGGCGAAGTCAAGAGTGCTTTCGATGCGATTGTGAACCGTGCGCATGCAGAAAGTGTGTGGTCGGACCGCGTGACGTTTGCGCATCCTAAGATTGGATGGGTGCGTGGAACCGGCTTAATGGGCGGAAATGATCCGCTTGTGGCTGTAGTTGAACGTCATGGTTTAACTACCTACTCAACGCAAGAAATGGCAGATCGTTTGCTCGATTTGTGCACGAAGGAAGCGCGAGAGCAGGCAGCAATTGCGCCTTTGGATGTTGATTTTACGGGTGGATTAGGCAAGGAGCCTCTTGATTTGAACGCGCTTCGAGCAGAAGCGCTGGAAGATCAGAAGCGTGCGGAAGCTGCGGAAGAAGCGGCGGAAGCTGTAGAAGAAGCTGCAGAATCTTCTGCTAAATCAACTGCTAAATCAACCAACAAAGCACTTCCAACGCCTTACGTGCCAACTCAGCCGCGAGTCAACTTGGCTGATTGGAAGAACGTAACAGCGCGTCCAGAAGACGAAATTGTAATCGTCTCAGTCGGCGAGCTTGGACCGTGGGGTTCCGGACGTACTCGTTTCGAAGCAGAACTTGGAATTCGCGAAGATGGATCCGTGGAGCTTTCTGCAGGAGCAGTACTGGAATTGGCTTGGAATATGGGCTTGCTTACTTGGCAGGATTCACCAAAGCCAGGCTGGTATGATGCGGATGGCACGCTTATTCCAGAAGAGGATATTGCAGAGAAATATCGCGATGAAGTAGTTGCGCGCTCCGGTATTCGACCATTCGAAACCGGAATGGGCGGCGACTACAAGGATGGAGCGAACGAAGAAGAAGCAGAAATCTTCCTCGATCACGACGTGAGTTTCAGCGTTCCAACAGAAACAATTGCGCGCGAATATGTGGCACTTGATGAATCGCACACTGAGATTGCTCGCGATGCAGAATCTGGCGAATGGACTGTTACGCGCAAGGCAGGTTCTATGATTCGCGTGCCGCGTAGGGCTGCGATGACCAGAACCGTCGGTGGACAATTCCCTAAGGGCTTCGATCCGCTGAAGTGGGGAATTCCTGCTTCAATGGTTGGAAGTGTTGACACGATTGCGTTGTGGAATATTGTCACAACTGTAGACGCTTATATTTCTGCTGGTTTCACACCTTCGGAGATTTTGCAATCCGTGCATCCGTCGATGGTTGCTTCCACGCAAGGAACTGGTTTTGGTGGCATGAGCTCAATGCGAAAACTGTACTTGGATCGCTTCCTTAACCACGAAATTCCTACGGATGTATTGCAAGAGGCGCTTCCAAACGTTGTTGCAGCTCACGTAATGCAAACCTATATCGGCGGCTACGGAAACATGGTTCAGCCGGTGTCTGCATGCGCAACTGCAGCGGTTTCGCTCGAAGAAGGTGTTGACAAGATTGCTCTCGGCAAAGCTGACTTCGTAGTAACTGGCGCAATTGACGATATCGGTGTGGAATCCGTAGTTGGCTTCGGCAATATGAACGCAACTGCCAATAGCGAAGAAATGTATGTGAAGGGCATTGATCCACGATTCTTCTCTCGCGCAAACGATCGCAGACGCGGCGGCTTCCTTGAAGCTCAAGGCGGCGGTACGATCTTGGTTACGCGCGGCGATATTGCTTTGAAGCTTGGTTTGCCTGTTGCTGGTGTGGTTGGTTTCATTCACTCCTACGCTGACGGCATTCACACTTCTATTCCTGCTCCGGGCTTGGGTGCTTTGGCTGCAGGCATGGGTGGAGCTAAGTCTAAGCTCGTGCGCGATTTGGCAGCTCTTGGTGTTACTCCGGACGATATTGCTGTGGTTTCTAAGCACGATACGTCTACGAATGCCAACGATCCGAACGAATCCGAGCTGCACAATACTCTTGCGCATGCAATCGGACGTACGGACGGAAATCCACTGTTCGTAATCAGCCAAAAGACGCTGACCGGTCACGCAAAGGGCGGCGCGTGCATCTTCCAAATCAACGGTTTGACGCAACTGTTTAGAAGTGGCGTAATTCCTGGAAACGCATCACTTGACTGCGTGGATCCTAAGCTTGCGCGTGACGACCACATGGTTTGGTTGCGTGAGCCGATGCGCATTGGCGATGGTGCAGGTTCCGGAGTTGGTTCTTGTGCAGTGAAGGCTGCTCTCGCTACTTCGCTCGGCTTCGGTCATGTTAGCGGATTTGTGGCATTGGTTCATCCTGGTGCTTTTGAGGCTGCTGTGGCTGCTAGCGCAGGTGTTGATGCGCTTAAGAATTGGCGTACCAAGGCAAATGCGCGTTTGGCTGCAGGCCAGAGGCGATTTGAGGAAGGCATGATGGGCCGATCTGCTTTGTTCGAGCCTGTTGAGAATCGTCACTTGCTGAAGGATGGCACGCGCCTTCCGGATGGCACTCGCTACGACGGTCACGAAGCAGAAAAGGCGATGTTGCTTAATCCTGAAGCTCGCCTTAACGCTAACGGATACTACTGCTGAGTCTAAGTAGTTGCAAATGTAAAGAAAAGGTCGGATTTTATCTTAAATCCGACCTAAATTTTACAGGCGTGTAAAATAAAGGTCGTTTTTGAGGCGAGATCCGGCAGAAACTTTACGCGTGTGTATAAAAGTAGGTGTGTATGATTGCAGGAATAGGGCACGACTTAGTAAATGTTGCGCAGTTTGCTCAGCAGATGCAGGATAGCAACGGTTGGCGTGCGCTGTTTTCTGTGCGAGAGCTTCGGCAATGTGATCTTCGTGCTCAAGCTAAGAATGATGAGAAAGCTTTACATATTGCAGCACGTTGGGCTGGCAAAGAAGCTGTGATCAAAGCGTGGTCTGAGGCGTTATGCACAATAAATAACCCTTATCCATATACTCTGGATAACATGCCGTGGGCGAGTATTGAGATTCTTAACGATTCCCATGGTTGCCCGCGCGTTATTCTCAGCGCAGATGTGCATTCGCAACTTGTAAAATCGCTTTTCAGTGCGTCCAGCGAGTGCGTAGATAGTAGTGAGCACGTAGATAGTAGCAATCGC
>NQOP01000001.1:74966-75702 GCA_003585845.1 Bifidobacteriaceae bacterium NR021
TCGCATCAGCTGTTGTAATGCTTGAAGTCTTATAAGAAAAGCTACATTATAAGAAAAATATGTTTTGTGCACTTGTGTCGATGTCACAAGCATCTGTATACTTGAACGAGTCGATATTTGTGCGTGAATATTTCGTGCAAGTATGGTGCGTAATTGCGGACGTAGCTCAATGGTAGAGTCTCAGTCTTCCAAACTGATTACGCGGGTCCGATTCCCGTCGTCCGCTCCATTTTTTATTTTTGCTTTGTGCGTTGTAATTTGTTTTTATTTTGTTTTTTGTAATTTCTTTAGTGCAATCTGTTTTTTGTATTTCTTTTATTTCAATTTTTTATAAAAATCACATATTTTTGCATATTATTTTCACATTTTCATTGAATTTATGCTTGTTATTAGGGTGCTATTGCTATGGTAGTAGCGGAGAAACACGTAAAAAACATGTCTGGAGGACTCGTGGGACAGATTATCGTACGTGTATTAGCTGGATTAGTGTCGGCTGCTACTGCTTTCACTATGAATGTCGTTGCGCCGCAAAAATCTTCATCGGTTGAACATGTGAATACTAATGTGCATGCAAATGTGCGTGCTAATGTGCATACCAAAAGTGTTGTTAAGCCTATTATTCAATCACATTCTGGCACTGTGTATCAAAGCTCGTTTATTGATAATGAGTATGGTGCGCATTGGAGCGATGCTGATGGCACTACGGCTTTTATCGATGGAAATGATGATGTGTTTG
>NQOP01000001.1:76541-76675 GCA_003585845.1 Bifidobacteriaceae bacterium NR021
TCAATAACGCTAAGGCGGTTATTGACGTTTCTGAGCATCAAAAAGAAATTGATTGGGATGCTGTAAAAGCTTCTGGAGTAGATGGTGCGATTATTCGTATTAGCTATGGCTGGGATAATGGCTATGACAAGCAA
>NQOP01000001.1:77494-78421 GCA_003585845.1 Bifidobacteriaceae bacterium NR021
GCTTTGCGCAATATTAGCGAATGCAAGCGTCTTGGTATTCCATTCGGCATTTACATGTATTCTTATGCTGAAAAAGCTGAAGATGGCGCTGCTGAAGGTGCCGACATTGTAAATCTTTTACAGGGTGCTGGAGTAAGTCCTCAAGATTTAACGTATCCTGTTTATTACGATTTGGAAAAGTGGAACTGGAGTGGTCATAAACCACCAACATCTCCATATGTTTACCAGGATATTGTTGCTTCCTGGTGGAATCAGTTAGTTTCTGCAGGCTACCATAAGCTCGGCGTTTACTCTTATACAAATTATTTGAGAGGACCATTAAATTCTCAGTATATTCACGAGCGTACAAGCTGGGTTGCTAGCTACGGTTCTCGCGTAGGATTCCCTATTTCTACAGCGTTGCGCGGATGGCAGTACACTTCCGACGGCAGCGTTGACGGAATTGATGGTCGCGTTGATTTGAACGCATTCGGCATGGCTGATGGTGGCGAAATCAATGGTGTTTCTGAGTTTGGTAACACGATTACTAAGCCTAATTCTTCTAAGCCTTCTGGAGAAACCCGCAACTATGGTGGCTGGACTGTAAAGAGTTCTGGTCGTCGTGAAGTATGGACTAGTGGAGACAAGAAGTTTGCTCTCCAGTATGAGCTTCGCGATTCATACTATGCTCATGGCGGTCCTGGTCGTCTTGGTGCTCCTGTTGCTGATGAGGAGAATATGGGTGCTGGCTGGTGGCGTCAGCGTTGCCAGAATGGTGATGTTTGGACGCATGGTAAGGATAAGAAGATCGCTATTATGTATGAGCTTCGTGATTCTTACTATAAGCATCGTGGTGCTGGTTGGCTTGGTGCTCCTGTTGCTGATGAGGAGAATATGGGTGCTGGCTGGTGGCGTCAGCGCTGCAAGAATGGTGATGTTTGGACGCAT
>NQOP01000001.1:79117-79256 GCA_003585845.1 Bifidobacteriaceae bacterium NR021
TGTTATCATGTTTGCTCTTCGCGATTCATACTATGCTCATCGTGGTGCTGGTTGGCTTGGTGCTCCTGTTGCCGAAGAGGAGAATATGGGTGCTGGCTGGTGGCGTCAGCGCTGCAAGAATGGTGATGTTTGGACGCAT
>NQOP01000001.1:80141-80863 GCA_003585845.1 Bifidobacteriaceae bacterium NR021
CGTTATCATGTTCAATCTTCGCAAGGATTATTATGCGCGCGGTGACTTTAAGAAGGTCGGTGCACCTATTGAAGATGAACACAATGATGGTAACGGTATTTGGCATCAAAGTTGCGAAAAAGAAACGCTAGAAGCTAAATAATCTTTAGTATAGCGTGAAATTGATATAGCCGGTGTGCTTTAGTTGCATACCGGCTATATTTGTCTAATAACAAAATCATTATTAAGTTAAATTACTAATGATTATTTAATTGTGCGAATTGAATTTATTTTTCTCGCATATTAGTAATTTATTATCTGCCAATTGAGAATAAATCGCTCCATTTAAGGAATAAGTCTGGATTTATAGTATCCAAATTAAGCATTTCTTGCCCGTTTCCATGGTTGCTAAAAACAAGCAGAATGCCCAAAATAATTGTTAATAAGCAGCAAATAATTGCAAAATTACGTAATCGTGCACAATTATATTTATTTAATTTTTGTACTAAAATATTTTCGCTTACTCGAATAGTGTCATTCGCGGAATTTTTAAGATCTTTAGATAGTACATATTGCGTTGAACTCAAAATAAATATTGATGCAATGATCATAATAATTAGCAAAGAGTCACAGTAATACCTATAGAAGCATCCTCCTAAGCAATAATTCATATACATTAGAAGAATGGAGCTTGTTAAACCAAGCCCAATCATAAATTTTTGAGTGAGATTAGTTGTTGCAAG
>NQOP01000001.1:81671-86911 GCA_003585845.1 Bifidobacteriaceae bacterium NR021
TCAATATAAAGCACGTTTCCGTAAGTTTGTGCAGTTCCTATATTTGGCGCTATATAAGGGAAGTTAGGTAATACTTTTAATGGCATAAACCAATAATTAACAATCATATCTTTAATTTGAGTAGGATCAAAAGTTATATGTTGATATCTAACATCGTATGCTGTTAATTGATAGTTATTCCCAAAGTTAAATAAAGAGCCAAATCGTAAATAATTGTAAAAAAGTAGTGCTGCGGTGCCAAATATAACAGGTGTCAGGAAGCATGAAGCTGCAATAATTTTGTTGCACAAACTACGCAAATTACTAAATAAAATTGCAATAAATATAGGTGCCACTAGAGCAATTACTGGAATGCATGCGTTAGGTCTTGATCCACATTGTAAAACAAGGCTTATTCCTGCAAAAGCAAAATAAATGTATTGAGATTGCGAATTTCTAAGTCTAGTAGCTTTAAGTGCAAAGTACACAAATAATGAACCGAAAAGCAGTGAACTTAGCAATGGTAAATAATATACGCAAGATGAAACTTGCAAATAGAATGTTAGACAACTAAACGGTAGGGCCGCAGCGCAAAAAAGCATTAGCAAGTAATTTGCTCGAATGTTGAAGAACGTAACGATCTCTCGTAGCAATGCAAAAAGGGTTGGAATGCATGCAAGTGCTAGCATAGTTCCAACCAAAAGTGCTGATGGTACTGAGTGAGAAAACACTAAATTAAATGGTAAGTAACATAGTATAAGAGGCGTAATTCCGAAATAAGAATAATATTTTCCTTCATAAAGTACTGTGTCAAACAGTGAATAAACGCCTTTAGAACCAAGAAGGTTGCGTTCGCCTATGCTGTAAGGATTAGTTGAATTTATTAGTTCTTGAGGTGGTTTAGTGATAAAAGATAATGAGTTGTTTTTCCATGCCTCTAATTGTTTGGTGTATTGATTGTTATTCACATAATCGTAATTATCGGTTGGGAAAGGTATTTTTATGCCAATGCGTCGGTACGCAACAAAGCACAGGTAGAGCGAGAATCCCATAAGCATTGCGCATACTGCCCAAAAAACTATATTTTGTGCAAGATTGTGGCGGTCGTAGTTAAGCAAATACCACTTTTTCTTGTATACCAAGAATATAAGTGAGCTTGCAACGAAAAGTATTGCCCACATTCCAAAGTTTATGTGCAGTTTAAAAGGCGGATTTACTGTTACAGCTTTGAGAGTAAAAGGAGCTCCTGTTTGGTTGAAGTGTAAGCGAACTTTATAAGCATCTCCGTGGCTTTCAAATCGAAGTGTTCTAGTGTTGTGTTTTCCTGTAGACATTTGGAAAGAGTCTGCTAGAGTGTACGCGTTTGGAGCTATGCCGAAGTCTTCGATCTCAACAGTTCCTGTCACTAGTGTTACTGGTTTTGTTTGCTCTAACTCAATTTTTATAGCTTTAGTAGCGGAGTTGATGTTGCTTAATATTACATCTGATCCAGAAGATGGAATATTTATTGTATTTCCAACTATATGAGCTTGATCTTTAGTTTCTTTTTTGCCTGTTTGCGCATTATAGCTGCTGGAGTCTGGTATTGATGCGTTAACTAGAGCAAGTTGTTTTTCTGCATAATTTTTAGAACTATAGGAAAGATATAGATTACTGAAGAAGAAGATAGTAACAAGTCCAGTAATTACAAATATTGTTATAAAAGGTAATATTTTGCGCAATAATGCGTGGGTTTTTAAAAAGTTTTGCATATTTTGCATAGATGGCATTATTTTTAGTAGAAAACTCTGCATTATGTGCGTACTTTTTTCGTTTGTGCTGTTTTCATGTATTTCGCTTTTTGTCGCTATTGCTGCCACTATTTACCCCACATTATTGTGTGTATCGGTTTTAAAATCTGTTACTTTTAAAGCAAGTATATTGCAAACGTATGGCAAGTAGCGCGAATACTTACCGCTTTATGTATTTTACGATAAATGACAATGAATGTAATGCATATACTTATTAAATTTCAGAGCTTAAGTATGATCAGTGTATATAAGGGTTAGTTTCAATATCTTGCTTAATCGCCTCAATAGTATGTTGGTCGTTAAGTAACTCACGGTTTACATGCTGAAAGTGCGAAACCATATCTGAAGGAAGCTGATAAATATTCCCATAATAGTTAAACAGAATTTTTTCTGCTTTATTAGGTACTAAAATTGCGAATTTTTCAAATTCTTCTTGCCTAAGCGGGAACATATCCTCATATTGCGATGTGTATATTAATTCAGAATCGACGTTATCAAGCCCGTAAATAATATTGCACTCGTTGCTAGTAACGTCATCTGCAATAATATTTTCACTTTTTGCAATATTTTGATATTTGGTGAAAGTATTTTCTATTTCGTCACTAAACTCTTCGCCATCTTCCAAGTATCCGTTTGCGTGCCATTTATTATAGAAAGGTTTAGATTTCAAATCTTTTTTTAATTCTTCACGAATTTCAATAAACCTTTTCTTAGTATGATCATCGTATTTAGGCATGTAATCGTAGAAGAAAATATCAATGAAGCTGGGGTCTTCAGAATTTTTGTATCGCAATCTAAGCTGCCTGCAGAAAACGTAAGGGTCAAATACAAGCACTGCGCGATAGCGTTTAGACAACTTTTCATCTTTTTTAAGCAATTCAAGAAGCCTATCTACATCACTTCGCATCATTCCTAAATCTGTATCGTCATCCCAAGGAATAAATCCGCGATGGCGAATAGTGCCAAGCAAAGTACCAAAATCAGCCCAATATTGCAAATTATATTCTTTAGCAAACGCTGCAAATTCATTTAAAAGCGAAGCGCAACCGCGTTGAATAAGTCGCACTGAACCAGTTGCCTGAGGAAGACCATAGTAAAAACGCTTGCGAGCGTCAAAATCGCTTTCGTTGTCATGACGGTAGTTTGCCCAAGCTAAGAGAGAAGCGTGCTCTCGATTCGTAAGTATGTCAACGTGCATATTGCGTTGGTTTTCAAGAATGCGCGGCAATTGTTCGTCTAACACGCGTTGCATGCGATCTATGCTGTTCTGTAAATCACTAACTTGCGCTCTAAGATCTTTTATTGAACGTTTTGACGAAGGACAATGCTCAATAAATTTGCGCATTAGCTTACGAAATACAGACGCCATACTTACACCTTCTGTTGCTTTCTCTCACTTTTACTAGCAAAAGTCATATGGTTATTTATTATATACGTTTTGTTGCTTGCAAGCGACCTATTCTTTACGCGTCTGTAAAATTTCGGTCGCTTTAGCTGTGTGTTGTTCAAAATAAAAATTTAATAGCTATTTTTGAACGCTTGTTGTATAATGAACAAAATACCAACCACAAGCGAGGCTCGCATGGCTATCAATCACAACGAATTTAAGCTTCTTACAACGCTATTAAATAACAAAAACAGAAGTGCGCAATTAAGCCAGCGAGACATAGCCTCGCAATCAGGAATTTCACTCGGAACTGTTAATTCAGCAATAAAAAGCGCAGAAAATAAAAATCTTATTGAAACAACAAACGAATTGCGCATCACTGAAGAAGGCATTAAATCTCTTGAACCATATAAAGTACGCAACGCTATTATTATGGCAGCAGGCTTTTCTTCAAGATTTTCTCCTATTTCATACGAACTGCCTAAAGGACTAATCAAAGTTCGAGGAGAAGTTCTTATTGAACGCCAAATCAAGCAACTTAACGAAGCTGGGATTAACGATATAACAATTGTTGTTGGCTACAAGCAAGAGCAATTTTTCTACTTAGAAGACGCTTTTAACGTAAAAATCGTGCCAAATAGCGAGTACAGCACGCGCAATAACAACAGCTCGATTATGGCAGTAGCAAACCAGTTATCGAACACTTATATTTGCTCATCGGACAATTATTTCGACGAAAATCCATTTGAAAAATACGTTTGGAAAGCTTATTATTCCGCTCAATTCCAGCAAGGATACACTAAAGAATGGTGCATGACTTGCGGAGCGCATGATCGCATTACAAAAGTCACGATTGGTGGAAGTAACGCTTGGTACATGATTGGTCACGTATATTTTGACGAAGCATTTTCTAAGCGACTTGTGCAAATTCTTCGTGAAGAATACGATTTGCCACAAACTGCAGGAAAACTTTGGGAAGATATTTTTATTGAACACATTGACGAACTCGACATGCAAATACGCAAGTATGATACGCCAATTATTCACGAATTTGATTCTATTGATGAGCTACGCGAATTTGATCCACTTTTCCTAGAAAATATTGATAGCGCAATTTTTGACAATATCACTCAAACACTTAACTGCAAAAAATCCGATATTCATAACGTTTATCCGCTTAAAAAAGGTCTTACTAATTTATCTTGCCATTTTTCGGTTGACAATAGTGAATACGTTTATAGGCATCCTGGCATTGGAACAGACGTGCTTATTAACAGGCAAGCTGAGGCTGAAGCTCTACAATTGGCTCAAAAACTTGGTTTAGATGGCACTTTTATTACAGCAGACGCTAAAGAAGGTTGGAAGATTTCACGATTTTTGCCAGATTGCCATATTGCAAATATGCACGATCCTAACCAATTACAAGAAAGCTTGAAATTAGTTCGTTCTTTGCATGAAAGTAACGAAAGTGTGCATCGCAACTTTGATTTTTACGCAGAATCTCAGCGCTATATGAAAGAACTTCATGATAGAAATGTAGAAATACCGCAAAAAATCATCGACCTAAGTGTTTTAGCTGACGAGCTTCATAACTTTGTAATTACTCAAGACGGCACGCGTACTTGCCTTTGCCATAATGACATACTAGGCGCAAATATTCTAATAGATCAAAACAATCGCTATCATCTTATCGATTGGGAATATGCTGGAATGTCTGATTACGCTCAAGATTTTGGTACTTTATGTGTTTCAGACGAATTCAATAACACCGAAATAAGCGAAGCAATGCCTATTTATTTATCACATACTCCGTCTACACAAGAAAAGCGTCATTTATTAGCTTATATAGGATTTGCAGGATGGTGCTGGCATTTGTGGTCACTTGTTAAACAAGCAGAAGGCGAAAATATAGGAACTTGCATGTACACGTATTACAGCTATGCGAAACGATATATTAACGAAGCTTTAAAAGCTTATGAAAATAATAAATAATCTACAAACCAATAACAAACAAGTGAAAGCTAAATAAGCAGCATATAAACAAGCAGAAACAAATCACAAACATCTTCTAACAAGCAAGTAGG
>NQOP01000001.1:87656-97673 GCA_003585845.1 Bifidobacteriaceae bacterium NR021
TTTAACCGCATCATTCGTATTTACAAATAACGCATCATACGAAAGTAACACTGCTCTAGTAATCTTCACAGGAATTATTGGCGCATTACTTCACGATATTGTATGCGCAATACTCATATGGACTTATATAAGCGTTAGAAAAAAGTGGAATAAAACTTTTGAAATACTAAAAAAGCCAAAAATTCTCACGCCTATTATCATCGGATCCTTACTTGGCGGACCTATTGGTATGAGCGGATACGTTTTAGCAGCAAGCAATATAGGAGCCGGATATGCTGCAGCAATTTCCGCACTATACCCTGCTTTTGGAGCAGTTCTTTCCGCAATCATACTAAAAGAACGTTTAAGCGCAAAAAAGTATGCAGCTTTTACTCTAGCTCTTATAGCAGTAGGAGCACTTGGGTATTATTCATGCTCTGATGCGCAAAATACACTAGGCTCTGCAAACATTACAAACACGCTATTAGGGTTAGCTGGAGCATTTTTAAGTGTAATCGGTTGGGGCAGCGAAGCTGTAGTGTGCGCTTGGGCAACTAGAAAACAAAGTGCTGACGACGAAACTATCTTACACATTCGAGAAACAGTATCTGCTATTTCTTACACGATAATAGCGTTAATACTATGTTTCACAGCCAATATTTCAGCGAGTAGCATATTTGCATCCTCTAAGCTTCTAACAACTATATTAATGCTGATTGCAATAGGCTTACTTGGAACAGGGTCATATTTAAGCTATTATCGCGGAATTTCACAAGTAGGAGCTTCTCGTGCAATGGCAGCAAACGTCACATACGCTGCATGGGGAATGATTACATCCTCCATAATTTACCAAACAATGCCATCAATTATTGCTTGGATTTGCTGCATTACTATTATTTGCAGCACGATTTTCGTAGCACGAAAGTAGCATATCAAAACCTCGCGCAGCAAACGGAATCATAAGCAAGTATGCTGGCAAAATATATTGCGACTGTGCTTCCCACATAAGATACAAAACAGCCATTCCTAAGACGATAACAAGCGGAGTAAAATATTCGCAAGAAATCAACTTTTTCTTTCGTAGAGCTACGCATAAGAATAGTGCGGTAAAAGCAACAAGCATAAATTGAAGAGCGTCTAAGAAAGTAAATGTAATAATATTAAGCTTTCCAGAATAAAGCGATCTTAAAATAGGATTCATTTTGCGATCAAGCAAAGCTGTTCTACCTGGGCCATTCCACTTCCAACTACTTGCAAGTAAAGATTCATAGGTTGGTTCAAGCCATTCTCCAGCAAATTTTTTAGTGACAAAAGTAAAAGCATCGCCAGGATTATTTGCGAAATGCTTAAGATTATCACGTAATAATGCTGTAGATTCCTTTTTAATGTTATCTTTGTTATACGTTTTAACGTCAAAGCTCGTAGGATATCCGTTATACCATCCAGGATTATCTGGACCTATGTTACGAGACGGATCTGTTGCCATTGCAAGCCAAACAGTAGAAGGTAAACCATCTTTTGCATTATGTCCGAAAGAATTAGCTGAACTTGCTACAGCAACATTACTTAAAGCAAAGAACACAATGGCAAGCAATACACAAACAGCGTGCTCCCACTTTTTAGAGCGCAAAGCCGACACAATCCACACGACAATCATGCCAATTAAGCAATAAGCCATAGTTGACTTAAGTAATATAGCAAAGAACATGCAAATCAACGACTGAACCGCATTAAGCCAACTTCCGTTTTTAATATTCTTTGCGTGAAAAATAAGTGCTCCGAAAACAAACGGCAAACAAACAGTATTTCCGTACGCAAAAGTCGCGTAAAAAATCATAGGCAAAAATGCTGCGTACAGAAGCAAAGAAAGAATAGTTACATTCTTATTACGGAACAACAAATTTACGTAGTATGCAATAAGAATTCCAGTAGTAGCAGCGCATAACACGTTCAATACTTCAAAAGCAAGGTACGCGTTAGAGCCAAAAACGATTACCAAAAATCGCATAAGAGAGAGAAGAGGGAATTGGAATGGGAATCTAGTGAAGTAGCCGCCTGGGCAAATAATCCACGACAATTCCGACGTATCAGTAGCGCAATTTATAGGTTTTCGATTAGGATCCGCATAATATTGCGCCGCGCTAAACATGTAAGCAGGATCCCATTCTGGCCAAGCACGAGTAACTTTTATCCACAAAAAACCCAATACAAGTACATAAGCAAAAACTGCTGCAGCAAAGTATCGAATACGGATTTTATCAAAAACATGACGTTTCTTTAAAAGCGCGAAAATAAAAAATAATAAAGCACTTAAAATGAGTACAAATGGCGATTGAAACCATAAAAATTCAAGTCTGTACTCTCCGGGGAAAAGATGAGCAGAAAGAATTAAACTAAGTAATGCTAACGCGCTGAAAAATACAGCTGAACACCACACAATAGCATTGCTAAAAAAGCGCCCGAGCACTACGCTTACATGCTGAAAACGCTCAATCATACTTTTGAACCCCTTTAAAATTGCTCTTACAAAGTGCCTTTACGAAATTGTATTTATAAAATTATATTTACAAAGACTTGATTTACAAAGATTTCTCAATATAGTAGCGTGGACGATGCTTAGATTCCAAATAAATTTTGCCAATATAGCTTCCCAGTATGCCCATAGAAATCATAAGGAATCCGCCAATAAACCATATTGAGCACATAAGCGATGACCAACCCACAGCAGTGTGATTAGTAAATAAAGACACAATTACGTATACGAACATTGCGAAACCAATAACAATAGAAAGCAATCCCATGTACGTGACTAATTTAAGCGGCTTAACAGAAAACGAAGTAATACCCTCTAAAGCGAAAGAAATCATTTTCCGCAAAGGGTATTTTGAAACTCCAGCAGTTCTTACTCCACGCTCGTAATAAACTTTGCCAGTTTTAAATCCAAGCATTGGCACAATTCCGCGCAGGAATAAGTTGACTTCACTGTATTCGGAAAGAGCGTCCAAAGCACTTGCGCTCATTAGGCGATAATCTGCATGGTTTGGCACAACTTCCGCACCCATTGCGGCAAAAACCTTGTAAAAAGCCAAGGCTGTATTGCGTTTAAACCACGTGTCTTTTTTACGCGAAGAACGAACTCCGTAAACAACCTCGCAATGTTCTTCAACAAACTTCTTAAGCATTTCGTCTATTGCATTTACGTCATCTTGTAAATCAGAATCCATAGAAATAGCAGCGTCGCAACCTTGCTTGCGAGCGTACATAAGTCCTGCGTAGAGCGCATTTTGGTGACCGCGGTTATGTGCAAGCTTTACTCCGCCAAAAAGTGAAGGGTTTTTGTGATTAAAAGAATCAATTAAATTCCATGTTGAATCTTTAGAACCGTCATCTACAAAAATCACCTTGCTGTAAGAGTGAATGAGTTTTTGATTCATAAGATAATTCATCTTCGCTTGGAGGACTTCGGCGGTTTTAGAAATGCCTTCTTCCTCGTTAAAACAAGGTATAACAATGTATAAAATTGGAACACTTTTACGCTCATTGTTCAACGAAGTATTCATAATCTAACGATCTCCAACAGATTTACCTACAACAAACAGTATAGTATATTACGAGAATCTAAATTATTTACTATCTCTTCTCATGAGGCGTATCTTTTTCTGCAATTTTGCAATAATAGACGGGAATGCTATTTTCTTCGCTGTTTTTACTATTTTTTCGCCGATAACATAGCGTGCAGAAGTGCGAATATTACTAATTTCCTGCTCGCATAATTCGCTTTTGCGTTCAAATTCAAACATGCGCTCTTTTAGCCACAAAGTGCGAGAAGCGGCATTAAGCTGCAACTTTTGGAATTCGTTATAAGCTTTTTCGTCGTAAAAATACGTTGGTAAGTTGTGTGAATTTCTTTCGTAATTCAGAACCTCTAATACTTCTTTTAACTTATCTTGGACGATGTTTGCCAACGATTCAGCAGTTACTCGCGTATGGCAATCGTGAACGAAGCTTTCCACAAGAGCATTCGCGTATCCTTGATTGTATGTTTCAAGAAGCCCTTCGCTTTCAAGCCATTTTCCAACCTCTAACACCGAATCAACTTCAAGCGGTGCTTCGTTGAATGAGGCATGATGCTCTATTGAAAGCCAGAAGTTTTCTGGAATTGTTTTACTGTTAAGGTTTTCGAACCCTTCGTCAGCTCCAATGCTGAACCTGCCATAAGCATTTTCGTATGATTTAGCCAAATCGCAATACATAATATTTTGAGCTGCTAATGCTGCGCGAGTGCTAAAAGTCATAAGAGTTGCAGGAGTATCGTTATCTCCAGCTTCAATGTGAGCAGATTTCAGAAATTCGGTTCTCCATATTTTCTGCCAGCCATAGTTGTAGCAACTGTTTATTAGAAGCTCTGCAATATCTTTAGGAGCGTAAGATCCGTAATAAGTATCTTGCAGTGTGTCATCATTATTTACAGGTCTAATAAAGCTTTCTTCAGAAAGATCAATATTATGTTTAATATCATTTTTAATGGAACAATCAATTAGATAATCACTATGCAAGCTTTTGTTATTAAAGAACTCAAGATCAATGATCTTATTTTTATTATTAGAGCATTTAAGCATATTATCTAAAGCGGCTCTAAGCACGTTTTCGTTGATTATATAGCTTGAAGGCATGAAAATCGTGTATTTTCCATGAGCGTAATCAACTGCTTTAGAAAGCATATCTTTTATAGTGCATGAATCGTCATTTTGTTGAATTGTAAAACGTTTATCTTTATCTGTAAATCTATTAGCAATATTAAGAGTGCTATCCAAAGAATTAGAGTCTACAATAATAAATTCACAAGAAATATTGTTTATAGAAGCGCAAGCTTTAAGAGAATCAACAATCCAAGAATGAGCATTATGCGTAAAAATAACAAGAGAAAGCTCAGGATTAGATTCCGCTTTGTGTGCTTTAACTTCGTACGAGGATCCTAAGAAGTCCATGTAATAATCCATAAACTCTGGCTTTAAACGAGAAGCCATAAGGAAAACTTCTTTTGAATCCATAGAACTAAAAACTTCGCGAATAAGCTCGCGTATTTCAGGATTCTTATCGTCAAAACCAAACTCTGTGATTAACGAATTGACGTAATCAAATTCGCGTGAATAAAAAGCTTGCAAAACTTCGCGTGAAATATTCTGCTTGCTAAGAAACTCGCGCATATCACGCAAACGGTCAAACGGAAGATGAAAATCCTTCAATAAACTAGAAGCGCCAGGATTAGTTTGACGATAATAGTAGTACTTTCCAGGATTCCAGCAGATTTTATTTGCTAAAACCATAGTTTGAGCGAAGAAAGGATTATCGGTCCAACCTGCTCCAGGAATCGGCTTAAAACGTATGGTTTCATTATTTTTGTTATCTCCGTTAAGAAAATCTTTGCGGTAAATAGCGGACCAAATAGAAGGATGATGGTAGAAAGGCTCAGCAAATTCATTCAAGCTAAAAATAGACCTGTGTTTAGGCATAAAATAGCACAAGTTCGGCGTGTCTACTGCATCCTTATATCCATCTTTTCCATCGTAAAAAAGCCAGTATCCGCCTTTAATAACATCAATTTTTTCATCCGTAAGATCTGTATTGCTTAAAAGACGTTCATACATGTGCGGATCGATGAAATCATCCGGCTCAACAATGCTAATCCACTCGCCTTTAGCACGCTCCAAACCGCGATTGCAAGTGGCTCCATAACCCTCGTTTTCTTTTTCAATAACAACGAATCGACTATCTTTTTTAGCGAAAGATTTCATAATATCGATGGAACCGTCTTTGCTTCCATCTGAAAACATTAAGCATTCCCAATCAGTAAAAGTTTGATTTTGAATAGACTCTAAACATTCTGGTAAAAAGGCTTCAACATTATAAATTGGAACGATAATCGATACTTTCGGCATATGTACGATGTTAGCATAAATGTCTTATGTGTAGCACTTGCGTGTATTCGTATCATATTTGATTAAGCACATTCAATTACAATATAACTGATATTATAGGGAACGTGAAAAATCTCATAACTCGTTGTCGAAACAAGTACGCTTATGCAAATATCGTACTTCGTGGTTTAGTAAAAACCGATTTTAAGCTGCGCTATCAAGGCTCCTTCTTAGGCGTAGCATGGTCGGCGTTGAAGCCGTTGATGATGTTTTGTGTGATGTATCTTATTTTTGGCAAGTTTTTGCGAATGACAGATGGCACACCGACTTATCCTGTGGTGTTATTACTAGGTATTAGTGCATGGCAGTTCGTGCAAGAATCAACTTCGATTGGTTTGCGCTCGCTTGTAGATCGTGGCGATTTGTTGCGCAAAATTCATTTTCCAAACTACATTGTGGTGGTTTCGGCAACAGTTGGTTCTTTAATAAGCTTCTTAATTAACTTAGTAGTGGTGCTTATTTTTGCAATTATTGGAGGAGTGCATTTTACTTGGAGAGTGGTTCTGTTGCCAATAAGTTTGGTGCAGATTTACGCGATTGCAATTGGTATGGCGTTAATAATGTCTACTATGTACGTGTTTTTCCGTGATATTTTGCATATTTGGGAAGTGATTCAACAGCTACTGTTTTACGGCATGCCAATTATTTATCCGCTTAGCTATGTGATTAATAAAGGTGGTATTTTTGCGGCACTGGCAAAGCTTGAGCTGCTTAATCCTATAGCTCAATGCATTCAAGATATGCGTCACAATATGTTGGCTCCAGATACGCAACCAACTGTGTGGAGTGAATTTGGATTCTCTTGGATGTCTTGTGTGCCACTTTTGCTTACTGTGCTCATAGTGTGGCTGGGAGTTTATCTATTTAGAAGAAACAGTCGTCTTTTCGTAGAAGTTATGTGACGATGTTGAAAATTGCGAAAATTTTACGACAGTTATGACGGGGAAGTGGAATTTATGAATACATTACAGGAAGAAGCGGAAGTGACGGCAACGCGAGAATCTGAAGCAAGAGACGACGATATCGTTTTGTCTGTAAATCACGTGGGCAAATATTTTAAATTGCCAACAGAGCAAGCAACTGGTCTAAAGCAAGCGTTTATAAATCTTACAAAAGGTATTAAAGGCTATAAAATTCAGAACGTTCTTAAAGACATAAGCTTTCAAGTGCATCGCGGTGAATTCTTCGGAATCGTCGGTCGAAACGGTGGCGGAAAATCAACGCTACTAAAAATCATTTCGCAAATCTATTACCCGAATACTGGAAGTGTAAAAGTAAAAGGCAAGCTTGTGCCGTTTATTGAGCTTGGTGTTGGATTTAATCCGGAACTTACCGGCCGCGAAAACGTGTATCTTAACGGGGCGCTACTCGGTTTTACGCGCGCAGAAATCGACGCAATGTATGACGATATTGTTGAATTTGCTGAGCTTGAAGATTTTATGGATCAAAAGTTAAAGAATTATTCTTCTGGTATGCAAGTTCGCTTGGCTTTTTCTGTGGCAATTAAAGCTCAGGGAGATATTTTAGTTCTTGATGAAGTTTTGGCTGTTGGTGACGAAGCTTTCCAGCGCAAGTGCGATTCTTTCTTTACTGAAATTCGAAAAGATCCTACTAAAACAGTTATTCTTGTTACGCACGATATGAATGCTGTTAAACGTTATTGCACGCGTGCGATGATGATTAGTGATGGTGAAGTTGCTGCGATTGGCAATACTGAGTCCGTGGCAGATCAATATACTTTGGCAAATATCGAAGCTGAACGCGAAAAGCAAAATAAGCTTGGTGAGAAGCTGAGCAAGGGTCAGTATGCTCAAGGTTTGAATGAAAAGTGCCCGCTGCTTAGAACCTATGCTTTGGAAGACAAGATTTACAAGAGCAGCGATACTTTCCGTTTTGCTGTTGAGTATCAGTATGACGAGCCAGGTGACTTCTATTTGGCGATCGCTTTGCATGACGTTCGACGTGGTGGAATCACTTACGATACTGGTTCTAAAGTGCTGAAAATGCAAAAGCGTGGGCATCAAACAGTGTATTTTGAAATGCCGCTAAATTTGTTTAACAATGGCGAGTTTACGCTGTTTACTTCTTTACGCACACCTAGCCCAACTGAGGATGATTATACAGATTTGCTAGCTGTGGCAGTGGATGCGAACGCCTGCACGTTTGTGATTAGAGATAGTCGCAATCGTGATTATGCTTTGCTAAGCGATCGTGCTATGACGATTAAGCAAGTTTCGTGAAACATTTGCCGGTAATTTCTCTGGCGTTTTGTAGCTGTTTCTTCCGTTACTTACTTGTTGTTGGTTGAGTTGAAAATCTTATCCCAACTTTCAACGCTCGCCATATCGTAGCTGCGATACTCTCTAGACAGCTTCTTCCACTTACGTAACATTTTTAACGCCAAAAGTGCGTCTGCACGCAACATTTTACGGAATAACTTGTTATTCCGCTGGAAAAGATTCAGAGTAGTGCCATCTGGAGCCGTAACAATTGCGGTATTAACTCCCACAAACGAAGGCCAAGAAACGTCTTGCGCAGGAATAGCGACTTCTGGGCGAGGATTCTTTGCGTGCTTTTCGTGCGCAAACAAAGCCTTAATTGTTGCGTGCTTTTGTGTTTTACGCAAAGCCTTAGCATCATGTGCAGTAAACGGACTTACGTGTTCGCGCAAAACCTCATTAATGAGTGCCTTATCGCTTACCGGCTGCGTGTCGCTAAACGCTTGGCGCGCTTTACGAACCTCGCCAAGCTTTTGTGGCATTGAATCAACAATATATTGCGGTCCGCGCAAGATATCCTGTAATCCCATATGATGCAAATACATTGCAGAATACGCAAGTTTTAAACCGGAAGCCAAGTCGCTTCGAAGCATTTCAACTGCGAAACGTAAGCTTGGATGAGTGCAATGAAGCAATCCACAAATCCAACGATTGCGCTGGAAGAAGTACTCTTCCCAAGTGCGTGAAGGATCCTTATCGTGCCAAGCTTGATGCCAAACTGCCACTCCTGGCAGGCAAATCGTGTGGTATCCGTGCTCAAGTGCTCTAATCGAATATTCAGTGTCGTCAAACTTAATAAACACAGGTAGCGAAAGACCAATTTCTTTCATAATCGCAGTTGGAATAAGACTCATCCACCAACCGTTGTAATCAGTGTCTATTCGCTGGTGACGTTCTGGGCAATCTTGCAAAGTAATCGCTGCAAAATCGTGATTGTAATCAAGATTTTGTGAAGGCTTCATCCACACATTGTTACGCGTGAAACGCTCACCTTGAGTGTAAAGGACGGTACGATTGTCCAAGTGAAGCATTCCGCCGCCAATAATGGCTGGTTTAATTGTGTAATCAGCAAACTGAAGCGCGCGAAGAATACACTCTGTTTCACTAATTGCGTCGTCGTCGAGAAGCATTGTGTAACTGCTTTTTCCTGCTTTAAGCGTTTCAAACATGCCTCGCGAGAATCCGCCGGAACCGCCTAAATTAGCCTGCTGAATATAGGTGAGCTGGCTGCCAAGATTTGCGCTTGTTTCATTAAATCCAGGCTGATTTTTAACTAAATCGGTGCCTTGATCTGTGCAATAAATTGTGTCAAGTCGCGCGCGAAGTGCTTTGTTCTCTGCTATTGCCTTCAACTGATTGTGGCAGTATGAAGGGCGATTAAACGTAGTAATAGCAATAGAAAAAGTGCTATTTGATTGCTTAGCTGAATCTTCCTGATGCTTTGTGTTGCTAAATTGCACTTTATTTGCGCAAGGAACACTCCATTCGGCATTGCTAACAGTTAGACTGCTAGAATCGCTTGCTTTAGCTTCAAACCAAAAATATCCACCATCTGCAAGACCTGTCATAGGTATTTCGTAGCTAATAATTTGTGTATCTTGCGTAACTTGTGCTGGCTGGTTTGGCTGCTGTTGATGAGAATCAAACTCAAACTTTTGCACAGGATACGTAAGTCCGCGACCAGTCGATCGCATAAGTTGCAAGTAGCCAGTGCCTTCAACACTGGCAGTGAACTTAACAGTTTTTACGCTCGTCCAATGCTGCCAATAGCTTGCAGGAAA
>NQOP01000001.1:98426-108038 GCA_003585845.1 Bifidobacteriaceae bacterium NR021
GAAAGAACAGTGCAAACCCCTTGAGTTTCAACATTTGGCAAATGACTGCTAGTGTCTGCAAGAAGCTTTTTAAAATCAGTAAGATTTAGATTATTTATATCGATTGCGCGCATATTCATACGAGGATCGAGCACAGTGCGCTGCAAATACGAGCGATGCCAAGGAATTACGTAAAGTGGCATAGTAATTTCAGCGTCTTTTACAGGGTAAACAACACGATTTACAACTTCCCAACTTCTATTGTTGCTATTTGTGCTGCTAGTATTTTGCGCTTCTTGTATTTCCTGGGTTTTTGCACTCTTTGCCTTAGTCATATTAGATATTATATATACGCTTAAGCCTATTCTTAGAATGTATTGTGCATGAATGAATTGAGTTGGAGCATAGTTTAAATAATAAGCCCAACTAAAAGTACGAAAGGTAAATAATATGACGCAAGCAGCAACCTCCCAAAATACAACTTACCCAGATTTAGTAGTTGTTGGAGCAGGATTGTTCGGCTTAACTGTAGCTCAGCAAGCAGTGGAGAATACTGGCGCTCGCGTTGAAATTATTGACGTTCGTAATCATATTGGCGGCAATGCTTACTCGTATTTTGACGAGCGAACGGGAATCGAAATTCACAAGTACGGTGCGCATCTTTTCCACACAAGCAACAAGCGCGTGTGGGATTATGTGAACCGTTTTACGTCGTTTACTAACTACGTGCATCGCGTGTACGCAACTCACGACGGCGAAGTTTACCCGTTGCCAATCAACTTGGGTACGATTAATCAATTCTTCCATGCGCACTACACGCCAGAGGAAGCGAAGGCTTTGATTGCAAGCCAAGCAGGGGAGTTTGCTGGCAAAGATCCGCAAAATTTGAACGATAAGGGCATTAGCCTAATTGGGCGTCCGCTTTACGAGGCGTTTATTAAAAACTACACAGCAAAGCAGTGGCAAACGGATCCTTCCGAGCTTCCTGCTGGAATTATTAAGCGCTTGCCTGTGCGATTTAACTACAATAACCGCTACTTTAAAGACACTTGGGAAGGCTTGCCGACGGACGGCTACACGGCTTGGATGCAGCGCATGATTGACGATCCGCGTATTCACGTTTCGCTCGGCGTAGACTTTTTCGACGAGTCGCAGCCATTTAACAAGCGCGCGTTGGCGGAGGCTGGAGTGCCAGTGGTTTATACCGGTCCGGTTGATAGGTATTTTGACTATGCGCTCGGCGAGTTGAAGTGGCGCACTGTGGACTTTAAGGAAGTGCGTTACGAGGAGAGCGACCACTTTGGCTGCCCAGTCATGAACTATTCGGATGCTGATGTGCCATTTACGCGCGCGATTGAGTTTAAGAACTTTAATCCAGAGCGTGAAGAAGTTGGCGGTGAGGCTAGTGGAGAGGCTAGTGGTGAGGCTGATTTTGTGCCGGGTAAAAGCGTTAAAGCTGGGGAAACTGTAGTGTGGCAGGAGTATTCTCGCTCTGCAACTCGCGACGATGAGCCTTACTATCCTGTGAATACTGATGCAGATAAAGCATTGTATGCGCGCTATGCGGAGCTTGCGGCGGCTGAGCCGAACACTGTTTTCGGCGGTCGCTTGGGAACTTACAGCTATTACGATATGCACAACGTAATCGACATGGCTTTGCGTGCTTATGAATCGCAAGTAGAGCCGCTGCTTAAGTAGTCTCAACTTTCGTTGTCGCGGCGCGCGCGTTAAAGCGGTAATCAGGGACACGGATGCAGAAAGCGTACTGCGCGAGTGTCCGAAGATAGGCAAAATCAGACCCTAACGCAGAACGCAATCTGAGTGAGTGTCTGAAAACTGGCAGAATGGGACACGGGTGCAGAAAGCGTACTGCACCAGTGTCCCCAAAAAAGGTCACGGCGCGCGCGAGTTTGCAATATCTCAAATTCGTGGTATTCTATTTAAGTTGTTTGCTTATCAAGCGATTTGGTTGTTAAGTTAACATTTGGAGAATTCGCCTAGTGGTCTATGGCGCACGCTTGGAAAGCGTGTTGGTGTAACAGCCTCACGAGTTCGAATCTCGTATTCTCCGCGCTCAGGGTTTCTAGCCAATCGCTAGAAGCCCTTTTTTCATGCCGAAAACCCGATTGATGCTTAACCCAATTTCGTCGCCCAAATTCAGTGCCCTAATTCAGCGTAATGCTGCTCGACTTGCGCTTTAATAGGCTTCCATAAATCAGCGTGAGAGTCATACCACGATATTGTTTCTTGCAAGTCTTGCTTCAAATTGTTGTGCTTAGGCTCCCATTTTAATTGCGTTCGAATTTTCGTAGTATCTAGTGCGTAACGCCTATCCTCACCTATTCTGGGATTTACATACGCTATATTTGTTTCCGGCACGCCCATTAGTTGCATCAAAATCCGCAAAATATTTATGTTGTTAACTTCACAGTTGGCACCGATATTATATGTTTCACCGATTGTTCCACGCGTTAGAACGTGCCATATTGCGTCGCAATTATCTTCAACGTGGATCCAATCGCGTATCGAATCTCCTACGCCGTACAATTTTGCTGGCATATTGCACATAATATTTGTAATTTGACGAGGAATAAACTTTTCAATATGCTGTCGCGGCCCGTAATTATTGCTGCTATTCGAAATAGTTGCGCGCAAACCGTAAGTTCTACACCATGCTTTTACCAACAGATCGCCTGCAGCTTTGCTTGCAGAATATGGACTAGACGGACAATATGGGCTTGACTCGTCAAATTTAAGCACGCTGTCAACAGGAAAATCTCCGTAAACTTCATCAGTACTTACTTGATGGAAACGAATATTATATTTGTGTGCAAATTTAATGAGTGTATGCGTTCCTAAAATATTTGTGCTTATAAAGGGGTCAGAAAACTCGATTGCATTATCGTTGTGTGATTCTGCAGCAAAATTTACGATTGCGTCGATAGCAGGAAGTGTTGTTCCTTCTGCAGTTTTAACTGGATTATGCGGATCTAATAGCTGATCAACTATATTTTCGTCTCTAATATCTCCGCGAATAAAAGCGTATCGGTTGTTTGCAAAATCTTGAGGTAAGTCGTAAAGATTTGCCATATTCCCAGCGTAAGTAAGCAAATCAAGTACCGTAACAGCAACCGTTGTATGATGTTTAGCTATGTAATGCACAAAATTAGATCCAATAAAGCCTGCGCCGCCAGTAACTAAAATGTGGTGTGGTTGAAAAGTATTACTGCTTGATGCGTAGTTGTGCATGTTACCGCCTTCATATGGCTAGTGCGTCGATTTTATTGTTTAATACGCGCATTTTGAATTGTAATTTTTTAATACTATACATTTCTCTCGTGTGCGCAAGTAGAGTATGTTTCTCTAAAGTGTTGTTTATAAGCAAATTAGTTGAGTAGATGTGCAATAATTACTGCATGTTTGCTTGTTTTGGGGATGCGAGGTGAATCTAATAATGGTTAAGTTTTCTTGGCGTAGCAGTGCGCATGATTTGGATTCATCAAATATTGGTGCTACCGGTGCATCTTCAACAAAAAAGCAACAATCTTCAAAATTGCAATCAACAGGTTCAAAGACTTTTGACACATCAAAAGCTGCGGCAAAAGCAATCGAAGGCACTCCAAATAAACCTAATCCAGCGTTAAATCATTCTACAAACGCTATTCTTGTAGGAATATTTTTAACTCTTTTAGGTGGCGCATTTTGGGGTGCAAACGCAACGGTTTCAAAAATCCTCATGTCGACGTATCGCGTATCTCCTTTGCAAATCGCTTGCGTTCGTCAAATTGCTGCTGGCATGTTATTTGCCATTACTGCTGCAGCGTGCACTCCGCGAAAGCTTACTGGAGCAGTCAAATCTGGTCGCACATGGATTTCGATGGCGTTTACTGGCGTAGTTTGCGTGCTTCTTACGCAAGTTTCGTATTTATGCACTATTGATTGGACTAATTCTGGCACTGCTACCGTGCTTCAAAGCCTTAACTTACTGTTTGTTTTGGTTTATGTGTGTTTGCGCACTCTCCGCGTGCCAACTATGCGCGAAACTATTGGAGTTGTGTTAGCTTTTGCAGGAACTGCTTTAATGGCTACGGGTGGTAATCTTTCCTCACTATCTTTGCCTGTTATGGGTTTGCTCTGGGGTCTTGCAGATGCTGCGTCTACAGCTGCGCTTGCTATTATGCCTGTGAAATTGATTGCAAAATGGGGAAATCTGACTGTTAATGGCATTACGTTTATTATTTCTGGTTTTATTATGCTCCCGTTTGTGCGACCGTGGGAAACAATGCCTGCATTAGATTTGCGCGCTATGCTGCTTTTTACTTTTACTGTTATTGCTGGAACTTTTGGAGCATATTGGCTGTTCTTAGAGGGCGTTATGCGAGTCGGTTCAGTTCGCGGTACTTTGCTTGGAGCTAGCGAGCCTGTTACTGCTGCAATTACTGCTGTTATGTTTACTGGAGCCGTTTTTTCGTGGGCAGATTTTGTGGGATTCGGGCTTATTTTCGTAATGATGATTTTGCTTTGCAAGCGTAGTTCTTAATGATTTTAAAGTAACGCGTTAAAATAAAACGCTTGTTGTGTCGTACGAGGCGCACAAGCTGCTAAAATAAAAAACGACTATGTCGCGCAACACCAGTTTGCAAACGGGAAGGCAATTATGTCAATAATTCTTGAAGGCAATCCAAAAAAGCAGATGATGTTAGTTACGGGTCGCGCATACCCAGAACTTGCTAATGAAACTGCACAGTATCTTGGTATTGATGTGCTTGAGACTACTGCCTACGATTTTGCGAATGGCGAAATGTATGTGCGCTTTACTCAGCCTGTTCGTGGTTCAGATGTGTTTGTGCTTCAAGCGCACACGAGTCCTATTAATAATTGGATTATGGAACAGCTGCTTATGGTCGATTCTTTGCGACGTGCATCTGCTCGCAGCATTAACGTGGTTGCGCCGTTCTTTGGATATTCTCGCCAAGATAAGAAGCATCAGGGACGTGAGCCTATTACTGCTCGCTTAATGTTTGACTTATTCCGCGCTGCTGGCGCCACGCGCATTTTGACTGTTGACATGCACGCAACTCAAGAACAAGGCTTCTTTGACGGACCTGTTGATCATTTGACTGCGATGCCTGTGCTTATTGATTATGTGCGAAACTCTATGAAACTCGACAACGCAACTATCGTGTCTCCTGATGCTGGACGTATCAAAGTTTCTGAGCAATGGGCTGCAAAACTCGGAGATTTACCTCTTGCTTTTATTCATAAAACGCGCGATATTACGCGTCCTAACCATGCTGAAGCTCACGGAATTATCGGTGAGATTAAAGGACGCGATTGCATTGTTGTAGACGATATGATCGATACTGCTGGCACTATTTGCGAAGCTGTACGCACTTTGCGTGAGGCTGGAGCAAAATCTGTTACTTTGGTTGCAACGCATGCTTTGCTTTCCGGTCCTGCTGTTGAGCGTTTGAAAGCTGCTGGCGCTCGCGAAATCATTGTGACTGATACAGTTCCTGTGCCTGAAGAGAAGCGTCTTGATAATATGACGGTTCTTTCGATTGCGCCGCTTCTTGCTGCTGGCATTCGTTCCGTGTTCCGCTCTGGATCGCTTGTGTCGCTTCGCAACGCGCTTCCGGAAGATATGAAGCAGCATAATATTTACGCATAAAGCGCATAAGAATGTATAAAGACTCATAAAGCGCATAAAGCCATAAAAACGCATGATATGTAAAATTAAAACAAATAACCGCATAATTCGCGTTAATGCATAAACTTTATGCATTAACAACGGGTTCAAAACGGCAGGAGGCAAATATGGTCGCCAATAACACAACAGCAGTTGCAGAAAATAATGAATCGCAAGAAGTGTTGCAATCTGATGCTTCCAGAGCGATTATTACAGTTGTCGGCTGCGATACTGTTGGTATTATCGCGAAAGTTACTTCTCATGCTGCCGAGCATAATGTAAATATTTTGAATATTTCTCAAACAATTGTCGATGGATTCTTCAACATGATGATGATTGTTGACGTGTCTACTGTTGATTGCGAATTTGGTGACTTTGCTGCAGGATTAGAAACGCTAGGAAACGAAATTGGCGTGCGTATTCGCTGCCAGCGCAGCAATATTTTCACTGCAATGCACAGAATCTAAAACTCGTAGCAATCTAAAGCAATCTAAGTAAACGTAAGGAAGTACACAATGCTCAACCTGATGGAAGTAAGCGAAACTAATTCGATGATTGAGCAAGAACAGCTCGACGTTCGCACAATCACCATGGGAATTAACCTACTAGATTGCGCTTGCGAAAACTTGCAAGACGTTTGTAACAAAGTTGAGGAAAAAATCACACGTCTTGCGAAAGATCTCGTCAAAACCGGTAACGATATTTCGCGTGACTACGGAATTCCGATTGTAAACAAGCGAATTACTGTAACTCCGATTTCGCTTGTTGGAGCGTCATCTTGTAAAAAGCCTGAAGATTTTGTGCAAATTGCGCACGCATTAGACAGAGCAGCACACACTGTTGGAGTTGATTTAATTGGTGGCTATTCCGCGCTTCCAGCAAAGTCGATGACTGCAGCAGACCGCATGCTTATTGAGTCGCTTCCGCAAGCCTTAAGTGAGACGGAAATTGTGTGCTCGTCTGTGAACGTCGGCTCGACGCGAACTGGTATAGACATGGATTGCGTAGAGCTGCTTGGACGCACGATTAAAAAGATCGCTGAAGCTACAGCTGGAAACGATTCTTACGGTTGCGTTAAATTCGTGGCTTTTTGCAATGCTCCGGACGACAATCCGTTCATGGCAGGCGGCTTCCATGGTGTAACTGAAGGCGATGCTGTGATTAATGTTGGCGTGTCTGGTCCTGGCGTTGTTTCGAGTGCACTTGATGCTGCTAAAGGAAAAGACTTTGCTTTTCTATGCGAAACTATTAAACGTACGGCGTTTAAGATTACTCGCGTAGGTCAGTTGGTTGCACAAGAGGCTTCTCGTAGGCTTGGTGTGCCGTTTGGAATTATAGACTTGTCGCTTGCTCCAACTCCTGCAGTTGGCGATTCTGTTGGTGAAGTACTTGAGAAAATCGGTTTGGATCAAGTTGGTGCTCCTGGCACAACTGCAGCGCTCGCTATGTTGAACGATCAAGTTAAGAAGGGCGGCATTATGGCAAGTAGCTATGTTGGCGGTCTTTCTGGAGCGTTTATACCTGTTTCGGAAGATGCAAATATGATTGCTGCCGCGAAGTCTGGCTGCTTGACTATTGAAAAGCTTGAGGCAATGACTTGCGTTTGCTCAGTCGGTCTTGACATGATTGCGATTCCTGGAAATACTTCCGCTGCGACGATTTCTGGCATGATTGCGGATGAATCTGCAATCGGCATGATTAATCAAAAAACTACCGCTGTGCGAATTATTCCAGTAATTGGAAAAGGTGTAGGCGAAATGGCGAATTTCGGTGGATTAATGGGATACGCGCCGATTATGCCAGTAAACCAAACAAGCTGCGAAGCTTTCGTAACTCGCGGTGGACGTATTCCTGCTCCAGTACACAGCTTCAAGAATTAGCCACATTTTCGACTTGCTTTCGTGCTTTGCGTCGCAAGCGTCGCATCTGGCTTTGATCTTGATGCGCAAGTTGTTACTAGCTTTTAGTACGAGCGCATTTTGCGCAATGTATTGTGTATTATTGCACGCTAATTAGCACAGGTTCGCTATGCAAACCCTGTACTTGTTTATGCTCAATGCGCAAAACGTAAGTTCCGCGATTCACTTTTGGCAAATCTTCATCAGCGGTGCAGCCTTTGCCGGAAGTGGAATTAGTGTTCCAAGTAATTTTCTTCTCAAAATGGTCGCCTTTTGCCATAAGAAGAGGTCTCAAAGTCATA
Organism: Bifidobacteriaceae bacterium NR021; assembly: GCA_003585845.1. Taxonomy (GTDB): domain Bacteria; phylum Actinomycetota; class Actinomycetes; order Actinomycetales; family Bifidobacteriaceae; genus Bifidobacterium. Next base: position 106,295 of record NQOP01000001.1, read on the forward strand.
TCACATACGTCTGAACGCCATACTGCGTGGGATAAGTAGTCAACACTCTTACTGGCGTCTTTAAAGTCTTTGCTGTCTTTCTTTTTATTATCTTTAGTTGCTTGCTTACCTTGCGTAACTTCTTCACTACTATTAATAGTTAAAACGGCATTCATATCCGATGCGTCAATAAGGCAAGAAGAGTTTCCTTCGTACACAAATCGTTCTGTCAATTCAACGCTACCGCCCATAGGAACAGTTTGTGACTTAGTAGAAAGCTCAAGACGAATATCTTTATCAGTGCAATGAGGCGTTAAGCCAACAGGACGAGGGTCTGGCACTGGTTGACGAACAATAGTAACTTCATGACCGGCAATCGCTTTACCAATAGCGGCAATACCCTTGCTCAAGCTAATAACACAAAATATTGCCAACATAATCAAAAGCAACAAAGCAATACCGACAACAATTCTACGGCGACGATACATTTTTCGTTTTGCTGCAGTCATGTTGCGTACGGGCTTACGCACGGGTTTGCGCATCGGGTTGCGAACCGATGTTGTGCTCGCATTGCGATGCGGCTTACGTGGTGACGTAGTTGGCATTGACATATTTACCATTGTAATACATAAGTCGATGAGATGAACTGTACTCACTACACAAGGTAGACTCACATACAAAGTAATTAAGTTGTTAATTAAAGAGTTACAAAAGCAGCGTAATTAGTTAGTTACTTAAGGTAGTGCTAAAGTGCCATCCGGCAATATAGTGATAAGACTGTCATGATCGAGCGAAGCAATGCATTCGTCAAGTTGCGTTTGATTCGACCATAAATTGTTGATCTCGCAACGTTGCAATACCTGCTGTTTTTTATGTGCTTCACGCAATGCCTGCAAAATAATGCCGCGCACTTGCCGATTAGTGCCGGCAAAATGTTGCTGTGGGCGGGTATGGCGGCCAAGACCTGGAAATCCAGCAGCTTTGAAACGGCACCATGTTTGCAAAGGGCATGTAGTGCATTGCGGAGATCGTGCTGTGCAAATGGTAGCACCAATTTCCATAATTGCCTGATTCCAAACGGATGAAGTGCAGGTAGTGTTGGTGGTGTTAGTAGCGTTAGCAGTGGCAGTAGTAACATGATTATCTTCCGGCAATACTGCTGCAGCAAGCTCGCGGTCAGATTGCGTTGTGCTGCCACCATGCGATTCAGTTCCAGTAAAAGCGCGCATAAGTACGCGGCGAATATTTGTATCAATCACCGCAATGTGCTTGCCATAAGCAAAGCTGAGTATTGCACTTGCTGTGTAATCGCCTACACCTGGCAAGGCAATAAGTTCTTCATAGGTGCATGGCAGCTTATTGCGATATGTTGTTGCTACAACTTGAGCACAAGATTGTAAACGTAACGCGCGTCGAGGGTAGCCGAGGCGACCCCAAGCTGTAATAATTTCAGCACTCGTAGCGTGAGCTAGTGATTGTGCATCTGGCCAAGTTTGCATCCAAGTGAGCCAATAAGGTACAACGCGGCTCATTTGCGTTTGCTGGCTCATTACTTCACACACAAGCACACCCCAAGGGGTAGTGTGCCCAAACCTCCAAGGCAAATCGCGTGCACAACTATGCCAAAAAAGTGCAACATTATCGCGCGTAAGTGTTGCCAATTCGCGCAATGGCTGAGAAGTTTCTTCGGTGAGATGTTCTTCGGGGAGAGATTGTGAATCTTGCTGCATGCTTAATTATGTAAACGTCGTATGCTTTCGTGATT
>NQOP01000001.1:108744-117497 GCA_003585845.1 Bifidobacteriaceae bacterium NR021
AAGATTCAAACTACGAAGTGACGGGCGCATAGGAAGACGCACCTGCTCTGCCACGTGCGGACCAGCCATAACATCCATTGGATCAGGAATATCTCCTGGTTCTGGTCCAAAAAGCAGAATATCGTTCGGCTTATATTCAATTTCAGTGTAAAGTTTCGTAGCATTCGCAGTAAACGCAATAATTCGCGAATTCGGCATTGACTCAACTAAATTCTCAAAATTCGGGTGCAAAACAACGTGAGCCATATCGTGATAATCCAAGCCTGCACGACGTAATTTAGTATCGTGCAAATTAAAACCAAGCGGCTCAACCAAGTGCAAAATAGTGCCAGTTACAGCGCAAAGTCGAATTGCGGAACCTGTATTTCCTGGAATACGAGGGGAGTAGAAGCAAAGGTGAGGAGTGTGCGTTTCTGCGCGCGCAGCATCGTCGGCACTGAGCATTGCGTCCATAACGCTAATTGGATTTCCGTGAGCGTCGGTTACAAGCTCGTCTGGGCCATAGTTTGACTTGCGATAGCCGTACTCGTACATTTGCTCTACGCGGCTTGCTGCTGCTTTGTGTGCTTCGGTTTGATCTTCGGTTTTTTCTGCTGCTTCTTGCGTATTCTCGCTGTTATTCATGCTATTCCTTAGCTTTTTAAGTATCTTTACGTAACTTCGTAATCGTAACGTATTTAGTTTACTCGCAACTTGTATCGTTTGCCGTTGCGCGGGTTTTGTGTAATCCTACTTAATGTGGCGCGAGTTTTGGTGGGGCGAAAAGTCCGGAGTTTTTGGTAAAGTGGACAGACTGTGTAAGGTGTGTCATATAGCGGGCATGCTCATGGAACCGAAGAAGGCGCCCGCGCATCGCAACTTGCTTATTTGGCAGTTTCGTTTGCCGCGATTTTCTTTAGTTTTTCAAAGATTAAATAGTTAACTAGCGAGTGATAAAGGAACGTCCATTGGCTGCTGAACAAGCTATGACGAGCACCACGAAAGTCATCGCACGTGCTGACGAACATGATATTAAGTTGCATAAAGCGTCAGATCGTGTGAATTTTGGCTCCATTTGTGAGCCTATTGATGTGCCATACCTCCTCGGCGTGCAAACCGACAGCTTTGATTGGTTGATCGGTTCTGAACGCTGGAAGAAGCGCGTTGCAGAAGATGAAGCAAACGGAACTCACACCGTGCCTCATGTTTCTGGTCTCGACGAGGTCTTCCAGGAGATTTCCCCAATTGAGAACTTTGCTGAGACGATGAGCCTCACATTCTCTGATCCATACTTTGAAGAGCCACGTCACACTGTGCTCGAGTGCAAGGAAAAGGATTACACCTATTCTGCTCCACTTTACGTGAATGCTGAGTTTGAAAACGGCGAAACCGGCGAAATTAAGAGCCAGACTGTTTTCATGGGTGATTTCCCATTGCAAACTCCACACGGCACCTTCATTATTGGTGGCACCGAGCGAGTAATCGTTTCGCAGCTTGTGCGCTCTCCAGGTGTGTACTTCGACCGTGCACAAGATCGCACTTCCGACAAGGATGTTTTCGGTGCGAAGATTATCCCAAGCCGCGGTGCATGGTTGGAATTTGAGATCGACAAGCGCGACGTTTTAGGCGTTCGCGTTGACCGCAAGCGTAAGCAGTCTGCAATCGTATTCCTTATGGCAATCGGCATGACGAAAGACGAAATTGCAGATGCTTTCCAAGGATATCCACTTGTTTTGGATGCGCTCGCAAAAGAGCCTATCGAAACGCAAGACGATGCACTTACCGACTTGTATCGTAAGATTCGCCCTGCAGATACTGCAACTCCAGAAGCTGGCCGCAATCTTCTCGATTCCTTCTACTTCAACACAAAGCGTTACGATTTGGCTCGCGTTGGTCGCTACAAGATCAACCGCAAGCTTGGTCTCGAAGCAGACTACGGCGATCGCAGCTTGAACCGCGAAGATATTATCGCCACTATTAAATATTTGGTAACGTTACATTCCGGCGAAAAAACCTTCCCAGGTAAGCGCGATGGTCAAGACGTGCAGTTGCGCGTTGACGTTGATGATATCGATCATTTCGGCAACCGTCGTATTCGTCAGGTTGGCGAGCTTGTGCAAAATCAGCTTCGTACTGGTTTAAGCCGCATGGAGCGCGTTGTGCGCGAACGTATGACAACTCAGGATGCAGAGGCAATTACTCCACAGTCCTTGATCAATATTCGCCCAGTAAACGCAACTATTAAGGAATTCTTCGGAACTTCCCAGCTCAGCCAGTTTATGGATCAAAACAATCCATTGGCAGGCGTTACGAACAAGCGTCGTCTTTCCGCACTCGGTCCTGGTGGTCTTTCTCGCGATCGCGCTTCTATGGAAGTTCGAGACGTACACCCATCCCACTTCGGACGTATGTGCCCAATCGAATCCCCAGAAGGTCCAAACATCGGTCTTATCGGTTCTTTGGCAACCTTCGGACGTATCAACCCATTCGGCTTCATCGAAACCCCATACCGCAAGGTTGTGAATGGTCACGTAACTAACGAAGTCGAATACATGACTGCAGACCGCGAAGCTGAGCACGTTATTGCACAGGCAAACCAGGAACTCGATGAAAATGGCAACTTCGTTGGCACTCAAGCACTTGCTCGCGTGGACGAAGAAGAAGCAGTCGATGTGCCTGTAAGCACTGTAGATTACATGGATGTTTCCCCACGTCAGATGGTTTCCCTTGGTGCTTCCTTGATTCCATTCTTGGAGCACGATGAAGGCCACCGTGCATTGATGGGTACGAACATGCAGCGTCAGGCTGTGCCGCTTATTAAGTCGGAGCGACCACTTGTTGGTACCGGTTCTGAATGGCGTGCAGCAGTTGATTCTGGCGACGTAATCTTGGCTGAAAAGCCGGGCGTAGTAACTTACGTTTCTGCAGATATTATTCGCGTTATGAACGACGATGGAACTCAGTCCAGCTACAAGCTTTCAAAGTTCCAGCGTTCTAACCAGACTACTTGCTACAACCAAGTGCCACTTATTAAAGATGGCGAGCGCGTTGAAGCTGGTACAGTTTTGGCAGATGGTCCTGCAACCGAAAAGGGTGAACTTGCATTGGGTAAGAATTTGCTCGTTGCATTCATGCCTTGGAATGGTTACAACTACGAGGATGCTGTGATTATTTCTCAGCGTCTTGTGCAAGACGATACGCTTTCTTCTATTCATATTGAAGAGTACGAAATCGACGCTCGCGAAACCAAGCTTGGTTCCGAGGAGATTACTCGTGACTTGCCAAATGTTGGTGAAGATGCAATTGCAAATCTCGACGAGCGCGGCATTATTCGTATTGGTGCTGAAGTCGAAGCTGGCGATATTTTGGTTGGTAAGGTAACTCCTAAGGGCGAAACCGAGCTTACTCCAGAAGAGCGTTTGCTCCGCGCAATCTTCGGCGAAAAGAGCCGCGAAGTGCGCGATACTTCTTTGCGCGTGCCACACGGTGAGACTGGTACTGTGATTGCAGTTAAGGAAATCACTCGTGAAGACGCTGAAGACGACGGTGACGAGCTTCCAAACGGCGTGAACCAAATGATTCGCGTTTACATTGCTCAGCATCGTAAGATTACGCAAGGCGATAAGCTTTCCGGTCGTCACGGCAACAAGGGTGTTATTTCCCGCATTTTGCCAGAAGAAGATATGCCATTCTTGGCTGATGGTACTCCAGTTGACATCATGCTTAACCCGTTGGGCGTGCCTTCTCGAATGAACTTGGGTCAGGTGCTCGAGCTTCACTTGGGTTGGATTGCTCACGCTGGCTGGGATATTAACTTGGATCCAGACTTGGAAGCAGCTTGGAAGAAGTACGTGCCGCAAGGTGCTGAGCATGGCGATCCATGCACTCCAGTTGCAACTCCAGTATTCGACGGCGTTCGCCCAGAAACTTTGAAGGGCTTGCTTTCTACAACACTCGCAAATCGCGACGGCGACAAGCTTGTTGGTTCTGACGGTAAGGCAACCTTATTCGACGGTCGTACGGGTGAGCCATTCCCGAAGCCAATTTCTGTTGGCTACATGTACATTTTGAAGCTGCATCACTTGGTTGATGATAAGATTCACGCACGTTCCACTGGTCCTTACTCCATGATTACCCAGCAGCCGTTGGGTGGTAAGGCTCAGTTCGGTGGTCAGCGCTTCGGCGAAATGGAAGTGTGGGCGCTTGAGGCTTACGGTGCTGCTTACACATTGCACGAAATGATGACTACGAAGTCTGATGACGTCGACGGTCGTGTGCGCGTGTACGGTGCTATCGTCAAGGGCGATAACCTGCCACCAGCTGGCATTCCTGAATCATTCAAGGTGTTGCTTAAGGAAATGCAGTCGCTTTCTCTTAATGTTGAGGTGTTGAACGCTGAAGGCGTCGCAATCGACATGAAGGATGAAGAGGACGACCCAGTTTCATCTTCCGACGATCTTGGCTTCAATATTGGCGCTCGACCAGATTCGTCCGCCAAGGAAGATCAGATTGCTGTTGAACCTGAATACCAGTGATTCGGTAACCGATTCGGTAACGAACACTACTTTAAGAAATTAAGAAACGTTAAAAACAATTTCATGAGACAGGACGATAAGAGTGCTGGACGTCAACGCATTTGACAAACTGAGGATTGGACTGGCAACCGCCGAAGATATCCGTAGCTGGAGCCACGGCGAAGTAAAGAAGCCAGAAACCATTAATTACCGTACCCTAAAGCCAGAGAAGGACGGTCTGTTCGGTGAGCAGATCTTCGGTCCAACTCGCGACTGGGAGTGCGCGTGCGGCAAGTATAAGCGCGTGCGCTTTAAGGGAATCGTGTGCGAGCGATGTGGCGTAGAAGTTACCCGCAGTCGCGTTCGCCGCGAACGCATGGGTCATATTGAGCTTGCAGCTCCGGTAACGCACATTTGGTTCTTCAAGGGTGTGCCAAGCCGTTTGGGCTACTTGCTCGACATTGCACCTAAGGATCTTGAAAAAGTAATCTACTTCGCAGCCTACATGGTTACGAAAGTCGACGAAGAGCAGCGTCACCAAGATCTTCCAGATTTGCAAGACGAATTCGATACCGAAATCGGCAACCTTCGCAAGCGCCGCGATAACGAAATTGAAGCGCGCGCTAAGAAAGTTGAAGAAGACTTGCATGAGCTGGAAGAATCTGGCGAAAACAAAGGTGCTGCAAAATCCAAGCTGCGTGCTAGCGCAGAGCGCGAAATGTCTGCTATTCGTACTCGCTATGACGAGCAAATTCAGCGTTTGAACGCCGTATTTGATCGTTTCAAGGGCTTGCGTGCCGGCGATATGGAAGGCGACGTTGACTTGTGGCGCGAGATGGAAGATCGCTATGGCGATTACTTCGAAGGCTGCATGGGTGCTGAAGCTATTAAGAAGCGTTTGCAAGATTTCGATTTGAAGTCTGCTGCCGAAGAGCTTCGCGAAGAAATTGACAACGGAACCGGTCAGCGCAAGGCTCGCGCTTTGAAGCGACTGAAGGTTGTAAACGCATTCTTGACTACTGGAAACAAGCCAGAAGCTATGGTTTTGGACGTAATTCCAGTAATCCCACCAGACTTGCGACCAATGGTTCAGCTCGATGGTGGTCGCTTTGCAACTTCCGATTTGAACGATTTGTACCGTCGCGTAATCAACCGTAACAACCGTTTGAAGCGACTTATTGAGCTCGGCGCTCCTGAAATCATGCTTAATAACGAAAAGCGCATGCTTCAGGAAGCAGTTGACTCGCTCTTCGACAACGGTCGCCGCGGCCGCCCAGTAACCGGCGCGTCCAACCGACCATTAAAGTCGCTTTCCGACATGCTTAAAGGTAAGCAAGGCCGATTCCGCCAGAACTTGCTCGGTAAGCGTGTTGATTACTCTGGTCGTTCCGTAATCGTCGTTGGTCCAAGCCTTCGCATGCATCAGTGCGGTTTGCCAAAGCCAATGGCATTGGAGCTTTTCAAGCCGTTCGTTATTAAGCGTTTGGTGGATCAGGGCTTCGCTCAGAATATGAAGAGCGCAAAGCGTTTGGTTGACCGCGGCGATTCCGAAGTTTGGGGCGTTCTCGAGGAAGTTATTTCCGAGCATCCTGTTCTTCTTAACCGCGCACCTACACTTCACCGCTTGGGTATTCAGGCATTCGAGCCGATTTTGGTTGAAGGTAAAGCAATCCACCTGCCACCACTTGCCTGCGCTGCATTCAACGCAGATTTCGATGGTGACCAGATGGCAGTGCATCTTCCGCTTTCTGCAGAAGCTCAAGCCGAAGCTCGCACTTTGATGATGGCTTCCGATAATATCTTGAAGCCAGCAGACGGTCACACTGTGACAATGCCTTCTCAGGATATGATTCTGGGTCTTTACTACTTGTCTACCGTAATTGACGGAGCAAAGGGTCAGGGTCGTGTTTTCTCCTCGCTTGCTGAAGCTGAAATGGCTCTCGACAAGCATGAGATTGACATGCAAGCTAAGGTGCTGATTCGCGTTCCTGCAGACTTCGTATTGCCAAAGAATTGGGAGCCTGCTGAGCTTAAGGTTGTTGACCCTGAGCCAGGTAGCCCAGATGTTGTGCGCGAAGAGCGTTTTAAGGACGGAACTGTACTGTTTGCAACTTCTTGCGGACGTATTTTGTTCAACGGAACTTTGCCAGTCGACTATCCGTTCGTAAACGAGCAGGTACCAAAGGGCGTACTTTCTAAGATCGTCGACGAAATTGCAACCCGCTATTCTACAGCGCAAGTTGCAGCAACACTCGACGCTTTGAAGGATCTCGGCTTTACTCGCGCTCCTTGGTCTGGCGTAACAATGGCATTCTCCGACATTGTGCTTCCTCCAAATCGCGAGCAAATTGCGCAAGATTACGAGGATCAGGCTGCAAAAATCAACTCCCAATACGACATGGGTCTTCTCACAGACGAAGAGCGTCGTCAAGAGTTGATCAACTTGTGGACTGAATGCACCGATAAGGTTGCAGACGCAATGCGCGAAAACTTCCACGATGACAACAACGTGAACATCATGGTTCAGTCAGGCGCACGTGGTAACTGGATGCAGATTCGCCAGATTGCTGGTATGCGAGGCCTCGTGGCAAACCCTAAGGGCGAGATTATTCCTCGACCTGTTAAGTCAAACTACCGCGATGGTCTTTCCGTGTTGGAGTACTTCATCTCGCAGCACGGCGCTCGTAAGGGCTTGGCAGATACCGCACTTCGTACGGCAGAATCTGGCTACTTGACTCGTCGTCTTGTGGATGTTTCGCAGGAAGTAATCGTGCGCGAAGAAGATTGCGGCACTAAGCGCGGTCTTATGATGAAGATTGCTGATCGCGACGAAAACGGCAATTTGACGCTTGTTAAGGCTGCTGACGGTGGCCCATACTCGCGCTTGCTTGCTGCAGACGTAATTGACCCTGCTGACGGCACTACAGTTTTGGCAAAGTGTGGAGATGCGCTTTCTATGGACGTTTTGCGTGATTTGGTTGCGCACGGCGTTGAGGAAGTTAAGGCGCGTTCTGTGCTTACTTGCGAATCCAAGCGTGGCGTTTGCGCAAAGTGCTACGGCTGGTCCTTGGCTACGAGCCGACTCGTAGACGTTGGTGAGGCTGTTGGTATTGTTGCAGCACAGTCCATTGGTGAGCCTGGTACGCAGCTTACGCTTCGTTCCTTCCACTCCGGTGGTGTTGCTTCGGCTTCTGATATTACTCAGGGTCTTCCTCGTGTTACGGAGCTTTTCGAGGCTCGTACTCCTAAGGGTGAGGCTCCAATTGCTGAGTTCCCAGGCGTTGTGAAGGTTGAGGATACTGACCACGGCCGTCAGGTTACTTTGACTCCAGACGACACTACGATTGAGCCAATCGTTTACCCAGTGACGCGTCGTGCGCCAATGCTTGTAAAAGATGGCGACCATGTTGAGGTTGGTACGCAGCTGATTGAAGGTTCTGTGGATCCTAAGAAGATTCTTCGTATTCTTGGTCCGCGTGCAGCTCAGGTGAACATCGTGGAAGAAGTGCACAACGTGTACCGTTCTCAGGGCGTTGATATTCACGATAAGCACATTGAAGTTATTGTGCACCAGATGCTTCGTCGTATTACGGTGATTGATTCTGGCGATACGGATCTTCTTCCAGGTGAGCTTGTGGATCAAGCAAAGTTCCGCGAGGCAAACTTGGCTGCTGTAAAGAACGGTGGAAAGCCTGCTGCTGGTCGACCAGAGCTTATGGGTATTACCAAGGCTTCTTTGGCTACGGATTCTTGGCTTTCTGCAGCATCGTTCCAGGAGACTACGCGCGTGCTTACTGAGGCCGCCTTGAGCCAGAAGGAAGATGACCTTAAGGGCTTGAAGGAGAACGTGATCATCGGTAAGCTCATCCCAGCTGGTACCGGTTTGGCGCGTTACCGCAATGCTAATGTGGAGCCGGATCCTCAGGTTCGCGACTCTATTTATCCAAACTTTGGTTTGGGCGGTGCGGATAGTACGCCTTCGAACTTCGGTGAGAGCGATATGGGCGATGTTGACTTCTCCAACATTGATTTTGGCGATATGAAGCTCGGCGACGACTTTAATCCAGATGACTTCCTTGACGATCAGGGTGGTCAGAGCGATTATGGCGACGAAGCTGAGTGATTGCGCTAATCTAATATAAAAATGGGGCTTCAAGCTTTCGGGCTTGAAGCTCCTTTTTTGTTGCTGGGCAGCGCGACGACCTGCCTGAGCGCTGCGATTTAGCGCGCGAAGGCAACTCGGAGCGCCGAGCTTGCTTA
>NQOP01000001.1:118343-118443 GCA_003585845.1 Bifidobacteriaceae bacterium NR021
CTGTGCTTTAGAAATTATGTTGTGTTTTGTGTGCGCTGACGACCTGCCTGAGCGCTGCGATTTAGCGCGCGAAGGCAACTCGGAGCGCCGAGCTTGCTTA
>NQOP01000001.1:119209-122179 GCA_003585845.1 Bifidobacteriaceae bacterium NR021
AGAAATTTTGCCTGCTTGGGTTAAAGCACAGTGTGCTTTCAACGCGAGTTTCACAAGCGAGCGCGCAATCTGCGCGAGCATTAACTGCGCGCGTGTCTTATTCTGCTTGTTTTGGGACAATGCTGCAGATTGCACACTGCGTGCGTGTCTGATTTTGCCTACCTTCGGACACTGGTGCAGTACGGTTTCTGCGTGAGTGTCTCATTTTGCTTGTTTTGGGACACTGGTGCAGTCGTCGCGCTGCGAGAGTGTCTCTGGTTGCTTGTTTTGAGACACTCATGCAGTCAGTGTTCTGCGCGAGTGTCTCTTGTGTAGTATTCGTAATCTTACGTAACTACTTATTTCCGCGCGCAATACCTTTTATCCACAATGCGTTAATCTGATTGCGCAATTATTGTCAAATCGAATAACCTCAGTCGTATGATTCCAGCAAATACTAGTACTCTCAGCATGGTTTCAAACGCTGAACAAGAGCGTACATGCATTCGTCCCGTCACCAATGCGCAAAAGCAGTATCTAAAGAGACGCGTGAAAAATGGTACTTTTGTGCGTACTTTTCGCAATCTTTACGCGCAAACTGAGTACTGGCAGAAGCTATATACTTCAGAACGCATACGTCATGTAGCGATTTCTTTGATGGATCTTTATCCGGATTGGAAGTTTACTGTTACGAGTGGGGCAGCTTTATTAGGCTATGATGTTGTTGAAGATTATGACACGCTGTTTGTTGGTAGCAAATACAATTCGCAGAACACTAATTTACAAACACTTCCAACGCAGATTTATATTCGCTCAAAAACTAACAAATCTACGCACGATAATCCGCAATTGCATCGTATTAGCGCAACCGGGAAGGAGCAGGATGCTACTAGCGACGACGTGCGCATTGTGCAGCCGAGTCGCAAGTATGATGGTCAGCTTATTACACTTCCGCATTTAAGCGACGGAGTAAGTTATGAGATTAGAAGTCATATTGTTGACAAAAGTACGCTGCTTTTTGATGCTGCTAACAGTTTGAGTTTTAGGGCTGCTTTGCCGATTTTTGATTCTGCTGCGCGCGATAACGTGAACTTTAACAAGGTTCTTGAGATTTGCGGAAGAAGATACGGCGGAGGAGATGGTGTTGGTGTTGTTAGTGTTGGTTTTAATGGCGCGGTTGGCAACGGTTTTGTCTATAGTGATGTAGCTGGTTTCGGCAGTAATGCGGATCCTATTTTTAGGTTGCGTCGCCTTTGTCTTTTTAAGAATGGTTTAAGCGAGAATGGCGGAGAGTCTTTCGCGCGCGGCACGATGATTGATCTTGGGTTTATGGTGCCTGAGTTGCAGCATGAGTTTGTTGCGCCTAATTCTAGGGTTAAGTATAGGTGTGATTTTTTGTGGAGGGTTTCTGGCGGTGGTCTGATTGTTGGCGAGCTTGATGGGTATGACAAGTATTTTGTTGATTCGACTAATTCTACGCATGTGAATATCAACTTTAATTCTTCGTCTGATACTCAAATGTTGCGTAATTCCTACAATCAGACCGCTATTAATCGCAATATTGATAGGCAGGCTGAGCGTGAGTCGGTGCTTTTTAGGGAGTGCGGTGTGAGTAAGATTGTGCGTTTTAATTTTGCGGATGTTGTTGGTGTTAAGAATCTTGAGCGGAAGCTTGTTGAAGCTGGTGTGCCGCGGATTATGTGTGTTGGATGAGAGCGAGCGCTTATAGCGCGCGGTGTTGTTGTTTTTTGTTGCTGGTGCAGTTGGCGTTCTGCGTTAGTAACGTTTAATGCCGTTTTTTCGTTACTGGTGCAGTTGGCGTTCTGCGTTAGTAACGTTTAATGCCGTTTTTTCGTTACTAGTGCAGTTTCCGCGCTGCGTTAACAACGTATAATGCAGATTTTTCGTTACTGGTGCAGATTGCACACTGCATTAGGGTCTCTGGTTGCTTGTTTTGACAAGATGCGCATATACTATTATGCTATATATAACATAAAACATGGGGGGGTTGGGGAATTGTTTGATGTGATTTTTTACAATGATAAGGATGGTGATAAGCCAGTACGTGAGTTTATTAAAAGTTTGGATGTTAAGTTGCGAGCAAAGGTGGTTTCTGATTTGCATCGCTTGGAGATGTTGGGAAACGATGCGAGGGAGCCGCTTAGTAAGCATGTTGGCAACCATATTTTTGAGCTTCGCACTATTTTAGGTAGCAACATAGTGCGTATTTTATACTTTTTTGATGCGGATAAGATCATTGTTGCCACCAATGGGTTTGTTAAAAAGCAGCAAAAACTCCGCGTAGTGAAATATTGGTCGCTATGCAGAGAAGGGCTGAATATTTTAATAGAAAGATAGGCTTGTGATGAAAAAGCAAGAGTTGCAGAGAACGCAAGTAGGGCAGGGAACGAGTGCAGTACAGGAAACGCGAATGAATGATTTGCATGAACTTACGGACGAGCTTATTAAGGATCCTGAATTCAAGAAAGAGTATGATGCTCTTCAGTCGGAAAGAGATTTGACTATGTCGCTTGTTATGGCTAGGAAAAAGGCTGGTTTGACTCAGGCTGAGCTGTCGGAGAAGACTGGTATAAGTCAGTCTGATATTAGCAGGTTGGAAAATGGTTCGAGGAATCCGACTATTGCGCTTTTGAATCGTATTGCAAATGCTTTGAACGCGACTTGCAGGATTGAGTTTGTGCCGAATGCGCGTTGACGTGTTTTAGCACTGTGATTTAGCGCTCAACTTTCCTTGTGCTTTCCAAACGAACTTGTCGGAAATTCCGACAGGTTGAATTTTTGTTATGAATATAAAGCAAGCGCTACCGCATTGGGTCGCTTTTCGCGCTACGCTTAAGCGAAAAGCGAATCAATGCGACACGCCGTATTTGGCTTTGAGGAAAAAATTAAAACGCACAAAAAGCGACTGAGTTGGTAATTTGTCACCCCCAAAACCCGTTAATTTTCAACGATTCTTGTACCGGGGGGGGG
>NQOP01000001.1:122976-125492 GCA_003585845.1 Bifidobacteriaceae bacterium NR021
TCTAAATGTCGATTAATATTGTATTTACTCATGGTTGAGCGTTATCGCACATTGCGAAAAATAGCTAAATGATGAAGGTTTGCAGTTGTATCTGCGTTCGCATCTGTGTGTTTGCACTGATGCTGTCGTCAATGCAATTGTAAGTATGTCATAACGACATAATTGTTAATATGTCATAACCTTTTGTTTAGCTTGTAACTTGCTGTTGAGGCTAAATAAAGATGTAAGACGATTAGTTTACTTATTGAAGAGAGGGAATATGCGTCTACAGACTTCAAAGTTAAAACGCGCTGTTGCCGTATTAGCTGCTGCGTGCACACTCGGCACCTGCTGCGTCGCCGGATCCATCGCGTGGGCTGGTAATGAGCCGTCTTCTGCTACTCCTACCCAAGGTGAAGACACCGCAAATATTAAATCTGACCAGGCTACTTCTATTACCATTTACAAGTATGAAGGTCCTGAGAGTTCTGTTAGGAATAATGGTAAAAAGCAGACTATTTCAGCTGCACAAAAACCAATTTCTGGCGTGAAGTTCAAGCTCACTCGTGTTGTTAAAGATGATGGTTCTGCCATTGATTTGTCTCAGACCACTGGTTGGGAAGCCATCAAGAATTTAGAGACTGAAAAAAAGACTGCTACTCAGGCTTTGGCTGATGCTAAGTTGAAGGTTTCTGAGACCGCTGGTGATGTTAAAGAACAAGCAACTGGTGATGATGGTTCTACAAAATTCGATCTTGGCAAAACATACGGCTTGTACCTGGTAGAAGAAGACTTGGCTGCTAGCAAGCCTATGAAAGAGGGCAAGCCTATTAAGGTTACCAAGCAAGTTAACCCATTCCTTGTAACGGTTCCTCTTCCGGATACGCAGACTCACACTTGGATTTACGATTTAAAGATTTATCCAAAGAATGACGTCAGCACCAACAAGGTGGAGAAGAAAGCTCAAGCTGCGCCAAGCCAGTTGTTCATTGCGGGCGAAAAAGATAAAACTAAGACGACTATGGGTTGGGATATTTCCATCCCGCTCACCGCTATCAAAGATGGTGGCAAAACCTATACCAATGTTTCCTTCACTGATCCAATTAACACAGACTTCTTGAACTATAGCAAGGTTGAAAATGTGAAGGTTGTTAGTAAACCTGATAAGCAAGGTGCAACTCAAAGTGTAGATTTGACTGCTGATGACTACACTGTTGAAGCTTATTCTTCAATTGGTGCCAACCCTACGAAGATAGACAATTTGACTGCTGATAATCTCAAGACCGTCAAGTGGATTCGCGTTAAGCTAACTAAAGCTGGTTTGGCTAAGGCTTCTGAAAAAGTTGGCGGTAAACTTACAGCAACAGTTGTAACAACAGTTATTAATCCTGGAAATATTAAGAACTTTATAAACACTGATGTAGATGGAGTTGCAACTGGTGATGGAGATAAAACTCCAGGCTGCATTCCAACTAAGGAAAAGCCGTGTGAGGAAGATCCAAACAATCCTCACGAAGGTGAAGATACCACTAATTTCGCTACACTCACCATTGATAAGATTGGCTTGAGTGATAACGATAAGAAGGACAATGGTAAACCTTTGAAGGGTGCAATCTTCAATGTGTATAAAGCTGCTGACGGTAAGAAGGTAGACGACCTTAAAGGTAAAACAGTTGCTGAAGCTGGCGCTGATTTAGTAAGTGGTGAAGGCAAAGTTCGCACGATGGCTGAAACTAATGATAAAGGTAAGGCTTCTGACTCCTTCTTCGTTGGTAATGGTTCTACTGTTTCGCACGTTTATTGCGCAGTTGAAACTAAAGCTCCAGATGGATTCAAACTTGATAATACGCTTCATTGCGTGAATCTTACTGCTGGAACTGATGCGAATAACACTTTGAAGATTGATAACGCTAGAGCAACAGAACTCGACAAGATTCTTGCCAACTTGCCTATGACTGGTGCTCGTGGCTTGGTGATTTTGACGCTTTGCGGTGTTCTTGGTTTGGGCGGCACATTCTTCTACATTGTGATGAAGCGTCGCAAGGAGCAAGAACAGGAGTAAAACTCGCTCGACTGGTTGAGTTGCTTGGACGATTGTTCAGCTGATTTGCTCTGCCGGTTGCACAGTTTGGTTTCGAAACAAGCTATGCAACCGGTTTGAGCGGATTAGTTGCGCAGTCAGGTTGGAGCGCAAACGTCGGAAATTCTCCGTCAAAGTTCCTGAAGCTTTGTGCCAATGCTTTGCAAACGAAGATTCTGTAGCTTTGCACCAATGCTTTGCAAACGGCGACTATTTGTTGCTTAGTGAACTTTAGCATTAATGCTCTGCTGACGCTGATTCCTGTTGATTAGTGACCGCTAACATTAGTGCTGCTGCATACACCACACCAAGCACACAAACCACGCACCCACCCGCAGCTTAGTTGTGCGACTTTAGTTGTCTAATACCAGCGAGGTGAGATTTGAGATTTTTTGCACTGAGCGCGGCGAACGTCAGAGCCGCAGGCTGCTGATTCGCCAAGCGAAGAAGAAAAATC
>NQOP01000001.1:126227-144309 GCA_003585845.1 Bifidobacteriaceae bacterium NR021
GGGCACGGTTATTAACGATTAAACACGCAGAGTTTGGGGGATTTCTTTACGAGCACTAAAAGAGGACTGATGGAGCAACATTCTTAAAGAAAGACGAACACACTAAACTCTTTTAGCAGCCAGAGCGACTGAAGGACGGGACGTGCGAGGAGAGAAATCCCCCGAAACTCGCGCCACGGCTAAAAGAAATTCCTATCTCACAAGCCACTTCAGAAACCTGCCAGCCAAACGCCAGCCAAAATTCATAGCCAAAACTCAAGAATGTCGAAAACAAAATCGTGAGAAAAGAAAACCACTCAAACTCGCGCAACAACGCCAAAAACTGGCACTTCTCTAAATCCTGCATAGTCCCTGCTTTGCTGTTGCTTGCGTCGTTTGCGTCGCTTATTTACCCGCACGCCGCCATGTGGCTGAGCCAGTATCACATGTCGGAAGTTGCTGCAGAGTATGCGAAGCTTATAACTCACTCTGTTCCTGCTCCGCATGAGCAGCTACGCCGCGCTCGTGAGTATAACAGTAAGCTTTCGTCGGGTGCTATTTACGAGGCAAATACGAACATACCAACTTCTCATGGAGCTACTTCCGATGCGAGTCAGGATTATTGGGATCAGTTGAAAGTGAACGACGACGGGTTGATGGCTCGTTTGCGAATCAAAAAAATTGATCTTGATTTGCCTGTGTATCACGGCACAGAGGATGCCACGTTGCTTAAGGGCCTTGGTCATTTGCGTGGAACTTCGCTTCCGGTTGGCGGCAAGGGGACGCGCTCTGTGATTACGGGTCATCGCGGTTTGGCAAGTGCGGAAATGTTCACCAGGCTGGACGAAGTTGGAAAAGGTGACACTTTTACAATTGAGGTTTTCGACGAGATTCTCACCTACAAGGTTGTTGACAAGATCGTTGTGAACCCTGATGAGACGAAGAAGATTGCAGCCGTTCCTGGTAAGGATTTGATGACGCTGATTACTTGTACGCCGCTTGGCATTAATACGCAGCGCATTTTGGTTACTGGTGAACGCGTGGTGCCAACGCCTGCGGCAGACAAAGCACTTCGAGGCAAAAAGCCTGATGTGCCGCGATTCCCGTGGTGGATTGTTGCTTGCTTTGGAAGCTTGTGTGTTGTTGGCGGCTACATTTGGTGGGCTGGTTTGCCTGTAAAGAAGAAAAAGAAAACTGAAAAGAGCGATGCTGCTGCGGATGCGCCAGCTGCTACTAGTGACGACATCAGCACAGTAAGCAGCTCATCGACCAGCACGGTAAGCAGTGCGGATCTTGTGCTCGAGGAAGCTAAGGCGATTGAAAATCGTCCGAAAAAACGGCCGAAAGTCAAAAAGTCTAGTTCTCGCAAGAAACGCAAGCGGAGCGGTCACAGCGAAAAGACTTTCGACTGGCTTATAAGCATTCTCGGTTTATGAGCGATTGCTTATAGGTAATAACAAAACTTAATAGAAAAACTTAATAACAACAAAAAACTTAATAGAAAAACTTAATAACAAACTTGCGGTGCCGTGGGGCGACGCAAAGCAGTGTAAAACAATGCAAAACAGGTGGAAACAATGAAGAGTATTTGGACGATTATGCTAAACGTTCTTGTTCGCATAGGTCAATTGGCTCAATGCGCAACTCGTGTAGCTAAACGTACGACTCAGCATATGTACCGTGTAGCTAAGAGTGCGGCTGAGCGTTTAGCTAGTCGCGTGTCTGAGCGTGTAGCTAGTAACGTTGCTAAGCGTATAACTAAGCGTTTAGCTAATTGCGCGAATAAACGCTCAGATAAACGCTCAGATAAACGCGAGTCTGTTTTTGCATATCGTACATTCACTAGCTCTTTTGCAAGAGCTCTTAAAACTGTTCTTGTTTGCTCTCTTTCGGTAGCAATGTTGCTACCTATTTGCATTACTGCTGAAACCGCAGTTGCTTTGGATAGTGCTAATAATTCCGCAAATAATTCCGCAAAGTCTGATCCAAAGTCTGATTCTAACTCTGATTCTAATAATTCAGACTCTAATCCAGACTTATCTGCATCATCTCAGTCTTCTGCGCTCCAGAGTTTCAACAATTCACAAGGATCTGTAGATTCAGGGAATCCACTCTCTCAATCTTTTAATCCTTCTGCAGGCTCTGGCGCAGGCGTGCCGTTTGCTTCTCCGTTTGCTTCGCCGTTCTCTTCTCCGTTTGACTCTCAATTTGATTCTCCGTTCGGCTCTCCGTTCGGCTCTCAACCAAAGTCACTTTTTGAGCGCGCTGCAGAAGAAGAAAGAGCAAAAGCGCAAAGCCGCGACGCTAAGAATTACTCAGCTCGCGAATCTTACGAAGTGTATCGCCCTGGGTGCAACAAGGATTACGCTTTAGGCGCATGCATTACTACTGACGGCGACGGCGCTGGTTTGCGAGCCACGAACGGCCACGATTTGGATGTTAATAGTCTTGGATACAACTTGGATTCTAGCGACCCATTCATTGGTGCAGCAACAAGACCTCGCGGCCACTACGAGAACGGTCCTGTGCCTGAAGATCCTTCCGGCACGGATCATTACGGCGCAACTTACTTCACCCCGTACCCTAAGGGCACTTTTATTATGGGCCGCTTCCGCAATATGGCATTTAACCATAAAGGTTCCGGCGTCGATAGAATGAACGTGCCTGTTGACGACACTGCAGACTTCGTGTTTGTAAAGCGCACGCCTAAGCTTTCCGGCGGCGGATTCGTGTGGGATATTATTTTTAACGCTGGCGGTCGTACTCAGGGCGCTGGTGCTGCTTTTAATTACTTTACGATTCCAAAGGGTCAGATTCTAGACAAAGGTAGCGAAGGCGGAAGACAGTATATTCAGCGAATTCTTTACACCGGCAGGGAAGCTACTGCTTTGTATAAGAAAAATCACGGCAACAATAATCCTCCTCGCGAAACTTGCTCATTCTCGTGGGATAATCCTAACGGTTTGTGCAGCAAGGAAGTGAAGAGTAGCGATTTTGCTCCGGGTGATGATCTTACCGCAGCTTGGGGAAAGATGAAAGGCGACAACGACAGTCAGAACGGCAATTATTCTAGGCTCCTTCCATCCGCTATGACAACTACTGATTTGAATAGTAAGGATTTTGGTAAGTGCCGTGATGGTCAAGGTTTGGACTGCATTAAGTCCAGTAGCTATGCTGCTTTGGATGAAGGCGATCTTAGAGTTGTTCCTAAAGTTGAAGGAAGCTATAACAGAGGATATAGCCCTGCTTATGTTGCTCTCGTACAAAATCTTTATCAGTCTATAAAAAGTGACACGCAGCGCGTGTTTGGTTTCGTGAACAATATTAAATCTGGTGAGATTGCTTATACTTACAAGATTCACTTCACTACTACAACTTCTACGAATAAAAACGACTCATATTGCGCTGCTAACGAGGGAGATGGAACAGGTTGCGAAAACTTTTCATTCTTCTACGCTGCAGGATCTTACTTCGGTCATAGAGATATGAGTAGCGGCTTTTATGGTGCTAATGATCCGTTCGGTATGACTAAAGCCGGTAAATACTCCATGACTAATTTTGGACGTGACGCTAACCTTTACATGTACACTGTAATGCATCAGCAGTGGTATGGTGCGCCGCGAATTATGGATATTCAGGCTCCTAGATACCACTTCCTTAAGGGTACTGGTTTGGGCCCGTACAACAGTGACAGCGGTAATTATCTTGTGCACAGGAATATCTCATTCTCTAGCGTGTTGCTTGGAATAGTAAATCAGCCTTTGGGATCTTCATATCTTATGCAAGAAGGCCAAGATATACGCTTATTGCCTGATTATTATTCCCCGAATAACGGCTATGCTCGAGGTAATCAGTGGTTCCGTAATCCTGGTATGAACGACCATAATACGAAGGATTCAGAGCCTGGTAGACACAAGCTTGAGCTTAGATATAACGATAGAACGTATCACATGAGCGAAACTCAGGATTTGTGGTATAGGATTATTACGCAAGCCGATGTGTTTAAGCCTTTGCAAACTGAGGAATATGACGAAAATAACAAGACTCCTAAGTATTATTCTTACGATCAGCCGCTTCCTAACCCTCTTATTATTGATAAGCTTGATAATAAAGCTGGGTTTGTGAATTTTGTTGGCAAGCGTTCCGACTTGTATAGGCAGGTAATGGCTTTCGATCCTAACTTGTTCCCGCCTGTTAATAAGGATGATTATGGTAAAAGAAATAGGTATGGTTCCATAAGGCAGAAGAAGGGCACTAATGCAAACCCTTATCCGCTTGATGCTAACTATTTGACTAATGATCCAGGTGGAGATTCTAATACCCCTCTTAAGAATCTTGCTGTTTATAAAGCTGAGTGGACGGATAAGTGGGGTGATGAGCCTCGCTCGAATACTCTTAAAGATGCTGATTTAAGCGTTGCTGCCAAAGTGCCTATTGTCAGCGTTGTAAATCCTTGCGGCCACTCTAAGATTCTTGATGAGTACAAGGATAAAATTAACGGTCAATCTAGGTCTTCTACTTCATTTAGGTCTGTAGATAGCGGCGATGATTCTGCTGTAAACGACGACCGTGCAGCTCTTGGTGAGAATCGTGAAGACAGCATGCCTGCATGCTGGCCTAAAGCGCAAGATGCTACTAAGCGTAATGTTTGGTTTGTAAGCGATGCTCCTAAGACTGGTGATGACGGTAAGGAGTTGAAGCCTGGCGATCCTGTAAAGCAAGACTTGCATGACAAAGTCTTGGCTAAAATCAAGCGTATTTACAGAACTTGGATGCGCAACAAGTATAGTGCTCAGCTGCAAGATGGCAAGGAACCTAAAGTTTTGCCAAATTACGTGTTTGTAAAGTACGTAAAGATTACGTTCTGGGATAACTCGACTACTGTTATACCTGTTGTATTCCCGTATGTTGATTACGAGAAGCCAACGTTGGATGTAAAAGTGAGCGTAAATAACGGAAATCCTGTTGACGTTCCAGCTGATGGTTTGAAGATTCCTGTTGATAGCAAAATTAAGTTCTGGGTTAAGGGCCATGATGATAAGAGGATTTTGCTTGGCGTAAAGCCGAAGGAAGCTACTGAATACTTTACTAACAATAAAAATAAGAGATTCTTTGATAGTAAAAAAGTCGTTGTTCGCAATGATTTCGATATGATTACGACTAATCGTGATAAGAAGAATGATTGCGATACCCGCGGTTGCGGTGATTTTACTACTATAAGCTACGATCAATTCATTCATAAAAATGGCGAGCTTGATAATCAAACGGATCAAGTTGGATGGGTTATTAACAGCGGTAATTCTAAAGATGATGGTTCTCCTACAGTATCAGTGGGCGATCAGAATAGAAATCATGGTGTGCATGATTTGATATTCCACGGTTGGGATGCTGCAGGTAATTCTGTGATAAAGAAACTTAGGCTGATTATTGTATCTCCTGGCTATGGTTTGCCAAACGTTTGGTGGGATAAGAAGCCGAATGGACATTATGTTGGGCGCGTGAATCCTTGGGATGAAGATAAGCGCGTGCGCTCGATTATGGTACGCATTTGGGCGCGAGGTAAAGAAAAGCCGGGGAATGAGCACAACTACGATAAACTTTGTCCAAAGGATGGCAGTTGCTACGGCATTGTTATTCAGCGAGATGGTAATAAGAAGACTGATCTTTGGCATCAGGTTAATACTTATAACCACAATAATGATGCTGCAAGCCCGGATGGGTCTAGAGCTGCTGAGGATAGGGCTGCTGAAGATAGGTCTGCTTTAGAGGACAGAGATGCGGCTGACGACAAGTCGGCTGATGGCAAGGATAAAGATAAATCTAAAGCTGGCGATAAGACTGCTGACGATAAAGTGGCTGACGGTAAGGCTGCTGACGGCAAGGCGAAAGTTGACAACAAAGCTAAAGCTGATAGCGAAAAAACTGATAATGCTAAACCAGGGGAGAACTCTACCCAAAATCAGCAGGGTAAGCAGGATGAGCAAGCTAATAAGCCGCAAGCTAATAAGCCGCAAACTAGTAACAAGCCTGCTTCTTTGAAGATTTCTAAAGCGACTAAGAAGAATTCTAAGAAGAATGCTAAGAATAAGACAGCTAAGAAGAATGCTAAGAAGCGCAATGTTCCTGGAATGCGCGGTAGTGTAAGGCTTGCTGTGCTAAACGAAGGTGATTCTTCTAAGAATGCGAATACGCAAAAATCTGAAGTACAAAAACCTGAAGTAAGTGATGGTAACAAGCAGAGTGATGCTGCTAATACTGCAGAAAACGGTAGCGCAAGAAAAGATAATAAAGGCAGTAACGGTAGCAAGAAGTCCGATAACAAGGACACCAAGAATTCTGAAGATGCTAAAGATTCTGAAGATAAGTCGGAAGAATCTAAGGGTCAGGATCGAGATGCTGAAGGTGAAGATCGTTCTACTGCGAAAAGTAACGATGATTGGCGTAAGGAATTTAGTAAGCGCATTATTACAGCAAATCTTGGAGATCATATCAAGGGTTGCACTACTAACGGCGACGATAAGTGCGAAATCACTTTTGATCCTGTAACTGGAAATATTACGATTCCGGAATACTTTGCGGAAATTGGTTCCAGAATTTACGTAGACGTTTACTCTGTGTTGAAAGATAATCCAGATGAGCGTCAAAATAAACTTTGGAAGCTTATGGATCCAGGAAATCTACAGGATCGCGAAGAATCCGACCCGCTTCCGCTCGATATTGCGTGGCCAAACGGCTTAGTGCAAGTGAACCCGTTTGAGCTTAATAATAACGAAATAGTGGCAATGCTTTCATGGATGAGGCACGATAAGCGTAACGAGCGAATCTTCGAATATCGTAAGGAAGAAATTGGCGTTAAAGACCAAAAGAAGTACGATACTTACGATCAGTACGACAATGGCTTTAATCCTGCAAAAACTACAGCAAAGTATGCTTATGGTGAAGATAAGCCTCAATACTCATGCAAGAGTGAGCAGGATCAGCAGTGGAAGCTGTGCTTAGGTGGCGTTACTGGTATTGGTCAGCTAGGAAAAATTGCCGAAAAGAAGTATGCAGAAAAGAAGCTTTCTTTCCAAAAGTTGGAAGCTGATGACGAGACTATTCTTAACCCGATTGAGCATAAGGTAACGCGCTTCGTCGATATGCGTAAGGACTATACGTGGGGATTAGTAAATAACAACAAGAAGAGTGTTGACGGGCGAAACGATCCTGGATTTGACGGACCGCAAAATGGCTTGTATGGAAATCAGAAGTATGGCACGCAATACTTTGTGTACAAGTGGAACATAAACTCATACCGCAAGGGCGGCAATGGTAGGCCGTTAAACCTTCAGGATGTGCTAAAGCTTGTAAAAGGTACGCCTAGTATCAATACGAAAGATGAAAATAATCCACAGCCTTCTCTAACTCCTATGAGCGCGGCGGATAATAGGCAATTTGATGCGTGGGGTGGAGAATACCCTAAGGCAGTCGATGGTGGTGGAATAAATTACGCTGTGCGCGACAATACATGTGCCGCATCTATGAATGCTGGTACTCATGTTGCGCAAAAAGGTAAGTGCCAGTGGCGAAATAAGCTTAATTTAGTTAAGTATACGCCTAATGAATTTATTATGAAGGATTCTTCATTTGATTACAATGCTTCTGTAAATATGAAGAACGGAAGTGAAGTACATATTACAGATAGGCTTGTTGAAAATAAGGGTAGTCAACATTTAGGTACAGATAAGGTTAGTGAATATGCTATTCACAAGGACTTCCTTATGCCTGGCGGTGAAGATCTGAACGGTCAAGCAGATGGCGAAAATATTGGCGACGTTATAACTAGGAATATTGATGTCGACACTATGAACGACTATGACGCGTACGGTGAAGGTACTTCAAAGCCTGAGGGATACGCAAATAACAGGCCGTTCGTGCATGCGCAACTTTATGTGAATAATGGTCAGGTTACGAACGATCTTTTGCTTCGTGAACCTGGTAAGACGCCAGATAACACAACGAACGTGATAAACGTGTGGTTTATGCCGGTTGATAATGAGAAGCCGACGATTAGTGCGAAGAGTATTGATAGTAATGGTAATCCATGGGATATTCACGGAAAATGCATGGTTAATGGTGATGTGAATAACTGCACTGTAAATAACGATAATCTTGTTTTCTTGGATAAGAAAGCTTATGCAGGTGACACTAAAGCTTGGTATGAAGCTGATAATGCCACAATGAATTTGCCTTCAGCGTTAAAGTTAGACGATGATTTCAATGTATACGAACAGGGTGAAGGTAAACCATATAAAAAAGATGGAATAAAGGTTACTTTGTATCCGGATAGTATAAACAGTAAAGTGCTGCTTAATAATCTGAATGTGTATATTAAAGCGAACGACATTCATTATCCTGACGGTAAAACTTCTAGCCCAATGGTGAAGTTTGTTAGTAATGGCGTTACGAATAAACATCTTATTAGAAGGTTTGTTGAAAAATACAGAAGTACGGATTTGCAAAATCCAAGCAAAGATAAGCAAACTGTATTTACAATGTATGCTGAAACTACGGATAGTGCTGGAAAGCAAAGTGAAAGAACTGTTGTTGGATGCTTCAAGGCGACGTGGGAAAATGTTGTTAAGCCATCCGTTGTTGCGTATGATGGTGAAACAGATGAGGTTGCAAAAGAAGATAAATGGCTTAATAATAACTCACAAAACCGCGACTATAAGGTTGTAGTTACAGCAGGTTTTCATGCGACCAAAATGGTAGTTTACTATCACCCTGCTTCGGAGCTTGAAAAAGCTAAGCAAGCTGCTTCTAATGCTGTTTATGGATTTAATGCATCTAGTGGAAACCAGAATGAGCCTGACGTAGAAAACAGTATCGGCAAAACAATTTCCATCTGCTGGATAAAACACAGATTGCTGGAAGGAGGAGATAAGTGGGAAGTCTGCCCTGGTACTTCCAAGCCAGAAGAGGTGAAGCTTGAAAATGTTTACTTTAAGGGTGTTGATAAAAAGAATAGCGGTTATAGGGGTGTTCTAACATTCCCTAGCGGTTTCTTAGCTCCAGGAAGCGTGGTTCGAGCGCGTGATCGTAAGGATGTTGGTCCATGGAGTAGTATGCCTGGTGTTAGAAGCCCTGAAGATCTTGCCGATGACTCAGTTAATAGAGACGGAAACAAGACTGCAAGAAGCGGCGGAAACGGCGGAAATACGCGTGCTGCAAAAGGTAAAAGCTCTTACAGAGACGACGCTAGTTCAGAAGATACTCTTGATGTGCTGCCAATGGCTTACGCAAAAGAAAAGCCTAGCGAAGTATGCCGTCCGGATTACTGGAGTGCAGGCAAGTGGGAAGGTCAACTGAAACCTTCTGACTGCGTGTACTTCGACGTTACGATGAAGCGTCAAATAGTGCAAATACACCCAATGCTGCTAAGCGGTCACGAGGAGCGCGCAATACGAATGGATTTGCGTAGCGAAAACAACTTTGCAAATGATCCAAGGAAGGGAATTTGGCTTCCAAGCGATAGCGAAATCGTTACGAATGAGGATCCAAGGCTTGGACCTGGTAGAACTATGGTGACGTTCAGGCAGTATGACTACAGCGCTATGACCAAAGAACAGAAGCCTTTGAAGCTGCCTAACTATGGTGACCGCCAAGTAGGAAATAAACAAGACGTTGCTGTTCTGACTCGAGGCTGGAGAAGCCGCGTGCTCGTGCCAAATCCGCAAGAAAATAAGATTACGCGATTTGTGCGATTGCGCGCGCCTGAAAACGTTGATAGCAAGTATGGTGGCGATAGTAAGGGTGCTGCAGATTACTTAGCTGATGCGCCTACTAGCTTCAAAGAAACTGAGGGTGATAAAGCTCTGCGTGTAAAGGATCGTCCGGATGATCCAGGATTCATTCTTTCGAATGATAAGAAGTCTCTTCTGTATCTGTACAATGCTTCAACTAAGAAACAATTTGAGCTTAATGATTTGCAAGCTGCGTTGAAGCTTAAGCGTAATGGTACTTTGCACCCAGCAAATGAGTGTGGGAAGTATGTTGATGGAAGTGACTGGGCGTTTGCTGATTGCCAGCCATCTTTGCTGCCGGAAGTAAGAGGTAGCGATAAGGTCGATGGTGAGCATAACCAAAACGGCTTCAGCTTTGATTGGAATACGCACTTATATACGTATGATCCGTCTGAAGACCATAGGTCTGGTGCTAACGGCGCTGGTAACGACAATGGTGGATCTGCTGCTGCAGAAACTTGGTACGTAAACGTCATAGATATGATTTCAAAGGACGGTACTGGCGGTGGATATAAGATTCCTAATAGCGCTGGCGTAACGTCTGAGAGCAGTGGTACTGGTCTTGCGCTTACCAACTTCGCTGGTGTTGGCGCATGGGGTAGGTCTGGCAGTATTGGATCTGACTTAATTGGTCATAAGGTTCTTAAGAATCCAGATGATGGTTTGTCGGTTATTATGACATATGGCGATAGCTGGGTTGGAAATACTCATAAAACGCGAGGCAAAGCTGGCGGCTGGGATAACGATGCCAACTACGAATTCGTAATGCCTGTGTACTTGGTGCCTGTTGATAACGTTAAGCCAACTGTTGCTGCAACTGCAGGATCGCTTCTAAGCGGGCACACGGATGCTAATAATCCTTACGTTGTAACGATGAAAGAAGAGGACTACTCTAAGCTCACGGTTAATAGAAGTGAGGCTTCGAAGTCAGCAAGCGATAAGGATAAGAAGACTCTGTTTGCGGATGTTCACGACGACTATGATAGCTTCTCTAGACTCAGCGACCTTAGCTTGTTCGCATGCAAAGTTGAGAAGGCTGGAGGCGCAACTGATTTTAATAGCTGTACGCCAATAATGGGCAATAATGGCTCCGTAAATACTGCGGCGTTCAAGAAGCTAAAGACTGACGGCAGTGGAGTTGAGTACGCTTTGTACGGACGTGCAAAAGATAGTTCCGGCAACAAGAGTGAAGACTTTGATAAGAACAACAAGGGTCGCTTAGTCGGATACTTCAGCTTCGGATACTTAGTGCGTCCGGTTGCGCTGCCTTACAGCGGCGGCCAGGCTGCAATATGGTTCAGCTTCATGTTCGGCGTGCTGTTGGCGCTGTTCTTGGCCTCCGGCGCATTCGGTAGGCGCGGATGGCTGGCATCGGTGCTTAGCGGCAACGGCTTTGGCGGATTAACCGACAGCAAGCATTGCGACGCTTCGGCTGAAGCGCTTCGAAGCGGCAATCTGCTCTTCAAACTCAAGTCAAAGTTCAAGTTCAAGTGGCCTAGGCTGTGATGCGTAATTGCGAGCGCGTTACTCGCGCGATCGTTACCGTTTTTCGTTACTGGCGCAGTATGGTTTCTGCGCTAGTAACGTATGGTTGCGTTTTTTTGTTACTGGCGCAGTCAGCATACTGCATTAATAACGTATATTGCTGTTTTTTCGTTACTCATGCAGATGAGTGACTGCGTTAGTAACGTTCGTGACAGTTTTTCGGACACTGGCGCAGTATGGTTTCTGCGCTAGTAACGACCTACTTGAGTACAAACGAGCGCGACGCAATATAATAAAAGTATGACGCAAGTATCAAGTAAGCAGCATACGGAATTGTCTATGCAGCAATCAAATCCAATCATTCCGCGCGTGCTAAGCGTAGCTGGCACAGACCCAACAGGCGGAGCCGGGATTCAGGCGGATCTCAAGTCAATCATGGCTGCAGGCGGTTACGGCATGTGCATACCAACTAATTTGGTTGCGCAAAACACGTGCGAAGTGCGCGAAGTATTCACGCCGCCAGTAAGCTTTTTCCGCACGCAACTTTCATGCGTGTACGACGACGTTACAGTTGACGCGCTAAAAATCGGCATGCTCGGATGCACAGAATACATTGAAGCAATGCGAGATTGGATGCGCGATAATCCGGTTCCTGTAAGCGTGCTAGACCCGGTGATGATATCAACTTCCGGGAAGCGCTTGCTTGAGGCGAGTGCTGAAAATGCGATGCGCAAGTTTATAAGTTGCGTTGATGTTGTGACACCAAACGTGCCGGAATTGGCTGCTTTGAGCGAATCGCGAGTTGCGGAAAACTTTGAGGAAGCTTGCAATCAGGCGCGCGAGTTGGCTGCAAAAAATAGCGTTGTCGTAATCGTAAAAGGTGGGCACTTAACTGGCGAAGACGTTGGAAATACTGCGGTTTTCCCGGATGGTTACGCAAGCCACGTGCCAAGCGAGCGCGTTGAAACCAGCACAACTCACGGAACTGGTTGCTCGCTTTCTTCTGCGCTTGCTACGAAAATTGGGCTAGCTTTGCGCGAGGGAAAGAATTTGAGTGATCACGATACTGTGCTTCGCGCGCTTGAATGGTCAACGGCGTGGCTTCGAGAGGCGATTGCTTCCGGAAGTGTGTTGCATGTTGGGCGCGGAGGCGAGCGCGGGCATGGACCGGTAAACCATTCCGTGCGTATCCTTCAGCAAACTGAGTGAGCGCGCGCTTATAGTGCGAGCGTTGTCTCGTGTTTGGAGGGTTTGGTTTGGCGTATTGCTCCGAACGTGGGGGATTTGTCTCGTGTTTGGAGCGTAGTGCGCGAAAGCAACTCGGAGCGTTTGCTTTACTCAGTAATCACGCTTTTAAGCTCGCGCGCAACTTTCCCAGCATCCTCAGCGCACATAAGTGCCGACACTGTGCAAACTCCATCAAGCTCAAGCCCGCGAATAGGGAACACTGTGTTCTCGTGAATTCCGCCAATTGCCAACGTTTTTACGCCCATAGAGTGCGCAACTTTCGCAACTTCGTTCACGCCTTCAACTCCCAGCGGCGGCACGTCGTGCGCTTTCGTATGCGTTTCAAAAGCTGCGCCAATGCCAATCACATCCGGCAGCGGAACGTCGTTTTCTTTGCACTCGCGGTAAGTTTTCTCCATCAAATCCGGTCGAGCGCAAGAAAGACCAACCATCCACTCTGCTGGCATCGCCTTTCGTGCCTCAACAAACGGCGTATCCTTTTGTCCAACGTGCAAGTTGAAACCAAGCTGAGCTGCGCAATCAACATGATCGTCTATGAACACAGGCACATCGCCGTGGCCGGAATCAATAAGCGCGTGACGCAACTTCTTCGCCTTTGCTGAAATTTCAGCGTCGTCGGAATACTTATCGCGCAGTTGCACAACTGTAACTCCGCCTTCAACTGACTCTACTGCAACTTCTTCTTCCGGGCGATTTCCCATGCGCGGATCCGTTACCAAATACAGTGTCCAATCAACAGGCTCCACCGTAAACTCAATATTTGTCAAACTAAACATGTCGTTTACGCTAAGAGTTGAAAGCGCATCCATCCACAGTGTGCGGAAAGTGCCGGGAGCTGTGGTTTGGCGAGCTGCCCAAGTTCCAGCTGCTGCTGCGTGCACGTGCGCTGCAACAGTTGCTGCGAGCGGACGTTCCGGGTTTGCGCCAACGTATGCTGCAACTAACGCTCCCAAAGCGCATCCAGTTCCAACTACTTTGGTCATAGCTTTGTGGCCACCTGTTACGCGAGCTAAACATCCGTGAGCGTAAATCGCGTCTTTTTCTCCGGAAATTGCCACTACGGATCCGTATTTTTTAGCTAATTCGCGAGCAGCTTGAAGCGCGTCGTTTACGTTATCGTGAGAATCTACGCCTTTTCCGTTGCTTTCTTTGCCTGCAAGTGCCATTATTTCGGAAGCGTTTGCACGAATTACAGTAGGGTGGTGCTTAATAATTTCGTGTACAAAGCGCGCGCGAGGTGCAAGTGCTGGAACGCCGATTCCAACCGGGTCAAGCACCCACGGAGTATCAGCTTTTTCGCATCCTTCAACAGCTGCGCGCATGTATTCGGAAGTTTCTGGCTGATGGAATGTGCCAACGTTTATGAGCACGCCTGTGGCAATTTGCGCAAGTGCATGCGCTTCTTCTGGATCGGTTACCATAATTGGCGATGCTCCTGCAGCGAGCAGTGCGTTGGCTGTAATGTCTTGCACGATTACGTTCGTGATGCAATGGGTAAGTGGCTGCTGCGTGCGCACGCGTTCGATGCATTGACGCACGTCGTTAAGGAACATGCGTCGGCGTGCGCGTACAGAGAAGCATGTGTCGACTTGCGTTGTTGAGCTTGTGCAGTATTCGTTTGCTTCGTTGCAGGTATTTGTTTTTTCAGTGTTGCATGTTGTCATAATGTTTCCCTTCGCTAGCACTATCTAGATCAGGTTTTACGGATGTAATCTCAGCGCTTGACTTCACAATTTGTTGCAATTGCGCACTCCGAACCATCCTTCGACTATATCTTTTGTTCATGACTTACGCTCTTTTGCGTTAGTGTCTCATTTTGCTTGTTTTGCAGCACTTGCAGGAATCTACAAAAATCGCGCCGCATTTTTGCAACTTCTTCTACATATTTTCGCTTGCAACTGTGTAAACATAAATATAGTAAATAATAAGTAGATTATAGAAGTTACGAAAGCGAGATAACATGGCAAACGATTCCATGCTAGAACAAAAGACTCCGCTCACAGCGCGCGAATACGCGACACGCACAGCAATACGCGCGATTGCAATCATCGCATCTGTTTATGGTATGGCTGCTTCGTGGGAAGGCTTAATGACCTTCACTTATTTTACGAATCTTTCTAACCTTATGATTTGCGTAGCTCTTGCTGGATCGCTTTTGCTTGATACAGCTGCGTTTATGCGTGCTCGTAATTCTGTAGATTTAGCAGCGCAGCCAGTTTCCGCCTCCCAGCAAGATTCCGCAGCATCTTGCGCATGGTTCGACTCAAAATCCAACGCTTGGTACATTTTCAAATTTATGATGACCATCTCAATTGCTGTCACATTCACTTTGTACCTGTGTTTCTTAGCACCTACCAATAAGCTTGGTTTCGTTGGCGCTTACATGAATAACGGATGCAGCAGCCTTTGCGTTCACGCAGTTGCGCCGCTTCTTGCAATCGCTGATTTTGTGCTTTTTGATTATCGTTTCCGCTCTACTCGCGCACATTTGTATGTTTCTACTGTTCCGCCTCTTGCTTATGTTGCTTATGCTGCTATGCTTAGCGAGTTTGCTGGTGTTCGTTGGGGTGTTCATGCAATGCGCGCGCCTTATAATTTCCTAAATTATGGCGCTCCTGCAGGCTGGTTCGGCTTTGCACCGCAAACTTTTAATGCCACTACTTTGGGCGTTGGAGTCGCGTATTTGTTAATTGTGTTTACTCTTATTTTTATTGGTGTCGGCAGTGTATTTCTTGCTCTTAAGGATGCTCGCGCTCGTGCAATATTAAAAGAATAGTATTGTTGCGCGCCACTATTGCCTAATTGCTAGAATTAAGCGTATGAGTGAGGATACTGCATTACAAGCATTATTTGACGGCACGTTACGCAATTCTTCTGGCAATGTGACTAATACGTTGCTTGTGTACGGTGCGCCGAATACTGGTAAAACGCAGTTTGCTGTGCGCGCAGCAATTTCCGGCTATAAGCGTTGGTCGCATAATGTTACTGCGATGGCTGTGCAAAATCGTGTTCTTGCTTCAAAAATTGACAATATTATTATTCGTCAAATTGGTGTAAGTAAGCAGTCTCGTCCAGTTGGCACTTTGGCTTCTTTGGCTTTTAATATCATTTCTGCTTGCTGTAAGTTAAAGAATGAGCCTTCGCCTAAGCTGCTAAATGGTGCTGAGCAGGATTCTTTGCTTCGTAAAGTTTTGCGCGCGCACATTGAGCATGTTATGCGTGGAGATAATGGTGATTGCAATATATGCGCGCTTTTTAAGGATTATTTTGAAACGTCTCAATGGGTTATTCCATTAACTTGCGCAGTTTCTAATACTTTCGCCACTTCCGAGCTTTCCGCACCTTCCGCATCTTCTGCGCCTTTCGCAACTCAGGCTGCTCAAGCAGCTTCTTCGTATCCAGAATTTTTGGCAGATAGTTTCGATATTAACAACGCTTTTATGCATCAATTGCGCGATATGCTCGCTCGTTTAGATGAGCTTGGTATTAGCGATTTTGAAAGCGAAAATTCAGTTCTTTGCGCTCTTAGTGACGAGCAATCTTACGCCAATAATAGTGATATTTTACAAACGTCTGTGCTTATTAAACGTAGATTAACTCAATGGCGTTTGGCGTTTGCTTTGCGTGCTGAATATCGAAAAATAATTGCCGACACTTATAAATCTTCTTTCCGACTTGACGCTTCGCAACTGTTGGTTGAGGGTGCAAAATCTGCGCGCGAATTAGGCGAGCATGGTTTAGTAAACTCTTCTGAAATTCCGGCTCTTCTTGTAGTCGATGATTATCAAGATATTACTTTGGCTGGTTTGAGTTTTATTGAGACTTTGTCGAAGATTGGCACGCGTTTAGTTTTGCTTGCGAATCCGGATGAATCTGTGCAATCGTTTAGAGGAGCGTACCCGGATTATGCAATTTCTGCAGCTTTAGATGAGTTGAATGCTGCTGAGCAAACTTTAGAATATACGGGTTTTGCCGATTCTTGCGAAAATTCTTGCGAAAATTCTTCCGACGATTCTGCTGATTCTTCTAAAAATTATTCTGCAGATCCAACTTTTGCAAATTATACCCAAGCACCTTCGATGCGTGAATTACTCGCTTCACGCGTTTCTCTTTCGCTTACTTCGCAATATAAAACAGATGTTGCGCTCCCAAATCGCCCTTGGAAAATGCCAAAATTTGTAGGGTCCTTACCGATTGAGCCTATAGAAACCACACAAAATTCTCATCTAAACTCAGATGACACTGTTTTTACAGCGTTATATCGTTCACAGCGTGAGGAATTAGATGCTGTTATTTGGCAAATGAAGCAATCTCACGTAAATAATAAGCGCAAGTGGAGCGATATGGCGTTAATTGCGCACGACAATTCCACGGTTCGTCTTTTTGGCGAGCAACTTCGCGCTTCTGGAGTTCCTGTGCGATACTCGTTAGTAACTCGCCCATTAAAAGATGAGCCGTTTGTGCAAGGTTTATTTGCGCTTATTGAACTTGCTCAATTTGCGCAGCACGGTTTTTCTGGAATTGTTGAGCAAGTAAAACATGGTAGAAGTTTACAAAATTTGGCTTCGTGGGTGCGTTTGCGAGTTCAGAATATTATGGATAGTCCACTTTCCTCGATTACTAAGAGCGATTCTGGATTTTACGGTGATTTAGACGTTGAAATACCTGCGAAGTTATATTCTGTAGATTCGCTTATGCGTTCTCTTTCCTCTCTTTCGGCTGTTTTAATTGAGAAAAATTGTGAAAATAACAAGAGCTTTGAATCTAATGCGCCTTTGCGAAATCTTGTTCATAACTGGGATTTGTTGCAAAATTCGCTTCATAGTGCGCAAAGCAAAGCGTACTTTGAATCTCAAATTTTGGTTGATAATAGTCGTATTGATGGCAGTTCAAATGAGCTTATGCCATTGTCTCTTGATGCGTGCTATTTGCTTTGTGTAGCAGATGTTGCACGTTTTATAGATGATGATTCTAATGTTCGTAATGATTCTACAGTGTTGCAAATATTGCAGAATATGGCACCTCGAAATCCGCACGTTGCATCTTTTGTAAAACTGTGGAAAAACGTGCAAATTCTCGCTTCTCGTATGCACAATAATCCTGATTTGAGTAGTGCTCAATACGCTCTTGGTGAGGCTTGGAATATTTGTCATGTTGCTGAGCGTTGGCAGCGTATGTCTTTACAGCATAATTCGGAAGGTTATCGAGCTAACGATCGCTTGGATGCTGCAATGCGTCTTTTTGATTACGTTTCTTCATATGTTTCTTCTGATATCTCGTCAATGAATACGTTTGACGATACTTTTAAACAAGAAAATATTGTAAGTATTGCAGATTTTATAGCTCAAGTTCGTGGCATGGAAATTGAAGCTGATTCTCTTGCTAAAGTAGCGCCTGTCCTAGATGCTGTAACGCTTACTACTCCTGCTGGTTCTGTTGGAAAACATTGGAATCTTGTGTGGATGCCTACTTTGCAACAACGTGTGTGGCCAAATCTTGCTTCTCGTAGCACTATGTTTGGCGCAGAAAGTTTAGCGAATATTATTTTGCATTCTAAAATTTCTGCTTCTAAATTGACTGTGAAT
>NQOP01000001.1:145086-146610 GCA_003585845.1 Bifidobacteriaceae bacterium NR021
TAGCTATTACGCGCGCAACAGAGCGTTTGTATATAAGCGCGCAATATAGCGATAGTGCTGTTCCAAGCGACTTTCTTTATTATTATTTGCCTGAAAGATACTACAATAATGAAAATTCGCGCACGCC
The DNA here is from genome assembly GCA_003585845.1 of Bifidobacteriaceae bacterium NR021. Lineage (GTDB taxonomy): Bacteria > Actinomycetota > Actinomycetes > Actinomycetales > Bifidobacteriaceae > Bifidobacterium. The sequence continues at coordinate 145,214 of NQOP01000001.1, forward strand.
TTTTACGGAATTTACTACGCCTTTTGCTGGTTTAGATATGGATGTTCGTGGACTAGTGTGTGCTGCTCGTTCGCAAATTTTGCGTGCTTCTTCTATGAAAGAAGAGTTTGGAAATAGTGCAGGTAATGCAGATAGTGCAAGTAGTTCCGATAGTGAGAATAGTAAGTCTAGAAATGCGATTATTGACGCTGCTCAAACGTTGCAATTACTTAAAGAAAATGGAGTATTTTGCGCTGATCCTTTTGAGTGGGATTTTATGAGCGATGTCGATGACTATGTTGATGAGAAATCTTCTGTTGAAAAAGACAATGAAAAATACAATGAAAAAGCTAGCTCTGCTAAAAAAATTAACTCTGTTATAAGTTTGTCTCCTTCAGCTGTAGACAGTTTGTGGGCATGTCCTGTGTGTGGATTGGTAAATCGTCAGCTTTTAGGCCCTCAACCCGGCAGCGCAGCAACGTATTTTGGCACGCTAATTCACGAAACTGCAAGGTGGGCAAGCGAAAATCAGCATTACGATATGCCGGAAACTGAAGTTGATGAAACTGAAGTTGATGAAACCGAAGCGACGAATAATGCGGCTGAAGTGACGAATAATTCAGCTGACTATTCGCCTTACTCTCCGCTTGTGCGCCGCAGTAACGCAATCGCAAATCTTATGGAAAAGTATTACTTAAGTATTGCGCCTGAACTTGCAGATATTCGAGATAGTAAGGAGCATTATTCAGCTCTTGCGCGTGAGAAGAATATTAAACGTGCGTTACATGCAATTGCGCAATATTTTGTCACTTCTTACGATCAATCAACATATGCGCTTAACTCAAAAAAGTCAGAAAACGGCATATTAGAATCTCTTACAAAGAGTGAAAAATCTTTAGAAAGTAGCATAGGCAGATTGCAACAAGCGTATTGCGAATTGCAAACAAGCGCGCATTTTGGATTTAATGATATTACTCGCGTATTGAACAATACTTTTAAGAATGCAAATTTGCAAACCGTTACTGCGCATGACTGCTACGAATTGATGGGTGCTTTAGTTGGGGGATGGCCGGATGGCGCAAGTGAAGATATGCAAGTGCATATTCACGGTCGAATTGATCGCATGGAAAAGCGCATCAATTCAGATGGTTCTGAGCATATTCGTTTACTGGACTACAAAACAGGAAAACCTTTAACAGCAAGCGGAGTTTTTAACGATTTGCAGCTAGTTTGCTATCAGCTTGCTTTACTTTTTTCTGATGAGAATCCGCTTATTGATGCGTCGAATGCGCCAATTATTTCACGAAGTGTTCTATTTCACGTTGCTAAGAACGATTATCCTGCTCAAGATCATAACGTTGCTGAAAACGTGTATCAGCCGCCGCTTTGCGTAAAAAATGCTTTAAATAATAATCCGC
>NQOP01000001.1:147338-159015 GCA_003585845.1 Bifidobacteriaceae bacterium NR021
TGCGAAGAATTGTCCAGAAAATGTAAGCGAAAGCGCTTGGCAGTCGTTTACATCATTAAATCAAAGTGCAAAATGGTCTCTTACTATGATTTCGCGCGTTTGCTATGCTGCTGCTGCAGTTCGTTCGCATAAGATTATTGCGCACCCAACTTCTGAACACTTGAAGTATTGCAATGGAAAACAAGTATGCCCAGCATGCGCAGGTTGCATAGACACTGTATATGAGGTGCTGTAGTTATGATTGATAAAACAAATAAGCAATTTACTCGCAAGAACACCGATAGTGCGGAACAAGCTGCAGCAATTCAAGCGCCAACAAATAAGAACATGATTATTGTTGCAGGAGCTGGAAGCGGCAAAACGTATACGATGACTCGTCGCGTTATCGACCTTATTGAGCGCGGAGTTGCTCCTGAAAGTATTTTGGGGTTGACTTTTACTAATAAAGCAGCTTCTGAGCTGCTTGCAAGAGTTGCTCAAGCTGTAAGTCAGCATAGTAGCGAAATAAATAAGCTCATCAATAACGGAAATTCTGCATCTTCAAGTGGCTTTTTGAAGCCAGAAGTAATGACATACGATGCTTTTTTCCAGTCAATTGTGCGCCAATATGGTTTGCTCGTTGGATTTGATCAAAATACGCAACCTTTAAGCGATGCAGGTGCGCGCGAATTAATAAAACCGCTAGTAAACGATTATGTTACTAATCATGCGGAAATACTGTCTTGGTATAGTTTTGATGCGCTTATTGACGACGTGCTTGCGCTCGCAGCAGATATTTCATGCTCGATGATTGGCATAAATAGCAGGGGAGAGTCTATAGATAGCACGTCTAAAGCTGTTCTAGAAATTCAAAAGTGGAATAACGCTTGGATTGAACATTTGCAAAAAGCAATTAATTGCGCTGAAACTACTGAAATAATTGCAAAAAAGCCTAGCTCTATTAAATTGCGTCGCGGAAAAAACGATTCGGATGAAAAATATTTCGAAAAGTGCGAAAATTACGGAAAAGAATACGTAGAATACCTGAATATTACATTAAAAAATAAGTGTTATGAATCTTGTAATAACTTGCTTGAAGCTGCTAAGAAGCGCAATGCATTACTTGAATTAGTTTTGGCTTTTGATGCAGCAAAGCAGCGCGCAAATATGGCGCAATTTAGCGATTTTACTATTGCTGCATACCGTTTGGTAACGCATTTTCCTTCTATTGCAGAGCAGTATCGCCGCCAATACAGCCAAGTTTTGCTTGACGAATATCAAGATACTTCTACTACTCAAGCAATGCTGATTGCAACGCTGTTTCATAAAAAAACTAGCGGTGTTGAAGAAGCTAGCGTTGTTGCGAAAACTAGCGTATTTGCGAAAGATAACGATGTTGCGAAAACTAGTGAAAATCAAGACTTTTTAACTACTCAACAAACGCATATTGCTGCAGTAGGCGATCCCTTCCAAGCTATTTACTCGTTTAGAGGAGCTAGTTCCGGAGCTTTTAGAAAGCTTGAGCAAGCACTAAATATTGACCAGTCAAGCGAGTTTTCTCTTACTAGGACGCGACGCAATTCGCAGCTTATTTTAAAAGCTGCAAATTCTATTACGAAACCTTTGCGAGTGCCTGCGCTTCGTCATAGTAGTTCACTTGCTACAGAAGTAGAAGTGAAAAACTTGCAATACTTAGATAATGCGCCAAAAGGTACTTTTGGTGTGTTAAATATGCCTACGCAATATCAAGAAGTAGAAGCCGTTGTGCGTTTTGTAAAATATGTAAAACATAATGCGCTGTCTGAAAACGACGATACTAATTCTGTATCTGCTCGAGTTGCAGTTCTTTTCCGTAGCAAAAATAATATTCCGTTATATGAAGAAGCATTACAAAAAGCAGGTTTGCGCACTCTTACTGTTGGGTATTCTGCATTGCTTGAAAAACCAGAAATTCGAGATGTTTTAGCTCTTCTTTCTGTTGTTGCAGATCACACAAATACTCAAGCTTTGATGAGATTGCTTGCAACTCCTCGTTTTGCGCTTAATACTGACGATTTGGCTGCTATAGCTAATATTGCAACATCAAAGAATATCGAATATGTTTTTCGTGCTTTAGTGCAAGCAGGTTTAGTAGACGCTGAAACTCCTCGCTCTAAGTGGTCGCAAGTTGTTCGAGAACAGCAATCTCAAGCTTCGCAAACCAATAGTATTCATGGTGGAGTTTTTGTGGCGGATGTTTTGCTTGAAGCATACGAAACTCAACTAAGCGAAGAAGCAAAAAATAACGACAAAAACGACAAAAACGGCAAAAACGACAATAATTTGCTTTCTGAGCTAAAAAATAATTTAAGCTCTAAAGCTTATGTAGCAGTGTTGAGAATAGGGCAAATGATTCATGCAATACAACGTGCTCAATCTGGCTCTTTGCAAGATATTATGCGCGTTGCTGTAGAAACGCTTAACGTTGATATTGACGTTGCGCTATCTCGTGCGCTTATGAATGATACTTCCTCTAATGCAACGCTTCTTGACGATATGCACTCTACTGTCGATTCTATTTGTCTACTAGCAGACGCGTATTTGCAAGAAATGAGCGATTTTACAACTCCTACTTTGCATGGGTTTATGTCTTGGATTTTCAATATAGACAAAATTAACGATCAACCTTCTTCAGTGGATGAACTTGCGGATGTCGTATTAATGACTATTCACCAATCGAAAGGTTTGGAATGGCCTGCTGTAGCGATAGTTGGGCTTAATGAAGGCGCGTTCCCAAGTAATCAAGGCGATAATTTGCGCGTAATAGCAACGCAACAAAGTGGCGTGTACAGGGAAAGGGCCTACGCAACGCTCGAAGTTGCTGCAAAAGTGCCTGTTTCTATGAGAGTGGATGCAAATATATTGCCAAGATTCCCTCACGATGTTGATCTTGAAACTAGCATGGAACCTCAAAAATCTTTGAAAAATATGTTAACTGTAGACGATATTGACGCAGAAGTTTATGGTTCAAGAGCTAGAGAAATGTTTGATTTGGCAGAAAAGTTCCATGAGCATGAGCAGGCTCCAGTAGAAGCGATTCCTTCAGAAGCTAGCGAAGTGTATGACGCTGTGATGAAAACTGGCACATTGCCTCTTTCGCAAGTCGAGGAGCGTGGGCGCGCTTTGCACATTGACGAGCGTCACCTTATGTATGTTGCTTTGACGCGTGCTAAATTCGCAGCATTGCTCACTTGCAGCCAGTCTAATGCTATGAGCGTTGTTGAGAATAAAGAAAATTCTGCAAATAGTGCAGCTTCTTCTGTAGATGAATCTTCAAATATTTCAACTTCTAGAGTTAAAAAACCTTCTGTTTTTTGGCAGGAAATGTATGATTCAATGCGCGGATCTGAAGAATCTCCGGTTCAGGTCACAGCTAAGGTTTCAGATTCTTCAAATCAAGTAGGTTATGTTGTAGGGGAGTCAGCTTCGCAACTTGCGCAATTATTTAGCGAGGAAAGCTCTATTCCAAGTGAAGATAATAAGAAGCAATTATCTTGGCCGAGTGCATCTAGTGAAGCTATACGTAGTGTATTGCAAAAATCTGCGCAAGACGTTGTAAATTCAAAAATTAGTAATCAAGTTTCTGGTATTTCAAAAGATAATTCTTTGCTTTACAGAGCTCAAGCTTTGCTACAAGATGCGGATTTAATGCCGAAAATTGATTGGTATCGCAACATTCAAGAGTTAAAAAACAGAGCAGAGCAGCTTTCTAATGTTGAAAATGTCAATGTGACTGCTGTGCAAAGGCGCGCTATGTTTCGTAATGATTATTCGCGCGCGAATGAAGATTTTGACGATGCGGATGCTAAGCGTTTACGAAAGGAATGGATGGCAATTATTCGCCCTATTCCTAGTGTTTCTTCGCCTGCTTCTGATTTGGGAACTCGTTTTCATGCTTGGGCTGAACAGTTTGTAAAAGCTGGTTGTGTGAATAAAAATTCTATTCAGTATGACGTTGATGAGAACATTGGCGAGAATGTTGGCGAGAATGTTGATGAAAACGTTGCTGGAACTTGCGAGAAGATTTCGCAAAATGCAAAATCTTCGGAGCACAAATTGTTGATATGGAAGCAGCGTTTAATAACATCAAAATGGGCGCATCGCCGTCCTATAGCAGCAGAGCAGCCGATTGTAGCTCATGTTCCAGAATTAGGCGATCAAATTATTAATGGCAAAATCGACGCAATATTCGCAGGTGGTTTAAATCCAGAAGATCCAAGCAAATTGTACACGATAGTCGATTGGAAAACCGGAAGAAAACCAACCAAGCCACAAGATATTGCGCTTAAACTTGGTCAGCTTGACTGGTATCGTCTGCTTTTGTCTCTTATGACTAAGGTTCCGCTTGATGCTATCGATGCCACCCTTTATTATGTGAACATATCGGATGAATGTGAACGGGAAATTCATGCCGAGCAAAAAACGAAAGATGAGATCCTTGCCGAGTTACACTCTGACACGTTAATCTCCCTCGATGATGATGACGCATAAACGAATTATGAAGTAAGGAAGAACCATGACTGTTGAATTTCGTTCTGTAAAACTCAGCGATATTGATGCAATGGTTAAAGAATATGAACGTACTTGGGGTATTGCGCAAAAAGTTGGGAAAGATGCTTCGTTAAGTCTTTCTCGAAGATGTGTGTTGCATTACTTGGAACCTTCAACGCATGGTACTATTGCTGAAATAGACGGTAAGTTTATGGGTCTGCTTTTGGCGCGAGTTTTTGACGCACCAGTTTTATTTCCAGAAGTAGGGAGAATGCTTCGCGAGCAAGAAGCCGCAATGAAAGAAAATTGTGACAAAAACTATGCTCTCGCTTTAGAAGAAGCGTATGGCATGCGCGCGTTGGAAACTAAACTTGAAGCGAAATCTCATATCAATAATTTAACTCAAGCGGAATTGGAGCTTTTCCTTGTATCTCCGGATGCTCGTGGGCATGGTGTCGGTGGAGGCTTGTGGAAGCGAACAATGCATATGCTAAGAAATAACGGAGTAAATCGTTACTATTTGCATACTGATTCAGCGTGTGACGTAAGCTTTTATGATTATCACGGGCTTAGAAGAGATGCTTCTTTTATGCGCTCGGATCATCCTTATGAAGCTAAGAACGTGAAATCTTTGGTGGATGACTTGTATATTTACTCAGGTGAGCCGAGAGTTCGTTCAAAGCAAGCGAATGCTCGTTCTAAGACGCGCTAATAAAAAATATGCAAATGTATAACGTGTGTGACTTGCCTGACAAAAGGAGCAAAGAAATATATGTCGTCGCAAACGGCAACTAAGAAAGCATCGGTATTTTATCAATATTCTAGATTATTTTCATTTAATGGAGCTAAAGCGTTTTGTGTATCAGGCGCGATTGCGCGCTTGCCAATGTCTATGATTGCGTTGGGAATTGTTCTTGCATTAAACCATTTGTATAACAACTGGACTGTTGCTGGAGCAATGTCTGCGTCATATGTGCTTGCACAGGCTGCGGTAACTCCTGTGTATGCTAAGCTTTTCGACCGTTTTGGTCAGCGTAAAGTTGGGGTTATTGCGCTAAGTGCTCAAGTAATCGCTATGATTTCTTTTGCATTTGCAGCTTTATTTAAGGTTCCTCTTGTTTTGCTTTTTGTGTTAGCAATTGTTATGGGTGTAACTCAGTTTGCTTTTGGCGCGTTGGTGCGTACTCGTTGGGCTTATACATTGCGTGCAGAAGATGACGATTCTTTATTAAACGTTGCTTATGCGTTGGAATCTGGTATCGATGAAATTGTGTTTATATTAGGACCTATTTTAGCTGCGTGGTTAGCAACTTCCGTGCATCCTGTTTCGCAATTATTCGTGCCAGTATTTGCAAGTGGATTGGGCGGAGCTTGGTTCTTTTCTCTAAAAAATACTCAACCTGCTGTGCTTAAAGTAGTAGAAGTTCCAACTGCTGCAGCTGAAGATGTCGATGTGTTAATTGCTTCTCAAAAAGAAGATGAAATTTCTAAAGATTATGCGGAATCTAAAAAGCAAGAAGCGAAACGTTCATTTGCAGACAAATTTAGTCTTAAGCAATTGCACAATCATCACTCAAAAAAGCGCGGCAAAAACGTGCTGCTTTACCGCGGCATTATCCCGCTCGTGCTCATGTTTGTTGTGTTTAATATGAGTTTTAGTGCATTTGACGTGTCTGTAACAGCTGCAATGAAAGCTCAAGGACTTGATCATTTTATTGGTATGCAGCTGGCATTGTTTGCATGCGGTTCGCTTGTGGGAGCGATTATTTTTGGATCGCATAAATTCCGCGGTTCTAATTGGTCGCATTTGATTGTATTTTTGACTGGTTTAACTGTCGGATTTGTGCTTATGAGTCTTAATATTGACAGACTTATGCTTATGAGCGTTTTTGAAGTGCTTTCCGGCTTATGCGTTTCGCCAATTTTTGCTACTGGAAATCTTATCGTTAAAGCAACTGTTCCTGAAGAATCGCTTACGGAAGGTCTTTCATGGCTACCAACTGCGTCTGCTGTCGGCTGTTCTTTAGGCTCGATGGCTGCTGGAGCTGCAATCGACTCGTGGAGTGCTCACGCTGGCATGATGGTTCCGTGGATTTCAACACTGGCAGCTATACCTATCGCAACGTTCGGCTGGTTTATTGTAATGGTGCTTAAAAAGCGACATTAGCTGCGCGCGCGTGTAAAGTTTCTGCCGTTTCAGCAACAAAAGCTGAGTTGAGTCCTAACGGTACACTAGAAAGAAGTGCGCAATATCGCAAGATGTAGTGAGATGAATATGAAAACAGAATATGATGAACGTACTGAGGAAATTCTTGCTGAAGTAGTACGCGATGCGTTGCAATCTGACGCTGATAATATGCGTTCTCTTAATAACCAAGAATCTTCTGCGTCGTCTAAGCAAATTCGACAGTCGGTGAAAAAAGTGAATAAAAAAATGTCTTCTGATACTTCAACTAAACCAGTATCTACTAAAGATGTAAAATCTGCTAAAACTAAATCAACTAAAAAAGCTAAATTCAACAAAGAAACTAAAACAGAAAACGCAAAGTCGTCGACTCGTAGAACAGGAAATATTCTTCCTCCTGTAGTTAACGATCAAAGAGAAGGTGCGCTTATTGCACCGCCAAAGTATCGTAAAGGCTCAATGCGAATCGTACCTCTTGGCGGGTTGGGTGAAATCGGCCGCAATATGAACGTAATTGAATATAACGGTCATATTTTGCTTATCGATTGCGGTGTGCTATTCCCAGAAGAAGAGCAGCCGGGCGTTGATTTGATTCTCCCAGATTTTCACTACATTCAGGATCGCTTAGACAAAGTTGAGGCATTGGTTTTAACGCATGGTCACGAAGATCATATTGGTGGCGTGCCTTACCTTCTTAAGATGCGTCCTGATATTCCGTTAATTGGTTCAAAGTTAACTCTTGCTTTTGTGGAAGCTAAGTGCAAAGAGCATCATATTGATCCGGAGCTTATTCGCGTAGAAGGTCGCGATAAGATGAAAGTCGGTCCGTTTAACCTTGAATTTATTACTGTTACGCATTCTATTCCGGATGCGCTCGCTGTGTGCGTAAAAACTCCAGCCGGAACGCTTATTGATACTGGTGATATTAAGCTTGACCAGCTTCCTCTTGACCATCGCATTACTGATTTAGTTGAGTTCGGGCGTTTAGGTGAGCAAGGCATAGATTTGCTTATGGCTGATTCCACTAATGCTGAAGTTCCAGGATTTGTGAAGCCTGAAACTTCGATTGGTCCGGCTTTGGATCGCGCTTTTGCTGAAGCTACGCGCAAAATTATTGTTGCTAGCTTCTCAAGTCACGTGCATCGCGTGCAGCAAGTGGTTGACGCTGCGCATAAGTTTGGGCGCAAAGTTGTGTTCGTTGGTCGCTCGATGGTTCGCAATATGTCAATTGCTGCGGATTTAGGCTACTTGCATATTCCTGAAAATACTGTTGTTGACTTAAAACAAGCGAAAGATATTCAGGATGACAAGCTCGTATACATGTGCACTGGTTCACAAGGCGAGCCTATGGCTGCACTTGGGCGTATTGCAGATGGCAGTCACCGAGATATTACTGTTAACGAATTCGATACTGTTATTCTTGCAAGTTCGCTTATTCCAGGCAATGAGCATGAGGTTTACAAAGTTATTAATAAGCTTGTGCAGTTGGGTGCGCGCGTAATTAACAAAGATAATGCTGCTATTCACGTGTCTGGTCACTGCAACGAAGGCGAGTTGCTGTACTTGTACAACATTGTGAAGCCAAAGTGCGCTATGCCAATTCACGGTGAGCATCGTCACTTGGTTGCAAACGGATTGATTGCAGTAAAAACTGGCGTTGATCCAAATAACGTTGTGCTTGCTGAAGACGGCGATGTTGTGGATTTGTATCATGGAAACGCTGCAGTTGTTGGTTCTGTGCCATGCGGTTACGTTTATGTTGATGGTGATTCTGTTGGTGAGCTTACAGATGAAGAGCTTGAAAAGCGCAGGATTTTGGGCACGGAAGGTTTCGTTTCGAGCTTTGTTGTAGTTGATACAGAGCACGCTGACGTTGTTTCGGGTCCGAAGATTTTCTTGAATGCTGTTGCTGAAGACGAGGCTGATTTTGAGAAGGTTCGTCATCAAATTGTTGAGCAGTTGCAGGATGCGATGATGCGCGGCGAGCACGATACTTATAAATTGCAGCAAATTATGCGACGCACATTGGGCAGTTGGGTGGCTCGCGCTTTACGCAGGAAGCCTATGCTCGTGCCGGTAGTTGCGGATATTGCAGAAAATAATCAAATATAATCAAAAATATCAAAAATAAAGAAAAAATATTCGCAATTATTCGTAAATAGCTGAAAATAATCGTAAATATAATTAAAAATAAGAAAAAATAAGAAAAAATAAGGAAGGTACAAAATATGCCAGGAGCAAATCTGACTCGCGTAGAAGCTGCCGAACGCTTCGATGCTATCCAAATGCCAATTCACTACGATGTTGCGCTTGATTTAGGAAAAGGTGGACGTGATTTTACTTCGCGCACGAAAATTGAGTTCGATGCTAAAGCTGGTAGTGTAAGCTTCCTCGATTTGATTGCAAACAGCGTAGAATCCGTGGTGTTAAACGGTACTTCTCTTGACGTTTCTAAAGTTTTTGCAGACAGCAGAATTGAGCTCGCAAATTTGCTTGAGCATAATACCGTAGAAGTTGTAGCAAACTGCCAGTATTCCAACACGGGCGAGGGTTTGCATAGAAGCGTAGATCCTTCTGACGGAAACGTGTATTTGTATACTCAGTTCGAAGTACCGGATGCTCGCCGCGTTTATGCTGTGTTCGATCAGCCAGATTTGAAAGCTGTTTTTGACTTTAGCGTAGACGCTCCAGAAAGCTGGATTGTGACTTCCAACATGCCAGTTAAAAGCGAAACTGCGCTGGAAGGCCGCAAGACGGAAGGCGGCACTTTGGAAAATGGCGCTGTAGAAGGAATGAAGCACTGGGTATTCGAGTCAACTCCAAAAATGAGCTCCTACTTAACTGCTATTTGCGCAGGACCTTACGCCGAATGGCACACGTCTTACAACAACGAAGACGGTCGCGTAGTGCCAATGGCAATGTACTGCCGTCAGGCACTTAAAGACGCTTTTGCAAAAGACGTTGACTACTTATTCGATATTACGAAGAAAGGTTTTGCTTTCTACGCTAAGACTTGGGGAGTGCCATATCCGTACGCAAAGTACGATCAGATTTACGTGCCAGAATATAACGCTGGAGCTATGGAAAACATTGGTATGGTTACTATTCGCGACCAATACGTGTTTGAATCCAAAGTTACGGACGCTTATGCTGAGCGCCGCGTTGTAACAGTTTTGCACGAGCTTGCACACATGTGGTTCGGCGACTACGTGACCATGAAGTGGTGGAACGACTTGTGGCTTAACGAATCCTTCGCAGAATTCACTTCTACTCTTGCAACTGCTGAAGCAACCGAATGGCATGACGCTTGGAGCACTTTCAACTCCGGCGAAAAAAGCTGGGCGCTTAATCAAGATCAGCTTCCAACAACGCACCCAATCGTGGCTCCAATCAACGATTTGAATGACACTTCTGTCAACTTCGACGGCATCACTTACGCAAAGGGCGCTTCCGTATTGAAGCAACTCGTAGCGTACGTTGGTCGCGAAAAGTTCTTTGAAGGAATTCACAACTACTTGAGCAAGCACGCATACAGCAACGCAACTTTGGCCGATTTGTTGCACGAGTTAGAGCTTACAAGCGGCCGCGATCTTAAAGCTTGGAGTGCTCAATGGCTTGAAGAGGCTGGAATTAACACGATTTCTACCGAAGTCGAAGAAGCAGCTGACGGCACTATTGCTTCCTTGCGTTTGCGTCAGAGCGCGCCAGCTGAGCATCCTGTTCTTCGCGCACACCGTTTGGCTGTTGGATTCTACAATGTAGACGAAGCAACTGGCGAAATTAAGCGCACAAAGCGAATCGAACTTGACGTTGACGGCGAAGTGACGGAAGTTGTTGAAGCGCGCGGCGAAAAAATGCCTGCGCTTATTCTTGTAAACGACGACGATTTGACTTACACGAAGCTACGTTTTGACGAAAAGTCGCTTGAATTTGCTGCCGAAAACTTGTATCGTTTCAAGGATTCTTTGACTCGCTCACTTATTTGGCTCGCGTTGTGGGACATGACTCGCGACGCAGAATTCCCAGCAGAACGCTTCGTGGAACTCAGCCTTAAAGCTTTGGCCACTGAGCGCGAATCAACTACTTTCCGCTATGCTCTTGGTCAAGTGAAAGTAACTGCAAGCCACTACGTGGTGCCAGAGCGTCAAGCAGAAGTCTCAAAGCATGTTGCTCACGAATTGTGGCAGTTGGCTTTGGCAGCTTCGGCAGGTTCCGACGAGCAATTCCAGTTGCTCAAGGCTTATCTTGGCTACGGCGAAGTTGGAGATGCTGAGTTCTTGCGCGTAGCTAACGGATTACTTGACGGTTCCGTGAATCTGGAAGGCTTGGAAATCGACAACGACTTGCGTTGGAGCATTCTTATTGCGCTCGCAGGCGTGAACGCTTTGGACGAAGCTGGAATTGACGCGGAACTTCAAAAGCGCGATACTACCGAGAATCGCGAATATGCTTACCAAGCTCGTGCGGCTCGTTCAACTGCAGAAGCTAAGGATTGGGCTTTCGAACAGGCTTTGCGTAATCTCGATTTGACTAATATGCAAATGGGTGCTGTGGTTGCCGGCTTTGCAAGCACAGCTAAAGGCGATTTGGTTAAGCCTTATGTTGAGCGCTACTTTGCTGAAGTTGAGTGGATTTGGAAGAACCGCACATTCCATATGGCTGAGGCTCTGATTGAGGGCTTGTATCCTGTGTATGCGCCGGTTGAGGAGCTGGTTAAGCACGGTGAAAAGTGGCTTGAGGATCATGCTGATGCGGATCAGGCTTTGCGTCGCATGGTGCTTGGCAGCCTTGATTCTTCGCGCCGCACTCTTAAAGTGCAGCATTACAACGCTTCTTTGCGCTAATGCCTTAATTAATGTGGCGCGAGTTTTGCGCGACGACCTGCCGAAGCGCTACGCTTTAAGCGCTCCGGCAAGTCAAGGCGCACCATAGCCACAACCAAATTCCCAATGAACAACCACACAGCTCTGCCATGCCTTCGTC
>NQOP01000001.1:159723-163593 GCA_003585845.1 Bifidobacteriaceae bacterium NR021
GACCTCGCTTGCGTTGAAAGCGCACTGTGCTTTCAACTTTGAGCAAGCTCGGCGCTCCGAGTTGCCTTTGCACACTACGTTCTAAGTGCAAAGGCAGGTCGGAGCGCTAGCGCGTTATGTGAAACAGTGAGTAGAATTGCGAATAGTGTGTGACGCGCTAGTAAGCAATGTTGTTTGCTTGCGCGCAGGATGAAGTGATTTTTGCGAAAGAGGCTTTATTATGCCAAGAATGTTTGGTACAGACGGTGTGCGTGGATTAGCAAATCGCGATTTAACAGCGCAACTTGCTTTGGATTTAGGTGACGCTGCAGTGCGCGTTTTGGGAGATAAAAGCGCGGTTGCGTCTGCTGTAGAGGAAAAAGCGTCATCAGATACTTCTTCTCGCTCCGCTCACGCTCGTCGCCGCGCGCTTATTGGCAGAGATACTCGCGTTTCCGGCGATTTTCTAGCTTCTGCTCTCGCTGCTGGCATGAGTGCTGGCGGTTTTGATGTTATCGATGCTGGAATTATCCCAACTCCTGGCGTTGCTTTCCTCACTTCCGTGCTTAACGTTGAAATGGGTGCTGTTATTTCCGCGTCGCATAATCCTATGCCAGATAACGGCATTAAATTCTTTGCGCGCGGAGGCTTTAAGCTTCCAGATAGCAAGGAAGATGAGATTGAGGCTGTGCTTGGTCAAGATTGGGAGCGTCCAACCGGTGCTGGTGTTGGTCGAGTCAGCCATGATACTACTACAGCTACTAACTTGTATATTGATCATTTAGTTTCTGCTGTTGCGCCTTTAAGTAACGCTTCTACTACACGTCCAAAGCCGCTTGCAGGTTTGCGTGTTGTAGCAGATTGCGCGAATGGTGCTACTTCCGTTGTAGCTCCTGAGGCTCTTCGCCGCGCTGGTGCAGAAGTTGTAGTTATTAACGCATCTCCTGACGGCTACAACATTAACGATCATGCTGGCTCGACTCATCCTGAGCAGTTACAAGCTATGGTTAAAGCTTCAAAGGCTGATTTAGGTGTTGCGTTTGATGGCGACGCAGACCGCTGCTTGGCTGTCGACGAAAACGGCAATATGGTTAATGGCGATCAAATTATGGGTATTCTTGCTCGCGCTAAAAAGGCTGAAGGTAAGCTCAATCATGACACTCTTGTAGTTACAGTTATGAGCAATCTTGGCTTAAAACTTGCGCTTAAAGATATGGGCATTTCAACAGTGCAAACAAACGTTGGCGATCGCTACGTTCTTGAAGAAATGCTCAAGCATGATTATTCACTCGGCGGCGAGCAGTCTGGTCACGTTATTAATCGCGAATTTGCTACAACCGGCGACGGTACGCTTACGGCTTTGACTTTGTGCCGTGAAGTTGTGCGTTCAGGCAAGAAACTTTCGCAAATGGCTGCAGATTTCCCACAGCTTCCGCAAGCTCTTGTAAATGTGCCAAATGTAGATAAAATGGCTTCGAAAACTAACGCAGCTGTGCTTGCAGCTGTTGAGAAAGAATCGAAACTTCTTGGAGATACAGGTCGCGTGCTTTTGCGTCCTAGCGGCACCGAGCCGCTTGTACGCGTTATGTGCGAGGCTGCAACCCAAACTCAGGCAGATGAGGTTTGCGCTCGTCTTGCTCAAGTTGTGGTTGATAATTTGAAGCTATAAGTTTGCTTACTTTTGCGTTCTCTGTTTGCTTACATCTCAGTCGGCTCTAGCAGTGCGCAAATAATTTTGATACACTTATATCTTTAGTGCTGCTTTCAAATTCTGCTCGCGGCATGTAAATTTTGTATATTTTCGCGTTATTATGCGCGTTACTTAAAACGGTGAAAAGGAGTCCTATGTTTACGCATCACGCAAGTGTCGATACTAAGCTCAGTCGCGCTGTTGAGCGCTTGCTTGATTCTGCTACAGAAGACGGTATTTTGCCGATTGTGCAAGCAGGTGAGCCGGTTCTTCGTCAGCGTACTGTTGCGTATGACGGTCAGCTTACTCGCGCAACTCTTACTAAGCTAATTTCGTTAATGCATAGCACAATGCTAGAAGCTCCTGGAGTTGGTTTAGCTGCTCCTCAAATTGGTCTTGGTCTTGCTATTGCTGTTATTGAAGATCATGTTCGTGACGATGAAGACGATCCTCGAGACATTGCAGAACTTCCATTTCGCGCAATTATTAACCCTCATTATGAGCCGATTGGCACTCAAACACGCAGTTTTTATGAAGGCTGCTTAAGTGTTTCCGGCTATCAGGCTGTTCGTCAGCGTTGGCTTGATATTCAAGCTACTTGGCAAGACGAGGATGGCAAACAACACTCCGAGCGTTTGCATGGTTGGCCTGCGCGTATTTTCCAGCATGAAACGGATCATCTTCGCGGTGAACTTTATATTGATCGTGCAGAAATGCGTTCGCTTTCCACTGATGAGAATCTTGAGGATTATTGGGCAGATGAAGCAGTTCCAGTAGCTGCAGCTCGTACTTTGGGATTTGCTATCTAGGTTTTATTGCAAATTTGTTTATTAATTTAATTTAATTTTGCTTTTGATTAATAAAAACTTAGTATATTTTTTGTTTTTCTATTCTTACATCGTATTTTTTACTGATTTGCGTCGTATTTATAGAATTTTTTTGCCTTAAACAAGCACTTTTTTGTTATAATTAGTTTGTTTTGTGTGCTTTTAGTAATAGAATTGAGCGCAAATGGTTTGTTAAACATTTCTCTGTTAACAAATTTATTGGATCTGTTCCATTAACAAAGGAGAGACGAGTGAAAGTTTGCGCTCAATGCGGTACTCAGAATATTGATACTGCAAAATTCTGCAAGGGCTGTGGAAACAAGTTTGAGGCTGCTCAGCAAGCGCCTGTTCAGCCTGCTCCAGTCCAGCCTGCTCCAGCCCAGCCTGCACCTGTTCAGCCTGCTCCAGCTCAGCCTGCTACACAGCATGCTCCTCAGTTTGCGCGTCCTAGTATGCCTCAGCCAGGAATGCCTCATCAGGGTGCGCCTCAGCAGGGTATGCCAAACATGCAACGTCCAGGCTATCCATATGCTCAGCAGGGTATGCCAGCTCAGCCAGGAATGCCGGGTATGCCAGGAATGCCAGGCATGCAGAATCGTCCAAATACTCCAGGCGTTTCACACTACAGCCAAGTTTCAAACCAGCTTAATGCTGAACAGATGATGAACTTCTTCCGTTGGTTGGTAACTGCTCTTAAGAATCCTTCCCAGAAGTATCGCGTATCTAACCTCTACGCAGCATTGATAGCACTTGTTTCTGGCTTGCTGTTTGGTTTGCAAGGATACTTATATTCTATGAGTACTGTTAACGCAGTGATATCGCAAGTTTTCAGTGCTGTAAGTTCATCGTCAACATCAAGTATTCCAATGGCTCCAGGCGTTCCGTTTACCGTGTTCCTTTACAAGTTTATTATTGGCGTTTTAACTGTATACGCAGTCTACGCTGTTGCTTTGTTGGGTATGAAGATGTTTGGTGATGAGATTTCACCAGCTCAGCTTCATGTTCTTTTTGCACAAAAGCTTGTTCCACTTGTTGGCTTGCAAATAGTTGCTACAGTATTAGCATTTATTCCACCATCTAGGACTGCTTTAATTGGATGGGGCGATGCTGTGAGAAATTCCATGTCAGGCAATTCTCAGGCAATGAGTATGATCCCTGATTCAGTAGATGCGTCTTTGTTCATCCATAATCCTTCTTTGGCATTGCAGATTCCATCTGTTGCTTTGCAAGCTCTTTACCTTGTGCTGCTGATTTTGGTGCCTGTGTCCTTCTTAGCGACTGCACGATATAAGGGCAAGCTTGATCGTGAGTGGATGTGGGTTATCTTCATCCTCGTAGGCGTTATTGCAATATTCATTGTGTCGGCCATCGATA
>NQOP01000001.1:164406-165491 GCA_003585845.1 Bifidobacteriaceae bacterium NR021
AATGCTTATGGAGCTATAGTATGCTCATCTTGTGGAGCGAGTCTTGTGCCGCAACAAGTTAATTCAAATTATCAGCCAATTCAAAATGATCAATATCAGCAAAATCAAATGAATGATGTGCAACAAACGCAGTTCATTCAGCAGAACACACAAGCTTATCCTCAGCCTGCTTATAACAGCCAAAATGCTTATGAGCAGCAGGGGTATCAGAATCAGCAGTATTATAATCAGCAAGATTATTCACAAAATCAGCCTACAGAATATTATAATCCTGATTCTTTTGATTCTAATTTCGCAGCAGGTAATGTTGTTAAAAGCGCACCGATGAAGCGCAGCACAAAAATTATGCTTATTGTAATTGGCATTGTTATTGTGGTTCTTGGTATAGGTTATACAGTTATTCAACAGAATGTGTATTCTCCACAAGCAACTATTCAACGTTATGTGAAGTCTTTGCAAGAAGGCAATTTTGATGAAGCTAACAATATGACAGATTGGTCTTCTTCTAAAATTCCAGAAAATTATCGTACACTACTTACAAGCGCAATAGGCAGGGCTTCCAAGAATCATATGTCTTATATGAATGTTGATAATGGCCCATACAATTCATTTAAGCTTTCTTACAAAGTTGGCGATAGGGATGCTTCAACGGTAATAACTCTTGTGCCAGCTGGTAAACAGTGGTTATTCTTTGACTCTTATAAAGTTCAATATCCACCACTTGGTCACATCAACATAACTGTGCCAAATGAAGTTGATAAAATAAAAGTCAATGATTCTGAAATAAACTTGTCTGCTCTCAAAAAATCGCCAAAATATAGCGGTGATAGTTACAGTTCAGACTACGGTTATTCGGAATACACATCAACTACAGAATATAAGCTTCCTGTGTATCCTGGGTCTTACCGCGTTGAATCTGCAAAAAATTCACAACTATGGACCACAAATTCTACGAATGTGTTAATTAGCGGAAAAGATAGTTCAGAATCTACAAGTTTAGAGTTAGAAGCTACAGAAACATTAAAGGATGAGCTTACTAAGGCTATTCAAAAGCATGTTGATAAATGTGTAGCGTCAACTGAAGC
>NQOP01000001.1:166265-166392 GCA_003585845.1 Bifidobacteriaceae bacterium NR021
CGATGTTCCAGAAAGTTGTAGATTTGCAAGCTTTAGTTACTACACAAGCTATAGCTATGACAATATTAAGCGTAGTGTTAATGGCACTCCTATGTTGGATCAAGTTGACATGTCGTCAGGAACTTTC
>NQOP01000001.1:167162-173098 GCA_003585845.1 Bifidobacteriaceae bacterium NR021
CAGAGCGATAATATTAGTGTAGATATCAATTATCGCTATAAGGACGATGACGATGATGATAGTGACTGGAGAGACCATCACACTACCAATAGTGGTTATGTTTATGGAAAGTTTAGTATTAAAAATAATAAGCTTGTAATAGATTTTAACCAAGACTAGATCTAACGAAATGTGCAAAATTTAAAGGCGCATTAAATACAAATAAAAGTTTCCCTCTACAATTTGTTTTGTAGAGGGAAATTTTTTATAGCATAGATTTATGCACTGGTAGATTTGCGCATTGTAAAGTATGACACTAAACGCATTTTTCAGTATTGATATGTTATACTGGTGACCCGTATGGTGACCCGTATATTTAAAGGTTGATATACAAGCAATTTTCAATGAAGAAAGGTAGTCGATGACGTTTATCTCTCGTGCAATACGCTACATTCTGAGGAAACGAATAAAAACAGCAATAGTTTTCATTATTGTATTTCTTATTTCGACATTGTTATTTTCTACTTCTGCAGTTTCAAGTGCTGCAGATAGAGAAGGAGAAAAAGTTGAAGCGCAAGCAGAGTCTAGTTTTGTGCTCGCAAATAACCCTCAAATAAACCCTGGAACTCCTAGAGGAGCTGGAACTGTAAAACCTAAAGATGTACAGGCAATTGCAAAGTTAAATGGAATTGCTTCCTACGTTGTTCGACAAAATGTGACAGCAGATTTAGTTAATGCTAAAGCGGCAAGAATTCCAGGTGTTCAGGATTATGATCAAAATCGTGAGAAGCAGTTTGGAAATGCTGTTAACATTGAAGGGACGAATGACTCTACTGGTTTAAATACTTTTAAAACAAAAGCAATAACTATGTTTAAAGGCAAGCATCTTATTGCTAACAACGTTCATGCATCACTGATTCATGAAGATCTCGCTAAAGCTAACGGATTGCATGTAGGAGATACTCTTACACTTCGTGCTAATCCTTACGATGCTGACAATATTCAACAATCAACAGCAACAGTAAAAACTCGTATTGTTGGAATTTATGCCGGAGCAAATAAGCGTCAAGTCGCAACTAGAGCGGAACTGACTGCCAATACCGTGTATACGGATTTGCAAACTACTCGCGAATTATACAAATATAAGCCTGGAAAAGAAATATATCAGGATGCAAGTTTTAGGGTAAAGCGCGGTGAGGATGCGGATAATATTATGGCGCAAGCTGCGAAATTGCCTATTGATTTGCAAAACTATCAACTAACTCGTGACGATCAGTTCGTTTCTGGTTTGCTGAAAGCAGCAAAGGGAGTGCGCTCAATAATGACTGTTACAACAATTGCTGTTGTATCATTCGCTATTATTGCGCTTGGATTGGTGCTTTTGCTGTGGATGAATGAGCGACGTAATGAAATTGGTGTGTTCGTTGCGATTGGCACTGGCAAATTATCTATAGTTGGTCAATATCTTGCTGAGATTGTACTTATTTCAATACCTTCGTTAATTGTGGGTTACCTTTCTGCAAAAGTTATAGCTCCGTTGATGGCTAATGTTGCTCTTGGCTCTGTGCAATCATCAGCCGCCCGTGAATTGAGTAATATGGGTCAAGCTGGTGGAAATCTTGAATCAACTTTGGCAACAAAAACTTTGGAAACACTTAGCGTACAAGTAGACGCTCAGTGTTTTGTCGGAGTTTCTACAATTGTTGGTGCAGTAATCGTTATTGCAGTTGTGTTGTCTTATTTGCCAATTATATGCAAACCTCCTCGTGAGCTCCTCGGATTGCAAAAGTAAAACTATGCTGTTTGGCGGCATAGTTTTCATAATTCGTCGTATGAAAGTTATTTGAAAAGTTAGTGAGTACCATTATGAATGGTGAAGTAATTTCTTTATGTGCTCGAGCGAAACTTGCAATATTGCGCAAACCTCGACGCAACGCAATAATTGTGCTGATTATGACTCTTGTTTTAAGCGCGCTAGTTTCACAAGCTGGTATTAGTGCTTCTGTTGATGATGCTAGGGATCGTATTCAATCCAGTATTGGTTTAGGTTTTACTGTGCGAGCAAAAACTCGAGGTGAAACTCTTCCAGAGCAAAGTAATACAAATTCTAATTCTGTTGCTACGTCTAATTCTCCAATTCCGCAAGATTTGGCCGCGAATGAAGGAATTGACTCTAGTCAAATTCGTAAATTTGCTGCGATTTCGGGCGTAAAAACTGTAGTGGAAGAGCGCGATGTTTTAGCTACGCCTGTTGGGAAGCAAATTTTGCTTCCCTATCAAGGTCCAAGACTAGACGATGATGTTTTGGCTCATGCTGCTGGAATTACTGGCACAACAGATTCTCGATTATCTCAAGGTTTTCAAGAAGGATTGTACCGTTTAGAGCAGGGTGAGCATATTACTAATCGTTCTGCGGGTAGCGCAATAGTGCATCGTGATTTTGCTAAGAAGAATAATCTTAAAATTGGCTCTACTATAACTCTTAAGCAGAGTGTTAATGTAAAAGTTCGCGTTGTTGGCATTTTTGCCGGCAAATTGCAAACTAAGGGAGCTCTTCCCTCGGATACTTCAGAAAATCGCATATTTACTGACTTAAGTTCGGCGTTGTCTTTGGCTGGCTCTTCTAAGCGAGGTGTTTTGCGCTGTGCTGTTGAGCGTTCTGATTTATTAACTAGCGCAATACGTGATGCTAAAAGTATTGCCGGCAAGTGGGCAGATGTAGAGCAGAACGCTTCGCAACTGTCTGATGTAATAAGCTCGGTTAATTCTGTGCAACAACTTGTGCGAATGATTTTTGTTGCGCTAAGTTTTGTTGGAATTTTAGTGCTTGGGCTTGTATTAGTGTTCTGGGTTAGAGGACGTATGCACGAGATTGGCGTACTTATGTCTATTGGATTATCTAGAGCAATAATAGTTAGTCAATTGCTTGTTGAAATAGTGATACTTAACATTGTGTCATTTGTTATTTCGCTGGGATTGGGTGCTGCTTTTTCTGGCGTTATTGGTTCTGCGATTTTGCATAGTGCAAATTCGTCATTTATTGCGGATGGTGTTGCAGTATTGCCGTTGACACAAACGTTTACTTCTTTTGTTATTGGTTTGCTTATTTCAATAGTTGCGTTGATTGTTGCAGTGCTGCCAATCTTAATAAAGAAGCCTCGGAAAATACTAAGCGCTATGAGTTAGCAGAAATGTAGTTGCGTATGCGAATTTTCTACTAAAAACGCAATCACAAACAGCGCAATCGCATAAATGGAAACAAATCGTATAAATCATATTTAAATTATGTAAAAATAAGGAGCTTATTATGTCGGCTTTATTGCAATTAAAAAATGTGAAGTACACTTACGGACCTGCAAATATTGCGGTACTAAATGACGTGAATGCAGAGTTCGAAACTGGCAAAATGTACAGTATTATGGGAGCTTCTGGAGCTGGAAAGTCCACTATGCTCTCGCTTTTAGCTGGATTAGATACTCCGTATAGTGGCGAAGTGCTTTTTAACGGTGAAAATATTGCGAAAACAGGATATGTTGAGCATCGCAAAAAACATATCTCGCTTGTTTTCCAAAATTTCAATCTTATTGACTATTTGACGCCGTTAGAAAATTTGCGATTAGTAAATTCGCGCGCGGATGCTCAAGTGTTAGTAGATCTTGGGTTAACTGAAGAAGAAGCAAATCGTAACGTTACTAAACTTTCTGGTGGTCAACAGCAGCGTGTTGCAATTGGGCGAGCCTTGGTATCTTCTGCGCCGGTAATTTTGGCTGATGAGCCTACGGGAAGTCTTGACCCTGCAACAACTAAAGAAGTTATTGCAATATTAAAAAATGCTGCTAGCAAACACGGCAAATGTGTGATTGTCGTTACTCATGATTCGAAGGTCGCCTCTCAAGCTGATGTAAAATACGTGCTAAAAAATAAACAGCTAACTCATCAATCTGCTTGAGCGCAAAATAGGCGATTTTGGGACATTAATGCAGTGCGCTTAATGCGTTAGTGTCTGAAAACTGTCGTTATGGGACACTGCTGCAGAACGCTTACTGCGCGAGTGTCTCATTCTGCTTGTTTTAAGACACGGACGCAGATTACACTCTGCGTGAGTATCTGAAGATTGGTGAAATGGGACACTGGTGCAGAACGTCAAGCAAAAAAGCCGACCCCGCGAAATCGTAGGGCCGGCTTTTTTTGTTAGAATAACTTAACTACAAATCAGATGTGGAAGTAAAGCTCGTACTCGAGTGGCGTTGGAGCCAAGCGAGCCATATCCATTTCCTCATGCTTCAAATTCAGCCAAGTTTCAATCAAATCGCTAGTAAACACGTCGCCTTGCATAAGGAAGTCGTGATCTTCTTCCAAAGCTTGCAAAGCTTCACCAAGCGAAGAAGGAACCTGCTTAATGCCGTCATGCTCCTCTGGAGGAAGCTCGTACAAATCTTTATCAACAGGAGCAGGAGGCTCAATATGGTTAATAACACCATCCAAGCCTGCCATAAGCTGAGCGGAGAATGCTAAGAATGGGTTGCAAGAAGGATCCGGTGCGCGGAACTCAATGCGCTTAGCTGCAGGAGCGTCTCCAGCGAGAGGAATACGAATAGCTGCAGAACGGTTACGAGCAGAGTAAACCAAGTTGACTGGAGCTTCGTAGCCTGGAACCAAGCGGTGGTAAGAGTTAAGCGAAGGATTCGTAAATGCAAGCACAGAAGAAGCGTGCTTAATCAAGCCGCCAATATACCAACGTGCAATATCAGAAAGCTGAGCGTAACCAGTTTCCGCATAGAACAATGGCTTGCCGTCTTTCCAAAGCGACTGATGGCAGTGCATACCGGTGCCGTTATCTCCAGCAATTGGCTTTGGCATAAATGTTGCAGCCTTGCCAGCTAAAGCAGCAGTTTCATGAACCACATACTTGTACTTCATCAAATCGTCGCCAGCATGAACAAGCGTATTGTAACGGTAGTTGATTTCCTGCTGACCTGCACCGCCAACTTCGTGGTGAGAACGCTCAAGAATCAAGCCGACCTTCTGCAAATTGTAAACCATGTCATCACGTAAATCTTGATTGTGATCAACAGGTGGCACAGGGAAGTAGCCGTGCTTTACGCGGTTCTTGAAACCAATATTGTTGCTGCCGTCATCTTCAGTGTCGATTCCAGAATTCCAAGGAGCTTCGTTGGAATCAACCTCATAGAAGGAGCGTTGCATGTCATTAGCAAAACGCACCTTATCAAAAATGAAGAACTCAGCTTCAGGAGCAAAGCTTGCAGTGTCAGCAATGCCAGTAGACTTCAAATAAGACTCTGCTTTAATAGCGACCTGACGAGGATCCCTAGAATATGGCTCATCCGTTACAGGATCAACAATAGAGAAAGCAACGTTTAAAGTCTTATGCTTACGGAATGGATCAACATAAGCAGTGTCAACATCTGGAATAAGCTTCATATCTGATTCGTTAATAGCCTGGAAGCCTTGCATAGAAGAACCATCGAACGCCATTCCATCAGTGAAAGCGCTGTGTAAGAACTCGTCAGCTGGAACAGTAAAGTGCTGCTGAACGCCAATCAAATCAGTAAATCGTACGGATACGTATTCAATGCCTTCCTTTTCAATAAGGGCTGCGGCATCTTCTTTAGTTTGCAAAGTGGTCATGGCCACCATTCCTTTCTTAAAAACCCATTAATGAGTTTATGACTATGAATGCCATTTTGGATTTCAGCGACTCGAATATCTCGTTAAGTTTGTGTTACATAATGTTACGAGTAATAGAGTAGATGCGAATAAATTAATACTACATGCCGCTAATTCGCATTCATCAGTTCGCGCAGTTACAATAGTGTCTATGGATTATCAAGAGCAAGAAATGCATGAATATGAAATGCATGAGGATATTAAGGGAAGTGAAAATAAGCTAGATTTAGCTTCACTTTTCCCAGCCAAAGGCGACGATAGAAGACCGC
>NQOP01000001.1:173863-174849 GCA_003585845.1 Bifidobacteriaceae bacterium NR021
GTTCGCCTGGAATAGTATTTCATTCATTGTTTTTGATGTTGTGATTTCTGTTTTTATTGCGCTCGCAATGGAACCGCTTGTCGTTCGACTGGTTAAGCACGGCTGGAGGCGAGGAGTCGCTTCTGGTTTTACGCTAACGGGTTTGCTTGTTGTAATTAGTTTGCTACTTGCTTTATTTGGTAATTTATTTGCTCAGCAGGTTGTTTCAATGGTTATGGGCTTGCCTGATTTATACAACCAATTTGCGAATTTTGTGTTTCACTATACCAGTTTTAAAATGCCTAATATTGAGCAGCTTGGCATGGAAATTTTGAAGCATGTGCAAACATCTTGGGTTGTTGATTTTGCTGGTCAAGCGCTTAACACAACATGGGGATTGATGACTGTTCTGCTTGATTTGCTCACCATTATTATGGTTACGTATTACATTTCTGCAGCAGGTCCAGCTATGCGTCGTAGCATGTGCCGTTGGATGAGTCCGCAATCTCAGCGTCGTTTCCTATTTATTTGGTCAGTTGTTCAAGAGCAGATTTCGAGCTTCCTATTTTCGCGAATTATTTTGGCAGCGATTAACGCAGTAGGTACCGCAATTTTCCTTATTGCAATGAATATACCGTATTGGCTTCCGCTGGCATTATTCTGCGGAATTGTTTCGCAGTTTGTGCCTACAATTGGTGGCTATTTGGGTGGAGCTTTGCCTATCTTGGTTGCGTGGGGTTCTAATGGTTTTGGTGCAGCTGTTGCAACATTAATTTTTATTACGATTTATCAGCAAATTGAAAACATGGTTATTTCGCCGAAGATTTCCGAAAAGACTATGGATTTGAATCCTGCAGTAGCTTTTATTTCAGTTCTTGTAATGGGCGCTGTATTTGGTGCTCTTGGAGCATTTTTGGCTTTGCCTGTAACTGCAAGTTTGCAAGCGATTTTCAGAGTATGCACGAAGCAATATAGTTTAGTTTCTTCTCCGCTTATGAACGATCCTC
>NQOP01000001.1:175598-177389 GCA_003585845.1 Bifidobacteriaceae bacterium NR021
AATGAGCGAAAGTGTTCATCGCGTAATGAAAGGCACAAGCTCTCGCGTTTCTTTGAACGAAGATATTTTATATTGGTATAAGCAAGCTTATGTGTCAGACTCTGACGATGCGAATAGCAGCAAAGTTTCCTCTAATGATTCTGATCAAACGGACGTATTGGAAACAATGCCGATTTCGCGCGAAATATTAGATGCCGTAAATAAAGATATTGCGAAGCGTAAAGTAAATTCTGAAAATAAGGATTCTCCTAAAGCAAAATTGCAAGTAGGTGAGTCTAAAATAGTAAGCAATACAAAAAATAGTAAAAGTAACGTAAAAAGTAATCCACGGAGCGGATGGAAGCGATGATTCTTCTATCAATATTTGATGTACTAGTAATACTTATTGGCATAAGCGGTGTTGTGTATCAAGGTGTTTGTGCCGTTGCATCTTTATTTGCTAAACCTGTTGTTTTTCCTGAAGCGCCAATGGATAAGCATTATGCTGTGCTTATTTCTGCGCGTAATGAGGAAGCTGTTATAGGTAATCTTATTCATTGCATTCAAACTCAAACGTATAGACAAGATTTTATTGATATTTGGCTTGTTGCAGACAATTGCACTGATTCTACTGCACAAGTTGGTCGCAATCGTGGATGCAATGTAGTTGAACGTTTTGATAAAGAGCATGTTGGTAAAGGTTATGCGCTCAGTTATCTTCTCGACCATATTATGAAAATTGGTGCAGATAAAGTTTATGATGCGTATTTCGTTTTCGATGCAGACAATAAACTTGATCCGCATTATTTTGAGGAAATGAATAAAGGTTTCCACGCAGGATATCAAATTTTAACTAGCTACCGTAATTCCGTGAATCTTTCAGATAATTGGGTTTCTTCCGGCTCTGCACTTTGGTTTATTCGAGAATCGCGATTTACTAACAACTCTCGAATGCTATTCGGTTCGAGTTGCCATGCTGGTGGAACTGGATTCATGTTCTCGCGTGAGATTATGCACAGAAATAGCGGATGGAAATTCCATCTTCTTACTGAGGATCTTGAATTTACTATGGATGCTATTCTTCACGGAGACAAAGTTGGATATTGCGGTTCTGCAGTATTATATGACGAACAGCCTGTGTCGTTTAGACAGAGCTGGAGGCAGCGTCTTCGTTGGAGCAAGGGATTCTTGCAAGTATTTCGTTACTATGGAGCAGCTCTTATTCGACATGGTATTCGCGAAAGAGATTTTTCGTCGGTTGATTTTACGCTTATGCTTTTCCCGTTTATGGTTTTGGCTGTTGCAAGAATAATACTTGGGTTTATTTTTGCTGCATTTGGATTCGTAACATGGATGAGTCAAATCTATTCAATGATTAACTTCATTACCACTACTGTTACAAGCGTTTTAGGCATGATGATATTTGTGTCACTCACTATTTTGGTTGAACACGATAAGCTTGGGGCCACGAATAAGGAGCTGTTTGCGTACGCTCTTAGCTTCCCGATTTTTATGCTTTCGTACGTGCCGATTGCGTTCCAAGCTATTTTCTCAAAGAGCGAGTGGAAGCCGATTCAGCATACCGGTCGCTGAGTGTTTGTTTCCTTAATGTGGTGTGTGCGGCGGCTGATGGCGTTGTGATTGCGCAAAAATTGCGAGTATGAGATAATAGAAGCCCTGATATAAACGTGCGATTGCGCATAATGTAGCGCAATGCGTGCGTTTATCTGTATGTTGTGAGGTTTCTATGGTAGATTCTGTCCCGTCTGAATATCCGTCCGGAAATACTTTTGCTAGTAGCATTCCAGTTTT
>NQOP01000001.1:178169-181128 GCA_003585845.1 Bifidobacteriaceae bacterium NR021
TATTCGCGGATTTGTTAAGACTTTTGGCAAAAAAGTTGCTGTAGATAATCTTTCGTTAGATATTCCAGCAGGCTCTTTCTACGGATTAGTAGGCCCTAATGGTGCTGGCAAAACTACTACGATTAAAATGCTTACGGGCTTGCTTATGCCTGATTCCGGTTCGGCTTCGATTTTTGGCAATGACGTTTGGAGCGATGTAAATAGTGCTAAGCGCGCAATCGGTTTAATGCCTCAAGCAGATGAGATTTTTAAGACAATTACTGGTTTGCAGCTTTTAACATATGCTGGCATGCTTCGCGAGATGAGTCGTGCGGAATCCGTAAAGCGCGCGAACGACTTGCTTTCTGCTTTTGACTTAACAGAAGCTGCAAACACTATGGTTTCTGACTATTCAACTGGTATGACTAAGAAGATTTGTCTTGCAACAGCTATGATCCACAGCCCGCGCGTACTTGTGCTCGATGAGCCTTTTGAGGCAGTGGACCCTGTTTCTAGCGCAAATTTGAAGGATATTCTAGCCGAGTATGTTTCTACTGGCGGCACGGTGATTATTTCTTCGCACGTTATGGAATTGGTTGAAAAAATGTGTTCGCACGTGGCGATTGTTAACGAAGGCCATGTTGCAGCTTCTGGCACTCTTGCGGAAGTTGCTCAGGGCAAAGATCTTGAAGAGCGCTTTATGGAGCTTGTTGGCGGACGTCACGCTGCTGCGCGCATTGATTGGCTTAACGGCGGCAATAGCGCAACACCAATCGCAAGTAACCACAACGCGTGAGCGAGAGGCGGTAAGTAATCATGTCTATGATTTTTACAATGGTTCGCCTTCGCTGGGCGCTTACTTTTTCCGTTATGCGAAAGTCGATTTGGCAAAAAATCGGCTTTGGTATAGCAATTATTTTTGGACTTGCGATTATATGCGCTCTTGGTTTTGCTGGCTGGCAAACAGGCAAGTACATTAATCCAGGAATGATTGCAGATACTAAAAATTGGCAGGAATTCCAAGTTCTTCCAATAATGGTTGCGTCGATTGTGTCAATTTTTACGTTGTTTGTAAACATATTTATGTTTGGCAGCGACACAACTCTAAAATCGCGTAGTTTTGCGCTTTACGGCATTCCTTACGTAAAGCAGCAGGCTGGCATGCTTCTTGGCTCACTTTTTGGAGCGCTTTCTGTGAGCTGCACAATCGCGCTTGCTTTGTGGTCTTTAGCGTACAGAAACTTTGGAATTGTGCCGGTTTTAGTAAGCGTAATTGCGGCTCCGCTTTACGTTGTAACAATCGTGTCTTTAAGCAAAATGCTTATTGAGCTTTTAGATACTATTTTAATAAACAAGCGTTCAAGAAACATTTTTTACTTTGCCATTTTTATAGCGTACATGATTTTTGTTTCATCAATGAATACGCATAGCCCTTCGCCAAATGGAATTGCGCTAGGCACAAGTTTCTGTGCTGCGTCCGCTTTTACACCATTAAGTGCAGCTATGGCCTTGCCGCTCGATGCTATTAATGGCAATTGGCTTGCTCTTGCTATTCGCTTCCTTATTTGCGTTGTAACGATTGCTGCTTGCTTTGCAATCTCTGTATTTTGCGCAAAATTAGAGCCGAAGTTGCTTCGTGGTGAGCAAAAAACAGTTGTTAAAACTAAGGGAATCGGCTTGTTTGCAGCAGTTCCAGACAACACAGTTGGTGCGATTATTGCGCGAATTATTAGCGTTATGAGAAGAGATATGCGTCAGCTATTTTTGCTTATTGCGCCGCTTTTTATGCTGGTAGTTGCAGGAGGAAGTAGTTTTAAGGCTAAAGGATTTGATTCTCTAACAGATAACTTAGGTGTTTCTGGATGGATGATGTATGCTGCTTTGCTTATGGGCATGGTTGTTGGAAACAATATTGCTTACGATGGCACAGCTTTTACTATGCATGCGATTATTGGAGTAAAAGGTTTGCACGATCGCTTAGCGAACGCAATAGTTTGGTCAGTGATTTGCGCTGTTTATTTTGCGATTATTGGAGTAGGGGTTTACGCTTTCCTTTTCTTTGTAGCAAATGTTCATCAAAATATGAATGCAGTTATGTTCCAAACTCTTTCTCCAATCGGAGTAGCTTTTGCTACCATAGGCATTGGCTTAATTTCTTCGTGCATTGCAATGTACCCTGTAGCATCAATCGAACAGCCATTTTCTAGGCCGCAAGGTTCTGCAGGCGCTAGATCCTTTGCTCCAATAGGTTTTTCGCTTCTTTCTGCAGTATGCATGATTCCTTCGGCTGCGGCTGTGATTGTGTTTTTGCTTCTTGCGCCGCAACTGCTGTGGATTGCAAGCATTTTGTTTGTAGTAAACGGCTTGATTGTGCTGGTTGTTGGCGTAATTCTTGGTGGCAAAGTAATGGATAAGCGCATGATTCGCATTGTAGAAAACTTGCGCAGATTTGCGTCGATTACTGCGTAACTTATGCACGCTTTGTTGCAAGCGCAATGTATAGTTAAGCGCGGTATTTGCAATCGATTTAAAGGTGTGCTCGCATGGAAAGTAGTAAAGGCTCAAACGATGCCTTAAATACTCCTAATGCGAGCACGCCAACGCAAAGCGGCGAACCTAACAAAAGTATCGAGCCTAAACAAAGCGAAGAGCCTAAACCAAGTAGTGAACAAAAACTAAGTATTGAATC
Organism: Bifidobacteriaceae bacterium NR021; assembly: GCA_003585845.1. Lineage (GTDB taxonomy): Bacteria > Actinomycetota > Actinomycetes > Actinomycetales > Bifidobacteriaceae > Bifidobacterium. The sequence goes on from NQOP01000001.1 coordinate 180,838, forward strand.
TAAACCAAGTAGCGCACAGAAGAAAAGTAAATACGCTGCTATGGTTCTAAGAAGCCAATATCCTTCTCGTTGGCGATTACTTATTGCATTTATAGCAGTTATAGTTAGTGCAGCAATTATTTTTACTTATTTTTTGCTTGACGTATATGATATTCTTCCCGGTCCTTTGACGTTGCGAAAACAACATTATGCTGTAACTGTTTCTTCTCCTAAATCACTTTTGCGAGTTAATTCACTAGCTAAAGGCGTGACTTATGGTAAAGAAATAAATCATTCACAAGCTCAAAAACT
>NQOP01000001.1:181895-187248 GCA_003585845.1 Bifidobacteriaceae bacterium NR021
AATGGGCGAGTAGTTGCTTCACATGAGCCAAATGCTTTAAGAGAGCCAGCGTCAACGCTTAAAACTTTAACTGCTAGCGTGGCTTCTCGCACTCTTGACATGGGTTCAACTCTTGATACTCAAGTATTTTTGTTGCCTAAAACAGGCGGTGAACCAGAACGAGCTTCTAGTGCGAATACTAGAAAGCTTGTGCTTCGCGGCAATGGTGACATGCTTCTTGGCGTTGGAGAGAACGATTGGAACCATGTTAATGGCAGAGCAGGCTTAACGACATTAGCGAGAAGAACAGCCAACGCTTTGAAACTCGAAAATATTCGCACAGTTTCTTTAGCTGTTGATGACTCGTTGTTTGGCGCAAAACGTGCTCCTGATTTGATTTATGAAACAGATGTTGAACGACGCTTTTATGCTCAAACGTCATCTTTGGCTATAGATGATGCTCGTCAGCGTGACCTTTCAGTGCAAGGTGTTGACGCTGACGCTATGACAGATTTTCCGCTTTCTGATCCTCATCCTGCTTTAAGTGTCGGTCGTGTTTTTGCTAAATTATTAAGCAAACAAGGAATAGTTATAAGTAATTATTCTAATAAAACCGCTTCTGACGAAAAAAATTCCGGTTCAGACTCGTCTGCAGATGATTCTTCTGAAAATAATAAAGATTCTGAAAATGAAAATAAATCTGCACAATCTGAAAATCTTGTAATACCAGTAAGCGAAACTAAATCGTTAATATCATCTAATTCGCGTTTAATTGCACAAGTTTCTTCTGCACCTTTAAACGAAATAATGGCATATACGCTTCGTATTTCAGACAATACATTGGCGGAAGAGTTTGGTCGTCTGACTGCGCTTGCAACTCACAAATCCAACTCTCCGGAGGGTGCAGTTCAGGCAGTAAAAGAAGGATTGCGCAAGCTCAATATCGATATACGTGGTTTGCACATGTCTGATTGCTCAGGCTTGTCTCCAAGATCAAGGTTGCGCGCAACAACTCTAGCTCAAGTACAAGTGCTTAATATTAAAGCCGATTCTGGAGGTGCTGCAGCTGCTGAAGGATTGTCTCTTCCTGGTTTAGTTGGAACAGCAAGAAAGCGTTTAGCGGATGAATATTCTGCAGGTATGCTTCGCGTAAAGACTGGTTCTTTAAGTGAAGTTACTTCTATGGTTGGTAATGTATCTAGGAAAAGTGGTGGAGTGCTAACTTTCGCTGTTGTTGCGAACCAGCCAGCTGATATTTGGGGAGCATTCGTAGCGATTAATAAGTTTATGGCAGAATTGCCAAAACTATGATTTATGAGTTGCAGTTTAGCGTTATTGGCGCGCTACACTAGAAGCTATGGTGTATTCTTCTCGCATACGCGCAGGAATTGGCGCAATCAAGCATTGTTTTGACGAACTTTCGTTGTGTGCACAAGACGCGCGTTTTTCCGAACATGGCAACCACGCGACAGATGATGATGCTCCTCTGGTTCTTATTGCGTGCTCTGGAGGTAGAGATTCTCTTGCTCTTACAGCATTGAGCGTGATTGTGTGCGCAAGTAGAGGTATTCGTTGCGGTGTCGTAATAGTAGATCACCATTTGCAGCCGCACTCAACTGAAATTGCCAATATTGCTGCTAAGCATTGTTTGCAATCTGGAATAGATGAAAAGTACGTGTATATTCAATCTGTGAACGTTGAAGATTTAGGAGAAGGCGAAGAGTCTGCTGCAAGAAATGCTAGGTATCAAGCAATTATTGAGGTTGCTAAAAAGCAGCAAGCTGCAGCCGTGCTTCTAGCTCACACTGCAAATGATCAAGCAGAAACTGTAATGATGGGGTTAAAAGATTCTGCAGGTTTAGAAGCAGTTGCTGGCATGAAAGCAGTGACATTGCGTCAAAACGTGCTTTTTGCAAGGCCTCTTATTAAGCTCACTAGAGAAGATACTACTGGTATTTGCGAGGATTTAGGTATTTCATGGTGGGATGATCCTACAAATGGTGACGATATTTCGCAAAATGAGGAACTTTCAGAAAATTACCCATTGAGATCTCGAGTTAGACACACGTTAATGCCTTATATTTCGCGATTTTTTAATGCGAATATGGTTACTTTGCTTTCTCGCGGAGCTGAAATAGCTAGAGACGATCTTGACTATATTAATTCTCAAGTTGACGAAGCTAGTTCACAAGTGATGGAATTTGATAAAAATGCGAAAACTGTTAGGTTAAAAGCTGATAAATTAGCGCAATATCATCCATCAATTCGTAGACGAATTATAGTGCGTGCGTTAAGTGAGCTTGGTCTGCGTTTCTCGTCAAGTCACATATCTGCAGTGGACGAACTATGTACAAAATGGCATGGCCAGAAGCCTTTTTCGCTGCCAAATTATTATGAAGCGACTCGGCTCTCGCGCAATATCGTCATTCGCTTATGCAAAGATAGTGAACATGCAAATTGCAGATATACGAGATGACATCGACTATGAATTAATTAGCCACGAAGACCTTATGAAGCGTATTCGTGAAGTCGCTAAACAAGTAAGTGAAGATTACAAAAACAGTAATGTTTTGCTTGTTGCAGTTCTAAAAGGTGCTGTAAATACTCTTGCTGTATTTTCGCAAGAATTAAGCATTAACGCATCAATGGACTTTATGAGCTTGTCTAGTTACGGCAGTGGCACTCAAACTAGCGGACAAATTACTGTGCGCGAAGATTTAAGTACTGATGTGCGCGGTCGAGATGTGCTTATTGTAGAAGATATTGTCGATTCCGGTCGCACACTAGCTTGGCTTGTAGATGAGCTAAAAGGTCGTGGTGCTGCAAGTGTAAAAGTTTTTGCATTGCTCAGTAAGCCTGCACGTCGCGAAGTAGACGTACAAATCGACTACTCGGGCTTTGAAATTCCTGATGCATTTGTCGTTGGTTTCGGAATGGACTACGACGAACGCTACCGCAACCTCAATAGTATTGCGGTATTAAAGCCATCAGTGTATGGTGCTTGATTTTATAGATTCTATTCAGAATTTTTATATAAGTTGAGGAGTTTGAAAGGAGCCTTATTACATGGGCGCTTCTCCTATGACACCGCAAGGCCCAATGGGCGGTCCTGGGCGTGGAAATAACGGAAATAATCCGTTTTTAAATCCACGCAACCCTAGGAATCAGCGAAACAACGGTCAGCAGGGTAAGAACAATAAAAATAACGAGAACAACCACAACAATCGTCGTTCCTTCTGGCAATCGCCATGGACGTGGATTGTGCTTCTTGTGTTGCTTTCAGTTGTCGGATTCCAAATGTTTGTTCATAACGGATCGCAAACTATCGATACTCAGGATGGTATTGAGTTAGTGCGATCTCATAAAGCAAGCTATGTGGAAATCATTGACAACAAACAGTTAGTTAAGCTTACGCTTGATAGTCCGTTTAAGAAGTTCGATAAACGAAGTAAGCAAAATCGTGACTTTGGCAAGGATGTGCAATTCTACTATGCTTATGCACAAGGTAGGTCAATTGTACAAGAAGTCGAAAAAGCTAAGCCTTCTAACGGCTGGACTGCTAGCTTACAGTCATCTAGCATTATTTCGTATTTGATTACTTCGCTTGTTCCAATATTGTTCTTCCTTGGCATGATTTGGTTCATGTTTAGCAGAATAGGCGGTGCCGGCGGAAGTATGCTTGGCATGGGCGGCGGACGTGGCCGTGGCAAGCTACTCGAAGGTCAGACTCCTAAAACTAAGTTTGCTGATGTTGCTGGCGAACAAGCTGCTGTTGAAGAAGTTGAAGAGATTAAAGACTTCTTGAAGGATCCTTCGCGATACAAGGCTTTGGGTGCTCGCATTCCGCGCGGTGTGCTGCTTTATGGTCCTCCAGGAACTGGTAAGACTTTGTTGGCTCGTGCTATTGCAGGCGAAGCTGGTGTGCCGTTCTATGCAATGGCTGGCTCTGACTTCGTGGAAATGTTCGTAGGCTTGGGCGCGTCTCGTGTTCGTGAACTTTTTGACGAAGCTAAGAAGAATGCTCCTGCAATCATCTTTATCGATGAGATTGATGCTGTTGGTCGTCGCCGCGGAAGTGGCATGACTGGCGGTCATGATGAGCGCGAGCAGACACTTAATCAGTTGCTTGTTGAGATGGATGGTTTCGACAACGATACTAATTTGATTATTATTGCCGCAACAAACCGTCCAGATGTGCTTGATTCCGCACTTCTTCGTCCTGGTCGTTTTGACCGTCAGGTGGCTGTTGAGGCTCCTGATTTGGAAGGTCGCGAAGCAATTTTGAAGGTTCACGCTAAGGGTAAGCCTTTTGTGCCGGATGTTGATCTTCATATGGTTGCTGTGCGTACTCCTGGTTTTACTGGTGCAGACTTAGCTAACGTGCTTAACGAAGCTGCGTTGCTTTGCGCTCGCTCTGGCGCTCAATATATCGATAATCGCGCTATTGATGAGGCAATTGATCGTGTTCAAGCAGGACCTCGACGCAAGTCTAAGGGCATGGCTTTGGATGAATTGCGTAACACTGCTTACCATGAGGGCGGTCATGCGCTTGTTGCTGCTGCGTTGCACCACACGGATCCTGTTACTAAAGTAACGATTTTGCCGCGAGGTCACGCACTTGGCTACACTGCTGTGATGCCAACAAGCGACCGTTACTCGCAGTCTCGCAACGAATTGCTGGATCAAATGGCATATGCTATGGGCGGACGCACAGCAGAGGAAGTTGTGTTCCACGATCCAACCACTGGTGCTTCTAACGACATTGAGAAAGCTACTGCCATTGCTCGTAAGATGGTTGTTGAATATGGTTTCTCGGCAAAGCTTGGAGCTGTTAAGTGGATGGATACTGATGAAGATTCTTCTGGTTCACTCGATTCTTTGCAACCTCGTAAGTTCTCGAATCGTACTGCTGAAGTAATCGATGAAGAAGTTCATAAGCTTATCGAAACTGCTCATACTGAAGCGTGGGAGATTATTAACAATAATCGTGACGTATTGGATGAGCTGGTTCGTCAGTTGCTCGCTAAGGAAACTCTTAACGAGAAGGAACTTAAGGAAATCTTCAGTAAGATCCGTAAGGCTCCTGAGCGTACTCTTTGGCTTTCGGACGATAGAAGACCAGATTCTGATCTTCCTCCTGTTGAAATTCCAGAAAGCTTGAAGCGCAACGTTGAAGGTAAGAATGAGCAGAGTGAAGCTTCTGAACTTTCTGAATCTTCCGATAACGCAACTTCACAAAACCAGCAGTCTGATCAGATGCCTGTTGATACGTCTATTCAGACTCCTGCACCTGCTCCTCGAACTGTTATTGGAACTGTTAAACCACCAGTTAATCCGCCTACTAATCAAAATGACGGCACTCAATTTGGTGCTT
>NQOP01000001.1:187940-189736 GCA_003585845.1 Bifidobacteriaceae bacterium NR021
AATAGTGTAAATACAGTGCTAAAAAAGCAGATAAAATAAAATTATTAATAAACGCTGATAACAATATAATTTATTGCTGTCAGCGTTTATTTTTATTTTTCTAAGAATTTAATAATAAAAATTAGTGTTATATGCAAAAAATTAAGCATGTTGATTTATATCGAGTACAATATATCAAAATATTAGTTTTGCGTATTATATGTAAGAGTAATAAAAGATAAATAAACGAATAATTGAAATTTTAAATTGTTTTTATTAGAGAGTAGAAGATGAAATTATGAATACGACCATAAGTTTGAAGGGTATTCGCCCAAGTGGTGACTCAATAGTCATTGGATTATATTCTTCTATTTACATAGATGCTGCTTTAAAAGTTAATTTGAGTAATGCATTAGACGGAGATGAAACTAACGCAATAGATATTCCTCAAATTGCTGAGCGTCTTGCTTTTATGCTTAAACGTTGCGAAAAAGATAGCGAGATTGAGGAGCATCCTGCTATAGCTTTAGAACTTATTGCTAAATCTGTTTTAAATTCTGCTATGCACACTTGGCAAATTAGTGAGGCTGATATTACTGTTCATGCTGCTTTAAGAAGCGAATATTATGGCATGAAAAGCACTGTTGACGATGTTTGTGTTACTTTGAATAGCGTTTCTAGAGAAGAGTTAAATTATTCGGAACGGCGTGTAGTTCCTGAGTCTCTTGCGCATGTTGCTGTTCGCAGTGGAAGCGTATCGGTTGACGATCTTGAGGAAGGCGAAATAGCAGATTACTACCGTTCTCTTATTGAGGAAGATAGAAAAGAAAAGCAACGCAAGGAAGATGAAGATGCTGCTGCAGCTGCTAAAGCTGCTGTCGATATTGCAAATTCTTTCGCAGATGATTATGAAAATAATGGAGATTCACAGTGCTCTTGTGGCGATGAATCTAAAAGTGTCAATTATGGCAATGAGCTTGTTAAAAGAGAAACTAAGTCTCCTTTGTTCCGCATATGTCCAACTCCGTTACAAACAACTGCAGTGATTTCTATGAAGGGTGTCGCGAAACAAGACACGCGTTCTGCTATGCTGAGAATAGTTGCAATGCTCGAGCAGGATAGAGAATCTCGCGTTGACGGTGTATCGGCATTATATGTTGCCAATATGCTTGATGCTGATTATTACGCGGCTGTATTTATTCTGTCTTCGGGTGGTGACGAGTATGAGCTGCTTCGCTTGCTTCGCGCTGTTGCTACTTTGTATAAAGATAAAGTGACTGTGCGAGTGCTGGGTACGCGTTCATATGGTGCTTCTGCTGCTGACACAAGAACTGTTGATGCAGAAAAATTGCCACAACAACTAGCGGAAATGGTGACGGTTGACCCTAAGGCGCCTGAGCTTATGCCGTGGATGCAGATAGAGTCGGATGCTGCTTTGGACGATAACTCAGTTTCGTACTCATTAGCGTTTGCTTTTGATGCTCAAACTGTTGGGGTATACTCAGAGCAATGGCTTATAGGGGATGGTTGTTAATGAAAGCGTATCGCACACCTTGGTGGTATTTGGTACTAGGGTTACTGTTTGGCTTTGTGCTCGGCGCATTTCTAGTGTCGTCAACAGAGTCTAGTGCTATGTCATTAGCAGGAGCCCCGTGGATTGTTGTTGCAATTATGGTGATTGCTGGTTTAATAACTTTTGTTATGGCATTGCAAACTCATCAAAGTGTTGCCAACAACAAAGATAAGAATAAGAAGCATGTAAGTTCTCAATTTGCTGTTGCTGCTCTTATGCTGTCGAAGGCATTGGGAATGGCAGG
>NQOP01000001.1:190503-192465 GCA_003585845.1 Bifidobacteriaceae bacterium NR021
CTGTATAACTCTGTTGTGCGTGAATGCTCTATTGCTGGCTTGGTGTGCTTTATTGACATGGTTGTTGGAATTTTGGGCGAGTGGCTCTGCCAGATTCCGCCTGAAGATGATTCTGAGTCTGTCAATAAGTCAAATCGTACGCCAGCAACATGCTAGTATTTGCTAGGCTCGTATTTACTAGCTATTAGTTTGCGTAGTTTTATTTAAGTTGCATCTTGCTTGAATTAAGTAGGTAAAAGTATCAAACGCTTTTGACGCAAGTTGCAACAAACGCTGGAATTTCAACGTTTGTAAGGATGGTATATTACTTTGGCTGAATTTATCTATCAGATGATTAAGGCGCGTAAATCGTACGGAGATCGTGTAATTCTCGACGATGTTACTTTAAGCTTCCTTCCGGGCGCAAAAATTGGTGTTGTAGGTCCGAACGGCATGGGTAAGTCGACGCTGCTGAAAATTATGGCCGGTTTGGAAAATGTGACCAACGGTGAAGCTTCTTTGACCCCTGGCTATACGGTAGGTATTTTGCAGCAGGAACCACCTCTTGATGACACTAAGACGGTTGGCGAAAACATTAAGATGGCTTTTGGTGAGATTGCGCAAAAAGTGGCGCGTTTTAACCAAATCGGCGAAGAAATGGCTAATCCAGACGCTGATTTTGATGCGTTAATGGAAGAAATGGGTAAGCTTCAGACTGAAATTGACGCTGCAAACGGTTGGGATTTGGATTCGCAGCTTGAGCAGGCAATGGATGCTTTGCAATGCCCAGACCCGGATTCTCCTGTTTCTGTGTGCTCTGGTGGTGAAAGGCGTCGAGTGGCATTGTGCAAGCTTCTGCTTGAAGCTCCAGATTTGCTGCTTTTGGACGAGCCTACTAACCATTTGGATGCAGAGTCAATTCTTTGGCTGGAACAGTTCTTGCACAAGTACGAGGGTGCTGTTATTGCTGTTACGCACGATCGCTACTTTATGGATAATGTTGCAGAGTGGATTTGCGAAGTTGACCGTGGCCAGCTTTATCCATATAAGGGCAATTACTCAACGTATTTGGAAACTAAAGCAAAGCGTATGGAAATCCAGGGTGCCAAGGATGCCAAGCTTGCTAAGCGTTTGAAGAATGAGCTTGATTGGGTGCGTAGCTCGCCTAAGGCGCGCCAAGCTAAGAACAAGGCTCGTTTGGAACGTTACGACCAAATGGAGCAAGAGGCACGTAATTCCAAGAAGCTTGATTTCTCTGAAATTCAAATTCCAGCAGGTCCACGTTTGGGTTCGCAAGTTTTGGAGGCGAAGCATATTCACAAGGCTTTTGGCGACCGTGTGCTTATCGACGACTTGTCGTTTACTTTGCCTCGTAACGGTATTGTTGGCGTGATTGGTCCAAACGGTGTTGGTAAGTCTACGCTTTTCAAGACGATTGTGGGCTTGGAGCCTCTTTCTGGCGGAGAGCTTATTGTTGGTGACACTGTGAAGATTTCTTACGTGGATCAGAATCGTGCAGGATTGGATCCTAATAAGAACTTGTGGGAAGCTGTTTCGGGCGGACTTGATTTTATTGAGGTTGCAGGCGTTGAAATTCCTACTCGCGCATACGTTGCAAGCTTTGGATTTAAAGGTTCGGATCAGCAGAAGCTTACGGGAGTGCTTTCCGGCGGTGAACGTAACCGTTTGAACTTGGCTTTGACTCTTAAGCAGGGTGGAAACTTGTTGCTCCTCGATGAGCCTACTAACGATTTGGATGTTGAAACTTTGGAAAGCTTGGAAAACGCTCTGATTGAATTCCCGGGCTGCGCTGTTGTGGTTTCGCACGATCGTTGGTTCCTTGACCGCGTTGCCACGCATATTCTTGCTTGGGAAGGTGACGACGAGAATCCTGCAAAGTGGTACTGGTTCGAAGGTAACTTCCAAGCGTACGAAGAAAACAAGATTGCTCGCTTGGGTGAGGAAGCTGCTCGTCCACATCGC
>NQOP01000001.1:193221-193671 GCA_003585845.1 Bifidobacteriaceae bacterium NR021
TAAATTTTACAGTTTGCGCGACTTTTTCTACTGTGAGTGTTCAATTAATTTCCTATATAGGAGTGATAAAAGTCACATATGCTGCGCTTGAAATGTATGAATATGTGAGTATCATACAAGTGTACGAGTGTCAGTTTGCAATTTTATATGCGCTGAAATGTGTTAAGAGAGTATGAAGCGCTTTAGATAGCAATTTGGCATGAAATAAAGAAGCGAATGCTAATTTATTGGCTGCTGCATTATTGCATATTACAAATTATGCATAAGCAGAAACATAAAGAAGACACATTATTGAAGTGAGGAATAATGACGAAGAAGATTATGAGTGCAAAGCATCTTGCTGATTTGCAAAAGTCTATGCAAAAGTCTAATAACAGCGTTATTTACGCGCCACTTTCTAAGAGCGTGTGCGCTGCGATGCTTGCCGGTGCTATGGTGCTCGGGGGGGGG
>NQOP01000001.1:194439-198976 GCA_003585845.1 Bifidobacteriaceae bacterium NR021
GAAACATTTACTACGGTTACAAGTCAGACTCAAATTATAGTAAGGAACGCTTTAAGATTGAAGTTCATTACTACAGCAGCAAAGAAGATGCTGATAAAGATGAGAACCGAGATCCTCTTGGCAAGTTTGTACGCGTAAAGTACACTGCAAATCTTAATTCTGCAGATAATTCATTTGATAAGTGGGCATTCCGTCCAATGTGGTGGTACGGTGTTCCAGCTGGTTTAACTAACGTACACAATGTTATTTACAGCCGTTTTGAGCAGTATACGAAGGAAGGAAAACCTGATACTGTTCCAGGTACTACTAATCCAGGTCTTAAAAAAGATAGTGAAAATACAACTAAGCACTACAGAGATTCGAAGGATTGGAAGAGTATTTCCAGATTCTACGTTGAAGATCCAAGCAAGCTTAAGTCTATGAACGGCTTGGCTATGCTACTTGGTGTCGATGGTGATAAAAACAATGGTTACGATCCTAACGGCACTAATGCAGGCAATTGGAAAGACTTCTATGATGCTTCTAAGGGCATGCAGGGAATGTTTATTGATTGGGAGTCTGCAGGTAAGCGCTTCTATGAGATGACTTACGTTGCAGAGTTGACGGATGACGCGTGGAAGAACCGTGACGAGCATCCACTTCGTTTTGCTGCTGGTGTTTACCGTTTTGCTGGTAACTGGCATATTGCTACTGGTCAGATTCATCGCGCTCCAAAGATTGCAGACAGCTTGAAGGTTCAGTATCCACCTTTGACGCCTGTTGCTAAAGCCGATGCTCTTGAAAATGCTGAAAAGACTTCAGTTGAGGAAGCTATTAAGACTGCTAATAAAGACGTTAAGCATTTCAATGAGCTTCTTGATAAGATTGATGTAGCTAATGACGGTACTGCAACTCTTACTTTCCATGACAATACAACAATTACAATGCCTGGAAAGTTGCTTGTAGTTGAAGATAAAAAAGATAACGTTAAGTTCCCACCTGTATACCCTGCTCCAATTGGTGTGGTGAAGCCTAAGAATTTGAGCGAAGATGATCAGAAGGCGATTATTGAAGGCTTTAAGAAAGCTAATAAAGACAAAGAGTTTTTGAACAAAGTTTCTGATAAGGATGCGGATGTTTATAAGTTTGACAACACCAAGCAGGAATTGACGATTAATTACAAGGACAATTCCAAGCTTACAATTCCTTATTCCTCTTTGGTGTATCAAGGCGCAACTATTGCTGATTGGGCGCCGTATCGCGTTCCAGTTCCTACGGAAGTAGATGACCCATCTCAGGCATTAACTCAAGAGCAAAAGGCTACTATTGCGTCGACATTTGATGAAGCAAATAAGAGTTTCCCTGTTTATCAAGCTGCTAAAAAGCATAACAAGAATACGTCTCCTGTAACGTTTGATAACAAAAACAATGCTGTAATTACTTGGGAAGATGGTTCACAAACTACCATTCCTGCTTGGCAGTTCTTGAAGAAGAAGCAGACGCAATCTACAAAGCCTGAGCAAAAGCAAACTACGAAAGAGTTTACGGTTGATTTACCAGCAACACCTGCGGAAGTAACTTTCGATCCATTTGATAAGACTGCAACAGTTGATCCGAATCAACTTACCAACCTTGAAGCTTCATTGCAAGCTTTAACAGCTAAGGACGCAAGCGATAGTAATAAGACTGTAACTCTTACTTCTGCAAAGATTGATATTGCAACTGGTACGGTAACTTTTAAAGCTAAAGGATATGAAGATAGAAAGTATCCAATCGGCATCTTCTATAAGAAGAAGTCAACTGGAACTGGTACCCAGAATCCTACGCAGCAGACGCCTACAAGCAAGACTGATATTGACCCAGATGAAGCAAAGAATACATTCACATATAACGTTAGAAAAATTGAGATTGATGGAGATAATCCAACTGCTCAAGATGCTATTAAGGCACTAAAGCAGTTTGTAAGAGACAATTATGATAATGTTTCCGATTCTGATTTGCAAAATGTTACGAGCGATGTTGCTGTTGCTGCAAATTGGAAACCAAAAGCTAATACAAAAAATATGGGTTCGTATTTGGCAAGTGGTGATAATGCTGGACCAATGAGTTCGTTTAGTATAGTAGGCAATGACTTTGGCATCCAGGTGATTGGCCACCCATGGTCTGATGATGATAATGGTGGCGATTGGTCTTCTGAAAGGTCAACGACGTTGTTTACCATCAAACCCAGCGATTTGTATGTTAAAAAGGGTAATACTCAGCAGACTCCTACGGATAACACCATTGATCAGTTGAAGGCTCTTGCTAAGCAGCTTTTGAATGAAAAGAAGAATCTTACTAAATCTGACTTTACAAGAGCTGGTTTAGATAAAGATAAAATAACTGATAATGCTATTGATAATATGACTAATGCCGAAGAGCTTCGTGATCTTATTAAGAAGCTGAGTGAAGCAAAGCATACTGATCGTACGTACAATTCTATTGGTGACATTGTAGTTGATGATCCAACCAAGCTCACTGAAGCTGACTTCAAGAAGGCTGTGGAAGCGTTCGTAAAAGCTAACTACAATAATAGCGACAAATTCAATGCTAATACTGTCCCTACAACTTTGCCTACTGATTTAACTCCAAAATCTGGCACTGTTGACATGGAGATCGCTGACGATAATATCAAGTCAGTTACTTCCAGTAAGACTGGTAATGACGCTGATTATAAGTCGATGGTATTTAAGGATTCTAATGGTAATCCGCTCCTCACTGTTGCTATTAGCTACAAGAAGAAGGAAGAAACTCCAAAGCTTAGCAAAGATGCTCTTAAGGAGATGAGAAAGCAAGCTAAGGAGACAATCGATCGTAATCCAAACCTGACTAAGACAGATAAGAAAGGTTTTGATGATCGTATTGATACAGCAAATACTGCTGAAGAAATTCAAAAGATTTTGAAGGAAGCTGCAGATAAAGCAAATCAGAACTCAACTTCTGATGATCCTAAGATTAAGGGTGAGATAAGCGGCAATCAGAGTGGTACTGACGCTGAGAACCAGCAGAAGCTCGACGCTGCTAAAGAAGCTGCTAAGAAAGCAATCGATGCTCTTAAGAATTTGTCAAATGAACAAAAGCAAGAGTTCGAGAAGCAACTTGACGGTGACACCGTTAAAACTCCTGCAGACGTCCAGAAGATTGTAGATGCTGCAAAGCTAGCAGACGAGCTTAAGGGCGCTAAGGATGGAGCACAAAAAGAAAAGTTTGTGTTCCTCGACCACGGCACTGCAAAAGACGAGGACGCAGCTCTTAACAGTGTGCTTGACTCCAAGTCTGAAGAAGATCCTACGCTTAAGGCTTTGGCTGAGAAGCTGAAGGAAGGTTCTAAGGCTACTGCAGCTGATATTCGTGATGCTCTCAATGCTGCTAAGCGTGCTAATGATGTTAACGAGCAGAATGCTAAGCGTGCTGCAACAGCAAAGCTTGATGCTCTTGAGCAAAGCCTTGAGGACGCATATAACAAGCTGTCTGACACAGATAAAACTGCTGTAAACGCTCAGTATACCGCTGCAAAAGATGCTATTACTAAGGCTAAGACGGCTGTTACCAACGCAACTAAACCGTCTGAACTTCTGAATGCTATCAACGGTGTCAATGATTCGTTAACTACTGCTAATAATGCTGTTAAAGAAAAGATTGGTGCTGAGCATAATAACAATAAGAAGAATAATGATCACAGTAGTGATCCAAAAGCTCTTCAGCAAGAGAAGGATAAAGCCAAGAAGGATATTGATGATATTCCTGGCTTGACCGAAGATGAGAAGAATGATTACAAGAAGCAGATTGATGATTCTACTCATTCCGGTGATCCTGAAGCAATAGTCAATCAGGCTAAGAAGCACAAGAAGATTGAAGATGCTCTAAAGAAGCTTGATGAGTTCAAGCATCTTAATGATGCTCAGAAGCAAGCTTTCAAAGATATCATCAATGACACTGATGCACATAATCACACGGATGCTGATGGCAAGGATCTTGGCATAGATGATATCGATGTTGCGCTTGCTAACGCTGCAAACACCGATAATGCTATGGCTCGTCTTGAAGAGTTGAAGAAGAAAGCCAACGACTTTAAGAATGAGAAAGACGGCAAGTATTCTAAGCTCACTAATTCTGACGATGATCAGAATAAGAAGAAAGCTTTCGATAGCTATCTTGATGATGCAACAAAGTTAACTACTCCTAAAGATGGCGATGCTAAGGGTGCTGCTGAAGTCAATACTTTGTATGACGATCTTCTTAAAGCAATGCGCGCTATTGATCCTAACGCTCAAAGCGCAGGTCTTAAGACCGATGCTCTTGCTGCTGAGATTAAGTCCGATAAGAAGTTGAAGCCAGATACTACGGTATCTCCTGCAACTAATGGTGATTCGGTTTATACCACCGCTTCTCAAGATAAGAAGGATGCGTTTGATAAGGCTTTGAACGAGGCTCAAACGGTTTTGACTGGTGCCAATACTGCTGATATTTCTACTGCAGATAAAGAAGCAACTGAACAAAATGAGATTGATGTTGCTCT
>NQOP01000001.1:199700-200776 GCA_003585845.1 Bifidobacteriaceae bacterium NR021
ATTAATAAGGACAGCAACGTTACGAACTCAGATAAGTATAAGTATGCTACTACTACGGAAAAGAAGACTGCGTTCGATACAGCTTTGAGCGAAGCTAAGAATCTTATCAATAATTTGACTACTCCTAGCGCTGATGGTACTACACCTAAGTACGGTAAAATCACATTAGACACCAAGGAGAATAAGCAGAAGGCTTTGGATGAGGCTTTGAAGAAGTTGCAAGACGCGGTTGCTGCTCTTGATGGTAAGGAACAAAAGCCAACCCCGGCTCCTTCTGTTGATAAGAGTGGTTTGAAGGCTCTTGTTGATGCTGCTGGGCAGGTGAAGGATTCTGACGCGTATAAGTATGCTGATGCTAATAAGCAGGGTGCTTATGATAAGGCTATTAGTGATGGTCAAAGCGTGTTAGCTAAGACTGATGCTACAGCTGATGAGGTTACTAACGCTGTTAATGCTATTAATACTGCTAAGACTGCGTTGGATGGTAAGAAGCCAGAACCAGCCCCAACCCCAACCCCAACTCCAACTCCGGCTCCTTCTGTTGATAAGAGTGGTTTGCAGCATGAGATTGCGAATAGTGGTGATGTGAAGAAGTCGGATGATTATAATAATGCTCCTTCGGATAAGAAGCAGGCTTATGATCATGCTTTGGATCACGCTAACGAAGTGAATAAGGATCCGAATGCAACTCAGGATCAGGTGAATCAGGCTGCTGAGGATTTGAAGAAGGCTGAGAATGATTTGAAGCCAACTCCGACCCCAACTCCGACCCCAAGCCCACTGCCAACTCCTGGTGCTGGAACTGGTAATGCTGGTTCTGGTTCTGAAGCAGGTTATGGCGTGAATGATAACGCGCCTACTACTGTGGATAAGGGCGAGTTGAATATTCAGATTAATAGTGCTGAGTCTGATTTGCAGCCTGGCAATGCTGGATCTGGCAATGCCGGTAATACAAACGCTGGTGCTGGTGCAAACTCTGGTAATGCTGCTGGCTCCAACGCTGGCTCCAACGCCAATAATGCTGCTAATGGCGCAAATTCTGCTGCTGTGAATGCCGCTGTTGAGAGTAACCAGGC
>NQOP01000001.1:201588-208819 GCA_003585845.1 Bifidobacteriaceae bacterium NR021
GCTAAGAAGGTTGCTGCTGATCCTAACGCAACTCAGGCTCAGGTTGATGCTGCAGCTCGTAAGCTTGCTGCCGCTCGTAAGGCTTTGGCTGCTGCTAAGGCTCATGCGGCTGATGTTCGTGCTTCTGTGCGCGCTCAGGTGTTGAAGAGTGGTAGTGTTGCTCAGCTCAGTAAGACTGGTAGTGACGTGTCTGTGTTTGGCTTGTTTGCTGCAACTCTTAGTGCTGCCGGTGCAGCGCTATTCGCTGCTAAGCGTCGCGGTATTTCTCGCCACAGCAACAACTAAGCGATAGCTGTTGCAAAACCTGTAAAGATTTTGCAAATTATGTAAGTTCACGTGCGCTTAGCGCTAAGCTTACATAATCTTCTAAGTAAACTGACTAAAGCCTCACCTGTGATTCTTCACGGTGGGGCTTTTTTCGGGCTATAGGCCAAAAGTATGTAAAGCTAATCTGATGAATATTATGTGGCATAGTCACAATCCAAACACCGTTAAAAACTCATCTAACGTACTGAGAAAGTAACGGTTATGAGACACTAATGCACTGCGACTACTGCACCAATGTCCCCAAACAGGCAAAATGAGACCATCGTGCAGAACCCTGACTGCGCGCGAGTCTGAAAACTGCTAACTAGGGACACTCGCGCAGCGAGACGACCTGCCTTCGCGCTTTAGTGCGAGCGTCTTGGCGCTTTTTGACAACATTTGCCGTTATTGTGCCAGGCGTGTGCTAGGCTCGATTAGTTCACGTTTTGAAATTTAAGTTTTGAATACACATATTTTACGAAAGGCTATTGTGCCGCATACTCATCATGCTGCGTTCGCCCAAAAGCGAGGCGCAAAGAATACCAAGAACGTCAAAAATACTAGGAAATCAGCTGAAAAACGCAATCCTTTTGAATATCAGGGTAGTCATAAAAATTACGGTTCTAATCACGAGTTCAATTCGCGCAGGGAGCGCAATCGCAAAGCAGAAAAAGCTCGTCAAAAGGCGCGCGAAAAAGCCTTGCGTTATGAAGAAGTGGCTATTGCGGATGCTGAACAAGATTTTGCTAAAAATAATATTGCTAAGCATAATATTTCTAAGCATAATGTTGATAAAAATAATGTTGCTAAGAATAATATTGCAAAATCTAATAATGAAAAACAAAATTCTGCAATATCTTTGCGCGCTACTTCAAAAAAGCAAAAGCAAGATTTTCATAACGCAACAATTATTCCAGACTCTGCTATTGAATCTCGTGAAAATTACCGTGACGATGTAACTTTTGCGCAACTTGGCGTTCCAGAGCCTTTAGTAGAAGTGTTGCGTGCGGATGGTAAAACCACTGCATTCCCAATTCAACAAGCAACGCTTCCCGATTCCTTACAAGGCGCGAATATCCTAGGGCGAGGTCGCACAGGAAGCGGTAAAACATTAGCATTTTCTATTCCACTTGTTGCGCGTTTAGCTGAGAATTTTGTTGATTTAATTAATTCTGGTAAAAACCGTAAGTCACGCGAGTCTAGCGATATTCCTGCTCCTAGAGCAATAATTCTTGCTCCAACTCGTGAACTTGTACATCAAATTGATGACGTAATAGCACCGCTTGCTGCAGCTTATGGCATGCGTACTGTGACAGTGTATGGAGGCGTGAGATACCAGCGCCAGGTATCGCAACTTAAGCAGGGTGCGCAGATTGTGCTTGCTTGCCCTGGTCGTTTGGAAGATTTGCTGCGTCAGGGGGCGCTTACGCTTGAAAAAGTGATGGTTAGCGTGCTCGACGAAGCGGACGAAATGGCGGATATGGGATTCCTTCCTGCTGTTACCAGACTTCTTGAACAAGTTGCGCCAGATGGTCAACGCATGCTGTTTTCTGCAACGCTTGATAAGCAAGTTTCTACATTAGTTGAGCGTTTCCTTCCAAACGCTGTCGTTCATGCTGTGGATGATGCTGATTGCCAAGTTGACACTATGACGCATCATATTTTTGCTGTGTCAGCAGGGGATAAGTACGAAGTTTTGCGAAAGCTTGCTTCCGGAAAGAAACGTTCTATATTCTTTACGCGCACGAAATATCAAGCGAAAAATATGGCGAAAAAATTTGTGCAGCAAGGTATTCCTGCAGTCGATTTGCAAGGTAATTTGTCGCAGAATCAGCGAGATCGTCATTTGGCTGTGTTTGCTGAAGGCTTGGTGCGTGTGCTAGTTGCTACGGACGTTGCTGCGCGAGGTATTGACATTAGTGACGTTGCGTTGGTTGTGCAAACTGAGCCTCCTGAGGATCCTAAGTCTTTCTTGCATCGTTCGGGCCGCACTGCTCGAGCTGGTGAAGAAGGCGATGTTGTAACGCTTGTGCTTCCTAATCAAAAGCACGCTGCCCATATGATGCTTCGTAAGGCTGGAATTCATGCGAAAGCTGAGGATGTGAATCCTGCTTCGCCAGTTCTAGATGAGATTGTGGGTGAAGCTGCTGAGCTTCAAGAAGGCTGGAGTATGCCGGAGCCGGAGCAGCAGAAGCGTAAAGGTCGCGGTCGTGGGCGCGGGCGTGGGCGCGGTGGTAATGGTCACAGTGGTGTGCGCAAGTCCGAGATCAAAGCTGAGAACAAAGTGGAGCGTAAAGCTGAGTTCAAATATAATCGCGAACGTGTAAATAGCCGCGGGCGTGGCCGCAACAGCTCGTCGAATGGTACGAAGCGACCAAAATAGCGCAAGAGTGAGTAGTTTATGTCGCTTTTGGGCGAATATCCGACATAAATAGCGCAGAAGTGAGTAGTTTTGGTCGCCTACGCGTAAATATTCGACCAAAACTGCTCAGTTTTACTTAGATTGACCTTTACCAAATGCGCGCAGTTGCACGCCGTTCCAGTCAGCGCTTACGGTTAACGGAGTGGCTGCGTTCATACCAGCTGTTTTTGCTGCAGATTGAACTGTACTAGAACTTGGGGAACCTTCGCGACCTGGTTTTGGAGTAAGAACCCACATAGGCGCGTCATCGTCAAGCATATTTGTGGCATCCATAATGGTGTCTGCGAGCTCATCTTCATCGTCGCCGTCGCGCCACCAAATAATCACACCATCAACAGCAGCGTCATAATCCTCATCTACCAACTCTTCGCCGGTAAGTTTCTCGATGCTTTCGCAAATTGTTTCGTCAACATCGTCATCCCAGAGCCATTGTTGCACAATGTCTCCTGGTTGGAATCCGAATTCCTGTGCATGCTGAAAAGCTATCTGTTCCACGTGATTCAATATATCAAAGCGTCACGAAGTGCGCGCCCGCAACGGCGTGTATTAAGTGATTTATCGTTTATCAATTACGACACACCAGGACACGCCTCAAAAATCGCGATTGTGACAAAAATCACTATATGTAGGTGGTTAACTTTGCGTCTTGCCCTAGATATTGTGCATGAGTTGGGTTATAGTAGAGCGAGTTGTTAGAAATAGTTCCCATATGTGCAACGAGAGAATTTGCTAGAAGGAACGGTGTTTGAGAAAGGTCTGTACTGATGCAGGTTTTGGAAGAAACTGCTGTCACAAGCGCAGAAAATTGTACGGATGATGTAGTTGAAGCTCCAGTTTCTCGCGTGCAGGTCGAAAAGCGCGATGGTCGCGTAGTTGATTTTGATCCGCTGAATATCATTATGGCTATTAAGGCTGCTTTTAAGGATTTGGGCAAGGAAGTAGGTCCGCAAGAGGAGCAGTTAATTCGTAATATTTCTGATCATATTGAGGCTGAAATTCAAGATCGTTACAATGGTCCAGCAAAGATTGAAGATATTCAGACTCTTGTTGAGCATGGTCTTATTGAAAATCACCTTTATGAGGTTGCTCGTTGCTACACGAGCTACCGCCTGAACCGCGATATTGATCGCGCTAAAGCTACTGATATCAACGAGGCTGTTAACCGCCTTGTGAACCGTGATGAGTCTCTTGTTCGCGAAAACGCCAACAAGGATTCTAATGTTTACGCAACTCAGCGTGATCTTCTTGCAGGCGCTGTTTCTAAAGCCTCTGCGTTCTCTATGCTTCCTCACGCAGTTTCTAACGCTCATATGAAGGGTGATATTCACTTCCACGACGCTGATTATTCGCCATTTACTTGCATGAGCAACTGCTCGCTTCCTGATTTTGGCGACATGCTTGCTAAGGGCTTTGCTCTTGGTAACGCAATGATGGATAGCCCAAAGTCTATTGGTACTGCTGCAACTCAGGTTACGCAAATTATTAAGGATATTGCTGGAGCGCAATACGGCGGTCAAACAGTTAATCGTGCAGACGAGATGCTTGAGCCTTACGCTAAGTGCGATTACGAAAAAAATCTTGCTATGGCACACGCAATGATTCCTGATTCCACGCCAATTCAAGTCGCAAAAGATATGATTGACGGCTTGAAGGCTCAGGAGCCTAAGAATCTCCACTGCTTGGACAGGGATCCACTGCCAGCTGATACTCCTTTTGACGAAAACTTGAGCGAGCTTGATCAGCTTCGTGAAGTTTACGCAAAGATTATGACGCGTAAAGCTATTTACGACGCTATGCAAACTATGGAATATCAAATTAATTCCAACCGCGTTTCTAACGGTCAGACTCCGTTCGTAACTGTTGGATTTGGCTTGGGTACTTCTTGGTTTGCTCGTGAAATCCAGCGCGCTATTTTGCTTAACCGTATTCGCGGCCTCGGCAAAGATCGCCACACTGCAATCTTCCCTAAGCTTGTGTTTACTATTAAGCACGGCGTAAACGCAGACGCTAGCGACCCGAACTACGATTTGAAGCAGCTTGCGCTTGAGTGCTCTACTAAGCGCATGTATCCAGACGTTGTGTTCTATGAGAATATTGTTAAGATTACTGGCTCCTTCAAGGCTCCTATGGGTTGCCGCTCATTCCTCCAGGGTTGGATTGATCCAAAGACCGGCAAGGACGTTGAAGATGGCCGTATGAATCTTGGCGTTGTGACTGTTAACATGCCACGTATTGCTCTTGAATCTCACGGCGATGTGACTCGCTTCTGGAAGCTTTTCGACGAGCGTATGGAAGTAGCTCACCAAGCTTTGCGATTCCGTATTATGCGTTGCAAGCAAGCAACTCCTGTGAATGCTCCAACGCTGTTCCGTTACGGTGCTTTTGGTCGTTTGGAAGCTAACGAGAGTGTCGATCAGTTGTTCCGTAATGAGCGAGCAACCGTTTCTCTTGGCTACATTGGCTTGTATGAGACTACTGCAGTGTTCTTCGGCAAGGATTGGATGCAAGATCATAGCTGGAATGAGGAAGGCAAGGAGTTTGCGCTTTCTTTGGTTCGTCGCATGAATAAGCTTTGCCAGCAGTGGTCAAAGGCTGAAGGCTACCATTATTCTGTTTACTCAACTCCTGCCGAGTCTTTGACTGACCGCTTTAACCGCATGGATCGTCAGAAGTTCGGCCGCATTGAAGGCGTTACCGATCACGACTTCTACACTAATTCCTTCCATTACCCGGTTTGGTTGCAGCCAACTCCTATGGAGAAGCTTCGCTACGAGGTTGACTTCCCGTATCTTGCTTCCGGCGGCTTTATTAATTACTGCGAGTTCCCATGCTTGCAAGCGAATCCTAAGGCTTTGGAAGCTGTTTGGGATTATGCTTATAAGATTGGCATTGGATACTTGGGTACGAATACGCCAATCGATCACTGCTTCGTTTGCGGTTTCCAGGGCGATTTTGAGCCGACTAAAGAAGGCTTCCGTTGCCCGGAGTGCGGCAACAGTGACCCAGATAAGTGCAATGTGACTAAGCGTACTTGCGGCTACTTGGGCAATCCTGTTCAGCGCCCAATGGTTCACGGTCGTCACGAAGAAATCGCTCACCGCGTAAAGCACATGTCTGGCGAAACTGGTCACGTGACTCTTAACAACGGTGAGTCTCGTGAATGGTATGAGGAAACAAAATAAACTTAGCTAATTAACTATGTTGAAACTTAGTAAAATAAGTATGACTAGATAATTTAGCTAAATAAATAGCTTTTCTTGTGTTTGTTGTTTGGTGATAATCTGGCCGTTAGAAATGTATTGCGTTTTGTGATTGCACTTTCTAACGGCTGGATTTATTTTATTTTCGCAAATTTGGTCGTTTATTTTTTGGTTGCTTATTCGGTTTGGAAGGGGGTTGGATATGGCTCGCATTAGTTTGCACGATTTTGCGCCTGCAGATGTGAATCGTGGGCCGTGGATTCCTACCTCTCTTTCCAATAACCCTCGCGCAGGACAGTGGTCTAGTGAGCGCATGAGCCAGGGCATGGTTGCCGATTACAAGCGTTTTTTGATGACTGACGGCGAGGGAATTCGTTGCTCGCTTTACGTTTCCGGCTGCCCGTTCCATTGCGTTGAGTGCTATAACGAGTCGATTTGGGATTTTCGCGCGGGGCATCCTTATACTCAAAAGCTTGAAGATCAAATCATGGAAGATTTAGCGCAGCCTTATGTGCAAGGTTTAACGCTTCTTGGAGGCGAGCCGCTGCTTAATACTGGCATTTTATTGCCTCTTTGCAAGCGTATTAGAAGCGAATTTGGTCATACTAAAGACATTTGGAGTTGGACTGGATACACGTGGGAAGAGCTTATGCGCAAAGGGGAGACGCCTGATAAGCTTGAGTTGTTACGTTACATTGATATTCTTGTTGACGGCCGTTATATGAAAGATTTGCACGATTCGCTGCTGCAATTCCGCGGTTCTAGTAATCAGCGAATTATTGACGTGCCAAAGTCGTTGGAAAATCCGCAAAATCCTCCCGTAATCTGGGAAAAGCTTCACGATCAGGAGCGTTTTATTCCGTCTATTTACGGCAAAGATCGCGCGTCTGGCGAAGGCGATGCCTCATAAACCCCTGCCTGCCTTATATTCAAAGGTGATATCATTAAAGAATAAGTATTTAATTTAGAGTAGGGGAAGAATGGCAGAGAAGTCTGAGAAGCCAAGTAAGTTTGATGAATCAAAAAAAGATTCTCATAAAAAAGACTATGCCTATTCCCCTCGAGCACTTCGAACAATACTAAGTTCTTTAAAAAAGTACCGTTTTCTTGGCGTTTTAACAGCTGTTACTATTCTCGTTGAAGCTGCTATGCAAATTGAGATCCCTACAGTAATGTCAAATCTTATTGATTTTGGCATTATGTCACGTTCTCAAGAAGCTGTGCAATATTATGGTTTGCAATTGCTCATTTTTGCTGCAATTGCAATGATTACAGGCATTATTTCTGGTATTTGCTGCGCGCA
>NQOP01000001.1:209532-210784 GCA_003585845.1 Bifidobacteriaceae bacterium NR021
TTCTAGTGCTGGTTTTGGTAAAAATTTGCGCCACAACATGTTTTCACGCTTGCAAGGTTTAAGTTTTTCTGATTTAGATAAGTTTTCTAGCGGCACTGTTGTTACGCGTATGACTAGCGATGTGTCAAATGTGCAATTTGCTTACCAAATGATTATTCGCTCTGGTGTTCGCAGCGTTATGATTATCATCACTGCTTGGTGGTTTACTTTTTCAATTAGCCCTGCTATCTCGTGGGTTTTTCTTTCATTCGTGCCTATTGTTGGTGCAATTGGCGCTTTTGGTGCGAGTATAGTTGCTCCAGCATTTTCTCGAATTTATCGAATGATTGACGAGATGAATAATAGAGTTGGCGAGAATTTGCATAATATTCGCGTCGTAAAGTCTTATGTGCGTTCTGATTATGAAATAAGTCGTTTTACGCGTATTTCGCATAAAATCTATGATTATTTTATTAAAGCTGAGTATGTGTTAAATTGCAGTATTCCTTTGTTTAACTTATGTTTTTATTCTGGCATGCTGCTTATTGCGTGGTTGGCTTCGCACGAAATTGTGGCTTCAGGAAATAATCCTGCTTTTGGTTTAACAACGGGAAATCTTGCTGCATTAGTAGTGTATGCTTTGCAAATTTTGTTTGCTTTAGCGAATTTAGTTGCAGTTTTTGTAATGTCGTTAACAGCTCGAGCTTCGATGCATCGTATTTCACATGTTTTGCAATCTCGAAATACTGAAGTTGTTTCCAAGCATCCACTTACAAAGCTTTCTGACGCTTCTGTGCGTTTTGAAAATGTTTCGCTACGCTATCCTCAATCAGATAATACAGATGAATCTACTCCAGCAGAACAGGAAATTTTACACGATATAAATATATCTATTCCTTCTGGAGCAACTGTTGGCGTTGTTGGTGCAACGGGATCTGGAAAATCAAGTTTAGTGCAATTAATTGCAAGACTTTATGACGTAACTTCTGGCACTCTTTTTGTAGGCGGAAAAGATATTCGCGATTATGATTCTTCTAGTTTGCGTGAAGAAGTTGGTGTTGTTCTACAAAAAAATATTTTGTTTAGTGGCACAATTGCAGAAAATCTTCGCTGGGGTAGAACGGAAGCAAGCGATAATGATTTGCGCCAAGCTTGCGAAATTGCTTGTGCTGATGAGTTTATTAAAGATTTGCCAGACGGCTACAATACGCATATTGACCAGGGTGGTAAGAATGTTTCCGGTGGTCAGCGACAGCGTTTGTGCATTGCGCGC
>NQOP01000001.1:211468-221873 GCA_003585845.1 Bifidobacteriaceae bacterium NR021
GCACTTTTGAGGAAACCGAAAATTTTAATCCTCGACGACTCGATGAGTGCGGTTGATATGAAAACGGATAGTAAAATTCGCGATGGCTTGAAAAAGTTTATGCCTGATTCTACGCAAATTATCGTTGCTCAGCGCATATCTTCAATCGAACATGCGGATATTATTGTTGTTCTTAAAGATGGTCGTGTTGTTGCTAAAGGTTCGCATGATGAATTATTTAAATCTTGTGAAATTTACAGAAATATGGCAGTTTCTCAAGAAAAAAGTCGCATAACTAGAGCAACTAAAGAAGAAGGAGCTAAGTGAAAATGTCTAATAATAAAACTGCTCACTCTTCTAAAAAAGATTCAGCTATTAGTTGGAAAACTCTTAGCAGACTTGCCTCTTATGTGCTTGTGTATCGAGTTAAAATTTGCGTAATTATTGCATCAATAATAGTTAGCGCAATTGTGCAAGCTGCAAGCGCAGTGTTTTTGCAATCTCTTGTTGACTCGTATATTCTTCCGCTTGTCGGTAAGCATAATCAGGATTGGATGCCTCTTATTCGCATGATTATTCTGATGGCAAGTGTTTTCGCTGTTGGCGTGTTTTGTTCTTGGCTTTGGAGCAGGCTTGTTGCGAATATATCTGAAAGTGTTATGCGTGATTTGCGAGACTCGATGTTTAAGCATCAGCAGAAGCTTTCGTTGCGTTACTTAGATTCTCAAGGTTACGGCGATATTATGAGCCGTTACACAAACGATACTGAGGTTCTTCGCGAAGCAATTTCGTGGGCTTTTCCGGACTCTTTTTCTGCACTAATGTCAATTTTGGCAGCGTTTATATCTATTATGTGCCTATCGCTTCCGGTTGCAGTTTTTATAGCTATATTTACTGTAATATTGCTTTATTTAGTGCGTTTTATGCTAAAGAAATCTGGCAGTTTATTTGAGCAATTCCAGCACGCATTAGGCGAGTTAAATGAGTTTGTTGAAGAATCTGCAACAGGCAGTAAAGTGATTAAAATTTTTAATCATGAGGCAGATTCTATTGAAAAATTAGATAATTGCATAGAAAAAGTACAAAAAATTTCTGCAAGTGCGAATTCTTATGCGAATAATGTAATGCCTGTTATTAGTAATGCAAGCTATTTGCTTTATGTATTAATTGCTTTACTTGGTGCGTGGGCTGCTTCAGCTGGTCTGCCAACGCTGGGATTAGCTGGATCTAGTACTCTTACATTAGGTACGCTTATATCTTTGCTGGCACTTTCGCGCGCATTTATTAACCCTATTGGCGAAATTACAATGCAAGCTAACGCACTTATGATGGCTCTCGCAGGAGCTTCTCGTATTTTTGAGTTACTTGATGAAAAGCCAGAACTTGATTCTGGCAGTGTGCAATTAGTTAAAGTGCGTGTACTTCAGTCTGCTGAAGATCTTGAAGAAAAATCAGCATTTGATGTGCTTGAAGAAGTAGACGAAAAATCTGAAGGAAGCAATATTTATTGGGCTTGGAAAAGGTCAAAGCAAGATAACGGCACTAAAGCTAAAAAGAGAGCTCAAAACTTAAGTGAAATGGCTCAAGAGATTGTGTGTCATGCAAAGCGAGATGCTCGCACTTCTAAAGATGGCCGCTATACTTTGCTTCGAGGAGACGTGCGTTTTACGGATGTTGTGTTTGGTTACAAAGAGAATCATCCAGTTTTGCATGATATTACGTGGTTTGCAAAGCCTGGTCAAAAAGTTGCTCTTGTTGGAGCTACAGGTGCTGGAAAAACTACTATTGCTAATCTTCTTACGCGCTTTTACGACATCGATGATGGGCAAATTTTGTATGATGGCATCGATGTGCGCGATATTTGCAAAACGGATTTGCGTCACGCTATTGGCACTGTTTTGCAAGATGTGAATTTATTTACCGGCACAATAATGGACAATATTCGTTATGGAAATCTTGATGCTAGCGATGAAGATTGTATTCAAGCTGCAAAATTGGCCCATGCTGACGCGTTTATTTCTAATCTTCCTGACGGATACAATACGCAGCTTAACAATGGCGGTGAAGGGCTTTCTCAAGGCCAGAAACAGCTTATTTCTATTGCTCGTGTTGCAGTAGAAAATCCGCCTGTGCTAATTCTCGATGAAGCAACTTCATCGATTGACACGCATACTGAAGAATTAGTTCAACATGGAATGGATTCTTTGATGGAAGGGCGCACTGTATTTGTAATCGCTCACAGACTCTCTACAGTGCGCAATTCTGATGTGATTATGGTACTGGATCATGGTCGCATTATTGAACGCGGTTCGCATGAGGAATTATTGGCAAAACGTGGGGAGTATTATCAGCTTTGCACTGGAGCTGTTGAGCTTGAATAATAGCTTGATTTTGTGCCGCAACACGCCGAACACGCGCGGCACTTGCATTTTGCTAAGGATTCTGTAAGATAGTGACTCGGCTGTTCGAGAGAACAAAGCCACGGCCCCGTAGCTCAGTTGGTTAGAGCGCCGCCCTGTCACGGCGGAGGTCACCGGTTCAAGTCCGGCCGGGGTCGCGATTAATAGAATACCCGGTTCGCCGGGTTTTTTATTCGTCATGGCTCTGTAGCTCAGTTGGTAGAGCGAACGACTGAAAATCGTTAGGTCAGCGGATCGATCCCGCTCGGAGCCACAACAAAAAACGCGCGACACGATTTGTGCCGCGCGTTTTGTTTTATTCGCTAGTCAAGTTGCTTCCACGAATCAACATCAATATGATGTTCAGGATTTGCCTGCCAAGCTGCCCAAGCAGATTCTACGATATCCTTCACGTCGTAGCGAGCATGCCATCCCATTTCTTCGTTAATTCGCTTTGTGCTGCCAATAAGCTGTGGAGGATCTCCAGCTCTGCGATCAAGAACAGTTTCTTTAAATGGCAAACCAGTAACTCTGCGCACTTCGTCAACAATTTCGCGCACAGACGTACCCTTACCAGTTCCTACGTTAAAAGCGTCGTACTTGCGCTCGTCGCGATCCAAATATGTAAGTGCTGCAATATGCGCGTCTGCTAAATCA
This sequence comes from Bifidobacteriaceae bacterium NR021, assembly GCA_003585845.1. GTDB lineage: Bacteria > Actinomycetota > Actinomycetes > Actinomycetales > Bifidobacteriaceae > Bifidobacterium. Next base: position 214,504 of record NQOP01000001.1, read on the forward strand.
GAAACGTGAATATAGTCGCGAATGCAAGTGCCATCAGCAGTAGGGTAGTCGTCGCCAAAAATAGCAGGTGCTTTTCCTCGCTGTAGCCTGTCAAGAAGCATAGGAATTAAGTTCAAAATTGCAGGATCTTCCAATTCCACCGGACCGCATCCAGCTACGTTGAAGTAACGCAATGCGCAGAAGCGAATTCCGTATGTGTGCTCGCAAGCGCGTGCCATCCACTCGCCAAAAAGCTTAGTTTGGCCATAAGGGTTAATCGGCAACATTGGCACAACATCTTCTGGTACAACTTCAACGGGAGGCACTCCATAAGTTGCTGCAGAAGAAGAAAATACGAGCTTCTTAACTCCGCTATCTTTCATGCCTTCAAGCACATTAAGCATGCCGTTAATATTCTGTTGGTAATACCAAAGTGGCTTTTCTACGGACTCTCCAACTTGCTTTCTAGCAGCAAAGTGAATTACAGCATCAACATTCTCGTCCTTCATGATTTGCGCAAGTCGCTTTCCTGCATCAGGAGAAGAGATATCCATACCATAAAGACGTGCGCCTTCAATTCTTGTAGGCTTTCCGTAGCTTAAATCGTCAACGACGACGACATTTTGCTTTGTTTCATGTAAGGCGTGAACTACGTGTGCTCCAATGTAACCGCATCCACCTGTAACAAGAACAGTCATTGTCGACCTTCCTTTTGAATAATATCAATACAATCAGTGAGATTATATCTCGTAAAACTGAAGTTTCATGGTATGCATCTGTTGCATAGCATTTGTTATGCTTGCATTTTGATTCTGCAGCGTATGCTTAACTTGAATGTGTCAATCGTATTATTTTGTAAGGTGATGTTCGAATGATATTTGTTGCGTTATCTGTATTGCGTGTGATCATACGCGCTTATTTGATAATAATGATTATTCGAATGGTTGCAGATTGGTTATTTGTGCTTGTTCCTCGTATGCGGCCTAGAGGTGTTTTTAATTTTCTAATACGGATTATTTATTTCATAACAGAGCCGCCATTGCGAGTATTGCGCAAGTTTATTCCGCCAACTCGTTGCGGAAATATCAGTATTGACGTAAGTTATATGCTTTTATATTTTGCTTTATACGTTCTTCAAATTTGGTTATAGATGAGTTTATGGTTTTAAGAGCGTAATTTTTATAAAAGCGGCGTTTTGTTAGATAAATTTTTGTATTAACCGCACTAATTTTCTGCGGACGTGATAGCATCGAATAGATATATATCAAAGGGCTATGCCCAAAAAGCGAGGTGTAAAGCATATGACTCTGTTGACGCCTAAGGACATTCGAGAGCATACCTTCCAAATTGTACGTTTTAAGGGAGGTTATGACGTTGACGAGGTCGACGAGTTTCTCGATCAGGTTACAGAAACAATAGAAGCACTCGGTCAGCAGGCAGTGCAGGGCCTAGGGGCTTCCACGCAATCTCTTGGCCGTGATGTTGCGGGTTTGAATACGAAGATTGCTGAGTTAACTTCTAAGGTAGAATCCTTAACCAAGGAAAATGAGGCATTGCGTAGTGCTTCTAAGAAGCAGGGCGAATCAAATGAAGCTGCTTCTCAACTTGAAGCTACTGCAACTAAGTTGCGTGAAGCTGAAGAAAGTAATCGTGCTTTGACTGCTCAAAACCAGCAGTTGAAGGAACAGTTAGATGGTTTGGGTGCGCAGGTAGATCAGTTAACTGCTCAAACTGCTCAAGCAGACAATGCTAAGCAGGTTCAAAAAGAGCTTGAAACTGTTACTCGCGAGCGCGACGACTTCCGTGCAAGCAGTGAAAACTTGGGTCGCGAGCTTGAAACTGTTCGCCAGCAGCTTGTTGTCACTCAGCAGGAAAACACTAAGGTTGAGGAACTTTCCAAGCAGTTGGAAGAGTCTCGTCAGCGTGAAGAGCAGCTTCGAAAGCAGGTTGCTAAGATGGAACCAAATACTGAAACTGGTAGCTTGCAAAAGATTGCTGGTGCTGGTGCAGAAGCACAAGGTTCTGAGCCAGAGCGTGCAACTGCAATGTTGACTCTTGCTATGCAATTGCATGATCAATATGTGGATAAGGGCAAGGCTAAGGCTCAACAAATTGTTGAAGAAAGCCAAGCTCGTTATAACGAAACTGTTGCTAAAGCAGATGAATATTCTGCACGCACTCGTTCTGAAGCTGAAGAATACAGCAAGCAGACTCATGCTGATGCTGACGATTACTCTACTCGTACTCGCGGCGATGCTGATTCTTATGCTGCTCGTGCTCACAATGAGGCTGACGCTTACTCTGGTAAGGTTCGTCAAGCTGCTGATGATTACTCTAAGCAGACGCACGATCAAGCTGACCAGTATGAAGCTGAAGTACAGCATCGTGCTGCAGACTATGATTCTACAACTCGTACAGCTGCTGATGCATATGCTCGTCAGGTACGTGAGAATCTTGAGAAGCAAACTCAAGTTATTGAAGGAAATATTCAGAGCCTCAAGCAATTTGAGACTGAATATCGTACTCGCTTGACTGATTTCCTTGGTCAGTTGGTTGCTCAAGTTTCTGATGAAAATACCTATGCTGCATTAGGCAACAAGCAGGGTGAAGAATCTGGTAAGCAAGAGTAGTTTTTAGCAGTGCGTGACTGATATTTTAAAAATGTTGCGCACTGCACCGATACTATTTGAATTACTAAAGATCGGATAAATATTGACGCATAGAGATGTGCGTGTGAAACGGCTACGTACTCGCGTAGCCGTTTTTGCACTGATTGTTTTTATTGGTGTTGTGCTAGATCGCATAACAAAACTTTGGGCTTTGGCGACGCTTAGTGACGGGAAAAACATTGAGCTTGTGCCGCACTTGCTTTCTTTAACTCTTGTACGAAATCCTGGAGCATCATTTGGTTTAGGTTCTTCTTTTACATGGGTTATTAGCGTATTAGCTTGTGCTGCTTGTGGTGCAATGACAGCTGCTGTTAAGCACACAAAATCTTTGTATTGGACTATTGCGTTTGCTCTAGCGTTTGCTGGAGCTTTTGGAAACCTCCTTGATAGAGCTCAATATGCTCAAGGTTTTTTGAATGGCAAAGTCGTAGATTTTATAAACTACGGTTGGTCTGTTGGCAACGTTGCAGATATTGAGCTTATGTTTGCAGGAATCGCAGTTGTATGCCTTATTTTGATTGGGATTCCTCTTTTAGAGCATGCCGATGAGTGATATTTGCTTTGAAGTTACAAGCCAATTTTCCGGCTGCAGATTTGACGTTTGCTTATCAAAACTAATGGGGGTTTCGCGTGCAAATGCGATATCTCTTATTGAGTGTAACCAAGCGAAAATCTTAGGTAGGAAATCACAAAAATCCTCCATTTTGCAAGATGGAGATACGATTGTTGTCAATCAAGAAGAAAGTGCAGAACAAAAAGTAACAGCACAGCAAAAAGAAGAGCAAAATAATAAATCTTCTGTATGTAATATTCCAATCATTTACAACGACGATGATGTTGTTGTAATAGATAAGCCTGTTGGAGTTGCCTCTCACGCAGCAAAGGGATGGAGTGGGCCGACAGTTCCAGAATGCCTAGAAGCTGCTGGAATAGATATAAAAACAACGCTGTGCGACGAATCGCGCAAAGGAATCGTAAGCAGATTAGACGTTGGAACAAGCGGATTAATGCTAATTTGTAAAACAGACTTTGCCTATGAAGCAATGAAAAATCAGTTTGCAAAGCATATCGTTAAAAAAACGTATCATGCGCTTGTTCAAGGAGACTTAGCGCAAGATAAAGCTACTATTGAGGCTCCTATAGGTCGTGCAAAAGTATCTGATTTTCGTTTTACTATTACTTCGGAAGGCAAGCCTGCTGTTACGCACTGGGATGTGCTTGAGCGTTTTGGTCAAGCAACGTTAGTAAGCGTTAATTTGGAAACTGGCCGCACTCATCAAATCCGCGTGCATTTTACTTCTATTGGTCACCCTTTGGTTGGGGATTCAATGTATGGAGCGAACCCAGTTTTGGCTCAAAAACTTGGGTTGCAACGTCAATGGTTGCATTCTATGGAACTTACTTTTACGCATCCTCGCACGGGTAAATCAGTGACGGTTAAGTCGCATTATCCTCTTGATTTGCAACACGCGTTAGAAGCTATGCGAGCATTATTAAAGTAACGTTTTTGTATTTTTTCAGTCAACTTTCGCTTATAGAATATCTTTTATGACTCAGCCGGAAACCAATTTTGTGCATTTACACAATCACACGCATTATTCACTTCTAGATGGTGCGTCAAAAATACCTGATTTAGTAGCGCGTGCTAAAGAATTAGGCATGCCGGCTGTTGCAATTACGGATCATGGCAACATGCATGGCGCGTATGAAATGTGGAGCACGGCTGTAAAAGCTGGGATTAAGCCAATTATTGGCATAGAAGCGTATGTTACTCCGGAAACAGCAAGACAAGACAAAAGTCGCGTGCATTGGGGCACGGAAGATCAGCGTGCAGATGACGTTTCTGGCGGCGGTTTAATTACGCATATGACTTTGTGGGCGGAAAACGATACCGGCTTAACAAATCTTCTTAAAGCTTCGTCTGTTGCAAATCTTGAAGGCCGTGTAATGCGCTACCCGCGTATGGATAAAGACGTTCTTTCAACCTACTCAAAAGGTGTAATTGCGTCTTCAGGATGCCCTTCTGGAATTATTCAGACGCGTCTTCGTTTAGGTCAGTTCAAAGAGGCTTTGCGAGCAGCTGGTGAGTTTCAAGATATTTTCGGGCGTGACAATTTCTTTATTGAGCTTATGAATCACGGGCTTTCTATTGAAACGCGCGTAACTAAAGACTTGCTTGAAATTGCAAAAAAGCTTAACGCACCTCTTCTTGCAACGAACGATTTGCATTACGTTCATGAAGAAGATCGTGAAGCGCAAGATGCTATGCTTTGCATTAATTCCGGCTCGCGCTTGGACGATCCTGACCGTTTTAAGTTTGACGGTTCCGGATACTATTTGAAGTCCGCTGAGCAAATGCGTGAGCTTTTTAAAGAGTTTCCAGAAGCTTGCGATAACACGCTTGAGATTGCTCGTCGATGCAATGTTATGTTCGACGACGGCGAAGATGGCGCTTTTATGCCGCAATTTGACTGCCCGGAAGGTTGGGATGAGACTTCGCTATTCCTTAAAAAAGTTGAGGAAGGTTTGGAGCGTCGTTACAATAACAACATTCCAATGGAAGTTTTAAAGCAGGCTGATTACGAGTGCGGTGTGATTTGCCAAATGCAGTTCTGCGGATACTTTTTAGTTGTTGCAGATTATATTAATTGGGCTAAAGCGCATGGCGTAATGGTTGGACCTGGTCGTGGTTCTGCTGCAGGTGCTATGGTTGCGTACGCAATGGGCATAACAGAGCTTGATCCTATGAAGCACGGTCTGATTTTCGAACGCTTCTTAAACCCTGAGCGCGTATCCTTGCCTGATATTGACGTTGATTTTGACCCGGATGGTCGAGCTAAAGTTCTTGAATACGTGGGCGAAAAATACGGTAGAGATAAAGTAGCTCAGTGCGTTATTTACGGAACTATTAAAACGAAGCAAGCTCTTAAAGATTCAGCTCGAATTATGGGATACGAGTTTTCAGTAGGCGAAAAAATTACGAAAGTTCTTCCTCCTGCTAAAAACGGCAAAGATATGAGCTTGCATGATATTTTCGACGAAAAATCAAAGCGTTACGCTGAAGCGCGCGAGTTCCGCGAAATGTACGACACGGATCCAGATACTCATCGCATTACCGAAGAAGCTAAGGGCATTGAAGGTTTGATTCGTCAAACTGGTGTGCACGCTTGTGCAACAATCATGGGTTCGGAGCCAATCACAAACACTTCGCCGCTTTTAGAGCGCACTGACGGTACTATTACTACAACTTTTGAGTACCACACTTGTGAAACGCTCGGTCTTGTAAAAATGGACTTTTTGGGGCTTTCCAACTTAACGGTTATTCGCGATACTTTGCGAAATATCGAAAATAATGGGAAGGATCCGATTGATTATACTAAGATTCCGTTAGACGATAAAGCTACTTATCAACTGCTTTCTAGAGGTGACACTTTAGGCGTTTTCCAGCTTGATTCCGACGGTATGCGTGCGCTTCTACGTACTTTGAAACCGGATAATTTCAACGATATTTCGGCTTTGATTGCACTTTACAGACCTGGTCCTATGGATATGGATTCGCACACGAATTATGCTAAGCGCAAGAACGGTTTGCAAGATATTATCCCTATTCATCCAGAAGTTGAAAAGCCTCTTAAGGAAGTTTTGGACGAAACTTACGGTTTGATTGTTTACCAGGAGCAGGTGCAGTCTGCAGCGCGTATTTTAGCAGGCTACAGTCTTGGTAAAGCAGATGTGTTGCGTCGAGCAATGGGCAAGAAAAAGCCGGAAGTGCTGGCAAAAGAGCAAGTGCCGTTCTTTGAAGGTATGAAAGCTCACGGATATTCTGAAGAAGCTGCACAAGCTGTGTGGGATGTTTTGGTTCCGTTCTCTGGTTACGCGTTTAATAAAGCTCACTCTGCAGCTTACGGCTTGATTTCTTACTGGACGGCATACTTAAAAACGCATTATCCTGTGGAATTTATGGCAGCTTTGCTTCAAAACGAACGTACAAATAAAGACAAAACCGCACTGTACTTGGGCGAGGCAAGACGCATGGGTATTCAAGTTTTGCAGCCTGATGTGAACGAGTCTGTTCTTGAGTATTCTGCAGTTGGAGATGTTGTGCGCTTTGGTTTGGGCGCTATTCGTAACGTTGGAGACAAAGCAGTAAACGATATTATTGCTGAGCGCGAAGGTGATCGCGGACGTTTCGTAAACTTTATGGATTTCGTACAACGTGTTCCTATTAGTGCACTCAATCGACGTTTAGTAGAATCACTTATTAAAGCTGGAGCTTTTGATTCTATTGATTCAAATCGTCGTGCTCTATTTCAAATTTGTGATCCTGCGATTGATTCTGTGATTGCGCTTAAGCGTAAGCAGGCAGAAGGTCAGTTTGATTTATTTGCTGATCTTGATTCGTCTTCTGACTCGGATGACGACAATGGTATGGGAGATATGCAAATTACTGTACCTGATGTTGAAGAGTGGGATAAAAAAACAAAGCTTAATTTTGAGCGAGAAATGCTTGGATTGTACGTTTCTGACCATCCACTAAGTGGATTGTCTGCAGTTTTGGCAGATTTACGTGAGATGTCAATCGCACAACTAATCGACAGAGCAAGAACTATGAGCGATGGTCAGCAAGTAACTATTGCAGGCTTAGTTACAAGCGTAGATAGGCGAGTGTCTCGAAAAGGTAACGCTTGGGCGATTGTCACTGTTGAAGACATGGAAAGTTCA
>NQOP01000001.1:222662-226706 GCA_003585845.1 Bifidobacteriaceae bacterium NR021
TTGTGCGTATTCGCGGACAAGTTGAAGTGCGTGATGAAACTGTTTCAATGCGTGCTACAGAGTTTGAAATACCAACTCTCGAATCAGTTGATGAAAGACCATTAATAGTTGTTATTCCTCGTAAAGTTCTAGATAAAGGTCATGTTGCGCAATTAAGTGACATTTTGAGCCGACACCCAGGCTGCTGTGAAGTGCGCTTGGCTCTTGTCGATGATACTGGCAAAGCGCAAGTTCTTACTTTTGGAGATCGTTTCCGTGTAAAGCGAGATACTTCTTTGTTTGCTGAAATGAAAATTGTTTTTGGATCTAGTTGTTTGCCTAGCGCGTAGAAAATATGCACTACTGATTTGATAAAATATAAAACTAGGTATGCTTTAAGAAATTACATTGAAAGGGGAGGAAACGACGAATATGTTAAACAACGGTGACGAGCGCAATAATGACGACAAGCACAATAATGACGATTCTGTGCGCACTTCTTTTACTGATGCGGAATTAGATAATGCGCTCGCAGGATTTGAACGTGAATTTAAAGAAGAGTCGCAAGAAAATTTAAATAGCGAAAATTTAGAAAATAACCAAAAAAGCGACGATGATCAAGAAAATGATTTTCTTGATCAAGCTATGCGCAATATTGAAGAAGCTAATTTTGAAGAAGACTTGCAAGGTCTGCTTGGAAATAAAGCAAAAGTTGCGTTAATGGTTACGTATGTGCAGCCTGCGCAGTTGCTGGCTGCCTTTTGCAAAATGGCTAGCGTTTCAGCACAATGCTTCGATGAAGAACAAGGTGCTGTTGCAGTATTAAAAAATTTGGACGGCAATGAGCCGGAAGAAGCAGTGCAAAAATTTGTTGATTTCTTCCGTGGAATGGATGTTATGCTCATTACAAATAGAGCTGATAAATTAAATGCAAAAGTTTACGAATATAATTGCGAACCGCAAGAAATAGTTGCTCCTATGGCGTTAGCTGTGTGGTCGCGTGCAGTAGAAGATTTAGCTATTGGCATGGAAACAGTTGAAACTATTGCGAAACAAAATATAGAAATTTTCAATAGTGACGATTTAAGCGATGCAAACGCGTACGAGTTATTTCAAAAATATGGCAAAAGAAAGTAAAAATAATTAAGCAATTAATTGTCATATTAAATTGAAGAAGTTGTGACGTAACGTAGAAATTTCATTACAATTACGTAAATTCATTGAATATAAGCTCAACATATGAAGCGTAATGCGAAATAATACACTACAATTGCATGTGAATATGCATATGTGCGTGGCTATGCATACAACCGGATGATACCCAAGGGGCTTATTATGGATCGACAACAAGAGTTTGCTCTGCGTACTGTTGAAGAGCGAGACGTGCGTTTTATTCGACTCTGGTTTACGGACGTCTTAGGTACGCTTAAATCCGTTGCTATTGCCCCTGCTGAATTAGAAGCAGCTTTTGAAGAGGGAATAGGATTCGACGGCTCAGCAATAGAAGGCATGACTCGCGTCCTAGAAGACGATATGATCGTGAAGCCGGATCCGTCGACATTCCAGATTCTTCCATGGCATGGAGGTCCGGAAGGCACAGCGCGCATGTTCTGCGATGTGCTAACTCCAGACGGAGAGCCTTCACTGGGAGACCCTCGTCATGTTTTAAAGACTGCGCTCGCAAAAGCGAAAGAAAAAGGATTTACTTTCTACGTGCATCCGGAAATTGAGTTTTATTTGTTTGAAGCTCAGGATGATTGGTCTAAAACTCCTGTTCCTATTGATGAGGGTGGATATTTTGACCACGTTCCTAGAAGTTCGGCTATGGATTTCCGTCGTAGCGCAGTTAGTATGCTTGAACAAATGGGTATTTCTGTAGAATACTCGCATCATGAGGGCGGTCCTGGTCAAAACGAAATTGATTTGCGTTATGCAGACGCTCTTACTACCGCGGACAATATTATGACTTTCCGCACTGTAGTTAAGGAAATTTCTCTTGAGCGCGGAATGTATGCAAGCTTTATGCCAAAGCCGCTAACTGATCAGCCTGGCTCGGGTATGCATACGCATTTGAGTTTGTTCGAAGGTGATACGAACGCTTTCTATGAAGCTGGTCAAGAATTTAATATGTCTCTTATTGCGCGTCAATTTGCGGCTGGTATTTTGCATCATGCTTCAGAAATTTGCGCTGTAACTGATCAATATGTGAACTCTTATAAGCGTTTGTGGGGTGGTGCGGAAGCTCCTAGCTACGTTTGCTGGGGTCATAGCAACCGTTCTGCACTTCTGCGTGTGCCGCAATACAAGCCTGGTAAGGGTAATTCTTGCCGAATGGAATTCCGCGCGCTCGATCCTGTAGCGAATCCGTATCTTGCTTATTCTGTTTTGCTTGCTGCTGGCTTGGATGGTATTGATAAGCAAATGACTTTGTGTGATCCTACAAGCGATGATGTTTGGGAGCTTACTGATGCTGAGCGTCAGGCAATGGGTATTCAGCCACTTCCTGAATCTTTGGATGAAGCACTAAAGATTATGGAGCGCTCGGACTTCGTTGCAAGCGTATTAGGTGAACACGCTTTTGAGTACTTCTTGCGCAATAAGCATCAAGAGTGGGAAGAGTACCGTCGTCAAGTTACGCCTTTTGAGCTGGAGAAGTATTTGCCGCGATTGTAATTATAATCGCTCTTGCGCTTTTTTAGCGCTTTAGAGACCCTCATGCAGAAACCGCGCTGCGTGAGGGTCTTTTGTTTGCTGTTTTGGGACACTGCTGCAGTAAGCGTTCTGCGCACGTGTCTCATTTTGCCTGTTTTGGGACACTGCTGCAGATTGCACACTGCATGAGGGTCTTTTGTTTTTTATTGGTGATTTGCTTCAAAAAAATCAAAAATTTTGTAAAAAAGTGGGGATTTTTGGGGAGGAATGGGGTAAAATGGTGAGTAACGTGTAAATGGCATAGTACATGTTGAATTAAGGAGGTGGAGTATGGCACGTCGTGATGCTAATAAGCAACCGCGCAATAGCGCCAATTCTTCCTCTGAGCATTCCATAAATCAGGCTCAACAAGTTGCTGATTCAAATGTTTCTCAGCAATCGCAGATGCCACTGCAAATGCAAGATTCACAAGTGCCTCAGCAACAATACGTTCAGCCTGTTCAACCTGTACAATCTAAGCAGTCGATTCAGGGTTATTATGGTATGCCTCCAACTGTTATGCCAGCAATGCAGCAATATATGCCAGCACCGGTTTTCACCTCCACTCCGTCCGGCGCTGCTGATTCGTCTGCACAAGCTGCAGCTATGCCAGTTGCACCTTTTTATGCTTCTCAATATCAAGAAGCTGTGTCAACTCATCCAGCAACACCTATTTTGTTAGGCACTTATACTCCGAAAATTGACGATAAAGGTCGTGTTGCTCTTCCTGCAAAATTCCGTTCTCAGCTCGGAACTGGTTTTGTTATGGCTCGCGGTCAGGAGCATTGTGTTTACGTGCTGCCTATGGTTGAGTTCCAGCGTATGACAACTCAAATTCAGCGCACATCCATGAGCAATAAGTCAGCTCGTGATTATCTTCGTGTGTTCCTTTCTGGTGCTGTTGATGAAGAGCCGGATAAGCAAGGACGCATTGTTGTGCCGCCAATGTTAAGAGATTACGCCAATTTGGGCGATCAAATTGTTGTTATTGGTGTTGGTACGCGTGCAGAGATTTGGAATAAGTCTGCTTGGGAAGAGTATCTTGCCGATCGCGAGCAAGGTTATGCGGATATTGCTGACGATGTACTTCCGGCGGTGATGTGATGACTGATGCTATGAAAGACATTACAGCTATTCACGCACCGGTATTGTTGCAAGATTGTGTTGATTTAGTTACTCCTTCTTTGCAACACAAAGGCGCAATAGTAGTAGATTGCACTTTAGGTCTTGCTGGTCACGCGACTGCTTTTCTTAAAGCTGCGCCTTTTGCAACACTTATTGGTATTGATCGTGATGCTGAAGCACTTTCGTTAGCAACGCAAAGAATGCGCGGCGAAGGTCTCGAGAATCGTTTTATTCCTGCGCATGCAGCAT
>NQOP01000001.1:227578-227825 GCA_003585845.1 Bifidobacteriaceae bacterium NR021
TCGATGAGATTGATGAAGTGCTACGAGAAAACAGCATTGACCGTATTGATGCTGCTTTTATGGATTTGGGTCTTTCAAGTTTGCAAATTGACGAAACTGATCGCGGTTTTTCTTATTCTCACGATACAGCACTTGACATGCGTATGGATACAACGCAAGCAACTACTGCCGCAACGATTTTAGCTACGTATGATTCTCGAGAATTAACTAGAATTTTCCGAGAATATGGCGAGGAACGTTTTGCTTC
>NQOP01000001.1:228684-234533 GCA_003585845.1 Bifidobacteriaceae bacterium NR021
TCCTATTGCTCGTCGTATTGTTGAAGTTCGAGCTACGGAGCCTATTGCTACTTCGGGTCAGTTGGTTAGCTTAGTTGACTCTGTAATTCCGAAAGCTCATCGCGCTACTGGAAATCCAGCAAAACGAGTGTTCCAAGCTTTGCGTATTGAAGTGAACGGTGAATTAGATAAATTGAGCCGTACTCTTCCTAAAATTGCTTTGCATCTTCGTGAGCATGGTCGCTTAGTTGTTGAATCTTATCATTCGTTGGAAGATACAGCTGTAAAACGTTTTATGAATCAAGGATTAACCGTTGATGTTCCTGCAAACATGCCTGTTATTCCTGAAGATGCTCAGCCTTTCTTTAAGTCTCTTACAAGAGGCGCAATGAAAGCATCTAAAGAGGAGATTGAGCATAATACTCGCTCTTCCTCAGTTCGTTTGCGCGCTGTTGAATTGTGTCGTCCTATTCCTAATCGTTGGCTTAATAGGCTTAAAGATGAAGCTTATGGCTTAGAGCCTCGTAAAGGAGGCCGATAAAAATGGTATTGAATACTAAAAATCGCGTATTGCGTTCGGCTTCTTCTACTTCCGCTCCTGCAGGTCGTGTTAAGGATTCGTCAACTCGTAAAGATTATTCGCGAAATTCCTCCACAGCAGTATTTGGTGCTGCTAAGCGTCAAACTTCCGTTGTTCTTAATCGCTTGCAGAAAGTTATGAACTGGAGTAATACGCGCAAAGTTCCAATCATAAATTTCATGATTATTGTGATTTTCATGGTTGTGACTTTGTCTACTTCGCTTATGCTTCGTACGCAAATGGCTGAGCTTTCTTTTGAGCAGACTGCTACGCAATCTCGTATTTCACGTTTGCGTCAAGATGTTGAGGCTAAGCAAGCAAAGCTCGATACTTTGGATGCTGAGCTTCCTTCGAAAGCGCAACACATGGGGATGATACCGCAGCAAGGTTCTATTGCGATTGATTTAAGTGATTATGCGGCTAAACGAAAGCATAATCAAAAGAACAAAAAAGAAGTTCCAAAAAATAATAATTCGCAAAATAATACGCAGGATAAAGCTAAAAACAAAACTAAAAATAAACCTAAAAATAAAACTAAAGAACAGCAACAAAAACAACAGTCACAACAAACAAAACAGGAGAAACATTGATGCGCCACATTTTTAAACAACGTTTCGCCAGAGAACAAAACTTTGTTCGTAAATGCGCTGTTATTGCTATAGTTTTCGCTTTCATAGGCATTTGTGCCATTGCAAAGCTTAGCTATATTCAGCTAATTAACGCACGCTCTACTGCACAGGCAGCTCAAGCAGAACGCAGCAGAGTGCGCCCAATTCTTGCTCGTCGTGGCAAAATTTTGGATGCAAATGGTGCTGTTCTTGCACAAAGCGTTGAGCGATTCAATATTATTGGAGACCCTCTTAACGCTCAGGCTTTTAAGCCTACGCCATGCACTAAGCAGACTGAAGATAATTGCCATATGCTAAATGGTAAGCCGGTAGAGGGCACGGGCGCTGTGGCGGTTGCTCGTTTGCTCGCTCCGATTCTTCACATGAGTTCTGTAGAGCTTGGCGGAAAATTAGCTGGCGTTGGTCGTTACGTTTTGTTGAAGCGTAACGTAACTCCTGCAGTTAAGCGCGCTATTGACAATCTTAATCTTTCTGGATGCATTTATGCAGAAAATAGTAGTGAGCGAGTGTATTCTAGCGGCCCAATTCTTGGTTCTGTAATTGGCGCAGTTTCAAATGCAGATGAAGTTAATCGTAAAGACTTAAAGAATCGCAAGGGCGAAGTTGGTGTTTCTGGACTTGAGCTAACTCATGACTCCACCTTAAACGGTGTAGACGGCTACCAGCGTTATCAAGGTAATAATGTTGGAAATGAGAAGATTCCAGGAACTGTAACAGAATCTAAACCTGCTGTAAACGGCAGTGATATTAAGCTTACGATTGATAGCGATGTTGATTGGTATGTTAAGAAGGTTCTTCTTGACGGAAAGAAACAATATCGTGCAGCATGGGGTGTTGCAGTAGTTCAGGATGTTCGAACTGGCGAAATTCTTGCTTTGGAAGATACTGACGATATTAAAGCTGGTAGTACACAATCCAAAGTAAACGTGTCTCGCGTAGTAAGCCAAACGTTTGAACCAGGTTCTATTGGTAAGGCTTTTGCAATGGCTGGTATGTTGCAAACCGGCGCTCACAAGCTTAGCGATCAGTTTGCGGTTCCTAACAGCATTAATAAGAATGGTCAAACATATCATGATGCTGTTGATCATGGTGTTGAACATTGGACTTTGGCTGGTATTCTTGCTGAATCTTCAAACATTGGTATGGTTATGGCTGGCGAAAGGTATCCGTTAGATAAGCGCTACGAATATCTTTATAAGTTTGGTCTTGGTCAGTATACCGGATTGAATTTGCAGGGTGAATCTCGCGGTTTGCTTCCTAGCATGCAATCTTGGGATGGTCGTAAGAAAGATACTGTTCTCTTCGGCCAAGGTTATGCTGTGAACGCTTTGCAGCTTACTAATGCTATGGCAACTATTGCGAATAAAGGCGTGAAACTGCGTCAAACTTTGATTAAGTCTGTTATTGATTCTAATGGTCATGTAACTAAAGCTGGGCGTGCTCAAGGAACGCGAGTTATTGATGAGAATGTTGCAGCTCAAATGATGAACGCTCTTGAAAACTCAGGTGAGCATTATCACAGTTTCGCAGGTGTTGATGGTTACCGTGTTGCTGCAAAGAGTGGTACTGCAGAAGTTGCGGGACCTGATGGCCGTCTTAGCTCCACAATTAGCGACTGGTCTGGTGCTATTCCGGCGGATAATCCTCGATTCATCGTAACCGTTGTGCTAAAAGATCCGCAAGGCGTTTACGGTGGTATGACTTCAGGCCCATTGTTCAAGACAATCGGCGAATTCCTTATGCAAAAGTACGATGTTCCAACTTCTGCTGCACGCACGAACCCTGTTGCGGTAAATTGGTAATGAGCGCATTACAATGTTGTTTAATACTAAGTAGGGTGTGCAATGAATGTGGTTGATGAATATTCAAGAGTAAGAGTTACTTTAGGTTTTGCTGCAAAAAACTATGGTTTTGAAGTTGTTCCAGCGTTTGCATCTGAGGTAACTGTTACTTCTATTGCTCATGATGTGCGTCAAGTGCATCCTGGTTGCCTGTTTGTGCCGCTCGGCCACGTTGATCGTCGTCAACTTGAGGCTGCTAGAGATGCTGGAGCGTATGCTGCTCTAGTTCCACCGGAGTTTCGTAATGAAGCTGTGGATTTAGGAATACCGCTACTTGTATCTTCTGCTAATCCTGTTGCTCTTGGAAAGCTTGCTTGCGATATTAATTTCGATCCTTCTTCGTGCCTTGCAACATTTGCGATTGCTGGTGACGATGACGATGAGATTCATGCTAACGTTTTGCGATTAGCTGATTTTTTGCATATGTTAGGCAATCCTGTTGGTGTTATCAGTGATGCTGGATCTACTTCATTGCAGCGCGAATTGTCTTTGCAATATCCTCTAAATATTGCAGATGTACAGCATGCTTTATCTGTGTGTGCAGAAGATGGTGCTGCAGCTGTTGTTATTGCACTTAATTCTGCAACTTTAGCTAAGAACGCGTTACAATCCGTTAGTATTGATGTTCTTGGCGTTGAACAAACTCAGAATGAAAGCAATTCTGGAGCAGAATCTGATTCTAAATCTAATTCTGAATCTGAAGATGAGACTGAATCTAAAGATGCGGTCTCAAATGTGAAAGTTAGTGCAAAGACATCTTCTTCACCGCTTTACCCGGCATATTCAACCGGCATGAGTTTTTATGCGCTGCGTCAACGTTATGGTTTTTCTGGAAGAGAGCACGCTTATTGCGTTACTAGATCGGCTGAGTCTGACGAATTAGCTGAATTAGCGGATCAAATTGGTGGCAATGATGTGCAGCGGCATCTTTCATTATCTATTGCAATGGTGTTAGCTGCTGGTGTTCGTCGTGGGACTATTAAAAGTGCGCTGCGAGTTTCGCATGAATTGCACTGAATAGTGATGAAGCGCTGATTTCATTCGAGTTTTCAAATAAATTAATTGCGTGAGTTTTGTTTAAGAGCTTCTAATTATGTTGCTAATGTGGAGGATGTTATGAGTTGTGTTGAAACTTCGTGTGCCAGTAATGCTAAGAGTTTAGATCATGCCGATATGATGCCTATGAATATAAGCGAAATTGCTAAAGCTGTTCATGGGGAAATACACGAGTTTAATAGTTGTGACACAGATTTAGTTGCAAATTCCGTTTTTAGTGATTCTCGTCAAATTCGTAAAGGTTCTGTGTTCGTAGCTATAGTTGGTGAACATGTTGACGGTCATGATTATGTAAAGAATGCTGAAAAATCTGGAGCTGTTGTAGCTATTGTTGAACATGTTGTCGAAGGCACTAATCTCAATCAAATAGTTGTTAATAATTCTGTAGAAGCACTGGGTTTGCTAGCTAAACATAATTTGGAACTTCGCCGCAAGCTTAACAAACCTTTCACTATTATTGGTATTACTGGTTCCGTTGGCAAAACAACAACGAAAGATATGTTGAAGGCTTTGTTGAGCACGCTAGGCGAAACAGTTGCTCCTGTTGGATCTTTTAATAATAATATTGGTTTGCCTCTTACTGCTTTGCAAGTTGGAAGTAATACTCGATTTTTAATAGCAGAAATGGGTGCTAATCATGTTGGCGAAATTGCCAATTTA
Organism: Bifidobacteriaceae bacterium NR021; assembly: GCA_003585845.1. Classification (GTDB taxonomy): domain Bacteria; phylum Actinomycetota; class Actinomycetes; order Actinomycetales; family Bifidobacteriaceae; genus Bifidobacterium. Next base: position 233,430 of record NQOP01000001.1, read on the forward strand.
ACTCATATTGCTCCTCCGGATCTCGCAATAGTGCTTAAAGTTGGTGTCGCTCATTTAGGTGAATTTGGCTCAGTTGAGCGCATTGCGCAAGCAAAAAGTGAGATTGTGCGTGGGCTTTTGCCACATGGCATAGCAGTATTAAATTCCGACGATAAGCGAGTTTCTGCAATGTCTTGTCTTGTAGAAAATAATCATGTGCGCTGGTTCGGTAGAAATGCTAAAAACGGATTGCTGGAATCAGCTAGTAAAGATGACTACCAACTTTCAGCTAGCAATATAAAGTTAGATTCTTTTGGTAAAGCAGTTTTTACTATCAATGAACGCATTAATTCTTCTGATTTAGTCAATCATGTTGAGGCGCATCTTGCTATACAAGGCGAGCATAATGTTATGAATGCACTTGCAGCAGCAAATGTTGCAAGATATTTGGGAATGACTTTAGATGATATTGCTTCTGTGCTGTCTAAAGTTTCGCATATTAGCCCACATCGCATGCAATTGAGTACAGTTTCGAAAAATGACGAGAAATTTACGCTTATTGACGATTCCTTTAATGCAAATCCTGATTCTATGAAAGCAGGAATCGATGGTTTGTGCGCTTATGAAAATGATTCTTGTAGTGCATCTTCGAAACCTTTCCGTATAGCGGTTCTTGGTTCTATGTTGGAGCTTGGCAGCAACGAAGATGAATTGCACACAAATATTGGAGAATATGTGGCAAATTCGAGTGTCGATGCGGTTGTTGCTGTTGGTTCAAAAACGGACTCTGACTTAGATAAATTAGCTCACTGTATTGCTCAAGGTGCGCGTTCTTCTTGGAATAATAAACTACTTTCTTCTAATGATGCAGTCTATTTTGTACACAGTGCGGATGAGGCTGATGATATTGTTTGGAAAATTGTGGCCGAGCATCCGAGTAGTGTTGTGTTATTGAAAGGCTCTCATGCTTCAGGCTTGAGTGTGCTTGCTGAACATTGGGCAAATATTTAATTGCTCGATGCTCAATATAAGTGTGAAATTAATAAATTAAGTATTATAGCAAACGGAACAGTAAACGGAGGTTAAGCGGTGATTGCGCTTATTGTAGGAATTGTGGTGTCGCTC
>NQOP01000001.1:235305-248704 GCA_003585845.1 Bifidobacteriaceae bacterium NR021
ACATTCGCCAAGATGGACCACAATCTCATTTAGTAAAGCGTGGCACTCCAACTATGGGCGGTGTTGTTATTAATTTTGCTGTAGTAGCAGGTTGGGCTGCTTCTGCTCTTTATAGATATGTTTCTGTTGGCCGCTCGCCTTCATGGTCTGCTGTTTTGGTGCTGTTTGCAATGCTTTCAATGGGTTTGCTTGGCTTTATTGATGATTTTGCTAAGGTTCATAAAAAGCAGAATCTTGGTCTTTCTGTACATGCGAAGTTTACTGGTCAAATTATTTTTGCAAGTATTTACGCGCTTTTGTCATTGCTATTGCCAACTCAATCTGGTATTGCTAGCGCTCAACCTGGAATGAGTTTTATTGAAAAACCATTTTTTGATTTTTCTATACTCGGTAAAGGTGTAGGAATCGTAGTATTTATTGTTTGGGTTAATTTCCTTATTGCTGCTTGGTCTAACGCTGTAAACTTGACTGACGGACTTGATGGTTTAGCTTCTGGATCTTCTATGATTGCTTTTGCTGGTTACGCTTTGATTGCTTTCTGGGAAAGCTACCATGTGCGCGGAGGCGGTCATTTTGGATTCTCTTACGCTGTTTCTGACCCTCTCGATTTAACTATTATTGCTGTTTGTGCTGCTGTCGCTTGCTTTGGATTCTTGTGGTTTAATTCGAATCCTGCTCAAGTATTTATGGGAGATACTGGTTCGTTGGCTTTAGGCGGATTATTTGCAGCTCTTTCTATTGCAACTCACACAGAGTTTTTGGCCGTGATTTTAGGCGGATTATTTGTAATGGAAGCTGCAAGTGACGTTATTCAAGTTGGATTCTTTAAAGCTACGCATAAGCGTGTGTTCAAAATGGCTCCTATTCATCATCATTTTGAATTGCTCGGCTGGACAGAAACCAAGGTTGTTGTGCGATTCTGGATGATTGAGCTTATGTTTGTGCTTTCTGCGCTTATGATGTTCTACGCTGATTGGGCAGGGCGTTCTGGCTTGCTTATTTAATTTCAAAAATTGGAAGGCTTCAATATGAATATTGTCGATGGCAATGAAGTATCTGTTTCGTCTGAATCTACTTGTAAGTCGTGCACAAGCGATAAAGCATTTGCTTTTAAGCGTGTATTAGTTGCAGGTCTTGGAGTTTCTGGTCGTGGTGCAGCTGAGGTTTTGAGCTCTGTTGGATCTGAGCCTGTGACTGCAGACGAAAATAAGCCTGATGCCGATATACATGATTTTTCAGCAATAGACTGGTCTAAAATCGATGCTGTTGTTACATCTCCAGTATTTAATCCTCGCACGCAATTTTTGCAAGAAGCTGCATCGCACAATATTCCAGTAATGAGCGAAGTTGAATTAGCGTGGCGCTTGCGCGTACCTTCTAAGCGCACGAATAAACCTGCTTATTGGATTGGCATTACTGGCACAAATGGTAAGACTTCTACTACAGAAATGACTTCTGCAATGCTAACCGCTTGTGGATTAAATGCTCCAGCCGTGGGAAATATTGGAAAGTCTGTGTCACATGCTGCTTTGGAATGTGAGCATGATGCTTTATGCGTTGAATTAAGCTCTTTCCAATTGCATTTCACTGATTCTTTAGCTCTTGACTGTGCTGCTATTACTAATATTGCTGCTGATCATTTAGATTGGCATGGTGGCATGGAAGCGTACGCTCGTGACAAGTCAAAAGTATTTAATAATGTGCAAAAAGCTTTGGTTTACAATGCTCAAGATGAGCGTGTAAGCAAATTGGCAGATTGTGCACAAGTTGCTAATGGCTGTAAAAAAATTGGTTTTACGTTAGAAGAGCCTAAAGATGGTGAAATTGGCGTAAAAGATGGTTGGATTGTCGATAACAGCGGTGTTGCTGGAGGAACTAAAGGCACTCTAAAACCTATTGTCGAATTGCGTGAGCTAAAACATCTGTGCGAGCCTGATGGCAGTGTGTATCCGCATTTATTAGCTGATGCTCTTACTGCTTTAGCTTTAGCTTTAGGTTTAACTGGTGATGTAGATTCTTCAGTTCGTGCTTTACGCGAGTTTGCTCCTGGAGGTCATCGCATTCAAACAGTTGCGACTTTGATGTCTGAAGATGAAAATCCTTCGCATTGTATTAGATTTGTAGATGATTCTAAAGCAACTAATGCTCATGCTGCTCGTGCATCTTTAGCTAGTTTTGCTAATAATTCGGTTGTTTGGATTGCTGGTGGTTTAGCTAAAGGTGGTCATTTTGAAGATTTAATTGCAAACCAACTTCATGTGATTAAAGCAGTTGTTGTTATTGGAATAGATCAACGTCCAATTGTTGAAGCTCTTCACAGTTCAGCTCCTCACATTCCAGTAACTATTGTTTCACAGGATGGTTCTTGCGCTAAATCATATGATTGCGTTGATGACTTAGTTTATGAGAATATTGAGAATACTTCGCTTGTAAATCCTGATTCTTCATTCGGTGAGGCTGTTATGCGTCAAACTGTAGAAGCTGCTGGGCGTTATGCTAAGCCTGGTGATGTTGTTCTGCTTGCTCCTGCTTGTGCTTCTATGGATCAATTTGTTTCGTACGCCGATCGCGGCAATCGTTTTGCTAAAGAATCTCAACGATGGGTGCATAATCATGGTGTTCAACAGTAATAAGCCTAAAAAGTTTTTGCGTTCATTAACTCGCAAAGTCTCAGAAGTTATTATGGAAGATCATATTGAAGCAGATTCAGATTCTTCTCATTCTTCTAAAAAACAAAAATTCGAATCTTTTAAAAAATCTATTAGAACTTCAGCAAGTAAAATAGGCGAGTCCGTAAGCAAAGTAGGAGCGTATGCAAGCAAAGCTGGTAAGGAATTAGGCAAATCTGTAGGAAAGTCTGTAAGTAAGTCCGTAAGTAATTCTGTTACTAAAGTTAGCAAATCTGTAGGCTCTTCTTTAAATGAATCTGTAAAATTTGTAAAAGATGTAAAGAAGTCGAAAGTTGCTAAACCAGCGAAACTAGCAAAGCCGGTAAAACTAGCGAAGCCAGCTAATCTTGTAAAATCAGCTAATTTTGTAGAGCCTGTAAAGCAAGCAAATCTTGTCAATCCTGTGAAGCCTGCAAAACCGGCAAAACCGGCAAAATCAATTAAATACGCAAAATTAGCACATACTGTATCTGGAATATTTTCCTCGAAAAAAGACTACTCAAAAAACTCGTTAGAGCGCAAAACTCAAGATTCAGAATTAAAGAAATATGTTGGCTTGCGCAGTTTAACTAACCCACTGTGGTGCTTATACGGCATGCGAGTATCAGTAGTTATACTGTCGATTTTCGGCTTATTCATGGTGTTTTCTAGTTCTTCAGTAACTATGATTACCTACGGAATTGCACCTTGGGGTCAAGGCGTAAACCAAACAATGTATTGCGTTTTAGGCTTAATTGGCTATATTTTCGCTTCTCGACTTCCAGTTACAGTTTATAGACGATACGTTGCTGTTATTTACGTTATTTCTGTTATTGCACAGTTCTTAACATTTGTTCCAGGTTTACGACGTGAAGTTAATGGTAATGCTGGTTGGATTGCTTTTGGACCTATTACTTTGCAGCCTGCAGAAATTACGAAACTTGCGTTATGTATTTGGCTTCCAATGGCTTTGATTGCTGCAAAACAAGCATATGAGCGTGTGCAGATGCGCGCGTATATTCCTGTAGTAGCAGGACTCGGCGTATCGTTGTTGCTTGTTATTGCAGGTAAGGATCTTGGTACTGCTTTAATTATTATTCTTATTGCACTTATAGCTTTTTATCTTGGTGGATTCCCTACGCGCTGGCTGATAGGAAGTATTTTTATTGCTATTGCTATGGTCGCTATGCTTGTTTTGACAAGCCAAAATCGTATGCGACGTATTCTTGCTACTTTGCACGGATGTGATTCAAAAGCAGCTAAAGGCGTTTGCTTCCAAGCAATTCATGCTCAATATGCAATGGCTTCTGGTGGACTATTAGGCGTTGGCATCGGAAACTCTCGCGAAAAATGGAATTATTTGCCTTACGCTCACAATGACTTTATTTTCGCTATTATTGGCGAAGAGATGGGCTTTTTGGTTGCAGCAGCAGTGATTTTGCTATACGTAATTATTGGTTGGTGCATACTATCTTCAGCATTAAAAGCGAAATCGCAATTTATTTCAATCGCATTAATGTGTATTGCAACGTGGATTGTAGGACAAGGATTAGTTAATATTCTCGTTGTTGTGCAAATACTTCCGGTTATGGGAGTGCCTATGCCGTTTGTGTCCGCAGGTGGATCTTCGCTTGTTATGTGTTTGGTTGCAATTGGCGTAGCTGATGGTCTTATGCGTTCCAATCCGCAACTTACTATATCGAAGTAGTAAGTAATTACAACTTTTTCATAATATGAAAGTTATAACAAGGGTAGTGAAATGAAGTTTGATAATGCTATTGAGCATGAAGTGCATATTGTTCTTGCAGGCGGGGGTACTGCAGGTCATGTCAATCCTTTGCTCTCTGTTGCAAACGCGATTAAAAAGCTCAATCCTGAAGCGTTAATTAGTGTAATTGGCACAGAAGTTGGTTTGGAAAAAAGTCTTGTGCCGAATGCAGGATACGAACTTGACACTATAGAAAAAGTGCCGTTCCCACGTAAGCCAAATCTAGATGCAATTAAGTTTCCAATTCGATGGATGCGCGAAAAACGCAAAGTACGAAATATACTAGCTGCTAGAAAAGCAGATATAGTAGTGGGCTTCGGTGGCTATGCTTCTGCTCCAGTATATTCTCAAGCTCATGCGCAGCATATTCCTATTGTGATTCACGAGCAGAATGCTAAATCTGGAATGGCAAATCGCTTGGGTGCAAGTTGGGCTGATGCTGTTGGAACAGTTTATGGGAATACTGATTTGCGCACACGAAAAGGTGTAAAAGTTGAAAGAGTTGGTTTACCTCTTAGACCTGCTATTTCTAAATTGTGTGAAAGATTAGAAAAAGATTATGATTCCGCTCGCGTTGAAGGTGCGCAAAAACTTGGCGTTGACCCTAAACGTCCAATTATTCTTGTTACCGGCGGATCTTTGGGTGCAAAAAGCATAAATCAAGCTGTTGCTGCAGCAGCAGGAGATATTTTAAAACATGCGCAAGTAATTCACTTAACTGGTCGCGCAAAATCGGAAGAAGTGCGAAATATAGTTGCAAAGCAAGTAGGCGAATCGCAAATAAACGATATTAAACCAGAGCATGCTGGTTGTGGCGATTATCATATTGCAGAATATTTAGAGCGTATTGATTGGGCTTTTGCTTGCGCAGATTTAGTTATATGTCGTGCAGGAGCTGGAACGGTTGCAGAAATTTCTGCACTTGGCTTACCTGCTGTATACGTGCCATTGCCTATTGGCAACGGCGAGCAGCGTTTCAATGCTGAGCCTGTAGTAAATGCAGGGGGAGCGTTAATGGTAAATGATGCTGATTTCAATGCGAAGTGGTTTATAGATGAAGGATTAGCTTTATTGCAAAACAAAAATCAACTACAAGCTATGCGCACTAAATCTTGGAATTATGGTATTCGTGATGCTGCAGACGTTATGGCGAAGCGTATTCTTGAAATCGCAAAAGAAAGCAGAAAGTAATGACTAATCTTAATAGCAATACAACTTCATCTCATAACAACATTGATTTAAACCCAGTAAAATCAGCGTTTGATGATTCGCAAACTATTTCAAAATTAGGGCGAGTGCATTTTATTGGCATTGGTGGAGCTGGAATGAGTGTTCTGGCAGAAATGTTGCATGAAGAGGGAGTAAGCGTAAGTGGTTGCGATCGCGAAGCAAATGATCACACTCAACGCTTAGAAGAATTAGGTATTGAAGTAGAAATTGGACAAAGTGCTTCACATGTTGAGCATGCAGATGTACTCGTGTATTCAAGTGCTATTAAACCGAGCAATCCGGAGATTATGGCAGCATATGAGCGCGGCATAAAACTTGTTCATCGCAGCGATATTCTTGCGTTATTATTATCTGCAAAAACTGGCGTGACTGTTGCTGGAGCGCATGGGAAAACAACCACTAGCTCACTTCTTTCCCATATATTAACTGTGGCTGCAGTAGGCGATTTGGCTGATCCAAGCTACGCAATCGGCGGATCTATTCAAGCTGCAGACGGAACAGTTTTAGACGGCGGTCATGCTGGCAATGGAATTGTTATGGTTGCTGAAGCTGACGAATCTGACGGAAGTTTTGAAAAATACAGCCCAAGTATTGCAATCGTAACAAATGCTGAAGCAGATCACTTGGATCATTACGGCTCTAGTGAACGATACAGAGAAGCATTTGTTGAGCACGTAAGTCATGCCGTTAATAACGTAATAATTTGTGCAGAAGACGAAGGTGCTAGAAAAGTACTTGAAGCTATGCCTGATAATATTTTAAACAAAACAATTGCTTACGGTAATTTGGATACTTGGAGCCTAAAACTCAGCTCGCGCGTACAAAAATTAGCTATGTTCGCAAGTATTGAGCATGAAAATGAGCAAGCTGTAAGTGGTCGAGAAATGTTTACGCTTGTATTGCCAGAAAAAATTTTGGATGAACATGCTAAATCTTCGAACAAGCTGCAAGTTAGCTTGTTAATACCAGGTTTGCATAATGCGCTTAATGCTTCTGCAGCTATTGTTGCTGCAGTATTGCTCGGTATGAATCCAGAAGATGCGGCTCGTGGTGCAGAAAGCTTCCGAGGTGCGTCTCGTCGTTTTGATATTCGTGGATGTGTTGATGGTGTGACAGTTGTAGACGATTATGCTCACCATCCAACTGAAATAGCTGCATTATTGCGCGCTGCTCGAAGAAAATACACTTCTTCTACTCTTCGCGTGCTGTTCCAGCCTCATTTGTTCTCCAGAACGCAGGCTTTTGCTAGTGAGTTTGCAAAATCTTTGGCTCTTGCAGACGATGTAATTGTTACAGGAATTTTCCCAGCTCGCGAAAAGCAGGAAGATTTTCCAAATATTAATGCTGAAACTATTGTTAAAGCTGCAAAATCGCAGAATCTTGATGTAAAAATTGAAGCGGTTGACGATATGCGCGAAGCTGCGTTGAAACTGGCTTTGCGTGCAAAATCTGGTGATGTGCTGCTTACAGTTGGTGCAGGAAGTATTACTGCTATGACGTCTGTTATGCTAGAAGCATTGTAGTGCTTTGAAATTAAGCGATTAAAATATAAATAAATTATTACGAGAGGCAATTATGGGTCGCGTGAGGTCAAGCAAATCGTACGATGCTGATGCAAATAATTCGCATCGTCGTACCGTTTCAAGTCTTAATATTGCGCGTACTGAAGAGTCTCGTAGTAATAAATCCAGTAGCAGTGCGTCTCGTAGTAGTGCTTCGTCGTTGCGCAAAGACCAGCGTTTCCAAAGGCATATAATCAGCCAAAACACATCGCAAATACGAGTAGCTGATGTCAATGAAAAAAATCATCAAGGTAAGTTTGTTGACGCTAGACTTTTGCCGAAGCTTGATTTTGTAAGAAAAACTTTAAGTCAAACTTCTGGTTCTCTTGGAATGATTACTCGTCCTAGAATAATTAATTTTCGAGAGCGTTTGAAAGAACGTAAATCTGCTTATTTGCAATTTACTGTTAAACGAATTCTTGCAATTCTTGCAGTGATTGCTTCTGTTTCAGCGATTGTTTGGTTTTTATTCTTCTCGCCAGTTTTTCTTCTTAAGTCTAGCGATATAAGTATTTCTGGATCTAACGAGTGGGTGAGTGAGCAAAAAATTGCTTCAATTGCGTCAACTCAGGTTGGTAAATCGCTATTTTTAGTTTCTTCTCAAGAAGTAATTAACCAACTTAACGATATTCCTGGCGTAACTGAAGCAAAAGTTTCTAAGAATTTTCCTAATGGTTTGCATGTTTCTGTACATGCGCAACGTCCTGCAGCAATGCTCAAAACTCGAGATAGCAATAAATTAACTGCTGTCGACGCTAAAGGTCGCGTGTTAAATGCCGTAGCTCAAGTTACAACACAAGGAATACCTGTTATTGAAGTTTCAAATGTGCAAAGAAGTTTGAATAATAGAGCGGTACTTGAAGCTGTAAAAATTGTTAGTTCACTTTCGGAATCTTTGCGAGCTAGAGTTACGAAAGTTAGTGCAAAAACTCAAGATTCTGTCGAAACAGAATTAGGGGATGTTAAAAAAACTATCATATGGGGCAATTCGTCTCAGATTGAGTTAAAGAAAGCTATTGTTGCCAAGATTATTGATGATCCTAGTAAAATTGGAAACAAACGCAGCTTAGATGTGTCTGCTCCTGTGCGTCCAATTCTTAAATAGGGTTTTAAAACTTTATTAATTGCATTGTCAAGATTAGGTGTATAATAGTAATCCGTGTGTGCCAACGGCGTGCCTTATGTTATAGGCGTGCGTGTTGGGATATCCCAAGTGCCAAAGATAGCGCGCAGTAATGTGTGGCTGGAGGCGCGAGGGCCATCGGGCCGGTGGACTGTGGCTTTTACTCTTTAACCGATTCTTTGGTTATGGTGTGCTGCAGTGTGGCGGTTTTCACCAAATAGAAGATAACAATGAATCGGAGAACTTAAGTTGCCTACGATTGAACAACTTGTCCGTAAAGGACGTCAGGCCAAGCCGAAAAAGTCAAAGACTTTGGCCTTGAAGGGTAGCCCGCTGCGTCGTGGCGTGTGCACCCGTGTGTACACCACCACTCCTAAGAAGCCAAATTCCGCGCTTCGTAAGGTTGCTCGTGTGCGCCTCAGCTCTGGTATTGAAGTAACCGCCTATATTCCAGGCGAAGGTCACAACTTGCAGGAGCACTCCATCGTGCTCGTGCGTGGTGGCCGTGTGAAGGATCTCCCAGGTGTGCGTTACCACATCGTGCGTGGCGCATTAGATACCCAGGGTGTCAAGGACCGCAAGCAGGGTCGTTCCCTGTATGGAGCAAAGAAGGCGAAGTAAAACATGTCACGTAAAGGACCTGCAAAAAAGCATCAACTGCTTCCTGATCCAATCTACGGCTCGACCGTCGTGGCTCAGTTGATTAACAAAATCCTTCTCGATGGTAAGAAGTCCATCGCAGAAAACATCGTCTACACCGCTCTTGAGCAGGTGAAGGCAAAGACCGAGCAGGAGCCAGTTTCTGTATTGAAGCGCGCTCTTGATAACATTCGTCCAAATCTTGAGGTTCGTTCTCGCCGCGTTGGTGGTGCAACTTACCAGGTTCCAGTCGAAGTTAAGCCTGCTCGTGCAAACACTCTTTCCCTCCGCTGGCTTACTGACTTCTCACGCGCTCGTCGTGAAAAGACTATGGCTGAGCGTTTGGCCAACGAAATTCTCGATGCCTCCAATGGCTTGGGTGCTTCCGTGAAGCGCCGCGAGGATACCCACAAGATGGCAGAAGCAAACAAAGCTTTTGCTCACTATCGCTGGTAATCCACAAGATAATCGGTATCTTAAAGAGCTAAGGATAAGAATATGGCACAAGATGTGCTTAACGACCTGAATATGGTTCGTAATATCGGCATCATGGCGCACATTGATGCTGGTAAGACTACTACCACCGAACGTATTCTTTACTACACTGGTAAGAACTACAAGATCGGTGAAACTCATGATGGTGCTTCTACCATGGACTTCATGGCTCAGGAGCAGGAGCGCGGTATTACTATTCAGTCTGCTGCAACTACCTGCTTCTGGAAGCGTCAGACTCATGACGTTGATGATCGCTATCAGATCAACATCATCGATACCCCAGGCCACGTGGACTTCACCGCTGAGGTGGAACGTTCCCTTCGCGTGCTCGATGGTGCTGTAGCAGTCTTCGATGGTAAGGAAGGTGTGGAGCCTCAGTCTGAAACCGTGTGGCGTCAGGCTGATAAGTATAGCGTCCCACGTATCTGCTTCATCAATAAGATGGATAAGCTTGGCGCTGATTTCTACTATTCCGTCAAGACCATCAAGGAGAAGCTCGGTGCAACTCCACTCGTTATTCAGCTTCCAATCGGTGCTGAAAACGACTTCATCGGCGTTGTTGACTTGATTCGTATGAAGGCTTACGTCTGGAATGACGTTAAGGACGATATGGGTGCTCACTATGACACCGTTGACATTCCTGAAGATTTGCAGGAACGTGCAGAGCAGTATCGTGCTGAACTTATGGATCAGGTTGCTGAAGCTGACGATGAGCTGGTTGAGAAGTATCTCGAAACTGGCGAACTTACTGAAGAGGAAATGCGCGCTGGTATCCGTAAGCTTACCATTGAGCGTAAGGCCTTCCCAGTAACTTGCGGTTCTGCATTCAAGGATAAGGGTGTTCAGCCAATGCTGGATGCTGTTGTCGACTTCCTTCCAAGCCCAGAAGATGTTCCATCTATTAAGGGCTTCAAGCCAGGCGACGAATCTGTTGAAATTGACCGTAAGCCAGTTAATACAGATCCATTCGCAGCATTGGTATTCAAGATTTCAACCCATCCATTCTATGGCAAGCTCGTGTTCGTGCGCGTTTACTCTGGCGAAGTAAAGCCAGGCGATTCCGTGTACGATTCCACGAAGTCCAAGAAGGAACGCGTTGGTAAGATCTTCCAGATGCATGCTGATAAGGAAAATCCTGTAGATTCAGCTGAAGCTGGTAACATCTACACCTTCGTTGGTTTGAAGAACGTCAGCACTGGTGATACTTTGTGCGACGAAAAGAACCCAATTTCTTTGGAATCCATGACATTCCCAGATCCTGTTATCGAGGTTGCTGTGGAGCCAAAGACGAAGGCTGATCAGGAAAAGATGAGCTTGGCTTTGGCTAAGCTTTCTGACGAGGATCCTACATTCCAGGTTAAGACCGATGAGGAATCTGGTCAGACTTTGATTTCCGGTATGGGCGAGCTTCAGCTTGACATTATCGTTGATCGTATGCGTCGTGAGTTCAAGGTCGAAGCGAACGTTGGTAAGCCACAGGTTGCTTACCGTGAGACGATTCGTAAGGCTGTTATGAACCAGGAATACACTCACAAGAAGCAGACCGGTGGTTCTGGTCAGTTCGCAAAGGTTTTGATGAACTTCGAGCCTCTCGACACAGAATCTGGCGAAACCTACCAGTTTGTCAACGAAGTTACCGGCGGCCACATCACCAAGGAATTCATTCCTTCAATCGATGCAGGCGTGCAGGAAGCTATGGAATCCGGCGTTTTGGCTGGCTTCCCAGTTGTGGGTGTAAAGGCAACCGTCACCGACGGTCAGACTCACGATGTCGATTCTTCGGAAATGGCCTTCAAGATTGCAGGTTCCATGTGCTTCAAGGAAGCTGCTCCTAAGGCTAATCCGGTAATTCTCGAACCAATTATGGCTGTCGAAGTCCGTACTCCAGAAGAGTACATGGGCGACGTCATGGGCGATTTGAACTCTCGTCGCGGTAACATCCAGTCTATGACTGATGCTACTGGCGTGAAAGTTATCGACGCCAAGGTGCCGCTGAGCGAAATGTTCGGCTACATTGGCGATCTTCGTTCCAAGACTCAGGGCCGCGCAATGTTCACCATGCAGATGGACTCTTACGCGGAGGTCCCGAAGGCAGTTTCGGACGAGATTATTAAGGCTCAGCGCGGCGAATAAAGCGCACGCTACTTCGGTGTTTTCTGTCCCCGGTCAACGCTAGAATTTCCTACGTTGACTGGGTTCTGGCACCGAAGTGGCACCTAACCCAGAAACCCAGTAATATGTAGCGAAAGACCTCTCACAAATGTGTGAGGCAAACTACGAGACGTCCAGGAGGACAAACACATGGCAAAGGAAAAGTACGAGCGTACTAAGCCGCATGTTAACATTGGTACCATTGGTCACGTTGATCACGGTAAGACTACCTTGACCGCGGCTATTTCTAAGGTGCTGCATGGCGAGTATCCAGATCTGAACCCTCAGTATGACTTCGATCAGATTGATGCCGCTCCAGAAGAGAAGGAACGCGGCATTACCATTAACATCGCACACATCGAGTATCAGACCGCTGAGCGTCACTACGCTCACGTGGACGCTCCAGGCCACGCTGATTACGTGAAGAACATGATCACCGGTGCTGCTCAGATGGATGGCGCAATCCTCGTGGTTGCTGCTACCGATGGTCCTATGGCTCAGACCCGTGAGCACGTTTTGCTCGCTAAGCAGGTCGGTGTCCCGAAGATCCTCGTTGCTTTGAACAAGTGCGATATGGTTGATGATCCAGAACTTATCGACCTCGTCGAAGAAGAGGTCCGTGACCTCCTCGAAGAAAACGGCTTCGATCGCGACTGCCCAGTCATCCGCACCTCTGCTTACGGTGCTTTGCACGATGACGCTCCAGATCACGACAAGTGGGTAGAGACCGTCAAGGAGCTCATGAAGGCTGTTGACGAGTACATCCCAACCCCAACTCACGATCTTGACAAGCCATTCTTGATGCCAATCGAAGATGTGTTCACCATCTCCGGTCGTGGTACCGTTGTCACCGGTCGTGTTGAGCGTGGTAAGCTCCCAATCAACACCCCAGTTGAGATCGTTGGTTTGCGTGAAACCCAGACCACCACCGTTACCTCCATCGAGACCTTCCACAAGCAGATGGATGAGGCTGAAGCTGGCGATAACACTGGTCTTCTTCTCCGTGGTATCACCCGTACCGATGTTGAGCGTGGTCAGGTTGTGGCTGCTCCAGGTTCTGTGACCCCACACACCAAGTTCGAAGGCGAAGTTTACGTCTTGACCAAGGATGAAGGTGGCCGTCACTCGCCGTTCTTCTCCAACTACCGTCCACAGTTCTACTTCCGCACCACCGACGTCACCGGCGTTATCACCTTGCCAGACGGCGTTGAGATGGTTCAGCCAGGCGATCACGCAACCTTCACTGTTGAGTTGATCCAGGCTATCGCAATGGAAGAGGGCTTGACCTTCGCAGTTCGTGAAGGTGGCCGTACCGTTGGTTCCGGTCGTGTGACCAAGATTCTTGCCTAGTATTTTCTCTAACTGAAAATATTAGCTAAGGCTTAATAAAGACCCCGCGAGGAAACTCGTGGGGTCTTTTGTTGTTTCGTGCACGACGACCTGCTTGAGCGCTGCGGTTTAGCGCGCGAAAGCAACTCGGAGCGCCGAGCTTGCTTAGGGTTGAAAGCACGGTGTGCTTTCAACGCAAGCGAGGTCTGCCTGCGGCTTTATTGACGCAGGTAGGGCAGGTTTGTGTGGTTGTTCGTTAGGAATTCGGTTGTGTTTTGTGTGCGCTGACGACCTGCTTGAGCGCCATCGTTTTTGGGACACTGGTGCAGATTGCGTACTGCGCCAGTAACGAAAAAACGACATTAAACGTTACTAACGCAGAATGCGTACTGCGCGAGTAACGCTAAATCGCAATTATTCGTTACTAACGCAGATTGCGTACTGCGCCAGTGTC
>NQOP01000001.1:249482-249845 GCA_003585845.1 Bifidobacteriaceae bacterium NR021
ACTAATCTGGCAGGGTTGAATAACTAAGCAACTAACACACGTATGTTAGTTTTAGTATTATTAATCTCTATTATCTCCAAGCAACTCTAGCAAGTAGATGAACATGTTAATGAAGTCCAAGAACAGCTGGAATGCGCAGAAAATAGATACTTTCTTAACCATTTCAGGCTGATCTTCATATTGTGCAAGTAATGCGCGAGTTTGCTGAGCATCGTAAGCTGTTAAACCTGCAAAAATAACGATGCCAATTCCAGCCATAAGACGCATTGTTCCAGTATCTTGCCCAATAAACGAAATAATAATTTGCGCAACAACGAATACAAGTAATGCAACCATTAAAATTGGACCAGCTTTAAGCAAATC
>NQOP01000001.1:250555-253855 GCA_003585845.1 Bifidobacteriaceae bacterium NR021
CTTTTTTGTAGTAAGCGCAAGCATTGTCAAGCACAGGAAGAATCCTGCAGTTAAAGCAAATACTAATGCTACAGATCCAAGGCTAAATACTTGAAATACTGAGCTTAAAGTAAATCCTGTTAAAGCAGCATAAGCATAGAACAAAACTCGTACTGTTGTCTCACTCATCTTCATTAAGCGCGTTCCAAGAACAACTGCTATCACAACCTGAGCAATTGCCAGCATCATCCAACCCCATCCGCGGGTTGCAAACATAAATCTAAGCCAGAAATTACCGCTCTGAGTGAACAGTGCCACAAGAGTTGTAACAATCAATCCAAGCGTCATTTCGCCATAAGTGCGTCCTACTGAAACTCTTTTTGCTTCTTCAAAAGCATATGTTGCCTGAGTGTCAATAACCTCAGGAGCACCGCTTCTGTAATAATCTTGAGTAAAGTTTGTCATTATTTCTCCTTAACAGCTATGAAATAAAACGCTGTCAAGACAACGTTCTCACATAATTATAATTAAAGCATCTGGGAAAATGCTAAAAAAATACAGCATAATTTATACGTTCGTACAATAAGCTGATTTTAGTATTGCGTAATCTTGCGCTTAATATTGCGTAAAATTGCGCTTCGTATTTGTATTATGCCTTACTATTAGGTGCCTCTTCAACTTGAGGAGCACCATTAATATCGCGATGAATACCTTGCATTTGTGTTTCAATATTTTGCAAGCTATGCGCGCAATCGAGCAAAGTTTGAGAGTGTTCAGCCAACTTTGCATCCGGCAAACCGGCTTTGTATCTTAAAGCGTGCTCCAAGCTAGCCCAATAATCCATAGCAATAGTTCGGAATTGCACCTCGACTGGCGTGTAGTGTGCTCCAGAAGACAAGAACACAGGAACTGCATAAATTACGTGCAAACTTCGGTATCCATTAGGTTTTGGATTCTTAATATAATCCTTAACTTGCAATACTTGAATGTCTGTTTGTTTAGAAAGATATTGCGCTACAGAATACACATCGTCGCAGTAGTTGCAAATTACGCGAATTCCAGCTACGTCGAAAAGATTATCGCGTATAGAGCGTGTGGAAATATCTAGATGACGCCTTTGCAGCTTCTCAAAAATTGAGTGCACTGATTTAAGACGGCGTTCCATGTGATGAATTGGGTCGTGAGAGAACCGCACTTGAAATTCGCTATCTAGAATCTCGAGCTTTGTACTTATTTCGTACATTGCTCCTTCGTAAATTTGCATCATGTTTACAAATTCGTCGATTTGGTCTTCAGGAAGCATAAGCGAATTAGTTTTGCTGCATTGGGAGCAATTTTGTTGGTTTTTTGTATTGCTTACGTTGCTGCTTACGTCGCTACTTACGTTGCTGCTTTCATTAGCTGCTTCGTTGCTATGAAGACGTGCATAGAGTTCTGCTGCGTTTACGCAGTTATGACGATCAAGTATCACGTCTTTTAATAATACTATAAAAACTGCTAATCGTCTGGGGGTGCGTATGTAAATGTAATATTCTTTGTAAAGCGTGATATAAATATCTTAGGTAATTGCGCGCAAGCAAAATCTAGGAAAGTATTTTGACGGGGAGTGTATTTTGTCTGAAAATAAGCAGGATAATATTCCTAAAGTAATTTCAATAGTTGGTCCTACAGCTTCAGGCAAAACTAGTCTTGGTATTGCGCTTGCGAAAAAATTAGCTGAGCGCGGGATTCGTGCGGAAATCATCAACGCAGACGCGTATCAAATGTATCGTTACATGGATATTGGTACGGCGAAGGCGAGCGCGCAGGAGCAGACGGAAGTACCTCATCACTTGCTTGACATTATTGATCCTGAAGAAACTATGACGGTTGCGCGCTTTCAAACTCTTGCCAGGAAGTGTATTAGTGAGTTGCAATCGCGCGGCGTGAGGCCGATTTTAGTTGGAGGATCGGGATTGTATGCGCGCGCTGCCGTGGATGATATTACTTTTCCAGGCACGGATGAGTCTGTTCGTGCGGCTTTGGAAGAGCGCGAGCGCAAAGAAGGAGCAGGCGCGCTTTTTGATGAGTTGAAGCAGAAAGATCCGGTTGCTGCAGCTCATATGGATGCGCGCAATCCGCGACGTACAATTCGTGCGCTTGAAGTGATTGAGCTTACAGGAAAGCCTTATTCCGCAACGCTTCCGCGCTATAAGTATGTGATTGATTGCGTGCAAATTGGCTTAGATTTGCGTCGTGAAGATTTAGATAAGCGCGTGGATTTACGTACGCAAATTATGCGTGAGCAGGGTTTTGTGGATGAAGTGCGTGCGATTCGAGGTCGATTGGGCGTGACTGCAGCTCGTGCTCTTGGCTATCAGCAGATTATGGATTATTTGGATTGCGTTTGGAGTGAGGATGAGGCTTTTGCGGATATTGCGCAAAAAACTCGACGACTTGCGCGCAAGCAAATGGGTTGGTTTGGTAGGGATGCTCGCATCCACTGGTTGGACGCGTTGCGACCGGATCTTGCGGAAGCTGCGCTCGCAATCGTTGATGCTGCGGACGCGGGGGAGTTTGATTGCGATAATTCTGATGATACTGAGCACGCTGCTGAGCACACTACTCAGCACCATCTCGGAGATGCTTTCGATGCTTAACTTAAATCTTGAAAACGCTGGGTTTTAGTAAATAACTCAAACAATTTGGGTTTTACAACAAAAAACGCCACTGTTTGATGAGTGGCGTTATTGCGTTTGTGGAGTCGCGGGGAATTGAACCCCGGTCCGGTGACCGTACCCTCGGTCTTCTACGTGCGTAGTCTGCTGGCCGTGCGGCAGTTTTTCTGCCCCCATGTTATCGCAGACAATTCATGGCGAGCATATCTACAGTAAAAGTCCCTGAATTGCCCTGCAGCTCAGCAATTCAAGCAAGTCTTCTAATGACGTTCAGCACCACTCCGAAGACGTGAGTGGGTGAACGGAGCAGCTGCTCACTGGTTAATCCTGGCGCGAAGCTCAGGCAGCGAGAGCGAACTCAGTGCGATTAGATTTAGCACTTATTCTTTTGCGAAAGGACGTTTACGAGTGGACTTTCGCATTCTCGGCACGCTTCCCCGCGGCGAACAGATCGCCGTCGAAACCGATCGACCCCTTTTGATTTTTCAAACAATCGTTGCGCTAAAGCACACGTTTTTACATTGTATCATATTTTAACGCGACGAATTGCTTGAGCGCTTATTTCTCACTCAATAGCAGTTCGCCTACTGCATGATGAGATGAGCGTCCTCACTGAGCTTATTCCTAACGTCATAGACGTTGTCTGATTTTTTTTTGGGGGGGG
>NQOP01000001.1:254685-277844 GCA_003585845.1 Bifidobacteriaceae bacterium NR021
TTGTAGTTGAAAATTATAACAAATGTTTATTTTATGCTCATATACTGTGTTCATATATAATATATACGAATATTTATAAGTATGCGCGGTTTACTTGAAATTGGTTGGAGCGAGGAGAAATAATGTCAGAACGTAAAGATTTATATGGTGATAATAAACCAAAGAGAACACTTCGTAAGGCTCATGCTGTGAAGCGTTCTCGTGCTTTACGTAGGGGAGTTGCTGGAGTTGCTGTTGCTTCAACTTTGGCAATGATGCTGCCGTCTGTTGTGGCTTCCGCGCTTCAGCCTACCCAAAAAGATATTATTGATGCGTCTAATACGACGCAAAAAATGGGCAAAGGTAAGCCTGATCCGGACGAATTGAACATGCAGCGTTGGGGTGCTGGCGTGCTCAATAAGAGTGCTCAAACTCAAAAGTTTGTGGAGCTTGCGCGCCATGATGCACAAATGCAAAAGTTGCGCGAGGCACAACAGCGTGAAATAAATAAGAGTGAAGCAAAACAGCACGAATCGCAACAACAAGAAGCACAACAGAGCGAAATTGACTCACAGTTAGGCAGTTCTTCAGAACAGGTTAATTTCGGACATTCTTATGAGACTATTGAGAACACTCAGAATGCACGTGATTTGCAGAATTTGCAAAATGCGAAGAATATTGAGTCTGCAAATTCTAATAAAGCTTCTAATAGTGTTCAGTCTGCTACGCATACAAATACTTCTGAGATTAAAAATGCAACTTCAGGTTCAAAGGAAAATGTTACTGAAAATACGGTAAATGCCGTTGGATCTGCTGGATCTGCTGCAGTAAGTGCGCCTGCGTCGGTGCAGAATACAAATGCACAACCTTCAAGCACTCACGAAGAAAATACGAATGCAGTAAGTGCTGCAAATACGTCAAAAGTGCGTACTCGTAGGTCTGTTGAGAGCGGCGATGGTACTTCCAATGGGAGTAGTGTACCTTCTGCGGCAAATGTAACTGCATCTCCTGCTGCATCTTCTGCAAATAATGCGCCTACATCTACGACTGCGGCTCCTGCAAATAATGCACCTGTACCTTCTGCAAATAATACAGCTGCAACTCCGTCTACTGCTCCTGCAAGCAATACACCTGCACAGTCTGCTCCTGTAACTCCTGCAAGTGCAGAATCTAATGCTGGTGCTGGAACTACGGCGACCCCAAGTACAGATACAACTGCACAAGGCTCTGAACAAGGTTCTGCTCAAGGTTCGCAAACCAATACACAAGGTGCAACTACAGGCGCCACAGGCGAAGATAAAAGCGCTACGCCTTCAGAGACTACTTCAACTACTGGCTCAACGTCTTCACCTACTTCTACACCGACCTCTGGCACACAGAACGCTGGCACACCGACCACTGGCTCAGCAACTAATAACACGGCAACTGATCCAGACAGCCAGGTAATTAAGCCGAATGAGCAGCATCCAACGGCTGATAACCAGACAACTGCCAACGCACAGGTACAAACCGACAAAAAGCCAAGAGCTACGTACAATTTGAAAGTTCGCTACACGATTGGTGGCGCTGCGAATAAGCAGCTTGTGCAGCCGTATGAGCTTACGATTGACAAAGACGGCTTCGATAAGCTTGGCAAAGATGGCAAGTACGAATACATTGAGCTTCCAAAGTCTGCTGGATACCGCCCATCTGTATATCACTCCGGTGATTACCAGTACTACGTTAAAAAAGGTGAGGGAGATAACAGCAAGTTTGTTATTGACGACGGTACGGATGCGGATGCTGTTCGCTACTTGCGTATAGACAAAAAGCTGATTACTGATTACGCTGTAAAAGAAAGGCCGGCTGTTGGAGGTAATAACGGCGCTCAAGCTCCGCAAACCTCATCATCTCAAGCAACTACAAATCCGCAATCTTCGTCCTCTACAGAGCCAAAAGCAGAAGATGGCATTCAGTACTACGGTGAGCTGAACATAAACTACGCTCCTAAAACAGCTAAGTACTATGTACGTCACTTGGTGCAGGATCTCAAGCATAAGGATGAGTTCTACGATGCTCCAAATTTGGGTATAGGCAAAGTAATTACTGTAAAGTATAAGGATGGCAGTACTGAGAGAATACACGTTACGGAGATTACGGGCACAGTCGGCTCTAATGTAAGCGCTATTTCAACGTATATTCCAGGCTACGAACCAGAGCACAATCTTATTAGCTCGCCACTTTCGGATTCTGAAGATGAAAGCGACAAGCTTATTTTGAACCTTCGCTACTACCGTAAGGCGTATGAAGTTACTTACGATTCTAATGGCGGCACGGATGTTACTGCTCAAAAAGTGTATTACCAGCAACCTGTACCACCAGTTACGAACCCAACTAAGCGCGGTTACACGTTTAAGGGTTGGTCTGTAGTCGATCCTAGCAAAAAGAATGATTCGCTCTATGCTGATGATACTACTATCGCTTCTCTTGATGACTACAAGATGCCGGATCACAATGTGCAATTCCGCGCTAATTGGGAAGCGAACAAGACTACTAGCTACCGCGTGAACGTGTGGGTGCAAAAGGCGGATTTGGTTGATAAAGAGCATCCAGAGTCGCTTGCAAACTACGACTTTGTTGGTCTTGTTGAGCGCAAGAATGTGCAAACAGATAGCGACGTTGCGCTTGATAAGATGAATGATGCTGGCGTTGTTGATGATACTAGTAGGCTTAATGGCAAAAGCAAAGATGATTATGTAAAGAACCCAGAGCTTGGCTTAACTAGAGAAGAGCTGCAGGGTACAGATTCTGAACACAAAACCGGCTTAATTGCAAAGTTCAACTGGATGAACGATACGGATACGGCTGTAACAGACTTAGATGGTTATGATACTGAGCATCCTGGTGCCGCTGGAAACAAAGGCAAAGATTTATTCACGCGCTACTTCCACGTGAATAAGGATCTCACTAAAAAGCTTAACAATGAGCAACATGATTTTGTGCCAGGTCGCCCAGATTTAGGCAAACGTAGTAAGTCGAAGCTTTGCGCGGACGACTTAAACAACACTCTTAACTTAGTTTACGACCGCAATACTTACGAGCTTATTTTTGCTAAGCCTGCTGTACTTAAATCTTCAGAAGATGCTGAGCGTTTAAATAATGCTGCTATAAAAAGAGAAGACAAAAACGGCAAAACAACTATTTATTGCTATGCTGGCGGCGGCAATTGCTCAGAGAAGTATGATGATAATAACGAAGATGATGATGGCAATACAATTAACCACAAAGGTTACCGCGTAAATGTTCGTTATGGTCAGAGTCTTACTGATATTTGGCCTAATGCAAATGAATTAGATTTTGGTGAAGATACAGGCTCTCTTGGGTGGCGTATTGGATATGCAGGGGGAATAGAGTTTCGTGATACTCCTCCATTTCGTTTTACTAAAAAAGAATTTGCTGACCCTAAATTCCGTGTAGTGGGTAATAAGCACAAGCTTAAAATTAGTGATAATCCTGATAGTGATCCAAATAATACATACGAGTTAAAAGATAATCAGCGTCTGATTACAGCTGATACCAGTAATAAACAGGTTATGCCTATTCAGGTAATCATTAAAAAGCAAAGTATTGCCTCTGCTAAAAAAAGCAATGATTCAGGCAAGAATCCAGGCAAGAATCCAGGCAATAATCCAAGCAATAATCCAAGCGAAGATGATTATGTGCTT
Organism: Bifidobacteriaceae bacterium NR021; assembly: GCA_003585845.1. Classification (GTDB taxonomy): domain Bacteria; phylum Actinomycetota; class Actinomycetes; order Actinomycetales; family Bifidobacteriaceae; genus Bifidobacterium. The sequence continues at coordinate 258,369 of NQOP01000001.1, forward strand.
TCAACAGATTCGTATAGCAAAGATGATACTAGTAGCCCGGAATACCCTCATAAGTCTTCATCCATAGCTGGTTTTAACTCTGTTGACAAAGAGAAGCGTATAGAGACATATGATCGTGGTGATTTTGATGATACGCTATTATCAGATTTATATTCACATTCTATTGAATATAAAAAAAATGGTGAAAAAGACTGGGATGATCTAGATGATGATGTAAAAGAAGCTTTTAAGAAAGAGTACCATGTAGGCTTCCGTAATCACTTAGCTGGTGGAGGCGAAGACTCAGAAGAATATGAGGAAAACGGCTACCTTGTATTTAAATACAACCGCCAGTCGTACGACGTGCAGTTTTATAATGCGGACGGCAATGCTATAAAGGACGACAGTGGCGCTGCTACAGAAAAACTGCCGTTTGAGTATAGCTTGACTAAGCGCGGCAACGATAAATTGACTGATGACGACGACAAAGCCTTGTACTACAACGCAGGCAAGGTTAAGTCTTACGATGCTTCTGTAACTAAAGACAATGCCGATGATACGTCTAAGCAGTTCGACGGCAAGTACACTTTCACGCTTAACGGCAAAACTTACTCCATCGTTCGCCCTGATTATTTGCCGGAAGACTACGTATTTAAAGGCTGGGCTGTTGATCAGGCTGGCACTCGGTTTATAAATGGCGAAGACAAAGATATTACAGTGCCAGTCAATGGCATTAAGCTTTACGCTGCGTGGGGTAAGCCAGAAGGTATTAAGCACACTGTAACGCTTAACTACAATATGCCTGAAACCGACGAAAACGGCAAAGAGAAATCTGGAACAAACGTAGTTACGAAAAAGCAGTTCGATCACTACTATGTTATTAAGGAAAATAAAGATATAAAGGTTCCAACTCGCAAAGGCTACGACTTCTACGGCTGGGAAATTACTAAGAACGGCACGACTTTGCCGTACGCTTTCGGCAACAAAGTAGTAGAAGATATAACGCTTAATGCAGTGTGGGTTGAGGATACTCGCTACAACGGCACTTTTAAGCACATATTCTTAAAGCCTGGGTACACGTTTGATGACTATAAGAATGCTACTGATAAATCAGCCAAAGCCGCGATGGTGGATCACATTTCTACTCAAACGGTTTCCGGCTTGCGTGAGCATTTGCGCTACAATGCGGAAGCAGTCTACAGTGACGAAACGCACTTCTCAGATAAGCAGTTCACAAGCTTTGAAGCCTCGAGTGACGAGAATAAGAATACTGGCGAGTTTATTTACCAAACGTACAATACGCGCAAGTATAAGGTTCGCTACGTAACTGTTGGTGAGGATGGCAAAGAAAAGGATCTTCTTCCAGAAAGCGAAGTCAGCTCTGTAAATCGAAAGTACGACGTAGCATTCTACAAGCCGATTGAAGGCTTTATGCCGGAAACTACGCAGCAGAATATTGAATACGCTACTGACGAAGATGGCAAGCAGATTGGCGAAAAAACAATCACCTTCAAATATAAAGACGTTCGCGTGCTTAAGCGCAAGTGTTATCCTCCTCAGGATCCTGAGCATGCTAAGGATACTGAGTATCAGGATCCTAAGCATCCTCAGTATCGCCCGGATCACTACACGCGTTACGTGTTCAAAGTGGCTGATGGCCAAAGCTCTATGGGCAGCGTTGTTGACTGGCAGAAAAAGGATGTAGCTGACGGCTCTGCTCTTGTGTACGATGCGATTAAGGGCACGAAGGCATACCAGATGCCGCTTCCAACAGTAGAAGCGAAGCCTGGATTTGAGTTTGTAAAATGGACTTCGCAAATCGGTTCGTATGCCCCTGGCTCTACGGAGATTAAGTATGCTACCGGCTTAGAGCGCTTGCCGATTCGCTCCGAAGAGCAGAACGGCCCTGAAGTAATTTACACTGCTAACTTCAAGCTAAAAGCTCCTGTTGCTGCAGCTCCGCAAGTGCTTACGCCGACTGAACAGATTAGTACTACAAGTGGCGAGTCTGCTAAGAAGCTTATAACCAATGCTAATGAGTATCCAAAGGGTGCTACGTTCTCATTTGCTGATGGCGCAACATTTGACAGCACTCCGGGCTTGCACAAGATTAAGGTGCAAGTGCATCTTGATGGAAATACTGCTGAAGCTGAAGTGCTGTACCGCGTGCTGCCAGATTTGGTTTATGCAAGCGATTGGGAAAAGTTCAGCAAAAGCGACTACGGCAGCAATAATGCTAAGGACTACGTTCCAATTACCTTTACCGGCAAGAATGATGAAGGCACTATTATTGGTCACGATACGACTGGCACTACTCCTTCTACTGACGTAACAACTACGCTAACTGCTTACGTTTATAAAGGTAAGGATGTTAGAATCCGCGTGCCGCAAGCTTTCGGTAAGGATCACAGTGACAATAATTACCACTACGTGTTTAAGGGCTGGACGACTAAGGTTGTAGAGCCGACTACTGAGAATCCGAATCCAGAGCAGAAGTTTGACATAAATTCAAGCGACCGCTACACGGATGCGAATTTGCAAAACGGTGTAACTTACCACGCTGTTTACAAGAAGATTGACTACTTCTCCAATTCGTCTGACGGTGGTGAAGTTCCTAAGGATGCTGTAGTTGCAATCTTCAAGCCTGCTCCAGGTAGATTGTGGAATGACGGCACAAGTGGTCCTAAGGTGTTCTACGTAAAGAAGGGCACTGATATTTCAAAAATTCCTTACAGTTCTACCGACCCTACTAATGCTTTGGTGAGACTTAAAGAAAATCTAACCAATGCTACTGGCACTTGGAAACGAAGCAGCATGCTTAATGACGGTAAGAAAGTTACTGAAGTTAAAGATGTTGCTGACGTGACTGGTGATTGGAAAGACGGCTGGAAAGTCAATGAATCATTCCAAGAGTTCGTGGCAGATCAAAAGGATTGGACAGAGCCAGATGTGCAGACTGATTACTTGGTCGCTGTGCAAGATAAGCGTGACACGCTTCCAAAGTTAGACGAGTATTTGACAAATCTTGATGCTTTGAGAAAAGAGGCAGAAACTAAGGGCGATATAAAGGATGTAACAATCGAATACGATTTGCCTAAAGGTAAGAAGCCAGAAGACTTTGAGAAGAAGATGCTTTCTAAGCCTTCTTTGTATACTGTGCCGCTAAAGATTACAGTCAATTACAAGGACGGAGTGGAACCTAAAAAGTATAAGCGCGTTGCTCGCCTTAAGGTTATTTATCAGCTGATGTACCCGGAAAGCTTGCCGAAGGAGACTACGCAGGAGACTACGCAAACTGGTGCTAATGCTGAACTTAATAAAGTTCTTGATCCAAAATATTACGTTCAAGTCAAATTTGAGAATGCTCAGATTGATGGTAAGTCACCAAATGGCAAGGGTGAATTTGCTGCAGGTTCACGTAAGTTGTACTACGCGTATAAGCAATCTGCTAGTGGCGTTCGCGCTCCGCAGGTTATTGGCAAAGATTACGATGCGCAAGGATACCATTACGAGTTCCAAGGCTGGGAGATGCGGCAAGATGCTACACCTGTAGCAAATTCGACCAGCACGTCAAATACTATGAATGGTACAAATACTGCTACACCTGCAGTTCCTGTTATGACGCTGTTTGCTGCTGTTCCTCCAGAACCTGCTACTGTACCAACTACACCAAAGATTAAGCTATATTCTAGTGCTGAAATTGCTGGTAAGAAGTTTGACAAAAACACTACTTTTGTAGCGCATTATAAGCTTATGAAGAATGTAATCGACGCTTCTGAAGACGACAAGATTCCAGACGGTTACGTTGCAACCATATTCCTTCCAGAAATTGGTCACCGATGGAGCAATGGTGAATATAAGCCAAAGCTGCTGTATATTCGCCATGGCAAAGATATTAAAGATAATATTAAGTTCGCGCAAGAAGTTGCAGACGATACTAGTAAGCTACTTTCTGGTTTCGTAAAGTGGCGTATGTACGATGCTAAAGGTAATGAGTCCAATGTTAATTGGAAGCACGCGTGGGATATCGCAACTCCGCGAATCTTTGTTGCTGAGCAAACTGGTATTTCGGATATAAAGATTCCAGAAACAGTTATTGGCGTTGGAGATGCGATTCCAAACCTTAATAAACTCGTGCACAATACCGATCCTAATATTAACGTTTCCATTAATCGCGTTGACGGTCAAGGTAAAAAGCCAGAAGATGCTGATAATACGCAAGATGCTAAAGATTATAATACTTACGTATATCAGCCTGGAACTGCCACAGTAACTGTAGATGTTACGCGACCTACAGACGAAGTTGATCCTAAGACTAAGGAACGGAAAACTATTACTACTCAGATTCAAGTTCGTTTGCATGTTTTGCCAAATGTGATTGCAGATAACGATTTGCCGGCTAAAGACACTGCGGAAGCCAAGTTTGTAGAAAAGAACTATAGCAAGGTAACGTATGTAGCTGGTAATGGCGGAGAAATGAAGTCTCCTGTGTTCACATACTGGGTGCGTAGGGGTGCTAAAGATTTGCAAATGCCAGTTCCAGACGTGCTTGCTGATAAGGGCTACGTGTTTAAGGATTGGACTTCTATCACGACTGAGACTCCAGCAGTTCCAGCAGATAAGCGCAAGGCTACAGAAGAAGAACGTGAAGCTTTGGCTCGTATGGCAATAATGAGCGGTAAGACGTTTGTTGCTAATGTTATTCGTAGGTCACATGCGTCAACGCTGGCTGCATTGCAACATCTGTTGGAAGAAGCGCAAAAAGTTAAAAATGATCCTATTGCAACTGATGTTGAGCGCGAGAAGATAGCGCAATTTGCTGAAAGTGACAATAAGCCATGGGTTGCCAATCTTATTCGCAATTCTCGCCACAGTACTGTAGAAGCCTTGAATAATTTGCTGAAAATTGCAAAGGTTAATGGCGAGCGTGAGATTTTGGCGCTAATGGCAGAACATGAGAATAAGCCATGGGTTGCAAGCATTATACGCAAGTCGCATAATTCTAAGATTGAATCTCTTAAGTTACTGCTTCAAAATGCTGGAGTTGATCCAAACAAGCCTCATGATTATACCGTTGATATGAGCGGTATTATTGACGAACAGCGAGAAGTTCTCGCTGAGCTTGCTGACGATGCGAATAAGCCATCTGTTGCAAAGATAATTCGCAGCTCCAAGAAGTCTAGCTTGGAAGTTTTGAAGCAGCTTTTGCGCAATGCTGGAGTAAATCCAGAGATTTCGCTACCAGAGCCACAGCCAACGTACGAAACCACTATTACTGCAAACTTCGAGAAGATGAAGCCGATGAAGTTTAAGCTTAGTGGTTCTGCTCGCGAGGGTATTTTCACGAACTTCAGATTGCAAAACATAACTGAAGGTGATGTGAATAACACAACGGTTACAGTAGATGGCAAGACATTAACTATTAACGAGTTAGTTCCTAAAGGCTTGATTTCTGTAAACGGCATTAACGCAAATTGCGCTGGCACTGCATGCACGATTTCCGGCACTCCGAAGATTGTGGACGGAAAGCCAAAAGTTGAGCTAACGTTTACTACTACCGACGAGTACGGTCGCAAAGTGGAAGTTACTGTTGAAATTGATGTGATTTCTGAGAGCAAACCTGCTCCGGCACCTGTACCAACTCCGCCGGCTCCAGAGCCACAGCCGGAGCAGCCAACTCCAGCACCTGTGCCAACGCCAACTCCGGAGCCACAGCCGGAGCAGCCAGCTCCAGCGCCTGTGCCAACGCCTGAGATTCCGTTTGTGCCAGATTTTGCGCCTTCTGTGATTCCTGAAGCTCAAGTTATAGAGCCTGAGGTTGAGCAGCCTGAGCAGCCTGAGACAGAGACTCCACAACCAGAGCCAGAGTCAAAGCCTGTGCTCGCCAAGACTGGTAGTGACGCGTCTAGAGTTGCATCCGCTGGTATTTTGTCGGCAGCAATCGCAGCAATTGGTCTCACAGTTGTAAAGACTGGCAAGCACCATCGCAAGCGTCGCAATAATAAATAATCTATTTTAAATTTGGAGCGTTTGAATTTTTCATACGCTCCATTTTTATACGAATTATAAGCGCGTCGAGGGTGGTGACTAAAATAATGAAGGTTCCGGTTCACGCTTAGCTATTGGGGCTTTGCGACCCGGGTCGCCCGAATTCCATAGGAGACATTATGAAGCAGGGTATTCATCCCGACTATCACGCAGTGCAGGTTACCTGCTCCTGCGGAGACACTTTTGTAACCCGTTCCACCGCTGATGGAGATCACATGACGGTTGACGTGTGCTCAAAGTGCCACCCATTCTATACCGGCAAGCAGAAGATTCTCGACACCGGCGGCCGCGTGGCTCGCTTCGAGAAGCGCTACGGTAAGAAGACTAAGTAGCTTTTGTGACGCCAGCCCTGCTTTCGTGTAACTCGCGGAATCGGGGCTGGCGTTTTATGTGCTAAATTAAATATTTTTAACTTAAGGAATATGATGGCTGAGTCAGTAGAGGAACAGTTCCCGGCAGCAGTTACCGCGTTAGAAGAGTATCGCGATATTGAAAGTCGTATGGGTAGTCCGGAAGTTGCATCAAATCCGGACGCTATTCGAAAACTCGGCCGCAGGCACGCAGAACTCGGCTCAATCGTAAACGCTTACCTCAACTACAAGCAGCTTTGCGACGACTTTGAAGCAGCAAACGAGATGGCAAGCGACGATCCAGATTTCGCTGAAGAAGCTAAGCGATTAGAAGAGCAACTTCCAGCAGCAAAAGAAAAGCTTCGCACGGCGCTAATTCCTAGGGATCCGGATGATGCGCGCGATATGATTATGGAAATTAAAGCTGGCACAGGTGGCGAAGAAGCTGCACTATTTGCTGGCGATTTATTGCGTATGTACATGCGTTACGCAGAAAAGCGCGGCTGGACTACCGTAATCCAAAGCGAAAATTCAACGGAACTTGGCGGCGTAAAAGACGTGCAGCTTGCGATTCGCGCGAAAGGTACACCTGCTCCAGAAGATGGCGTGTGGGCCAGCATGAAGTATGAGGGTGGAGTGCATCGCGTGCAGCGAATCCCAGTTACGGAATCGCAGGGGCGCATACAGACTTCCGCAGCTGGCGTAATCGTGTTCCCAGAAGCAGACGAAGATGACGACGAGATTGAAATCGATCCAAAAGATCTGAAAATCGACATTTTCATGAGCTCTGGTCCTGGCGGACAGTCCGTTAACACTACTTATTCCGCGGTTCGCATGACGCATATTCCAACCGGAATTGTTGTTAGCATGCAAGACGAAAAGTCGCAGATTCAAAACCGTGCGGCAGCTCTTCGAGTGTTAAAGTCGCGCTTGCTTGCCATGAAGCACGAGCAGGAAGCGGCTGAGGCGGCAGATATGCGTCACTCGCAGGTGCGTTCGTTGGACCGTTCTGAGCGAATCCGCACGTACAATTTCCCAGAAAATCGTATTGTGGATCATCGCACGAATTACAAGGCTTACAATCTTGACCAGGTTCTTGACGGCGACTTGCAGCCTGTTATCGACAGTGATATTCAGGCAGATGAAGCCGACCGCTTAGCGCAAGCCAAGTAAGTAGCCGAGTAAGTTAAGTAAGTACGTTAAGTAAGTAACTTAAGTAAACTAAGTAAAATTTCTAAACGGTTCTTAAAATGCGCGAACTTTTGCAAAATGCTATTGCGCGTCTTCGCGAAGCAGGTGTGGAGTCGGCGGAATACGACGCGCGTTTGCTGCTGGCTAAAGCTTGCGGCGTAAGCTTAGCTGAGCTGAACAAGGCGCTAATACTTGGCGATTTAACCGATTTTTCGCATGATTACGCTAGTAGATATAGCGATTTTGTAACTAGGCGTGCTTCTCGCGAGCCGTTGCAGCATATTGTTGGCCGCGCGCCTTTTCGTTACTTAGATTTGCAAGTTGGCAAAGGCGTTTTTGTGCCGCGGCCTGAAACGGAAATTGTTGTTGATGCTGGATTGGATTGGCTGCGAGAATCTGGTATTAGCAAGCCCACGGTAGTCGATTTATGCGCAGGTTCGGGAGCAATCGGATTGTCGATTGCAACGGAAGTTGCAGACGCGCAAGTGTGGGCTGTAGAAAAGTCGCCTGAAGCTTTTCAATATTTGCGAAAAAATTTTGAAGAAACTGCAAAGAATTACGAAAATATGCAGATTCACAGTCGATACCATGCTGTTCTTGCAGATGCAACTAAAGCGCATGTTTCGGATTTAACTCCTGAACTTCACGCAATTTGCGGCAAAGCAGACTTAGTCATTACGAATCCTCCATACGTACCAGAAAATCAAGTGCCGGAACAGATTGAAGTGCGAGAATATGATCCTCCGCTTGCGTTGTACGGCGGTTCTGCGGACGGCTTAGCTATTCCGGAGCAGATTATGCGTGCGGCTTTTGCGCTGCTTCGCTGTGGGGGAGCGATGGTGATGGAGCACGATATTTCGCAAGGAGATTCGCTTAAAAAGTATGCGGAAAGCGTAGGTTTTTCGCGTGCTAGAGTTGGAAACGACTTAACTGGCAGACCGCGATACACTTTTGCGCAAAAGTAAGATTTGACTCAAACGAAAGACTTTACTCAAACAGAATAAAATAAGCAAATAAACAAAAGCAACAAGATAAATAAAAGCAACAAAAGAGGCAAAAATGAGCAAAATTTGCAATATCAACGAGGAGTCACTGCAAATGGCAGCGCAAATTATTAACGAGGGTGGCGTAATCGTAGTGCCGACTGACACCGTATACGGCGTTGCTTGCGACCCGTTTAACGAAGCTGCAGTTGCAAAAATTTACGAGCTTAAGCGCAGACCGCGCACGAAGGCGCTGCAAATTTTAATGAGCGGAGTGAAAGATTTAGAAAAACTTGGGCTGTATTTGCCGTCTCCGCTGGATATTTTAGGTAAAAAGTTCCTTCCGGGTGGATATTCTCCGATTGCGCGCGCGAAGAAAGGCTCGGTTGCGTCTAAACTTGCAACGTTGTGCAAAACGAATGAGACTGATGAGAAAACTCAAGCAACTGAAGCAACTCAAGGCGTGCGCGTGCCTGATTGCCCGGAATTAATGCAAATTCTGCGCGTTACAGGTCCTTTGGCTGCTTCTAGCGCGAATCGCAGTGGTAATGAAAGTGCAGACAGTGTGGAAGAAGCGTTTGCGGCTTTCGGCAACGAAATTCCACTGTATTTGAACGCAGGTCCGACTCGCTCGCACGTGGCAAGCACAGTAGTTGGCGCGGATTCAAACGATAAAGACGGCATTGTGATTTTGCGCGAAGGTGTGATTTCGGAGAGCGAAATTCGCAATGCGTTAAGTGAGTAAGTTTATTAACTTATTTCTGGTACTAAATTTCTGGTACTAACAAATCGCTACAATCAAAATAAGCAAGCGAAAAATTTAGCAAACGCTGCTAAAACCAACGAAGTAATCGCATAGCAAAGGACGCATTCATGAGGGTATACCTGTTTATTGCAGCAATTGCAGGCGGTGCTACGTGGCTTATTATGCCTCTTGTTCGTCATCTTGCAATCCGCATGGGTGCTGTTGGCAAAGTTCGCGCTCGCGACGTGCATACTATTCCAACGCCACGTATGGGTGGTGTAGGTATGCTTTTTGGTTTCGCAGTTGCGATGGCTTTCGCTAGTTCTATGCCGTTTATTTCCGGGCTTTTTGCAGGAACGCACCAGCCGTGGGTTGTGCTAGCAGGAGCCGTTATGATATGCCTGCTTGGGGTATGTGACGACATTTGGGATTTAGATTGGATGCTAAAGCTTGCCGGTCAGCTGCTTATAGCTGTTTTTGTAGCGTGGGGAGGGTTGCAAATTGTAACTTTACCGCTCGGCTCGCTCGTAACGGCATCTCCAAGCGTGTCAATCGCAATAACTGCAATACTAATCGTTGCTTCAATTAATGCAGTAAATTTTGTAGACGGATTAGACGGCTTGGCTTCCGGAATTGTTGCAATCGGCGGCATTGCCTTCGCAACATACTCTTACATGCTTGCGCGCACGTCGCCATCATACGCATCAATGGCAACACTTATTGACGTTGCAATGGTAGGTATGTGCGTCGGATTTATTATGCACAATTGGCATCCTGCGAAACTTTTTATGGGCGATTCCGGCTCCATGCTAATCGGCTACTTAATTACTTGCGCGTCGATTATTATGACCGGCCATTTGGATCCGTCTGCCGTTCACACGAGTATTTATTTGCCTGTATTTATGCCGATTTTGTTGCCGATTCTTGTGCTGTTCTTGCCGGTTCTTGATATGTGTTTGGCGATTACGCGGCGTGTTGCTAAGGGGCAGTCGCCAATGCACCCGGATCGAATGCACTTGCATCACCGCATGCTGCGCATTGGGCATTCTGTGCAGGGTGCTGTGCTGATTTTGTGGGGATGGGCGGCGCTGATTGCGTTTGGCTCTATTATGATTCTGTTCTTTAAAGCTGTGTATGTGCTTGTTGGAATGATTCTTGCTGCTGCGTTGCTTACTGTGCTCACAATGATGCCGTACTTGCGTCGCCGCCTGCCTGAACTTCGCAATTCGTAGCAACTGCTTAATTTTGTTTTTCTTAATGTGGCGTGGCACTCAAAACGTGCGAGTACGCTCGTGCTATAAGCGCTCGCTACGAAACTCGCGTTGGAAGTCCACTGGACTTCCAACTTGAGCGAGTTTCCGCTCCGAATTGCTTTCGCGCGCGCTGTGCTGCGCTCAAGCATGTCGTCGCGCCCGCGTTTGGAGGGTGCGTTTCAGCAAACGTCATAGCAAAAACGTATAGTAACCCTATGGCTACAACTGATATTAACACGGAATCCGTGTATGCTCCTGTTCCACCAATTTTCGAGAAGCTCGGCCTCGCTTATGACGATGTCCTTTTGCTTCCAAACGAAACTGATGTTATTCCGTCCGAAGTGGATACTTCCACTCGTCTGACTCGCGAAATTACCATGAAAGTACCGACTATTTCGGCAGCTATGGATACTGTTACCGAGTCCGATATGGCTATTGCCATGGCGCGTAACGGTGGCATTGGAGTACTTCACCGCAATCTTTCTATTGATGATCAAGCTGCGCAGGTTGATATTGTTAAGCGCAGTGAATCCGGTATGATTACCGATCCGCTTACTGTTCACCCAGATGCTACGCTCGCCGATTTAGATAAATTGTGCGGGCGTTTCCATATTTCTGGCTTGCCTGTAGTAGATAGCGAAAATCGTTTAGTTGGTATTATTACCAACCGTGATATGCGTTTCATTGCTTCCGAGGATTACGACCGTTTGAAGGTTAAGGATGTGATGACTCGTGAAAATCTCGTCACCGGTCCTTCTAATATTTCTAAGGATGATGCTCACCGTTTGCTTGCAGACAACAAGGTTGAAAAGTTGCCGCTTGTTGATGCTGATGGCAAGCTCACCGGTTTGATTACTGTTAAGGACTTTGTGAAGACCGAGCAGTATCCGGATGCTACTAAGGATGACCAGGGCCGCTTGCGCGTGGCTGCTGGCATTGGTTTCCTTGGTGATGCTTGGCAGCGTGCGTGCGCTCTTATGGAAGCTGGAGTTGACGTGCTTGTGGTTGATACCGCAAACGGCGAGGCTCGCTTAGCTCTCGACATGATTCGCAGAATTAAGGCAGATAAGGCTTTCGATGGCGTGCAGATTATTGGCGGAAATATTGCAACTCGCCAAGGCGCACAGGCTATGATTGATGCTGGCGTTGATGCTGTAAAGGTTGGCGTTGGCCCAGGCTCTATTTGCACTACGCGTGTTGTTGCAGGCGTTGGTGTACCTCAGCTTACTGCAGTTTATGACGCTGCTCAGGCTTGCAAGGCTGCTGGTATTCCATGCATCGCTGATGGTGGCATTCACTATTCCGGCGATATTGCTAAGGCTTTGGTTGCTGGTGCTGACACCGTTATGCTCGGCGGCACTTTGGCTGGCTGCGAGGAAGCTCCTGGTGAAAAGGTTCTTCTTCACGGCAAGCAGTACAAGCTTTATCGTGGCATGGGTTCGCTTGGTGCAATGGCTCCTCGCGGTAAGAAGTCTTATTCTAAGGATCGTTACTTCCAGGCAGACGTTACCAGCTCCGATAAGGTGGTTCCAGAAGGCGTTGAAGGCGAAGTTCCATATCGCGGTCCACTTAATGCTGTGCTTTACCAGTTGCTTGGTGGCTTGCATCAGTCCATGTTCTACGTTGGTGCGCACAATATTAAGGAAATGCAAGAGCGCGGACGCTTTATTCGCATTACGGATGCTGGTCTTCGCGAATCTCATCCTCACGATATTGTGATGACTGCAGAAGCACCAAACTACAGCGGTTTCCACAACTAAATCGCGTGGTGCGCAAGTTGCGCGTTGTGCGCTATTAAGTCGCGTATAAGTCGCGTATAAGTCGCGTATAAATTGCAACTATTTTTGCATTAAACGGCGAAAAGTTACGCAAGTTATCTACAACTTGCTGCTTTTCGTCGTTTTTTGTTTGTTTAAACATTATGATTGCTGTTGTATGTATATTGTATTACAATAGCAATTTAATAAAAATAAAAATCATTAGAAAGTGTGTATAAAATTGTCTGCGATATTGGTTAGCGATAGCACCAAAAGTAAATATACTGAAAATACGTCTCAAGCAACTGTGAGTTTTCGCACAGATTCTAGAGTTAAAGAGGAAGCAAAAAAATTATTTTCTTCAATGGGAATGGATTTGTCGACTGCGATTAATGTCTTTTTAAGACAGTCAATTGTTGATCAGGCTATGCCTTTTTTGATTACTCGTGAAAGCCGTGAAAGTGTTGAAGCTCGTCGTCAAGCTGAAGCTCATGAGGGAAAATCATTTAATAACACAGATGAACTTATGCAGGATTTATTAGATGCTTAAATCAGTATTTCGTACAACTCAATTCAAAAAAGAGTTCAAAACTTTATTGAAAAAGCATGTAGATCCAATAAAATTCAAGCATGCAATCGATGCCCTAATGAAACAAGATAAGCAACTGTTGTCTACTCGATATAAAGATCATTCTCTCACTGGTAATTGGAAAGGGTATAGGGAAATTCATATTGAGGGGGATTGGCTTCTAATTTATAAGATTGAGAAAGAAGAATTGCAGCTTGTACTCACTAGAACTGGCTCTCATGATGATTTGTTTAATTAGTTTTAGGGTCTAGTAGTCTCTACGAAGATGTAGGCTGATGGGTTCGAAAAAATATTAGGAAAGGAACGAAAATGGCTGAAGCTAAGGAAGATCTTACGTTTACGCCGGAAGAGTCGCGCTTAATTTGGATTGATTGCGAGATGACGGGACTCGATATTTTCCACGACGAATTATGCGAAGTATCTGTAGTTCCAACCGACTTTAATCTGAAAGTTTTGGACGACGGAATTGATCTAGTGATTAAGCCTAGCGATGCTGCTGTGGCTCATATGAACGATTTTGTACGCAATATGCACACTTCTTCCGGACTTGTTGACGAGTGGAATAAGAATGGTTTGCCTTTGGAAGAAGCGCAAAAGCAGGTAGTTGAATACGTAAAGCGCTTCCTGCCGGCTCGCGGAAAAGCTCATCTTGCTGGAAACTCCGTCGGTTCAGACAAAAAGTTCCTCGACCGTTACATGCCAGATTTAATGGCAAATTTGCACTATCGCGTAATCGACGTAAGCACGTTGAAGGAAATTTCGCGCAGGCTTTACCCGGACGTTTACCGCAATAAGCCGGCAAAACATGGCGGTCACCGTGCGCTCGCGGATATTATTGAGTCGATTGACGAGCTTCGTTACTACCGCGATATGATGTTCGTTCCAGCTCCAGGCCCAAGCGAAGCACAGGCAAAAGCTGGCGCACAGCACATTGAGAGCACGAGCTTGCTTCGTGACTATGAGCGTCGCGGAGAGGCACTAGAAGACGTAAATTCCGCAGAAAAGCGCGACTACTAAACACAACGCTACTCTTAAACAAAGCGCGACTACTAAACGCAATAAAAGGTACTGCCGATGAAGCAATCCGAAGCTCTAACCATAATCGACGCTGGTGCAAGCGCGTTCATTACCGGCGCTCCGGGTGCAGGTAAAACCTACGTATTAAACGAAGCTATTCGCGAAATGCGAAAAAACGGTTTAAGCGTGGCTGTAACGGCTTCTACCGGAATCGCAGCAACTCATTTAAACGGTCAAACAATTCACTCTTGGAGTGGAGTTGGAGTTGCAAACGCACTTACGGATACGCTTCTTAAAACCATTAGAGCTAGGCGAGGGAAGCGCATAAAAGCCACGGACGTGCTCGTGCTGGACGAAGTTTCAATGATACACGCGTGGCTTTTCGACATGGTTGACGAAGTATGTCGTAAAGTGCGCAAAAATCCCGCTCCTTTCGGCGGGCTTCAAATAGTTATTTCGGGCGACTTCTTCCAGCTGCCTCCTGTTAGCACTTCTATGCGAAATCGTGACGTGTTCGAGCCGAACCCGGAGTTTATTTCGTCGCGCGAAAAGTATGCTGCAGCTGGAAAAAATCCGGAAGGCTATATTACGGAATCGTTTGCGTGGGACGCTTTGAAACCTGTTGTATGCTACTTAACTGAGCAGCATCGTCAAGACGACGGCAAGTTACTTGATGTTTTAACAGATATTCGTAGCGGTCTAGTAAGTGACGACGATAAGCAAGTGCTTGCTAGTCGTCTTGGCGAATATCCTCAAGATGACGAAGTTGCAGTGCATCTTTTCCCAACGAACTCGCAAGCAGACGGATTAAATAATGCTAAACTTGCGCAAATTGATGCTGATACTCACGAGTTTGTAGCAACGGAAGCCGGCCCTAAAAATCTCGTCGAGCGCTTAAAGAAGAATATGCTTGCTCCGGAGCGTTTAGTTTTAAAGGCTGGGGCTGCTGTGATGGCGTTGAGAAACGATCAGGAAAAGCAGTACGTAAACGGCTCGGTTGGGCGTGTTTTGAGATTTGCGCCTGAATCTAAGGGTGGCTGGCCGATTGTTGAGTTTGAAAACGGCAATATTGTAACTCTTAAGCCTGCTGCATGGGAAATGACGGATGGTGAAACGGTACTTGCTAGCGTAAATCAAGTGCCACTTCGTTGTGCGTGGGGAATTACGATTCATAAATCGCAAGGTATGACGCTTGATGCTGCTGTAATGGATTTGCGTAGAACTTTCGCTCCCGGAATGGGATACGTGGCGCTTTCTCGCGTGGAAAATCTGGGCGGGCTTTATCTGGAAGGTATTAATGATCGCGCGTTTAGCGTTTCGGCGGATGCCGTGCTGCTTGACGGATCCTTGCGTGATGCTTCAAAGCGTGCGAGTGAGCTGCTTTCTAGCGAGGGTGCTTCTGCGTTTGTTGCTAAAAACACAGACGGCGATTCTGCAAATCAGCAAGAGTTTGACATTTTTGGCGCTGTCAATTACGCAGATAATGAAGAGTTTTCCTTCGATGACGAGTTTTAGCTGAAAATTGAGTAGTTGAAAATTACGTATTGTGAGTTTATTTAGCTGTGTAAACAAGTGTTTATGTCCTCATGCGCAAATAGATTGGAACGCATGAATTCCAATGTACTTCGTATGTCTCAGCTATTCCTTCGTACGCTGCGCGAGGATCCTGCAGACGCGGACGTGACTTCCGCAAAACTTATGCAGCGCGCAGGCTATATTCGTAAATCTGCACCAGGCGTGTGGACTTGGTTGCCGCTCGGACTCAAGGTTTTAAACAAGGTTCAAGCGATTATTCGCGAAGAAATCAACGGTATCGGTGCGCAGGAAGTCCACTTCCCAGCGCTTCTTCCGCGTGAGCCTTATGAGGCTACAAACCGTTGGGAAGAATACGGCGACAACATTTTCCGCCTTAAGGATCGTCATGAAGCTGACTATCTTCTTGCTCCAACGCACGAAGAAGTTTTCACGCTCCTTGTTAAGGATATGTATTCTTCGTACAAGGATTTGCCTGTTACTTTGTATCAGATTCAAACGAAGTATCGCGACGAATTCCGTCCTCGCGCAGGTCTTATTCGCGGCCGCGAGTTTATTATGCAGGATGCTTATTCGTTCTCAATTGACGAAGATGGTTTGAAGTCTGCTTACGTTGAGGAGCGTGCTGCTTACGCTCGAATTTTCGACCGTTTGGGCATTAAATACGTGATTGTTCACGCTGTTTCCGGTCCAATGGGCGGTTCTGATTCTGAGGAATTCTTGGCTCCAATGTCAATTGGTGAAGATACTTTTGCGCTCGCTCCTTCCGGAAAAGCTTGGAATGTTGAGGCTCTTACCACTCCAGAAATGTCTGATGTTGATTATTCTGCAACTTCTGCAGCAGAAGCGCTCGAAACTCCAGATGCTAAGACGATTGAAGCTTTGGTTAAGGTTTCTAACGATTTGCATCCGCGTAAAGATGGCCGCGAATGGCAAGCAGACGACACTTTGAAGAATCTTATTATTGCTGTTAAGCACCCGGCTGACGCTGAGGGTGGTGAGCATGAGGAGCCATGGCGCGAAATCGTTGCTATTGGTATTCCAGGTGACCGCCAGGTAGATATGAAGCGTCTTGAAGCTCAGTTTGCTCCTGCAGAAATTGAAGAAGCAACTGAGGATGATTTGAAGTCTCATCCTGAGTTTGTTAAGGGCTACATTGGATTTAGCGTATTAGGTCCTCAAGCTCGCAAAGAGGGTAGTGGAATTGAAAATCCTGTCCGCTACTTGATGGATGCTCACGTTGCAAAGGGAAGCGTCTGGATTACAGGAGCTGACGAAGAAGGAAAGCACGTTTATAACGCTGTTTACGGCCGCGATTTTGAGGCTGATGGTGTTGTTGAAGCAGCACAGGTTCGTGACGGCGATATGAGCCCAGATGGTTCCGGTCCGCTTAGCTTCGAACGCGGTGTGGAAATCGGACAGGTGTTCCAGCTTGGCTTAAAGTATTCTAAGGCTTTGGGCTTAAGCGTTCTTAACGAAAACGGTAAAGCTGTGCCAGTTTGGATGGGCTGCTACGGTATCGGCGTTAGCCGCGTGATTGCATGCTTGGCAGAAACGCATCACGATGATGCTGGTCTCGCATGGCCTATGGCAATTGCTCCAGCTCAAGTTCACGTCGTTGCTACGGGCAAGGATCAGGTTGCTTTCGATGCTGCTGAAAAGGTTGTTGAAGAGCTTAGTAAGCAGGGAATCGAAGTAATCTTCGACGACCGTCCAAAGGTTTCTCCAGGCGTGAAGTTTAAGGATGCTGAGCTTGTTGGCGTGCCGCTGATTGCTGTAGCAGGTCGCGATACCGTGAACAACGGCACGATTGAAATCCGCGATCGCAACGGCTCAAATGTTGAAGCAGTTCCAGTTGACGAAGCTGCAAGCCGCATTGTAGAGCGTGTCAAAATACTTTTGAATAAGTAAAATTTGGTGCGTAATTTTGAATCGTGAGAAATATTAATAACTTGTGGGCTCTGCGTTTGCATCCCACTTGTTTTATATATACGTAATAGGAAGAAGTTACACATATGTTTTGTGAAAAATGTGGATCACAAATTAGTGATGATCAGCAATTTTGTAATGAGTGTGGAGCGAGGATTGATTCTCCTATTGGTTCGCAAACTTCTGCAGAACAAATAAATAATCCACAGCAAGCAGTTTATAACCAATCAGAACAGCAAATGTATACTCAGGTTTATGAGCAGCCTGTAGATGCGCCTAAGAATAAGAAAAGTAAGTATTCAAAATTAACAATTATTATTTCGGCAGTAGTTGCATTAGTCGTGGTAATTGCTGGAATAGTTTGTTTTTTGAATCTAAATAAAAGAGTAAATAGCGCTGATAAGTCTCATAATAACGTAATTAGTGAGGCTGGAAAACAATATAAAAAAGTTCTAAAAGATTTTAGCGAAACCAAATCTTCCGACAGTAGTGACATGAAGTATTACTACACGCTATGGGATATAAACAAAGACTCTATCCCAGATTTAGTGATTGCGTCTTCGCGCAGCGCTGATACTACTAGAATGATAGACGCTACATATGGTGTTCGTGTTGCTTCTTACGATGGTAAAAAGCTTATAAAATCTGAAGATTTGACCACTAGTAGCGATTCGTATGCAACTTTGTATTTTAACAAGAATCATGATGGAATAGTTACACTTGCACCAATTCGTTACGATGCTACGAGTGATGGAGATATTCCTTGGGCAAAAACAATATATCGCCTAAATAAACACCATAAATTCACAACTAGTTCTGAAACTGTTGAGCATCCGTTAGGAAGCGATGGTGTTGTTCAAGGTAGTGATGAATTATCAAAAGTAGTAATGCCGTCGTTTATTTCAATTTCAGACATGAGAGGCGTTGACGCATTAGTGAATAATGAAAAAAATTCGCAAAAAGTGCGTGAGCATAATAAGAATGTGCAGGATTGGATTGAAAAAGGTTACCAAGTCTACACTGGAACAATAAAGACCTTAAGTAAGGAAGAAGCTAAGAACTTACCTGGCGCTGATAAGGATGATACTACTGGCTTCCCAGACACTTATGATGATAATGCACGCTTTACTGTTCTTTTGCTAGATAATCCATCTTCAGTTACAGTGGCTAATGGTTTTATGGATTGTGCTTTAAGACCAACTATTACTTTCGCTAATAAAGTAGCTGTGCTTATCAGTGACTCTAATGATGGAACTAATAATAATTTCAAACAATACGAAGGTAAGAGAATTACTATTGCAACTAAACCTAATGGCATTATGTATCATGGTGGTGATTTGCCTTATGGTCAGCCATCGGTTTCTTCTGATGACATACATGTGGTTAAGTAGCAGTAGATATCTCAGTTTCAGTAAATTAGGAAATACTTAATTTGCGAAATAGAGAATAAATAGATTTGCCGCCAGGAATGTTGATTCTTGGCGGCTATTTTATTTTATTCATATTAATTTGCTTATCGTTGCGCGAGTTTGGGGGATTTTTAGAATTGCGATTTTATTTTTCTTAAATATCAGTTTCGCCCCCAAATTCATCATTCGAAATGCTTGCGTTAGAATTATTTTCTTGTGCCTTATTGTTCTGCTGTATTTGATTACTACTTTTTGTGTGATCATTTTTAGCGGAATCAGCGTTTCGCTTTGTAAATTGAGTAGTTCCACGATTTAAATCGTGACCAATAGTAGCCGCTTCTAAAATTATGCGATTATAATCATTTCCGTCTTTTGTCCAACTTTCAGTACTCAAATTTCCAGAAACAACAATTGCGTCACCTTTATGTACGCTTTTAAGAACGTTTGAAGCCAAAGTTCGATACGCCTTCACAGTCATCCATGTGGTTGGACGCTCATGCCATTGCTGCTCATCATTTCGATAATAAGATTGTGTGCTTGCAATTCGTAGAGAGCAAGCAGGAGAATTTTCGTTGCGTCCAAAACTTATTGGTTCTGCGCCTACAAATCCGCTAATAGTCACAGTTGACTGTTGTTGTACCATATTCATCATCCTTTCACGATTTGGACTGCAGCCATTTCAGCCCCGAAATC
>NQOP01000001.1:278621-280134 GCA_003585845.1 Bifidobacteriaceae bacterium NR021
TGTTTTGCGAGAATTGTTCTAGAAAATTCTTTTATTGTGGTTAAAAGCTATGTTTTAACCACAATTTATTAAAAATATTGACAATAAAACCAATTTAAAAACCGCAATATTGCAAGCATTTTCGCAATAATTCCTTATTAAGAGATACTATTAACCTATATTTGTTGCATTGAATGAACAGAAGAAGAGTTTATTATGAAAAATAATAAGCAGGGATTGGTGCGCAATCTAGCTATGCATGTAAATTCATGCTCCTCTAACTTATTTAAATCATTTGGTTTTAAATCGAATAGTTCAATAAATTCGAAGAATACGATAGTTAAAAATACTGTAGTGAAACGTATTGTATGTTCGCTAATAAGCCTGTTCGCTGTAGTATCCTTTGTGTGCTTGCCTGCGCAAAGCTACATGAAAATGAATTTTATGGGCGTAAATTCGTTAGAATTAAGCAAAGAAGCATCTAATTCGTCTACGTCAAACCTGTCTATTAAAAACCCGATTATTAAACAAAAAAACGTTGCACGTAGTGTTGGCTGGGTTCGATCTGTTGATGTAGTGCGCTATGTGCTGGCTTCAATTCGTAATGCACGTTCGCGTTTATACGACGATCGTAGTATTTACTTTGAAGGAATTCCTTTGCAAGATTATGTGAGTCGTTGCGGTTTAACTAAACAAGCTTATGTGAATAATATTCAATACGATTCCGCAAATGAAGAGGATGCGTATCGTCGCGCACAAGAGACTGCTCAACATGGTAAATTTGATCATTTTGCTCCAGATGGTAAAAGCGCACCTGATTTTAGTGGTAGAAAAGCTTGGGGCGAAAACTTAAGCTGGGGTACAGATCTTGCTGGTTCTATGCGTTTATGGATTCAAAATGAAGAGGGACCATTGCGCGCTACTCGTGGTGCCTTTACTGATGAGAATGGTCATTTGTATCAAATTTTGAATCCACGAAATATCTCCTTCGGCTATGGTGAAGCTCAAGGCGGTCCGTACGGCATTGTTGGTGATTTAACATTGTCAGAATATAACGGTGATATTGATTATCCTGATGGCAAAATTGGTTATGGAAGCCCTCAAGTTTATCGGCGTCCTGCTGCAGTAGCGAATAATACTAAGGCAGCTAAAGACGATAAGGATAAAAAGGACGATAAGGATAAAAAAGATAAGAAAGATAAGAAGGACGATAAAAATAAGAAAAAACATAAGGGTGATAAATCTAGCAAAAAGAAAGCATTTGAAAAAGATAAGCATTTAGCCAACAAGGTTAATTCTCAAATTGCAAATAGTAAAGATTCCGCTAAAAATACTGAAAAAACTGGTATTTCTGGAATGGTGGTTGCTGTAATTGCAATTGTAATTATTCTTTGTGCTGTAGTTGTGTGTTCTGTTTTGCTTTATAAGTCACGTAAAAAGACGCACGCCAAAGCTGCTTCTGTAGACACTGCTGTTGCTAATACTGATACTGCTAATACTGATACTGCTGTTGCTGATGTTGAAGCTGCAGCAG
>NQOP01000001.1:280887-294124 GCA_003585845.1 Bifidobacteriaceae bacterium NR021
AGAAGAAGCCGTTTCGAATGAGACTGTTTCGCAAGATTTTGCTGCAGAAGAAGCTGTTTCTGCAGGTTCTACCTCTGCAGAAGAATAAAACTTATAAAGAAATATAAATTAAGCCTGCAAACGTTTAGTAAAGAACGCTTGCAGGCTTTTTTATTTTCTATTGTTAGTTTTCTGTGCTCAATTTGAGGTGCTTTACCAAATGTGCACGCGCTCGCTTGAGTCGAGCCACATCTCGTCGCCTTCTTTAACATCGAACGCATCGTAGAACAAGTCAACGTTACGAGCAATGCCGTTAGTGCGGCATTCGGCTGGGGAGTGTGGGTCGATTTGAAGCAGCTGTTCCGCAATCTCATTACGAGCCTTGGAACGCCAAACCAACGCGTAGCTTAAGAAGAATCGCTGCAAAGCAGTGAAGCCATCTACTTCAGGAGCGTTCAGCAAGGTTTCGCGAATAGCATCGTCACTTCCGTCGATTTCTTGTCCCTTGCTTTTTTGCAAGGCGAAAGCGTATGCTTTAAGCGCAATAGTCACGCCGCTTAAATCGCCAATATTTTCGCCGATTGTTAAAGCACCGTTTACGTGAGGCATCGCATTGCGCTCTTCTTTGCTCTTCAAGTGAGAGTACTTAACGATAAGCTGCGTTGGTGTGAAAGCATTGTATTGCTCAATGAGCTTCTTAGTGCGTTCAGCAAAGTTAGCTTTGTCTTCTTCAGTCCACCAATTGTTAAGCACGCCGTCGCCGTCGTATTCGCAACCTTGATCGTCAAAACCGTGACCGATTTCGTGACCAATCACGGCACCAATAGCGCCGTAATTTGCTGCATCTGGAGCGCTCGGGTTAAAGAATGGAGGTTGCAAAATTGCAGCTGGGAACACGATTACGTTCAGCAGAGGATCGTAGTAAGCGTTCACAGTTTGCGGAGTCATCTGCCATTCTTCGCGGTCCACAGGATTTCCAGCTTTTGCAGTATTTCTACCAAAACCAAAGCGGTAAACTTCGCGCATGTTATCAACTAAATCAGCATCTTCCTTAATATTTAGCGCAGAGTAGTCAACCCAATGGTTTGTGTAACCAATATTTGGCTCAAACTTGCTAAGCTTTTCCAAAGCCTTCGCCTTAGTTTCCTCGCCAAGCCAGCTGCTGTGAGAAATCGACTCGCGGTAAGCGTTAATAAGATTGTCAACTAAACCTTGCATATATTCCTTAGAAGACTCAGGGAAATGCAATCGCACGTATTCGCGTCCAACTTCCTCGCCACAAGCATCGTCAACAACTCCGACTGCTCGCTTCCAGCGGTCGCGTTGCTTTGTGGCTCCAGAAAGCACCTTGCCGTAGAAATCAAATCTAGCTTCGGCAAAGTCTTCACTCAGTAAGATTGCCCAAGACAAAATCACGTGCACGCGTGCCCAAAGCTTTAAATCTTCTAAGTCGGCTTCCTGCCAAATCTTATTCAATCCTTCTATAAAGCTTGGCTCGTGAACTACTACTTTGCTAAAAGCTCCACGAAGATTGATTGGTTGATGTTCTGCTTCTTCGCAAGTTTCGTACGCTTTTTGTGCAGCATCTAAGAAAGCGTCGAGATTCAGCGCTTCAAGATTTTTTGCCAAATCAGCATAATCGCAAGGATTATAAGTTTTTTGAGAATCACGAGTTGCCACGTTATCCCAATGCTTGCTTGCAATCTGCGTTTCAACATTCAAAAAACGCTCAGCTTGAGCTTGGGTAGTGGCAGTATCTCCGTAACCAGCCAATCTCAACAACGAAGCTACCATTTTTACATATTCAGCGCGAATTGGAGCGTAATTATCTTCGCGATAGTATGCTTCGTCTGGCAAGCCCAATCCCGATTGCTCAATATGCATAATATTCGTCTTAGGATCTTTAGGATCTCCGTAAACTCCAAAATAAAACATTGCATCTGGACCGCCGTACGGATTAAGCGCGCCAATAGTGCGAACCAAATCTTCTTTGCTGCTAGCCGAATCCACAGCGTCTAAATCGCCCTTAATTGGCGTAATTCCAGCTTTTTCGATAGCTGCAGTATCCAAATAATTACGGTATAAAGTTTGAGACTTTTTAGCTGGGCAATCTTCGCTTTCTAAAATATCTCGAATTTGCTTTTCTGCATCTTCTGCAAGCTTGTGGAAAGCACCATACATTGGTTTGTCTTCTGGAAGAGTGTAAGTGTCAATCCAAGGACCGTTTACGTAACGGAATAAATCGTCTTGTGGTCGAGTAACCGAAGAGAAGGATGCAGGGTCGAAATCTACAGCAGAAATTTCCTTCTGCGATTCCTTATTATTACTATTATTTTCATTGTTGTTAGACATGTGCCTAGATTACATGTATTAAGCGACATCATTTAGCTAGTATTTTCGCCATATTTTGCGCTATTTTCGTGCCTGCGCGTTAGTCTTAAAGCATGATTGAACTTAAAACTCCATCTGAGATTGAAGCGATGAAGCCTGCAGGTCGCTTCGTCGGTAGTATTCTTAAAGACTTGAAAGCAATGACCAAAGTTGGCACGAATCTTCTTGAGATTGATGACTTCGTTCGTCAGAGAATTATGAGCCGCAAAGGTGCATCTTCTTGCTATGTTGATTACGCTCCTGATTTTGGTACAGGACCTTTTGCGCACTATATTTGCACTTCTGTAAACGATGCTGTTCTTCACGGAGTTCCATACGATTACAACCTTAAAGACGGCGATTTGTTGACTCTTGACTTGGCAATTAACGTCGATGGATGGGTTGGTGATTCTGCTATTAGTTTCGTGGTTGGAAATCATGCTGATCCTGAGGATTTGCGCTTAATTAAGTGCACTGAGGAAGCGTTGGAAGCTGGTATCAATATGGCTCAGCCTGGCAACCGTCTTGGCGATATTTCTGCTGCTATTGGTTGCGTTGCTCACGAGTATGGTTACAGCGTAAACCTTGAGTTTGGTGGCCACGGAGTCGGTCATATTATGCACGGAGATCCGCACGTTCCTAACGATGGCACTGCTCACCACGGCTACAAGCTTCGCCCAGGTCTTGTGATTGCAATTGAGCCATGGTTCTTAAAGACTACTGACGAAATTTATCAGGATCCTAAGGATGGTTGGACTCTTCGTTCTGCTGATGGTTCTCGCGGTGCACACACTGAACATACGATTGCAATTACGGAAAACGGTCCTGAGATTTTGACCGTGCGCTAAACTTATAAATAGTTGATTTTGTAAGTATTTTGCGAGTAGTAATTGCGTAAAACAGGTATGTAAAGAGGTACTTTAAATAAATGGCGGAATTTGATTTTTCCCAAGCACTAAATGATGTTGAAGCAAAGTATTCTTCGATTTCTCAAGCACTAGATGTCGATTCGTTGAAGGCTACGATTGCTGATTTAGAAAAGCAGGCTGCAGAGCCTGGACTTTGGGACGATTCTGAGCATGCTCAGCAAGTCACGAGTAAGCTTTCTGCAGCTCAGTCTCAATTGAAGCGTTTGCAAGCTGTTGAGCAACGCATTGAAGATACTAAGACTCTAATTGAGCTTGGTGAAGAAGAAGGCGATGCTGATTCAATGAATGAGGCTCAAGAAGAGCTTGGAAATATTGCTCACGAGTTGGACGATATGGAAGTTCAGACTCTTCTTGACGGCGAGTATGACGCTCGTTCTGCAGTTGTTACGATTCGCTCTGGTGCAGGTGGCGTGGATGCTGCTGATTTTGCTCAAATGTTGCTCCGTATGTACTTGCGTTGGGCTGAGCGAAACGGTTACAAAACTAAGATGATGGACACGTCTTATGCAGAGGAAGCTGGTATTAAATCCGCTACTTTCCAAGTTGATGCTCCTTATGCGTATGGTCGTCTTTCTGTAGAAGGCGGCACTCACAGAATGGTTCGTATTTCGCCATTCGACAATCAAGGACGTCGCCAAACTGGTTTTAGCGCTGTGGAAGTAATTCCTCTTGTTGAAGCTACGGATCATATTGATATTCCAGATTCGGATATTCGCGTGGATACTTTCCAGGCTTCAGGGCCAGGAGGCCAGGGTGTAAACACTACGTATTCTGCTGTTCGCATTACGCATTTGCCAACCGGCTTGGTTGTTTCTATGCAAGATGAGCGCAGTCAGATTCAAAATCGCGCTGCTGCAATGGCAGTTTTGCAATCGCGTTTGCTTGTGCTTAAGCATGCTGAGGAAGCTGCGAAAAAGAAGGAACTTGCTGGAGATATTAAGGCAAGTTGGGGAGATCAAATGCGCTCTTACGTGCTTCACCCTTATCAGATGGTGAAGGATTTGCGCACTGGTTACGAAACTTCACAAACTCAAGCTGTTTTTGACGGTGATATTGACGGTTTTATTGAAGCTGGCATTCGTTGGCGTCACGAGCAGCGAGTTGCAGCTCAAAAAGAAGCTGAAGCAGAATCTTAAATAAAACTAAAGCTAGAACTAAAAACCAACAATTACACATAATCTTCGGAAGGAATTGAAATAATGTCGCTGATTTCATTAGATCATGTGTCAAAAATATATCCTCGAGGTACACGCCCTGCATTAGACGATGTGTCTTTGCATGTAGATCGCGGAGATTTTGTGTTTCTTGTTGGTGCTTCCGGTTCTGGCAAAACTACATTGCTTAGTTTGCTGCTTCGCGAAGAAGAGGCAAATGGTGGTGAAATTCACGTAGCTGGTAACGATTTGCGCAGACTTTCTAACCGACAAGTGCCGCAGTATCGTAGATCTCTTGGCTTTATTTTCCAAGATTATAAGCTGCTTAATAATAAAACAGTTTATCAAAATGTTGCTTTTGCTTTGGAAGTGATTGGTACAAGTAGAGCGACTATTCGTTCTCTTGTTCCTCGTGTTCTTGAAACTGTTGGTTTGACTGGTAAAGAAAATAATTACCCACACGAGCTTTCTGGCGGTGAGGCGCAGCGAGTTGCAATTGCTCGCGCATACGTAAATCACCCTCAAATTATTCTTGCAGATGAGCCTACTGGTAATTTGGATCCGACTACTTCTCTTGGAATTATGGAAGTTTTGGATGCTATTAACCGAACTGGCACAACAATTGTTATGGCTACGCATAATGAGGAAATTGTGAACTCAATGCGTAAGCGAGTTGTTGAGCTTCATGCTGGAAAAATTGTGCGTGATGAGCGTGAAGGATCATATGATTCTGCATTGTATTTCCCGGATAGTGAAGTTGAGCATAATTCTAAAGCACAACAAACTGTTGAAAATTCTCAAGATCAATCAGATAGTGATGCTCAAAAATCAATTGCTCAATCTGAGCATGCTGAACGTCATAAGAGGCTTTCTAAAAAAGCTCAACGTGCTGCTCAGGCGCGTGAAGTTGTTGACATGGTAACGCAATCGTTGAAGAGTGACACTTCAGAAAATGAAGGAATTGCACGTTTGGCACAGTCTGTTCATTCCGGCAGAACTGGTCGTTACGGCGAAGTGTTCCAGTCTTTGGAAACAACGATGACTTGGGGACGCGGATTGATTTCTTCAAACGATAATGAAGATGTTGAAGGGAATGATTCAGAAGTTGAGATTTCGGAAGATAATAAAGAATCCTCTGAAAATGCCAGAAATTCTGAGTCTACTGAATCTCAGGAATCTCACGAAACTGCAGAGACTAATGAATCTCACGAAACTCATGAAACTGCAGAGACTAATGAATCTCACGAAACTCATGAATCTACTGAAAACTCTGAAGTGAGCGAAGAATCACAATCTGAAACTAGCGATGAATCGCAATCCGAAGCAGAAAATCGTTCGCAATCCGATGCTGAATCTGAGCGATTTGAGCGTAAATCTCAGCTCCCTCCTATGCCTCCAGCTCCGCCTAAGCCACCTGTTGCGGCTGCAAATACTAATAATGAGAACATTAGTGTTGACGATAGTAATAATGACACTGATAAAACTGAAGGAGCAGAGTAATGCGTTTAAGATTTATTTTTTCCGAAACATGCATTAGTTTGCGTCGTAATGTTTCGATGATTCTTTCGGTTATGCTTGTAACGTTCATTTCTTTCCTTTTTATTGGTGTTTCAGTGCTTATGCAAGCGCAAATTACCAAGGCAAAAGGTGACTGGTATGACAAAGTAGAAGTGGTTGCTTGGCTGTGCCCGGATGGAACTAGCCAATCTCCTTCTTGTGCTTCTGGAAAAGCGCCTACTAATTCCGAAATTGTAAAATTGGAGCATATTATTCACCAAGAATTAGGCGATGATGTTTCAAATATTACTTATGTTAGCCGCAATGAATTTTATAAGAACACATTCTTAAAGCAATATCCTAACGGAATGTATCAAGGACGTACTTTAACTGCGGCAGATATGCAAGATTCGCTGCGATTGAAGCTTACTAATCCTATGAAATATCAGGTTGTTTCAGAAGTTCTTTCTGGACGCGACGGTGTGGAAGAAGTTGTTGATCAGCGTCAGATTTTTGATCCTGTTTTCAGTGTGCTTAATCGAGCTACTGTTGTGACAATTGTGCTTGCAGCAGTTATGGTTGTTGTAGCTATTATGCTTACTGGCACTACGATTCGAATGTCTGCTGCTAGTCGCCGTCAAGAAACCGAAATTATGCGCTTAGTCGGTGCTTCTAACTGGACTATTCGTATGCCGTTTATTCTTGAAGGAGCGTTCGCGTCGTTTGTAGGTTCTTTACTTGCTGGTGCTGCGCTAAGTTTAGTAGTTAAAGTTTTTGTAACTGATTGGCTTGCGCAGAATGTGCGTTGGATGCCATTTGTTACTCAAACAACTGTGTGGCTATGCGTTCCAGTACTTGTAGCTGGTGCAGTAGTGTTATCTATAGTTGCTTCTGCTATTGCTTTGAGACGGTACTTAAAAGCTTAAGATGCAAAATAATAGGTGCGTAATTATTTGCGTTATTTTCGCATGAGCATTGTGAAAGTAATATTTTAGAAGATTTTAAGTAGAAACTCGCACGATTCCTTGTATTACTGTATAATTCGCAATAGTGATGTTGAAAGGGAAGTGATATGAGCGAAGATCGACATAGCATGTATGTAATTCGACGAACTAATACTGTAGTGAGTTTAATAGTTGCTATTTCAATGATGTTTGCTGGTGTTGCTGGTACATTATTTAATGCGTCTACAGCAAGTGCTGTCAATATGAAGGAATATAGGCGCAAAATACAACGAAACGAGAATTTGAAGCGCCAACTTGCTGGTGTAAATAAACAACTTGCAAATAAAATCATTGAATTAAATGATTTAAATGAGCATAAAATTCCAAATCAAATACGAGCTGCTCAACAAGCAGAAGAGCAAGCTTCTCAGGCGCGCAGTCTTGTAGAATCAACGCAGCAGCGTCTAGAATCTGCGCAAAAAGATAAGCGTGATTTGGAAGAAAAAATTAAAAAAACTGGTGAAGATTTTGATGACGCTAAGGCTGCTGTAGCGCAGCTTGCTCGTAAGAGTTTCCATGGTTCTCAAGCATCTAATGTTATGAATATTGTGACTAAATCAACTACTACAGAACAGTTTGTTGGAAAGTTGCAATCCGAAGCTGCCGTTGCCAGAAGTGAAGCAAATGCTGCTAATGATGCTGCTATTAAGTTGAATACTTCTATGAATCGTCGTCAGCGTTTGGCTGCTATTGAAGCAGAAATCGCTAAGTTAAAGCAGCAGGCGGACGCTCAAGCGCAAAGTGCTCAAATTGCTGCGAAAGCTGCCAATGATCGCAAAAAGTCTTTGCAAAGTTTGCGAGATCATGGTGAAGAAATTCGCAAGCAGTTAGAAAGTCAAAAGAGTAGTTTAACTTCTCAGTCTGCTCGTGAAGCTGCAGAAATTATAGCAATGAAATCTGCTATTGATGCTCAAGCGCGTGCTCTTGCTAATAAGTCATTTGCTAAAGCTGATCCGAATGCTGGTAATCGTCAGCAATTGAATGGAAGTTCTGGAAAGAATGTTTACCTTCCTCCAATGCAACTTTCTAATGGCGCTGCTAATGGTATGAATTATACTGTTCCTGGAAATTGCGCAGAAGGTTCTAAGTTCTGCTACGGACATAATACTGGAAACACTGTTGGTGGTTCTGCTTATCCTTCTCGTCAATGCACGTTATGGGCTTATTTGCGTCGTTCTCAACTTGGTCTGCCTGTTGGCTCTTACATGGGTAACGGTGCTGAGTGGGCGAATACTGGTCGTAGGCTTGGATATTTAGTTAATAGAACTCCACATGTTGGTGCCGTTATGGTGTTTGCTCGCGGTCAGCGCGTCGGCAACTGGAATGCTGATTGGCAATATGGACATGTTGCGGTTGTGGAACGTGTAAATGCTGACGGATCAGTTCTTATTTCTGAAGGTGGAACTGGTTTTTCGACATTCCCTGCTTATGAAACTATTTATAATCCAGGCGATTACGAGTATGTGCATTATTAAATATAAGCACTTCAAAGTTTTCAATTTGTTGAAATTGAAAACTTTGTAAGTTTACGACTTATTGTTCTTGCCATAAGATAGTAGTATCTTATGGCAAGTTTCTTTTGTGCGTGATGTGTACTGGAGGGGAATTATGGCAAATAAGCCTGCGCAAGATGGCACTGTTACTGTGGCACAAAACCGTAAAGCGCATCATGATTATGTAATTGAAGATTGTTATGAAGCAGGTCTTGCTCTTACTGGTACTGAAGTTAAGTCACTTCGCGAAGGGCGTGCTTCTTTAGCTGAATCATTTGTGAATATTGATCGTCGCGGTGAAATGTGGCTTGAAGGAGCAAATATTCCTGAATATTTAAACGGTACGTGGAATAATCATGCTCCTAAGCGCAAGCGTAAGCTTCTGCTTCATGCTGCTGAGATTGCTAAGCTTTCTAGGCAAACTGAAGCGAAAGGCTACACTGTTGTGCCTTTGCGTTTGTATTTTAAGGGAAGTTACGTAAAGGTAGAAATTGCTTTAGCGCGCGGTAAAAAGGAATTTGATAAGCGTCAGGCTTTGCGTGAGGAGCAAGATAAGCGAGAAGCTTTGCGTGAAATGCGTTACCGTAATTTGCGTTCTCGTAGTATTGATTGATAGTTGACGCTTATTTTATATGTTTTGTTAAAGCACTTGTGCGCTTCTTTTGAGCTAAAAAGTACATCAACGCGACACGCACATATTATACATTATTGCGAATAATATACAGTTTTTGTTTATAAAAAGCATAATTATTGCGCAGATGTACTGCATGAGTATCTTCGCATATTCAATAATCGCATAAAAGGCTGTTGAATTTGTAGTGTTATCGTGTATAGTTATACACATTAATGCAAATTATAAATTCTTAGTAAATAAATGAGGAGAAGAACCATGTTTAAATCTATGAAACCTGTTGCTATTGTTGCATCTTTAGTAATGATTGGCAGTATTGCTGCATGTGGACCTGCTGATTCTAAAAAAGCAGACCCTGATGTTGCTCGTAGCTATGATGTAAGTCATGTGCAAAAAGATGATGCTGTTGCAGCATTAGTGCCAGCAGAAGTTGCGAAAACAGGAGAGCTAACTGTTGGTGTAAACGTAAGTTATGCTCCTGCAGAATTCTTTGCTGCAGACGGTAAAACTCCTGTAGGTTACGAAATTGATTTTTCGAAGGCCCTTGCAAAAGTCATGGGCTTAAAAGCAAAAATTATGCATGCTCAGTTCGACTCAATTATTCCAGCAATAGGAAGCAAATATAATGTCGGTATTTCTGGTTTTACAGTAAATGCTGAACGTATGAAGTCTGTAGACTTTATTACTTATGCAAACGCAGGTCTGTCTTTTGAAGTGCGCAAGGGAAATCCTACTAATGTAGATCCAAAGAACCTTTGTGGCAAGAAAGTAACTTTGGAAACTGGTACTGTTGGCGAACCTATTATGGAAGAAGCAAAGAAACAGTGCGCAGCTAAAGGGGATAAGCCTCTTGAAATCATGAGCTTCAAGGAGCAAACTGACGCAACTACCGCACTTATTTCCGGTCGCGCTGACGTTATGTATGCAGATACTCCTGTTGCAGGTTACGCTTCAATTAAGAATCCTGGAAAGCTTGAAATTTTGGAAAACAGCAAGGATTCTGAACCAATGGGAGCGGCTGTTAAAAAGGGTGATACAGCGATGCTGAAGGCTGTAAAAGCTGGTATTGATAAGCTTATGAAGTCCGGCGTCTACAAGGATATCTTGAAGAAGTGGGGCGTTGAAGATGTTGCTATTGAAAAGTCTGTAGTTAATCCAAAACTATAAAACTTTAGCTATAAAACTTTAGCGATAAAACTTTAGCTATCAAATAATCAAATAATTATTTAAAATGATATCGTTAATCTGAGTCGTGATTTAATTCTCGACTCAGATTGTTTCGTTACTTTGCTGTTTTGTATAAACGTACTTATTGGAGCATATTTTGAATTCTTTAATTGGTAACTCTTCTAAGAGCAAGTCCGGAGTAGCTAACTCTGAACGTATTTTGCCAGTAAAAAAGCCGGGACCTATTGTTGCTGGAGTAATTGTAGCTGTAATAGCATGTTCGCTTCTTTACAGTATTATTACCAACCCTCGTTTTGAATGGGAAGTAGTTGGAATATATCTAATAAGCGATAACGTGCTTTCTGGTATTGGCTGGACGTTGCTTCTTACGCTAATTGCTATGGTAATTTCAATCGTGCTTGCTGTAGGCTTAGCGATGATGCGTAAGTCAATTAATCCTGTGCTTCGTGGTGTAAGTTGGTTCTTTATTTGGTTTTTCCGTGGTACTCCTGTTTATACTCAGCTTGTATTTTGGGGCATGTTTGCAGTTCTTGTGCCGAAAATTAGTATTGGTATTCCTTTTACTTCTGTAGAATTTTGGTCTATTGATTCTAATGTAATTATGACTTCTCTTACTGCTGCTGTGGTTGGTTTGTCTTTGAATGAATCCGCTTATTTGTCGGAAATTGTTCGCGCAGGATTGGAAGCCGTAGATAGCGGACAAGTTGAAGCTGCTAAGGCTCTTGGAATGGGTAGAGCTTTAACTATGAGGCGTATAATTCTTCCTCAAGCAATGCGTATTATTGTTCCTCCACTTGGTAACGAAACAATTGGTATGCTGAAAACGACTTCGTTAGTTCTTGCAGTTCCGTTTACTCTTGAATTGCAATTTGCTACAAACGCTATTGCTAACCGTATTTATAAACCAATTCCGCTTCTTCTTGTTGCAAGTATTTGGTATTTGATTATTACTTCCATTTTGATGGTTTTGCAATACATGCTCGAGAAGCATTTTGCTAAAGGCTTTGAAGCAAGAGATATTGTAAAACATGCTCGACTTAATACTGATTCTGATCAGCGCGGCGATCAATCATTAGATGCTAAACGGAAAAATGTTAAAGGACGAAATGATGCTGCTATGCTCGGATTTAATGCTTAAATAAGTGCATAATAGCTTAATTTTTAAATATTTTTCTTTGTAAACTTTAAATTTTGCATGAAACAAACAAATTGGATGTGAATAAATGGTAGAAGCAAAATCTAATCTTCCTGCGGTTGCTATTAACGATGTGCAAAAATCTTTCGGTCAATTGCATGTACTTAACGGTATTAACATGACAGTGAACCCAGGTAGCGTAACAGTTATTTTGGGTCCGTCCGGTTCTGGAAAATCGACGTTATTGCGTTTAATTAATCAACTAGAAACTTTGACTGCAGGAAGTATAAGTATTTATGGCGAGCGCATCGGCGTAAAGCAAGTAACGTATAAAGGTGAGAAGTGCCTGCAGGCTCTTAACGACAAAGAAATTGCTCAACAACGTGCGAAACTTGGCATGGTATTCCAGCGTTTTAATTTATTCCCTCATATGACTGCTTTGGAAAACGTTATGGAAGCTCCTGTTCATGTTATGCATATGAAAGCTCAAGAAGCGCGCGATTTAGCTATTGAAGAGCTAAAGCGAGTCGGCATGGATGAGCGTATGAACCATTATCCTGCAGAGCTTTCAGGCGGTCAGCAGCAGCGCGTTGCAATTGCTCGCGCTCTTGCTATGAAACCGGAAATTATGCTATTTGACGAGCCAACATCTGCGCTAGATCCAGAGCTTGTAGGTGAAGTGTTAACCGTTATGCGAAATCTTGCTAAAGATGGCATGACTATGATTGTAGTAACTCACGAAATTGGCTTTGCGCGTGAGGTTGCAGATCAGGTTGTGTTTATGGATGGCGGTGTCATAGTTGAGCAGGGTAGTGCAGATATTATTACTAATCCGCAAACTGATCGTTTTAAAGATTTCCTAAATCACGTATTGTAATTTACGTAAGAAACGTATCTTATTTATGTAGTTTTGCGTAGTTTTTGTGTGCTTCTCTGGCGTGCGCTCGCTCGCATAACGTACAATAGAAGATTATGTGTGGCATTGTAGGATACGCAGGTTTTGGAAAAGTTTGTGCAAAACCTTTAGAAGTTTGTTTAGGTGGGTTAGAGCGTCTAGAATATCGCGGATATGACTCTTCGGGTGTAGCTTTAGTTGCTCCTGGGATGAAATGTGCGACTGTGCGAAAGAAAGCTGGTCGTTTATCTGTTCTTCGCAACGATATTGATGCAAATCCTATGCCTGAAGCGAGTGCAGCTATTGGTCATACTCGTTGGGCTACTAATGGTGCTCCTTGCGACACTAATGCGCATCCTCATACTAGTGCAGATGGCAAAATCGCGCTTATTCATAACGGCATTATTGAAAATGCTGTTGTATTAAAAGAACAGCTTCACGAAGAAGGATACGAATTTTCTTCTCAAACAGATACTGAAGTTGCTGCAAAATTACTTGGCAAAATTGCGAATGATATTGTAGACGAAACTGGTAAGCCGGATTTATTTACAGCTCTTCGTCGTACTGCAAAAATGTTAAAGGGAGCTTTCACATTACTTGCTGTTGACGTTCGTCAGCCAGGTATTGTGGCTGCTGTTCGTCACGATTCGCCTTTGGTTGTAGGTCTTGGAGACGGTGAGTATTTCCTTGGCTCTGACGTTGCAGCTTTTGTTGCTTATACGGATCGAGTCTTGGAAGTTGGTCAAGATCAAGCTGTGTGCATTGGAGATGTGGATGGCAGTGGCAAAGCGTCTTTGCTTCTAACTGATTTTGACAATAATATTGTTGAAAATCCTACTTGTTTTACGGTTGATTGGGATGCTTCTGCAGTAGAAAAAGGCGGTTGGGATTCCTTTATGGATAAGGAAATTCATGAGGATCCACATGCTGTTGCTGACACTTTGCGCGGTCGCTTTGACGCG
>NQOP01000001.1:294878-296902 GCA_003585845.1 Bifidobacteriaceae bacterium NR021
TTATTGTTGTTGCTTGCGGAACTGCAAGTTATGCCGGATTGGTTGCAAAATATGCTATTGAGCATTGGGTTCGCGTGCCTGTAGAAGTTGAATTAGCTCATGAGTTTAGATATCGCGATCCTATTTTGACTCATCGCACATTAGTTGTTGCTATTTCACAATCTGGTGAAACAATGGACACGCTTATGGCTTTGCGTCATGCTCGTGAGCAAGGTAGTCGTGTTCTCGCGATTTGCAATACGCAAGGTTCTAGCATTCCTCGCGAATCTGATGCAGTTCTTTACACGCATGCAGGTCCCGAAATAGCAGTTGCGTCTACTAAAGCTTTTGTTGCTCAAATAGTTGCAGCCTATATGCTTGGCCTGTTTTTGGCGCAAGTAAAAGGCACTATGTATCGCGACGAAATTCAGCAAATAGTTGCGCAATTAAAAGAGATGCCGGATAAAATTCAGCACGTACTTGATACGCAATCTGAATCAATTATGAAAGCAGCTGAGCATACTCTTGAAGCTAAATCTTTCCTTTTCTTAGGTCGACATGTTGGCTATCCTGTTGCGCTAGAAGGTGCGTTGAAGCTTAAGGAAATTGCGTATACGTTTACTGAAGGTTTTGCTGCAGGTGAGCTTAAGCATGGTCCTATTGCGCTTGTAGATGAAGGTGAGCCGGTAGTTGTTATTGTGCCATCTTCTCGCGGTCGTGATGTGCTTCATGCGAAAGTTATTTCTGGAATTGAAGAAGTTAAAGCGCGCGGAGCTTTCACTATAGCTGTTGCAGAAGAGGGTGATCCAGATGCTTCTCGCTATGCAGATATTGTGTTCTGGCGTCCTGCATGCGCGACTTTGCTAAGTCCTCTTGTAGATGTAGTTGCATTGCAATTATTTGCAATGGATATGGCAAAGTTAAAAGGTTATGATGTTGATAAGCCTCGTAATCTTGCAAAGTCTGTAACTGTTGAGTAAGCGCATAACAACGTTGAGTAACATAAAGTAACGGATGGCAAATCTTATGTCTGCATTTGCAAGAATTTTGCAACAACGCAATCATTTTTCGCGTTTGCTTCTGTCGATACTTTGTGTTTTTTCTTTGCTATTTTCTTGCGGATGCGGAACTAAAGATTCTAGAACTCAAATTAGTGTTTGGTCTTGGGAACCAAGCATGAAGCGACTTGCTGAAGAATTTGAACTAAATAATCCGGATGTTCATGTAACTGTAAAAGATACTAGCGGATACAACAATCTTAATAGCGCTATTCAAGATGGCTATGGCATGCCAGATATTGTTCAATTAGAATATTTTGCTCTTCCGCAATATGCTGTAAGTGGACAACTTTTAGATATTACTGATCGTGTGAAAAATACTCGCACTTTCTATACTCCTGGAACATGGTCTTCTGTGCAACTTGGTGGACGCGTTTACGGTTTGCCAATGGATTCTGGCCCAATGGCTTGGTTTTATAATGATGACGTGTTTAAGCAGGCTGGTGTAGATGCCACAAAAATACACACTTGGGAAGATTACCGTCAGGCTGCTCGTAAGCTTAAAGATATCGGTGTGTATATTGCGGCAGACTCAGGTGACGCAAGTTTTTATAACGCTATGATTTGGCTTGCAGGCGGACACCCGTTTATGACTTCTCATGATGGGAAAACAGTTACTGTTAGATTGAGCAAAGATAAGGGTACTGAAGAGTTTACAAAGTTCTGGCAATCAATGATTGATGAAGGATTGATTGACATTAGAACTACAACTTGGAGTCAACGCTGGAAGAATGGTGTTGGAGCTGGCAAGATTGCTTCTGTTTTCTCAGGAGCTTGGATGCCGTCTTTGCTTTTGGAAAATGTGCCTGGAACTGCAGGATTGTGGAAAGTTACGAATGTGCCAACTATGCACGGAGAAAAGCGTAATGCAGAAATGGGCGGTTCTTCGTTATCTGTACTTAAATCGAGCCGTAAGCCTGAAGCAGCAATGCGATTTGTGAATTTTGTATGTCACGATATGCGTGGAATTCGTACTCGTGTCAATGG
>NQOP01000001.1:297673-297983 GCA_003585845.1 Bifidobacteriaceae bacterium NR021
CGTGATTCACGAGGCATTGATATACCTTATTTTGGCGACCAGAAGTTTAATCGTGTATTCGCAGATGCTGCTAATCGCGTGGATACGGGATACAGGTATTTGCCTTTTGAAGTTTATTCGCGAAGTGATTTTAGGGCAACTATGGGTCAAGCATATGACTGGAGTATTAAATCTTTAGCTAGATTAAACGTGCAAGCCATGATTGATGCTGGTGTTACTCGAGATGATGGAAGTAAATTGTGGCTTCCAGATGATCCTGGTAAACGCATTTCTTTAAAAGATGGTCTTTTATTGTGGGAAAAAGATCTTC
>NQOP01000001.1:298829-302583 GCA_003585845.1 Bifidobacteriaceae bacterium NR021
TTTCATAAGAGCAGCTTAATTTTGCGTAAATGTAAGATTATTAGCAAAAGTAGTATAAATACAATAGGATAGTATAAATACACGTATAATAGTGCGTACGTGATTGCAAATTAACTTAAATCCGATAAATGCCAATATAGGAAGTAGGCACACATGTTATTAGCAGTAGACATTGGTAATACGAATATTGTGCTGGGTTTTTTGGAAAATAACAGGATTGTTGGCACTTATCGTATGACAACAAAGTCCAATCATACTTCAGACGAGTATGGCATTATGATTGCGCAATTTTTGCATTTAAGCGGATTTAAAAT
Organism: Bifidobacteriaceae bacterium NR021; assembly: GCA_003585845.1. Classification (GTDB taxonomy): domain Bacteria; phylum Actinomycetota; class Actinomycetes; order Actinomycetales; family Bifidobacteriaceae; genus Bifidobacterium. Next base: position 299,144 of record NQOP01000001.1, read on the forward strand.
AAGCGATGTTGAAGATGTTATCGTTGCTTCTGTTGTGCCGAAAGTTATGCATTCATTCCGTGCTGGTATTATCAAATTTCTTCATATCGATCCTATGATTGTAGGTCCTGGTGTTAAAACCGGCATGAATATTCGCATTGATGAGCCAAGAACTCTTGGAGCGGATTGTTTAGCTGATTGCGTTGGCGCATTCAGTGAGTATGGAGGATCTGTATTAGTTATTGATTTTGGTACAGCAACAACTTACAACTATGTAGATAAAAGTGGTGCGATTACTTGCGGACTTATTTGCACAGGAATTCGTACTGCCGCTGCTGCACTTTGGGATAACACAGCTCAGCTTCCAGAAGTGGAAATAGCTAGACCGCAGTCTGTTCTTGCAAAATCTACTAAACTCGCAATGCAAGCTGGATTATATTACAGCTTCTTGGGTGGAATTGAACGCACAATTGCGCAGTTTAAAGCTGAAATAGACGAGCCATTTAAGGTAGTTGCTACTGGTGGTTTGGGTAGGCTTTTTGAAAATGACGTGCAATCGATCGACTATTACGATCCGGATCTTATTTTCAAAGGTATGGCTTCGATTTATCAGCGAAACTTGCGGTAATAATAAATGTAATTTATCTGTTGTGTGGTAGTTCATTTGGAATTTGTATTCTGCGTTAGTGTCTGTTTTTGCCTATCTTGGGACACTGGTGCAGTTTGGTTTCTGCGTTAGTGTCTGTTTTTGCCTATCTTGGGACACTGGTGCAGATTACGTACTGCGTTAGCGCGACGACGTGTTTGAGCGCGCAAAGCGCAGAGTATGCGAAAGCAATTCGTAGAGTGGACTTTCCATTTATTTCAGACTCAATCAAAAAACCTCCGCAAATATTGCTACTTGCGAAGGTTTTTGTATGTAACTTATTTAAGTTTTACGCTTTAACTGGCGCTTTACTTACGTTTTTATTTGCAAATTCGATTACAAATCCAGGAAAAGCTGGTGAATTCGCGTATCGTCGTCAAGCTCCGGGTGGAAGGATGTGCCGATTTGCTTTCCTTGGCACGCGGCGACAACATGACCATCTACAGTTGCAAGAACCTCAGCATTAGCGCCGACTTCTGCAATGTAAGGCGCGCGAATAAACGTCATCGGCACATTACCTAGATCACCAAACTCAGCCTCGCAATGGAAGCTTCCGAGCTGACGTCCGTAAGCATTGCGTTTAACTGTTACGTCTAAAGTGCCAAAACCGTTTACTTCGTCACCTTCCACGTTCTTCGCAAGCAAAATCAAACCTGCGCAAGTGCCAAGAACAGGCATTCCGCCTGCAATCCGCTCGCGCAAAGGTTCGAGCATATTTTGCTCACGAAGAAGCTTAGCTTGCACAGTGCTTTCGCCGCCCGGAAGTACTAAGCGGTCAAAAGACTGCTCCAAGTCGCGCGCTTGACGAAGCTCAATAACGCGCGCGCCTAATTTTTCAAGCATTAAGCGATGTTCAAGAAAAGCACCTTGAACAGCTAAAACTGCTACAGTATGAGCGGAGTTATCAGTATTGGTAGGTGAGTTTGACAAAATCACTCGCCTCGCTCAGCCATCAAAAGCTTGATTTCCTGCTCGTTAATGCCAACCATAGCTTCGCCTAAGTTTTCGGAAAGCTTAGCAATCATCTTGGCATCCTTGTAATTAGTTACAGCCTTAACGATTGCTGCAGCGCGCTTTGCTGGGTCTCCAGACTTAAAGATGCCGGAGCCAACGAACACGCCTTCAGCGCCAAGCTGCATCATCAAAGCAGCGTCAGCTGGGGTAGCAACGCCGCCGGCTGCGAAGTTAACAACAGGAAGCTTGCCGTTTTGTGCAACGTACTTTACGAGTTCGAAAGGCACGCGCAAATTCTTAGCTTCTTCAAAAAGCTCATCCTCGCGCATGCTTGTAAGCTTACGAATTGCGGAATTCATCATGCGCATGTGACGTACAGCCTGAATCACGTCTCCAGTTCCAGGCTCGCCCTTAGTGCGAATCATGGAAGCACCTTCGTTAATCCTGCGCAAAGCTTCGCCCAAATCCTTAGCGCCGCAAACGAAAGGCACAGCAAAATCGCGCTTATTGATGTGATACACGTCGTCGGCTGGAGAAAGAACTTCGCTTTCGTCGATGTAATCGATTTCAATAGCTTCAAGCACTTGCGCTTCAACAAAGTGACCGATACGGCATTTTGCCATAACAGGAATAGACACAGCCTCTTGAATGCCGTGAATCATTGCTGGATCGCTCATACGAGAAACGCCGCCGGCTGCGCGAATATCAGCAGGAATACGTTCCAAGGCCATAACTGCGCACGCGCCAGAATCCTCAGCAATTCGCGCCTGCTCTGGGGTGGTGACATCCATAATCACACCGCCTTTAAGCATTTGTGCCAATTGACGGTTCAATGCTGTACGGTCTTCGCCGCTTTTATTTTGCGGATCCGAGGATTCGTTCACAGTTACCGTAGTATTCAAGTTCTCAGCCATCATTCCTCGCTTTAGCTTTAACATATGAGCTTCTAACATATTAGATACGTGTATGCATCTTAATATTTCGTGAATTTGCGCGCTTCTACGCTTTAATCTTATGTCGATTATTGCGTACGTTTGCAAGTTTACGTTCTGTTGGAATTTAACCACATTCGTAGGATATATCTCATATGTATTGGTATAAAAATATTACAAAAATATACAAAATATTATTTGATTTTTTGGACGCGCCATAGGTGAGCCTGACTTGTCAATCGACTACGATTAGTAATGCCGTCGACTTGTATTTGGGTTTATGTGGTATGCAAATAGTTATGTTTGCAAATGTGCATTTCCAATAAAGCGGCGAGCTATAAGACAAAAATAAATAAGAATAAATAAAAAATAAATAATAACAAATAAATAATGTTTATATGCCATTAAGAAAGGTTTATGGTATGGCTGACAGCAAACCTGAGGAAAGCGTGCACGAAGAAAACGGCGCGACTGAAAAATTCTCCGGTAAAACTAACGATGAAGCTAACAAAAGCACTTCTTTCGCTGCGAGCACTGACTCTTCGCTGAATGAAGCTGAAAAATATGCTCATTCAGGCTCGAAACGCAAAATGGGCAAGATGTGGCTATTTAGCTTAGCTATTGTTTTTATAGTAGTGTTTAGTGCAATTTTTGCAACTCTTACTACATCTAATAAACCAAATAAATCAAATTCAGTATCGAAAATTTCGAACAAAACTATATCTGTAGGTCTAAAGCTAGCTCCTACGAATCTTGATATACGTAACCAATCAGGTTCATCGCTTGACCAGTTGCTTATTGGCAATGTGTATGAAGGCTTAGTTGCTCGCAATGCTACTAATCAGGTAGTTCCTTCGTTAGCTCAAAGCTGGGAAGTAAGTAAAGATGGTTTGCGCTACACATTCCACATGCGTAAGGGTGCTGTATTT
>NQOP01000001.1:303373-305241 GCA_003585845.1 Bifidobacteriaceae bacterium NR021
AATATCGCGGCTCTAACATGGTTGGAAAAGTTGAGTCTGCTAAAGCAAAAGATGATTACACGTTTGAAATCACTCTTAAAGAGCCAAATGCTAAGCTTTTGTGGGCACTTTGCAGTCGTTCAGGTTTAGTTTTTGATAAAAACGCAAAGTATGATGCAAAAACTCAAGCAGTTGGTTCTGGACCGTATTTAATTGATAAATTTGTGCCAAATGATCGCGTTGTTTTAAAAGCAAATCCGCGTTATAAAGGCATTCATCGTGCGCAAACTAATAAGATAGTAGTTCGCTATTTTGTTGACGATAACGCAGCAGTTGACGCACTTTCTTCCGGTTCTGTGCAAGCATTAGCTCCTATTTCTGGTCAACTTGCTAAGCCTTTTAAAGATGATTCCAAGCGTTACGATGTCAGTGCAGGTAATGGCACAGATAAATTTGTTCTAGCTATGAATATGAAAGGCGAACGTACTAAAGATAAGCGCGTGCGCAAAGCTATTCGTTACGCGATTGATCACAAGCAAATTATTGCATCTCGTGGCGGCACGGATTTAGCTCTTGGCGGTCCAATTCCTTCTCTTGACCCTGGTTATGAGGATTTAACTAAGCTGTATCCGCATGATTTGCAGCGCGCTAAGGAGTTAATGAAGGAAGTCGGATTTGATGAATCGCATCCTATGGATTTGACGCTTACTTATCCGAATATTTACGGCACGCAAATTGGCGATCAGCTGCGTTCGCAATTGAAGCCTATTGGAATCAATTTGAAAGTTAATATTGTTGAGTTTACTACTTGGCTTCAGGATGTTTATAAGAATAAGCAGTATGATTTGTCGATGGTTGATCACAATGAGAGTCACGATTTTGGGCAGTGGGCGGATCCTACGTATTACTACGGATACGACAATAAGCAAGTCCAGGATTTGTATGCTAAAGCTATGCTTTGTGCGGATCCTAAAGAGTCAAATAAATTGCTTGCTAAAGCTGCGCGAATTATTAGCGAGGATGCTCCTGCGGATTGGCTGTTTAACTATCGCGTTGTAACTGCGAAAGTGAAGAATCTTGAAGGAATGCCTTTTGACATGAATCAAGAGATTTTGCCGCTATACAACCTGCGACTTAGTTGATTTTTATTTGATAGTCGCCATCTAGTTTCTAATACATTATATAAATATGTTCTGCCTTCGTTAGTAGAAACGAAGGCAGAACATCGCTTGTCATGTGCTCTAAGTTCACTATTGAGTTTGCATGGAAAGTCCATAAGAAAGGAGGCATTTTATGTTTCGCATGATTTGCTACAGAGTATTGCTGTTTATTCTTGCTTTACTTGGCATTTCTGTAGTTATTTTCATATCGTTACGTGTACTTCCGGGCGATGTTGCGCAAGTTATGGCCGGCTTAAACGCTCCTAGCGGAAAAGTAGAGGAGCTTAGAGCAGAACTTGGTATTAATAAACCACTTTTTACGCAGTATGTTGACTGGATTTGTGGTGTTTTCCGCGGTGACTTTGGCGTGTCTATGTTAACTGGTCGTTCTGTAAGTTCAACTATTGCAATGCGTGCTTCTATTACTTTTCCGCTGATTCTTTTGGGTCTGTTTATTGCTTTAGTAATTGGTATTTCACTTGGATGTTTGCAAATTACTCATGAAGGCAAACTTTCACAGGCAATTATGCGCTTTTTGGCTATTACAGCAGGCTCTGTTCCAGCATTATGGGGTTGCATGCTACTTATTTTGCTATTAGGACGCGGTATTGGTGTGTTCAGTTTGTTGCCAACTCAAGGTTTCCCTACAGATGGCTGGAGCGAATTTCCTGAAGCTTTTGCGTCTCTTCTTATTCCAGCTCTTACAGTAGGACTTATTGTTGGCTCTAG
>NQOP01000001.1:306022-308492 GCA_003585845.1 Bifidobacteriaceae bacterium NR021
ATGGCTTGCGGAATGACTCGCAAACAAGTTGTGTGGCGTGTTGGTTTGCGACTTGCTCTTCCTCAACTTGTATCTGTTATTGGTTTAACTTTCGCTCATATGGTTATGGGCGTGATGGTTATTGAAAACCTGTTTTCCTTACCTGGTATTGGTATGGGAATGGTTCGAGATGTTGGTTTGCGCGATCTAATTGCAGTGCAAGGTGAGCTTTTTATGCTTGCTGCGCTGTTCTTACTAATCGGCTTTGTAGTTGACATTACCCACCGACTACTTGACCCTAGGTTATCTAAAGATAGTTTGAATTAATTTCCTATTGTTGAATCTAACATGCGAATAAGGTGAGTTTTTATGTGCAATATGTCTAAAAAAAGTATCAAAGTAAAATCTACTTTGTTTAAGCGCATATGGAATGCTACTTTCGGTAAATTTGTGTGTTTAACGTTTGCAATATGGTTTTTTGTTGCTTTGCTTTCGCTTTTATGGACTCCGTACTCACTTTTAGAAACTAATGGTTTTAAAGTATGGCAGAAGCCGTCTTTTTCGCATTGGCTTGGCACGGACGGCACTGGTTCAGATATGCTTAGTTGGCTTATGGCAGGTTCAAGAATTGAGCTGATTCTCGTTTTTTCTACTGTTCTAGTTGCTACTTGTGTTGGGTTTATTGTTTTGAGCTTTATGATTTCTAGTTCACAAATTGTTCGCACAATAAGCATTATGTCTGTTGACGCATTGATTTCTATTCCAACTGTTTTAATTGCGCTTATGCTTGCAGTTCCGTTTGGAGCTAGTGTTGTTGTGATTGTTATTGCTTGTGGAACTGGCTATGGCTTGAATTTAGCACGTATTGTACGACCTAGCGCGCAGCTTGCGTTGCAATCTGATTATGTGACTTCAGCTGTTTTGCAAGGTTCCTCGCGTAAATATGTTCTTATTCATCATGTTTTACCAAATATTATTCCTGTTGCTTTTGTTGAGCTTTCTCTTTCTGCAGGAACTGTTATTTTGGCTGAAAGTGGCTTAACATACTTGGGTATTGGTGTTCCTTCTGGAGTTCCTAGCTGGGGGCGCGTGTTGGCTACTTCTGTTTCGTTAATTCACGTAAATCCTTTATCGGTTGTCTGGCCGGGTTTGATTGTGACTGTGGTTGTTGTTGCTCTTAATCTTTTTGGTGACGTATTGCGCAAAGTTTTAGATCCTTCATCAAAAAGTACAGATAAAGTAGGGGAAAAATGAGCTTAAATATTCAAAATCTCACGCTAAAACTTGGCGGAAAACTAATTCTTGACAACGTATCAATTGAGATTTCTGACGGTGAGCGTGTTGGCTTAGTTGGTTCTTCTGGCTCTGGTAAATCTATGCTAATTCGAGCTATAACTGGATTATTGCCGTCAAATGCTGAACTTTCAGGCTCTTGTATGCTTGGCAATCTTCAAACAGTGAAAGCAAAAGATGAAAATTTAGCTTCTATTCGCGGAAAATACGTTGGTGTAGTATTTCAGCAAGCTAATAGAGCGCTTAATCCAATGTTAAGCGTTGAAAAACAAATTTCTTTGCCTTTGCGAATACATTACAATCTAGATGATGACGATATTCACAATCGAGTATGCATTATGCTTGAAAAAGTAGGGTTGTCGAAAAATCTCGCATCTAAACGTACGTTTGAGCTTTCTGGAGGTCAACAGCAGCGAGTTGGTATTGCTACAGCTTTGATTACCTCTCCGCGTTTGATTTTGGCTGATGAGCCTACTACTGCGCTTGACTCGGTTACACAAAGTGAAGTTGTGCGAATGCTTGCTTCACTTGTAGATGATATGGGCGCTTCAATGCTTTTTGTAACGCACGATTTTTCTGTGCTTTCGCATGCTGCTAATCGTTGCTATGTGCTCGATTCTGGGCGTGTGGTCGATAGTGAAAATGTTAAGAATTTGCTTGATAATCCGCGTATTTCTTCGACTAAACAATTAGTGAGCGCTGCTAAAAAGTTGACTTTTAGAGCGCAAAATTTAGATTCTAAAAATTTAGATTCTGCAAAAGTTGGTTCTGTAAATACTGGTTCTGTAAATACTGGTTCTGTAAATAATGGTTCTGAGAACGTTGATTCTAAGAAATTTAATTCCTGTATTGGCAATAGTGAAGAAAATTCGCTTATAAATGCAAAAAATATTCACGTTACTTTAGGTCGCGCAAAAACTCGTGCTGAAGTGTTAAGAGGTGTAGATTTAAATCTTAATATTGGCGAATCTTTGGCGATTATTGGCGGATCTGGTTCCGGCAAAACAACTCTTATACGCGCTATGTTGGGGCTTGAAACTCTTTGCGAAGGAAACGTTACTTATTGCGGTGAAATTGTAAATAATGCCAATTTATTAGAAGTAAATAAAAATGCTTGTACACTTATGAGACGCGAATCGTCGCTTGTATTTCAGCATCCGTTTGCTGCATTGGATCCACGCTGGACAGTTCAAAAAAG
>NQOP01000001.1:309233-309381 GCA_003585845.1 Bifidobacteriaceae bacterium NR021
TGTTGCTGAGCCTCTTAGAATATGGCAAAAATCGCTTAAATTAGACGATGCAACTATTGAGCAGCGTGTTTGTGAAATGCTGAAATTAGTAGGCTTGAAACCTGGAGATTTTTTGGAACGTCATCCTCACGAGCTTTCTGGCGGCCAA
>NQOP01000001.1:310129-311323 GCA_003585845.1 Bifidobacteriaceae bacterium NR021
GCGCAATGTGTTTGTATTGCTCGCGCATTAATCAATAATCCTCGAGTTTTGCTTGCCGATGAGCCTATGAGTGCAATTGACGTTGCGGAAAGAACTCGCATTTTAGACGCTTTTGCGGCAATTCGCTCGGAGCGTAAAAACATGTCATGCATATTTGTAAGTCATGATTTGGGTATGATTCGGCATTTAGCAACACGAGTTATTGTTCTTAATGAAGGAAAAGTTGTGGAATGTGGCAGTGTAAATGATGTGCTCAATAATCCACAAAATGACTACACTCGTGCTCTTGTAAACGCAGCAATCATGTAAATAAATCTTTCAACTAATAAATCTTTCAACTAATTAGGCAACTACCGTCTACTATAGAAGTACTTAGTACGTTAAAGAGTACGTTGTTTATTGTGTAGTTAAGTGAAGGGAATACTTATGAATAAGCAGGATGCGTCTAGACCTAGACCAGAAAGTTTTGAACTAGATCATACTAAAGTAAAAGCACCTTATGTGCGCTATATCAATACGCAAAAAGGTCCTAATGGGGATGTTATTTCCAACTATGATGTTCGTTTAACGCAGCCTAATGAGGAAGCAATTCCTACTGCAGCTTTGCACACAATTGAGCATATGATTGCAGTGTTACTTCGCGAGCGTATTGATGGCTATATTGATTGCTCTCCTTTTGGTTGCAGAACTGGTTTTCATCTGCTCACTTGGGGCGAACACAGCACAGAAGATGTGGCGCGCGCTTTAAAGGAATCTCTTGAGTTTATTGCGTTTAAGGCAACTTGGGATGATGTTCCTGCAACAACTATTGAATCTTGCGGCAACTATAGAGACCACAGTTTATTTGGTGCTAGTCAATGGTGTAAAGATATTCTGGCGAAGGGAATTAGTTCGGATCCTTTTGAGCGCAAACTTGTGTAAGTAATAATTAGCTAATTTTGCGTAGTTTTATTTGCTTTCTTTTAGAGGTTGACATGGAAGATATAACATTAAGAAAAGCAACTCTTGGTGACTTGCGAAATATTGAGCATATTTATGAAAATGCTCGCAAATTTATGCGTGTTACAGGCAATCCTCATCAGTGGGGGAATAGTTTTCCACTTGTTTCAAGTGTTATTGAGGATATTCGTTTAAAACGTTTCTATTTGATTGTTGACGAGGATCCAGAATCACGTAATGAGCGTATTCTAGCGC
>NQOP01000001.1:312168-312276 GCA_003585845.1 Bifidobacteriaceae bacterium NR021
TATTTCTCCTTATGTAACAATTCACCGCTTAGCATCTTCGGGAATAAAACCAAAAATGGCAACAGCGTGCTTGCATTGGGTGCAGCAAAACTATAATAATGTACGCAT
>NQOP01000001.1:313084-322409 GCA_003585845.1 Bifidobacteriaceae bacterium NR021
TGTTATTCCAGATCGTGCACACAGTGCAGTACGTATTGCATACCAATGGGTGCAAACACTTAATCATGTCATATGAAATGCGCATGTGTTCTTAAAAGCTTATGGAGAGTATACAAAAGAGCATGTAGCATTAAAAGCATACTAAATCAGTTAGGTGAGTTATGAGTACAGATTTAAGTAATGCGGCAAGTAATAGTGCAAGTAATGCAGCAATGTTAGAAGCAAACTATGCTCGCGCATTAAGTGCATACCCTGGGCAGGTAATCGTCGATTTGAAGGCGCTTCGAGACAATATGCGCACTTTGGTTGAGCGCGTTTCGCAAGATTTGCAGCCTGGTCAGAATGCGCCGGAAGTTATGGGAGTCGTAAAAGCAGACGGATACGGTCACGGTCTTATTCCTAGTGCGCTAGCAGCATTAGCTGGAGGCGCTACTTGGCTTGGCACAGCTCAACCATACGAAGCGTTACGTTTGCGCGCAGCAGGTATTGATTCCAGCCGTTGTCGTATTCTCACTTGGCTTACTAGCGCTCCAACTACAAGATTTGCAGATTTGATTACAGCAGATATTGATATTTCAGTAGGCTCTATCGACTCTCTTGATGCTGTAGCTCTTGCTGCACGTAATTTAGCAAAGCCTGCTCGCGTGCACGTAAAAGTTGATACTGGTTTTGGGCGAAACGGTTTCACTCCAGAAGGTTTTAGTGCAGCTTTAGAAAAGTTAAAGCAGTATGCGAGCGAAGGCGTAATTGAGGTTATTGGTCAATGGAGCCACTTAGCTGTGGCGGATTCTCCTGACGTTCCAGAATTTGTAGATGCAACCGACCGGCAAATCAAACAATTCCACGAGTTTACGAAACGCATGAGTGAAGCTGGTTTAGCGCCTAAAATCCGCCATTTAGCAAATACTGCTGCAACGCTTAATCGTCCAGAAATTCGTTTTGAGCTTGTTCGACCAGGAATTGGTTTGTATGGATACGAGCCGGATCCTGCAATGGGGGATTCTCAAACTTATGGATTGCAACCAGCTATGACGCTTCAAGCGCAACTTGGCACTGTAAAAGCTGTAGAAGAAGGTCATGGAATTTCCTACGGGCGCACGTATTTAACTCCAAATAATACGAGTACTGCTATTGTGCCTCTTGGTTATGCTGACGGAATTTTGCGATCTGCTTCCGGATTTGATATGCAAGGTGCGCGTCATGTTGATAAGCAGGGTGGGCCAGTTAGAGTAGAAACCAATGAAGGTGCGCGAATTTTGAACGTTTCAGGGCGAGTTTGCATGGATCAGTTCATAGTTGATTTAAAAGGTGATGCTGCAGAGTTATGCGTCCGAGAAGGCGATACTGTAACGCTTTTTGGACCTGGAAGAGGCGTGGAATTTGCTGAGCCTACTGCAGACGATTGGGCAGAAGCTGCAGGAACAATCAGCTACGAAATCATGACTGGAATTGGGCCTCGCGTGCCGCGTCTTTACCGTAACGCTTACGAAGTGCTATCTTCTAGCGATATTGCAAAATTGGATGCAAAAAGTCTTATATAGCTTGTTGCTGCTTGATTTTTAGAAGGTTAGTAATAGCCTTAATTGCAAATAAAAGAGGTGTTGTATGTGCGACGAAGTAATTGCATCAGATAATGAGGTCGTTGGCGAATACGATTTGCACGACACTGAGCGTTGGGCGAGTGAGCCTCATCACACTCGTGCGAGAACGCCTTTTGAGAGAGATCGCGCGCGAATCATACACTCATCTGCGCTTCGTCGATTGGGTGCAAAAAGCCAGGTTTTAGTTGCGGGTTCGGATGATTTTGCTCGAACTCGCTTGACACATACTTTGGAAGTTGCGCAAATTGGTAGGCAAATTGCAGCAATGCTTGGATGCGATCCGGATGTTGTTGATTGCGCTTGCTTATCGCACGACTTAGGGCACCCACCATTTGGCCATAACGGGGAACGCGCGCTCGCAGAATTAGCGAAAAATATTGGTGGATTTGAAGGGAATGCACAAACTCTTCGCTTACTTACGCGCTTGGAGCCGAAAGTTTTTCGCGAAAACGGTAGAAGTGCAGGAGTAAATCTTACGCGCGCAGCATTAGATGCTGCAGTGAAGTATCCGTGGGGATTAGAAGAAGCAAAAGCGCACGATAAAGGCGAGCGTGATTTGAAATTCTGTGTGTATCCGGATGATCGTGACGTATTTGAATGGCTGAAAATTGGTGCTCCACGCGAAGCAAAACCAATGGAATGTCAAATAATGGATCTTTCAGACGACATTGCTTACAGTGTGCACGATATTGAGGATGCGATTGTAACTGGTGCTTTTAATCCTGCTTTAGTTGCGGATTCAAAAGTTGTAGATGAAGTTATTGAAGAAACCCATGCATGGTATGGTGAACGTTGGGATGTAGATAAACTTTTGGATGCTTTGAAACGTTTGCGCTCGCTTCACATGTTTCCTAATTCTTTCGACGGTTCTCGTCGAGCGCTAGCGCAGTTGAAAAATATTACTAGTGCTCTTATTGGTCGTTTTGCAAGTTCTGTTGAGCACGCTACGCGTGAGCGTTATGGCAACGGTCCGCTTGTTCGCTACCGCGCAAACCTTGTGATTCCGGAAAATACTTCCTACGAAATTGTGATGCTGAAAAGCTTAGCTGTGCACTTTATAATCGCTCCTCGCGAGCGTGAGGTTTATAAGCGCGAACAGAAAATTTTGACAGATTTAGTAGAAGTATTTATGAGCAAGTCGCCGCGCTCGCACGATGCAATGGAGGAAGTATTCGTGGGAGATTGGAACGAGTGTACTAACGACGATGAGCGTCTTCGTGTTGCAATCGACCAGGTGGCAAGTCTTACAGACGGTTCTGCTACAACTCTTCACGCGGCTTTGTGCTAGGTGCTTTTGCTAAGTGCTTTTTCTGGGTGAGTTGTGAGTGTAGATTTGTTGTAAAGACTAAATTTTGCGAAGAAGGTTGAGAATGTTTTGTGCAAATTGTGGGAATAATATTGTTCCTGGAGAAAAATTCTGTGGTAACTGTGGGGCTTCTGTTTCATACGGGAATAACGTTGAACAATCTCAGCCTACTGGAGTGATGCAGACTACTGGAGTGATGCAGCCTGGAATTCAAATAGCTCAGCCTGAATATGCAACTCCGCTTATAAAAAATCGCAAGCTAATTATTATAAGCGCATGCGTTATAGCGTCGGTTGCAATTATTGCTGCAGCAATCTTCTTCTTTACTTCTCCGCATTTTCATAAAGCATCGCCAACTGATCGCATAGTCGTACCTAAAGCGAAAACCTCACAATCTGCGCAAGATGTTGTACGTGAACTGCAAGAAAAAGGTGTCGAAACTCACGTAATAAAAGATTTCGGAGGAAGTAAACCAGGTAATTTTGCGCGATATCAAAACGTAAAACCTGGGCAAGTTATTCACGGGGATCGCGTTGTAACGGTTGTTGAATCCAAGGGACCTGGCGTGCCAGAAAAGGGAGTAATAGGAAAAACTGTTGAAGAAGCAGCGCCGCTATTAAAATCAATGGGAGTTCCAGTAAAAGTTTACAAAGTAGCCTCACTTCATCCTGGAAAAATTGCTGCAACTAATCCAATGCCAGGCGAGCCTTTAGATGAAAATAAAGAAATCTTCATAGGCGTTGGAGAAGAAGATAAATATCCTGACAGCGGCAGGTCTGTTCCTGTTGAATTATTCGATAAAGATAAAGACGAAGCGTACAAAATGATGTCTGATGAAGGATTCAAAGTTAGACTCGTACCAAAGTATTCATCTCGAAAACACTTAGGCAAAATTGTTGGGTCTAATCCTGGATTAGGGCAATCACATAGGGGAGATTCCGACATAACGCTTTATTATGGCGCTGATGCTTCTGAAACTAAGAAAATGTTTACTTCAAAAAAGTACTATAGCGAAAATCTCACTACAGTTGAAGTATCAACACTTACACCGTTTGTTGGAAAATGGTGCACTAAATCGGGAGATTGCTTAGAGTTTGAACCTGGAAGTAGCATGGACCGCGACGATCCAGAACAAAATAGTTCACTACGTCTTCATGGGCCACATGCTATGGATGATTTAGTTAACGACGATAAGACACAGTATTATCACAGTTTTGGAATGTGGCAGTTTACTCAAAACCTCGTAGGAAGCGCAATCAAAGTTTACGACGGTGAAAAACATAATTCACTTCCTATGCAAAATACGTTGCTATTTGGTGACACGGGAATGGTTGATATATTCCGCGATGGCGGTGATCCTTATTGCGGCAATGAAATATACACTTCGCCTGCAGGACCTTGCATTAACGGAAAATTTGTTTCGTATGAAGATTTAGATAAGAATCCTCTTTATTCAAGTTACAAAAATAATTACGAGAAAATTCCTGGAGCAAATAAGGGCATAACGTATAAGATGCGCGCGTATTTTGTGCTTGTTCCAGTTAACGCAAAGCTCGACGAACTAGAAGCAAGCGGATTCTTTAAGGGCAAAGGAAAGACTAAACCGGATATGGATCGTCCGTTTATTTTGCGCAGAGATCCTAAATATTACAGTAAATCAGAGCTAACAGTTGAGGCAAAAGATGGAGATGTGAGACATAATCCATTTGTCCCAACTGAATTTAATAAGCCTGTACCTTTTGCTCCAGCTCCGGATGACTCAAACGTTTACTACCTAGTTGAGAAGCCGTTTGATTGGTGGTTCCTTAAAGATAGGGAATTGTAAAGTAGCGGAAGATTTCGGAAGATGCGGCTTGCGCAATTATTTGCGATTTGTGCATCTTCCGCTGATTTCGTCTCGTGTTTTGTTTATTTCACCAAGTGATTATGTATTTTCGACATAATTTGTATAAAAGCGTGCTAATACCAAGTAAAGTAGATAAAACAAGCACGTTTTACAACGATTCGCTAGGGGAATCGTCCCAGTCGAAAGGTTCTTCCACAAGATAATACGCGTTCGAATCGTCCGGTGCTGGTGCGAACGGAACTGCGCGACTACTCTCTGTAGGCACAAAAGGATTAACCCAAGCACTTCCCGGTTTCTGGTTCCTGCGCGTTTCTTTGTATAGCTTGGGATCTCTGCGCAAAATAAACGGACGCTTTAAATCCGGCTTGTGTGTAGGCTTTCCAACAAAATATCCACTATTTACAAGCTTGTCGAACTTCGCTCCAACTGGCACGATTACCATAAAATCTCGCATAGTGTAGTAGTAGCCTAGGTCGTAGCCTGGTTCATTATGAATTCTGTCATATTCTTCTGGATTGTTATCTGGAAACTGAACATATTTTCCGTTCACACACGTGAATCCAGCACCCCAAATAAAAGCATCCTCACCGCCGCATTCTATAACTCCTCCACCAGAATACAGTTCAACAGCACCAGTATCGCCAGAAATAAGATGGTTCCTCATAACCTCACTATATGGAAGATTCTTATCAAATATAGCGCGATCAGTTGGATCTTGGCCTCCTGAATTCAGTTCAAGAACACCTTTCGTATTTATATAACCTCTGTTGTCTTCATCAGGTATTCTACCGTTTTTATCTGCAATATCTGTAGGTATAAGTTCTGTAATACTTTTTTCGTCGCTTTCCCACTTTTTCTCATTTTTATAAAGACGAGGAATAAGAGTTATACATTTACCACTCTTTGTGCACCATTTGCCTATAAAAGAACCAGCTCGGGTTACAAGATAAGCCGTTTTATCGTTATAATCCGTTGGTTCAGTTACAACATCCCTAGTTTTGGATGCGTCAACACCATAGTAAAGCGTTACGGCTTTAGGCTTGCCTTTAGTTCCCAAAGCTGGGTAAGCGCCAACAATTTTGCCGAAATATTTTGGCGACGAGAACTTCGGGCGAAGGTTAACTACGAAAGGCTTAGAAGATAGCATGTCCTTGGCTTTGTCTTTATCTAATCCAAACAAATCAACTGGCACGCCATCGCGTTTTTCGCCGATAGCAACATGAATCACGCCGTCTTTACCAACAGCGTTTCCAGGCATCGGGCTAGACGCAACGATCTTGCCGGCTGCGGCATCTGTGGAAGGAACATGATGCAACTTTACTGGAACACCCATCGACTTCACGATTTTTTTGGCTTCGTCTAAACTTGCGCCAACAACGCCTTTCGCAGGAACACCAGGACCTTTAGATCTTAAAATCTTCACAACCGTGCTAGTAGACTTGTGCGAACCTGGCTTAACATTCATATATCGTAGGAAACTTCCCTGTTTCTCAGAACTAAACTCGTCTATAACTTTCGTGCGGAAACCGTTATTTTCCAGGGTTTTTGCAATATTATCCGCATTGTCTCCAACTTTTGCTTTGGGAATTACTCCTGGATTTGAATTTAATCCTATAGAAGTTAAAGAAATATTTTTGGTGAAATACCAAACTGTTCCAGCTAACACAAGCACTACTGACAGCACGATGCTAGTAATGATGATTGCAATTTTTTTGCTACGCTTATTTGGTTTATTGTTAGTTTTTTGATTTTCAAAAGTTTTATTTTGTTGGGGTAGAGGTAATTGCGAAGATTGTTGTGATTGTTGTTTAGTTTGGGTTGGCTGGGTTGGTATGGTTTGTTGAGCTGGTATGGTCTGTTGGGTTGGTTGAGTTGACTGAGTTTGCTGAGTCGACTGCGTTTTCTGAGCTTGTTGAGTATATGTATAACTTTCAACAGGGCTTCCGCACAAATTGCAGAACTTGTCTCCTGCATTAATTTTGCTTCCGCAATTCTCGCAAAACATACTATCCCTCTTACAATCTTTCTAAAATCTCTATTTTTCCGGATAATAAACACCTACTTGTATATTACATCCGTATTAAATAATTTGTAGTCAATATAGAAGTCGATTTCACCAAGTGATTATGTGTTTTCGACGGTTTCGCTTTGCAGAAAACACTAAAGTTATGTGCGCAATACCACTCGCCGCAGATTTGCGATAAGCTAGATAGCATGGTTGGAATGATTGTGAAAGAAGACATTGAGCGCGTGCGCGCTGTGGCAGATTTGTATGACATTGTGTCTGCAACAGTGACGCTTAAGCCTTCCGGAACTGGCACTTTTGTAGGTCTTTGCCCATTCCACGATGAAAAAACGCCAAGTTTTAGTGTGCGACCAAGCTTGGGAGTATGGCACTGTTTTGGTTGCGGCGCTGGCGGCGACGTGTTTAAGTACGTTGAGCAAAAAGAGAATATTGATTTTCGTGAAGCGGTCGAGTTTTTAGCAGATCGTTACCACATTGAGATGCATTATAAGCAGGAGCAAAATAGTGATTCTCAAGCGCGTGGTTCTAAGCGAGCAAGGCTTTTAGAAGCAAATGAGGAAGCGCAAAAGTTTTTCGTTTCAAATCTCGGCACTAAAGAGGCAGCTCCTGCGCGCGAATTACTTTCAGGGCGAAACTTTACTCCGCAACAAAGTGCGCATTTTTCCTGCGGTTACGCGCCTAAAGGCTGGGATAATTTAGTTAGATACTTAGCAAATAAAGGTTTTACGCGTCAAGAGCTTCTCGACGCTGGTCTCGCTAGACTCGGTCAGCGTGGAATATATGATTATTTCCGCGGCCGCTTAACTTGGCCTATTCGCGACTCGACTGGTCGAACTCTTGGCTTTGGTGCAAGAAAGCTTTACGACGACGATTCTATTAGCGCGAAATATATTAACACTCCTGACACTGTACTGTATCGAAAAACGCAAGTTTTGTACGGAATTGATTTAGCTAAGGCGAATATTGTAAAAAAGCGTCAAGTTGTAATTGTTGAGGGCTACACGGACGTAATGGCATGCCATTTAGCTGGTATTGATACTGCTGTTGCAACTTGCGGAACTGCGTTTGGTGTTGAGCATGCAAAAATTGTGCGCCGCCTTATTGCAGACGATTCTTTGGGTGCGATTCAGCTTGTTGGTCCGCTGAAGGTGGATGGACAGTCTGTAAGTTCGCGCATCGTTTTTACTTTCGACGGCGATGCTGCAGGTCAAAAGGCTGCGCTACACGCTTTTGGTTTGGATTCTGCGTTTTTGACGCAAACTTTTGTTGCTGTAGCAGACAATAATCTAGATCCTTGCGATTTGCGTATTCAGCGCGGTGACGAGGCTGTGCGTTCGCTTGTTGCGCACGCAAGTCCGCTATATGATTTCGTTATCGACACAGTAATTAATCGTTTTGATACTTCGTACACTACTGGTCAAATGGGTGCTATAAAGGCTGTCGCTCCTCTTATTGCGCAGATTCGAGACCGTTCGCTGCTTGACTTGTATATGCGCAAAGCAGTGCGCTCAATTGGCGTTGATTTAGCTGTTATGCGCAATGAAGTTGAGTCTGCGCGTAGACGTTTGAAAGTGCGTGACGACGATGCTTATGCACAAAAGCATAACGTTATTCCGCCTTTTGGTCAGCAAATTAATGACGATCGTAATGCAGGTTTTAAAGCTTCGCGCATGGAAATTATTAAAAGTTCTGCTAAAAATCAGCATTATTATCGTGTGGATGATGCTGTATTTATGTGCGAACAACAATTTATGGCGTTACTTTTGCAAGTTCCGCTTGCTTTTAACGAACAATTATTTGCAAAATTAACGTTAAATAATTTTATTACACCAGTATTTCGTACGCTGTTTCAAGCATTTGTAGCTGCAGGTGGATTGCCGGTTGGCAATGTTTCGCAAGGATTGTGGCTGCACATGATGACAAAAGCTGCAGGACCTTTGCTTGAGTCCGTTATTACAGAGCTTTCTGTAATGCCGTTGCCGCTTCCTGCAGCTTCAGACTCGTTAGAAGATGCCGGCAATCGACAGAATCAGCAAGTTTCAAATGGATCTCCTTCAGATCTTTTGCGGAAAGCTACGAGTGCAGAAAGTAAGTATGCAAACGAGCTGCTTATTCGTCTTCTTGATATCGGCTATATGCGTAGAATCGGTGCTGCTAGAGCGCGTATGGCGAAACTAAAGGATGGTCAGGAAAAGCTTGAGCTTCTAGGGAAAATCACCTCAATGGAAGCTGCTCGCAAAAACTTACAGTCGCAAATCATGTAGCCTTTCATGCAATCTTTTGTACAAAACTGTAGTTCATTTTACGATTTGCTTGCCGTTGCGCGAGTTTCGGGGGATTTCTCTCCTCGCACGTCCCGTCCTTCGTCGCTTTAGCTGTTAAAGGCTTTACTGTCTGCTTTGTTCTTTAAAGAATGTTGCTTCCTCAGTCCTCTTTTAGTGCTCGTAAAGAAATCCCCCAAACTCTGCGTGTTTAATCGTTAATAACCGTGTCTATCGCAGAGATTTTTCGATTTTTCTTCTTCGCTTGGCGAATCAGCAGCCTGC
>NQOP01000001.1:323154-331738 GCA_003585845.1 Bifidobacteriaceae bacterium NR021
CCACACGACTGAATAGTGTAAAATGAAATATACTAAAAAACAGACAAAAGACCACGTAATCTAGTGTGATTACGTAGTCTTTTGTCTGCAAAAATTTATTGAAACTCAGTTACTAAAGTCAATATCGCCGAGCTTTTCAATAAGCTTCATATTCTCGCTGTAATCAACTGGGCAGGAAATCACATCGACGCCGCTTTCCTGATCCAGCGCTTCACGCAGCATGTTGTACAAATCCTCAGGCTTTTTAACAGCATGACCGCGCGCGCCAAAGCTTTCAGCTAGTTTTGGCACGTCCGGATTATGGAAATCAACGTATTCGTGCTCGCCTGCATGAAGTTCCATCTTCCACTTAATTAAGCCATAAGCGTTATCTTCCCAAACAAGAACTACCATTCGGCTGCCAACGCGCACTGCAGTTTCAATTTCCTGCACGTTCATCATAAAGCTTCCGTCGCCCATTACAGCCAAAACCGGTTTCGTGTTAATTTTGCCGGAATTATCGCGAATAAACGAAGCTCCAACAGCACCTGGAAGCGTCCAAGCCATAGTTGAAAGACTGTTGTCGATTATGCAAGTATTCGGATGCATAGTTGGGTACAAGCGTGCCATCCACATTTTCAAAGCGCCTGTATCTACAAGAACCTTTGTGCCTTCAGGAACAGCGCGGCGAATATCGTAAACTACGCGCTGTGGTTTCATTGGAATGCTTTCGTCGTTTTCGCAAGAATGTAATTCTTCCGTAAGTAGTTGTCGAATACGTGGGTGACTTACGTCAAAAGTAATGTTTCGTGTCTTTAATACTTCTGTAAGAGTTTTAAGCGTTTGGCCAATATTCGCCATAATATTCAGCGCAGTAGGGTAGTGTGCGTCGGTATCTTCCACAAAAGTATTGATGTGAATAATAGTTTTATCAATATTTGGGTTGATTTTCTTCGGGTCGAACTGCTGAATTGAGAAGCCGACAGCAATAATCAAATCAGCAGTGTCAAACGCGAAGTTCTCGTAATCGCGATGCATGAAGCCGACTACGCCAAGTGCATTCGGATGATTATCTGGGAAAACGCCCTTACCTTCGAAAGTAGTTGCAACCGGCACATTAAGCTGCTCAGCAAACGCAAGAAGCTGATCCTCAGCGTGAGAGCGTGCAACGCCGTTTCCAGCCAAAATAATAGGTTGCTTTGCTTGACTAATAATTTTCGCAGCTTCTTCAATAGTGTCTGGCGCTGGCATAATATGCAGAGGATGCGGAAGTGGAAGAGGCTTTGTATCGTCAGGTGCCGGCATTTCGCTAATATCTTCCGGAATAACAAGGCATGTGGCTCCCGGACGGTTGCGGCCTGCAATAGAGAAAGCTTTTCGAACCATTTCCGGCGCAGATTCTGGAGCAAGCATCATAGAAGACCATTGCGTAATCGGTTGGAAGAGCGCAACCAAATCAATAATTTGGTGAGATTCCTTATAAAGCCTAGAAACGTTACCTTGTGCGCAAATTGCTACAAGCGGTGTAGTGCTTGCGTTTGCTTGAGCTACAGGAAGTGTTAAATTCAATGCGCCAGGACCTAGAGTTGCCAAGCATACGCCCGGTTTTCCAGTAATATGAGCGTATGTTGCTGCCATAAAACCAGCGCCCTGCTCGTGGCGAGTAAGCACAAAACGAATTCGTCCATCGCGCTCAATTGCTTCAAGAAGCGGAATATTTTCCTCACCTGGAATACCGAATACTACTTCAACTCCTTCGTTTACCAAGCATTCAACAACTAAATCTGCAGTATTGCGCTTGTGGTTTTCACGAAGATGCTTTTGACGAGCAAGTTTTTGTTCAAGCTTTTGATCTTCTGTTTTGTTTATTTCTGCCATAATTCGCTTCTTGTGTAGACAACAAATTCTTTGTTTTATTATGATATACGCAATCTTGTCTTTAAACGCAATTTTTGCAATGCGCGTGTCATAAAAAAGGGCGGAATTTTATGTTAGCTACTTTAGGCTAAATCACGCTATTAATAGTCGCTAATTTATTGTTATTGCAACGATTTTGTCGGGAATTTAACACGATTGTGGGACTGGGTTTCTAGTACAATAGAGTCATTATGTCTATTGCGTTACGGAGGAATGATGAAGCGCTGGCTGTTGAATGTGGTCAAGTGTGAAACCATTCTTATTGTTGCCGCAATTTTGGCAGTTATTTCCTGTTTTTTGGTACCTCCAGATCCGCAATATTTGAGTTATATTCATCTCAACACTATTTCGCAATTAGTGTGCCTTATGATGGTTGTGTGCGGATTCCAGCGCATTGGTGTGTTTCGATCTATTGGTGCGCGTTTGCTAAGGCATGTGCGCACTGAGCGCGGCTTGGTGCTCGTGCTTATGTCGTTAACATTCTTTTCGGCAATGTTTATTACGAACGACGTTGCTCTCGTAACTTTTGTGCCTTTTGCACTATCTGTGCTCGTAATGGCGAATGCTGAAAAGCAGTCAATTCTTGTAATTACGCTTATGACTATTGGTGCCAATGTTGGAAGTATGCTCACTCCTATTGGCAATGCTCACAATCTGTATTTAAAGGCGTTGACTCATATGTCTACGCAAGATTTTTTGAAGATTATGGCGCCTTATACGATTACAGCAGCACTGTTGATGATTGTATTTGCATTCGTATTCTTTAAATCGCGCAAAGTTGACCAGTTTGCAGGTTTGCATGGTGACGATATTGAGCAAAGTGTGTTGGCTCCTTCGCATGGTCATCCGCAGCCTGATGAAATTCGTGTTATGGGCTATGGCATGAGTTTTACTCGCTGGCGTGTTACTGTTTATAGTTTGCTGTTTGTTGTTTGCTTGTGTGGTGTTAGTGGATGGATTCCTGACTGGATTATGGTGCTTATTATGGTTGCAGCTTTTCTTGTTTGCGACCGCCACGTATTCCGTGTTTTAGATTGGGCTTTGCCACTCACGTTTATTATGTTCTTTGTTTTTATTGGCAATATGCGTCGAGTTGATGGATTTAGCGATCTTGCGCAAATGTGGGTTGGCACGCATCCGATGGAAGTTTCTATTGCTTCAAGCCAATTTATTAGCAACGTGCCGACGACGATTCTGCTTTCTGGATTCTGTGATCAGTGGAAGCTACTTATTATTGGCACGAATCTTGGTGGAATGGGTACTTTGATTGCTTCTATGGCTTCGCTTATTTCTTATAAGGGAATTACACACCAGTATTCGCATTACCGTGGGCGTTATTTGCTCACGTATACTATTGTCAATGTGTTCTTCCTTGCAGTGTTGATGTCACTTGCGTGGATTATTGAATAACAATTTTTTATGTAAACGTTTGATATTTATAATTTTATGGCGCGTTGATAGCAGTTTTTGGTATAATAATCATTTGTTTGCCTCTGTAGCTCAAAGGATAGAGCAACGGCCTTCTAATCCGTTGGTTGCGCGTTCGAGTCGCGTCGGGGGCACTATGAAATCTTGAAAGCACGGTGTGCTTTCAACGCAAGCTCAGTCGAATGTAGATTAGCCATGAGGACAGCGCTCCGCTCTTGCTTGCCGTGGTGCGAGTTTTGGGGGATTTCTCTACTCGCAGGCGCGACGACCTGCTTTCGCGCAGTCGCTCATCTGCGCCAGTAACGAAAAAACGTTGTTATACGTTACTCGTGCAGAATACCAACTGCGCCAGTAACGAAAAAACGTTGTTATACGTTACGCGCGCAGAAACCGTACTGCGCCAGTAACGAAAAAACGTTATTATACGTTACTCGTGCAGAATACCAACTGCGCTAGTAACGAAAGAACAGTCAGTGCGAAAGTGGCTCGGAGCACTCACTGCTCGCGGCAGCTTTCGCATAAGCCGAATACTTCTAGCGTATGATCCACAACAGTGTACCCGTGAGATTCAGCTACTTTATGAATCCAGCCCTCATCGTCAGGCGGCTCAATGTCGACTGTTTTCCCGCAACGTTCGCACACTAAATGATGGTGATGAGTATTTTCATCGCAAATACGGAATAATTGCTGTCCCTTAAAACGCACGGTATCTACTTCGCCGCTTTGAGTTAAAGAATTAAGTTGACGATACACTGTTGCTAAGCCAACAATCTCCCCGTCTTTGGCGAGTATTCTGTGCAAATCTTGTGCAGAAACAAAATTACGAGACTCGCGTAAGTAGGAGAGTACTATTTCTTTTTGTTTTGTATGTCTACGCATAGGCTCACTAGACATTTCGCATCCTTTCGTTGTTTTTAGTCTAGTTCGTCATCCCAGCAGCCTGTTGCGTCCAATGCAGCTGCGGCTTCAACAGGATTATCGCATAGCACAGTAATATGACCCATTTTGCGATTCTTACGAACTTCAGCTTTTCCATAATCGTGTATATGCCATTCTGGATGTTCCAAAATCAGCGAACGTGTAGGAGCTACATGTTGTCCAAGAACATTTATCATAACAGCAGGGGAAAGTAGCTTAGGCTTCTTTAAAGGCCATCCAACAATACCGCGAATATGCGCTTCGAATTGATCCATATCGCAAGCTTCAATCGTATAATGCCCGGAATTGTGAGGACGAGGAGCAAGTTCGTTTACTACTACGCGATTATCTTTAGTGATGAAAAGCTCAATTCCTAACGTTCCTGCTAGCTCGAATCCTTTAGCTAAGCGCAAAGCTAATTCATGAGCTGTTTTTTCAACTTCAGGATCAACTACTGCAGGAGCTAAAGTCATGTGCAAAATACTATTGTGATGCACGTTTTTTACTAGAGGATAAGTTACGAAATCCTTACCATTTCCAGAAACCAGAATCGACGCTTCGAAAGCAAAATCGACGAAACCTTCGAGAATTGAAGGAGGGAATTTTCCTCCGCGATCCGCGCGATGGTGAATATTAGCAACATCTTCTTCTGTGCGCAAAACATCTTGACCATGACCGTCATAGCCGCCGCGACGAGTTTTAAGAATTGCTGGCAAGCCTATTTCGTCAATAGCAGCATCTAAATCGTCTAAGTTATTTACTTCACGCCACGGAGCTGTTTCGATTTTATGGCTATTGATAAACGTTTTTTCACTGACGCGATCTTGAGTTACGCGTAACAGGTCAGTTCCTTGAGGAATTGCTGTTAAATGACGAACTTTATCAAGTGCGTCTGCGTTAACATTTTCAAATTCGTAAGTTAATACATCGCAACGCTCTGCAAGCTCACGCAAGCCTTCAGGATCGTCATAATTAGCTTCAACTTGCAAATCTGCTACTTGGAACACAGGGCAGTCAAGCGTTGGATCGAGAACGCCAATACGAAAACCCATATGGCGAGCTGCAATAGCCATCATGCGTCCCAACTGACCGCCGCCGATAATTCCAATAGTGGCTCCAGGCATTAAACGTTCAACAGCGCCATTAGTGACTTCAGATAAGGTTGGCATTTGATTCCTCGACTTTTTCTTTTAGATCATTGCGATATTCTGCTAGTTCTTCAGCAAGACGATTATCAGTTGTGCTTAGAATGCTTACAGCAAGCAATCCAGCATTTGTTGCTCCAGAGTTTCCGACTGCAGTAGTTGCAACAGGAATACCTCCTGGCATTTGTACTATTGAAAGCAATGAATCCCAGCCCGATAATGCATGCGAGCGCACTGGCACGCCAATAACAGGAAGCGTGGTTTGTGCTGCAATCATGCCAGGCAAGTGGGCAGCTCCGCCGGCTCCAGCAATAATAATTTTGAAACCGTTTGAGCGAGCATTATGCGCAAAATCTGCCATTAATTCTGGTGTACGATGTGCGGAAATAACTCGTTTCATATACGGAACTTGGAACTTATCTAGAATTTCACAAGCATGACGCATGGTTTCCCAATCACTTGAGGATCCCATTACGACAGCGACGGTTGGCTTTACTTCTGACACGATGAACCTCCCTGACGTGCACTTGTTACTTTACGCAACACTAGGGAGAACTCGCCGAAGTTTATCTAAAACTTAACAAATTATTTGTTCGCTTCGCTACTTTTTGGACGCAAAGATTTCACCATTTCTAGTATTTGTTTAGGATTAGCTTCCGGTAGATAGGCGTGAGTTACAGCTAGCGAGATCTGAGCTAATTTTGCAGAATCCATGTAGCAAACATATACGGAACTTGCAGATGGTTGGAATTTTTTCTTGAAGAAATATAGTGATTTGAATCCATAAGCTGGTTCCAAAATGTCAGACATCATTTCTAGCGCATGATTAATAACGTTAGAAGATTTTTGACCATTTTCGTTCAATGTGTCTTCGTTTATGCCAGCTAGAGGTGCTGCAGAAAGGCTCATAAATTCTACAGCGCAATCTGGGTTTTCTAATCCTTCATCTCTTAAACGTTCTGCCATTCTAGCAATTAATAATTCCATAATCCCATTAGGACTATCTGTGCGGTGACGCATAAAATCAAGCGTCCAACCAATAATTCGATTATTTCTATACGTTGGCATCCAGCTAGTTACTCCAAGTACCCTGCCGTCTTCATTAATAGCGTATAAAATTTTGACGCGGCTATCTTGAAGTTCGTCAAGTCCACCGAGAGTAAATTTCATTTCTGGAAGAGCTTTTAACTCTGCCCATTCTTCTGAAATTTCTACAATTTGTTGCTGTATGTCCCAAGAGGCTTCGTTATAAGTTGTAAGTACGTCGGAAATTCCATCTCGTTTTGCTTTGTTTATAGCTGTGCGAATATCTTGCCATTTTTTCCCTCGCGTCTGCCAAGCATTAGGGTCTACTAGCATGTCTGTTCCGACTTTAATAGAAGTAAATCCAAGTTTTTCTAGTTCTTGACGTGTTTTATCGTGAACAGCATAGAATGCTGGAGACCACGAATTTTGTTCGCATAATTTAATAAATCCTCGAATATCTTGCGAATACTCTTTTTCATCTCCAAAAGGCTCTGTAAGAGTAAGTGCAATGCCGTAATTTAGTCTATATGCTATTGCAGATTGTCCGCTTTGAGAGAACCAATAATGGTTATTCGCCCAAGTAGTCATAAAGCTCATTGTGTTTCCGCCAAGTTCTACTAATGAGCTTGCTTTTTTTCTATCGTTTTCGCTTGTAGAGATGCTGCTGCGGAACCATGTAAAGCATACAATAAACAATACTGCCCAGAATATCACGCCAACGCTTTGCGCTAGTAAAGAAGATAGAGGCGTTTCAGTGCGAAGCATTGCGTTAGATCTGTTTCCAAATCCCATAGGCATCCATCGCCCTGGTAAATCTCGCAATAAGTGGTAAATATCAGCAGATGGAGTAAATTCTTCAGGTATCATAAGACCAAAAGCAACATATCCAGCACCAGTTATGTACAATGCCATAAAAATTGCCATTAGTCCCAAACGCGCTTGTAGTTTGCTTGTATGAACAGAAAAATGCTTTAAATTAATTATCAACAAAATAGTAAGCAATAATGGTGGGAGAGCGGTAAGCATAAAAGCAACAGCGACAGCATTATGTTGATGTTCCAAAATATTTTGTTTTGTTGCAATTAAAGGCAAAACAGTGAAATACATTCCTGCATACAGCACAGTTAGTGCGTTTATAAATATAGAAGTTAGTGCAGCTAGTCTACGTCCGCGTAACATTCCCCACGCAACAATCATCAATGTGATACTTGGTAGTAGGATGCGAATCCACAATCCTCCAATAGCAGCGTGATGTAGTCCTGAATGAAGAAGACAATTATTTGTGCTGTAATTTGTCATGCATCGCGTAAGCCATGTTTTAGAGCCTAGTTGTGGTGACATAAACAAGCCAAGATTTGTAAGAATTCCTGCGTGAGAGCGCGAAGATAATGCAAACACTGGTCCTAATGCAATAATGCTTTGAGCTACTGCAAAAAGTCTACGAATTTCGTAATCTGTGCCTTCCCACCAGTTTACATTCCGTTTGACGCCCTTTGTTTTGCTCATAATATTGCCAATAATGTGCCCTGTAAGTGCTGCAATAATCGTGCAATAATCACCTGGATTTCCACTATAAAGAAGCATTGCTGAAGTAATAGCGTATCCAATTACTAAAGTTCTTCTGCGCCACAAAATAGATTCGTAAGATGCAGAAGCCATAAAAGCGCCAATAAACAGTGTGAATGGAGATAGTCGAATAGGAATTTTGGTAATCCAATGCATGTTTCGAATAATGATTGAAAGATTACCTATGATTGTTAATCCTACAATTATGCCAACTATTGTGCTAAATATTGAAATATAGATAATATTAAGTTTGCTTATGCGAGTTTCTGCAACGCCAATAATTACTGCAACAAGTAAGCAATTAACCATAAGAGATGGCATATTATTTACGAAAATAAGCGAATGGCATACTTTTATCAGCAGCTCTGTGATGTTTCCGTGACCGAAGAATAAGCTTGGACCTTTTGAGCGATGGTGCCGCATAAATAACTGTGCAAGAGTAGCGCTTGTGCCATAAGTGTAAAAATGCATAAGCGTTAACACAATCCAATATGTGCAATTTATAATAATAAAAATGCACGTAAGCGTTAATGCGAAAACTTTATGTTGCATCCAGACTATGAAGTCTTGCATCAATATTTTTGCATGACGAATTATTGAATGTT
>NQOP01000001.1:332506-346911 GCA_003585845.1 Bifidobacteriaceae bacterium NR021
TTGAAATACCTGTTTTTTTGCAGAATTGATCAATTGTTATTTTTAAGCCAGCTTTTACTGTGTGCCAATCATGACCAGTTCCTTGAGAAAGCATGGTTATAACGTTCATTCCAGCGCGATGTGCGCTTAGTGCGATAGTTGCTTGATTTGCCTGAGATTTAGTATCCCATGAGCCTGCGATAGCGTAATAATTTTGTTTCAAAGGAGCATTTTTACGCATTATCGTACTAGGTACGTGTCGCTCGTATTCTGATGCGTTTCCATTGAAATAACGATTTATTGTTTCTTGACGATTCTTATACGTTGGTGCTAGCTCACCTCCGGCAGAAAAAATGCTGCCAAATATATCAGGGTGAGATGGAACTAGTTGTGTTGAGCAAGTGCCTCCTTGTGAGAAGCCGCCCATAAGCCACATTTTAGGATCTTTGCTTACTGGCAAATGTTTGCGTATCCATTTAGGAACATCATTAATTAAATATGTTTCTGCTTTGCCGAACACATGTGTATCCGCACACAGAGAATTATGTGAAGAGTCACCATTTTGGTCAGGGGCTACAACAATAGGTGCAAGACCGTAGTGATCTTTTGCGTAATTGTCTAAAGTGTTTGCAATATCGCTTGCTGCAAAAAAGTGATTAGGGCTACCAGGTTGTCCTGCAAACATGACCATAACTGGTAGTTTTGGCGAATCTTTAACAAGTGCAGCAGGTGGCAAGTATACGTTTGCTATTCTGGCATTGAAATGTGAAGCAGTATTAGGGATATAAATTGAACGGACAATACCTTTTTTAGGAAGTTTTGGCAGTTTGTGTTGTGCTGCTAATTCTCGCCACTTCTTAATAGTAAAGGATGCGGATTTTTGCTTATTAACTTCTAGTTTTGGAAAACCGCCCATTCCAAATATTGAACCTATTGTCGTGTATTCTCCATAAATCATGTCTACTTGAAGAGCTGTGCTTAGTAATGTCAAAATAATAGCTATTACTGCAACTAGTTTCCTCCATTTGTGTAAGAAAACGAGTGCTGTTGCTGCAAAACCTATAAGTCCAAAGCCGCATGCAATAGAAAAAATAACGAGCCATCCAAGACTTACTCCGAATACAAGAAACACGTCGGAAATAAGCCAAGCAATTATTCCACCTACAAAAAATGTTATGACACCTATTGCAAGCTGTATTAGTAAGTGGAACATTTTCTTGCCGCGTTTTGTTTTCATAAAAAGCAACAAGACTAAAGAAATACCATTTACACTAAAAAGGCTTATTGGTAGCCATCCTTGCAAAAGACTCACTTTTGCCAATTGCAGCATGCTTGACTCCTATACTTTCTAGTCTAATTTGCGTACCAGTTACTAATCTAAGCGACATATACGCACAGTAATTGCCCAACCTAGTAATGTAATTCTAGTATCTGAAATTTTCCGCAATATTTGTTTTATTTTTATTATTTATTCTATTTAAATAATAAATATCGAAACATATATTGTAATCAGTCCTAAGTATTAAAATCGCTATTTTTTCTTGTTTAAATGCATTGTTAAAAATTTATGACGATAGCAATAAGTAAACTTGCACATTATTAGTGATAATTAGTATGTGTGTGATTTATTGGGGATAGTATGAAGTCATTTTTGCGCTTGAAAGTTCCGTATTGGCTGTATGTATTTCTTTTCTTTGTTATTGACGGCATGTCGGTAATTATTGTGCAAATGGGTGTGCAGCGCGCTGGAAGAGTTGAGATGACTTCTGCAATGTCTGGTGGACGTTGGGGATTAATAACTAAAACTTGGAGAGAACTTAATTTTGTTATTGTTCTTAGTGCGCTCGTTGTTGCAATGATATACGGTTTAATTCTTCTGATTAGTAACCGATTTTGGATATCAAGTGCAATAATTCTAAGTGTTTCATTGCTTATTGCTGTTATTGAATATATGAAAGTAAATGTTCGTTATGAAACTATTCTTCCTGCGGACTTAAACTTTTTAAAAAGTAACACTGGTAATATCGCTTCATTTTTGCCAGATAATGCTCCTATGGTAATTGGTGTTGCTTTAGGCGTTTTTATTCTTCTTTTAGTTGCAACTGTTTGCTTGCACATATTTGATACAAATCATGGAAAGATTGTGCGATTTAAAGATTGGCGTTATTCTGCTGGCATTCGTGTTGCAATTGCGTTGATTTTAATAGGGAATTTAAGCTGGTATATTGGCGGAGTTGGCACAGTCGACTCTTCGGCTAATGTTTTTTCTAAGATGCTTGGTGACAGTCCTGCTATGTGGGATTCTGTTTATGACGCTCAACGCAATGGTGCTATTGTGGCATTTTTGCGTAATGTAAATCCTAAAATTATGGATAAGCCGGCTGATTACAGTGAAGAAACTATGAAGGCTGTATATAAGCGTTATAACGATGAAGCTAAACGTATAAATCGTTCTCGTACAACAAATATGAACGATAATACTTTTATTCTTATTTTGTCTGAATCCTTCTCTGATCCTACGCGTGTTCCTGGTTTGAAGTTGAACAAGAATCCAATTCCATTTATTAGCAATTTGAAGAAACATACGGATAGTGGTTTGATGCTTTCTTCTGGTTACGGTGGTGGTACTGCAAACCTAGAATACATGTCTTTAACTGGTTTGAGCATGGCTAATTTTGATCCTTCAATGACTAGTCCGTATCAGCAGTTGGTTCCTAATGCTCAATGGTCTCCAACTATTAATCAATATTGGGATGATTCTAGCAATTCTATTAAATCTATAGCTTTCCACCCGTATGAACCGAGCATGTATTTGCGTGCTACTAATTACAAAAAGTTTGGATTTAGTAAGTTCTACGCATTGCAAGGACCTGATGTTATTGCTCACCGTGATGTGATAGATAAATCACCGTATGTTTCTGATGCATCAGCATATAAGAGTGCGTTAGAAAAGATTAAAGAGCATAAGCAACCTAGGTTTGTACAAATTGTTACTATGCAAAACCACATGCCTTATAGGGATTGGTATGCGAATAATGAATTCGAAGCGTCTTCTAAAGATGGTGCCGCTGATCTTGGTGATGATGAAAAAACTTCTATTGAAACGTACTCTAAGGGTGTGCAGCACACTGATGAGGCGACGCAAGAGTTTTTGAATAGTTTAGATAAGCTAAATAAGCCTATTACTGTTATGTTTTATGGTGACCATTTGCCAGGAATTTACGGCACTGCAAGTTCGGATGAAAAGAATTCATTGTCTTTGCATTTGACTGACTATTTTATTTGGTCAAATAAAGTTGCTTTGGAACGTAAAGAGCGTAGTGAGAAAAAATCTTCAAACAAAAATGTAGAGAATTCTAATACAAATAAAGATGTGGAGCGTACTAATAAATATTCTTCGCCTAACTTCTTTATTTCTCAGGCTGCTTTACATATGAACGCTAAAGTTTCTCCGTATCTTGCTTTCTTAACTCGTCTGCATGAGCATGTGAGTGCTATGGAGCCTCCTGTTGTAAATACTATTCAAGGCTGGGATAGAATTCCTGAAGGACAATCAATTTATTTGGATAACGATGGTAATCCGATGATTTTGTCTAAGATGGATAAGAAGTCACGTCAACTTCTTCACGACTATCGCTTAATACAATACGACATTACTGCTGGAAAGCATTATTTGCGTAATACTGATTTTCTGAAATTACCGCGCTAAAAGCTAGTTTGATAATTAAAATGCCCCTCGTTTGTATTTGATACATAGTATGTTTCAAATAGCGAGGGGCTTGTTGATTTGCAATTTGTTAATGAAAACTAATTTTAATTAACAAACTATTTTAAAGCTTTTTCTGCAATATCATGTCTAAAGAACATGTGCGGAAGATTGAGCTTATCTAATATGCTGTAGACGTTGTTTTGAGCGTCTTTTACATCGTCTCCATGCACTTGCACAAGAGCTACTCTGCCTGAAGAAGTAAGAAGTTTTCCGCTTTCTTCATCGCTTTTTACTCCTGCATAATACACGTGCTGACCTTGATTTTCGTCAACAGGAATTTGAGGAAGTTGAGTTCCAGTAACTAAAGTGCCAGGGTAGCCTTCGCTAGCAATGATTACGCCGAGCGTAATACCGCTATCTTTCCAAGTAAAAGTAGGATTTTTATGCTGCAAAATATCCCATATAGCTGCACCAAAATCTGAAGTAAGGCGAGGAAGTACAACTTCTGTTTCTGGGTCTCCAAAACGAGCATTAAACTCAATAACTTTAGGACCTGTTGCTGTATCAATTAAGCCAGCATAAAGCACGCCAGTAAAAGGCGTACCTTCTTTAGCTAGTCCTTCGACAGTCGGTCGCACAATTTCGTCGATAGCGCGCCCAACTGTTTCGTCACTAATTTGTGGAACAGGGCTATAAGCTCCCATGCCGCCAGTATTTGGTCCTTTATCGCCGTCATAAGCACGCTTGTGATCTTGAGAAATAGGCATAACCCAAAAATCAGTTCCGCTTACGAAACTCATAAGCGAAAACTCTTGACCTTGCAAAAATTCTTCAATAACAACCTTTGCTCCAGCTTGACCAAAACGATGATCGACGAAAATATCCTCCAAAGCATCAACTGCTGTTTGCTCATCCATAGCAACAGTAACGCCTTTTCCAGCAGCTAAACCGTCCGCTTTAATAACAATTGGAGCACCATGCTCAAGAACGTATGCGCGTGCAGGCTCCAAAGCGTCAAATGTTTTGTAGGAGGCAGTTGGAACGTTGTGACGAGCCATAAGCTTTTTTGCGAAATCTTTAGAGCCTTCAATTTGAGCTGCGGCTTTGTTTGGACCAAAAGCGGCAATTCCATGCGCTTCAAAATCATCAACAATGCCATTCATAAGCGGAACTTCAGGACCAATGAACGCAAAATCGTAGTTATTGTCTTTAACGAACTTAATAAGAGCGTTGTGATCTGAGTGACTTATGTTTGCAGTTTGAATGCCATCTGCTGCAATACCAGGATTTCCAGGAGCAACAGTTACTTCTTCAACGCTTTCTCCTTTAAGTAGCGCGTGTGCAATAGCATGTTCGCGAGCGCCAGAACCAACTACTAAAACTTTCATTTTTAATCCTTTATTGCTTTAAGATTTTGCTATCTACTGTTTTGCAGCTTTATATTTTGCTGTTTTGTGGATTACAACAACTCAACTGCAGCGTTTTCACGCTTAGCCATTTTGCCAATAATATAAGCTGTTTCGTCATGCTCGTTTAGTATGCGCATTGCCTCGTTTGCTTTGCTTTCGTCAACTGCCAAAACCATGCCAATGCCCATATTAAAAACGTTGAACATTTCAGCGTGAGCAACTTTTCCAGCTTTTTTAATAACTCCAAAAATAGGTGGAACGCTCCAGCTTGAAGTGTCAATTTTTGCAGCTAAATCGTCTGCGTACATGCGCGGAACATTTTCAATAAATCCGCCGCCTGTAATATGAGCAACTCCCTTAATAAGATGCTCAGCAAAAAGTGGTTTCAAAGCTTTTACGTAGATTCGAGTAGGTTCAAGAAGAACTTCGCCAAGTGTTTTGCCATTAAGCTCATCTAGCTTGGTGTCAACGCTAAAACCTGCTTCTTCAAACAAAGCTTTGCGAACAAGAGAGAATCCGTTTGAATGAACTCCTGAAGAAGGCAATCCTATAAGCACGTCGCCGGCAGTAATAGTGGAGCCGTCAACAATATTCGAACGTTCTGCAACGCCTACTGCAAAACCTGCAAGATCGTACTCGTCTTCGTCATACATTCCAGGCATTTCAGCAGTTTCGCCGCCAATTAAACCTGCTTCTGATTGCACGCAACCGTCTGCAACGCCTGAAACTACTTGCTCAAGTATTTCAGGATTGTTTTTTCCGCACGCAATGTAATCGAGGAAGAAAAGCGGCTCGGCACCTTGAGCTGCAATATCGTTTACGCACATTGCAACGCAATCAATGCCAATAGTGTTATGCTTATTCATCATTTTTGCAATCACAAGCTTGGTTCCAACGCCATCCGTGCCAGAAATCAGCACTGGCTCTTTGTAACCAAGAGATGCCAAATCAAATAAGCCGCCAAATCCGCCAATGCCACCTACAACGCCTGGGCGCTTTGTGCGATTTACATGAGATTTAATACGACGTACTACTTCGTATCCTGCTTCTACGCTTACGCCAGCTTCTTCATATGCGTGTGGCATATCGGTTCCTTTCGTAACAATGTTATAAGTATTTTCTTAAGTTTTATTTATAAATTGCAATGAACAATTTAATTAATAAATAATTAAATTATTAAGTTATATAAGATTTTCGTGCGAATATTTACTGTGTTTCCTTACTTCTTGCAAATGTTCGCGTTCTTCAGGAGTAAGGGAAGCCAAGAATTCTTCGCCGTAATCGTCTAGTGCAGTAGGGTAGTCGCCATTAAAGTAAGCAACGCACAAACCGCCATAAGGAGCAGGCTTTTTTAATCCAATCGACTCGACTAATCCATCTAAAGACAAAAATGCTAAGGAATCAGCATCGATATACTCGCGAATTTCTTCAACTGAATGCTTTGCTGCAATAAGTTCCTTCGTAGTTTGAATATCGATACCGTAGAAGCAAGGATATTTAAGCGGAGGGGAAGAAATACGCATATGCACTTCTTTAGCTCCAGCTTCTCGAAGCAATTGCACAATGCGCTTAGAAGTAGTTCCGCGAACAATCGAATCGTCAATAACGATAACGCGTTTTCCTGCAACCACACCACGAACAGCAGAAAGTTTCATACGAACGCCTTGCTCGCGTAATTCTTGCGTCGGTTGAATAAAAGTGCGTGCAACATACTGGTTTTTAATCAATCCCATTTCGTTTGGAATTCCGCTTGTTTCAGCATATCCTGCAGCAGCAGAAAGTGAAGAATTAGGTACTCCAATAACCATGTCTGCTTCAACAGGAGATTCTTTAGCTAAACGCGCACCCATACGCTTTCGCACAGAATGAACATTAATACCGTAAATATTAGAATCTGGGCGAGCGAAATAAATAAATTCCATTGAGCATACTGCATGCTGTACATGCTTCGTATATTGCTCAATAGTGTAGCCATCGTCATTAATAACAATGATTTCGCCAGGCTCAATATCGCGAATAAACTCTGCTCGCACAATATCAAGCGCACAAGTTTCAGAAGCGAGCACGTACGCGCCGTTCTTCATACGACCAAGCGAAAGAGGGCGGAATCCATTTGGATCAGTTGCTCCAATTAGTGCATCTTGAGTAAGCAATAAGTAAGCAAAACCGCCATGAACAGTTTGTAAAGCTTCTTTCAGGCGATCCATAAAAGTTGCTTTACTGGAGTGGCGAATTAAATGCATCAATATTTCAGTATCAGAATTTGAGTGGAATATTGAGCCTTTATCTTCCAAGGAGTTACGTAGGCTAGTGCAATTTGTCAAATTTCCGTTATGCGCAAGAGCTACGTCTCCATCGTGGAAACGGAATAGGAAAGGCTGAATGTTATCAACGCTTCCAGAACCGGCAGTAGCATATCGCACGTGACCGATAGCTCGGTTTCCAGTAAGACGATCCATAACTTGTTCATTGCTAAATACTTGAGTTAGCAATCCCAATCCGCGATACCCGTGCAATTTGCCATTGTCGTTAGATACAATGCCGGCACCTTCTTGTCCTCGATGCTGTAGCGCATGAAGTCCAAAATATGTCAGCCTAGCTGCATCTTGATGACCCCACACACCAAATACGCCGCATTCTTCGTGAATATCTTCAAGTTCTGCAGACATTCATACCCCCTAATAATCGATGATTGTAATCGTCGAATTTGTAGTTATTTTGATACAAGTTTTGCAACTGTAAACTAAAGCTCATGCAGTGAAATATTCAACGCCAGCTTCAAACAATGGTTGTTCGTGGAAATCAGGAATATTGACATACAAGTCACGACCTGCGCGCTCGCAATGTCCCATTTTTCCAAAAACTCTACCGTCTGGGCTTGTAATACCTTCTACTGACATCATTGAGCCGTTAGGATTTACGTTTAAGCTCATGCTTGGTACACCATTGCTGTCCACATATTGTGTAGCTATTTGACCGTTTTTAATAAGCTTTTCCATAACTTCGTTAGTAGCAATAAAGCGACCTTCTCCGTGAGAAATTGCAACAGTATGCATGTCTCCAACTTGCGTATTTGCTAACCATGGTGAAAGATTTGAAGCAACCCTAGCGCGAACAATCCTACTTTGGTGTCTGCCAATAGTGTTGTAGGTAAGAGTTGGGCATTCGGAATCTATTGGGATAATGTCACCAAAAGGCACGAGACCAAGCTTAATAAGCGCCTGGAAGCCGTTGCAAATTCCAAGCATTAAACCGTCGCGATTATTAAGCAAATCACGAACTGCATCTGTTACTGATGGATTCCTAAAGAATGCTGTAATGAATTTTGCAGAACCGTCCGGCTCATCGCCTCCAGAGAAGCCTCCTGGAATCATTACAATTTGACTCTTTTTAATCTCTTCAACCAATTGTTCAGCTGATTGTGCAATATCTTTTGCGCTTAAATTATTAATAATAAGCGTATGAGCGTCTGCTCCAGCTTTTTCAAAAGCAGCTTGAGTATCGTATTCGCAATTATTTCCAGGGAAAACTGGAATAATTACGCGCGGATGAGAAAGCGGCTTTAGTGTTCCTGCGTGCATGCGGTTTGTAGTAGAAACATTAGTTTTGTTATTAATAGTTTCTACAATCTCGCCAGGCTTTTTATACGGGAAGATTGAAGAAAGTTCGCTTTCCCAAACCTTTTGCAAATCACTTAAATCAATTTCTTCGCCATTTGATGAAGTAATTACGTAATTTTCAGTTGTTTCGCCAACAAGCTCAACGTCAACCAAGCTTGTATTAGCTAAAGATGAAACTTCAGTGTCTTCTTTAAGTTCAACGTAGAAGCTTCCATATGCTGGCTTAAATAAATCATCGTCGCTTAAATTATTGAATAATTTAAGACCAATATGATTTCCAAGCGTCATTTTGAATAAGCTCTCTGCGCTAGCACCGTAGCCAGGAGTAGATATAGCAAGAGCTTGCTTGTTTTTCGTAATATTTTCTACAATCTCTAGTGCTTTCAGGAAGCTTTCTTTTTCTGGAGTAATTCCGTCGGATTTATATTTTGGAGCAATACGTATAACTTTATGATTTACACCCTTAAATTCAGGTGAAACAGTTAAACGTGCGTCTCCAGTAGAAACAGCAAACGAAATCAAAGTTGGTGGCACATCCAGATTCTCAAAACTGCCGCTCATAGAATCTTTGCCGCCAATAGCTCCAACGCCAAAATCAATCTGTGCACTTAAAGCGCCAAGAACTGCTGCAGCTGGCTTTCCCCAACGCTCTGGAATATCGTGAGGCTTGCCAAAATATTCTTGCAAACTCAAATAAGCACGTTCGCGTGTGAAACCGCTAGCTGCCAGCTTTGCCAATGATTCAACAACAGCAACATAGGCACCAGTGAATTGGTTTTTCTCCATTAAATACGGATTAAAGCCCCAAGCCATTGCGGAAGCTGTGTTTGTTTCGCCAAATACTGGGAATTTAGCAACCATAGCTTGAGCAGGAGTAAGCTGGCGACGACCGCCAAAAGGCATAAGCACAGTAGCAGCGCCAATAGTAGAATCAAATCGTTCAGCTAAGCCTTTATTTGAAGCAATATTAATATCCGAAACTAAGTTATGCATGCGCTTTTCTAACGGCAAATCTGACTGATTCTGCCATGGAGTTTCGTAAGATTCTCCACTTTCAATATGCAATATCTGCTGTTTTGGAGCACCATTAGAAGCCAAGAATGCGCGGCTTAAGTCAACAATGGTTTTCCCACGCCAAGTCATTCGCATTCGCGCTTCTTCAGTAACAGTCGCTATTATTTCTGCTTCAAGATTTTCTTCACGAGCATACTTCAAAAATTCTTCAGCATCACTTGACGCAACGTCAACAGCCATGCGCTCTTGAGATTCAGAAATAGCAAGCTCAGTGCCGTCGAGACCTTCGTACTTTTTAGAAACTTTGTCGAGATTAATAGTTAAGCCGTCGGCAATTTCGCCAGTGGCAACAGAAACGCCGCCAGCGCCAAAATCGTTGCAACGCTTAATAAGTTGGCAAGCATCCTTGCGTCGGAAAAGTCGTTGGAGTTTTCGCTCAATAGGAGCATTACCTTTTTGAACTTCAGCTCCGCATTCTTCAATACTTTCAACATCCTGTGCTTTAGAAGCGCCGGTAGCACCGCCAATGCCGTCTCGACCAGTGCGTCCGCCAAGAAGAATAATCACATCGCCAGGAGCTGGAGTTTCTCTACGAACGTGGTCTGCTGGGGTAGCGGCAACAACCGCACCAACCTCCATACGTTTTGCAACATAACCCGGATGATAAAGTTCATGCACTTCGCCAGTAGCTAAACCAATTTGATTTCCGTAAGAAGAGTATCCTGCGGCGGCAGAAGTTACGATTTTTCGCTGCGGAAGCTTACCGTTTAAAGTCTCGCTAATAGGCGTGCGTGGATCTGCAGCACCGGTTACGCGCATTGCTTGATACACATAGGAGCGTCCAGAAAGAGGATCACGGATGCAGCCACCGATGCAAGTTGCAGCTCCACCGAAAGGCTCAATCTCTGTAGGATGATTATGCGTTTCGTTCTTAAACAGGAACAGCCAATCCTCATCGTGGCCGTTTACATCAACCTTAACTTTTACTGTGCAAGCGTTGATTTCTTCTGACTCGTCCAAATTTTTAAGCTCGCCAGTATGCTTTAAGTATTTTGCGCCAATAGTTGCCATATCCATAAGGCAAACAGGCTTATTTTCGCGATTTAGTTCTTTTCGCAAATCAAGATAACGGCTAAATGCCTCTTGAACAGTGTTATCGTCAATAGAAATATCCGTAAGCTCGGTACCAAAAGTCGTGTGACGGCAGTGGTCGGACCAGTAAGTATCAATAACGCGAATTTCTGTAATAGTAGGATTTCTATGTTCTTCACGGAAATACTTCTGGCAGAACTTTGCGTCAGCCAAATCCATTGCCAAACCGCGAGTATTAATAAAGTCTTGTAATCCAGCTTCGTCTAAATCGTTAAATGAACTAATTACTTCTACATCAGATGGTACAACTGCTTCTCGCTGTAAACTTTTTACCTCATCAAGTGAAGCTTCTCGCGCTTCAACAGGATTAATAACGTAGTGTTTAATATCGTTTAGTGCTTTTTCGTCAAGATCACCTTTTAAAGCGATTACTCTAGCAGTGCGCACTGTTGGGCGTTCGCCTTGACTAATAAGTTGAATGCATTCGCTAGCAGATTGCGCACGCTGATCGAATTGACCAGGCAAAAATTCTACAGCAAACACGTGCTCGTCGGTTTCAATAGGCAAGTAATCGTAAGTATTATCAACCGGAGGTTCGCTCAATACTGTTTGCACAGCATTGTCGAATAAATCTTTGCTTATACCTTCAACGTCATAACGGTTAATAATTCTTGCGGAAGTAATCGCGCTTATGCCAAGAATCTCCCTAAGCTCATGTAAAAGCTGTTGTGCTTGAACGTCAAAACCAGTGCGTTTTTCCACATATACGCGAAATACCACGAGAAACCTACCTTGTTGAATGTGCGGTATGAATGCAGTGTTTATTGTTGTATTGGTTTTAAATTATAAATATTAAATTATTCAAAATCACATTAAGAATGCATGTGGCTCGCACCCTTAAAGGTACGAGCCACAACAATCATTATCGTTCTACGCAATCGTCAGGTTTGCGCACAGAAACATCCAAGCCTTCGCTTTGAGCTAAAGATGCAAGCCTATCGTGAATTTCTTCATAAGCAGGAATGATGTCGCCTAAATCGCGCCTGAACAAGTCCTTGTCCAAATGACTTACTCCGTTCGTATCAGCATTTCGCTTATCCCAAAGTCTGCAAGTATCAGGAGTAATTTCGTCAGCGAGAAGAATATTTCCTTGCGCGTCCACGCCCTCTTCAATCTTGAAGTCGACAAGCTGAACATCAATCTTTGAGAAAATATCCAACAAAGCATTGTTAACAGCATGAGCTTGACGAGTGACTTCTGCCATTTCTTCATCTGTTGCTAATCCAAGAGCTACAACGCCTTCTGGATTAATGAATGGATCACCAAGCTCGTCGGACTTTACGCAGAACTCCAACAATGGCTTCTTTAAAGGTGTTCCTTCTTTAACGTTATAACGTTTTGCAAAGGAACCTGCAGCAGTATTTCGCATAATAATTTCCAGTGGGAACATGCGCATACGCTTTACAAGTTGTTCAGTATCGGAAATTCGTCCGAGGAAGTGGCTTTTTACGCCGCGCGCCTCAAGTAAATGGAATAGTAACGAAGTAATCCGGTTATTTAAACTGCCTTTACCTGCAATCTGAGCTTTCTTCAGACCGTTACCAGCTGTTGCTTGGTTCATGTATTCAACCCATAGCACATTGGTGTCATCGGTAGCATACAGTTTTTTGGCTTTGCCTTCGTACAACTTCTCAAGTTTTTCCATGATATGCCCTCTCTTATGTGCATTCATAGTTGTAGGCGCAAACCAACAATATTTGTAGGTTTACCTGACCTTTGCCAGCACGATTAGCGTAACAATTGTTACCTACAAAATTTCCCTTCGCACATACTGTAAATTATTATCTTTTTTAACTCTTATGCCTTAATTTTCAATGTATCTAAGCATTTGTTTGTGTAGTTTTTAGCGACATAGCGATGCGTGTCGCATTTTCTCTAGCTTCTTCCTGCGTTAATCCAGTAGCTAAAGAAACTGCCATTCGTCTGTGACCATGTACAGAAGGCTTAGCAAAAATACGCAAGTTGCATCGATAATTTTCGCCAGATTGCAAAGCTTGAGCAATATTCGTAAAACCAACAGATCCTTCCGCCTTAATAACAATGGCGTGACTTGCTGCAACTTCATTATTTTTCAAAGAGAGCTCAGTATAGTTAGCTGTAACTGGAACTCCCAAAATAGCCAATGCATGCAATGCAAATTCACTGTAATGCTGCGAAATCATAGTTACCATGCCAGTATCGTGTGGGCGAGGTGACAATTCATTAAAAAGCAAAGAGCCATCAGTAAGCACGAATAATTCGACTCCATAAACGCCCCAACCTGTTTCGCCAGCTCCTTGCGCAATATCAGTCAAACCTTCTACAGCGCGCTTTGCAATATCTTTCGCATTAGTGCGGATCGATTCAGGAATATTTGCAGGCTGCCAAGATTCTCTATAATCTCCGTCTTGCTGACGCTGAGCGATCGGCTCACAAGTAGTAATTCCTGCGCAAGAGCTTATTGTAAGTACTGTAAGCTCATAATCAAGCGGAGCTAAAGCTTCAACAATAACTCGCGAACACTCATTCTCATGACCAGCTGCAGCACGCCTGCCATGCTGAGCTTCATTCCAAGCTGCAAGCAAATTTTCAGAACTACGAACTATTGACTGACCGTGACCAGAAGAGCTCATAACAGGCTTAACTACACAAGGATATCCAACTTTTTTAGCTCCATCCTCTAACTCTTCATAAGATGAAGCGAAACAATACGGTGTAGTAGGCAGTCCTAAATCTTCGTGCGCAATTCTACGCAAGCGCTCGCGATCCATTGCAATCGCGGCAATATCTGAGCTAGGAACGACTTGAATATTCTTTTTAGCAGCATCTTTCAAAACTTCAGTAG
Source organism: Bifidobacteriaceae bacterium NR021 (assembly GCA_003585845.1). Classification (GTDB taxonomy): domain Bacteria; phylum Actinomycetota; class Actinomycetes; order Actinomycetales; family Bifidobacteriaceae; genus Bifidobacterium. The sequence continues at coordinate 346,214 of NQOP01000001.1, forward strand.
CAATAGCTTCAACTTCTGGAATAATAATGTCAGGATTCACATTTGAAATAAGTTCTTGCAATTCTTGCGGATTCGACATATCTAGCACGTGGTATTCGTGAGCTATTTGCATTGCTGGAGCGTTTTTGTAGCTATCGGCAGCGCATACTCGCACGCCTAATCGCATAAGCTCAATCGCAATTTCCTTGCCAAGCTCGCCTGAGCCAAGAAGAAGTGCCGTCGTGTTGTTGCTGTTTGCAGTTACGCCAAAAATGCGTTGATTTTGCTCAGAAAAACTCATACACCCATTGTTGCATTTGCCATTGTCGAATAATTGATGTTGTTATTACGACGCGCCGAAGTGTGTTGCTCTGGCGGAAATCTAGAAAATCGTGTATAGTATCCCTTTGTTGTGTGATTATGTATGTTTTCGCGCACATGGTGGCTATAGCTCAGTCGGTAGAGCATCTGATTGTGGTTCAGAAGGTCGCGCGTTCAAGCCGCGTTAGCCACCCCACTTAAACGGCTGGTAATTGACCAGCCGTTTTTTTGTTTTGCGAAATGGTGGGGCAATAGGGGGTAAGCGGTAAGCTGCAACCGCTTCATTTAAATAACCTCAGTCTATGGAGTAGACTGGTATGGTTACGAATATGTATGTTGATGATGACATGGCGTACTAAATAGCACATGGTGCAGAAGGAGTATTTATGGCTGGTAAA
>NQOP01000001.1:347674-348135 GCA_003585845.1 Bifidobacteriaceae bacterium NR021
TAGTGCGCTCGCTTTTCGGTGTTGGAGAATACGATGAGGCATATCGCAGGGACGGTTTGTGCTTCGTTATGCTTGTTCTTGCGATTTTGTTCTGCGCATCAGAATGGTTTAGAGTTAGTGGATTTATTGGAGTAGGTCTCCATTTTGTGTCTTCTAGTTTGCTTGGAATTATGAGCGTTGTTCTACCTGTGTGGTTAAGCGTTGTCGCTTTTAGGTTGATGCGTAACAGTGGAGCTGGCTCTGGTAATCCTCGTGTTATTAGCGGATTTATTATTCTATTGTTATCTGTTTGCTCAATTCTTGATATTTCTTCTGCACCTCGCGGAAAAGCATTTAGTTTAGACACTGTACAGAAGTCAGGTGGGTTGTTAGGTTTTGTGCTTGGATCTCCGCTATCGTGGGGTCTTTCTCGTATTTTTGCAATTATTATTTTTGTAGTAGCTGCTATTTTTTCGATATTA
>NQOP01000001.1:348934-354068 GCA_003585845.1 Bifidobacteriaceae bacterium NR021
ACAGTAAAAAGTCTTCTGAAGATTTAGGAAACTCTGAAGAAGATAATTCTGACAGCAAAACCAATTCCTTGGAATTTGCAGATGGCGTGCCAACTCACAATGAAGAGTCGCCGAAGAATAATAGCGGATCTTCTCAAATGTCTTCTGTGTTGAAACTGTTTAAATCATTCTTTAAGCGTAAAAACAGTAATAATAATGGGGAATTGCTTGACGAATACGCCGGCGATGATGCATTTTCGCATGCTGCTTCTCACGGTAATAGTGTAGATAATCTTGAAAGAGTTGAACCTCGTAAAGCAAGAACTGTGAGCAGCTCTTCCGATAATAATGCTTCAAATAATTCTCAATTTGAAAATGCTGATAATAATTCGAGTCAACTTACACCTAGAAGTGTTTCATCTTCATCAAAGCCTGTTCCTGAAGAAATATTGCCAAAAGCTCCTATGAGTGATTCCTCTTTATCTGCAAGCGATCCATGGTCAAGTATTCCAGCTGAACGTATGGATCAATATCGCAGGGATCAAGAAGATTCAGATGATGAAAATGCTACCGACAGTGAAAATGGTGCTGGCAATAATAATGAGTCTTCTTTTGATTCTTCCTCTGAACCTTACAAGCTCCCTGATTTGAATCTTTTAGCTCATGGCAAGCCTCATGCTGCGAGAACTCCAGCAAACGATAACGTTATTCGTGCGCTAACTTCTACTTTTGAGCAATTTGACGTCGACGCTCACGTTATTGGATTCCTTAGAGGACCATCTGTTACGCAGTACGAGGTTGAGCTTGGTCCTGGTGTAAAAGTTGAAAAAGTCACGAATTTGCAAAAAAATATTGCATACGCTGTAGCTAGTACGGATGTGCGTATTTTGTCGCCAATTCCAGGAAAGTCTGCTATTGGTATTGAAATTCCAAACGTCGACCGCGAAATTGTGCATTTGGGAGATGTTCTGCGCTCGCAAAAAGCTATGAATGACCCTAATCCTATGCTTACAGGCGTTGGAAAAGATGTTGAAGGTCATTTTGTAACTGCAGCCCTCGATAAAATGCCGCATTTGCTTGTTGCTGGTGCTACTGGTTCTGGTAAGTCGAGTTTTATTAACTCAATGCTTACTTCGATTATTATGAGAGCAACTCCTGAGCAAGTTCGCATGATTATGGTCGATCCTAAGCGCGTGGAGCTTTCTGCATACGCTGGCATTCCGCATTTGCTCACGCCGATTATTACGGATCCTAAGAAGGCTGCGCAGGCTCTTGAGTGGGTTGTTAAAGAGATGGATGCTCGCTACGATGACTTGCAATTCTTTGGTTTCCGTCATGTTAAAGATTTCAACAAGGCTGTCCGTGAAGGAAAGGTTCACGCACCGGCTGGATCTGAGCGAAAAGTTGCTCCATACCCGTATTTGCTTGTGGTTGTGGACGAGATGGCTGATTTGATGATGGTTGCTAAGAACGATGTTGAAAGTTCTATTCAGCGTATTACTCAGCTTGCTCGAGCTGCAGGTGTGCATTTGGTTCTAGCTACTCAGCGCCCGTCTGTTGACGTTGTAACAGGTTTAATTAAGGCGAATATTCCTTCTCGTTTGGCTTTTGCTACTTCGTCTGCTACTGATTCAAGGGTTATTCTCGATACTGTTGGTGCGGAAACTTTGATTGGTCAAGGTGACGCTTTGTTCCTTCCAATGGGTGCTGCAAAACCTCAGCGTGTGCAGGGATCGTGGGTGAGTGAATCTGAAATTCGCAAGGCTGTGGAGTATGTTCGCACGCAGCGTAAGCCAAAGTATCGTGAAGATATTGAGCAAATGGCTCAAAAAGCGGATGCTCAAGCTCAAAGCAAACTTAAAACTAGCGATATTGGCGATGATATGGACGAGTTGCTCCAGGCTGCTGAGCTTGTTGTCAGCTCGCAATTTGGCTCTACTTCAATGCTTCAGCGTAAGTTGCGCGTTGGCTTTGCAAAGGCAGGTCGATTGATGGATTTGCTTGAATCTCGAGGCGTCGTGGGACCTTCTGAAGGTTCTAAAGCTCGCGAAGTTTTGGTTCAGCCGGAAGATTTGCCAAAAGTTTTGGCTTTTATTCGTGGCGAGTCAGATTCGTTATAAGATATTGTATTGTTGTGTACAACACCAAGTTGTGTGTGCTAGAAGTTTTTACTTTGCAGTAGAATGAAGGTTATGCGTATGAAGAAAAAAGCTAAGTCATCATTTTTTGCTGGCTGGAATTATGCTCCGAATATTGTGACTTATATCCGTATTGTGCTTTCGCTTGTTTTTATTGTTTTATATTTGAAAGCAGGTATATGGGGTTTTGATTCAGTTTCGTTGCGTTGGGCTGCGTTTGTGCTGTTTGTTGTAGCTGCTTCTACGGATAAGCTCGATGGGTGGATGGCTCGTAAATATCATAAGGTTACAGAATTAGGTAAGTTGCTTGATCCAATTGCGGATAAAATTCTTATTTTAGCTGCGCTTATTATTGCTTCTGTTTTCGGCGAAATTTATTGGTGGATAACCATCTTGTTCATGATTCGTGAAATTGCCATTACTCTTGTGCGAATTTATGTTGTTAATGTTCGTGGAAGGGTAATTGCTGCGTCATCTGCAGGAAAGTATAAGACTCTTACGCAATCGATTGGTATTGCAATGATTATTGCACCTCTTGTTGCAACTCTTCATGCTAACCCATTGCCTTCTTGGATGGTTTCTTACTATGCAGTGGCTTTTGGCTTGCTTGGTATTTCTTTGGGCTTTGCTTTCTATTCTGCAGTTTTGTATATCTATAGTGCTTTCTTTGAAGGTTCTTCAGATAGTGAATCTCAAGTTGATGATGCAAAAAATGCAGTTCCTTTGCCTCCTGTGAAGTAAATAAAATATAACGAGTTAAACTTCTTGTTTGTAGCTTACGGTTTTTCCTAAATTGTCCCTAAAGGGTTTATGTTTTGGAAAATCGTAAGCTACAATCATATCGAGCGTATTATGAATAATTCTTCAGATTTTAATACAGCTTCTTTAGCTGCGAATCTATTGGAAAAAAGTTTTATTAAGGGAATGCATATTGCTTCAGCAGAGTCGTTAACCGGCGGTCTTTTGGCTGATGCTTTTGTTTCTGTTCCTGGCGCATCGCGAGTTTTTTGTGGTTCTGCTGTTACTTATGATATTCATGCTAAATCCAAAATTCTTGGCGTAAATTCTAATCTTTTACAATCTGAAGGCGCGGTTTACCAGGATGTTGCTTTTCAAATGGCGATTGGAGCTGCTCAAATATATCGTGGCAGTGGATGGGTGTATGAGGAAGATTGTGAGTGTTGTGCAAATTTTCCTATTATTGGCTTGTCTACAACTGGTGTTGCAGGTCCTGGTCCTGATGGTAATAAACCAGCAGGTTTAGTTTATGTTGGAATATTTTTGCCTAAAGTTAATGATGCTGTGGATTCTATTAAAGATGCGGCTCATAAAGAACTTGAAGATGGATGCGTTAGTAACGTCTATGATTATGATTTTGCTCAAATCGAAAGTCAAAGCGTAACTAAAATTGCGCAATCAAGTGTTGCTTTTGTTTTTGAATTGAGATTATCTGGCAGTCGTCAAGAAGTTCGCAAATCTACTGTATTTCAGTTGTTGAGAATTGCTAATGATTTGATTGCTTATGTCGAAGATTGTAACTAGTTGGGTTGTAATCAAGACACGCGCTATCGAACAAATGTTCGCATATGTAGTATACTTGTGTTTGTCGAGATGATTTAAGATGAGTTAAGCGTTTAAGTGCTTGGATTAAATGTTTTATCCACATTGCATAAAAATGCTTGCACTTGAATTTAGTATGGAACTAAGGTCGTTCGATACATAACGGCATGCGAAAGGAGTAGCATACATGGCGCAAACAAAAAGTAAAGGCAATATTAATCGCCTTATTGATGCGGATAAAACAGATCCGCGTCGCCAAGCAGCGTTGGAAACTGCTTTAGCCAATGTTGAACGACAATATGGAAAAGGTTCTGCAATGCGCTTAGGTGATAGACCTATGCAAGATGTAGAAGTTATTCCTACTGGTTCATTAGCGTTGGACACTGCTTTGGGGATTGGCGGTGTTCCTAGAGGGCGAATAGTTGAAGTCTACGGTCCTGAGTCTTCTGGTAAAACAACTCTTGCTTTGCATATTGTTGCAAATGCTCAAAAAAATGGTGGGGTAGCGGCATTTATTGATGCTGAGCATGCGTTGGATCCTGTCTATGCGAGAAAGCTTGGAGTAGACACGGATGCTCTTATTGTTTCTCAGCCAGATAATGGTGAGCAGGCATTGGAAATTGCTGATATGCTTATTCGTTCTGGGGCATTAGATGTTATTGTTGTTGATTCTGTAGCGGCATTAGTTCCTAAAGCTGAAATCGATGGCGATATGGGAGATAGTCATGTGGGCTTACAAGCTCGCTTAATGAGTCAGGCGTTGCGTAAGATGACTGGTGCTCTTTCACAAGCTGGCACTACTGCTATTTTTATTAATCAGCTTCGTGAAAAAATTGGCGTATTCTTTGGTAACCCTGAAACTACCACTGGTGGTAAAGCTTTGAAGTTCTATGCGTCTGTGCGCATGGATATTCGCAGAGTTTCTACTATTAAAGAGGGCGAAGAAGCTGTTGGAAACCGAACTAAAGTTAAGATTGTCAAGAATAAAATGGCTCCGCCTTTCAAAACTGCTGAGTTTGATGTTCTTTACGGAGAAGGTATCTCGACTGAAGGTTCTGTTATCGATATGGGACTGCAAGCTGAAGTTATTAAGAAATCTGGTTCTTGGTTTACTTATGACGGTGAGCAGCTTGGGCAAGGTCGTGAAAACGTCCGTAAGTTCTTGAAAGATAATCCAGCTATTACTGAAGAAATTAGCGAAAAAGTCAAAGCTTCGTTAGGTTTAATGCATCCTGAAGATCAATTCGCTGAAGATTCTGAACTAGATCAATTCGATGATGATTCTGTAGCTAAAAATTCTGCACAAAAGTCATCCGAATCGAAGTAATAATAAGATTACAGTGTAAAGCGAATGCAATATGCCTATTAGTGTAGAGAGTTTTCTTCGCGATCATCCAGTAGAGCGTGTTGAAGGAGATGACGAAAATAATAGCGTAAAGTCACATACTCGCAAAAAA
>NQOP01000001.1:354807-360738 GCA_003585845.1 Bifidobacteriaceae bacterium NR021
TAAAAAACGCTAAAGTAAGTGATTTAAGCGACGAACTTTGCAATAGTAGTGAAGATGATTGCAGGGAAGCTGCTTTAAGGCTTTTAGATTATGCTCCTCGCTCTGTGATGGACATGCGCAAAAGGCTTAAAGAAAAAGGCTACACGGAGGTTGCTATTGACGCGGTTATTCGTCGTTTGCTTGAATTACATCTTCTCGATGACAATCAATATGCTCAAATGGTGATTCGCTCTTGCGCAGTGAGGCTTCTTGGTGCTAGAGCTACTCGAATGGAATTGCAGCGTAAAAATGTTGATCCTGCTGCTATTTCACAAAACGTAGCTTCTGCTCAAAACTCTGGAGTATTCACTGAAGCAGCGTGGGAACTCGGTCGCAAAACGGCTTCGCGCACGAGAAATCTTGAGCCTTTAGTCAGAAGACGAAGATTTTTCGCAGCAGCTGCAAGAAAAGGTCATGATTTAAACGTTATTAACGAAGTGTATGCAGCTTTATTCGAAAGTAATAACGAATGAATAGTAAAAAGAGGCTGGCTTATACAAGTAAACCAGCCTCTTTCGCTTAAAACTTTATGATTATTTTGCGAAATTATGCGCTTGAGCTAAAACGTACTCAGACATATCTTCAACATTAATAACATCATTAAAGCGTGGAGATTTTTGCTCAAGATTTCTAAGCATGCTTGGAGCTTTAGTTCCTGTGACTTCACTAAGCGCATCCATGCATTTGAAATCATCCATATCTTGCACATGCTCAATATTCAAAGATTCAGCAACAACACGAGGGAATTTATACGGGCTTGCAGTGCTTAGCAATACTCTAGGTGTGCTTTCGTCATGTGGAATATTTTGCATAACAAAGAATCCGCAAGCAGTATGTGGATCGATTACATACTTGTACTTGTTCCAGCAGTCATAAATAGCTTCGCGAATTTGATCCTCATTCGCCCAACCGCAACCAAACAGTGAGCGAATCTTTGCAAGCATATTTTCTGGAATTTCAAAAGCGCCCCACTGAGTCAAGTCATTCATAAGCATTTGTATTAAACGCGTGTCTTTATCGCACATGTAATAAAGCATTCGTTCCAAATTAGAAGAAACCAAAATATCCATAGAAGGAGCAACAGTGTGATGGAATGTGCGCTGACGGTTGTAAGTGCCGCTTACCAAAAAATCAAAAAGCACATTGTTACTATTGCTAGCAACAATGAGATGCTTCACTGGAAGACCAAGCATTTTCGCATAATATCCTGCAAGAATATCGCCAAAATTGCCTGTAGGAACACAAAATTCTACTTCGTCTCCAAGTTTTATAACTTCGCGTTCAACAAGCTGCTTGTATGCTGCAAAATAGTAAACAACTTGTGGCACAAGACGACCAACGTTAATTGAATTAGCTGAAGACAATACTGTATTCGCATCTTCTTCAATATTTTTATTGAGCTCATTATTTGTGAAAATCTGTTTAACACCTGTTTGAGCATCGTCAAAATTACCGCGAACTGCGCAAACTTTCACATTTTCGCCCACCTGCGTAGTCATTTGCAATTCTTGAACGCGGCTAACTTTTCCTTCTGGATAAAAAGTAACCATAGAAGTGCCTGGAACATCAGCAAAACCAGCCAAAGCAGCTTTACCGGTATCTCCAGAAGTTGCAGTTAGAATCATAACGTTTTTTTCAATATCAGATTCGTTCTCGTGTTGAGTTTTAGTTCGAGACATTAATTGTGGCAACATTTGCAAAGCAACGTCTTTAAACGCGCAAGTAGGACCATGGAAAAGTTCCATCACAAAATCGCTAGTGTTTCCAAGCTGCTGAAGTGGAGTAATAGCGTTATTAGCCCATTGATTGCCGTATGCCAGTTTAATGCAAGAAGAAAGCTCTTCTGAAGTATAATCTGGCAGTAATAGTTGCAAAATATCTTGCGCAATTTCTTGATACGATTTGCCTTGCAATTTAGAAATATCGTAACGCTCGCTACCAAGGCTATCAGCTACAAATAATCCGCCATCTTCAGCAATTCCTTTACGTATTGCCTCTTTTGATGTGCATGTTGGCTTAAGCGAACGAGTGCTATGGAAAATAGCTGTATCTGATGCCATAATGACTCCGTAACCGTCTGTTTATAGAGAATATTTTTTACTTACATAGATTATTTATGTAAATTATTTACACAACTTATATCAAATTATGGTACCTGAAGCGCTGGGCGAATGGGCGTGTGCTAATCTCATATGTATAAATATTTTTGTTTTACTATTAATTAATTGATGATTAGGCAAATAATATACAGGGGGAAACATTGTCTGTTGATGATTTAGTGAATGCTCGTGCTGATTGTGCACGAAAAGCGTGGCGTAATTTTGCTCATGCAGATACTTGCGCAAAAAATGCGCTTCTTGAAAAAATGGCAGATGCTTTAGAGTTTGCAGCTTCAAATATTGCTGATGCTAACAAAAAAGATCTTAAAGAAGCTGAAGCTAAGGGAATGGATGCTGGAAAGCTTGATCGACTTAAATTTGATGAAGAGCGAATCCAAGCTTCTGCAAAAAGCGTGCGAAAAATCGCGCAATTGCAAGATCCTGTAGGTCAAGTAGTTCGCGGATACACTCTTCCTAATGGAATTAAACTTTCGCAAATTAGAGTTCCAATGGGCGTTATGGGAATGATTTACGAAGCTCGTCCAAACGTAACTATTGATGTAGCTGCTTTGTGCATTAAATCTGGAAATGCTGCGATTTTGCGTGGTGGAAGCGCGGCTCTTCATACGAATCAGGCGAGTATTGAAGTTATACAATCGGTTCTTAAAAATTCTAACTTTAGTGCTGATTTGATTCAGTCTGTTGATGATTTAGGAAGAGACGGAGCTACGTCAATGATGCATGCTCACGGTCATATTGATGTGCTTGTGCCTAGAGGTAGTGCAAATCTTATTGCAGCAGTTGTTCAAGAATCTACGGTTCCTGTTATTGAAACTGGAGCTGGAAACGTACATATTTATGTAGATAAAAGCGCTGATATTAAAAAAGCTATACCAATTATTATTAATGCAAAAACGCAACGAGTAGGCGTGTGCAACGCTGCTGAAAAATTATTGGTACATAGCGATGTTGCGCAAGAATTTTTGCCAAAAATCGCTGCTTCTTTAGCTGAACATAATGTAATTTTGCATGCAGACGATAAATCTTACGATATTTTGCAATCCGCTAATATTCAAGGATTGCAGCTTGAGCGTGCCACTGAGGAAGATTGGAAGAGAGAATATTTGTCGCTAAATATGGGTGTGAAAGTTGTAGACGATTACGCTGATGCAGCTTCTCATATTGCTAAATATTCTACTGGCCATACTGAAACCATTATTGCTGAAGATTACTCAACTATTCAAAGTTTTATTGCAAGTGTTGATTCCGCTGTAGTTATGGTAAATGCTTCAACGCGTTTTACGGATGGTGGCGAATTTGGTTTCGGTGCAGAACTTGGTATTTCTACGCAAAAATTACATGCAAGAGGCCCTATGGGTTTGCTTGAAATGACAACAACCAAATGGATCGGCTACGGAGATGGGCAAATAAGAGCATAAAGTGCATAAAGTGAGGTATTGTAAGAATATGGTAAATATGGATGAGAAAACTTCTTGTTTAACTCCTTTAGAAGCGCTTGATATTGCTGCTGAACGTTTGTCCATTGTGCGATATGTTTTTTTGGTGCAAATTGAAGATGGTATTGCTTCTGCATCGCAACGTTCATCGCTTGAGTATGCTGACGCAGTGTTAATGGGCTGGCCAGATTCTGATTCGAATGATGTGACTATTCCTGATGAAACTTCGTTTAATAATGTTCTTAAAAATGTTCGCAATATGGAAAAGAATATTATTAAGTTTAGCGAATTAGAACGTGATCATGATATTGATGGCATGACATCCATGCTTGCTAAAATTTCGGAATCTGTAGCGAAAATTCGTGGTGCGTATCAACCAGATTTCCCTCTTCCAACTTTTGCCGAAATCCAGCGTGTTGTAAAAGATGAGTGGGATGAAGAAATGGGCAATATTAATCCGGATAGCGCAAATGTTGCATCTGGATTAGTGAATGAAACTCAAGTGGAAGACAAGGAATCTGAAGCGAATGAGTCCTGAAATTCACGAAGATGCAGAACGTCGCATGTCTGACCTATTTCATGGCGCGTTTACTGGTAAAGAGGCGGCTCCTCCTGCGGTTGTGAATTCAGTTCATAAACGTACTTCTGCTCGTGGGAATGTGCACGAACGTCAGCGCATTGGAATTATGGGCGGCACATTCGATCCAATACACAATGGCCACTTGGTTGCGGCTTCGGAAGTTGCTTGGGTTTATGATCTTGACGAAGTTATTTTCGTTCCTACCGGTAGGCCTGTTTTTAAGCTTGATAAAAAAGTTACGAATGCAGAAGATCGTTATTTAATGACTGTTATTGCAACAGCCTCAAATCCAAAGTTCACTGTTTCTAGGGTTGATATTGATCGCCCTGGAGTTACTTATACTATCGATACTTTGCGAGATATACGCGCTCAACATCCTGATGCGGAACTTTTCTTTATTACTGGAGCTGACGCTATTGCTGAAATAATGCAATGGAAAAATGCGCGCGAAATGTGGAATTTGGCTCGATTCGTGGCTGTTACTCGTCCTGGGTATTCGAGGCCAGAAAAGTTAGCAGATTCTAATTCTCCGTTAATGCCTCGCCAAATGAATACGAATGATACTGGTATTGCAGCGAATCGTGACGATATGGTTCATTGTGATTCTACGCATTTGCCGGTTGATATTTTAGAGATTCCAGCGTTGTCTATTTCTTCTACTGATGTTCGTCGTCGAGCTGAGCATGGTGAGCCTGTGTGGTATTTAGTTCCAGATGGAGTAGTTCAATACATAGTTAAGCATGGTTTGTATCGTGCGTAATTATTGATTTTGTAGGCTTGTCGTTTATCGTCTGTGCAAAAAGTTAGTATTGATTATGTTCATTTCGCGAATTAAAGCGAACTAATGTTTGGAGATATGGTGAGCATCGTCCTTGAAGGAAAGCCAGATAAAAACCTTGTTCTCGTTACCGGTCGTACACATCCGAAGCTTGCTCGTGATGTAGCTGATCAGCTTGGAATTGATGTACTTGAAACTACGGCATACGATTTTGCTAACGGCGAAATGTATGTTCGCTATACGCAATCTGTGCGTGGTACAGATGTATTCGTTATTCAAAGCCACAGTGATCCTGTTAACAAGTCCATTATGGAACAGTTAATTATGATTGACGCTTTGAAGAGGGCTTCTGCTCGTTCAATTACTGCAGTATGCCCGTTGCTTGGTTATTCTCGACAAGATAAAAAGCATCGCGGTCGCGAGCCTATTTCTTGCCGCTTGATGTTTGACTTGCTAAAGACTGCTGGTGCTGATCGCATTATGAGCGTCGATTTGCATGCAGCTCAGTCTCAAGGATTCTTCGACGGTCCTGTTGATCACTTGATTGCTATGCCAGTTTTGGTTGATTACGTACGTGATCGTTTCCGCGATGATCTTGCTAATGTGACTGTTGTGTCTCCTGATGCTGGTCGTATTCGCGTAGCAGAGCAGTGGGCTCAGCGCTTAGGCGGTGGTCCTTTGGCTTTTGTGCACAAAACTCGCGATATCACTTGCCCTAATAAGACGGTTGCAAATCGCGTTGTTGGTGACGTTGCTGGACGCGATTGCGTTATGGTTGACGACTTGATCGATACTGCAGGAACTATTGCAGGAGCTTGCAATGTGTTGAAGGAAGCTGGAGCTAAGTCTGTTACAGTTGTTGCAACTCACGGCGTGCTTTCTGGTCCTGCAGTCGAGCGTTTGAAGTCTTGTGGTGCTAGGGAAGTTGTTTTGACTGATACTGTGCCTATTCCAGAAGAGAAGCGTTGGGATGGTTTG
>NQOP01000001.1:361489-367344 GCA_003585845.1 Bifidobacteriaceae bacterium NR021
TTGCTAAGCTTTTTGACACTTATCCTGAGCATCATGGACAAGGATTCTTATTTGCTTAAGTATTGATTTCATGCGGTTTGCTTTTCGGCACGCCAATTTGACGTTTTTCGATATTATGGCATAATAGTGACTTGGCGGTTTTTCCGCCGTTCCCTCATGGTGTAATGGCAGCACACGGGTCTTTGGAACCCTTTGTCTTGGTTCGAATCCAGGTGAGGGAGCTACTTGAAGCGCTACTCGTTTAATCGGGTGGCGTTTTTTGTTTTAAACGCTGCTAATAAGTAATAGAATTACATACAGCGAAATTTATTGAAATAGTATAAGGAGCGTATGCGTGGAAAAGCATGATGTAACTGCGGCAATAATTTTGGCAGCAGGCGATGGGACGCGTATGCGTTCAGAAACTCCAAAAGTACTACATCCATTTGCTGGTAAAACATTTCTCAATCGTGTTATGGATGCCATGAATGGCGTAAATCCTAAAAAACTAGCTGTAGTTGTGCATGCTCAAGCTGAACGCGTAGCTGCTGCTGCCGTTAGCTATAACGAAAATGTGCATATTGTAAATCAGGACGAAACTCCTGGAACCGGCAGAGCAGTGCAATGTGCTATTAAAGATCTTAACGAAATTGCTAAAAATGAAACTGGTGAAGCATTAAAAGGAGCTGTGCTGATTGCAGCAAGCGATATGCCGCTACTTGATACGCAAACTTTGCAATCTTTAGTTGATTTTCACAATAATAATAACAATGTGGCAACAGTTCTTACAGCAGTTTTAAGCGATGCAACTGGCTACGGTCGTATTGTGCGCGAAGCAAACGGTGACGTTTTGCGTATTGTTGAGCATAAGGATGCAAATGCTGGAGAGCTTGCTATTCATGAAGTGAATACTTCTGTATATGTATTCGATGCGACTGTATTATGTGACGCAATTGCAGATCTTAACTCTCAAAATGCTCAAGGTGAGTTTTATTTGACTGATGCTTTGGAACATGCTCGAAAGTTTGGTCATGTCGGTGCAATGTCTGCTCCAGATCCGCTTACTGTAGAAGGCGTAAATAATCGTGTGCAATTAGCTGCGCTCGCAAAAGCACATAATAAGCGCGTGTGTGAAAAATGGATGCTCGAAGGTGTAACTATTCTCGATCCTGATACTACTTGGATTGAAGATAGTGTTACGCTCGCACAAGATGTTACTGTGCTTCCTGGGTGCTTCCTTCAAGGTCGTACTACGGTTGCAAGTGGTGCTGTAGTTGGCCCTTACACGACTCTTATTGATGCGCAAATTGATGAGGATGCTGTGGTTGAACGTTCGCGCGTACAGGAATCGCATATTTGTAGAGCTGCAAACATTGGTCCTTGGACGTATTTGCGACCAGGAAACGTGCTTGGTGAGGAAAGTAAGGCAGGAGCTTTCGTAGAAATGAAGAAAGCTCATATTGGAAATGGCACTAAAGTACCTCATTTAAGCTATATTGGCGATGCTGATTTGGGTGAGCATACGAATATTGGCGGCGGTACGATTACTGCAAATTATGACGGAGTGCATAAGAATCATACTACGATTGGTTCTGGTGCTCACGTTGGTGCAGGAAATCTGTTTGTAGCACCGGTTACTGTGGGAGATGATGTTACTACCGGCGCTGGATCGGTGGTACGTCACGATGTTCCGGCTGATTCTATGGTGTACTCGGAAAATACTCAGCATGTAATCGAAAATTGGAAGCCAGCTTGGGAACGCTAAAAAGCGTTTGTTGGAGAATTAAGGAGTAGTAACATTATGACAGCTTTAGAAAGCTCAATTAGTGCAATTCGTATTGCTGCCGCTGCTGCAGACCGTTTGAAAGCAACGAACGAGCAGGCTTTTGATGTAAGCGATTTGCTTGGTATTACGGATGCTATGTTAGTTGTTTCTGCTTCAAATGAGCGTCAAGTATTGGCTGTTGCAGAAGAAATCGAAAAAGACTTGTACTTGAAAGACAACAAACGCAAGGCTTTATCTCGTGAAGGCTTGGAATTAGCACAGTGGATTTTGCTTGATTTTGGCGATTTTGTTGTTCATGTAATGCATGAGGAAGCACGAGCATTCTATCGCTTGGAACGCCTGTGGAATGATTGTCCGGCAATCGATTTGCAACTGCCAGAACATGCTAGCGAAACTGAAGATTCTAGCGAAACTGAAGATTCTAGCAAAACTGAATAACAAGAAGAAAGTACGGTACAAACCATGGTTGATTTCGTAGAAAATGTTGCGAGTAACGTAAATAATTCCATTAATAGTGCGCATGAAGGAATTGCTCGCTCTGTTATGCTTATTCGCCACGGTCAAACTCCGTATAATGCACAGTTCCGTTTGCAAGGCATGATTGATATTGCTTTGGATGAGTCTGGAATGGATCAGGTGACTCGCTCTGGAAAAGCTTTGCGCGTGCTTTTTGGTGCTTCTGATTTAGAAGATTCAAAGGACCCGAACAGCGCTGAACACGTGCGCATTACACCGGAAGAAGCGGACGCGAGTTTTGTGGCGATTGTTTCTCCGCTTATTCGCGCTCAACAGACTGCTCACGCTTTTGCAGATAAGATTGGGCTTCATGTGCATGTTGAAAATGGTGTGCGCGAGCGTTTCTTTGGCGAGTGGGAAGGTTTGAATCGTCAGCAGATTAGCGAACAGTGGCCGGAAGATTTCAAAGCTTGGGTTGAAGGTAAAGGCGGAGAGCTTCGTCATGGTGCTGAAGCTAAGCAGGAAGTAGGAGAGCGCGCTGCTGCTGCAGTAGAAGATTGGGCTCGAAAAACTGGCTCAGACCGCGATTTGCTAGTATTTTCGCATGGTTCCTGTCTTTCGCAAACTGTTCATAAACTGCTTGGATTAGATAAAGTAGATCCTTCTTACAAGACGATTGGCGGCATGGGAAATGGTCGCTGGGCGCGCTTAATTCCAAGTCTTAATGTGGATGGTTCGATTCATTGGCGTTTGGATGCTTATGATCAAGGTCCTGCAGCTGACCCTACAAGCCAGCGTCTTATTCGCATTTGGGGTGCTGCGTAATCTCTCCTTTACCGCTTAATTGCCGAAAGCTACCGTTTAGCGATTTTGTAAAGACAGACTATTTACAGTGCCGTATAGTCAAAATTACAAAGCAAAAAGCTAACAAACGCTAACAGTAGTGTACGGAAAGGAGGCTTTATGAAAGTAACTATTGCTATCGTTCCGCCTGAGGAAGAGCAGTCAGTTCAGTTGTCAATTCACAATATTGACGATGAGCTTAAGCGCATTATCGCTCAGTTACAAAGCATTGACTCCAATGATGTAAATGTAAGAAGTGCTGAAAATAATACTGAAATTAATACTTCAGCTAAGTTGAGCAACAATAATCCATTCATATACGGTTATATTAACGATTCGATTATTGTTATGCACGAGCCAGATGTGATTATGATTTGCGTTGAAAATTCGCGCGTAATCATTCACAGTGATAAAGGTGAGTGCGTGTCTTACAAGCGCCTAATGGATTTTGATAATCCGCAATTCGCGTCGTTTGTGCGCATATCTAAATCCGCAATCGTGAACTTGAATCGCATTGTTCGAGTCGATCCAGGATTCGGCGGAAGTATGAGCGTAAAAATGGACGATGGAAGCGTTGAGTGGATTAGTCGCAGATGCTTGAGCTCGTTCAAAAAGCGCTTAGGAATGTAGTTTTAAGCGTAGTCAAATATAAAACTATCAAAAATTTTAATACTAATTTTTTAATACAAGATTTTAATACTTAAAAAGGAAACGATTATTATGGAAAAGCAAGTTACAACTTTTGGTAAAACAATGTTACAAAACATTGTTAAAGGTATTGGCATAGGGTGCACTATTTTTACAGTAATGTCTTTTATATCAAGTCTGTTAGCGCATAGCGCGGTTGGAAACAGAATTGCAGCTTATGCTGTAGCAGCGTTTGTTATAGGCATAGGATATGGAGTGTTCGCTATTTTTTGGTCGAATGAACGCATGTCAAATCTCGCAAAATTCGTTTTTGCGCTAGTTCCGCCAATTGCTATTCAGTTTATTGTATCGGTGATTGTTGGATGGATTTCGTTCAAAGATGAGCCAGCTGTGATTTGCGGATGGATTGCGTTCACTGTTATTTTCCCGATTGCTATTGCTGCAATAATTTATTACTTCGAGAAGAAGAAAGCGGAAGAAATGAACGCTAGGTTGCAAGCATTGCGTAAAGAAAGCAAGTAAAATAGTTACAACTAAATAATCAAATAAAGAATTGAGTGGTGTTCATCTTCGCCTTTGAGGACGAACGCCACTCGATATTGTATGTCGCCTACTATAGACGTACTAATTCGGCGTTTTGCGCGACGACCTGCTTTCGCGCTCAGAGCGTAGCGCGCGAAAACAACTCGGAGCGTGAGCTTGCTCAGACGGAAAGTCCAGTGGACTTTCCGTGCAAGCTCAGCAGCGAGCGCTTATAGCGCGAGCGTCCGCGCTCAGTGCGAAAAATCTCAAATCTCTACCGCACTAATATCCACGCGACTGAATTACGACGCATTAATCTTTTGCAATAGTTTTGCCGGCAGTAGCTCCAGAAGTCAAGTCCTGAATCTCAGTGATTTCCATAACTGGAACTGCAGCTGGCTTCTTTGTGCCTTTTTCTTCTGCCACGCGTACCTGCTCTTCGTAAATCGCGTCATCAGTGTGAAGGGTGACGGTTCCGCGGAAGCGATAGCCCTTCTTTTCTGCCAAATTAGCAACTGCTACAACCAGCTGGCTGCCGTCTTGCAAGTTCTTATAATGCTGACCTGCAGTGCGCTCGTGGTAGGCAAGGTGGTTGTCGTCGAGTACGAACATAGACATTTTTGGTCCCAAATCAAGCTCGCCATCTTTGCTCACTGTTGCAATCCAAGCCAAATTATTCGCAATAAATTCTTTCATATCTGCGCTAAGAGTTGCCATAATATTCCTTTCCTAACAAGATTGCGCACTTTCTTCGTACGCAATTTATAAGCCTACATTGCTACATTACGCTGATTTAGAAGCGTATACGAGCGTGTAGCGTAAAAAAATTGTAAGTTGTGATATAAATCACCCAATTTTTCAATGTTTGCGTGGGTGAAATTTATACAGCTAAATGCTTGATTGCTACTGTTTTCTGAAGCGTATATCGGAAATTTTACGGAGGAACGCCAGAAAGCTGTACTTTTCACGATTTTACGGCTATTCTGTCTAATTTATAAGCTAAAACGCTTTATAAAAGAAAAATTTTAAAGAATCAACTTTTATGGTTGAAGGGGAACATTATGAAGGTGAAATATGAAACAGCTAAATCTATAGCTGAACCGCTTTCGGATAAATCGGGCATGCCTCAAGGCAAAAGTGTTCATACCGCTCAGATTATGCTGTTGATTTGTGCTGCTATTTGGGGTGGCAGCTATGTTTCTTCAAAATATGCTCTTGAAGTGTTTCCTGTGCAATGGCTTATGGGTGTTCGTATGGTTGGTGCTTGCGCAATTATGGCTGTTATTTTTTTCGGTACTATTCGTAAGACTTTTACAAAAAAGCTTATTATTCCTTCTTTGCTAACTGGGATTACGTATTATGCTACTTTAGTTTTGCAAACTGAAGGATTACGTTCAATTGATCCAGGCCGTAGCGCGTTTTTGACAGCAGCATATTGCGTAATTACGCCATTTTCTGCTTGGTTAATCGTCAAGAAAAAGCCAACTCTTTTAGGATTAGTAGCTGCAGTTATGTGCGTTGCTGGAGTGGGCTTTGTGGCATTAAAGCCTGGAATGCTTGTGCTCACATTGTCTTATGGAGATTTTCTTACTTTATTATGCGCTGCAATTTTTGCTTTTAA
>NQOP01000001.1:368094-372433 GCA_003585845.1 Bifidobacteriaceae bacterium NR021
GTTGTTTCAGGCGTACTTTTTGTAGCTGGTGCGCTTATTTTTGAGCCTTTGCCAAACTTTAATGCTGCTGATCATTTCTCTATTTTTGCTAATATGTTCTACCTTACAGTGGTAGTAACAGTAGTTGCACAAATTATGCAAAACTATAGTTTGGTTAATCTTTCTACTGCCAACGCTTCTGTGATTATGTGCACTGAAAGTTTGTTCACGCTTTTATTCTCTATTGTTCTTTTTCATGAGCATGTTTCTAGCATGGCTTTTGTGGGATTTGCTTTAATATTTGTTGCAATTATTACTGCAAGCTTAGGTGAGCATTATTGTGATAAAAAAGCCAATTGTGAGCTTTCTTATAAAGATAGAGATTTTGAGGTTGCTAAGTCTTAGGTATCTAAGTTTGTGTAGCTAAGTCTTAGGTATCTAAATCTTGTGATTTTGTTGTAAGAATGCTCTGGCAATACTGTGCAATTTTTGCGTAGAGTGATACCATCATTGTTGTAATGATGTTGGTATTTGAGTTTGCATATTTGCCATGCGTTTTGGCATTATATTCGCATAAATAGTTAAGGTGCATAAGTGAAGAATTTCTTCAAAGGCATATCGTTTACGCAAGTATTAGCTGGATCGCTCGCTGCAGTGACTTCGTTTTTACTTGCTTCTAAAATTGGTATTGCTGGTTCAGTTATTGGCGTAGCTATTGGTTCTATTGTTTCTGCAGTAGCATCGCAGTTGTATCAGAATGTCATTCACGCTTCATCGCGTAAACTTTCGGAAACGAATCCGAATACTTCTACAGAACAGCCTAATTTTAGTAATGCGTCATATCCTTCTAGCGTGCGTTCAAATGGTTTAGAGAATGTTGATTCTAAAAGAATTGGAGATGATATTCATATGCAATATTCATCAAATCCGTTGCAATTTAACACTAATCCTTCAAATGACAAAAATATGACTGTTCAAAACGCAAGATCTGGACGCACTGTTAGCTCGCAAGTTAGTAATCCAGAATTAGAAAATACGCGTATTTTGGAATTGTCGAAATTACGTGAACAGCATGAAGAAGACATGGAACTGTCGGAAGGCACAATTCCAGAGCCGGTGCCGTTATCTAAGGTTGTTAGTGAAAACTACGGTTACTCTTCTAGAACTTACAAAAACAGAAACGATCATAGTACAACAATTGTTGTTGCTGTTATAAGTGCGCTTATAGCTGTTATTGTTACTGCAGGTGCTGTTCTTTTGTTTACTCAAGGAAAAGGCACAGACAATATTGATAAGCCTGAAGAAATTAGTCATGAGCAGCAGCAAAATCAGCCGCAACCTAAGCAACGTCTTAACACGAATACTAATCAAGACCATAAGAAATCTCATGATGATTCTGATAGTAAAGATGCTAATGAAGACGAAAATGATGAGCATAGCAATGAAAATGCAGATAGATCAACAGGTGGTCATTCTGATAATGATTTAGGTAGTGACACTAACAATGATTCAGGAACGAATTCAAGTGATGCTGCTAGTGGGAATAGTGGATCGGGTGCTGATAGTTCTGATGCAGGTGCTGGATCTGCTGGTTCTTCGGGATCTTCGGGATCTGCTGGCTCTTCAAACAATGTAACTTCTCCTGGTAATGGTGATCAATCTGGAAGTGCCAATGGTAACTAGTTCTTGAATTGGTTTTCAAATTGGTTTTCAAATTTGCGACTAAATTATTAGTAGAATTCGCAGAATTTTTGGAATTTGTAAGTTGAATTCGACACGCCGCATTTGGATAGAGCGGCTATTTGTTGTATTCTATCAAAGGTTCGTTTGAACAGCATAAGTAAAAATGGGGCTATGGCGCAGCTGGTAGCGCATCTCCATGGCATGGAGGGGGTCGGGGGTTCGAATCCCCCTAGCTCCACAAATTTTAAACGTCACTTCTCATGAAGTGGCGTTTTTTGTTATTATTTTTCGATTTTTATGCGCCACGCCGTATTTTTTACAGTTTGTCTGCAAGTCGTACTAATAATGAACAGCATCGACCAGAGGTCGCGCTCGACAAGAGTAGTAAGCATGAGCTGGGGAAAGCGTTGATTGTTTACAAAAGGGGAGAGCGCCGAAGTTTACTGCTTAATCCCAAAAGTAGTGAGCTGGGACTTGGCTTAATATACCAAGGACTGTCGCAGTGATTTGGCATTCACTGCGGAGAGCTATCGACACGCTTGCTTTTGCTTGCTTGTTTTGCCTCTGATTGTTATGAAAGGAGGAAAAATGAGTAGCTCATTATCATCTACTGCTGCACAGAATACTCAGCAGAATACTCAGCAAAATAACGATGTCCATAGAGGATTAAAAACTCGCCATATTTCCATGATTGCTTTAGGTGGCAGCATTGGCACCGGCTTATTCGTTGCTAGTGGTGCAACAATCCATATGGCTGGTCCTGGCGGCGCTTTGTTCGCTTATGGTGCGATTGGCATTATGGTGTACTTCCTTATGACTTCCCTTGGCGAAATGGCAACATTTATGCCTATTAGTGGCTCATTTGCATCATATTCTGGACGTTTTATTGATCCTGCACTCGGTTTCGCAATGGGCTGGAACTATTGGTTTAATTGGGCTATTACGGTTGCAGTGGACGTTAGTACTGCAGCAATAGTTTTGCAATATTGGTTCCCAACAGTGCCAATATGGATTTTCTCGCTGTCGGTTCTTATGCTTATTTTGCTTATTAATATTCTTACAGTTAAGTGCTTTGGAGAAACCGAATACTGGCTTTCGATTATTAAAGTGTTGGCAGTAATCGTATTCCTTGTTATCGGTTCGCTTACAATTGTTGGCGTTGTTGGCGGCAAAGCACCATTCTTGCAAAACTTCACTCATAAGGACGCTCCATTTGCAGGTGGTGTTCCTGCAGTGTTGTGTGCTTTCGCTATTGCAGGCTTCTCTTTCCAGGGAACTGAGCTTATTGGTATTACTGCTGGAGAGTCTGCAACTCCTGAAAAGAGTATTCCAAAGGCTGTAAAGCAAGTGTTCTGGCGTATTCTTCTCTTCTACATTCTTGCAATTTTCGTTATTGCTTGCATTATTCCTTACACTGACAAGAACTTACTTGGTTCTGATGTAACTGATATTGCTATTAGCCCATTCACGCTCGTGTTCCAGCGTGCAGGTCTTGCAGCTGCTGCAGCAGTTATGAATGCTGTTATTTTGACTTCTGTTATTTCTGCAGCAAATTCTGGCATGTATGCTTCAACAAGGATGCTTTATTCGCTCGCAAAAGAAGATAATGCTCCAAAAGTATTTGGCAAGGTAAGTCTTCGTGGTATTCCTGTTCCTGCGTTGATTGCTACGTTTGTAGTTGCTTTATTTACTTTCTTTATGAGTATTTTTGGCGATCAAATATACATGTTCCTGGTTGCTGCAAGTGGTTTGACTGGTTTTATTGCTTGGGCTGGTATTGCTGCAGCTCATTATCGCTTCCGTAAAGCATACTTGGCTCAAGGTCATTCCTTAGATGAATTAGTTTATCGAGCAAAGTGGTATCCGTTTGGTCCTATTGTTGCGTTCTTCTTATGCATTCTTGTTATTGTTGGTCAGGATTTGCATTCATTTGCAACGCTTAACTGGCAGGCTATTGGAATCACGTACATGTCTGTGCCGCTATTTATCGTTCTATACATTGGTTACAAGGTTAAGAATCATACTCGAGTAATTCCTCTTGAAGAAGTCGATTTAACTCATGTTCGAGTAAACAAAGTGAACGAATAGTTTATAAAGTTCAACATCGTTTACGATGTAGAGTTAGATAATGTAAAAGCTCCCAGCGTATATCACTGGGAGCTTTTATATTGAATCAGATAACAGAGCAATATGTTTTTTATGGTTTTTGGGGAGATTCTGAAGATGGTGGAGGTCCTACTAGGTCCGTTTTAGCAGAGGAATCTTGGTTGCCCTTTTTTGCTTTACCATTCGGATCTTCTTGACCATTTCCTTTAGGTTTTTTAGCGCCAGCTCCGTCTTCGTTGCCTTTTTTGCCTGGTTCTGTGCTTCCTTTACCTTCTTCGTTGCCTTTTTTGCCTGGTTCTGTGTTTCCTTTACCTTCTTCGCTTGTGTTTTCCTCCACCTTGCTAGTGCAATTTTTATCTCCTTTTTTGCACGGTGGATTTTTTGTATTACTATTTGTTTTAGGCTTTTCCTCAGTCTTCTGTTTCTTAGTGTCTTGATTATTCTTCGTCGGCGCTGGCGTTGGCTTTGGCTTTGGTGGGACAACATTTGAACGCTGAATTACAATTCCAGTCGATTCATTTATCTCTTGCTTCTTTGTTTCTTCGTTTTGCTTGTCTTTGTCTTTATCTTT
>NQOP01000001.1:373203-373338 GCA_003585845.1 Bifidobacteriaceae bacterium NR021
ATCTTTTTTGCTATTTTCATCTAGTAGCGTAACAGCCAATTCGCGCACTCTTTTTGCTTTAACTGCATACCACTCAGAAGCAGCTAAAGCTTCTGCGCTTTGGGAACCAAGTTCTTCAGGAGAGTTTGCTGTGCA
>NQOP01000001.1:374147-375950 GCA_003585845.1 Bifidobacteriaceae bacterium NR021
AGATACTGCATCAGGAACCTTTTCGCTCATGATTTTAGCAAGTTCTTTTGCGTTGTCAGAGTCACCTTTTGTGAGATCTGTTATTACGCTGTTGTGTACTAAACTTTTCCATACGGCATTGGCTTTAGAAACTTGCGCAACTTTTATTTCGCACTGTCTGCGAGCTGCTTTAGTGCGTTCAGTTTGCTTCATGTACCAAAGTGTGCCAACTGTGCCAAGAGCTAAAGCTAACACAACAATTCCTGCTATGAGAATAATGAGCTTTTTCTTTTGGTTCGTTTCAACATTATCGGAGCTATGTTGATTCATATTTGTCCTCTGTTATCTATTGCTGCTCAACATTAGCGCATTTGAATACGCAACTTGTTTATATAATACGCCAAAGTGTTTATGTTAGCCACGCTAATAACGCTAAACAATTAAGATTTTGCTTGTGGATGCAAGTCGTGATATTTAACGCAAAAAGCCACTGGAAAACCAGTGGCTTTATGGCTCCTGCGGCTGGGCTTGAACCAGCGACCATTCGATTAACAGTCGAACGCTCTGCCAACTGAGCTACGCAGGAATATCTTGTGCTCAACTAAGCGCTGTGCACAAGACATTTATATTACACGTAATTTTCAAAGATGCAAATATGGCGTGTTTTGGCGTGTCGAAATAGTGATTATAAGCATATGTTTTATCCACAATGCTTTAAAAGCTTATGATTTTCGCAAATTGGCTGCAAAACTTTTATAAAAGTCGTTTTATAAAAATATGGATGGGGAATATATGTGTATTCGAAAAAATTATGAATTATATTACAAAATAGCTGCCTGTTTGGGGATTTTTATAATCTCAGTTATTTTATTAAATGCTCTGTTTTTACAACCCGAAATTTCGCAAAATAATCATCATCTTAAATATTATGTTGTAGAATCTGCTGTGACGTGTTGCCACAAGTGTGCTCTTTCTAAAGGTGAGTATAGTGAAAAGACATGCAAGTCAGCTATGCAATGGCCTGTAAAACCTGCGCGAATTGTAAAAGCTTTTAATCCTCCGCCTAAACCTTGGATGGCTGGGCATCGCGGTGTAGATTTAGCTGCAAGCACAGGAACTCCTTTATTTGCGCCTGCAGATGGCGTTATTAGTTTTGCTGGTAAAGTCGCTGGTAAATCAGTTGTGACTATTAGGCATGGTGAACTGACATCCACTTTTGAGCCTGCTGTAACAAAGTTTAGCGTTGGTGTTTTTGTGAAAAGAGGCCAGAATTTTGCACATGTTGAAGGAGGTTCGGACCATTGCGGCACAACTTGTGTGCAGTGGGGTTTAAAGCGCAAAAATCGTACATATGCTAATCCTGAAAGAATGACTGTTAAACGTCGCATTGTGCTTAAGCCTGTGGAATAAGCACGATAATATATTTGTATCGTAGATATTTGTAGATAAATGAACAAAATTGATTACAATCTTGTAGATATTCGCATATGCGAAGGCTTGCAAATCGCGTATAGTAAAGATATACGTCAATTCAGCAGATAGAGGAGCTAATATGCAAGAATATTCTCGTCCACTTGATGAGTCTATTGATACAGATGTTAATGTTTTCTCACTGCTAGAAGAGCGAGCAGAGCGCAATCCTAATGGTTCTTTGGTTGAATACGTTGGAGCTGACGGCGTTTGGAAGTCATATACTGCTGAAGAATTTAGAGATAAGGTAATAGCTGTTGCTAAAGGCTTTATTGCTAGAGGAGTAATGCCTGGTGACGCTGTGTCAATTATTGCTCATACTTCATGGCAATGGACAGTTCTTGATATGGCTAT
>NQOP01000001.1:376725-376852 GCA_003585845.1 Bifidobacteriaceae bacterium NR021
TATGTCTATAGGCGCATTGACAGTGCCGATTTACGAAACAAGCTCTTCGTTGCAAATACAACATATTGTTCAAGATTCTCAAGTATGTTCAATATTTGTGGAGTCTCC
This sequence comes from Bifidobacteriaceae bacterium NR021, assembly GCA_003585845.1. GTDB lineage: Bacteria > Actinomycetota > Actinomycetes > Actinomycetales > Bifidobacteriaceae > Bifidobacterium. The sequence continues at coordinate 376,834 of NQOP01000001.1, forward strand.
TGAAATGTTGCCAAAAGTA
>NQOP01000001.1:377654-378185 GCA_003585845.1 Bifidobacteriaceae bacterium NR021
GAGGCCGTTCAGGAAGAATGTCCTACTCTTCACGACGTATATGTAATGAATCGTGGTGCTATCGACGCGTGCATTGAATACGGTAAAGCAGTAACTGATGCTGAATTTTATGAGCGCGTGCATGCTGTTAATGGAAGTGACATAGCAACAATTGTGTACACTTCAGGTTCAACTGGTGAGCCAAAAGGAATTGAGCTTACTCATAGCAATTTTGTTTTTATTGCTAAATCAGGTGTTATTTCTATGCCAGACATTGCGATAAAAGGCAGTCCGCGTCTTTTGTTGTTCTTGCCTCTTGCACACGTTTTTGCTAGGTTTATGCAATTGTTCTGCTTTGCTGGAAATATAACTCTTGGTTTGACTAGTAATTTGAAAACTGTATTGTCTGATTTTCAAACTTTTAAACCAACATTTATTCTTGGTGTTCCACGAATTTTTGAGAAGATTTACAATGCTGCTTCTCAAAAAGCAGGCAGGGGAGTAAAAGGTTTTATTTTTGCTTATGCGTCTAAGGTTGCTCGCGAATGGTCT
>NQOP01000001.1:378985-379106 GCA_003585845.1 Bifidobacteriaceae bacterium NR021
CGCGCTCAGCAGTCTAGTTCAATGGTTCCTCCGATGCTTGCCCTTAGCCATTCAATATGTAAAAAATTGGTGTATGCTCCACTGTTGCACGTCTTTGGAGGCTCTGTTTCATACGCTATTT
>NQOP01000001.1:379936-387313 GCA_003585845.1 Bifidobacteriaceae bacterium NR021
CAGGCGGTGCGCCTTTAGATTTGTCGATTGCACATTTCTTTAATGGCATCGGCTTGCCTCTTCTAGAAGGCTATGGAATGACAGAAACTTGTGCTCCTTCTATGGTGAATCCTACAACAGGTTATCGCATTGGTACCGTTGGTTTGCCTGTAAAGGGTGTATCTGTTGCTATTGCTGACGATGGTGAATTGTGCATTAAGAGTCCTGCAGTGTGCAAAGGCTACCATAATAATCCTGAGCTTACCAAACAACAAATTGTAAACGGCTGGTTGCATACGGGTGACTTTGGATCTTTAGATGATGACGGTTTTGTGCGTATTACAGGCAGAAAGAAAGATCTTATTATTACTGCTGGCGGTAAGAACTTATCTCCAAATGCGTTAGAAGCTTCATTAATGTCTTCGCCTATTATTTCTCAAGCTGTTGTTATTGGAGACAGAAAGCCGTTTGTTTCAGCAATTATTGCGCTCGATTTATCAGAAGTAAATACTTGGCTTTCTGCGCGTGGCGCATGCCCTGTGCGCTCTTTAAAAGAGGCTTCACATAACGGTATTGTGCGAGCAGAAGTTGAGCGTGCTGTTAGCAAAGCAAATGAGCTAGTTTCTAGAGCTGAGTCTATTCGCAAGTTCGAAATAGTTCCAGATGAGTTTACTCAAGCAAACGGTTTGATTACGCCAAGTTTAAAGGCGCGTCGTCAAGTTGTTGTAGAGCGTTATAACGATCTTATCGAACATATTATCTATGCTCCGCGCAAACGTTAGCTGCGCGTAAATTCATGGAATATAGATTGAATATAGCTTGAATACTTGAATATAGTTTGAAGCTACAGATTGCGTTTTGCAAATTATATTTCATAACTTGCGTTACGCAACTTGCGTTACGCAACTCGCGTTACATAACTTGCATCCAAAAATTGTATTTACAAGCCTGCGTCTGCTAATGATATGTAGCCTGGGTCAATTAAAAGCGACTTTAGATTTGTTGCGCTTACTGCCACTAATTGCTCATTAACAGTAGGGACAGTTTCCCCATGCTCAATTTTTGTTTGCACTGTAGCGATTTTTTTGTCAAGCTTACCGTTTTTGTTCAAAGAATAACAAGTAACAGTAAGATCTTGAACAATCTTCTTATGATTTTCTATAGATGTCATCCATTGCTTTCCGTTCACAATGTTTGGCATAATATTTTTGTACGCGCCATAACCAGTTATTACTGGCCATTTCTTTGCTTCTGATTCTTCTTCCTCATCTTTTTTCTGCTGTTGTTTTAATTCTTTTTCGGATTTCTTTGCAGAATCTTTTGGAGCAGGAACTGGTCTTTTATTAAGATCTCGTTTTCCTATAAAGTTTCCAATAACGTCCGGCAAATTGAAAGATGGGTTTATGTCTGCTGCGCTTCCTTCATAACCAAGATCATTTAGTGCTTGTACAGCTTGTAAAGCAATTTGATCATCGAGCGCAATAATTCCATCAACGCGATGCCTTGAGCGTGAAAAAAGACTTGTGCTTCTCGTAATTCGTTTTGTTAACTCATTTTTCACAGAGTCAGCTACATCTGCGTCGAAAGCAACATTAGTCCAGTCTTTTTCGCTACTATTAACATTCAATCTTCCAGAAGTGCTTATTAATGTTCCAGAAGCAAAATATGGTCTCAAAACTTTCCAAATTCCAGCGAATGCTTCTTGAGCAAAATCATCCTTGAATTCTGTTTCGCTATTTGCATGTGTATTGTTTTTAGAGTCATCATCTTCGCTTGCTTCGTCGCTGCCATTTTGTTGGTTGTGACTGTTTGCATTAATATTTTTTTGATTGTGGCATGGCAAAAGAACTTCAATATAGCGTGGATTTTCTTTAGTTGCACGATCTAGAGCTATTTTTTGTACCAGAGTTGTTGCTTGAATTTCGCCAATTGTTCTTGCGTCAGATAAATGGAACATCACATCAGGTTTGAAACCGTTAACATTCCGTGAAAGCATAACAACGTGGATTCCTGCCTTTTTTGCCAGGCTAAGTGATGATGCCAATCGTTTTTCTGCATTAAGCTCATCTTTGGATGATTGAGAGTTATCGGCATTTTGCAAATTTAAGCCTTGAGTATCTGATTTTTGCGTATTTTCAGAATTAGACGCGGGTAACGTTGCATAATCTCCATAGTTATTATTGCCGTTTTTGTTGGTCCATGGAGCTATAACAATTGTCGTTTTGCTTAATTGTTTTTTGACTTTTGAATTTTCAGAAATAGAATTGTGCTTTCCTGAATTATTCTGTTTTGCATTGTTCAATGAGCTTAGCAAATTTACTACATAGTCTTGCACATCGCGGCTTTGTTCTGAAAGACTAGAAGAAGTTTTAGTAGTAATAGAATTATCGTCAAATCCCTTATCTTTTAACGATTTTATTAATTCTGGAACCAGTACATCCCACGTGCTTAGAGGTTTATTGCGTGTTATTGCCAATCCGTCTGATGGAGTAAAAACAATAACGTTACCGTGATTCGCTTGTTCTTTATTTTCAGATTTTAAAGAAGTTTTTGTTGAACTTGCGCACGAGCTAACAACAAAAAGCATCGTAACTAATGCTGCAAGCATAACTAAAGAACGATGCATAGTTCTGTTGCACAAACGAATCATAGTAGTGACCTCTCGTTTCGTGGTCTATCTGTTGCTGTCTATATGTGTTCTACTTGTAACTATCTTCTAACATTGTATATAGCTGTGTGCTAAATACTTACGTTGCTGTTTTAGTGAGCAAAATTATCTTATAGAACTTTTTATAAGACTTTCGCACATATTACGGTATTCGCTCACGTATCCTCCACCAAAGAATACGCAATGTCCTGCAATAGGGTAGAGCTGCCAAATAATCATGCGCTGCTCAAAACCTGCTTTAAGTGGGTGAACAGACTGATAGCCGTCTAAAATCTGCTTAAAATAGCTGATTCCAAATAAATGGAGCATCGCTAAGTCCTCTTCGCGGTGCCCACCGTGAGCTGCAGGGTCTATTAGAACAGCTTCAGTGTGTTCGCCGTCTGAGCTTTTAGTCCATAACACGTTTCCACTCCACAAGTCTCCGTGAACTCGAGCAGGCTTATCTTCTGCAGCTTTTCCTAATAAATCAGGCAGCGCATTAATAACTTCGTTTGTAAGATCTAAATCGCTTTTAGTAAGCTCTCCGCGAGCAATTCCAAGCTCAACCATAGGGCGCAATCGTCCGTCCGCAAGGTAGTCAATAACGCTACTCCAAGTGCCAGTTGGCATTTCAACTGGATCGCTTAAAGGTCCAAAATAGCATGTGCCATCGTAATCTGCTGGTGCTTCGCCAAAATATTTTGCACCGTAATCGTGCATATGAGCAAGCGCTGCACCAAACTCAAATGCAGCAAGTGGTGTTGCTGAGTGAGTGTCAATGCGCTCAATATTAAGGTAACCGTTTCCCCAATCAAATACTTCAGCCACTCTAGGGCCGCCGTATTTGTGAGCTTCAGAAAGCCATTTTAAGCCTTTACCTTCGCATTCAAAGAAACGCTCAGGCGCGTATAATCTACTTTTCTTATATACAGCGTTGTTCATAGAAGCCTTCTTAACGTAGTAGCGCATACGAAACATGCGCTACATACCTAATAAAATATTTATTAATAAATTAAATTATTCCCAAACTCACTATTTTACTGAAGTATTAGCACAATCAGATGCTTTGTGTTTAAGTGCAGGGCAGAGCGTTTTTGCAAATTGATAACCAAAAAGTAATCCTGCTAAAAATAGTGCAGTTCCTAAACCTGTGTAGAACACTGCAATAAACTGTTCTGGAGCTGCGTTAGTTGCGCGCAAAGTAATTCCGCCTGTCATCATAAAAGCCATAATTATGAAGGATTTTATGTCAAAGAATTTTAGGAAAAACTGCTTTTCTTCCGCATAGCCGTTAATTCTTTGAGTATGCTTTTTTACAAGCTTGCCAAAAATTAGGAATTGGAATATGCCAAAAACTAATAACGATAAAGCGTAATTTAGTGGTTGCAAATAATTTTGGTATGCTAACAGCCCAATATTCAGAATATTAAAGCCTGCTGCTGCCCAAACTAAACAAGCAATAAGTAGTAGTGTATTCTTCGGTACTTTCAATTCTTAACCTCTTGTATTAAAAAGTTATTTAATAATAATTTGTTTACTATTGTTTTGTTTACTATTGTAATAACGGATTTTATGAAAAAGCTTGTTTGTATAAATTTATTGCATTAAACAGTAAAACTTTCGTAAAAAGCATATTTTTCTTAACAAAACTTGTAAAAAGTGTTGCGTAATGACGATATTAGACGCTATAGTCCTAGGGTATGAACGACAACGATCAACAGTATGCAACAGCTGACAACAAAGCTACTATTGCTGAGCCAGCTTTTCGTTACAACGCGCAGCTCGCACAAGATATTGAGCAGCGCTGGCAAAAAACCTGGGACGAGCAGGGCACATTCTGGGCTGCTAATGTTAAGGGCAATTTGAAGGATGGCGAAGGCAGGAATGCTGACGGTCGTCCTTCTTTCTTTGCAATGGACATGTTCCCGTATCCTTCCGGCAAAGGCTTGCACGTTGGACATCCTCTTGGATACTTGGCAACGGATGTTGTAAGCCGCTACCATCGCATGAAGGGCGAGAATGTTCTTCACGCAATGGGTTACGACGCTTTTGGTTTGCCGGCGGAACAGTACGCTGTTCAAACTGGTCAGCATCCGCGCATCACCACTGAGGCGAATATTGCTAATATGCGCAGGCAGTTGCATCGCATGGGCTTAAGCTTTGACGATCGTAGGTCTTTTGCAACGATTGACACGAATTATGTGCGTTGGACGCAATGGATTTTCTCGAAGCTTTATGACGCTTGGTATGACACTGATTTTGTACGCAAAGACGGCGGAAAGGGTTCTGCTCGTCCGATTGCTGAACTTGTTGACGAGTTTAAGAGCGGCAAGCGCGAAATTCCTGGTTTTGCAGGCAAAAAGTGGGAAGAACTTAACAAAGTAGAGCAAGCGGACGTTTTGAACGACTTCCGTATTGCTTATATTTCTAAATCTCCTGTAAATTGGTGCCCAGGCTTGGGAACTGTGCTCGCAAACGAAGAAGTTACTGCAGAAGGTAAGTCTGAGCGCGGAAACTTCCCAGTATTCCAGCGCAACCTTCGCCAGTGGTCTATGCGAATTACTGCTTACGGACACCGCTTGGTTGAAGATTTGAACACTATTGATTGGCCAGAAAAAGTTAAGCTTATGCAGCGAAACTGGATCGGCGAATCTCACGGTGCATCTGTGCACTTTGAAGTGCCATGTGCTGACTGCGAAACGCGCGATTTGGAAGTGTACACCACTCGTCCAGACACGCTTTTTGGCACAACATTTGCGGTTGTTTCCGTAGATCATCCAATTCTTGAGCATGTTCCAGAAGCTTGGGGTGCGGACGTTCCAGAAAGCTGGAAGGGCGGTTACACAAGTCTTAAAGAAGGCTTGGCAGAGTATCAAGCTCAAGCTCGCGCAAAAACTGCTAAAGATCGCACGGAAGACGCGGGCGCTAAAACAGGCTTGTTCACTGGTCTTTACGCAATTAATCCTGTAACTGGAGCAAAACTTCCGCTCTTTGCTGCTGACTACGTGCTTATGGACTACGGTACAGGCGCAATTATGGCTGTTCCTGGTGGAGACCAGCGCGATTATGATTTCGCAAAAGCATTCGGTCTTCCAGTAATTTACACTGTTGAGCCTTTGCCTGATTCCGAAGAAAAGTTAGCAGACTACGAAGGTAAAGCTCCGTTTGTTTCTCACGACGGAATTGTTATTAATTCAGCAGTAGAGCATACGCACAAGCTTGGCGATGCTTTGTCTATTAACGGTTTGCGCGTGGACGAAGCTATTAAAAAGGTGACGACTTGGCTTGAAGCTGCAGGCGTAGGAAAAGGTAGGGTTTCTTACCGACTTCGCGACTGGCTGTTTTCTCGCCAGCGCTACTGGGGTGAGCCATTCCCAATCGTTTACGATGAGGACGGTGTTGCTCACTTAGTGCCAGATAGCGAGCTTCCAATTGCTTTGCCGGACGTTCCTGATTATCAGCCGAAAACTTACGCTCCAGACGACGCAAATTCGGAGCCTGAAGCACCTTTGAGCCGAAACGATGATTGGGTAAAAGTTCAGCTCGACCTTGGCGACGGCGTAAAAACCTACTATCGCGACACCAACACTATGCCAAACTGGGCTGGTTCTTGCTGGTATTACATGCGCTACTTGGATCCAAACGATGCTGAGCACATGGTTGACAGCGACGAATACGACTACTGGATGGGTACTAACCGTCCAGGCAAAGAGCACGTTTCTGGCGGCGTTGACCTTTACGTTGGTGGCGTAGAGCACGCAGTTTTGCACTTGCTTTACTCGCGCTTCTGGCATAAGGCGCTTTACGACTTGGGTTACGTGGATTCTGCTGAACCATTCCACCGCTTGTTTAACCAGGGCATGATTCAGGCTTACGCTTATACGGATGAGCGCGGACAGTACGTTCCTGCTGACGAGGTTGAAGAAGGTGCTTCAAACAGCGCTGGTGAGCCAACCTTTACATGGCACGGTGAAACCGTGAACCGCGAGTTCGGCAAAATGGGCAAGAGCTTAAAGAATATTGTGACCCCGGACTACATGTACGAGAACTACGGTGCAGATACGTTCCGCTTGTACGAAATGAGCATGGGTCCGCTTTCTGAGTCTCGCCCTTGGAATACGCGTAACGTCGTTGGCGGCATGCGATTCCTTCAGCGCTTGTGGCGTAACGTGATAAACGAAGAAACCGGAGCTTGTGTTGTAACTGACGACGCTTTGGACGATAAGACGCTGAAGATTCTTAACAACACAATTGCAGAAGTGACTGTGGAAATGGAAGCAATGCGTCCAAATACTGCAATTGCTAAGCTGATTGTGTTGAACAACCACTTGACTTCGCTTCCTCACGTGCCGCGAGCAGCTGTTGAGCCTCTGATTCTTATGCTGGCTCCAATCGCGCCGCATATTTGCGAAGAAATGTGGAGCAAGCTTGGACACGCAAAGTCGATTGCTCACGCAGATTGGCCTGTTGCGGATTCTCGCTACGTTGGTGAGGATACTGTTACTGCCGTTGTGCAAATAAAGGGCAAGGTTCGAGCAAAGCTTGAAGTTGATCCAAATATTGACGCTTCTGAGCTTGAAAAGCTCGCGCTAGAAGCTGTAGCTGATCGCTTGGGTGGTAAGGCTCCGCGCAAGGTGATTGTGAAGGCTCCGAAGATTGTGTCTATTGTGCCTGACGAGAGCTGAGTCAAGGTTAAGTCGGAATTAATGCTGTGTTGTGCGATTTTTCGTGCTTCACAGCATTTTTTTTTT
>NQOP01000001.1:388062-388280 GCA_003585845.1 Bifidobacteriaceae bacterium NR021
CGAGTTTTGGGGGATTTCTCTCCTCGCACGTCCCGTCCTTCGTGCGCTCTGGCTGCTAAAAGAGTTTAGTGTGTTCGCCTTTCTTTAAAGAATGTAGCTTCTCAGTCCTCTTTTAGTGCTCGTAGAGAAATCCCCCAAACTCTGCTTACCAATCGTTAATAACCTCGTTTTATCGCAGAGATTTTTCGATTTTTCTTCTTCGCTTGGCGAATCAGCAG
>NQOP01000001.1:389118-391124 GCA_003585845.1 Bifidobacteriaceae bacterium NR021
TGAATATTCGTGCAACTAAAGTCGCGCAATTAAGCTTCGGGGTAGTTTGTGGGTGAGTGTGTTTGGTGTGGTGTCAGCAGAGCTTTAATTTTAGTGTTCTTTGAACAGTAGAACGAGTGTTAAGGGTTTTAACCACAGACGCGGATTTTTGTTGCGAAGTGTTATAAGTTGCCCAATAGTTAAGTTAAGAACTTTAAGAGTTGGGGGATTTATGGAAGACTTTGAGCAGAATTTTGGGCAGAATTTTGGGCAGAATTATGCGCATAATTTTAGGCTTAATAAGCCTGCGTCTGATTTGCCTAGGAGACGAATTGCAACGTCTTTAGAAGAATTTTCTAACAGCAATTTTGATAAAAATTTTAGTGACGACTATTGCGAAAAAGATTGTAATTCTTTTGATGAAGAAATTATAAGTAACAAAACTTCTCCTAGATTTCACATGAAGCCTGTACATACGCTTGCTTTAATGCTGATACTAGTTGCGGCTCTTTGTGCAAGCTTGACAATGCTCATTTCTCAATCCTTAACATATCAACGAGTTCAGAACGAAAAAGCGGGCGCGTTTGCAATAGAAAACGACGATACTAGTCACGAAAAGCCTTCTTTTAGCGATTTAAAAGATAACAATAAAAATGATGATGAAGAAAAAAGTGTAAGTAATGAAAGTAATGAAAGCGACGAAAACAGCGGAGGTGACAGAAACAGCGGAGGTGACAGAAACAGCGGAAGCGACGGAGGTGATGTAAGTAAAGGCAACAACGGAAGCAACAAAAGCGACAGTAGTAGCAAAAGCGACAGAATCAACGAAAATACTGCTTCTAATCAAAGTAACACTGGCAGAATCAATATAAACACTGCAACGCTTGATCAGTTACAAACCTTAAAAGGAATCGGCCCCAAAACTGCTGCACGCATTATTGCTCAGCGTAAAAGAGTTGGTTATTTTCGCAGTTTAGAAGATTTGATGCAAATTAAAGGAATCGGGCCTAAAACCTTGAATAAATTCCGTGGGAACGTTGACGTCAAATAGGTGAATTATGCGAGAAAACGTAGAAATAGTAGAAAACGTTTCTGGAAGTCGTGACTTTCGTATGATTCCTGTTGCTGCAGCGTGCTGGGCTGGGTGCTTAATTGGAAAATTCTTATACGATTTTACTATAATTTATTGCATTTCAATAGTTTTATTCAATGCAACTATAGTTTCGATTTTTATATTTTGCAAAAAATTTAAGTTTTTTATATGGCGTAGAACGGTTTTAGTAATAATAAACGCTTTTGTAGCTGCGTTCATGCTTTCGTACATAACTCAATATGTGATATCTTGTGACGTTATTATGCGAGAAATACGCGGCAATAATCCTACTAAAGCACTGTATTTTCAAGGAAATAATGCCGAGCGCGCGCATTTTGCAGAATTTACAGTAGTTACTCCTGTGCGCTCGTCTAGAAGTTTTAAAGGAGATTGCCAAGCGAATGTTCAAGTGCATAAGTTTGATGCGCAAAAAAGTTACGTTCAAGCGCGACTGTATGCGTATTTGCCAATATGCAAGCAACTTAGCTATGGTTCGAGCCTAAGCGTTCCTGTTAGCGTGAAATCTTCGAGATTTGATAGTAGTAAGCCCGAATTGCATGTAGAAAAAACTCAACGAAATTTGCATGTTGTACAAGACTCAGACTTTTGGCACAAAGCCGTTAGTAATTTGTGGAAATCGTTTTATGACGTAACAAATAAGCTCGATATGCAAGGCAGAATGTTGGTTCCTGGAGTAACTGTTGGCATGCTTGGGCAAGAATATGTGCCAGTAGAGGATGCAAGTTCACTTGAGCCTGTCGACGAAACTTATGCGAATATAACACGTCAACATTTTCAACATGCTGGAATCATGCACGTTATGGCAGTTTCAGGCGGACACTTTTTGCTACTTAGTATGATTATTCGCAAGTTTTGCGCACGATTACTGTTAGCTCGTTGGGCTACATCTTTAATACAAATTACGTTGCAAATT
>NQOP01000001.1:391872-401185 GCA_003585845.1 Bifidobacteriaceae bacterium NR021
CCGCTGTTGCATGGTGTTGCAAACGCCCATACCAATCGGCTAGTGCTTTAAGTTGGACTGTTATAGGCGTGTTACTAGTAAACCCTTCGTACGCTTGGGATTATGCTTTTGCTCTTTCTTCTGCAGCAACTTTGGGAATTGTTGTTATGGGAGTGCCGATTTCTAAAACGTTTGCAAAATATATGCCATCTTGTGTTGCTTCTGCGCTAGCTATAACGCTTTCTGCGCAATTTTGGACGATGCCAGTGCAAATTCTTATGCAACCGGAAGTGTCTTTTATGTCTGTGCCGGCTAATCTAATAGTTGCGCCTCTTATGGATTGGGCAACAGTGTGCGGCTTAATTTCACTAGTTTGTGCGAGCTTTAACGATGGGTTATCGCTTATTTTTGCGAGAGCTTCATCAATTGGAACAAGCTTTATGCAAAAGTGTGCGTGTTGGTGCGATGAAGTATCTTTTGGCGTGTTTCCATGGATAAAAGGTGCTGCAGGAGCGTGGGCAATGTTGTGTGCAGAATTTGTGATATTGGCTTTGTTTATGCTAGCTTTGCGAGCTTTTCGCAATAAGTATTATGTTCAAAGAGCTAGCATAATTGGTCAATTGTGGTCTGCTTCGGCAAAGCGAACGTTACGAGAAGCAGAGAAAATTTTCGAAGAGTAGCAAACACGCACGCATATTCGAATGCAATATTATGATGGTTAAGAGTTGGTTGGTTTAAGGAGCATTATGGCAGCAAATAATAAGCGCGCGCAACGCGTTATGCCAGTTACGCTGGTAGTTGGAGGTGACGCTTACTTAAACGAGTTAAATGCTCGAAATGTGCGTGAAAAAGTTCAAAAAAGTGCTCCGGATGCTGAAATTATTGAACTCGATGCGTCGACTGCGGATCAGTACGCATTTGACGAAGCTGTAGGTCCTTCGCTTTTCGGTGACGGAACGATTGTAATAGTAAATAATTTGCAACAAGCAGACGAGTCTTTAGTAGACGCAATCGAAAATTTTTGCAAACAAGCGCAAAATAACGAAAATAATTTTGACGAATCTTCTTTAAGCTGGGTTATTGCACGTCACGAAGGTGGGCTTAAAGGAAAGTCTATTATTACGCGCCTTACGAAAGCTGGCGCAAACACAATTACAGTGCCGGATCTTAAAAAAGACGATGCAAAGCTCAACTTCGTTATGAGCATATTTGAGCGTCACAATCGAAGCGTTGAGCCTCAAGCAGCACAACGTCTTGTGTCAGTTTTGGGAAGTAAAACGGGAGAGCTTGCAGCATTATGCTCGCAATTATGCTTCGACTATGACGATAATCCAATAACGCTTGATATTGTCGACCGATACTTGATTGCAGATCCGCAAGTTACAGGCTTTTTTGTTGCAGATAAAGCTGTTGCAGGTCATGCAGGTTCTGCTGTGCTTGCAGCAAGAACTGCAATTGCTCAAGGAGTTGACGCCATAGCATTAATAGGTGCTTTGGCTGCAAAAGTACGCGTAATTGCGCTCGCAATGGCAATTCGCAACGGCACGATTTCTAGTGCTGAAGCGAAAGTAAACCCATGGGCTCTTAAAATGGCAATGCGTCAGCTTGCTGGATGGAATAGTGCAGGTGTTTCTAAATGTTTGCAATCTTTAGCTTGGGCGGATGAGCAATGCAAAGGCGGATCTAGTGATGCGAATTATGCGCTTGAAAAATGTATTATGCTCATTGCGTCTCGAGGAAATTAGAAAGCGTAAATTAAGAATCGTAAATAAGAATCGTAAATTAGAAAGATTGTGTTAAGTATGAAAGAAGAAACGGTGTCAGAACAGCAAAAAGTTTGTACTGTGCCTACGGATACTGATATGCGCGAGCTTGGTAAAGCTGTGGCAAAACTGGTTAAAGAAGGAGACGTTTTACTGCTTTCTGGTCCTCTTGGGGCTGGTAAAACAACGTTTGCTCAAGGTTTTGGCGTAGGGCTTTCAATTAGTGAGCCGATTGTGTCTCCAACTTTTACGATTGCGCGCGAATTGCATGGCACTTTTGCGGATGGTAAGCCGGCGACGCTAATTCACGTTGATGCTTACCGTTTGGGTGGCGAAGATTTTGCTCCGGGGCAAGATACTGTTTCGCGTTTGCTTGACGAGCTTGAATCTTTGGGGCTTGACGAAGCTTTGGAAGAGCCAGGAGACGGCACTGTTGTGCTTATGGAGTGGGGTGAGCAAATGGCAGGAGTGCTTGCTGCTGAGCGCTTAGAAGTTCATATTGCAAGACCTATTGACTCTTCGCAAACAGACGATTTTACTAGCGATGGCGAGCGAATCGTAACTTTGAAAGCTGTTGGCAAGGATTGGCTTAATCGACTTGCAAAATTGTAATTAGAAATACGCGAGTAAATATCGTAACAAATATCGCAACAAATAATGCAAGTTGTGCTAAGCGAGTAAGCTAGTCTGGTACGTGATTTCGAGGAATGAACATGAGTAATACGCTGATTATTGACACATCATTTGGCTCTACTGTTGGAATTGTGGGCCATGAGCCGATTGTTGAAACCGACTCTCGCACTCACGTGGAGCGTTTACAAGTAAATATTGCAAAAGTTGTGGAGGACGCTGGGCTTAAGCCTTCCGATATTAAACGCGTGGTTGTGGGAGTAGGTCCTGCTCCTTTTACAGGACTTCGCGCAGGATTAGTTGCAGCAAAAGCGATTGCGTTTGCAAATAATGCTGAAATTTTGGGCTGTGATAGTCTTCTTCCTCAAAGTTTGATGATGCGTTCCGGCGCGTTCGAAGAAGCTCGCAAAAATGGCGTTATTTGCAAGGATTTGCTACTAAATATTCCGGATTCTGTGGATTCTTGCGACTCTAATATTCGCCACTACGTGCTTTCGCTAAACGATGCGCGCCGTCGCCAAGTGTACATATCCTTATATGACAACGAAGGAAATGTGCTAATAGATATGGATATTGACTATCCGCAAAATGTTGTTGCTCGTGTAAACGAGTATTTAGCGAGCGAAAATGGCGAAAATTATTGCGTGGATGTGCTCGGGCATGGTGCTAAAAAGTACGTTGAAGACTGGCAAAATATCGCGCATGTTGGCGTTATTGCAGAAGTTTCTGCGCTTGACTTAGGCGTGCAAGGCTTGCAAATTTTCGAGCAGTGCGCTGAGAATTGCGCTGAGAATTGCGCTGAGAATTGCGCTGAGAATTGCGCTGAGCATTGTGTCGATAAAGATGAGCACGTAAAAGCTGTTGAACCGCTTTATTTGCGCCGTCCGGATGTGTCTGTGCCAAATCCGCTTAAGCATGTGCTTGGCTCTGGCGAAGCGAATAAGGCAAAAGAGAAATAGAAGCGTTTTAACGATTTGAGTAATTATGATTGTTGATATAACGCGTTCTAAATTTCCAGCAGTAGTCGAGAATTGCAATATAGTTCCAAAGTGCGATTTTACTTGCGATGAGTTAGCGCAAAAAATAGCTCCTATTGAAGCCGACTTATTTGGCAAAGGCTCATGGAATGAGAGCATGATTTCGCAAGAATTGCAAGCTCCTATGCGCGCGTATTACGCTCAAATCGACGAAAATACGCATACGTTATGCGGGTATGCCGGCTACTGGTTTGACGGCGACGATGCGCAAATAATGACAATTGGCGTTGCCAAGCAATATCAACGAAAAGGCATAGCTTCTAAACTTTTGTTGACAATGATTAAAACCGCAAAACAAATTGGTGCTAAACGCATGCTGCTAGAAGTGCGAGTTGACAATGTTCCTGCGCTCGCGTTGTATGAACGTTTTGGTTTTAAGAAAATGGGTTTGCGAAAGCGTTACTATCAGCCGGAAGGTGTGGATGCGTACACGATGTGTGCTGAGCTAACCGCAAAAAATAACGGAACTGAGGAATAACGAGGAATAAAGAGGAATAAAATGAGCGAAGCAATCGTATTGGGAATTGAATCAACTTGTGACGAAACTGCCGCAGCTATTGTGCGCGGACGTACGCTGGTGTCGAATGTGGTGGCATCTTCAATGCAAGAGCACGCACGTTACGGTGGAGTGATTCCAGAAATTGCTTCTCGTGCGCACGCTGAAGCTTTCGTGCCGGTTGTTTCTAAAGCTTTAGCAGACGCAAACATGGATTTAAGCGATGTTGACGCGATTGCAGTAAGCGCAGGCCCTGGTTTAGCAGGCTGCTTAGCTGTGGGAGTTTCGGGAGCTAAAGCTTTGGCTTGGGCTGCAAATAAGCCAATTTATGGCATTAATCACGTAATCGGGCATATTGCAGTAACGCAATTGCAATTCGGTGACGTGCCGGAAGACGTGCTTGCTTTAATTGTTTCCGGCGGCCACACTTCGCTTCTTCACGTGAACGATATTGCTAGAAGTATTGACGTTGTTGGCACAACTTTGGACGATGCTGCCGGCGAGTGCTTTGATAAGGTTGCGCGCCTGCTTGGATTCCCATACCCGGGTGGCCCTCATATTGATAGGCATGGAAGGCTTGGAAATCCGGATACTTTGAAAGTTCCGCAAGGATTGACGCAAGGTCGTTCCGGCAAAGAGCATCCGTACGATTTCAGCTTCTCGGGTGTAAAAACTGCTGTTGCTCGTTGGGTTGAAGCGCGTGAGGCTCAAGGGCTTGAAATTCCAGTTGACGACGTGTGCGCTTCTTTGGCTAATTCTGTGGCGGAAGTGCTTTCACGCAAAGCTATGATGGGCTGCGAGCAGTACGGTTCTAAAACGTTGATGATTGGCGGCGGATTCTCTGCTAATTCGCAGCTTCGTGAGCATTTGCTTGCTTGCGGCAAGGAGCATGGAATTGAAGTGCGTTTGCCAGAGCTCAAGCTTTGCACAGATAACGGTGCGATGGTTGCAATGCTTGGTGTGAATTTGGTAGAAGCAGGGGTTCGTCCTTCTGCTCCTGATTTTGCAATCGATTCTGCAATGCCTCTTACCACTGTGAGCTTATAATAGTAGAAATAATAAAAGTCGTTTTAAAGTTGCGAGGTGTTTTGTGCAGTCAGTTAATTCGCGTAGTGGAGTGTTACGAGTAGGTGAGAAGATTCAGTTCACTGATCGTAAAGGTAAGCGAATTACTGCACAACTTATTGCAGGCGGATTTACACAAACTGAGCATGGTCTTATTTGTCACGACGACGTGATTGGTCAAAGCGAAGGTGTTGTAATTACTACTGTTAGTGCGAAGCGCGAATCTCAGCAAACTATTGTTGATCCGTCTAAATCGTCCAACAAACCTTGGAAAGCAGCTCGCGCTATTGGCGGATGGGATTATGTAGTTATGCGACCGCGCATGGTTGACTACGTGCTTTCTATGCCTAGGGGTGCGCAAATTATGTATCCAAAAGATATTGCGCAAGTAATCGCTTTAGGAGATATTCGCTCCGGAATGCGCGTTTTGGAGTCGGGCGCTGGTTCTGGTGCTATGAGCTTAAGCCTTTTGGACGCAGTTGGGGAGAGCGGAAAGCTTACGACGATTGAGCTTCGCCCGGATTTTGCGCGTATTGCTGAATCTAACGCAACTTTGTACTACGGAAAGCGCCCAGAATGGTGGAATTTGCTTACTGGCGATTTTGATTCTGTTGCAAAAACTTTGGACGCGCATAGCGTGGATCGCATTATGCTCGACATGCTTGACCCTTGGAATCGCCTTGAACAAGCGCATCGCGTTATTGTGCCTGGAGGCGTGCTTATTGCGTACGTTACGACTACTACGCAAATGTCTCGCATGGCTGAAGCTTTGCGAGAAAGTGGCATGTGGACGGAGCCAGAAATTCAAGAAACATTGGAGCGCACTTGGAAAGCTCAAGGTTTGGCGGTTCGTCCGGATCACGCGATGATTGGCCACACTGGATTTTTGATTGTTTCGCGCGCAATGGCAGAAGGTTTTAGCGCTTTGAAGAAGCGTGAGCACGGTACTAAAGATACTGTGAGCGATATTGACGATATGACAGCAGAAGAGCGCGCTGAACAGTTGGAAGACTTGTCTTTGCGCGATATTTCGGATCGTAAATTGCGTAAAGTTTTGCGCGATTTAGACGTGCAGCTTGCGCAATTGCCGGAAGATTTGCAAGATTCGCAGTCGCAAGTTTCGCAAGTTTCGCAAGATTCGCAGTCTGCACAACAATCAGCGCATAATCAAGCTAAGTAGGAGAGCATTATGGCATCACCAATGAAAAAGCTTATGAAGAAAGCACATCATAGTAAGTACGTTTTGTTGCTGATGCGTCATGCTAAAGCTGAGGCTCCTCAAATGGGTGACGATTGGGGTCGTGGCCTTACAGATAAGGGATTGAAGCAGGCGAAAATTATGGCAAAAGGCTTGGAGTCTTTGAAGCTTGTGCCGGATTATATTGTGTGTTCTAGCGCGAACCGCACTGAGCAAACTTTGAAGCGAATGTTGAAGCGTTTTGGCGATTCTCCTGTGGTTGAGTCGCGCAAAAGTCTTTACGATGGCGGCATGCAATCGGTTATGGACGAGTTGCAAGCGATTCGAGGCGATGTTCATACGACGATGATTGTTGGACATGAGCCGACGATGTCTATGGCTGCGCAGTGGCTTTCTTCGCCTGATTCGGATCCGGATGTGCTTGGGGCGATGCGTTTGGGGCTTGCTAATGCGTCGGTTGTGGTACTTGTGTCTGATCGGCCATTCGCAACTTGCGGCTTGCGCGGCGCCACAGCCCTCGCAATTCTCACCCCCAAATCCTTTGCCTAACATTGTATACGCTGATTCCTGTTGTTCAGGGAACACTAGCATCATTGCTGCCGCACGAAATTAAGCATATAAATTAAGCTTATAACGACACCCCAAGTTCTTGAATGACCGCATTCAAGCATTTCTTTGCTAGGCTAAAGCGAGTCAAAGAAATTTTTTGGAGGATATATGTCTGCGGTTTTTACTTCGGTTTCCGGTTTTCCACGTATTGGTGCCAATCGTGAGTTGAAGAAGATTATTGAACGTTACTGGAAGCAGGATGCTTCTTTGGATGAAGTGCGTGAAGTTGCTCAATCTTTGCGTGCTAAGCATTGGCGTTTGCAAGCTGAAGCTGGAATTGATTTAATCCCGAGTAACGATTTTAGCTACTATGATCAAATGCTCGATACGGCTATTTTGCTTGGTGCTGTGCCTGAGCGTTATCGTAAATTGAATTTTGAGCATGCTGAGGATACGCTTTTTGCTATTGCGCGTGGCTACCAGGGTGAGCGCGGCGATGTGACTGCTTTGCCTATGAAGAAGTGGTTTACTACGAACTACCACTATATTGTTCCGGAAGTTGAGAATCCGGAAGACTTGCGTTTGGCTGGAACTAAGCCTTTTGACGAGTTTTTGGAGGCTCGCGCGCAGGGTTTGGAAACGAAGCCTGTGCTGATTGGCCCGTACACATTCTTGAAGTTGGCTCGTACTCCTGAAGCGCAGGAGTTGAAAGTAACTGAGTCTGTGATTTCGGCTCTGGCTTTTGCTTATGCGAGTATTGTTAAGCGTTTTGGCGAGCTTCACGCAACTTGGTTGCAATTTGATGAGCCTTATTTGGCGCTTGATAAAGAGGAAGGCGATTTGGAGCTTTTTGAAGCTTTGTATAAGCCTTTGCTTGATGCTAGGAGCGCGGAAGTTAAGATTCTTCTTAACACGTATTTTGGCAATATTGCTGACGCTTACGAAACTGTGAATAATCTTGGTTTTGACGGCATTGGCGTTGATTTGGTGGAAGGCAAGGAAGAAAATCTTGCAGCCATTGAGCGTTATGGTGTGAACGAAAAAACTACGCTTTTTGCTGGCGTTGTGAACGGCCGTAATATTTGGCGCAACGATTATGCTGTGAGCCTTGGGCTTATTGACGCTTTGCGTGAGAATGTTACGGATCGCGTGGCTGTTTCTACCGCTTGCTCGCTTCTTCACGTGCCTTTTAGCACTGCTGGTGAGGATGCTTTGGGTGCGGATGTTTTGCAGCATTTTGCTTTTGCTGTCGAAAAGTTGCAGGAGATTCGCGATATTGCAAATCTTGCTGTAGAAAGTGACGAAAGCCGCAAGTCAAGTAACGTTTTGGCTAAGAATCAGGCTTTGTTCGACGGTTCGCGCGTGAAGGCGGATGCTTCTGTTGCTAATCGTCTTTCGAATCTTAAAGAGTCTGATTTCGTGCGACTGCCGGAAAGGGCTGAGCGCCAGCGTTTGCAAAAGGAAGCTCTTGGCTTGCCGGATTTGCCAACGACTACTATTGGATCTTTCCCGCAAACTAAGGATATTCGTAACGCTCGTGCTGATCTTCGCAAGGGTGAGATTTCGCGCGAAGCTTACGACGAGTTTATGCGCAATCGCATTGCCAAGTGCATTGAGCATCAGGAGCAAATTGGCTTGGATGTGCTTGTTCACGGCGAGTTTGAGCGCAACGACATGGTTGAATATTTCGGCCAGCATTTGCGCGGCTTTAAGTTTACGAAGAACGCTTGGGTGCAGTCTTATGGCACGCGCTGCGTGAAGCCTCCAATCGTGTGGTCGGATGTTTCTCGCGAGTCTGCAATTACCGTGGCTTGGAGTGCTTACGCTCAAAGCTGCACGAAGCATATTGTTAAGGGCATGCTTACTGGCCCTGTGACTATTCTTAACTGGTCTTGGCCTCGCGAGGATATTACTCACGAGCAGCAGACTCAGCAGTTGGCTCTTGCTATTCGCGATGAAGTGTTGGATTTGGAGCGTGCAGGTATTCGTGTGATTCAGATTGATGAGGCTGCTTTGCGTGAGAAGTTGCCGCTTCGCCGCTCTGATTGGCATAAGAAGTATTTGGATTGGGCGATTTCTGCTTTCCGCTTGGTTCATTCTGCTGTTGCTGCGACTACGCAAATTCACACGCATATGTGCTATTCGGAGTTTAATGACATTATTCGCGACATTGACGCTATGGATGCGGATGTGATTTCTTTCGAGGCTTCTCGTGGCGACTTGGTTGTGCTTGACGCTATTCACGACGCGCATTTTGAGACTGAGGCTGGCCCTGGTGTTTACGACATTCATTCTCCTCGCGTGCCTGGTAAGGCTGAGCTTGTGGAGCGTATTCACGAGATTTTGCGCAAGATGCCTGCCGAGAAGCTGTGGATTAACCCGGATTGCGGTCTTAAAACTCGAGGCGACGCTGAAACTTGGCCAAGCTTGGAAAATCTTGTCGCTGCTGCTCGCGAGGTTAGGGAAGAATTGCAAGATAACAAGCTAATAGATCAGCCGAGCAGGGGGTGAGTTGTGGCTTATAAACCAAAGTTTTCGCTAGAAGTTTTTCCACCTAAGCGAACATCTCCTATTGGTACGATTTACGATACTTTGG
>NQOP01000001.1:401915-403240 GCA_003585845.1 Bifidobacteriaceae bacterium NR021
TCGTACTGCTACTGCGCGTATTGCTCATACGATTCGCTCCGAATACGGTATTGACGCGGTTGCGCATTTAACAGCTCGCTACCTTGATTATGATGCTGTTGATGAAGCTTTGGAAATGTTTGATAATGCTGGCGTTTCCGGCATTTTGGCTTTGCGCGGCGACGTGATTGCAGGCCAGGAGGCAGCAGGCGTTTTTGAGCACGCTAGTGACTTGGTTTCCTACATTCGTTCAAAGCGCCCGGATTTGCCTATTTTGGGCGCTTGCTACCCGGAGAAGCATCCGGAAGCGGAAAGTTTGCAGGCGGATATTGATAATCTTAAGCGCAAGGTTGACGCGGGTGTTACGCATTTAATTTCGCAACTTTTTTACGATAACGAGGATTTTTTGCGCTTCCGTGATTTAGCTCGTGCGGCTGGCATTAATGTGCCGATTGAGGCTGGGGTGATGCCTGTGGCGAACGCTTCGCAAGTTAAGCGTATGACGAGCTTGTGTGCGTCTCGAATTACTTCGCAAGTTTCCGCAATGATGAATCGTTGGGGGAGTAATGCTGATTGCTTGCGCGATGCTGGCAGTATTTTTGCTTCTCAGCAGATTAACGATTTAATTGCAGAAGGCGTGGATGGTATTCACTTGTATACCATGAATCATCCGGGTATTGCGCGCAGAATTTGGGCGAATGTGAAGCCGCTGTTTACGAAAATTGGGTAGATGGCAGCGTTTTGCGATTTGATTTTACGTAAATGTGAGTGATAGGAATTACTTGTCTCGCAGCGCTCCGCTCTTATACCTTATTTGGACTTAGCGGTTGTGTGGTTAAGTTTAGTTTTTTTTTTACTTACTTTTTCTGCAAAAATAGTATTCGTCAATAGGATTATTACTATCGTTCCGCTTTTATATTGCTCGACCAAGCAATTCCTATCACTCACACGTTAATTCCAATCACAATCGTTTTTGGTGTGGTAGGAAGAGTGCCTGGCGTTGAGGGTGCAGTAGCACTAATACTAGTGTTCGCTAATCAACAGGAATTAACGTCTGCAGAGCACTGGTGCAAAGCTTAATCAACGTGCAAACATACAATCAGTGCGAAAAATCTCAAATCTCTACCACACTGATATCTACACGACCGAGTGGTAGTGAGTATTTAACATAGAGTGTTTAATGTATACAAATAAGCAAAAATGTATATATGCATAAAATAAATGCAATTTATTCTAAACATGCGTTTAGAATCGCCATTAAAACTGTAAGCTAGCTTACATTTACTATATTAATTTTGATTGCAAAACCTGCCGAAAACGTTGGAATAAAGCCCCACGGGGGGGGG
>NQOP01000001.1:404065-408265 GCA_003585845.1 Bifidobacteriaceae bacterium NR021
CTATTGAGTGTAAATCTCAATAAAAGAGATCGTGCTTTTGAGAGCTGAGCAGAAGTTTGATATGTACTTCCGTAGTTCAATCAGCGTTTGATTACTGCATAAAGCTCTTCACTAATAAATTCATAAAGACTTGTTCAGAGAGAATCTGATATTAAGGAGATACACAATGGCTAATTCAAATTCCGGAAAGCACGCACGCAAGGTTACATTGGATGCTGCAGTAAGTAATGCGATTGCTAAGGCTGTTGACGCTCGCAAGGTGGCGGCATTTACAGTTGGAGCCGCTGGCGTGTTGGCTGGTGCGGCGTTTGCTTTTGGAGCAACTCCGGCAATGGCAGCGGAGACGAGTGGTACTCCTGATACAAAGCAGGCTGCTGTGGCTGCTGATAAGCAGCCTGGGGCTGATAAGAAGGCTGAAGCTGGTAAAAATGCTGATGGTAAGCCTGAAGTTAAGGAAAATGAAGCTAAGGAAGCTGCTAAGAATAATCAGGCCGAAGAGAAATCTGCTACAGGCGAGAAGACTGACAATAATACTCTAAAGAAGGCTGACAAGACTAATAACAAGTCTAGGCTCGAGCAGAATTTATCTAAGGAAAAGAAAGCTTCTACGCAGTCTGTAGCAAAGACTGACGGTAAGACTGACGGCACTGAGACTGAGCAGAAGACTGTGAACACTGAGTTTGTAGATAATAAGGCTACAGATAGCACTACTGCTACTGATAAGACTAATGTAGCTAGTAGCACCACTGAAAAAACTACTGCAAGGAAGCGTGCAAAGCGTGCGTTAGAAAATAATCAACCTGATACTACTGAGTCTGTAAATCAGGATCGCGCGTCGAATGGTACAGAAAGTCAAGATCTTAATAAAATTAAGCCAGCTGCTCAAGCAGATGGAAGTACCAAGATTGAAATTAACGAGAATAACGCCGATACTATGCCAAATGCGTATGCTTGGGGAAGCTCAGACAACACGTATAGCGTAGATGGCGAAAAGCATACTGTTACTTTCCACTTTGCAGCACCAAAAGATGGTAGCAAGATTACCAGTATTGCTATTTTCCCTTCTAAGACAAATGGTTTCAATAATGAAAAAAGTGAGAGAGGTATTGATTTTTACTCGAAAAATTTAGGCAAGCATCAATCCTATTCTGGCGAATATATATTTGCTGCTAATCCCGACGGATCTGCAACTCTTACGATGAGCACTCTTTTCAGAGATGGCAACCTTAATGGCGGCGCTGAGAAGTATACAGCCAGTCGCTCTATTTTCGTGTATGTAACTAATAAAGATGGTAAAGAAGATATTGCTTATAAAACAAACGTATTCCGCACTGTAACGCTTGTGCCGCCAAAGACTTCTGGCTCTGTGGTTCTTAAGTATAACGAGCAGCTTACTCCTGAAAAGGTTCAAGCAGCAATTACTGAAGCTGGCAATGTTGAAACCGCGCGTAGTGATAAAAAGTCGGTAAATGATCAGCTTTCTGGAGCGTTTACGCAAAATATTAACGTAAAGTCTGATGATGCTTACGACAAGACTACGTTTGATGCCATTAATGCTAAAAAAGCTGGCGATACAAACTCTTATGTAGCTGGTGCGAAGACTCTTAACACCTATATGGTTACGGATTTGGGCTTTAAGTCCGGGGCTATTCCGCTTACCGTTGCGCGCTACGATGATCGCATTGACAAGCCGATTGTTGAGGACACTGATCCGTCCAAGGTGTCCGACGAGGTAAAAGCCGATATTAAACGCAAGCTTGCGCGCCTTAATAACGTAAGCCTGGATCAGGTGACCATTAACGACAAGGGTGAATTCACTATCAACTTTGCTGGCGTGGATCCAAAGGACGCTCCTAAGATCGCACTGCGAGACCTCGTTTTGAAGAAGCTTGAAGAAAAGGATATTTCTGTTCCTGCAGAAAGTACCGCAACTGTTATCTACAATCCACTCGCTTACAACGATGCCGAGATTGCGCGCATTAAGAAGGCTATTTACGAAGCTAATAAAGATAATCCAGAACTTGGTTTAAGCGCTACCGGCTACGAGAACCAGATTTCGCTTGAATATCTTAAGGGCAATCTTACTGCAACTGGTGACTCTAATAAGGGCATCTCGAATGGTCAGGCGGAAAACACGATTACCGTTAAGATTAAGACCGATAAGGCAGTTGCCGAGTTTAAGTCTAATGTAAAGGCGCACAAGCTCACGCGTTTGGCAGATATTCGCAAGGATTACAACGTTTCGTGGAAGCAAAATAAGATTGACGGTCGTGACAGTGATGAAGGTCTCTCATGGAGCGAAGATGGGAAGACAATCATTTACCGTTACGATCCAACGGCCGCAAAAGAGTTTGATACAAATAAGATTCTTAATTTGCTGAAAGCTACACCAAAGGATCCAAACTCTGGTTTGCGTGACCTCACGGGCAACGAGAAGCTTGATCACGAGGGCGTGGATGGGAAAGGCAAGAAGTCGCATGTAGGCTACGTGATCAAAGATGATCAACCTACCACTGAGTTGTCGCTTGGCAACATGAGCGGTGCTTATTGGCAATATAGTCAGAAGGTTGATAATTCTGGTGTGGACCTCGGCGATAATTTATCAGAAGCAGGATCGTATTCCTGGGATAATGACGCTAAGCCGGTATTTGTTGCTGCTAAAAAAGACAAGGTATATAAGGCGCGCCTGTTTGTTTTGCCGTATGGATTGACGATGTATAGAAATGTTTACATGGAAAACGGCAATCAACCTTGGAATACGCCTAAGGCAATTAACGTTATCTTTGTGCCGCAGACGAATCACAAGACGAGTGATTTGAAGAAGTCGGTTGATGATCACAAGACTGTTGCTGTTGAAGGCAAAGATGTTCCAACACAGTCAGCCTATTACAACGCTTCTGACAAAGTGAAGAAAGACTACGAAGATGCATTGAAGGTTGCTAAACAAACGCTTGAAAAAGTTGGAACTACACCAGATGATCAGTTAACTGAACAGCTTAAGGCTGAAGTTGATAATGCAACCATTAAGCTGGATAAAGCTCGTGCGGCTCTTGATGGTGCTAAGACCAACAAGGATGGATTGGATAAGTCGATAACCGAAGATGGTGCACCTGCTCAAGGTCAAAATCCTGCGTCTGGTACGCAAGCAACTGATAGGTATAAGAACGTTACTGAACCAGACTTTAAGACACCTGATGGTAAGGCTGACGAAGCCAGAAACAATGCAGCTAAAGAGGCTAAGAAGGCTTATGATGAAGCGCTTCAAGCGGCTAAAGAACTAAAAGATGACGACAACGCCACGCAGAAGGCCGTTGACGAAGCTAAAGCTAAGCTTGACGCCGCGCGCGAAAAGCTTAATGAATTTAGCACTAACAAAGAAAAGCTTAACGCTGCTATTGCTGAGCATGGCAAGGTAAACACGGGCAAAGCGACTGAGACTGATCCTGCAGAGAAGCTTAAGACTGCTGACCCAGCTTATCAAAACGCAACTGATACAGAGCGCAAGGCATACGATGAGGCTGTAAAGAAGGCAAACGATCTTTCAGCCGATCCAAACGCTTCTCAGAAGGACGTTAACGCTGCAATTACAGCTCTTGAGGCTGCTAAGAAGGCGCTTGATGCTAAAGCTACAGATAAGTCGCAGCTGATAACTGCCGAAAAGCTCAGTTTCGATAATCCTGATACTAAAGATGCAAGCAAACAGAGTACCTTCTACAAGAATGCAAAGGCGAAGTCTGAAAGCACTGATCCAAGTGTTACTGCAGAGCAGAAGGAAGCTGCTAAGAAAGCATACGAGGCCTATGACACTGCGTTAGATAATGCGCGCAAGGTTATTGCAAATAAGGATGCAACGCAAGCACAGGTTGACGATGCTAAAAAGAAGCTTGAAGCAGCCGAAAAAGTATTGCATGAAAAATATGCAAGTAACGCTGATGAACTTACGAAAGTTCTTGCGGATAACTTTAGCGGTTACCTGATGCCTGCATACTTCAATGCTTTTGATAAGGCGCATGCTGGCGATAAGGATGCTGCTGCTGCATTCAAGAATTACAACGATGCCTATCAAAAAGCTAAGGAGCTTAAGAAAAATCTGGAAGATGCTAAGACTGCTGGAACTGCTCCAGATCAAAGATTGATTGATGAAGCTAAGACAGCTCTTGAAAACGCACGTAAAGTCATTGACAAGTATGCAACTAATAC
>NQOP01000001.1:409028-417729 GCA_003585845.1 Bifidobacteriaceae bacterium NR021
CGTATCTGAAGCTGATGCAAGCGCGGATGCAAAGGCTGCTAAGGATAGGTATGATGAAGCTGTAAAGAAGCTACACCAGGCGCTTGATAAAAAGATGCCTAAGGATAAGCAAGGTAATACAGAAATCCCAACTTCTAATCCTCCTGAAAAGAATATTGATGTTACTAAGGCAGATGCATTGAAGAATATTCAGGCGCATGCGCAAGGCGAGCCTCTGGATAGGGATGTTGACGCTATCCTTAAGGAAATGAACGCCGCTATTGCAGATTTGAACAAGTTTGCAACTAAGACCGACGAGCTGCTTAAGTCTGTCAACGAGGATGATGCTACCAAGCAGACTCCTGCGTTTAAGAACGCGTCGCAATACAAATACCAAAAGCCTGATGGTACGGGAGAAGATACCCAGAAGAACAATGCAGCTAAAAAGGCTGTAGACGAGTACGGTGCTGCTCTCAACAAGGCAAAGGAATTGCTCAAGAATCCTGCTGCAACTCAGAAGGAAGTCAATGATGCGTTGAAGAAGCTTGACGATGCTCGCAAGGCTCTTGATGACTACAACACCGACACCAAGAGGCTCAAGGATAGTGTTGACAAGCACGGCTCTACAGAGGGTCCTGCAGCTACAGAAGGCACGCAAACTTCTGATGCGTATCGCAATGCGTCTGATCCTCACTTCATGAAGGAAGAGGGCGGCAAGCTTGTTCCTGATGACACCAAGAACAAGAACGCCGCTGCTGCCAAGAAGGCGTATGACGAGGCTTTGACCAAAGCTCAGGAGCTTTTGAAGAAGCATGACGATAAAGCTACGCCGCAAGACGCAAAGCCAACGCAAAAAGACGTCAACGACGCTCTGAAGACGCTTGATGATGCTCGCAAGACGCTTGAGGATAACTACAAGACTGTTACTACTGATCTTGAGAAAGAAATTAACAAGTCTACTGCTGAACATGCTCCTGCTGTTACTGAAAACGACTTCGAGAATACGCCAGAGTTCCAGAATGCTGATGCTAAGAAGAAGGATGGAGCTGACGGTAATAAGGTAGACAACGATGATGTGAAAGCGTACAAGGATGCTTTGGCAAAGGCACGCAAGTTGGCGCAAGATAACGCATCCCAGACCCTCAGCGATCATCCAACTCAGAAACAGATTGATGATGCTCTTGAGGCCTTGAAGAAGGCTAAGCAAGCTATTACCGAGGGATACAAGACGGACGTAGAAAAGCTTAAGCAAGCCAAGCAATATGCAGAAGATGTATTCAAGAAGACTCCTGAATACAAGAATGCTACTGCCATCAAGGATGACGCTAACAACGCTAAGCATGAGCAGGCTGGTAAGGACTTGGGTGATGCTACTAAGCAAACTGGTTTTGAAGGTCAGATTGCTAAGATTGCTGAAAAGCTTAATGATACAAGCAAGCTTACTCAGCGTGAGGTTGATGCGTTAGTAAAGCAGCTCAAGATTGCTCAGAAGAAGATTGCTGACGAATACAAGACAAATGTAACTCCGCTTTCTAACGAAGTTGGTGATAAGGACGCACAGGGTCAGCCTGTAACGCCTAAGTTTGAAGAGTCGATTCCGTACAAGAACGCTCTTGAAAAGAAGAACGCTGGCGACACTGATGCGACCTCAAAGCTGAAGGATTACAACGATAAGCTCAAGGCTGCGCAGGATCTTATCAACAAGGTAAATAACCCTGATCCAAACGCAAAGCCTGAAGATCGTCCAACGCAGAAGCAGGTAGACGAGGCTCTGACGAATCTTAAGAACGCCAAGAAAGCAATCGACGACAGCTTCGGTACTAAGATTGACGATTTGAAGACTGAAGCTGCGAAGTCTACTGCTGACGGAGGCACGGTAGCGGATACTGATTTTGAGGCTACTACTGAGTTCAAGAACGCTGATGCTAAGAAGGGTGAAGGCGGCAAGGAAAATGCTGATGTCACTGCCTATAAGGAAGCGTTGGGTAAAGCTAGGAATTTGCTTGGAAAGTTCGATGAGAATGGTAATCCAAAGCCTGATTCTAAGGATGTTCCAACTCAGAAGGAAGTTGACGAGGCTCTTAAGAATCTGAAGGAAATTAAGGATAAGATTACTAAGAACTACGTCACCAGCCCGCATGACTTGTATAAAGAAGTTGATAAGTCTAAGGACGGCAATACTGATACCAGCACCGACGTATTCGAGAACACTCCAGAGTTCAAGAACGCTGATGCTAAGAAGGATGAAGGCGGCAAGGATAATACCGATATGGCAGCCTACAATAAGGCTCTTGCCGATGCCAAGGCTCTGCTTGACAAGTTTGACCGTAAAACTGGCAAGCCAAAGGATGATCTTCCAGCGGGCGAAAAGGCTCCAACCCAAAAGCAGCTTGATGATGCTCTAGACGCACTTAAAGCCGCTAAGAAGAAGATTACTGACAGCTACAAGACTGATCCTTCTGAGTTGAAGTCTGAAGCGGATGCTAATGACACCTTTACCAAGACTCCTGAGTACGTAAATGCTCAAGCTAAGGGTGATGACGCGTCTAAGAAGGCTCTTGAAGACTACAAGAAGGCTCTTGAGGATGCGAATAAGGTTCTCGGCGACAAGAATGCAACCCAGGCTCAAGTTGATGAGGCTTTGAAGAAGCTTCAGGATGCTAAGTCTAAGCTTACTGATGGTTATAAGACTAATAAGTCTGATCTGACTGCTGAAGCTGGTAAGGATTCTGATTTCACTAAGACTCCTGAGTATCAGAATGCTCAAGCTAAGGGTGATGACGCGTCTAAGAAGGCTCTTGAAGACTACAAGAAGGCGCTCGAAGACGCTAACAAGGTTCTTGCTGATAAGAATGCTACGCAGGCTCAGGTTGATGAGGCTTTGAAGAAGCTTCAGGATGCTAAGTCTAAGCTTACTGATTCCAATAAGACTGATAAGTCTGGGCTACAGTCTGAAGCGGATGCTGATGCTAAGTTCCGTGATTCTGTATTCTTTATGATTGGAATGACTGAGGATATTGACGCTTATAACAGTGCTTTGGCTGAGGCTAAGCGTGTTCTTAATGATCCGAATGCTACTCAGGCTGAGGTTGATGAGGCTTTGAGGAAGCTTCAGGCGGCTAAGGATAAGATTAATCACCCGTTTGGTATTGATAGTGGTGTTGGAAGCGGCTCTGGCTCTGGCTCTGCTGCTGGTTTCGAGACTACTGATTCTCAGAGTGCTTCGGTTGATAAGACTGCTTTGAGAGTTGAGGTTAATAATTCTGAAGCAGATTCTTCTGCTGCGTCTAAGGCGAATACTGCTGCTGCTAGAGCTTATAGAAAGGCTTTGGCTGAAGCTAAGCGTGTGCTTGCTGATAAGAATGCTACTCAGGCTCAGGTTGATGAGGCTTTGAGGAATCTTAAGGCTGCTAAGGCTACGTTGCGTAATGCTTCTGGTAATGCTAGTGGTCTTGCTAAGACGGGTGCTGCAACTGGCTTGTTTGCAAGTCTTGCCGCAGTATTCTCCGGTCTTGGTGCTGCTGGCGTTGCTTCTCGCCGTCGCAAGCACTCTAACGAGTAGTCTCGCTCATAACTAAGTGAAATCCCTCGCAGGTTATCTTCCGGTAATCCGCGAGGGATTTTTGTACACCACCACAATGTAAAGTTGCGGTATGGAAAGTGCGAACATAACAGATAGTGCAACTACTGAAACCAACTGCAACGAAAGCAGCACAAACTCTTCCGCACTCACCTCAAGAAGCCTTATTAAAGCCGGCTTTTCTCGCCCGGATGCCGCACGTTGCGCAATGATGGCAATACGCAAAAACTGCAATAAAATATCGTTTGAAACATTGCTAAGAAGCGCGCTCACAGTTGAAGATCCAGATTCTGCATTGCTTTCATTGCAAGATTTAAGTGAAGCATACCCAGAAATAATAAATAATATTTCAACTTCAAATTCGCAAATATCTGACTCATTAACAAGCCTAATGCAAGTATTAGGTGCGTCTAACGCGTTGGCAATGCTTATGCGCACAAGACCTAATCTTATAAAAGCTGCAGCAAATGACCCGAATCATCTTTTTGCAATGACTAGGGAAGAGCGCGTAAAAGACTTACTCGAAGCAATACAAGCGTATACTGCAACAGTTGTTTCTTCTGAAAGCAGCGATTCCAACACAATTTATTTAACATCACTCGGCTTTGCACAAGCAGTTTCTGCGCTTCGTGCGCGCTACCGTGAGCATGTTGCTGCAATTATGGCAGCTGATTTGGCGAGCGCTGACCCTGTTGAAGTTCAGCCAGATATTAGTCGTAAGCTTTCCGATGCTGCCGATGCTGTTCTAGAGGCAGCGTTGTCTATTTCGCGAGGACAGGTTACTGGTTCTTCCGCATGCAGGTTTGCGATTATTGCTATGGGTAAGCTTGGTGCGCAAGAAATTAACTATGTTTCCGATATTGATTTGATTTATGTTGTGGAGCCTGCGGATTTAAGCAACAAGCAGAACCAGGATGCTTCCTTGCGCGTTGGTGCTTCTATGGCAATGGTTTTGCAAAAAGTATGTCAGTCGGTGGTTATGGGCTCTGTGGAGCCTCCGCTTTGGCAGATTGATACTGCGCTTCGCCCGGAAGGTAAGGATGGTCCTCTTGTTCGTAGGCTTGATTCTCATAGGGAATATTACGAAAAGTGGGCTAGTAGCTGGGAGTTTCAGGCGCTTTTGAAGTCGCGCCCTGCAGCAGGGGATGCGGATCTTGGAAAAGCTTATCGCGATATGGTCGAGCCGTTTATTTGGAAGGCTTCTGGTCGTGAGCATTTTGTAGCTGACTGCCAGCATATGCGTCAGCGTGTGGAGTCGCTTATTCCGGCTTCTCAACGCGATTTAGACATGAAGCTTGGCCGTGGCGGCTTGCGTGATGTTGAGTTTACTGTGCAAATGCTGCAGCTTGTGCACGGAAGTGAGGATGAGTCGCTTCGAGTAATGGATACTATTTCCGCTTTGCAATCGTTGGCTCAAGGTGGCTACGTCTCTAGGTCTCAGGCGGCGCTTTTGGCAGAACACTATCGTTTTGAGCGTGTTCTTGAGCATCGTCAGCAAATGTGGAGTATGCATCGCACGCATTTGTTCCCAGATTTGGGTGCGCAAGGAAACGGCGGCTTGGATCGCGCGCGCACAATTTCTACAGAGCAGCTTAATAACAATGAGCAGATTTGCCGTCTTGCTCGTGCTGTGCGACTTCGTCCGGAAGAGTTGGTTGCGCGTTTTGATAAAGCTCGTCGTGAAATTCGGCACTTGCATAAGGATATTTACTATCGTCCGATGCTTCCTATTAACGCTCAAACGGATGCGGATCCTATTGTGCTTTCGCCGGAGGCTGCTCGTGCGCGCTTTGCTTCTATTGGTTTTGCGGATGCTCGCGCAGCACAGTTGCATGTTGAAGCGCTTACGGAGGGGCTTTCTAGGGCTGCTAAAATTCATAGAATTTTGCTTCCGGCGGTGTTGAAGTGGCTTGGCGACGGGCAGAATCCGGATATGGGTTTGCTTGCGTGGCGACGTCTTGCTGAGCGTTTTGGCGGAAAGAACACGTATCTTGGTTTTTTGCGTGATTCTCCTTCCGCAGCTCAGCGTCTTTGCCACGTTTTGGCGGATTCGCGCTATCTTGGCGACGCTATGATGCAGTCTATGCAGTCTATTACTTGGCTTGGTGACGACGAAGCGTTATCTGCGCGCGATAGGGCAAGTCTCGACATGCAAACTAGTGCAATGGTTGCGCGTTATGCAAGTAATATTGCGGATTTTGCGCAGTCTTTGCGCGCTCTTCGCAGGCAGGAAATTGAGCGAGTAGCTTTAGCTTGGATGTGTGGTCTTATTGATGACGATACTTCTATGCTTGCAATGAGTGATGTGTTTGATGCTATTTTAGATGCGACTTTGCAATGGTCTATGCGTGAAGCTGTGTCAGTCATGAATTTGAATGCTCCTCAAGCTGAAATTGCTATTATTGCTTTAGGTCGCTACGGTGGTAGAGAAGTAAACTTCTGTTCTGACGCAGATATTATGGTAATTTACAAGCCGGTTGGTGAAGATTGCGATTTAAACGCAGCTCACCGCTTTGCGCAAAAAACTGTAGATATTTTGCGTAATATTTTGCAAGGTCCTCTTACACTTGAACCAAAAATCATGGTCGATTTGGATTTGCGTCCGGAAGGAAAAGACGGTCCGCTTGTTCGTTCGCTAGAATCTTGCGAAAAGTATTATCGTCAATGGGCTAGCACTTGGGAGCATCAAGCGTTGTTGCGAGCGCGTTTTGCTGCAGGTTCTAAGGAGTTGGCTGATGCTTTGCTTAACGGAGTTGTAAACGAATTGCGTTACGCTGTAAATCCTCTTAGTGAATCTCAGCTTGCTGAAATTCGTAAGCTTAAAGCTCGCATGGAAGCGGAGCGTTTACCTCGAGGAGTTAGTAGGGACAGGCATTTGAAGCTTGGTCGCGGCGGTTTAAGCGATGTTGAGTGGACTGTGCAATTGATGCAATTGCAATATGCTTCAAAGCATAAATCTTTACGAGTAGTTGGAACTATGCAAGCGTTGAAAGCATTGCAATCTGAGCATTTTATAAGCGACGAGGATGCTGAAGTTTTAATCCGCTGCTGGCATATGTGTTCTGCAGTGCGCAACGCAAACTTCTTGTGGTCTGGATCAATGGCTCGCGCAGATATTATTCCAACTGACTCGTATTCTTTGGGCGGAATAGCAACTTACCTTGGCTATGAGCCGAATCAGGGCCGCGTTTTTGAAAACGATCTTCTAGCAACTATGCGTCAGTGCCGCGAAATCATGTCTCGTCTTTTCTACGCTCGCTAATTCTGCTGTAGTTAATGCTAGTATGTCGCCACTCCGGGTGGGGGATTCGTCAACGCTAATCAGTAAAATTACGTAGGTCGCGTGTGGTTGCGACCGTCTTGCCAATTGACGGAAGGTGAGCGGTACTTATTATGACGAACGCAATTTCTAGTTCTTTGCATCAAACTTTTTCTCGTGACGCAATTGCAAATTCTTTAACAGGCAAAAGCGTTGTTACGTTGGACGATATTTCCACAGCTCAAATACGAATGCTTTTAGACAAAGCGCGATACATTGATTCGCACCGTAAAGAAGTGGCTCACACTTGCGATGGCAGAGTGTTGGCCACTCTTTTTTATGAGCCGAGCACGCGCACTCGCTTAAGTTTTGAAACAGCAATGCTGCGTTTGGGTGGAAAAGTAATCGGTTTTGCAGGTGCGCAACTTTCTAGTGCAAGCAAGGGTGAAACTGTAAACGATACTTTGAAAGTCGTGTCTAACTATGTTGATGTTGTTGCAATGCGTCACCCAAAGGAGGGTGCTGCTTTCGTTGCTACGCAAGCTGTGAGCACGCCTATTATTAACGCAGGCGACGGCGGTCACATGCATCCAACTCAAACTCTTGCAGACTTGGCAACTATTCTTGCGCGATTTGGCCGCCTTAATAATCTCACTGTCGGCTTGTGCGGCGACTTAACTTATGGACGCACAGTTCACTCGCTTATTGAAACTTTGTGCCGCTTTGGAAACGTTCATTTTGTGCTAATTAGCCCGGATGAGCTTAAAACTCCGCAGTACGTAATCGACCGCATTAATGACACTCCTTCGTGCACTTACGAAGAAACTCGCGACTTGATGGAAGTTATTGGCAAGCTTGACGTGCTTTACATGACTCGCGTGCAAGAAGAGCGTTTTACGGATCGCGAGCAATACTTGCGACTTCGTGACACGTATATTTTGACGGAAGAAAAGTTGCAAAAAGCAAAGTCGCATATGCCTGTGCTGCATCCGCTTCCTCGAATTAACGAGATTGCTGTTGACGTTGATGACGATCCTCGCGCAGCATACTTTGAGCAGGTTAAAAACGGTATGCTTATGCGCATGGCTTTGGAAAGTTCCGTTCTTGGCGACGAGCTTTGCGGCTACGAGCCAACTGATTTTGTAAACGTGCCAGAAGACGAATTGCAATCGGTTGACGCACACGGAATTTCATTAGCGGATCCTCGCGTGCATGTAACGGACGTGAATGCGCCTGAAAATCTTACTTGCCCGAATCCTCGTTGCATAACAAACAGCGAACTAACTCTTAAACGCAAGTTCTACAAAGCTGATTCCGTAAGGCACGAGTATCGCTGCATGTATTGCGACGAAGAAGCAGAAACCAAGTAAAAAATTTAATAATATTATTGTATAACTGTAAAAATTACGCAAAACCAGGAGTGAAATGAACGAATCAGGCACCTTAACTTTGCGCAATATCTCTGTGTGGGATACTGGCGAACGTATTGATCTTATTGTTGATGGCGTTCGTCAGGATGCCCTTATAGAGCAGAATGCGCGCGTTACTGGCGACATTGACGCAAGCGATTGGGTTGTTGCTCCTGGTTTTGCAGATCCGCATGTGCATTTTAGAGATCCGGGTCAAACAGCAAAAGAAACAATGATGACCGGCAGTGAGGCTGCTGCGGCTGGCGGTTATACGCAAGTTTTGATTATGCCAAATACTGTTCCAGCTCTTGACGGCGAGCCTTGGGAAGATGCTCCATTTGATGTAGATAATGTAGTCGATTATTTGCAGCGTTATGGTTGCATTTACGGCGTAAAATTGCCAGTTCGCTACGATTTGAGCGTGTGTGCATCATTGGGACGTAAAGGCTTAAAACCAAGCAATATTGAGCTGTG
>NQOP01000001.1:418495-418576 GCA_003585845.1 Bifidobacteriaceae bacterium NR021
GAAAAAGTATGTTGCTGGAATCGACGACGACGAAAAAACTTCTCCTATGGAAAAGCACCCGATTACTGCTATAAGCGACGA
>NQOP01000001.1:419306-426578 GCA_003585845.1 Bifidobacteriaceae bacterium NR021
CGGTGCTGCAGTACCTGAACCGATTTTGCGAGATGTGTTAGCTATGGCAAAACAAACTGGTTTGCCATTCGTGGAGCATTGCGAGCATCATGATACGGGAGCTGTGAACGAGGGTCCGATTGCAAAAATGCTTGGTGTTGGTGGAATTCCAGCTTCTACTGAGCTTGCAATTGTTCAGCGAGATATTGATGCTTCCCGCGAAACTGGGGTGCACGTGCATTTCCAGCATGTGAGCACTGCTGCTGCGTTTGAAGCTATTCGTAAGGCAAAGAAAGAGGGCTTGCCAATTACTTGCGAAACGGCTCCTCACTATTTAGCTTTGTGTGATGAGGACGTGCTGAAGTACGGTTCGATGACAAAAATGAATCCGCCGCTTCGTTCTAAAGCGGATCGTCAGGCGACGCTTGCCGCTATTGCAGATGGCACAATTGACATGATTGCAACAGATCACGCGCCTCACACTGCGGAAGAAAAGTCAGGAGATTTTGCAAGCACTCCTAACGGAATTATTGGGCTTGAGTGCGCGTATGGTGTGTGCCGCAAAGTGCTTGTTGATGCAGGATATACGGACGATAAGCATTTAATCGAATTAATGGCAGTAAATCCAATGCAATTGATGAGCAGAAGACCTACTGATATTGCGGCTTTGCTTAATGTTTCTTCGCGATGCGCAAACAAGCGAACGCTGCGTTTAAGTATTACTGAACACCCTGAAAACGTTGATTTAGTGCTGATTAATATGCGCGAAAATTGGGCGGTTGACGCAAATTCGTTCCATTCAAAAGCTCGAAACACTCCTTTTGATGGATGGCAGCTTACAGGCAGGCCTGTTGCGACGATTATTGGTTCAGAAATTGCTTTCTCGAGAATGTGATTGATTAAATATAAATTTGGAATGGTAGTAAATTATGGACGAACTTATTGATGCGATTGCAGCCAAGCAAAATCCTAGCGTTGTGGGCTTGGATCCTAAGCCTGGAATTGTTCCTGCGGAAATTATTAGCTCTCTTGCGGACGAAGTTTTGCAAGAAGTAGAAGGCGAGGATGCGCTGCCAACGCTCTTAGCTACAGCTTATTTTGAGTTTAATCGCGCCATTATTGACGCGGTTGCAGATTTTGTGCCGGCTGTAAAGCCGCAAATTGCAATGTACGAGGCGCTTGGTCCTGCAGGTATCGATACTTATGCAATGACTTGCGAGTATGCGAAATCGCAAGGATTAGTTGTAATAGGTGACGCAAAGCGCGGAGATATTGGCTCTACAGCTGGTCAGTATGCGGCTCATTTAAGCGGTTTCGCTAATCTTCCTGCATATTTTGAAGACGAAAATGCTACTGATAACGCACTGCCACAATCTCTTAAAAATCTTCTAAAAAGCTCTAAAAATCTTGACGTTTGGCATGAAGATTCGCTTACAGTAAACCCTTATATGGGTTCGGATGGTGTGAAGCCTTTTATCGATGAAGCATTAGCGCATGATAAAAGCATTTTCGTGCTGCTTCGCACTTCGAATCCTTCTAGCAAGGAGCTTCAAGAGCTTATTTTGCAAGATGGCAAGCCAGTGTATGAGCATATGGCTGATTTGATTGAGAACTGGGGTGCTTCAAGCATTGGCAAGCACGGTTATTCAAGAGTTGGCGCAGTTGTAGGTGCCACGCATCCGCAGGAGGGTAAGCGTTTGCGCGAGATTATGCCGCATACTTTCTTCTTGGTTCCAGGCTATGGCGCTCAAGGCGGTACAGCTCAAGATGTTGCAGGAATGTTTGATGCAAACTCTGAAGGTGCTATTGTAAATTCTTCGCGCGGTATTATTGGTGCTTGGAAAAAGTCTGAAGATTACGCTAAAAATCAAGGGCATATGTCTCTCGATGACATTCTTGATATTGTGCGTGATTCTGCAGCTTTTGCCGCGAGAAACATGCGAGATGACTTGCGTAATGCAGTGTATCGCTAGAATGTATAACAAAAAATAAAACTTAAAAATAAAATTAAAAAATAAATTAAAATCAAAACTAAAAAGTAACCAAAACGCAACGGTACAAAACACATACAAGGGTAGGGGAAACCACATGAGTGATGGCATGTTTATTCCAACGCGAAAAGCCTCTGGAAACGCCATAATTACGTTACGTGAAGACGCTTTTGATTCTTCCGGCTCAAGTTCTGCAGACGAAAGCAATAATGCAAAATATTCGCGCCTTTGGGGGCGCAGAGCTGTAGAAGTACTCAATAATGAGAAGCTAGACGAAGGCGTGTACCGTTTAACTTTGCGAGATTGCGAGATTGCTAAAAAAGCTGCTCCTGCGCAATTTGTGAACTTGTATTCCCCTGATCCAACTGCTATGCTTCCGCGTCCTTTTGGAGTTGCAAGCGTAGAAGGCGATACTTTTACTTTGATTTTTGCTGTAATTGGCAAAGGCACTGCTAAGTTTGCTGAGCTTAAACCAGGAGATAGCATTGACGCTCTTGGACCTTTGGGACTTGGCTTTAATATTTCCAAACCTGCACATTATGTGTTGGTTAGTGGTGGCTTGGGTGTGCCGCCTATTTTGTGTGCTGCTCAAGCGCTTTCAAAATGTGAAGATTCTAGCGTCACAGCGGTTCTTGGATATAGAGAGAAGCGATTTGCAGACGATTTAATGAAAGAATATATTGCAGACGTACACAGTATTACGAATGCTGAAGGAACTGTTATCACTTTGCTAAATGAACTTGAAAAAGTTAAGCATTTTGATTTCGAAGACGATTTGCCAACTGTGATTTTGTCTTGCGGTCCTTTGCCTATGATGAAAGCCGTAGCTCACTGGGCACATGAAAGAAATATTGAGTGCCAGCTCAGTTTAGAAGCGCGTATGGGCTGTGGATACGGAACTTGCGTTGCTTGCGTTGTTGACACTTTGGAAGGCAGGCTGAAAGTTTGCAACGACGGTCCTGTTTTTGATGCGAATCGTTTGGGTTGGGAGTAAAAAATATGAGTGCTGTAAATAATACCGAAAATAATTCTGTAAATAACGCAAATTCCGCAACAAATTCCGCTGAAACTTTTGGCTTTGACACTAGCCACGTTTGGAAGCATCCAACTCAAGTCGCAGGCGTTAAGTGGAAAAACATGGTTGGAACTGCTTCTGGAACTTTCCAGCTGGCAGCTTGCCGACGCTTTTACGACGTAAGCCAACTTGGCGCGATTTGTACAAAAGGTGTTTCTCCTGTTCCTTGGGAAGGAAATCCTTCTCCGCGCACTGCAGAATCTCCTTCTGGAATGGTAAACGCAGTTGGCTTGCAAAATCCTGGTGTCGACCATTATTTAGTAGACGAGTTGCCAAAACTAAAATCCATGGGAGCGCTTGTTATTACTAATGTTGCAGGGCACAGTGACGACGATTATGCGCAAGTTGTGGAAAAACTCGCTGATTCTGCGGCCGACATGCTTGAAATTAACGTTAGTTGCCCGAACGTAACTCACGGCGGAATGAGCGTTGGCACTGATCCGGTGGCACTTCACCGCTTAATTAAGCGTCTTCGCGCAATGACCGATAAGCCAATGATTGTAAAAATGACGCCAAATGTGACTGATATTGTTTCGATTTGCAAAGCTGCAGTTGATGCTGGAGCGGACGCTTTAAGCATGATTAACACGCTAGTTGGTTTGCGAATTGATATTCGAACAGGCGAGCCGATTATTGCAAACCGCACGGGCGGTGTTTCCGGTCCTGCTATTTTCCCGATTGGACTTGGATTCGTGTGGCGAGTTCGCCAAGCTATGCCAGATATTCCAATTATTGGCATTGGTGGCATTGATTCTGGCGAAAAAGCTTTGGAATACTTGTATGCTGGTGCGAATGCTGTAGAAGTTGGTGCTGCCGCTTTGGTGGATCCTACTGCTCCTATTCGCATTGCTCGCGAGCTTGACGATTTGCTTGATTCTCGTCCAAAGCTTGCGTCTTTGCTTGCGGAAGGAAAGACTTGGCGCTGAAATTAAGAAAGTAAGCGTATTTAGAAAGTATTTAAAATTATTTTAAGAAGGAGAGTTAATTATGGCAGAATTAGACGAACGTTTTACAAAGTTTTTGCTTGATTCAGGCGCGCTTAAATTTGGTGACTTTACGCTAAAATCTGGTCGTCAATCACCTTATTTTATTAACGCTGGCGCTTTTGACGACGGCATGAAAATCGCAAATCTAGGCGCATACTACGCTGAGCGCGTTGTTGCAGCAATCGAAGATGGCAAACTTCCGCAAGATATCGACACTGTTTTCGGTCCTGCTTATAAGGGCATTCCGCTGGCAGTTTCTACGGCAATGGCTTTGACGAATAATCACAATATGCCTGTTGGCTTTACTTTCGATCGCAAAGAGCGAAAGGATCATGGCGACGGCGGAATTATGGTTGGAAAACCGTTAAAAGACGGCATGAAAGTTCTGTTAGTTGACGACGTGATGACAGCTGGAACTGCAGTTCGTGAAACTTTGCCAAAGCTTAAAGCGGAAGCAAATGTGCAAGTTGTTGGCTTGATTTTGGCAGTAGACAGAATGGAACGCACGAAAGACAGTGAGCTTTCTGCAGTAAAAGCAGTAGAGCAGGAGTTTGGCTTCCCAGTTTTGCCAATTGCAAACGTGCGCGAAATTTTCGCTGCAGCAAAGCGCTTAGTTAATGCTGATGGTAAGCCAGTTATGGATGAGGAATTAGCTTCGCGCGCTGCAGATTACTTGCGTACGTATGGTGCGTAATTATCCTCTACAATTTCGGAACCAAACGGCCACAACGCAAGTTTTGCCATTTTGAAAGATTGTATGCCAAATGGAATGCCAACAATTGTGCAGCAGCAAATGAATCCTGAAACGATATAGCCTAACGCAAGCATTGGCCCAATGAAAAATACAATCCATAGTATGTTCCAAATTGTGCTAGTGCCGCCTTGGTAAATAACGTGTTTTCCAAATGGTGTGAGCGTGAGCTTTGCCATTTTGAATGCTTGAATACCGAATGGTATGCCAATAATGGTTATGCAAAGAAGGAAACTTATAATTAACCAGCCTGCAGCAATGAAAAGACCACCGAATATCAGCCACACAATATTGCCAAGAAGTTTCATAAAAGTAGTATATAAGTTTTTTAAGTTTTAATGAAGTATGATTTTTGATAAGTAATTTATTGTAAGCGGGTGTAAAATAATGCGTTGCAATAGATATATTTGTTTAAAGGAAGAATATGTTCTGCACGCAATGTGGTAATAAAAATGCTGATAATAGCAAGTTTTGCAATACTTGCGGAGCGCTTTTAGAAGTTACGCCAGCAGCCGAGTCAGCAATCCAAAATCAACAATACGAATTGCCTACTAACGAAGCTCCTACTACTGTATTTCATGCGCAGGAAGCTTTACCGGATAATCTAAGCGTTTCAGGTTCTCCTATTATGGGTTCTTCGAGCGAACAATCTTCTATGAATAATTCATCTTATGCGCAAGGCGAAGCTCCGGCTAATTATTCTCATTCAGATGAGGATAAGCGCAAGAAGAAAGTAATTATTACTTTAATAGCCGCTATTATTTCCTGTGTTTTGGTTATAGGTGCTGGTGCATGGTGGTATGTAAATAATGCGCGAACAGCTAAATCAAATAATAAAACTGAATTAAAATCATCAAAATCAAAGAATAATAAATCTAAGCAGCATGTTCTAACCAATGATGATTTAGATTCAGACGATGAAGATAGCGATGCTAGCAGCGATAAGGATAACGCTGTTGGCGCAAGTGAAAAGCTCAATACCAAAAAAATCAATAAATTAGTAAACAATTTTGCTTCAAATAATAGCGTGTCTGTAGCAATTTCTGGCAAGAAGGGCATATTGTATGAGTCTTCTAATTCTCGTAAAACATTCCCTGCTGTAGGTTTTTATTTCCCTGTTGTTCTTTATACTAAGGACAATCAACAGCATGATTATGAAGATAAGTGTGAAGATGTTATTAAGACAATGAGTAATGACTCCGCTAATGAGCTTTTAGATGATCAAGGTGGCATAGACGGATTAGATCAATGGCTGTCAGATAATGGCTATTCAAATACATCTTTTACTCGCAAATATGGTGATGTTGATGCATCGAACGATGGTCACGAAAATCTTACTTCTTCTCATGATGCTGCGATGATGCTTTCAAAAGCTATGCAAAATTCGACTATTGCCAATGCAACGGGTTACGATATTTCTGCTGATGGCGTGAATGTTCCAGACGGCATAGAGGTTATGGCTCATCGTGGTCAAGGAATTAAGAATGTTTATAACTATTTCTTGATTCTTAAGAAGGGCAAGAATAGGATCGGAGTGTCTGTTCTAACAAAAAGTGCAGATAAAGATGACGTTGCTGAATTTGTTTCAAAACTGTTGAATTTGTTGAAAAATAATCTATAAATCCATAATCTAAGTAGTAGGGCTGAAAATTATTTGCGAGAATATGGTGCGTAAATAGTTTAAATGATAGAATTTATAAGATTCGTATTTTATAAGTAGATTTTAAACTAGCGTCTAATTCTGTCTGCTAATTAAAGTCTATTTTAGTTACTTTTTAGATGGTGGAATGACTGATTATGAGAGAGCAAAATAGTTCTGTTTCTAAAAATAGTAAAGTCGTTATTGCTGTAGTTGCTGTTTCGATTATAGTAGTTGCAATCGTAGTCGCAGCAGTATTCTTCTTAACTACCAATAAAAACAAGCCGAAAAATAGTGTTTCTGCTCCTTCTAAAACTTGTATTCAAATGCGAGAAAAAGCAGTTAATGCTCAAAAAAATCTTATAAAATCTCTTTCAGATGATGACGTTATTCGCGCTATTAATATTAAAAAAGTTGAATTCAATTCGTATTCAGATGAAGCTAAAAGTGCGTTTGAAGATTTTGAATCATCATTAAATTACGCGAAATCTGATTCTAAAGAGAAAATACCTAACTGTCCTGCTGGAACTGATTCTGATAATTCTTCATCTGTTGAAAATAAGCTTTCAGATAAAGTCGACTCTTTTAATAAAGACGGAGACGCTCTTGTAAAATCTGCTAAAACAGCTTTGGAAACAGGTAGAAAAGAAATTTCTAATAAGCTATTAGAATTAGTTAAGCAAGGTCAAGAGCTTATAGATAAAACTAAGAATGTTCCTATTTTTGGTGCAGCTAAAGCCGATTTAGAAAAAGTTGTTGATACTGCAGGAAAAGCTCTTGCTAAAAGCAGTAACAACAGCGATGAATTAAACCAGTGTATTACAGATTTGCAAAATGCTATTAAAGATTAT
>NQOP01000001.1:427393-427528 GCA_003585845.1 Bifidobacteriaceae bacterium NR021
ATGCTCCACATCCTAAGGATGATCAAGGCGGTTATATTCCAATGGGTCGCAGCAATAATCCGGAATCTTCAAATCAAAATGATAAACAATAATCAACTAATTGCGCTAGGAAAGTGTTGTTATTTTAATTAGTTG
>NQOP01000001.1:428340-433741 GCA_003585845.1 Bifidobacteriaceae bacterium NR021
AACGGGTAACTCGTGGCACAGACTACCAATGATATTAAGAATGGATCGGTTTTGAACCTTGACGGTCAGCTTTGGACCGTCGTTAAGTTCCAGCATGTGAAGCCAGGCAAGGGTCCTGCTTTTGTGCGCACCACCATTAAGAACGTGCTCTCGGGCAAGATTGTCGACAAGACTTTTAATGCCGGCATGAAGATGGAGTTCGAGACCGTTGATAACCGCACGTTGCAATATTCATACGAAGATGGCGACAACTTCGTCTTTATGGATATGACCACTTACGACCAGGTTTATATTCCTAAGGTTTTGGTCGGCGAGCAGAGCAAGTATTTGCTTGAAGGCACCGACTGCATCGTAAGCTTCCATGACGGCACTCCTTTGAGCGTTGAGCTTCCAGCTTCCGTAATTTTGACTATTACTCACACTGAGCCAGGCTTGCAAGGCAACCGTTCTAACGCTGGTACTAAGCCAGCAACCGTGGAAACCGGTGCTGAAATCCAGGTTCCACTCTTCGTGGGTGAAGGCGAAAAGGTGAAGGTCGACACTCGTGACGGCTCTTACCTTGGTCGTGAAAACTAAAGAATTAATTATCTAATTAAAATAATTAGTTATCTAATTAAATTAGCTATTTATTTCTCAATAATTTTTATAGAGTGACCCGGTGGCGATTATTCGTTGCTGGGTCGCGTAATTTTTGATACAACTTTATTAAGTAATTTTTATACGTTACACAGAAGGGCGTTACGATGGCACGTTCTACCGCTCGTAAAAGGGCTTTGAATACGCTGTATGAGGCGGATGAGAAGAATCAGCATATTCTTTCTTTGCTTGAGGAGCGAGTTAAGGAGCCTGGCGCTCAAACTCCGCTCCCAGAGTACGCGATTGAGATTGTTCGAGGCGTAGGAGAGCGACGTAACAGAATTGACAAGACGCTAAACCGCTATTCGACTGGCTGGAAAGTTGGCAGAATGGCTGTTATCGATCGCAATATTTTGCGCATTGCGGTGTGGGAAATGCTTCTTAATGATGAGATTCCAGATAAAGTTGCTATTGACGAGGCTATTGCGCTCGCAAAAATGTATAGCGACGACGAAGCTATTGCGTTTATTCATGGCTTACTAAGCGCGATTATGGCAGATAAAGACGCTTGCTTGGCAAAGTTTAATGGCGAATCCTCTCCTGAAGACGCTGCTGCGGAAGAGTCTACGGAAGAAGCTGCTGCTGAGTAATAAGCAATAACTTATCGCCGGCGCGTCGTCCGTCCGCAAACCTGAGTAGACTTACCACGAATATCCTAAAGCCATAAGGGGGTTAAGGTGGATTACAACGACACCTTTGCCGGATTCGGCAGTGATGATGCAGTATTGGTGTTGGAGGATGGTCAGGTTTACGTTGGTAAGCCTTTTGGTGCGCAAGGTTCTACGCGCGCTGAGATTGTGTTCTCCACGGGCATGACTGGTTATCAAGAAACGTTAACTGATCCAAGTTATGATCAACAAATCGTAGTTCAAACATTCCCACATATAGGTAATACGGGAATGAATCACGAAGATCCTGAATCTAATCGCATTTGGGTTGCAGGTTACGTGGTTAAGGAGCCTAGCCCAGTAGTTAGCAATTGGCGTGCTGAAGGTTCTTTGGAAGACGATTTACAAAAGCAAGGTATCGTTGGCATTAGTGGTATTGATACTCGAAAGCTGGTACGTCATTTACGCTCGGTAGGCGTTATGCGTGCCGGCATTTTTTCTAATAAGGCCCTGGTTGATCCGTCAACCGGGGCTTTTCGTACCGTTGCTTCTTTCGTTGACGAAATTAAGCAGACTCCTCAAATGCAGGGCTTGCG
The DNA here is from genome assembly GCA_003585845.1 of Bifidobacteriaceae bacterium NR021. GTDB lineage: Bacteria > Actinomycetota > Actinomycetes > Actinomycetales > Bifidobacteriaceae > Bifidobacterium. The sequence goes on from NQOP01000001.1 coordinate 430,181, forward strand.
TTTAACGGATGAAGTCAGTACTAAAGAAACTTACACGATTGAGCCTTGCGGAGATTTTGAAGGAAAAGATCCGCTTTACACGGTTGTAGCAGTAGACTTCGGTATTAAATCCATGACTCCTCACCGTTTGGCTGAGCGCGGCTGCCGCGTGCACGTTGTAAGCTCCTCAATAAGCTTCGAATCGCTGCAAGCTCTTAACGCAGACGGCGTATTCTTCTCGAATGGTCCTGGAGACCCTGGCCAAGCAAATCGCGAAGTTGAGCTTTTGCGTAAAGTTTTGGATGCAGGCTACCCGTTCTTTGGTATCTGCTTTGGAAACCAGTTGCTTGGTCGCGCGCTCGGCTTTGGCACTTACAAGCTGAAGTTTGGTCATCGCGGTATTAATCAGCCTGTAAAAGACGTTACAACCGGAAAAGTGGAAGTTACAGCTCATAATCACGGCTTTGCTGTGGACGCACCTCTTGACGGTCCTGTTCAATCTCCTTACGAAAACGGACACTTTGGTCGCGTGCTAGTTTCGCATATTGACTTGAACGACAATGTTGTAGAAGGCTTGCAATGCCTTGATATTCCAGCGTTCTCAGTGCAATATCATCCGGAAGCTGCAGCAGGTCCGCACGACGCTTCCTATCTATTTGACCGCTTTGTGCAATTGATGCGCGAAAACGCTCGAAAAAGCAAGTAATACTCGAAAAAGCAAGTAAGATTTTAAGATTTACGGAAAGAGAAGTTTACTATGCCAAAACGTACTGATATTAAGTCGGTTATGGTAATTGGTTCCGGTCCGATTGTTATTGGTCAGGCTGCAGAATTTGATTATTCCGGAACGCAGGCTTGCCGAGTTCTTCGCGAAGAAGGTATTCGCGTAATTTTGGTTAATTCCAACCCGGCTACGATTATGACCGACCCGGAGCTTGCGGACGCAACATATATTGAGCCAATTGACACTTCTATTTTGGAGCGAATTATTGCGAAGGAACGTCCGGATGCGCTTCTTCCAACGCTTGGTGGTCAAACTGCGCTTAATGCTGCAATGGATTTGGGTCGTGCAGGAATCCTAGAAAAATATAACGTTGAGCTTATTGGTGCTTCTTTGGAAGCAATCGACCGCGGCGAGGACCGTGAGCTTTTCAAAAAAGTTGTTGAAAAAGCCGGAGCTGAGTCAGCAAAATCCTTTATTGCTCACTCAATCGAAGAAGTAGACAAAATTGTTGAAACTTTAGGATACCCGGTAGTAGTACGTCCAAGCTTCACAATGGGCGGCCTTGGCTCTGGTATTGCTCATAATGAGGAAGAGCTTCACCGCATTGCAGGAGCTGGCATTCACTATTCTCCAACCAACGAAGTGCTTATTGAAGAGGGCATTGAAGGCTGGAAAGAGTTTGAGCTTGAGCTTATGCGCGACGCAAAAGATAACGTCGTAGTTGTTTGCCCAATCGAAAACGTCGATCCTGTAGGCGTGCACACTGGCGACTCGATTACAGTAGCTCCTTGCTTTACGCTTACCGACCGCGAGTATCAAAAGATGCGCGATATCGGTATTGCTATTATTCGAGGCGTTGGCGTCGATACCGGCGGATGCAATATTCAGTTTGCAATTAACCCTCAAACCGGACGCATTATCGTAATTGAAATGAACCCGCGCGTGTCCCGTTCTTCCGCGCTCGCATCTAAAGCAACCGGCTTCCCAATCGCAAAAATTGCAACGAAACTTGCTCTCGGCTACACTTTGGACGAAATTCAAAACGATATTACGCGTTCAACTCCTGCAAGCTTCGAGCCAACAATCGACTACGTTGTAACGAAGATTCCACGCTTTGCTTTCGAAAAGTTCCCAGGAGCAGACACCACGCTTACAACTTCTATGAAGTCTGTTGGCGAAGCAATGGCTTTGGCTGGAAACTTCCAGGAATCCCTTGGAAAAGCAATGCGCTCAATCGACAAGCGTCACGCATGCTTTAGCTGGGATGGCGAGCGCCCAAGCAAGGAAGAAGTTAATAAGCTTCTTGAAGAAATGCATACTCCAACAGAGCATCGCTACTTGCAAATCCAGCGAGCACTTTGGGGTGGAGCAACTCCGGAGCAGATTTTTGCAGCAACAAAAATCGACCCTTGGTTTGTAGAGCAGCTGGCTCAAATTAACGAGACTGCGCTCGCAGTTCGCGAAGCTGAAACCTTAACTCCTAAGGTTTTGAAGCGCGCTAAGCTCGCTGGTCTTTCGGACGTTCAAATTGCGCATTTGCGTAATCTTGGCGACGAAGGCGAAAACATGGTTCGTGAGCTTCGCTGGGCTTACGGTTTGCGCCCTGTTTACAAGACGGTTGATACTTGTGCAGCTGAGTTCGACGCAGCAACTCCGTACTACTATTCTTGCTACGCTGACGAAAGCGAGTTGAAGAAACGCGATCGTGAAGCTGTTATTATCCTTGGCTCTGGTCCAAACAGAATCGGCCAGGGTATTGAGTTTGATTACACTTGCGTTCACGCTGTTCAGGAATTGGGCAAGGATTACGACACCATTATGGTTAATTGCAATCCTGAAACAGTTTCTACAGATTACGATATGTCTGATCGCCTTTACTTTGAGCCGCTTACTTTCGAAGATGTGCTTGAAATTTACGAAGCAGAAAAGAAGCTTGGTCCTGTTAAGGGTGTGATTGTGCAGCTTGGTGGTCAAACTCCACTTTCGCTTGCTGCTCGTCTTAAAGCTGCAGGAGTTCCAATTTTGGGAACGACTCCTGAGGCTATTGATTTGGCTGAAAACCGTGAGCTTTTCGGCGAAGTTCTTCGTCAAGAAGGCATGAACGCTCCTCGATACGGCACAGCTTTGAGCTTAGAGGAAGCAAAAGATGCAGCTCACGCAATCGGTTACCCGGTTCTTGTGCGCCCAAGCTACGTGCTCGGCGGTCGTGGCATGGAGATTGTATACGACGACGCTCAACTTGCAAAGTATGTTGATCGCGCATTGGATGAGGCTCGAGCAGACACGGTTGTTTCTGGCCGCTTGCCTTCGCCGCTTTTGATAGATAAGTTCCTTCAGGACGCTATTGAAATCGATGTTGACGCACTTTACGACGGCAACGAGCTTTATATTGGCGGCATTATGGAGCATGTTGAGGAAGCTGGCGTGCACTCTGGTGACGCTGCTTGTACTCTTCCTCCAAGCACGCTTTCGGACGATCAAATTCGCCGCCTTCGCGAGGGTACGCTTTCGATTGCTCGCGGCTGCTCGGTTCGTGGTCTTATTAACGTTCAGTACGCTTTTATGGCAAACACTTTGTACGTAATCGAAGCAAATCCTCGCGCTTCTCGTACTGTTCCGTTTGCTTCTAAAGCTACTGGCGTTGCTCTTGCTAAAGCGGCTGCTCGAATTATGGCTGGCGAAACAATCGCCCAGCAGCGTAAGCGCGGTCTTCTTCTTCCAAAGGGCGACGGTGGTGACATTCATCCAGGTCAGCAGGTTGCTATTAAAGCTTCTGTGCTGCCTTTCAAGCGTTTCCGCACTCCTGTTGGTCGCACGGTTGATATTTTGCTCGGACCTGAGATGCGTTCTACTGGCGA
>NQOP01000001.1:434472-441185 GCA_003585845.1 Bifidobacteriaceae bacterium NR021
GGGTGGTTTGCCTACCAGCGGCAACGTGTTTGTGTCTGTAAGTGATGCAGATAAGCGTCAACTTCCGCTTCTTGCAGTGCGATTAGTGGAGCTTGGTTTTACTATTTGGGCTACTGAAGGTACAGCTTCTGTGCTTCGTCGTTACGGCATCGATTCCGTGATTGTCGATAAGCTTTCTAGTCAAGGCGACACGGCGAAGGATATGTCAAATAGTGAGAAAGCGCATGAAAGAATCGGTAAGAATGTTGTAGAGCTTATCGAAAATGGTAAGATTGATATGGTATTGAATACGCCGAATTCAAGGGGATCGCGCACTGATGGTTATGCCATTCGTGCGGCAGCTGTAGCAGCTGATCTTCCGCAATTCACTACTATTACCGAATTCGCACCAGTATTAATGGCTATTGAAGCTGTTAAGAACAACGATTATCAGGTGATGAGCATACAAGAACATGCTCAGCAACTGTTTGCAATTGAACAGGCAGAAAGTCAAGAAAGTCGGGCTTAATACATGACCGAGAGCATTCGTGATCAAGAAGTGCAGGCGCAACGATCCGATTTTGGTTTGCGTTTGAAGAACGCTATGGCAAAATATGGGCCATTGTGCGTTGGAATCGATCCTCATCGCAAAATGCTGCTTAATTGGGGATACAACATGGATGCTCTTGGAGCTGAGCTTTTTTCTATGCGAATGCTGCAAGCTATGAATGGTAGGGCAGCTGCAGTTAAATTCCAATCCAGCATGTTTGAGCGCTACGGTTCTAAGGGTTTCGCAGCGCTTGAGCGTGTGCTGTATGCTGCACGCCAAATGGATATTATTACTATCGTTGACTGCGGCCATGGAGGATTGTCTACTACTATTTCTGCGCTTGCAGACGCATATTTTAAGCCTGGAGCTCCGCTTCTTGCTGATGCTATTACTTTGCTTCCTTATTATGGTGCACGCTCTATGGGCGGCTTAATTAACGAAGCTCTTAATAACGGTCGCGGTGTTTTTATTGCGTCTCTAACTTCTAATCGCGAAGGCGCAAGTTTGCAAACTGCTATTAGGCAAAGCGGAACTTACCGCGGAACTACTGTAGCTCACGGAATTGCTCAAACAGCTCAAAGTTTTAACAATAAAACTAAAGGAATGGGTTCTGTTGGTTTAATTGTTGGAGCTACTATTGGCGACTGGATGAACGGTGGAGGAATTGACGTAACCAGTTTTACTGGTCCAATTCTTTCTCCTGGTTACGGGTGGCAAGGTGCAGAAGCTGACGATTTAAAGCGTGTTTTTGCTGGTACACATGGTAATGTATTGGTAACTGTTTCGCGTTCGATTGCGTCGCATGGTCCAAATATTGGTGAACTTTCGGCTGCAACTGAACGCATAGCATTGGATATTCGTCAGGCTCTTGTTGATTCAGGCGAATGTGCGTAAACGAGAGGTAAGCAAATGGGTGCCACAGATGAGGCTGCAGTTTCGCAGTCTAGACGTCGATTAATCGTATTAACGGGTCCTACTGCGGCTGGTAAAGGCACAGTAGAAGGAATACTTCGCGAGAAGCATCCGCATATTTGGCTATCTGTTTCTGCTACAACTCGTGCGCCTAGACCTGGTGAATTTAATGGTATTCACTATTGGTTCTTAGATGAAGAGGAATTTGAGCGTCGTAAGCGTAATGGCGAATTCTTGGAAACTGCTCTGGTTCATGGCATGGCTCATTATGGCACCCTTCTGCAGCCTGTTTTGGATCATCTTACGCAAGATATTCCTACTTTGCTGGAAATAGATTTGCAAGGAGCTAGGCGCGTAAAACAAGAGGCTGCTCGTCTTGGATTAGAAGTCGTGTACGTGTTCATTGCGCCTCCGAGCTTTGAAGAGCTTAAGCGTCGTCTTATTGGTCGTGGTACTGAAACTCCTGAGCAGCAAGCAAAACGTTTGGAAACTGCTAAAGTTGAGATTGCTGCAGCTAAAGAGTTCGATGTTGTTATTGTGAACGATAATGCTGAGCGTGCCGCAGATGAACTGTGGAATGTTATTGCAAGCGAATACGACTTATAGTTAAAACTTACGCAATATCCAATCGATAGCATATAATAAGCCTTTTGGAACTATTGTGGCACCATAGAATTTGGAGAATATTATGGCATTAGGCACTCAGCCAACACCTACTGGTCTTGCGAATCCACCGATTGATGATTTAATGCAACATGCGGATTCCAAGTATGCGCTTGCCTTATTTGCTGCAAAACGAGCACGTCAAATTAATGCTTATTTTACTCAGCTTAATGAAGGTTTGCTTCAAAATGTTGGCCCACTAGTTGAGTATCAAAATCAAGAAAAGCCTTTAGCTATTGCTTTCCGCGAAATTAATGCTGGATTGCTTGAAGAGACTCTTGGTGAGGACGATTTAAGCGAAGGTAATTAATAAGCCTTGCTAATAAACGTCTTTATGGGTATTCGCAGTCGCGTATCATCCGTGCTCAATAAAGCGGATGCACGGCTGCGTTTTCGCTTTATTTGGCCTGTATTTAGCCTTTATCGACTATAAACTTAAGGGGGGAAATGTGGAAGAACGTAAATTAATTTCTGCAGAATCTGTAACTGAAGGTCATCCTGACAAGTTATGCGATCAAATTGCTGACGCTATATTGGACGATATGCTTCGTCAGGATTCTCATGCGCATGTTGCTGTAGAGGTTTGTGCTTCCGTTGGTCAGTTCGTGGTTTTTGGCGAAGTGCGTGGTGAAGTTTATAGCGATATTCCGGGAATTGTGCGTCAAGTTGTTCGTAATGTTGGTTACACGAGCTCCACAATTGGTCTTGATGCTGATTCTTGTGGTGTTATGGTTTCTTTAACTGAGCAAAGTGCGGAAATTAATCAAGGTGTTGCTAGGTTGGATGCTTCTTGCGAGAGTGCATCTTCTCGTGAGGAGCGCTACGCTGCTCAAGGTGCAGGCGATCAAGGTGTTATGTTTGGTTACGCTAGCGACGAAACAGATACTTTAATGCCTTTGCCGATTTATCTTGCTCATCGTTTAGCTCAAAAGCTTACTAAAGTTCGTAAAGATGGCACTGTTGCGCATTTGCGTCCGGATGGGAAAACTCAAGTAACGATTGAGTACGATTCCAAAGGTACGCCTAAGCGTTTGGATACTGTGCTTATTTCTACTCAGCATGATCCAGAAGTTTCTAGAGACTGGTTACAAAATCAGCTTGTTGAGCATGTTGTTAAGCCTGTGTTGGATGAAGTTCTTGCTCAAAAAGTTGTGCACGATTCGTACCGTATGCTTGTAAACCCTACTGGTTCCTTTGTTTTGGGAGGCCCTGCTGCTGATTCGGGCTTAACTGGTCGAAAAATTATTGTTGACACTTATGGTGGTGCTGCTCATCATGGTGGTGGAGCTTTTTCTGGTAAGGATCCTAGTAAAGTTGACCGTTCTGCAGCTTATGCAGCTCGCTGGGTTGCAAAAAATATTGTGGCAGCTGGTTTAGCGCATAAGGCTGAAGTTCAAGTTGCTTATGCTATTGGCATTGCTGATCCTGTAAGCGTAAACGTAGAAACTTTCGGAACTGAAGCTGACGGTATTACGCGCGCAGATATTGCGCGTGCTGTGCGTGAAGTATTTGATTTGCGTCCGGCTGCGATTATTGACGAGCTTAACTTGCTTCAGCCAATTTATGCTCCAACTGCAGCTTATGGTCATTTTGGTCGTACGGATGTCAAATTCCCTTGGGAAGAAACGAATCGTATTGAGCAATTGAAAGATGCGCTAAAAAAGTAGTTTTATTGATAAATTTTGCTGTAAAATAACAGTAATTATGTGATGTAATTCAAGTAAAACTAAGGGTTATTTATGGCAGAGCAACCTTCGCTAGACGGCTTAGCGCGTAAAACAAGACGTAAGCGCAATGCTGTTTCTCTAGTGCCTGCCAATGAATGCCCTATTGCGCATGTGATGCTCGATGTTCAAGCTTCACATTTAGGTCGTACTTTTGATTACTTGATATCGCAAGATCAAGATGAATCTGCTCAGCCTGGGGCGTTTGTACGCGTTCGTTTTGGAGCACAAAAGCTCACTGGAGTTATTTGGTCTCGTTCTTCGCATACTGACACCCCTCATGCTGCTTTAAGATTTTTAGAGCGCGTGTTTCCTTCAGATGTTTTGCTTTCTAAATCTTTGCGAGATGATATTGACGCCATAGCTAAAGCTTATGGTGGAACTAGCTCAAATATTTTGCGTCTTGCTGTGCCTCAACGCGTAGCTCGTGTTGAGCATGAAGAAGTTTTTGACAACATACGCTTGCAACGCAGAAAACAGTGGCGTGAAAATCTTAAGAAGCGTTTGCAAAACGATAACAATACAAACCCAGGTTACGCTACAACTTCTCGCATGATTTATGATTACGAAAATGCGAATATTTTATACAATGCATTAATCAAAAGATCTATTGACGCAAGTTTTAGTGAAAATAAAACAGAAAATCAATTAGTAGAGCAAGCAGAAAATAATTCTTCTCAATCTTTTATTGTAGACGCTTTACCAGGTTCTTGCCAACTTGCACAAGATTTAGCGTGGATGATTGTCACTGCTTTAAGTGCGTGTAAGCAAGCTGTTGTAGTTTTGCCGACGCTAAGAGAAGTAAATGATGTAATGCGCGCGCTAATGGTTTACGGCTTAAAGCCATATAAGCGCGTAAGTGAGAATCATCGTGGTTTTTCTGCTGGAAGTTTTGATGGCGATGTCGCTCGACTTTGTGCTGCGGATCCTCCAGCTGATAGGTATAGAGCTTGGCGCGCAATCGCGTCCGGAATAGTTCCTTGCGTTCTTGGCACTAGAGCTGCAATGTATGCTCCAGTTGAGGGAGATGCTTTATTTGCGATTGTTGAAGATTGCGCGTACCAATATGCTGATGGCATGATGCCGTATGCTCAAGCGCGTGGCGTTATGCGGCTTCGTGCGAAAAGGCATGGAGGCGTATTTGTGTCAATGTCGTATTCCAGAAGCGCGCTTAGTCAAAGTGAAGTAGACTGCTATATGTCAAATGCGCAAGATGCGCAAAGTGTGCAAGGTGTGCAAAGTGCGCAAAGTGCGCAAAGTGTGCAAGATGCGCAAGCTACTCAATCTGCGCAAGCTATTCAAACTGCTAAAACAATAAGCGGATCTAGTATCCCTGTAAGCGCGAGTAAACTTGCTCGCGAAAAGTTAGTTCCTTGGGTTCGTTGGCTTAATCGTGAAGCTTTACTAAAATTAGCTGACCCAAGTATTGGCGCTCGCATACCGCATAGCGCAGTAAGAGCTATTAACGATGCTCTTTCGGATGGTAAGCCTGTGCTGCTTTCTATTGCGCAAGATGGCGTGACGCAATCGGCTATATGCTCTTCTTGCAGACGTCAAGCGCGCTGTAGACGATGCACCGGGCCTCTCGATGTTGCAAATAGTCAGCAAACAGCACGTTGCTCATGGTGTGGTGCTAGTGCAATAAATTGGTCTTGTTCTAATTGTGGCAGTAGCAATATGCGAGTTATACGAGTTGGTGCTGCTGGCGTTGCAGAAGAATTATCTAAACTATTTCGTAACGTGCCTATTATTATTTCGTCACAACACCAACCGAACGGAATTATCCAGTGTATTGATGAAAAACCTGTAATTGTTGTTGCAACTCCTGGATGTGAGCCTCGCATACAAACGCAAGACGCAAATTGTAACGGAGAATATGGTGTTGTAGCAATACTCGATACGTGGGTAAGTTTGTACGCTTCGGGGCTTGATGCGCGAATAGATACGCTTAATTCGTGGATGAAAGCTTCTGCTTTATGTGCTCCTAGAGCGCGTGGAGGAAGTGTGCTTCTTATTGGTGAAACGTATCCTGTTCTTGCGCGTGCGCTTACATTGTGGGATACGACTCAACTTTCTTGCAATGAGCTTTCAGAAAGAGCTCAAGCAATATTGCCGCCTTGCGTAACTGTAGCATGCGTATGGGGTGCTCGTGATGCGGTTATGCGTGCGCTTGAAAATATTGGTGCAATGCAAGAAAATCTTGGGTGCGAAAGTAGTCAAGATGCTGATTTTTCAGCAATTTCTCCATTATTAGGAATTGTTCCAATGCATCCGCCTGTTACTGACAGATACCAGCATTTTGACGATATTTACGACCGTGTAAAAGCTGTAGTAAGAGTTCCGCTTTATTTAAGGCAAGAATTAGTGAACCGATTGCATAAGGAAGTAGCTCGTCACGTAGCAACACGTGCCGCAGGGGAGTTGCGTTTTTGTGTTGATCCAAAAGATTTATTAGCGTACTAACTTACTAATAGGGGAGAGAAAAATGTTAAAAACATATCATTGCGCAGTTTTGGGAGATCCTATTTCGCATTCGCTGTCGCCTGTGCTTCACAACACGGCTTATAAGGCTTTAGGTCTTACAAATTGGCAATATAGTAAGGAAAAAGTAAGCGAAACAGAGCTTCACGATTTTATTACGCATCTTGACGATTCTTGGAAAGGCTTAAGCCTTACTATGCCGCTTAAAAAAACCGTAATGAAACTCGGCACACCTTGTGACTACTGGTCGCGCGCACTTAACGTGGCAAATACTGCAGTTTTTACTAGCAATCCAGCAATCGCGTCGCAATCGCAAATAAAGCTATACAACACTGACGTAAGTGGCATATTAATAACATTTATGCACGCATTACATGAGCGCATATGCGAAGTAAAAAAGGCTG
>NQOP01000001.1:441947-442097 GCA_003585845.1 Bifidobacteriaceae bacterium NR021
TTATTATTGGCAGCGGCAACACTGCATCCTCTGCACTGGCAGCTTTAATTGAAATTGCGCAAGTGGCAAAGCTTGAGCAAGTGCAAGTTGTTGCTAGAACTGAAGATGACGGTAGTGTAAAAGGTGTTGAACGTTTTAATAATCTTATAC
>NQOP01000001.1:442902-450943 GCA_003585845.1 Bifidobacteriaceae bacterium NR021
TGATGCTATGTATGAGCCTGTGCAAGGTATTGAATTCCCAACAATAAGCGAAGAAGTATTTTCAAAATTTGCAGACTATAGTGCAGAAAAATTGAGCGCAGAAAAATTGTCAGAATGTGATAAATCTCTCATTTTGAAATCTTTAAATTCACTCGAAGCTGTTCGCGCAATCGCAGAAGCAGATATAGTAGTAAGCACTGTTCCTGCGCACGTAGCAGATCCAATTGCGCTTGCGTTGAAAGCATACTGTCAAGATAGTGCGAATAATCAAACGAAATTAGGCACATTGCTTGACGTAGTTTACAATCCTCGCCCAAGCATGCTACTTAGTGTATGGCAACAATACGGTTGCGCTATTGGGGGAGAAGAAATGCTTTTGCAACAAGCTTTAGCGCAAGTAAGTCTTATGACGATTGACTACAGGCGATCTAAAGAAAATTTTGAGAATGGTGCTGAGCTTGGCTATAAACCTAGTGCTGACAAGGCTAGATATTACGATGACTTAAGTAGTCTCATGCGAAAAGCCTTACAGGAGGCATTATGAGCGATAATATGCAACATACTATGCAACATACTACGCAAAGTGATGCGCAACGTGATGTGCAACATACTACGCAACGTTCCGCGTCGACTAGCGTGCAACTAGCTGACGGATTTGAAGTTATGCTAATTACCGGCATGAGCGGAGCTGGGCGCTCGCACGCTGCTAACGCGTTGGAAGATATGGGATGGTATGTTATCGATAATCTTCCGCCAAAACTGCTCATACCGCTAGTAGATATGATGACTTCATCCGGTTCTAAAGTGCATAAGCTTGCTGCTGTTATTGATGTGCGTTCTAGAGGATATTTCGACGACCTGTTTGCAGTTCTTGCGCATATTGACGAACTTGGCGTAAAAACGCGAATTCTGTTTCTAGATGCTTCGGATGCTGTGCTTATTAAGCGTTACGAGTCTGTGCGCAGACCGCATCCTTTGCAGCGCGGCGGCAGACTTATTGACGGTATTCTAGAAGAGCGAGAGCTGCTCAGTCATTTGAAAGATTGCGCGGATATTATTATCGATACTTCTGCACTCAGTATTCACCAACTTTCTACAAAGCTTTACGAAGGATTGCTTGGAAAAGGCTCTTCTACGGTTTCTGTGCATATTTTCAGTTTTGGCTTTAAATATGGTATGCCAATGGATGCTGATTTTGTTGCCGATATGCGATTTTTGCCGAATCCTTTCTGGGTTCCTGAATTAAGGGAGCTTACAGGTAAGGATCAAGCTGTGCAAGATTATGTTTTATCGAATCCTGCGGCAATTGCATTCTTAGATTCTTACGAAAATGCGCTTCTTACAGCTATCGACGGATTCGCTAAAGAAGACAAGCATTACGTGACTATTGCTGTGGGATGTACTGGCGGTCAGCATCGTTCTGTTGCCGTAAGTATTGAGCTTGCTAGACGTTTGAGATTGCACGGTTTGCAAGTTACAGTATCTGCAAGAGAGCTGCAGAGAAGATCGTAGTAAGCGAAAAGTAAAGTAGCGAAGAAGTAAAGTAGTGAAAAGTAAAGTAGCGAAATGCGATTATGAAACTAATCAATTAAAATTAATTAAAAAATTAAATAAAATTGTGTAAATTATATAAAATATAAAAATCTTGTACTAAAAGCATGTAAAGCATGTGCAAAAACCGGTAAAATGTCCAACGTATTCTGTATCACAGAAAGCCGGGCATGTCGTGTGCCACAGCATCATGCAAGTACCCAACAGCACTCATATTTTAAGAAGAACAAAAGTAGGAGGTTGTCCCTTGGCTCTTCTTGACGACGTCAAAAATGAACTCGTTTCAAACAACAATGAGCTCCCGACTGTCATTATGGCTCAAGCTGCAGCAATGATGCGCTTTGCTGGCGGCTTAAGGCCAGTAAATAATCAGGCTGTTATTCGCGCTCAGTTAGATTCTCAGCGTGCAGCTCAGTGGCTTGTTGAGGTATTGAAAACTCATTTCCAGAGGGAAGCAACAATTGCTCAAGTTTCTCGTCAAACTCCTACGGGCACTGTAGTTCGCTATGACGTTGTAGTTGAGCGTGGTGCTGCAGCATTGGCTTTGCAATCTGGTCTTCTTGATCGACGTATGAGAATTGTTGCAGGTCTTGCACCTGAGATTGTTGGTGGAAGTATCGCCCAAATCAAAGCAGCTTGGCGTGGTGCTTTCTTGGCTCACGGTGCTATTTCGGATCCTGGCAAAGCTAGCTATTTGGAAGTTGTTTGCCCAACTCATGAGGCTGCAAATGCTTTGCAAACTATGGCGGCGCGACTTGGCATTAGCGCCAAGGCTCGTCAGGTTCGTAGCTCTGAGCGAGTGACGTTGCGCGATTCTGACGCAATTGAGCGAATGTTGATTCTGATTGGTGCTCCTCGTTCTGCTCGCGAATGGACTGGTAAGCGTTCGGACGGTGAAGCTCGCGGAAAAGCAAACCGTTTGGCTAATTTTGACGATGCGAATATGCGTCGTAGCGCTAAGGCTGCTGCTGAGGCATGCGAAAAGGTTCGTCACGCATTCGATATTTTGGGCGACGATATTCCAGATAATTTGTTGATGGCTGGAAAGCTTCGTCTTGAGCACAGCGACGCAAGTTTGGAAGAGCTTGGTCACTTGGCTGATCCTCCTATTACAAAGGATGCGATTGCAGGGCGAATTCGTAGACTTTTGCAGCTTTCGGCGAAGGTTGAGAAGTCGCGTATGCAGCAGCTTTAATGCTGATTTTGCGTGGTTATTGCAGAGTTAATTTTTTTTTTAATTGCGCGAGTTGTTTTTTACTTCTCGCGCTTTTTTATTTTCGATATTCTTGAGTATCGTTTATGAGTTTTGTAACTGATTTAGTTTTTTGGTTTTGACGAGGCTGGAAAATTTGTGTTTGCGTGCGTCCCGTCCTTCGTGCGCTCTGGCTGTTAAAGACGCTTATTGTGTTCGCCTTTCTTCAAGAATGTAGCTTCTCAGTCCTCTTTTAGCACTGAACACAATTTTTCCAGCCTCTCAACACACTAAACGCCAACACAAAACTCATAGACTCGTGCAGAAAGTTACGTAAATTGCGTGGCTTACTAAGTGCAACTAAAGTATCGCAATTAAGCTGCGGTGGGGTGTGTAGGTAGGAGTGCCTGGCGTGGAGTGTGCAGCAGCACGGATGTTAGTGTTCGCCAAGCAATAAATAATCGACGTTTGCAAAGCACTGGTGCAAAGCTACATTAACAACGTTCGCAAAGCATTACTGCAAAGCTTCAGACGCAATGTCAGCAGAGCACTGGTGCAAAGCTACGTGGTCCATAGGGATTGTTGAAGATGTGCGGTATAATTGCACCCGGCAATGTGTTGATGTTTGAGGCTGATTTTGCGTTTTGTTGAACGAAGTAAGCCGGCACGGTAAGCCAGTATGTAAGTCAAATATGGTAAGCCAATATGGTTTGGAAAGGATACCAATGAAGACACTGAAAGATTTGGGAGATTTGAGTGGTAAGCGCGTATTGGTTCGCGCTGATTTTAACGTTCCTCTCAAGGATACGACGATTACTGATGATGGTCGTATTCGTGCTGCTTTACCAACCATTAAGGCTTTGCGTGAGCAGGGTGCTAAGGTGATTTTGATGGCTCACCTTGGTCGTCCAAAGGGTCAGGTTGTTCCAGAGCTTTCCTTGGCTCCAGTTGCGCAGCGTTTAGGTGAATTGCTCGGCACAAATGTTGTTTTGGCTGCAGACACTTACGGCGAAGATGCACAAGCTAAGGTAGCTGCCATGAATAATGGCGACGTTGTTTTGCTCGAAAACGTGCGCTTCAACGCCGAAGAAACCAGCAAGGATGCTTCCGAGCGCGCATCTTACGCTAAGAAGATTGCTTCTCTTGGCGAAGTATTTGTTTCCGACGGCTTTGGTGTTGTGCACCGCGCTCAGGGTTCAAATTACGATGTTGCTGCCGATCTTCCATCAGCTGCAGGCTTGCTTGTTGAGAAGGAAGTTAAGGCACTTTCTCGCGCAACTGAAAACCCAGAGCGTCCTTTGACTGTTGTTCTCGGCGGTTCCAAGGTTTCCGACAAGCTCGGCGTTATTGAGAACTTGCTTTCTAAGGCTGATCGTCTTGTTATTGGCGGCGGTATGGTGTTCACATTCCTCAAGGCTTTGGGTCACGAAGTTGGTACTTCTTTGCTTGAAGAGGATCAACTCGAGAAGGTTAAGGGCTACATTGAAACCGCTAAGAAGAACGGCGTTGAGCTTGTACTTCCAACCGATATTGTTGTGAATGCTGGCTTCCCAGCAGGGGATACTCCAGTTGCTCCAGAAGTAGTTCCAGCAGACGCTATTCCTGCAGACAAGATGGGCTTGGATATTGGTCCTGACTCTCAGAAACTTTTCCACGACAAGATTGTTGACTCCAAGACTGTTGTTTGGAACGGTCCTATGGGTGTGTTCGAGGTTCCAGAGTTTGCAGCCGGTACTCGCGCTGTAGCCCAGGGCTTGGTTGATGCAACTAAGAACGGCACTTTCACTATCGTCGGTGGTGGTGATTCTGCTTCTGCAGTGCGCAACCTTGGATTCCCAGAAGATGGCTTCTCGCACATTTCTACTGGCGGCGGCGCTTCTCTCGAGTTCTTGGAAGGCAAGACTCTTCCAGGTTTGAGCGTGCTTGAGTAAATAACATTGCTTGAGTAAGTAATATTTACGCGAGCAAGTATAAACTAAATATTTCCGCTTATGCCGACTTTCGATTTTATGAATCCGCTTTGTAAATCGAGGTCGGCATAACACTAATTTGCGCAATACTATTAATCTCAATCGTAAACTTTTAAGGGTGATTATGGTTTCCAAAAGAAAGCCGTTAGTCGCTGGTAATTGGAAAATGAATTTCAATCACCGCGAAGCTACGCATTTTATACAAAAATTTGCGTGGCTACTGCGTGACGCGCATTACGACTACCACGATTGTGAAATTGCACTTATGCCTTCTTTTACTTCAATAAGAAGCGTGCAAGTTCTTGTTGAGTCTGACCATTTGCCAATATTGTACGGAGCTCAAGCTGTTTCTGTTACTGCTCAAGGTGCTTTTACTGGTGATGTTTCTGCAGATATGCTTGCAAGTCTTGGATGCTCAATGGTTATTGTTGGTCATTCTGAAAGACGCAAGTATCATCCTGAAGATGATGCAAATATAGTTGATCAAGTTCGAGCTGTGCTTGCCGCAGGAATGCAGCCAATTCTTTGCGTTGGTGAAAGTCTTAAAGAACGTCAACAGGGTGTTGCGCTCGATTTTGCTGTAGGGCAAGTGCATGATGTAACGCGCGATTTGGATGCGAAGCAAGCTAAGCGTTTAATTATTGCGTACGA
This sequence comes from Bifidobacteriaceae bacterium NR021, assembly GCA_003585845.1. Taxonomy (GTDB): domain Bacteria; phylum Actinomycetota; class Actinomycetes; order Actinomycetales; family Bifidobacteriaceae; genus Bifidobacterium. The sequence goes on from NQOP01000001.1 coordinate 448,267, forward strand.
ACCGGTTTGGGCAATTGGTACGGGTATGGTTGCCACTGCTAACTCAGCTCAGGAAGCTGCATTGGCTATTCGTGAAGACTTGCGCGTTACGTTCGGTGACGATGTTGCAGATACTGTCCGTATTCTTTACGGCGGATCTGTGACTTCTTCTAATGCTTCAAGTCTTATCGCTGAGCCAGATGTTGATGGATTCTTAATTGGTGGCGCTTCTCTTGATGCGCAAGAACTTGCTAATATTGTGCGACTAACGGCTGCGCAAACACGTTTAGAGACTAAATAAGCTTAAGCGGTCAAAGGTTATTATTAAACTTAACCGAGTACTGTAAAACAGGAGGTTGGTTGTGTCCACTGTGAAGATTATTTTGCAGGTGTTGCTTGTGCTCACTAGCATTTTGCTCACATTGTTAATTTTGATGCACAAGGGCAAGGGCGGCGGCCTTTCCGACATGTTCGGCGGCGGTTTAACGAAGAACGCTGGTAGCTCTGGTGTTGCAGAAAAGAACTTAAATCGTTGGACGGTTATTATTGCATTAATTTGGGTTGCTGTGATTGTGGCTTTAAACTTAATGACTAAGTTCTCGCTCATCTGAGTATTCTTTTTGAAAAGCGCATGGTCGTCAGATTGTGCGCTTTTTATTTATATAAGTGTTTAATATTATGCGTTTTTCTCCTTCTTTAGTAATTGCGGATCTTGATGGCACCATGCTTCACGATGCCGATACTTTTGAAGGTCGCTTTTTAAGCAACGAAACTGTGAAAGCAGCTAAGCGTTTGCGCGAAAACGGAATTCCTCTTGCGATTATTACGGCTCGTCCTGTCGGAAGTGCTTTTGATTTTATTCACGATCTAAATGCTCAAGTTTGTGCGTATCTCAATGGCGCGTTAATCGATTTTGATTGCGCTAATAGCACGATTTCGGATCTTACTTCTCAGCGTGAAATAAGCACGTTATTACGTTTTGGTTTTGATTCTAAGCATGCTTGCGATGTGTGTTTGCGTTTGCTTGATAAAATCCCTACGCTGCGTCTTGGAGTTGTGATGAACGACGTTCGTTACACTAATTTTGACGTTCGTATGCTTTGGAGCAAACAGGATTTTGTTATTACCGACTTTTCGAATGTGCCGCGCGGCACGGCAGACAAAATAATTATTGTTCCTCGAGATAGCGAAAAGGAGCAGCTTCAGCACATTCTTCCGGATGATTTTTCTTTGCATATTAGCGAAGACGTTTTGTGGATGCTCACGAATTCTCTTGCAAACAAGGGGCATGCACTGAACGTTATTTGCGATCGTTTGGGCGCGAAGCCTAGCCGTACTGTTGTTTTTGGCGACGATATTATTGACATCGACATGTTCCGTGCCGGTGGTTATGGGGTAGCGGTGGCGAATAGTAATCCGCGTTTGCTTGCTATTGCGGACGAGATTTGCGATTCCAACAATGACGACGGCGTTGCCAACTGGCTTAATTCAAACCTTTTTAGTAGATTGTAAATAACCCACCTTTCGTTACTAGTGCAGTTGGCGCTCGCTTACGAAACTCGTGTTGGAAGTCCACTGGACTTCTAACACGAGTTTCCGCTCCGAGTTGCCTTCGCGCGCTACGCTCTATGCTCTCAGGCAGGTCGTCGCGCTGCGCGCGTGTTTGATTTTGCCTATCTTGGGACACTGGTGCAGTACTGTTTCTGCGTTAGTAACGCTGTTGTGTTGCTAGCAGCGTTTTTTGGTGGTTGGAGTATATTTGTAAGTGTTGAGAGAAAAATTTTGCTTTTGCTATGTTTTTAAATATTGCGAAATGCTGAAAAATGCTGAGAAATATTGCGAAATGTGGCGAATACTGCAAGGTAGCGTTAACTAGCGCGAAGCTGCGCAAACTAGCGCGAAGTAGTGATAAGGAGTATGAAGGTGAAACGTAAGTGTAGGCTTGTTTCGGGTTGTTTAGTTGTGGTGCTTGGTTGCATGTGTGGTTTAAGCGCGTGTGGTGAGCCTTCTGCTAGCGATATGCCTGCTAATGGTGGTTTTGAATCTACTAATACTTTGGATTCTGCAAGTGGTTCTTCTGTTTCTAATGACTCCAGTAGTAAGAATTCGTCAGAAAATATATCTCTTAAAGAGGTAGCTAAAAAATGCAATTTCAAGCCGTTGGACTCTGATGAAAATGATTATCTCTTTGATGCAGTGCTTATAAGTGGAGACCAAGATGCTTCTGGAGAAAAATTTAAGAAAGATTATGCTTGTGCTATAAAAAATGTTAATCCTGGAGACCCAGTTGCAGAAAAATTTAGCGATAAGTTAGAATCTTCAGATATCAATTCTATTTCTGTTAATCTTGAAAACTATGACAAATATATGCCACCATATTTGGGTAACACTTATTACGTATACCCTACTTACGAGGGTATAAAAATAGTAAAACTTAAATAAGCATTTTTTATTAGCAAATCATCCGTTTGATGTCAAAAATATTATTGAGTTAGTTTCGTATTTCATAATATCGGCATCAGCCATTGATTATTAGATTTTTATATGTATAAATAATGGAGTTATTAGTAGTTATGAGTAGAGCAAAAAAATTTATATATTTTGTAGCATCTTTATCAATAGCCTTAACAGGTTTATCTGGTTGCGGTGAGAATAATGATAAAATAAATTCTTCGAGTCCGTCGGGAGATCCTATTAA
>NQOP01000001.1:451764-452523 GCA_003585845.1 Bifidobacteriaceae bacterium NR021
GTCGTTAGCTGCAGAGTGTGGATTAAAAGTTATGAAGGATCCTGTATATTCTAAATACGACATGGCGATTATTAATGGTTTTAAAACGATTAATGATTTTAATAAAACTAAGTTGTGCTTGCTAAAATCTAATATTTCTACTGCAAATAAAGATAATATGTACATGACAGGTACAACTGACGGGGAAACTTCTTTTAGATATTTAAATTCGGATGTTGTTGCAATTGCGCAATACAATGCTGAGCCTGAAGATCCAAATGTGTACTACTGGGCATCTCCTTTAGTCAAGCGCAGTGGCAATTCCGATGAGGCACATCGTTATAATTATATTTTTATTATGACGAAAGAAGATTTTAACAAGTTCAATCTTGATCAATTAGGTCGAAAGAAATAAATATTGCGAAATTTTTTAAATATTGCAAGGTAGCGCGAAGTAGTGCGAAGTTGCGCAAACTAGCGCGAAGTAGTGATAAGGAGTGTGAAGGTGAAACGTAAGTATAGGCTTGTTTCGGGTTGTTTGGTTGTGGTGCTTGGTTGCATGTGTGGTTTGAGCGCGTGCGGTGAGACTGCTCAAAATAGTGGCACTGCTGTGGGTTCTGTTAACAATGTCACTAATCATTCTAAAAAGGTAACTATTAGAGAGGCAGCTATTGCATGCAATATCCCTGAATGGCAAGTCTCATCTGGATATTTGGAACATACTGCACTTTCTTACCAAGAATACGTAGAAGATCCTGGTTACGTTGATGATAGCAAAAT
>NQOP01000001.1:453309-454289 GCA_003585845.1 Bifidobacteriaceae bacterium NR021
GTTATCAAAGAATTAAATCCTGATGATCCTAAAGCTTTAGAATTAGCTTCTAAAGTTGAGAGAACATTCAGCAAGTACAATCCTGATACTCTTAATGACTACTTTAAAGAAAATGACCTCTCGTTTATTAATTATGTTGGACGTTCGTATGTAATAACGTCACGCCCTTATAGAGGTATTGAGTTTCATGCTTTCAGTGTTGACGATTTTAATAAGTTAAATTCTAAGATGAATCATCGAACACGATAGTAGTAGTTTTTATTTGTTGCGAAGGAGTTGTTTTAGCATGTTTAAGAGAATAGTTGCGTCTGTTGCAATGGCTTCTGCTGTAATGTGTTTGTGCAGTTGTGGTGTTAACAGTAATAATGTCAGTGCTATAAGTAAAAGCGATGGCGCTGTTGGTTTAGGTGCTACTAATTGTGGCATAACAGAGTCTGCTAAGGAGCCTTTATATAATAGAGAAGATATTTATATAAAGAATAATTTCTCGTCTTTTGATGACTTTGCTAATAAAGCAAGCTGTTTAGCTAATTCTATTGCTCCGAATGATTCTTTTTTGAAAGATGAATTAAAAAAATTGAAAAAAGATTATGAGAATAAGAAGGAAGGTGTAAGTGTTTATTTCCATGGCGACTACGGAGTATTCATGAGATATAACCCTTCCGATAAGTGCGGTGAAATATATAATCCAGGTATGTTTACAAACATTAATTCCCACATCGACGCATCTAAATATTGTCGCGTTATACTCTTGATTAGTAGAGATAGTGTTAACGATATGATTCAATATGGTAGCTCTCGAAAGAATTAATTAAGCGTTATTAGGCTGTGGCATGGTGCTTATTTTGTTTCTGGCACGCGTGCAGTTGGCGTTCGCGCAGCGCTTTGACCGAGCTTGAAATCATTGGGATTTCAAACTCTTTCAAAGCGTGATTTGGCTCAATTGTGAAGCACGGTGTGCTTCACATGCCAAATCAGCC
>NQOP01000001.1:455093-466323 GCA_003585845.1 Bifidobacteriaceae bacterium NR021
CTATGCGCTCAGGCAGGTCGTCGCGCTGCGTTAGTAACTTTTGAATGTACAGAGTATATGTACATGCGCTTATTCACATTAGAGTAGTAAAAATGCTGATTTTGAGGTAAATTTGCGAAATAAAATTGTCGATTTTGGGGTAATGCGCTAAAATAAAATTGTCGATTTTGGGAAGAAAGGTGGAATTACAATGGTTTACGAAGGTGATAAATCAACCCTCAAATTCCCACGCAAAATCTATTCCGAAATGCTAGCTTGGAAGCATGAGTCCAACGGCAAAACAGCGCTGCTTATCGAAGGTCCGCGTCGCGTAGGCAAATCGACAATCGTAAAAGAATTCGTCCAAAATGAGTACGAAAGCTACATTCTTGTTGATTTTTATACCGCATCGAAAGAAGTAAAGGAGCTGTTTGATGACCTTTCGGACGTAAACTATATTTTCTTGCAGCTGCAGCTAGCGTACAAAACAAGCTTAAAAGAGCGCAAATCTTGCATTGTCTTCGACGAAGTACAGCTTTGCCCTAAAGCACGTCAAGCCATAAAAGCTTTAGTAAACGACGGAAGATACGACTATATAGAAACCGGTTCGCTAATTTCGATTCACAAAAATGTTAAGGATATTCTTATTCCTAGCGAAGAACACAAGTTGAAAATGTATCCGATGGATTATGAGGAGTTCACTCGCGCGCTTGGTGATGAAGTTACGATTCCGCTTCTGCGTAAACTATATGATTCTAAAAAGCCAATCGGTCAGGCTGCGTACAGGAAGATTCTGAGAGATTTTCGTCTTTATATGCTGGTTGGTGGGATGCCGCAAGCTGTAGAAAGTTATATTGAGACTAACGATTTTAGTGCTGTGGATCAAGTGAAACGCAACATTCTTTCACTGTATGAGGATGATTTTAGGAAGATTGACGCGACTGGTAAAATTTCCGCAATCTTCGACGCTATTCCTGCGCAACTTATGTCTAACACGTCGCGATACCACGTTTCTAGCGTTCTTGCTGGTAAGGGTGCGGATGATATTCTTGAGCAGCTCGCACAGTTAAAGGATTCCGGAACCGTTCTCATTGCGAATCATACTTCTGACCCTTCTGCAGGAATGGCTCAATATAAGGATTTGACTAAATTTAAGCTTTTTCTTGCGGATACTGGATTGTTTGTGACGCTTTCTTTTAAGGATAAGTCGTTTACGAGCAATGATATTTACGCGCGATTGCTGAGCGGTAAGTTGCAGGCGAATCTTGGGTACGTTTATGAGAATATGGTTGCGCAAATGTTGAGTGCGCATGGGCACGAGTTGTATTATCACACTTTTGCGGAGGATCTGATTGACGAAGGCGATTGCGCAAATAGTGATGGCACAAGTGGTGGTGCTGCGATTAGTACAGAAAAGCGTGGCAGGAGCAATTACGAAATTGATTTTTTGATTGCAGAAAATAATAAAATTGTGCCGATTGAAGTGAAAAGTTCTGGCTATAAAACTCATGCTTCGCTTGATGTTTTCTCGCGCAAGTTTTCTTCGCGTATTGCGCGCGAGCTGCTGATTTACACTAAAGACTATCAGCGCGTTGGTGCGATTGAATGTTTGCCGATTGTTATGGCTGAGTTTCTGTGAGCGCGACGACCTGCTTGAGCGCAGCACAGCGCGCGCGAAAGCAATTCGGAGCGCCGAGCTTGCTTAGGGTTGAAAGCGCGGTGTGCTTTCAACGCAAGCGAGGTCTGCCTTCGTCGGTAAAGACGAAGGCAGGGCAGGTTAGTGTGGTAATTTATTGGGAATTTAGTTGTGTTTTGTGTGCGCTGACGACCTGACTGAGAGCTGCTGTTGAACATTTGCAGTAAGTTTCCTTGGCATTTGTTTTCTAGCGTTACTGTTAGTTTTTATTAATAATTTATTATGTTTTTGCTAATTTATTGGTTTAAAATAATAAATATAAGTGCATATATATATATAACTTAATCATGTTGCAAATTCTTATTGCAAATGAGTAAAAGAGTAGAGGAATAGCTTATGAAATATTGCAACCTATGTGGAGCAGGTAACAAGGATGATTCTATCTTTTGTGATTCTTGCGGTGGCTTAATTGATGGCAATAATCAGCAATATGAAAGCGCACAAACGCAATATACGCAGGCTGTTCCAACGCAGACTATTACTACACAGTATTCTCCAACTCAGGTGTATCAAAATACTCCGCAATATGAATATGGTTATGAAAATCAGCAATATGGTTCTGATTATGCGTATCAAGCAGGCGCTATGCCTCAGCAGGATTATTCTCAAGCTTTTGAAGTTCAAGACTATGATGCGATGCTTAAAAAGTCGAGAATAAAAAAAATAAAAATAGCATCTTGCATCTTTGCTGCTCTTGTTGTTTTGCTTGGCGGTGCGTATATCCTTATTGATAATTTAGTTTATTCTCCTACAGCTGTTGCTAAAAAGTATATAGATATGATTTCTGCGGGTCACTATACTAGTGCTACTTCTGAATATGAGAAATCTTTTGGATTAAGTGGCTTCCAAACTAACGGTAGTTATGGTTTATTGTATGATAATTACGCTAATGAATCTAAGCCTTCAAGATTTGTAATTAATTATACGTCCCAATATAAATGCATTGCAAGATCGTCCAAAAGTATTGATGAAGTACGAAATTTTGCGTCAAGAGGATTAAATGTAAATACGGATACTTGCTACAAGGTTAACGTAACGTATGAAGTTAATGACAAAAAAGTAAATAAGAATTTATTGCTTAGACCTAATGGAACGGACTTTTTAGTTTTTAAAAAGTATGTTATTGATATTGTATCTTTAACAGATGAGATTAAGGTTGACAATGTTTCTAGTATTGAAAATATAAAAGTTAACGGTGAAAACTTTACTATTACAAATTGTTCATTATATGATGATTCGTGCACTTTGCTTGTTTATCCTGGCGTTTATCATTTCACGATATCCGATAAAGATGGAAATGATCATACTTATACTGTTGATACTTCTGAGCAAAGTCAAAACGAAGTAGGTTCAGATTTGCCGAATCCTTTCGATGATTATTCGTCTGACGATTATGACTCTTCATCGGACGATGATAGTTCTTCATCGGACGATAGCAGCGACGATAGCAGCGATTCCTATAGCGATGATGACAATGATTAAGCTATAAAGCTGTGTTAAGCTATATTAAGCTATAATCTATTAAGTGATTAAGCTGTATTAATTAAGTTATTAGCTGCTTGAACACTTTGTAAGTTAAACAAAAACCGCATCCTACTTAGGAATTCTCCAAAAGTGGGATGCGGTTTTTGTTTATGTTTTAAGCGAAAAGTAAGACGCTATATAAGCATCAGGCGTTTACGCGATCGATGCCGGACTGCACGTCAGCAATCACGGAATCCCAAGACTTGATGAAGGCGGCAACACCGTCAGCCTCAAGCTTGTCGGTAACGTCCTTGATGTTGATGCCAAGCTCAGCGAGCTTGTTCATAACAGCGTGGCTCTCTTCGTAAGTGCCCTTAATAGAAGCAGCACCGTTGCCGTGATCAGCAAGAGCGTTCAAAGTCTTTTCTGGCATGGTGTTAACAACATGCTCAGCAACCAACTCGTCAACATACTTGCAATCGGAGTAAGCTGCATTCTTGGTGCCGGTAGAAGCCCAAAGTGGACGCTGCTTCTTTGCGCCCTTAGCTTCAAGAGCAGCCCAACGTGGGTCGGCAGCGAACTTCTTCTCGAAGAGTTCGTAAGCCAAGCGAGCGTTAGCAACAGCAGCCTTGCCTTCAAGAGCCTTAGCTTCTTCGGAGCCGTTCTCTTCGAGGAGCTTGTCAACAGCGCTATCAACGCGGGAGACGAAGAAGGAAGCTACGGAACCCATGTGCTTCAAGTCGTGACCGTTTGCATCAGCCTGAGCAATACCTTCGATGAAGGCGTCGATAACCTGCTCGTAGCGCTCGAGGGAGAAGATCAAGGTTACGTTCACGGAAATACCCTTAGCAAGGGTAGCGGTGATTGCTGGAAGACCTTCCAAAGTTGCAGGAATCTTGATCATAGCGTTTGGACGATCAACCTTTGCCCAAAGCTCTTCAGCCTGCTTCTCGGTGTTAGCAGTATCGTGAGCCAAGCGTGGGTCAACCTCGATGGAAACGCGGCCGTCAACGAAGTCGGTCTTTTCAGCGATCTCGCGGAAGATATCGGTTGCGTTACGAACATCGGTGGTGGTCAACTCGCGAATAGCGGTTTCAACGTCGACCTTGCCGAGTTCCTTAAGCTGTGCGTCGTATGGGCCAACCTGGCTCAAAGCCTTCTGGAAGATGGATGGGTTGGTGGTAACGCCAACAACATTCTTATTAGCAATCAAATCCTGCAAAGAGCCGGACTCAATGCGGGTACGGGACAAATCGTCCAACCAAATAGAAACGCCGGAATCGCTGGTGCGCTGCGTTGCTTCAGTCATGTTATCTCCTTAACACTGTGCTCCACCAATTGGGGCACGTCGGTAGTTTGGCGTTTTTACAAGAAACAGCGGTTGATGTCGAACCAACGGTAGCTCGGCATCAACACGCCGTCGCTGTTTCTTGCGAAGTGTTTCGTTAGCACTTCTAGTTTTGTGACATATCAATTTTATTTTGATACATCAAGCTTTATGTTGCGTAGCTTTACTTAAGCGCGAGCTTCTTCGATAGAAGCCTTAGCAGCTTCTACTACATGCTCAGCAGTAATGCCCAAGTCGATCATGTTCTGACCGCCGTCACCCTGCAAGCCGTACTGTTCGATAGAAACAGCCTTGCCGCAATCGCCAAGATACTTGTACCAAGGCAATGCCAAGCCAGCTTCGATAGAAACGCGAGCCTTGACGGACTTTGGCAAGATTGCTTCCTTGTACTCTTCGTCCTGCTCTTCGAACCATTCGAGAGATGGCATGGAAAGAACGCGAGCCTTAATGCCTTCAGCTGCCAAAGTCTTGGCACCAGCAACAGCCCACTGAACTTCGGAACCAGTTGCCATGATGATTACGTCTGGAGTGCCTTCGCAATCAACCAAAACGTAAGCGCCATGCTTTACGCCTTCGCGAGCCTTTTCAGCGGTCTCAGCGAGGGTTGGAACGCCCTGGCGGGTCAAAATCATAGCAGTTGGATAGCTGTTCTTCTTCTCGAAGAAGTAACGGTAAGCTTCAGCAGTTTCGTACTCATCTGCAGGGCGTACAACCTCAAGCTGAGGAATAGCGCGGAAAGCAGCCAAGTGTTCGATTGGCTGGTGAGTTGGACCATCTTCGCCCAAAGCTACGGAATCGTGGGTCCAAACGTAGAGGTTTGGAATCTCCATCAAAGCAGCCAAGCGAACTGCTGGGCGCTCGTAGTCAGAGAACTGGAAGAAGGTGCCGTTGAATGGGCGAGTGTCAGAACCAAGCAAAATACCGTTGGTAATAGCACCCATTGCGAACTCACGAACACCGAAGTGAAGCTGACGGCCATGCTCGGAAACGTTTGGCCAAGTGCGAGTTGCATCCTCGGATGGACCGAAGGAGTCAGCACCCTTAATGTTGGTGTTGTTGGAGCCGCCCAAATCAGCTGAACCACCCCAAAGTTCTGGCATAACGGCAGCAATTGCGTTAAGAACTGCGCCGGAAGCCTTACGGGTAGCGACCTTAGAGCCAACTTCGAAGCCAGCAACCAAGTCGTCAATAGCCTTGTCGAAGCCTTCAGGAAGCTTGCCAGCCTTAATGCGCTCGTAGAGAGCAGCCTTATCTGGGTTGGAAGCAGCCCACTTTGCAAGAGTTTCGTCCCAAGCCTTGTGAGCAGCCAAGCCGCGCTCTGCAACCTTGCGAGCGTGAGCCAAAGCTTCTTCGTCGATCGGGAATTGAACTTCTGGGTCGAAACCGCAAAGTTCCTTCAAGCCCTTAACAGCTTCTTCGCCAAGCTTAGAGCCGTGGGAAGCTTCGTTGTCTGTCTTGCCTGGGGTTGGCCAAGCAATCAAAGTATTAACCTTAATGAAGTGAGGCTTATCGGTAACTTCCTGAGCCTTTTCAATAGCTGCAGCCAAAGCCTGAACGTCTTCCTTGTAGGAGCCGTCTGGCTGGATGAAGCTAACTTCATCGGTGTACCAACCGTATGCACGGTAACGAGCAAGAATATCCTCAGAGAAGGTGAGCTTAGTGTCGCCTTCAATCTGAATGTGGTTTGCATCGAAGATTACAGTCAAATTGCCAAGCTTCTGGTTTCCAGCCAAGGAAGCAGCTTCAGAAGAAACGCCTTCCTCAACGTCGCCTTCGCCGCAGATAACCCAAACCTTGTGATCGAATGGGGAAGTGCCAGCTGGAGCTTCTGGATCAAGAAGACCGCGCTCAAAGCGCTGACCATAAGCGAAACCAACAGCAGAAGCAAGACCCTGACCGAGTGGGCCAGTAGTCATTTCGATGCCTGGAGTCAAGCCGTATTCTGGGTGACCTGGAGTACGCGTGTCTGCGCCGCCACGGAAATACTTGAGATCGTCAAGAGTCAAGCCGTATCCAGAGAAGAACAACTGCACGTATTGCGTAAGCGAAGCGTGACCGCCAGAAAGAATAAAACGATCGCGGCCAGCCCACTTTGGGTCAGCAGGATCGTGCTTAATGAAATGCTGGTACAATGTGTACGCAATCGGTGCTAATGAAACAGGGGAGCCAGGATGTCCGTGTCCTGCTCGCTCAACAGCATCAGCCGAGAGAACCTTCGCCATCTTTACGGCGCGCTCGTCTAATGCAGACCAGTTGAAATCGGTCATGTGATCTACTTTCCTTCCAATAATCCGGGTTTTTAAGCACAGCTCACGCTGGCTTTTTACCCTCTCATTGCCCTTCAATCCTATCTTTCGCGCGCGACGAATATGTTACAAAGTGTGTCAAAAGTTTGCTTTTATGTTCTGTTGCGTGCTAAGAAATAGACTACTATAGGAATATAGTATTTAGAGTGTTTGTAAGGAGTGGTAATGCAGTCACGACGCATGATGATTTTGCGCGCAGTTGTTGAGGATTATATTCGTTCTCAAGAGCCTGTTGGTTCTGCGGCTCTTGCAAAGCATCATCAGCTTGGTGTGAGTTCAGCTACTATTCGTAACGATATGTCGGCTTTGGAAGAAGATGGATACCTTGTTCAACCGCATACTTCTGCAGGTCGTATTCCTACTGAAAAAGGCTATCGCTACTTTGTTGACGGTTTGGCTTCTGTTATTCCGCTTTCTGAACCGCAGCGTCGCGCTATACGTAACTTTTTGAGCGGATCTGTCAGTTTACAAGATACTTTGCAACGTTCAGCACGTCTTCTTGCAAGTATTACGGGTCAAGTCGCTCTCGTAGCATCTCCAGCACTGTCTAAGTCAAAAGTAAAAAGAATTGAGATTGTTCAAGTATCGTCTTCTACGCTTTTGGTTGTTGTGATTACAGATGCTGGAGGCGTAGCTCAGCACATGATTCAAGCAACTAATATAAATTCAGATGACTTATTGCATCTAACTAATATGGTTAATGAGTGCTGCATTGGGCTATCCCTTTCATCTGCGTCAAAACGCGTTTATGCGCTCGCAAATCGCAAGGATTTAGCATCAGCTTTGCAAATTATTAGTCAACTTGCTAACGCTTTAGAAGACATGCATGACGGTGAGCATGCTCACGACTTATATATGGCTGGAGCTTCTCAACTTGCGCATAGACAAAGTATTGTTGATTTTGCTTCACTTTTTGACGCACTCGAAGAACAGGCTGTTATTATGCGACTGATGACTTCTTTAAGTGAGGAAGCAAGCGATTGTGCAAGCGGTGTTAGTGTTGCAATCGGCTCGGAAACGCATACTCCTGGTTTGCTTAACGCTTCTGTTGTAACAAGCGCTTACGGCTACAATGCTGATTCTGATTCCGCGTTTATTGGATCAATTGGTCCTACGCATATGGATTATGCTGCAACGATGACTGCTGTTAAGGCTGTTGCGCGCTACCTTAATTCGTTTATATCCGAAAATTCATAAAAACATGGCTGGTTTATGGCTGGTTATTCGGCTTATGTCTGGCTGTGCCTTATGCAAAAATGATTTTAGAAAAAGGTAAAAGGGGAATTAATTGACTGATTACTACAAAGTTCTAGGCGTTGATCACAATGCTAGCGACGACGAAATTCGCAAAGCCTACCGCAAGATGAGCCGCAAATATCATCCTGATATTGCAGGCGCTGAGTTTGAAGAAAAGTTTAAGGAAGTAAATGCTGCCTATGACGTGCTTTCTAATCCTGAAAAGCGTCGAATGGTAGACATGGGTGTTGATCCTAACGATCCTTCTGCAGGAAGTGCCGGAGCTTCAGGCGCTGGTTTTGCAGACATGGGAATGGGAGACATTTTTAGCCAATTCTTTGGTGGCTCTTTCGGCAATTCGCAAGGACCAATTTCGCGTGTGCAGCCTGGCGACGATGCGTTAGCTGAGGCTCGTATTGATTTGAAAACCGCTATTTTTGGCGGAAATGTTAGCGTACGTTTAACTACTTTTGGTGTTTGTAAGGATTGCTCTGGTTCCGGTTCTGCCGACAATTCCGCTCCAGAACAGTGCTCGGTGTGTCACGGTTCTGGTTTCTGCCAAAAAGTTGTGCGCACTATGCTCGGTCAAATGATGTCTTCGATGCCTTGTGAACATTGCGAAGGTCATGGCACGATTATTAAGAATATTTGCCAAAATTGCCACGGTCATGGTCGCGTGCGTTCAATTCGTGAAGTTGGTGTGAACGTGCCGGCTGGAATTCGTGACGGTAGTCGTTTGCGCTTAGCTTCTCAAGGAAGCGTTGGTGAGTGCGGCGGTCCTGCAGGCGATTTGTACGTTGATATTCATATTCGTGCAGATAAGCAATTTACTCGCAACGAGGATGATTTGCATTGCTGGATTACAGTTCCTATGAGCTGGGCTGTTCTTGGTCGCAGTCTTGAAATCGACACTTTTGATGGTGCTCAGAAAATAACGGTTCCTGCAGGCTGCCAAAATGAAGACACTATTACTTTGCCAAATCTTGGTGTAACGAAGCTTCGTTCTAAAGATCGCGGAAATATCGTGGTTCATGTGTTAGTGCAAACGCCTTCTAAGTTGAATGATGAAGAGCGTGCTTTGATTGAAAAATTTGCTAAGTTGCATGATAGTTCTGTGAAGCAAGTTCAGCAGCATTCATTAAGTGATCAGTCGAGTGAGCGTAAAGGTTTCTTTAGTAAATTAAAGGAAGCTTTTGCCGGCTGATTTTACGGATTTAATTTACTGCTTTAAATGGATTCAATTTACGGCTTTAAATTACGGCTTTAATTTAAAATAGTGGGGAAATATGGCATTACCAATATTGTTTGCTGGAACTCCGGAAGTTGCGGTTCCATCTCTTCGCGAGTTAGCTAAAGATAGTGAGCATTTTGATGTTCGCGCTGTTCTTACGCGACCGGACGCTCCGACTGGTCGAGGCAGAAAGCTTGTGCCAAGCCCTGTGAAACAAGCTGCTCTTGAGCTCGGCTTGCCAGTGCTTGAGTCGGATCCTAAAGATGAAGATGTATTTCTTGAACAGCTTGCGGCAACCGGTGCAAAAGCGGCAGCAGTTGTGGCATACGGAAAGATTTTGCGCCAGAACGTTTTAGATGCGTTGCCACTCGGCTGGTATAATCTTCATTTTTCGCTTCTTCCGCAATGGCGAGGTGCAGCTCCTGTGCAGCGTGCCATTTGGGCTGGGGATGACATTACAGGTGCTACGGTTTTTCGCATTACGCGCGGCATGGATTGCGGTCCTATTTTGGCGCAGTTTACTACAAAAATTGAGCCTCACGAAAATTCTGGCGATCTTCTTGCGCGACTTGCAAACGACGGCGCACCGCTTCTTGCAGCATCTCTTCGTGGCATGGAAACTGGTGAAATTGTGCCAGTTGAGCAGGATCAAACTCCTCAAGAAGTTGCGCAAAAAATTACGGTTGAAGATGCTCACATTGATTTTCATGCGCCAGATTTTGCGGTTGACCGTCAAATTCGCGCTTGTACGCCAAATCCAGGTGCGTGGTGCGAACTTCACGCGGACGACGAGAATAACGCAGAGCCGATTACTTTGCATGTTTTACGTGCAGTTCCGGCAGATGCTAACGATCCGCATGGTGAGGAATTGATGAAGCTTGATCCTGGAAAATTGCTTGCTGGCAAGAAGCAAGTTTGGGTCGGTACTTTAAGCGGTGCACTTGAGCTTTTGGAAGTAAAAGCGCAAGGAAAGAAAGCTATGAAGGCGGCCGACTGGGCGCGCGGAGCCAGGCTTTCGGCAGCAGCTTACTGCGCATAAAATTATGAGTATGAACTTTTCTTCGATGTTGCCAACTTTAGCCAAGCCGGGGCTTTTGGTTATGGATGTTGATGCAACGCTTATTGAGGAAGAAGTTATCGATTTGCTCGGTGCAGAAGCTGGATGCGGAGATGAACTTTCTGCGATTACAGCGCGCGCAATGCGTGGCGAAATCACTTTCGATACTTCCTTGCGTTCGCGCGTGAGTATGCTTCGCGATTTGAATCTTGACGAGTGCAAAAAGCATATTATTCCTAAAATTCACGTAACTAAAGGCGCGAATGTTTTAATTGACACGCTTCATGCGCACGGATGGAAAGTTGGCGCAGTTTCTGGCGGTTTTCACGAGATTTTGGACGAATTTTTGCCGAGTTTGAATATTGATTTTTGGGCGGCTCACCATTTAGAGTCTATTGACGGAAAGCTTACTGGCAACGTGCTAGGAAATATTGTTAACGCTAATGCAAAAGTTGAAGCGCTTAGAACTTGGGCAACTAATCTTGGAATTGATCGCGAGCAAACTGTTGCCGTGGGGGATGGAGCGAACGATATTTCAATGATTAAATTCGCTGGATTAGGCGTAGCTTTTTGCGCAAAACCAGCAGTTCAAGCGGCCACTTCTTACCGCATTCTTACTCGCGATTTAAGCGCTGTATTGCGGTTTTTGAATGCGAATTAATACGTTTTTGGTGATTTGTTTGTTGTGGCGCGAGTTTCGGGGGATTTCTTTCCTCGCAAGTCCCGTCCTTCGTCGCTTTGGCTGTTAGAGGTTTTGCTGTCTGCTTTGTTCTTAAAAGAATGTTGCTTCCTCAGTCCTCTTTTATTGCTCGTAAAGAAATCTCCCAAACTCTGCGTGTTTAATCTTTAGTAACCGTGTCTATCGCAGAGATTTTTCGATTTTTCTTCTTCGCTTGGCGAATCAGCAGCCTGC
>NQOP01000001.1:467164-471386 GCA_003585845.1 Bifidobacteriaceae bacterium NR021
TCCTATGAATGAATTACGAAACATATTGAGATGTAAAATAAATTTTGCATTTATAGAACGAAAAGTTGATGAATGTACATAAGCAATGTAAAATAATGAAGCAATGATTAAAGATTAATGATTAAATTTTTTTGTGAAAGTTCTGTATCTTTTAACCACAGAGCTTAAATGTGTTGGTGAATCTTTCTATTAAGTGAGTAAAATAAAGTTAATTTATAGGAGAGAGAGCGTGCATAAATACGGGAATTTATGCATTTAGGGTAGGGAGTGTAAGTTGAATTTACGAGAAGTTGCGCTTGAAGTTGCGCGTATTTTGGAAGATGTTGGTAAACATGCGTATCAGGATCAATTAAGCCCTCAAGATATGACGTCGATTGCGTTGGGTGATCCTAATAAATCTGAATCTGGTTTTGGCGATAAGCTCGTGCGTTTTATTCAAAATCGTTTGACTTATGTGAATCCTTTCCAAGGTTTTTGGCAAACTAGGCCGGAGCAGTGCAATCCGGGAGACCGTTTTTGGTGCGTTGGAAACGTTGACGGAGCTATTAATTTTAATCGCGATATGGCTGAGTGGACTCTTACGGTTTCGCTTTTTGAGTTTAACGATGAAGGCTCCGCTCGTCCGGTTCTTGGCGTTGTACACGCTCCTGCGTTGGGATTGACTTATTTGGCTGCAAAGGGTCAGGGTGCTATTCGTATTCGTAAGACTCCGCAAGGAGAGAAGCGCGAGAAGATTACGCCTTCCACAACTTCTACTTTGCAAGGATCTGTGGTTTGCTACGGAATGTCTTATATACCTGGTGAATCTAAGCGAGCACTTGGCGTAGTTGCTTCTGTTGAAGAAGGATGCCCTGCGGATATTAAGCGTATTGGGCCTGCATCGCTCGACTTGTGCAAGGTGGCAGATGGCACTTATGACGCTTATTTTGAGCCTCACTTGCATTATTGGGATATTCCAGCTGTTTCTGCTGGTGCTGTGGTTGTGGAAGAGGCACAGTGCCAGGTGTGCCAGTGGGATGGAAGCCCTATTCATTGGCGCAAGGAAAATGATGTGGTTGCTTCTAATGGCTTGCTTATTAAGGAGTTAAAGCCGTATCTTAAGTAACTAAATCTTTAAGCCGTCCCCTCGCCTTCGAATTCACTACAGTAGGCGAGGGAATTTTATATCTAAAACCAACTCAAGCGTTTCGACTCAAGCGTTTAAAGTAGTCGCGAATATATGGAAAGATTACAAATATGACTACAGTTATTATGCATACTTCTGAAGGCGATATAAAAATCAATTTGTTTGACAGTAAAGCGCCTGAAACCGTCAAAAATTTCGTTGGCTTAGCTACCGGCGAGCGCGAGTGGCTTGACCCATTCAGTGGAAAACCTTCGCATGAGCCATTTTACGATGGTTTAACTTTCCACCGCATTATTAAGGACTTCATGATTCAGGGTGGCTGCCCACTTGGTAACGGAACTGGCGGTCCTGGATACGAGTTTGACGATGAAATTGATGCATCCTTGAAGTTTGATAAGCCTTATTTGCTCGCTATGGCAAATGCTGGAAAGCGTCGCGGTCGTGATGGTCGTTTGCATGGTACTAACGGTTCGCAGTTCTTCATTACAACTGTGCCAACTCCATGGCTTGACGGTCACCATACAATTTTCGGCGAAGTTGCTGACGATGAATCGAAGGCGGTTGTCGATAAGCTCGAGGCTGTCGCAACGGATCGATCTGATGCTCCTCTTGAGCCTGTAGGTATTATTTCTATTGAAGTTTTGTGATTAAACGTTATTTGATTTAATACTATTTAATATTCTTTAATACTACAGTTCTCAATTACTAATCCGACATTTTCTATACGCTTATGTACAGAAAAGGTCGGATTTTTGCTGTAAGGCGGCAGAAACTTTGCGCGCGTGTAACGAAAAGGTCGTTTGCGCGCCAGAAGGCGGCAAAAACTTTACAAGCGTGCAACGAAAAGGTTGGATTTAATAGAATCTAAATGTGGATATAAAGAAAGCGAGTCTTATAGCAAGCGTAATAGCTCACTATAAAACTCGCTTTGGGTTATATCAACCTTCTTCTATTATTATCCGTTGTAAGTATTGCTATTGAAACACTTGCAATTCAGTTTTTTGCTTCCGCACTTCAGCACTTTATGCTTTCACGCTTTGATACAGCGATGAGCCGGATTCTTGGAACTTTTTGCTCATCTCTTTCATACCATCGGCAATTGCCTGACTGCGTGCTTCTTCAACGAGCTGCTCCTGCTGAGCTGCTCCGCCAAAACGCTTACGAATATTTTGCGAAATAGCCATCGAGCAGAATTTTGGTCCGCACATCGAGCAGAAGTGAGCCATTTTTGCTGGCTCTGCAGGAAGTGTTTCGTCGTGGAAGGCGATTGCGGTATCCGGATCGTAGCTTAAGTTGAACTGATCCAACCAGCGGAACTCAAAGCGAGCCTTACTGATTGCGTTGTCGCGATCCATAGCATGTGGATGGTGCTTAGCAAGATCAGCTGCGTGGCAAGCAATCTTATACGCAATCACACCTTGCTTCACGTCGTCCTTGTTAGGCAATCCCAAATGTTCCTTAGGAGTCACATAGCAAAGCATTGCAGTGCCGTATCGCGCAATCTCCACGCCACCAATTGCGGAAGTAATGTGATCGTAGCCAGGTGCAGTATCCGTAGTCAAAGGACCAAGCGTATAGAATGGAGCATTCTGGCAAATCGCCTTCTCCATCTCAATATTCATACGCACAGTGTCGAATGGCACGTGACCAGGGCCTTCAATCATGACTTGCACGTCATGCTGCCAAGCAATCTTTGTAAGCTCGCCAAGCGTCATAAGTTCGGAAAGCTGAGCCGCATCGTTAGCATCAGCCAAGCTACCTGGACGCAAACCATCGCCCAAAGAGAATGCAACATCGTACTTTGCGAAAATCTCGCATAATTCTTCAAAGTGCGTGTACAAGAAGCTCTCTTGATGATGCTGCAAGCACCATTCAGCCATAATTGAGCCACCACGAGAAACAATACCGGTTACGCGGTTTGCAGTAAGTGGCACGTAGCGAAGAAGCACGCCAGCGTGAATAGTCATGTAGTCAACGCCCTGCTCGCACTGCTCAATAACAGTGTCGCGGAAAAGCTCCCAGCTGAGCTTAGAAGCATCATCCTCAACTTTTTCCAAAGCCTGATACATTGGAACTGTTCCAATTGGCACAGGGGAGTTGCGCAAAATCCATTCGCGCGTTGTGTGAATATCGTTACCGGTGGAAAGATCCATAACGGTATCCGCACCCCACTTCGTGGCCCACGTAAGCTTTTCTACTTCTTCGTCAATAGACGACGTAACAGCAGAATTACCCATGTTTGCGTTGAGCTTAGTTAAGAAGCGCGAGCCAATAATCATAGGCTCAGCTTCAGGATGGTTAATATTGCAAGGAATTACAGCGCGTCCTGCTGCAATTTCTTCGCGAACCAGCTCCACATCGCAATTTTCTCGCGTTGCAACATATTGCATTTCCGGAGTAGTAATTCCGTGACGAGCGTACCACATTTGCGTAATCGGATGATCTGCACCCTTCATTGGCTTATGCGTGCGACCACGCCATTCTTTAGAAGCTTTGCCTCGCTTAATTGCGCGCTTGCCATCGTCTTGAAGATTGCGTCTGCGTCCTTCGTACTCTACAACGTCACCGCGGTCGCGAATCCAGTCAAGGCGAAGCGGAGCTAAGCCTTCCTTCGGATCGCACTTTGGACCTTCAGTATTGTAATCCTTAAAAGGCGGGTTAGGGCCTACACCAGGAGTGTCAGAAAGCTTAATTTCCGTATAAGGAACTTCCAAATCGTAAGAACCATATTCATACTCAAAATGAACTGGAGTTGTTTTGCGAATATGAGCTTTATCGCGCTGAGTGCAACCGCGAGCTGCAATGTCAACTCGCTGTTGTTTAGCTAATTTCGCAGCATCCTTTGCTTCTTTAGCGTTAATAAAAGTTGGTTTCTTTTCTTGAGTTTCTGAAGATTTTGATTCAGAATTTTCTGCAACTATTACTCGTTTAGCGTAGCCGTGCTTTTCTTCTCCGCGAACAGCTTTCCAATGTTCAACGAACTCACGCATAGTTGATTCTGGTGTTTCTGAAGAATACAGTGCTTCAGAAACGAACCATCCTGCAGCCTTAGTGTGAGCGATCGTATCGATATCGTCGATCGCAGTTCTTCCGCCA
>NQOP01000001.1:472122-474604 GCA_003585845.1 Bifidobacteriaceae bacterium NR021
GGTTTGCTTCCAACTCGTAAGCGGCAGTAGTGCTTTCGCATCCTTCTTCAGGATTATGCATTGCTGTTACGCAAATGTAATCAATGCAACCATCTGGAAGTTCGTTTATTACTTTAACTAAGCTTTCTGTTTCAACAGATAAGCCGATTACAGCATCTTCGCCAAGAAGTACGCGAGCCTCTCTAGGCTCCATGTCGCTTTGTGCTAAATGCACTCCGTCAACTTTGATGCTTTGATTGCGAGCTTGCCAAACGACATCAACACGCTCATCTATAACAAAAGTTACAGAATCGCATTTGTTATTGTCTTCGATGATTTGTGCAATATCGCGTGCAATAGTAGTGATTTCTTTAGCGTTTTCATTGTTGCAATGAAGACGAATGAAAGTCGCTCCAGCGCGCAAAGCATCATCGACGATATCGGTAAGCGGACGATTATTACAAGCTTGTGGGTCTGCAATAAAGCAGGCGCTTAGATTAAATTGATTACGCATTGATGCGTACGGATAATTCGATGTCATACTAAAATCGTTGCTCCCTACGTTGTATTAACTAACAGGTTCGAAGGGTTAGGCAAACTAATACCATCTCAGCCTTCTTTCGAAAGCACCCCCGCAAAAATGTTGTGACCTCTGTATTTTACACGAGTACGTGCACTTAATAAATAAAAGGTATGTTGCAATAAAAGATTGCAATTAAAAATAAAACTGTCTGAACGATTATTTCGCGCAGACAGTTAGATTAGTTTTAATATATTTGTATTTTCTTTAGCGTTCGTGATGATTGATTGCGCGTGAAATAAAATCTCCCAAGCTTTGCACAATCTGTACGAGAATAATACAAAGAATAACAGCAACCGTCATCACATCATATTGATAACGCTGGTATCCGTATCGTATTGCAATATCTCCGAGTCCGCCTGCGCCAACCGTTCCAGCCATTGCTGAGAATCCAAAAAGCGTAATAAATGTAAGTGCAGCACCGCGAATTAGCGAAGGCAAAGCTTCCCACAGCAATACTTTGCAAACAATTTGCAATTTGCTTGCGCCAAAGCTTTGTGCTGCTTCAATTAAGCTTCCGTCAACTTCTGCTAAAGATTGTTCAACTACTCTAGCAACGAATGGTGCAGCTGTAATTACCAGTGGCACAATAGCTCCAGGAACTCCCAAAGAAGTGCCAACTATGAGACGAGTAAAAGGAATTATTGCAACTAGCAAAATAATAAACGGCACAGAACGCACGATGTTAACAATCCAGCCTAGAACTGCGTTAATTGGAGCGTTAGGGCAAATGCCTTTTTTGTTTGTTGTAATGAGAAGTACGCCAACTGGAAGTCCAATAAGGTATGCAAAAAGTGTTGCAACTGATGTCATTACGAGTGTGTCTTGCACGCCTTCAATAAGTAAGTCGCCGTAGTCGTTAAAAAATTGTGTAGCAGCTTCTAACATTGTTATTTCACCTCATTGGTAAGCGCGTTTGTTTGTTCGTCTGTTTGTGCGTTTGTTGGTTTATTGTTAAGCTCGCTTGCAATCGTGCTTGTAATTTTAGCGCGATGATTTTCCTGTTTTTCATCTGCAATAAGAGTTTGCAAAATATCGCTTTGTGGATTTGCAAAAAGCGTATCAGTGTCACCCAATTCCACAATGCGTCCGCCATCAATCATTGCAACTCGGTCGCAAATATTTCGTGCTACAGCCAGCGAATGCGTAATAATAACAAGCGTTACGTTGAGTTCGCGGTTAATTCGGCTCAATAAATCAAGGATTTGCGCAGTAGTTGTGGAGTCAAGTGCGCTTGTTGCTTCGTCACAAAGCATAATCGACGGATTATTCGCCAATGCTCGCGCAATTGCCACGCGCTGCTGCTGTCCGCCTGAAAGTTGGCTAGGGTAGCGATTTGCAAAATCTTTTAAGCCTACTAAGTCAAGCAAGTAGTTTGCGCGTTCTTCTCGTTCCTTTTTTGCAGTGTGATTTAACTCTAATGGGAAAGTGACGTTTCGCAATACTGTACGCTGCTGGAAAAGGCTAAAATTCTGGAAAATCATGCCAATATTAGTGCGTACTTTTGCAAGTTCTTTATCTTTTACTTCGCTAATATCATTTCCGTCAATAATAATTTTGCCAGAAGTTGGTCGCTCAAGCAGATTCATGCAACGAACTAGCGAAGACTTTCCTGCACCAGAAGAACCAAGGATTCCGAATACTTCTCCCGATTCAATAGTCAGATTAATGTCGTGTAATGCTTCATTCGCTTTGCTACCTTTGCCGTAGCTTTTGTGAAGATGTTCGATCTGAATCATGCTTTTCCTTAACAGATTATTGCTTTCTGTGTGAAATATACTTTGTTATTAACTAGAGTTATTAACTAGAGTTACTAACTAGCGTCATTAACTAGATTATTGACTAGCACGCACATTACGTATATTACACGCTTATAAAATAATGCCGCAAAGCATACACGAAGCATACACATGCGGCATTAGG
>NQOP01000001.1:475374-481816 GCA_003585845.1 Bifidobacteriaceae bacterium NR021
TAATCGCGCACTTCGCTTGTCTTCAAAGCTTTGAGCAAGGCTTTGATTTTTGCAAACTTTTCAGAGCCCTTCTTTACTACAATAATATTTTCATAAGTTTTAGCCGCAATGCCACCAACTTTTTCTGAAGTAAGTGGGTCTTTAGTTGGGTTAAAACCAGCTTGAATAGCGTAATTGCCGTTCATTGCAGCAAGGTCCACATCCTTAATGGCAGTAGGAACTGTTGCAGCTTCAAGTTCTTTAAACTTCAAATTCTTAGGATTCTCAGTAATATCTTTTGTAGTAGCGTTAATATCTTTTGGATTCTTCAACTTAATCAATCCGGCATCTTGCAAAAGAAGCAATGCACGAGCCTCATTAGTAGGATCATTTGGAACTGCAACAGTTGCTCCGTTTGCTAATGCTTTAATCGTCTTGGTTTTTCCTGGATACAATCCAAATGGTTCAAAATGAATTCCACCTACTGAAACAAGGTGAGTTCCCTTTTCCTTATTAAAGTTGTCAAGATAAGGCAAATGCTGATAGTAGTTTGCGTCAACTTCGCCTTCTTCAGTAGCTGTATTTGGCTGCACGTAGTCAGTAAACTCCTTTACTACTAGCTTGTAGCCTTCTTTTTGCAAGATTGGCTTTACAACTTTATTTAAGATTTCAGAATGCGGAGTAGGCGAAGCAGCAACAGTAATAGTTTTGTCATCCTTCGCGCCTGCTTTTGAGCTACCGCAGCCGCTTAAAGTGAAAGTCGCTAATGCTGCCAGTGCTGTAATTGATGCAATAACTTTAATTTTTCTCATATTTCCTGCTCCTTGTTCGGTGAAATTCGTTTAAAGTTAAATCCCCTTCGCGAGTAACGAATTATCAATATAGGCGAGAAAAATCAATAATTCTACACTTTGCTTATTAGTATTATTTATGACGTGTTAATAATTCGCATACTTGCAGTGTGGGAAGAGAAAAAATAAGTTTTTCAACACGTCGCTTACTTGCAATGAAGCTATCTACTAGACTGTAATGTATGAGTTTTTTGAGATTGGCGTTAGCGCAGATAGATACCTGCGTTGGGAATATTGATAGCAACGTTGAAAAAGTTTTGAAGTATGCTGCGTGCGCAAAGCAGTCGGGTGCTCGCATGGTTGTATTTCCTGAGATGACTTTGACTGGGTATCCTATTGAAGACCTCGCCTTGCGTGCTACGTTCCGCACAGCTGCACAAAAAGCTGCAGACTTGCTTGCGTCAAAACTTGCGGAAGAAGGCTTGGGGGATCTTTACGTAGTAGTTGGAACTGTTGGCTTTGACGAGTCTGCTGGAAAGCCTCGAAACAGACTTCTCGTATTGCATGAAGGTGAATCTGTGTTGCAATACGACAAGCATTTCTTGCCAAATTATGGTGTTTTTGACGAGTTTCGTATTTTCTCTTCTGGCAATAAGTGTGAGTTGCTGGAAGTAGATGGAATGCGTCTAGGTTTTGCTATTTGCGAAGATATTTGGCAAGACGGCGGTCCTGTTGCGCGTTTGGCAAAACTTGGTATCGATGCGCTAATAACTATGAACGGTTCTCCATATGAGGAAGGTAAAACTCATGTGCGCTTGAGTTTGGCTCAAAAACGCGCTGTTGAAGTCAATGCGCCGGTTGTGTATGTGAACCAAGTTGGCGGACAAGATGATTTGGTTTTTGATGGCGGAAGTTTTGTTGTAGATGCGGACGGAACTTTGCTTGAACGTTCGGCAATGTTTGCTGAAGATTTGTCGTTTGTTGATTTTGATAACTCGCTTAAAAAGCAGAAAGTTTCAAGCATTGCTTCAAAACTTGACGCAGACGAAGAAGTGTATTGTGCGTGTGTTGTAGGTCTTAGAGATTACATGCGTAAGAATGGTTTTAAGGGTGTGTGCTTAGGACTTTCTGGAGGAATTGATTCTGCTTTAGTAGCTACTATGGCTGCCGATGCTTGCGGTGGAGCAAATGTATATGGTATTTCTATGCCAAGCATGTACTCTTCGGACGGCTCTAAAGACGATGCGCGCGATTTAGCAGAGCGAATTGGTGCTCACTACGATGTGCAACCAATTGAACCGCTTTTTAAAGCTTTCCAATCGCAACTTTCCTTAGAAGGAGTTGCTGCAGAAAACTTGCAAGCTCGCGTTCGTGGCGTAATTGTAATGGCTTACTCGAATTCGCGCGGTGTTTTGGCGCTCGCAACTGGTAATAAATCGGAGCTTGCTTGCGGATATTCTACTATCTATGGCGATGCGGTAGGAGGGTATGCTCCTATTAAGGATTTGCTTAAGACGCGCGTTTGGGCGCTTTCTCGTTGGAGGAATAGCGCTGCAAATGCTGGAGTAGGTATTGGTATGCTGCCAATTGTTGGCGCTGAAGATTTAAAAATTTCGAAAGCTCCGCAAGATGGCGTGCTTATTCCTGTTAATTCTATTATTAAGCCTCCGAGTGCAGAGTTGCGTCCAGGGCAAAAGGATTCTGATTCTTTGCCTGAGTACGATTTGCTCGATCGTGTTTTAGAGGCTCATATTGAGCTTGCTCATGGTAGAGCGGATTTGCTTAAAGATGGTTTTGACGAGCATACTGTTGACACGGTTATGCGTTTAGTTGATCGCGCAGAATGGAAGCGCAGGCAGTATCCGCTTGGACCAAAAGTAAGCGCTATTGCTTTTGGTAGGGATCGCAGAATGCCTGTTACCACAGCTTTTCGTGAATAAATGTGATATATTTCACTAGATTTTTTGCAAAACTACTCGTGTATGTGTTTACATATGCTTTAACATTGTTATTAAGGCAGCGTGAAGATGCGTTGCGGGTACAAAAGGAGTCTAAACATGACATCAGTTGATGCGCCAGTTCTCAGTGAAGAGGATCTTCGTACCGAAGCGTGGAATGGTTTTACTGACGGAAATTGGAAAAAAGACATTGACGTACGCGACTTTATATTAAAGAACTATACGCCATATGAAGGTGACGAAAGCTTCTTGGCAAATGCCACTGAAAAAACGAAGCACATGTGGAAGTATCTCGACGACAACTACTTGGCTGTTGAACGTGAACGTCGTGTTTATGATGTTGAAACTCATATCCCAGCAGGCATTGACGCAATGCCAGCAGGCTACATTGAAAGCCCAGAAGTAGATAACGTAATCGTCGGTTTGCAAACTGATGAGCCTTGCAAGCGCGCTATGATGCCAAATGGCGGTTGGCGCATGGTTGAGCAAGCTATTAAAGAAGCTGGCAAGGAAGTAGATCCTCAAATCAAGAAGATCTTCACTGTCTACCGCAAGACTCATAACGATGGTGTATTTGGCGTTTACACCAAGAATATTAAGATTGCTCGCCACAACAAGATTTTGACCGGTTTGCCAGATGCTTACGGTCGCGGTCGTATTATTGGCGATTACCGTCGTGTGGCTCTTTACGGCGTGAACATGCTTATTGAGTTCAAGAAGCGCGACAAGGATTCGATTCCATACCGTAACGATTTTACCGAGACTGAAATTGAGCATTGGATTCGCTTCCGCGAAGAGCATGACGAGCAGATTAAGGCTTTGAAGCAGCTTATTAACTTGGGTAACGAGTACGGTTTGGATTTGACTCGTCCAGCACAGACTGCTAAGGAAGCTGTTCAGTGGACTTACATGGGCTATCTTGCTTCTGTTAAGAGCCAGGATGGCGCTGCAATGAGCTTTGGTCGCGTTTCTGCATTCTTTGATTGCTACTTTGAGCGCGATTTGAAGGCAGGTTTAATTAACGAAACCGACGCTCAGGAAATTATTGATGCTCTTGTTATGAAGCTTCGTATTGTACGCTTCTTGCGTACCAAGGATTACGACGCAATCTTCTCTGGTGATCCTTACTGGGCAACTTGGTCCGATGCAGGCTTCAGCGAGGATGGTCGCACTTTCGTAACCAAGACTTCGTTCCGTTTGCTCAACACTTTGACTCTTGAGCATTTGGGACCTGGTCCTGAGCCAAACATCACTATTTTCTGGGATCCAAAGCTTCCAGAAGCCTATAAGCGTTTCTGCGCACGAATTTCTATCGACACTTCTGCAATCCAGTACGAGTCCGATAAAGACATTCGTGAGCACTGGGGTGACGACGCTGCTATTGCTTGCTGCGTTTCTCCAATGCGTGTCGGTAAGCAAATGCAGTTCTTCGCTGCTCGCGTGAACTCTGCAAAAGCTTTGCTTTACGCAATCAACGGCGGTCGCGATGAAATGACCGGTATGCAGGTTATTGATAAAGGTGTTATTGACCCAATCAAGCCAGAAGCTGACGGTACTCTCGACTACGAGAAGGTTAAGGCTAACTACGAGAAGGCTTTGGAATGGCTTTCCGAAACCTATATTGAGGCTTTGAATATCATCCACTACATGCACGATAAGTACGCTTACGAGTCCATCGAAATGGCTTTGCATGATAGGGAAGTCTATCGTACGCTTGGTTGCGGCATGTCCGGTTTGTCTATTGCTGCAGATTCCTTGGCTGCTTTGAAGTATGCAAAGGTTTACCCAATCTACAACAAGGATGCTAAGACCACTGAAGGCCACGAGTACGAGTACATTGAGGGTGGCGAGGACGACTTAATCGTTGGCTACAAGACTGTTGGCGAGTTCCCAGTTTACGGTAACGACGACGATCGTGCAGACGACTTAGCTAAGTGGGTTGTAAGCACTGTTATGGGTCAGGTAAAGCGTTTGCCTGTGTACCGTAATGCTGTACCAACTCAGTCCATTTTGACTATTACTTCTAACGTTGAGTATGGCAAGAACACTGGTTCCTTCCCATCCGGTCACAAGAAGGGTACTCCGTACGCTCCAGGCGCAAACCCAGAAAATGGCATGGATTCGCACGGCATGCTTCCTTCGATGTTCTCCGTTGGAAAGATTGATTACGACGATGCTCTTGACGGCATTTCGCTTACGAACACTATTACTCCTGATGGTTTGGGTCGTGACGAAGACGAGCGCATCAGCAACTTGGTTGGCATTTTGGATGCTGGCAACGGTCACGGTTTATACCACGCAAACATCAACGTGTTGCGTAAGGAACAGCTTGAAGATGCTGTTGAGCACCCAGAAAAGTATCCGCATTTGACGGTTCGAGTTTCCGGCTACGCAGTGAACTTCGTGAAGCTCACTAAGGAGCAGCAGCTCGACGTTATTTCTCGTACATTCCACCAGGGTTCAGTTACTGACTGATTTGGTTGATTAGTAAACACCGCCGGGAGCGAGGCTAGTTTCGCTCCCGGCTTTTGTTAATTGCGTATATTATTTATTTATAAATAGTTTGGAGGGCAGTTAGATGGCTGAAAACACAGCGTTTCGTACCACAACTCAGCATATGTTGAAGGAGTCAAAAGAGTATGCTCGCCAAACTTTAATGGGTGGACTTTCCGGCTTTGAATCTCCAATTGGATTAGACAGAAAAGATCGCCTTGTAGCTCTTAAAACTGGCGATATTGGGTTCGTGCATTCTTGGGATATTAACACTTCTGTTGATGGACCTGGAACTCGTATGACAGTGTTTATGAGTGGCTGCCCGCTGCGCTGCCAGTACTGCCAGAATCCTGATACTTGGAAAATGCGCGACGGCAAGCCAGTCTACTTGGATGCGATGATTAAAAAAGTCGACCGTTATCAAAGTCTTTTTAAAGCAACAGGTGGCGGAATCACTTTTTCTGGCGGAGAATCCATGATGCAACCAGCTTTTGTATCTAGAGTTTTTCGTGCTGCAAAAGAGATGGGCGTTCATACTTGCTTGGACACTTCCGGCTTTTTGAATCGCAATTATACGGATGAAATGATTGAAGACATTGATCTTTGCCTTCTTGACGTTAAATCCGGAACTGAAGAAACGTATAAAAAAGTAACTGGCGGCTTACTTCAACCAACTATTGACTTTGGTCAGCGATTGGCGAAGGCTGGTAAGAAGATTTGGGTGCGTTTTGTGCTCGTTCCAGGTTTGACAGACAGCGAAGAAAATGTTGAAAAAGTTGCTGAGATTTGCGATTCGTTTGGTGATGCTGTTGAGCATATTGACGTGCTTGGCTTCCATCAACTAGGCCGCCCAAAGTGGCATGAGCTTCGAATACCGTACCCTCTTGAGAATCAAAAAGGACCTTCTAGAGCACTTAAAGAGCGAGTTGTAAACCAGTTCAAAGACCACGGTTTTGTTGTGTACTAGACTGAACCTCGATGCGTTTTAGGCAATTTTTGCGTATTGTATTGTTTTTTTTTTAAAGGATTTTGTATAATTACACAAACACCCTTTTTAGAGAAAGGATACGCAATGAAGCGCAGAATAGGTTGTTGGATTGCATTAGCTTTTGCATTAGCGTTAGCTATTTTTGCACGGTGTAACGATCAGTTTGGCTTTGGCACAGCGCTTATTATTTTAATTGTTTTGCCGATAATTTTGTTGCCGATAAATATCGTTGC
>NQOP01000001.1:482645-488846 GCA_003585845.1 Bifidobacteriaceae bacterium NR021
GAACTTGCCACTTTCCCAATAAGAGATTTAGGTTTACATGCTGTCTACGTTATTCCAACAGTTTTAGTTTCGGCAGTTGCATTTACTCTTACTAGATTCCTTAAAACCAAGCTTGTTAAGAGCATAAATGACGAAATAGCAAACAATAAAACAGATTGATTATTTAATTAATTATTTATTTTTGAATAGTCGTAGTTGTGTGCGAAAGTTGAAGCCGTGTTAAAAGATGCATAATCTATAACACGGCTTAAATATATCTTGCGCAACATTTTGCAAAAAGTACAGAATAAGATGCAAAAAGCGTAAGAATTTGGCTAAAGCATGCAATCGGGAGGCGTACTTGAACGAGGAACCAAAGCTTTTAAAAGAGCCTAGAGAAGGAGTTCCAGAAGTCATTGATACGCTTGAAGCATATAAAGAATATTGTAGCTTATTGGCAGCAGGTTCAGGCCCTTTGGCTGCGGACGCTGAGCGAGCTTCCGGTTTTAGATATGGTCATGAAGATTGGCTGATTCAGTTTAAACGCAAAGGTGCAGGAATAGGGTTACTGGATCCAATAGAACTTACAAAACTTGGAGCTGATTGGAACGAATTTAACAAGGCAATAGGAGATGCGCCTTGGATTATTCACGATTCGATGCAAGATTTGCCAGGATTTTTCGATATTGGTTTGCGCCCGCTTGCTTTATTCGATACCGAGATTGCAGCTAAATTACTTGGTAGAAAGCGCTTTGGTTTAAGCTCTGTAACTGAATATTATTTGGGTTTGACGCTCGCAAAAGAACATTCTGCAGCGGACTGGTCTTACCGCCCACTTCCTAGGGATTGGCGAAATTACGCGGCTTTAGATGTTGAATTACTTATTGAGCTAGAAGAAGTAATGCGCGGTGAGCTAAAAAAGCAAGGTAAACTTTCTTGGGCGGAAGAAGAATTTAAACACTTACTTAGTAAGGGTGCACAAAAGAAAGCTCCGCATCCGCGTCCATGGCTTAAAATATCGCATATAAGTGTGCTTATGCACGATCGTGTTGGTTTAGTTATTGCGAAAGCATTGTGGCAAAAGCGAGATGCTTTAGCGCGTGAATATGATATTGCGCCAACTCTGCTACTTTCTGACGCTGCGATTATTGAAGCTGGTAAGCGTAAACCTAGTAATGCGCGCGCGTTTCGTGCTATTCGTTCTTTGAATGAGCGAGTGCGAGTACACACTGGCAGTGAGCAAGACAAAATGTTCGAGCGTTACGCTCCAATTCAGCGCAAAATTAAACCATCTATTTGGAAAAACGTTATAGAGAATGCTATTTTGCGCGCTAAATCTGGTGAAACAGCCATGGATGATGTGCATCCAGTATTACCGAATGGAGCTATTCAACTTAATTCGCGCGAATCTCGTAAAACGAGCGTACTTAAGTCAACAGATACTGACGAGTCGCAAGGTTCTAACGATTGTCAAGATTGCCATGATTCATCAGATTCGCAGTATTTACAGGATATGCAAGATTCCCAAAGCGCTCCTAGATCTATGAAATATTGGCGAGAACATCATCCTAAGCGTTACGAGCGTTTACAAAGAGTAAAAGCTGAGTTAAATCAAATTTCTGAATACACTCATACTCCTGCAGAAATTATTATCAAACCACAGATTATTCGTAATCTTTGCTGGCATGATGATGCGCAAGATATTGATGTTAAAACATTCCTAAGTGAGCATGGTGCTCGCGAATGGCAAACCCGATTGGTAGCTGAGTCCGTAACTCGCGCTATCATGTAACGGTTGTGCCATACGGCAGAAGCTAGAAAAAACGTAATTTCAGGAGCGCAAGCGTGAAAATCAGCGTCAGGAATCTTGAGCCAACTAAAGTTAAGCTCACCATTACCGCAGATCTCGAAGACTTCAAACCATTCTTGGAAGAAGCTCGTAAGGAGATTGCTAAGCAAATTAACGTGCCAGGTTTCCGTAAGGGACATGTGCCAGGCAAGATTGTAGATCAGCGCGTCGGTTTCGCAGCTGTTGCCGGCGAAGCCGTAAATTCCGCTGTACCAGAGCTTTATTCCAAGGCTTTGGAAGAAAAGAAGATTCGCCCAATGGATCAGCCAGAATTTGACGTTCAGGAAGTTCCAACGTCGACTGATGCAGATGCAAGTCTTAAGTTTGTAGCAACAGTTGAGCGTCGTCCAGATTTCAAGTTGAACAAGTTCAAGGGCGTTGAGATTGAAGTTGAGAAGCCAAAGGTTTCCGACAAGGATGTTAAGGAGCGCTTAGAAAGCCTCCGTCAGCGTTTCGCTACTTTGGTTGGTGTTGACCGTCCTGCAGCTAAGGGTGATTACACTAACATTGATTTGGAAGCTCGTATCGATGACGAAGTAGTTGATGCACAAGAGGGCGTAAGCTACGAAATCGGTTCCGGTGTGTTGCTCGACGGTTTGGATGAGGCTTTGGATAGCCTTTCTGCCGGTGAAGAAACCACCTTTGAAGGTACTCTCGAGTCCGGCAAGCATAAGGGCGAGAAGGCTCAGATCAAGGTTAAGGTTAATTCCGTAAAGACTCAGGAATTGCCAGAGCTTGATGATGATTTTGCTCAGGAAGCTTCCGAGTTTGATACTTTGAAGGATTTGAAGGCAGATATTCGCAAGGCTTGCGAGCAGGCTGCTGAAGGTCGTCAGGCAACTAATGCTCGTGACGCATTCCTTGTTAAGCTTCAAGAAGAAGTTGAAATTCCTGTACCAAAGGGCGTTTTGGATAAGGCTGTTTCAGAGCATTTGAAGGGCATGACCCCTGATCCTGAAAAAGCTACCAAGAAGCAGAAGGACGAAGCTCAGCAGGCTGCTGAGAAGGAACTTCGCGACCAGATGGTTCTTGACGCTTTGGCTGAACAGATGGATGTGACTGTTTCCCAGGCTGACGTCACCAACTTCTTGGTTTCTGTTGCTCAGCAGTACGGCATGGATCCAAACCAGTTCATTAACGCAATCGTTAACAACGGTCAGCTTGGTTCTGCCGTGCAGGAAGTTGCTCGTTCTAAGGGCTTGCTTGCTGGTA
Organism: Bifidobacteriaceae bacterium NR021; assembly: GCA_003585845.1. Taxonomy (GTDB): domain Bacteria; phylum Actinomycetota; class Actinomycetes; order Actinomycetales; family Bifidobacteriaceae; genus Bifidobacterium. The sequence continues at coordinate 485,686 of NQOP01000001.1, forward strand.
TGCGTGCTGTAAAGTTCGTTTCCGGTGGAGAAGCTCTTGATTTGAGTGCATTCTTGTCTGAGGATGATGACGAAGACGAAAGCGTGAAGGCTGCTTCTGCTGCTGCAGAAGTTGCTGACGAACTTTCTAAGTAGTATTTTTCAAACAAGAAAAAGTTTATACTTTTTCATATTTGCTAAAAACCCAGGGCTTTTTGCTCTGGGTTTTTGTGTTGTTGTTATACTTTAAAGAAAGTGAAAAACAAATAAAATTAAAAACAAATAACATAAGGAAGGCTGCTGCTAATGGAAAATCGCAATTTGCAAATAGTAGGCAGTAAAAAACCTAGTAAGTGTTTGAGCTACGTTTTTACATGTTTACGATTAAGTCTTATTGCTTTTTTTGTTGCAGTTATGGCTGGGGCTGGTGCAATATTATTAACTCTGTTACTACATGCTGTGCAAAACGTAATGTTCGGATTTTCAGAATCCACTCTTAAACCTTCGCCAGTTGGATTGCCAATATTCCACTACGTTGCTGTTGTATTAATTGTGATGTCTGTTGCTGCAATTATTTGGATGTGGTTATGGACGAAATCTTCTAATCGTATTGTCGATATAGCTCATGCTGTTAGTGGCCAATCGATGCCATTTAATACGACGATTATCCATGTATGTTTACAAATTTTTATAGTTGCTTCTGGCGCAAGTTTAGGTAGGGAAGTTGCGCCTCGAGAATTAGCTGCAATGCTTACTCAGAAGTTACTCCGCTTTATTCGAGTCAGTGAATTTCAAGCTCGTGTTTTGGTTGCAAGTGCTGCTGGTGCTGGTTTAGCTGGAGTTTATCGCACTCCAATAGCGGGTGCGATTATGGCACTAGGTTTGGTTGCAATTCCACGTTTTTCTCACGAATCGAAATCTTCTTTAAAGCGTTTGAAATGGTATTGGCTTATACAAAAATTTAGTATTTTTGCTATTGCGTTATTTATAAGTGAAATTGCATCATTGACTACTATTTTTGTGCTTGGGGATGAACCTTACTATTGTTTGCCAAGTCTTGATGACATCCATATTGTCAACGCGACTGTGTTGCTACTTGCAATTATAGTTGGCATTGCTTGCGGTATTGTTGGCACTCTTTTCCATAAGATGATTCATTGGGCTCGCTCTAAGTGTGCTCACAATTACCAAATCTTATATTTTTTGCCGCTAATGGGCTTAGTAACGGGATTAGTTGCATCGTGGAATCCAGCAATTATGGGCAATGGCAGAGCTTTAGCACAATACGCATATAACATTGCAAAAACAAGTATTGCAATTGACAAAAACTCTTTGGTAACTTTGCTTCTACTGGTTGTTGCAAAAATAATTTTAACAAGTTGCACTCTTCGAGCTGGCGCAAGTGGTGGTGTGCTTCAGCCGAGTATGTCGTCTGGAGCTTGCGTAGGGCTGATCGTAGGTTTTATAAGTATGAACATTCCGTTTGTTGGTAGCATGTTATCAAGTCAGCCAAAATTATTGATAATAGCTGCTATTTTTGGCGCTGCAAGTCTGTTAACTGCAAGCCGAAAGTCATTGTGGTTTGCGCTTTTTTTGGTAGCGCAATTAGTGAATGCGCCTATGATTATGATTATTCCGATGGCTGTTTCTTGTGCTGTATCTAGAAGCATAGCGATAATACCAAAAATTTTTATGCGCAAATAATGTTTGAATTTTTAGTATGGAAAATACAATATATGCAAAATAAATGCGCCTATGCTAGTTCAGTATTAGCAAAGGCGCATTATTGTAAGTAAATATTTTTTAGTTATGTTGATTATTTTAGTTATTTTTTAATTAATTATTATAATCAAATTCTTTATCTGTTATAAAAGTTCCATCATCGTTCGAGAAGATGAAATGCACTCGTACTGGTGCAATAACTTTTTCTTTCATATCATCCTTTGCTGATTGTGACATCATGCTCGATAAGCTATCGCCGTATGTTTGCATTCCAGTCTTTAACGCTGTAATTTCTAAATCAGATAGGTGCCTTTTGAACTTTGCATTTATATTGAGCTGATCGCCTTTAGCATCAAACGTTACGTTGAATGGTGAGCCGTTACTGGCTAATGCACTAGTTGCTTTTTCAATTTCTGCTGGATGGCAGTGTACATATTCTTCAATATTTGCGCTTTTTAGTGCAGAGCAATTGTAATGCGGTTTAAAAATTACGTATCCGCCTACTGCAACTATTGCTACAACTATGACAGTAATAAGCCAAATGTATTTTGACTTATGAGCACTTGTATTTGTTGGATTTGGATAAGCGTTTGCTGGGTAGTTATTTACTGGTTGTTGATTATTTTGATATACGTTTGGTTGATAACCATTGTTTGGATTTACATTATTAGGGTAATTATTGTTTTGGTATCCGTTGTTCTGGTACACATTGTTTCCATAACCATTGTTTTGGTACCCATTGTTTGGATTTACATTATTTGGGTATGTATTATTTTGGTACCCATTGTTTGGATTTACATTATTAGGGTATGTATTATTTTGGTAACCATTATTTGGATACTCGTTATTTGGCATCGGAGCAGGCGAGTAGTTGTTGTCTGGCAATTGGTTAGGATCCATAATTACTCCTTATAATGAATTGATGATCCAATAAAAATATACTCAATAATGCATACTAATGTGAGGTAATAAGTAAAAATTGCATCTGTTAATATAAATAAAATTTTAGAAATTTGGCGTAAAACATTCAATTCAAATCATATTCGCAATATTTTCTATGCGGTCATGCGCACAATGTAGTGTAGAAATAATTACGTGGTAGCAAGGAGATATAGTGACTGAACTTTTTACAGCTTCTCCCGTGATGGAACAGGCTGAAGCGCCTACATCAACTGATCCTATTTTTAATCGGTTGCTAAAAGATCGAATTATTTGGTTGGGATCTGAAGTAAAAGACGAGAATGCTAATGTTATTTGCGCGCAAATGTTAATGCTTGCTGCGGAAGATCCTAAGAAGGATATTTGGTTGTATATTAATTCGCCTGGAGGTTCAATTACTGCTGGTATGGCAATTTACGATACTATGCAATTAATTGAGCCGGATGTTGCGACTATTGCTGTTGGCATGGCTGCATCTATGGGTCAGTTCTTGCTTAGTTCTGGCACTCCTGGTAAGCGTTA
>NQOP01000001.1:489578-490933 GCA_003585845.1 Bifidobacteriaceae bacterium NR021
GATGTGCGAATTAACGCAGAGCTTATTATGGATATGAAAAAAACGCTTTCTGAATTGACTGCAAAGCAGACTGGTCATACGGTAGAGGAAATTTACCGAGATAACGAATATGATCACTGGTTTACAGCTCAGCAAGCTTTGGAGTATGGTTTCGTAGATAAGATTGTGACCACTCCTGCTTCTATGCGCGGTGAGGAGTAATTATGGCAAGTGAAGAAGCAAAGTTTGTTGCGCGTGCTGAGCGTTTAGCTGGTTTTGGCGGTATCACTTCTGCCCAGCGCATTACTAATCGTTACGTGTTGCCTCAATTTGGCGAGCAAACTCCATACGGCATGAAAACGCAAGATCCTTACACTAAGCTGTTTGAAGATCGCATTATTTTCATGGGTGTGCAAGTAGATGACACTTCTGCTGACGACATTATGGCTCAGTTGCTTGTTTTAGAAAGCATGGATTCTGATCGCGATGTGATGATGTACATTAATTCACCTGGCGGTTCGATGACTGCTATGACTGCGATTTATGACACAATGCAATACATTAATCCAGATGTTCAAACTGTTTGCTTAGGTCAGGCTGCTTCTGCTGCTGCTATTATTCTTGCTGCTGGAGCTGCTGGTAAGCGCATGATTTTGCCGAATGCGCGTGTGCTTATTCATCAGCCTGCAATGGGTCAAGATTTTGGTAAAGCTACTGAAATTGAGCTTCAAGCTAAGGAAATGTTGCGTTTGCGTTCTTGGTTAGAATCAACTCTTGCAAAGCATACTGGTCAAGATATTGAGCGCATCCGTAAAGATATTGAAGTGGATACTATTTTGACTGCTCCAGAAGCTAAAGCTTATGGAATGGTTGACGAAGTGCTTGAGCGCAGAGCATAATTCAATCTTTACAACTTAGTGAGAATTTATCAATTCTTCCATTTCTTAACAACAAACCCCGGTCGACACGCCGGGGTTTGTGTTTTAGTGCGGATGGTTGTATATTAGTCAAGTTGCCGGAAACAAGGACATGGTTCTTGAGGCTGGAAACATGCGCCAGTAGCCCAACGGATTAGAGCATCTGACTACGGATCAGAAGGTTGCAGGTTCGAATCCTGTCTGGCGCACAAACAAAACGCGAAGCTTTTGCTCCGCGTTTTTTTAATTCGTATGCAACTCGCTCGGTTTATGCCTCTCAGTTATACTTAAAAGTGCGAATCGCATATTTTGCACTATAAAACGTTATAAACGTTATATAAACGTATAAACGCTATAAATGCATTTAGTGGAGGAAATATTTACAATATGATACGACGCAGTTGGAGAATAGCTTGCAATATTGCAAATAATGAGCGAATTTCTGGATTAATTATGCTT
>NQOP01000001.1:491704-493504 GCA_003585845.1 Bifidobacteriaceae bacterium NR021
TATCGCATACTCATGTAGGCATTCCGTGGACGAATATACACATGTCAATTGGTCACTGGGTGCAAGACGGCGTGCTCACTATTTTCTTCCTGTCAGTTGGCTTAGATTTAAAACACGAACTTATTGCTGGTTCGCTTTCTGACCCTCGAGCAGCTGCAATGCCAATGATTTGCGCTGTTGGTGGAATGGTTGTGCCTCCTTTACTGTTTGTTGCTACAGTAACTGTATTTTCTGAATTGCATGCCGGGCAGGAGATTATGCGTCTTACTTCTGGTGCTTTACCTTCGCTTGATATGGTTCGTGACGGGTGGGCAATACCTACGGCAACAGATATAGCTTTCTCTCTTGCTGTTCTTGCTTTATTTGCAAAAACTTTGCCACACGCTTTGCGTGCATTTCTTATGACTCTTGCTACAGTAGACGATTTGCTTGGAATAGCACTTATTGCTGTGTTCTTCTCATCTCTTAACGCATGGTATTGGTTTGCTGGAGTAATTGCTTGCGGTTTGGTTTGGACTACTTTAGTGCGTTTGAAGCGCGTTCCATGGCCGTTGGTTGCAATAGTAGGAATTATGGCTTGGGTTATGATGTATGAAGCTGGCGTGCATCCAACTTTAGCTGGAGTGATGGTTGGTTTGCTAACTCCTGCGCATTTAGTTCATGGCGAAAAAACGCTTCGTGCTGAACGCTATCGCGAAAAAATTCAGCCTGTTTCTGCGCTACTGGCTCTTCCAATTTTCGCTCTTTTCGCTACAGGAGTGCATTTTGAAACATTGACTTGGGAGTTGCTCTTCTCGCCAATTTTGATTGCTATCACTATTGCTCTTGTTGTTGGTAAACCTGCTGGAATTATGGCAACTGCTTGGATATCAAAGCGTGTTCTAGGTTTGAAAGTTCCTGATGGTCTTCGCGTAGTAGACTTAATGCCTACAGCATGTGCGTGTGGAATTGGTTTCACTGTTTCTCTTCTTATTGCTTCTCTTGCGTATTCTGACGCAGATTTGTCTGCTGAAGCACGTTTTGGTGTTCTTGTTGCTTCTATTATTGCTGCAGGAGTTTCTGGCTTCTTACTTTCTATGCAAGCAAAGCATATGGAAGAAGAATTAGATGAGGTTGAAGACTAGTTTTTAATTATTATTTTCAACATATTTGAAAGTAAATTTCTAGGAGAAGTCATGTCTAATAGTAAAGATTTTTCAGTAGATGTTCCACCTTGGAATAACACGTATCACCGTGGTTCTGTTGTAATGCGCGGTTCTATGATTCCTAAGGAGAGCACTACAGAAACGCTTCTTCGTAACGATAACAATCAGCAGCTTGTTTCTGGAGTTGGTGTAGAAGTAGATAAGAAATGGGATTGGCGTAGCGCGGATCCGTGGCGTGCTCTTCGTATTCAAGCTGAGTTTGTTGATGGTTTTGACGCGCTCGCATCGTTAGGTAAAGCTGTTAGTATTTTTGGTTCTGCTCGAATAAAAGAAGATGATCCTGAGTATTCTTTAGCTCGTACTATGGGTTCAGAGCTTGCAAAACGTGGTTTTGCTGTTATTACAGGTGGCGGTCCTGGAATTATGGAAGCTGCAAACCGTGGAGCTGCAGAAGCTGGTGGTACGTCTGTAGGATTGGGGATTGAGCTTCCTCATGAGCAGGGTTTGAATAAGTGGATTAATCTTGGCATGCAATTTCGGTATTTTTTCGTGCGTAAAACAATGTTTATGAAGTATTCTTCTGGAATTATTGTGTGCCCTGGCGGTTTTGGCACGATGGATGAAATGTTTGAAGCTTTGACTCTAGTGCAAACGC
>NQOP01000001.1:494275-498468 GCA_003585845.1 Bifidobacteriaceae bacterium NR021
ACTGGCTGAAGTCTACAGTAACTCAACGAGGTTTTATTTCTTCACTTGATCCGCACTTATTTGCTGTCACAGACGACCCAATAGAGGCGGTGCGAATAGCATCTGGAATTGAATAATCTAAGAGTTTTTGCGCTCGTTTACAAGCGTTGTAAGCTGCCAAATTTCTTCGCCAATATCAATTCCGCGAGGGCACTGTCTTGAACATGCTCTAACTGACTGGCATGCGCTAATACCGTCGCTGCTGTCTATTAGATCAAGGCGATGCTCTGTTGCGTTGTCTCTGGAATCGTAAATAAAACGAGCCGCGTTAACCAATGCTGCAGGCCCAATAAAGGCTTCTCCGCCTGCATAAATTGGGCAAATTCCTTCGCAAACACCGCACATAATGCAATTGCTCAAAAGCTCAAATTTTTTAAGTTCCTCAGGATGTTGCAAAAACTCAATAAGCTGGAGTTTCCCTTCAGTATTTCTCGTAGAAACGTTAGATGCTTGCAAATAAGGTTCTAAGCGTTTTATTTGCGAAATCATAGGCGAAATATCGCAAATAAGATCTCGCTGAACTGCAAATCCTGAAAGTGGAGCAAGTTCAATAACACCAAAAGTGCCATTTTGCAAAGTGGTAGTCTCTTTAGATTTTTGCTGTAAAGTTGGCGATTTTGTCGACTGTGCGGAGCTGCTAGTAGTGCCAGTTTTTCTAAAGCCTCGAGATTGCACGCTATTTGTGCTTTCATGACGTGCGTTTGCGCCAATAGTTGCACTGCATAGTAAGGTTGGCATGCCATTTACGTTTGCAGCGTCAGAGCCGCAAACGCCGTGACCGCACGAGTAGCGGAAAGCTAAAGTTGGGTCGATTGTGCGTTTAATAGCTAGTAAACAGTCAAGAATAGTGTCAGTAGAATGAACGCGTAAACTGTAATCTTGAACCCAATGCTTACCTTGAATTCGTTTTGGAGAAGATTCGTAAGATCCGGAAGATTCACTGGATTCACTAGATTCGGAAGAATTATTTATGTTATTTTCTGAAGAATCTAGTTTTGCGAAAGGATTACTGCGCTTTCTACGTGCAAAAGGACTTTCTCTGCGCTTGCGCTCTGTCTGTTTACTGTTTGAATCATCTTCAGATTTATTAAATGGAGTAAAGCGTGAAATACGCAAAGTAACAAGCGCAGTGTTATCACCAAGCTCATTACTCATTGCAAACCTCCAATACGTACTGTTCTAGTTTGCCACAATACTTGCACAGAAACATTTTTTAGTACTTGGCGCATCCTCACGTTAGGCTTGAACTATGACTGACGCTTTATTTTTGCTTGATACTGATCACGATAATGCTCCTGTGCTTGCAGAAGGAATCGAAGAAGGGTGGACGATTGCGCTTCCATCTCAAGTAAAACGTCACGCTATATCCGCCATGCGGTTATCAGAAGGCGATGCTTTGCAACTTTCTGACGGCAAAGGCTTGCGCATTCACGCAAAGGTTACGGATGTCGAAAACGGCTTGGTTCGTGTAGAAGCATTTACTAGGGAAGCTCCTCGCACGACTAGACTTGCGCTTGTTCAAGCTTTGGCAAAAACAGGTCACGATGAGCAAGCAATTGATATGGCTACGCAAATTGGCGTGGATGAAGTAATCCCTTGGTGTGCGGATCGTTCAATTGCAAAGTGGAAACCTGGTCGCACAGATAAACGTTGGAGCCAAGTTTTACAGTCTGCTACAGAGCAATCTCGTCGCGCATGGATGCCTGAACTTCAAGAATGTGTTTCAAGCAAGCAAATAGTGGCAATATGTAGGCGTGCGTGCGTTTACGGAAATCTCGTAATTGTATTGCATCAAGACGCAACTGATTGCTGGAATCAAATAGAACAAGCAGTAAATACTCTTAGCGAGCGCTGTTTGGAGGATGGTAAAGAGCGTACTGTTTACGTTTTAGTTGGTCCAGAAGGCGGTATTAGTGACGATGAAGTGTCAATGTTTATTGATGCTGGTGCTAAAAGCTGCGTTTTAGGCAGTAATATTCTTCGCGCATCTACTGCAGGACCTGTAGCTCTTTCTCTTCTTTCGCGTGCTTTAGGGCGTTACGAATAATCGCATAAATCGTATCTAAAAGTGCTCATAATTGTGTAAAATAATAAGAAGAGTGTCGATTGCTTTTGGCTTAAGGCATTGATTTTAGTAACAAATAGGGGAGAAACCATGAGTGATATCACTTACAATACTGATGCTGATTGCATTTTTTGTAAAATTGTTGCTGGAGAAATACCGAGCAGTAGAGTTTATGAAGACGATTCGGTAGTTGCTTTTAAAGATATTAATCCGCAAGCAAAAGTGCATGTGCTGATTGTGCCGCGCAATCACTATAAGAATGTTGCTGAGCTTGCTAGTAAAGCTCCTGAAACTTTGGCGCATATTGCTGGTGTTGCGCAAAAAATTGCTGATGATGAATTCAACGGTGATTATCGACTCGTATTTAATACTGGTATTGATGCTGGTCAAACAGTGTTTCATGTTCATGCTCATGTATTAACTGGCGAAAAACTTGTAGAAGGTAGCTTGTAAACCGTGACGAAAAGTACTACGCGTTTTGTGCAAATTCCTAGCGAATTAAGCTCGGTTGCAGTTTTAGGTGCTGCAGATGCTGGTTTGCGTGAAGTAGAACATGCTTTTCCAGAAGCAGATATTACTGTGCGAGGCAAAGATGTTCAAATTGTTGCTCGTTCAGCTAGAGCAGATGAAGATGCAGCTAAAGCTGAGTATGCGTTTAGGCGCATGATTGATGCAGCTTACGAACAACCTATGGATGCGTACGAAGTAAGACGCATGCTTGAGCGTGATATTTTGCATAACGATGAACACAATGTGCGTATAAACCGTATCGGTCATGATGGTGGAGTGCTTGGAAATAGTATTATTTCTTCATCCTATGCAATTAATAATTCTGCTTCGCGCGCTGAAAATGAGTTTTCAAGAGATTCAAGTGAGCTGTTGCCTTCTAGCGAAGAAGCTCATCGCCGTGCTATGAGCAGAAGAGCTCGAATGAGTAAAGGCGTGATTACGTTTGCTGGAGGAAATCCTGTTCGAGCAAAAACTGCTGGTCAAACGGCATATGTGCAAGCAATGGATTGCAATATTGTAACGTTTGGAATTGGTCCTGCAGGAACCGGAAAAACGTATTTAGCAGTTGCTAAAGCTGTTCGCGCATTGGAAGATGGAAGAGTCCGCAGAATTGTTCTTACTCGTCCTGCTGTTGAAGCTGGCGAAAACTTAGGATTCTTGCCTGGCACTTTAAACGATAAAGTTGATCCATATTTGCGACCACTCTATGATGCACTTTCTGATATGCTTGGATCTGCACAGCTAAAACGCTATCTTGACGAGAATGTTGTTGAAGTTGCTCCTCTTGCTTATATGCGAGGTCGCACATTAAACGATGCTTTTGTTATTCTTGATGAAGCGCAAAATGCGACTGTTCAGCAATTAAAAATGTTCCTAACTCGACTCGGTTTTAATACAACCATGGTGATTACAGGAGATAGCACGCAGGTTGATTTAGCAGTTGTGCGTTCTGGTCTTGTTTCTATTGAGAAGATTTTGGGCGAAGTTAAAGATATTGCTTTTGTGCATTTGCAAGCAGAAGACGTTGTGCGTCATGCTTTAGTTGGTCGTATTGTGGAAGCATACGAAAATTACGATGCAATGCTTGAGCGTAAAAAACGTGAACGTATTAAAGAATCTACTGAGAGGAATAACGGATAAATCATGAGCATTGAAGTCATGAATGAGACAGTGTGGAATATTGACGCTAAAATCTTCTCAGATCTTGGAATGTGGGTTCTTCAACAAATGAAAGTAAGTACGCATTCGGATTTATCGATTACTTTTGTTGATCCAGAGCCAATTGCCTGTTTGCATGAACGTTGGATGAACCTAGAAGGCCCAACGGATGTTATGAGTTTCCCAATGGACGAGCTTACTCCTGGAAGCGATGAAAAAGTTTCTGAAGGAATGCTTGGAGACTTGGTGATTTGCCCGTGGGTTGCTCAACAGCAGGCGCTCGCAGCTGGGCATAGTACTATGGAAGAAATGTTGTTGCTAACTATTCACGGTATTTTGCATTTGCTTGGCTATGATCACACTACTCCGGAAGAAGAAAAGCAAATGTTTGGTTTGCAACGTCAACTAATGCTTACTTTTT
>NQOP01000001.1:499206-502233 GCA_003585845.1 Bifidobacteriaceae bacterium NR021
CTTGAGCGTTACGATGCTGAGCATGAAGCTAGTAGCGTCAAAAATAAAAATAAAAAACAGCATTAAAGCGCATTAAGAGCATAATTATGGAATATATTAAGCAAATATTTTCTAGCATATCAGTTCCGCAATTGCCGTTGCATATCTGGATTGGTTTAGCTGCATTGCTTATGCTGGCAATGCTGCTTGTATGGCTTTCGCTTGCGATGGCTGCTGCAGAAGGTGCAGTGCCTAGAGTTACTCGTGCAAGCTTAAATAATCTTATGATTGAAGCACAAACGCATGATGATGAAACTAGTGCCATAGTGCGTATGCGTCGAATTGCTAGAATCCATCGTGTAAAAAAACTGATTGCTGATCGTTATACAACTTCTGGAGCATGCGCTTTTGTGCGTGTGCTATGTAACGTTTTAGATGGAGTTTTGTTTGCTTCTTTAGCTGCATTTTTCGGCTCGCCTTTATGGGTAACTCTTATTATTGGTGTTGTTGTTTCAGTAGTTGTAGCTGTGATTTCTATTCTTGTTCGCCCACGTTCAGTTGGTGAGGCTCAACCTGTAGCAAAGTTGATGCGACTTTCTCGCATTGTGTCTATTGCTATTGCGATTAATCCTTTAGTGCATATTGCTAGCGATGTTGACGTCACTTCTAGGAAAAAGCATGTTGATCTTTCAGATGATGAAGCTTTGGAAGATATTCAGCTAGATCAAGCGAAGGCGAGTATTGACCGACTTGTTGAAGCGAATGATTTCGATCCGGAAGTTTCGGAAATGATGCGCAATGTGCTCACGCTTTCAGATACTTTGACTCGCGAAATAATGGTGCCTAGAACCGATATGATTTGCGTAAAAAGTGACGAAACGCTGGAAAATTTCCTTAAATTATGCTCTCGCTCAGGATTTTCTCGAGTTCCCGTTATTGGAGATTCTGTAGATGATTTAGTAGGTGTTGCTTATTTGAAGGACGCTGTACGCGCTACTGTGTTTAATCCTGCAGCATCTTCTAGGGCAGTTGAAACAATTAGCCGAGACCCTATGCTGGTGCCGGAGTCGAAGCCTGTTGACGATTTATTCCACGAAATGCAACGAATTCGCCAGCATGTGGCAGTAGTAGTTGACGAATACGGCGGTATTGCTGGCTTGGTGACTATTGAAGATGCTATTGAGCAAATTGTTGGCGAGTTGGAAGATGAGCACGATCGCACTCAGCATGCAGATCCGGAAGAAATACGTGACGGCGTGTGGAAGATGCCTGCTCGAACGTCAATTGCAGATTTGGAAGATATTTTTGAGGTTCATATTGACGAAGACGATGTGGATACTGTGTTTGGTTTGCTTACGAAGTTGATTGGTAATGTGCCGATTGTTGGCTCTAGCGCTGTTACGAGAGGACTAAAATTAACTGCTGTGGATTCAGCTGGTAGGCGAAAGAAAGTATCTACTATTTTAGTAGAGCGAGATGCGCAAGTTTTGGAAGAGTCTAAGGATTCTAAGGATAATCAAAATGACATTAGCTCTTCCGAAAAATCTGCTGAAAGCAAACAAACTAGTGCTTTGAAACAAGCTAGTACCATGAAACAAACGAATATGATGAAATAAAGAACTGGACGGTAAGAATAACGTGAATAATATTAACGACTTCGACGATACTGACGACTTCGACGACGAGATGTTTGCAAATCTAGACGCTTCAACTCACGCAACGATTTCTACTCCTGATTTTCACGGTTATCGTTCCGGTTTCGTAGCTGTAGTTGGTAGGCCAAATGTTGGTAAATCTACGCTTATGAACGCTCTTATTGGTACGCAAATTGCTATTGCGTCGTCTCGTCCGGAAACTACGCGTAAGGCTATTCGCGGAATTGTTACAACTGATAATGCGCAAATGGTGTTGGTTGACACTCCGGGTATTCACCGTCCGCGTACGCTTCTTGGTCAGCGTTTGAACGATATTGTTGACGAGTCGCTTGCAGATGTTGATGCGATTGCGTTCTTGCTTCCAGCAGATCAGGAGATAGGACCTGGGGATAGGCGAATACTAAGCCGTCTTCGTTCCGATTTTGCTAAAAAAGACGAGAAGGGCAATTGGACTTGGAAGGTTCCGCTTATTGGCATTGTTACGAAAATCGATACGCTTAGTCGCAGTGAATTAGTTGAGCATTTGCTTCAAATACAACAGTTTGCTGATTTTACGGATATTGTGCCTGTTAGTGCGCTGGAACGCGACAATGTTGACGAAGTTAAGAATGTTTTGATTCAAAACTTGCCTGAAGGTCCGCAAATGTATCCGGAGGATCAGCTTAGCGAGGAAAGCCCAGAAAGCATGATTTCGGAGCTTATTCGCGGCGCATTTTTGGAAGAATTGGACGACGAGTTGCCTCATTCTTTAGCTGTTGTAGTTGACGATATTGTGTATCCAGGCGGTGGCGAGGATACTCAATATGACGACAATAAAGCGCATGTGCTTGTGTCTGTTTATGTTGAGCGCGATTCGCAAAAGCCGATTATTATTGGGCATCGTGCGGAGCATTTAGTGCGTGTAAAGAAGCGTTTGCGAACTGCTGTAAATCGCATTACTGGCACAAAAGCTGTGCTTGAATTGCATGTGAAGGTTGCAAAAGGATGGCAGAGCGACCCTAAGAAGCTTGAGCGTTTGGGGTTCTAGTAAAGCATATTTTACTTATTTTGTAAAACAATCTACTTAAGTAATAATGGTTTCTGTGTAAGTGATTATGAGAGTAACCTTGCTCAAGTTTAAAGCACAATTCTTTGAAAATATGTTGTAATAAAAAGTGACGCAACGGTGAATGCCGCTGCGTCACTTAATTTTTGTTTGTTAATTAGATTTCAGCTTCTTACAGAAGTGTGTCAGGATCAACTACAGGGGTATCCGTAGTGCTAGATGCCGGTAAAGTAGTTGAAGCGTTGGAGCCGTTTAAGTCTCCGAAGTCGAAGTCTCCCAAGCTAGAGTCTCCGATGTTGGTTCCGTCGAAGTCGGTGGTGTTGCCTAAGCCGAAGTTGAAGTCTCCGA
>NQOP01000001.1:503085-503932 GCA_003585845.1 Bifidobacteriaceae bacterium NR021
AGTGTTGCCCAAGCCGAAGTTGAAGTCTCCTAAGCCGAAGTTAGAAGAATTGACATCTCCTACACCAATATTGTAATCGGAATTGCTAAAGCTTGGATATTCTTCTGGAATATTGATATTTGGCGTAACATCTGGTGTAACAGTATGATCTACTTCAGGATCTGACGGCACGGTGTGATCAGGAACTGACGGAACGGTGTGGTCAGGAACCGAAGGTGTTGGTGTTTGGTTGGAAGATCCACCATTACCATTTATGTACCTGTCAATAAGTTGTCTGTATTGATCAATTGTGAAAGGAGCGCTTTCTACTGAAGCATCCCATGCTGCAATGCTACCGTACTCATTACTAATGTTTCCAGTAGTGAATCCCATTGAACCAAGTGAGCCGTTAATGAAGTTCAAATAGTGGCCAACTTCGCCTTCTGGAGCCTCTTGTCCATGTGACTTGTATTCGTCGTAAACTTTCTTTTCATCGGTAATCCACTGCTTCATTGCACCGGTCATTGTTTCAGGTGTTGTGCCACCGGTGTATGAACCATCGCCGTAATCAGCCCAAGCCAAATTTTCAAAAGTATTATAGTGACGAGCATGATCGGTGTGGTTTGCAGAATAGAATGCATCGTTAATTGCATCAGCGGTTAATTGGAGGCTTGCGCCCATAGGACTTAATCCTATGCTTTGACGATAAGCATTAATTGCTTGCATATAAGATATTGCTTTACTTAAGCGAGAAAGAGAATCCGGGTAAATATCTCCTCTTCCTAAAGTCACTTTTGAGTCGTACCAGCTTGGCTTATCTAATTGTCCGGTCAAAGTTTCGTAAGCTTTGCGAGCATCTTCGCGCTGT
>NQOP01000001.1:504704-504865 GCA_003585845.1 Bifidobacteriaceae bacterium NR021
GCTGCAGTAAGAGAAGAATCGTTCATTGCAAATCTAAAAAGACCTGCAGCGGTCTTTTCTACACTACTTTGTGAAGTTGATGTGACTTTCGTTAGTGGAGCTGATACTACATTGTAAGTGACTTTATTGTTAGGAACAAGAACAGTAGGTTGTTTTAAATC
>NQOP01000001.1:505640-515735 GCA_003585845.1 Bifidobacteriaceae bacterium NR021
AGTTTCGTTTGCGTATGCACTATTGGCACTAACTGCAAACATTGAAATAGAAGACCCAGTTAAAATTACCGCTACACTTGCGGCAGTAAGTTTTTTAGAAAAAGTATTTGAATAAACTTTTCTTTCAGATTTTATAGTTTTGTTGTTATTCATAATTGTTCTCTTTCTTGTAGGAAAAATTCCCTTGCATGCATAATTTTAATAAGTATGTGGAACATCTAAATGTGTATTTTTATGCAATTTACCCCGCATGTGTAGAGTTAAATATATTAACTTTCCAAATACGGGGTAAATTGTGTGCGTTCAGCTGAGTTAATTTAAACAAACTACTTTTTGCGCGTCGTATACATTTGCGTATTAAGTAAAGCAGTGTAACGCTTAATAACTCGTGGACGAATAATCTTCATAGACGCAGTCATTAAGCCGTTTTCTTGCGTAAACTCTTCTGGCAAAATAATGAACTTTCGCACAGATTCTGCGCGTGACACGCCTTCATTGGCAAGATCTATAAATTTTTGCACTTCAGCACGAACGACAGCATTATTAGCAGCCTCTTCCATACTCATAGTTGCGTCAAGACCCTTGAGTTTAAGCCAATTTCGTAAAGTTTCTTCGTCTAAAGTAACAAGTGCAGAAATAAACGGACGCTTATCTCCAAGAACGAGAGCTTGAGACACAAGTTCGCATCTCTTAATCATCTCTTCAATAGGTCCAGGAGCAACATTCTTACCGCCAGCAGTAATAATCAAATCCTTCTTACGTCCGGTAATATAAAGCATGCCATCGTCGTCAATTCGTCCCAAATCGCCTGTTGCATACCATCCATCCTTAGTAAATGAAGTTTCTGTTGCTTCATCGTTTTTGTGATACTTATGGAATACGCAAGTGCCTTTAATTTGAACTTCGCCGTCGGATGCGATTCGCAAAGTAAAAGCTGGGAATGCAATGCCAACAGAACCTTCTCGGAATGGAACTCCAATAGGAGTAAACGCGCATGGTGCAGTAGTTTCTGTAAGACCATAACCTTCGTAGACAGGAACTCCTGCTCCGCGGAAGAATGAAAGCAATTCAGGATCTAGAGGAGCTCCACCTGCAACAATCCAGCGTGCGCGACCGCCAAGAGCTTGGCGAAGTGGACGATAAACAAGCGGATCGTAAGCAGTGCGGCGAGCTTTAGTAAGAGCCTTAGCATCACCAAATTCCTGAACTTCCTTCATATACTGTTGAGCCGTCACAACAGCACCCTGGAAAGCTAAGCCTTTAGCACCATGACCAGCCTTCTGCGAAGCTGCATTATAAACCTTCTCAAGAACTCGAGGGACAACAATCATAACTGTAGGTTTTGCAACTTGCAAATCGGAAATCAAAGTAGGAATACCTTGAGCAATATAAATGCGTAATGTACTTGCAACGACAATATAGTTAATTGCTCTTGCAAAAGAGTGTGCTTGAGGAAGGAACAGAAGCACAGAACCGTCTTTTTCACTAAGCAAATTCGGCAAGTAAACAGGCAAATTCAACGCTGTAGTGCAATAGTGTTCGTGAGTCATTTCCACACCTTTAGGTGCAGCTGTGGAGCCAGAAGTGTAAACAATAGAGCACAAGTCTGTTTTCTTTACAGAATCAATGCGAGCATCTAGTTCCTCATCGCTAACAGCGTATCCGAAAGCTTGAAGTTCTGCTAAACCGCCTGTTTCAATGCAAATAATGCGTTCCAAGCTTGGGCATTCTTCAATAGCTCCATCAGCTTTATCTCGCATGTCAGTTGTTTCAACAATAAGGAAACGCGAGTCGGAATTATTCACAATATTGCGAATTTGCTCGGCTGAATCCGTGTCATAAATAGTTGCAAGAACACCGCCGCAAGCCATAACTGCTGCGTCTGTTACATCCCACTCGTATGATGTTTTGCACATAAAAGCAACAGCGTCGCCTTTGCGCAATCCGTAGTGCATCAAACCTTTTGCGGCATCGCGTACTTCTTGAAGGAACTGATTAGCTGTTTTTGTGACCCACTTATCGTTTTCTTTATAAGTGTAAAGAGGATCATCGCCCATACGTGCTGCACGATCTGCGTATAAGTCATAAATGCTTGTGCCATCTTCAAGAGGTGCTGCGCTTTCGGTTTTTGTGGTCAGCAAGCCTGTTTCCGGATCGATAAACGTCGTTGTTGGCATTTGCGCGCCCCACTCTTCTACGTGTGGAAGGCGTTGCTTTTGTGAAAGTAAAGTATTTGTGTTTTCTTGATCTGTATTAAGGTAGTCTGGTTCGCCTGCACGGTCATCGCTGACTGGGTGCGCGAAGTTACTGCCAATACGCAATGCTTTACGGGCAAGATTAAACGCTTGCTGTTGGAGTGCATTAAAAACGGACACATTTGCTCCTTCATTATGCCAAACGGCTTGCGGATTAAGCGCACATCATAGTATCATGCTATGCACTTACATACTATTAACTATAATAATCGTTTGTATGTTCAAGTAGCAGTTATATTCGATTTGATTAGTAATAATTTTGTATTTGCTATAAGTCGTAGCCTGTCGTTAGAATAGCGAAGTTGCTTTGGCGAGGGAATATGTCACTAGCTTTGTGGCAGAGTTCCGTTATCGACTGGGCTGATAGCCTCTTATGGTTTTCGGCGCGTCGGTGCGCCTGAAGCTGGATTAACAAACTAAACTATCCAGACCATAAGGAGACCGATATGGCTACAAAAATTACTCTTGAAGGCGAATTGCGCACTGAGTTTGGTAAGGGTGTTGCTCGTCGTTTGCGCGTAGCTAAGCTGATTCCAGCAAGCCTTTATGCTGGCGGTGCTGAACCAGTGCATGTTACTCTTCCAATGCGCGAAACCACTTTGGCTTTGCGTCACGCTAATGCTTTGTTCACTATTAAGTTTGGCGAGGAATCTCGCATTGCAGTTGTTAAGGATGTTCAGCGTAACCCTGTTAAGCGCATTGTAGAACACATTGACTTCTACGAAGTTAAGGCTGGCGAAAAGATTGACGTTGAAGTTCCAGTCTTCGTTGAAGGCACTCCAAAGGGTGCTGCAGTTGCATTCGTGGATGTCCAGGAGCTCAAGGTTCGCGCAGACGTTGCTAACTTGCCAGAGCGTTTGGTTGTTAACGTTGATGGTTTGACCGACGGCACCAAGGTGTTTGCTAAGGATGTCAAGCTTCCTGAGGGTGCTGAGCTCGATATGGATGGCGAAGAATCCGTTGTGAGCGTCACTGTTCCTGAAGATGCTGCTACAGCCGAAGCTGCTGCTCCAGCTGCTGATGCTGCCCCTGCTGCCGCTCCTGCTGCAGAAGAAAAGTAAGTTATAAAATAAGTTAACGTATTTAATTACTAATTAACTTATAACTTATAGCTTATAAAAATAGTTTAAAATTTTAAGCCGCATAAGTCAGTTCTTATGCGGCTTTTTCGTATAAAATCATTAAATTTGCTAAATAAATTTTACTTTAAAGCGTATTTTTTGAAATATTTTTTAAAAAATTTTGGCGTGTAAGTTTTGCGAAAAATAAGAATCGTATTAATCTATACGTTAATTGCGGTAAAAGGCAAGTAGAAATAATCCACATAGAAAAGAGACATAATGGCTGATTTAGAAGTAGCTCCAGAGTTTTCTGACGCTTATGAGTCTTATGATCATAGCGATACAGCTCTGTTGAACAAATTGGCTGGCAACTTTGAAGTTCTGCCGAATGATAATCCAGTTTCGGACGCAAAGCGCAACGAACTTATTGATAAGCCTGCTTTCGGTCAGATTTTCTCTGACAATATGGTTCATATGTCTTGGACTAAAGGCGAAGGATGGTCTGATCGTCGTGTAGAGCCTTATGGTCCATTGAAAATGGATCCAGGTGCATCTGTGTTGCACTATGCTCAGGAATGCTTTGAAGGTTTGAAGGCTTACAAGCGCGCTGATGGCTCTATTTGGCTTTTCCGCCCAGATATTAACGCTGCTCGCTTCCAAAATTCTGCTAAGCGTTTGTATTTGCCAGAACTTTCTATTGATGATTTTATTGGATCGGTTGCAGCTTTGGTAAAGCGAGATAAGCAATGGGTTCCAAGCCGTCGAGAGTATACGCTTTACATGCGTCCATTCATGTTTGCTTCTGAGCCGTTCCTTGGTGTGCGCGAAGCTCACGAAGTTGAATACTGTGTTATTGCTTCTCCATCTGGTCCATATTTCAAGGGTGGTTTGAAGCCTGTTAGCATTTGGGTTGAAGATCAGTGGTTCCGCACTGGTCCTGGTGGTACTGGTTTTGCTAAGTGCGGCGGAAATTACGCTGCTTCCTTGCTCGGTGAATACAAGGGCATTGAGCACGGTTGTGAGCAGGTGTGCTTCGTTGATGCTGCAACCAAGACATATTTGGAAGAGCTTGGCGGCATGAACATGTTCGCACTCCACAAGGATGGTCATTTGGAAACTCCATCTCTTACCGGCAGCATTCTTCCTGGTGTTACACGTCGTTCTTTGATTCAGCTTGCTGAGGAAGCAGGTCATAAGGTTGTTGAAACCATGATTCCTCTTCAAGGATTGCTTGACGACATTCGTTCTGGCGAGGTTACTGAAGTCTTTGCTTGTGGTACTGCTGCAATCATTACTCCAATTGGTCGCTTTAAGTCAGATGAATTCGATCTTAAGGTTGCCGATGGTGGCGTTGGTGAGTTGACTCAAGCTTTGCGTGACGAGTTACTCGGCATTCAGCTCGGTGATGTCGAAGACAAGCATAATTGGATGTGGAAAGTTTGCGACTAATTTATATAAGTTAGTTAATATTATCTAATCTAATATTGCTTATGGCGCGTCGTACTCTATATTTATATATCGTATAGAGTGCGGCGCGTTTGCTTGTTGCGCGCAATGTTTCGGTGAATTTGTTTGAAGGGAAATACTTTGGAAGGCGCGTTAGGGGACAACATCTTCTTTCTTATAGTTGAGTATGTTGCTATGGGATGTTGTGGCATGGTTGGTGGCATGTGGGCTATTCGTAAAAAGTACGATGTTTTTGCCATTATTGCCACTTCTTGGATTACTGCGTTGGGCGGTGGAATTGTGCGCGATGTTTTACTTGGAGCGTTGCCGCCAGTTGGAATTGCTGATCATGGTTTTGTGATTACTGGATTACTTTCCGGCGTAATTGTTGCGGTTGCGCACCCAGAGATTGATAAGTGGCGTTGGTTTATGCTTACGATTGATGCGCTAGCTTTGGGATTATTCGCTGTGAACGGCACAGCAAAAGGCTTAGATTTTCATATGTCGGGCACGACTTCAGTATTTTTAGGAATGGCAACTGCTTTGGGAGGCGGTTTGATTCGCGATATGATTTTGAACCAAGTTCCTGTTATTGTGCGAGATAAGCATTGGTATGCTTTACCTGCTGCTTTTGGATGTGTATTAACTGTTTTTGTTGTAAAAGCAAAGCATGCAGGTTACTTTGGTTTAACTGTTGAAATATTGCTTGATGTTCTTATTGTTGCTCTTGTTGTTGCAATGCGCTTGTTGTCTGTGAAACTAGATTTAACTTTATTTGGAGCAATGAATCGCACGGAACCCATTAAGGTTAGACGTCCTCGTATTCGTCGTATTAATAATCATCGTCGCTAATATTGCATACGATGATAAAAATAATCCCCAGCACTGATTGGTACTGGGGATTTTCCTTACATGCTGTGTTATGCAGTTACCTGCACAAACTTCACAGAGCGTTAATCGCTACAGCAAGACCGGACTTGCGGTTTGCAGCCTGATTCTTATGAATCACGCCACGACCTGCAGCCTTGTCAAGCTTCTTAGCGGCTACTGCGAAAGCGGCCTGCGCTGCAGCCTTATCACCAGCGGTGATGGCTTCACGAGTAGCACGAATAGCGGTCTTCAAAGCAGACTTTACTGCTACGTTACGCTTGTGTGCTTTCTCGTTGGTGAGAACACGCTTTTTCTGCGACTTAATGTTTGCCACTGTTACTCCAAACGACGTTTGCTATATAAGGACATACAAAGAGTAAGCATAGCATGCTTCTTGGATAACGTTATTACTTACTGTTGCGCGAGTTTTTCTGATGTTTCTTTTCGTAAACTAGGGTAGTAGAGTTGGTAAGATTAATTACTTGCGTAGCTTACGCAATTTAATACTGTCCGTGTATTTAATAAGGAGATGCTTGCTTTGATTACACCGCATAACCAGCCAGGATTTACGGATCAATCGTTGATACGCAATTTCTGCATTATTGCGCATATAGATCATGGCAAGTCCACTGTAGCAGATCGCATTTTACAACTTTCAGGAATTGTGCCAGAGCGTGAAATGAGAGACCGTTTCTTGGATCGCATGGATATTGAGCAAGAGCGCGGTATTACTATTAAATCGCAGGCTGTTCGCGTTCCTTGGACTTTTGAAGGCAAAGAGTATTCTCTCGGCATGATTGATACTCCTGGACACGTCGATTTTACTTACGAAGTTTCGCGCGCGCTGGCAGCATGTGAAGGTGCTGTGCTGTTAGTAGATGCTACTCAAGGCATTGAAGCGCAAACGCTTTCTAATCTTTATATGGCAATTGACCACAATTTGACGATTATCCCTGTTCTTAACAAAATCGATTTGCCTAGCGCTGAACCAGATAAGCATGCTGAAGAAATAGGTGGTTTAATTGGTTGCAAGCCGGAGGACGTGTTGCGCGTTTCTGGTAAAACCGGCGAAGGTGTAAAAGATCTTCTTGACCAAATCGTGTTGGAAGTTCCAGCCCCAAGCGGAAATCCTGATTCTCCTGCTCGCGCTCTTATTTTTGATTCAGTATACGATTCGTATCGCGGAATCGTCACCTATATTCGTATGGTTGATGGCGAACTTAAGTCGCGCGAAAAGTTGCATATGATGGGCATTGGTATGACGCACGATCCTATTGAAATCGGCGTTATTAGCCCAGATATGACTCCAACTAAGGCGCTTGGAGCTGGAGAAGTGGGCTATGTAATTACAGGTGCAAAAGACGTGAGTCAATCTAAAGTCGGTGACACCATTACCAGCGCCGTAAATCCTGCATCTGAGCCTTTGGACGGTTATCGCGATCCTAAGCCTATGGTTTACGCAGGTCTTTTCCCAATTGATAACGCGCAATTCCCAGATCTTCGAGATGCTCTCGACAAGCTAAAACTTAACGACGCTGCTCTTATTTACGAACCAGAAACGTCTGTTGCGTTGGGCTTTGGTTTCCGTTGCGGATTCTTGGGTCTTCTTCATATGGAGATTGTTTCCGAGCGTTTAAGCCGCGAGTTTGGCTTGGATCTTATTTCCACTGCTCCTAACGTAACTTATGATGTTACTAGCGAAGATGGTAAAGAGCATCATGTAACGAATCCTAGCGAGTTTCCAGAAGGCAAGATTAAGCGCATTATTGAGCCAATGGTTGCTGCCGATATTATTACGCCGAAAGAATTTATTGGTGCTGTAATGGATTTGTGCCAGGATCATCGCGGAGAAATGGGCACAATGGAGTACATTAGTGCCGACCGCGTGGAAATGCATTACAGGATTCCTCTTGCAGAAATCGTTTTTGACTTCTTCGATCAGCTTAAAAGTCGTACAAAGGGCTACGCTTCTCTTGACTACCACGAGGATGGCGAGCAGTCTGCGGATCTTGTGAAAGTTGATATTCTTATTCAGGGAGAAAAGGTTGACGCTTTTAGTGCGATTGTGCACCGCGATAAGGCTTATTCTTACGGCGTTATGATGACGAAGAAGCTTCGTGGTCTTATTCCTCGACAGCAGTTTGAAATTCCAATTCAAGCTGCGATCGGCTCTAGAATTATTGCTCGCGAAACTATTAGCGCACTTCGAAAAGACGTGCTCGCTAAATGCTACGGCGGCGATATTACGCGTAAACGTAAGCTTCTCGAAAAGCAGAAGGCTGGTAAGAAGCGCATGAAGATGCTCGGACACGTTGAAGTTCCGCAGGAAGCATTCGTTGCGGCTTTGGCTACAGACGAAAGTGCAAACGACAGAGACACTAAAGATAAGATTCGTGCAGCGCAAAAGTCTGAAGGATGAGTTTAGAGTTGGATGCTGAATTAAATAAATCAGCTATGCAAACTAAAAGTATGCCTTTTGAAGTGTACGTGCACGTGCCGTTTTGTTTGCGTCGCTGCGGATATTGCGATTTTAACACTTATACGGCTCGCGATTTAGGAGAGGGAGCAAGTCGCGAAGGGTACGCGGATGTTGCGATTCTAGAAATGCAACTTGTAAAAAAATGGCAGGAATATCACGGAATTTTCGAGCCTAAAGCGCAATCTGTTTTCTTCGGCGGCGGAACTCCAACAGTTCTTAAAGCGCAAGATTTAGTGCGAATTTTGCAAGAAATACGTAACTTGTGGGGATTTAATAAAGATGCGGAAATAACTACTGAAGCAAACCCAGATACCGCAGACGAGTCTTATATTCAGGAGCTTGCAGAAGGCGGATTTACGCGAATATCTTTCGGAATGCAATCAGCTGTTCCGCACGTACTAAAAACACTTGACCGCACTCATACTCCAGAAAATGTTGCGCGAGGAGTAAACGCAGCAAACGCATGTGGCTTGCGTTCAAGCGTTGACTTGATTTATGGTGCCCCGGGAGAGAGCCTAGACGATTGGCGAAAGTCAGTAGAAATGGCTTTAAGCCTAGGAGTTAACCATATTTCTGCATATGCGCTAACGGTAGAGCCGCGCACGAAAATGGGACGTCAAATCGCTGCTGGCACTATTCAAGCGCCAAACGACGATGATGAAGCTGCAAAATACGAATTGGCTGACGAGCTTTTTAGTTCTGCTGGATTAAAGTGGTATGAGATTTCTAATTGGGCGCGCCCTGGCTTTGAGTCTCGTCACAATCTTGGATACTGGCGAAACATTGATTGGGCTGGGATTGGCCCTGGAGCGCATTCGCACTACAATGCTGCAAATCACATCAGTAAACAAAGCATGGATGATGACGCTTCTTTAGCTGATTCAAACGAATTTTACAACTTGCGCGCATGGGATATTTTGCATCCAAAACGTTGGGCTCATGCTATTAACGCAGGTAACGTGCCGTGGCAAAACTACGAGTGTATAAACGCAGAAGACGCGCTAATTGAAGAAGTAATGCTTGGGTTGCGCATTAAAGAAGGGCTTGATATTTTGCAATTGTGCGAAAAAATGCGCGAAACTAATAAGGTGTTCGATGATTCGCATTTGCAAAAAGTGTTACGCGAAGTGTGTAAGGAAGATTTGGCAGTGTTGCACGAAAATCGTATTATTGCAACGCGCAAGGGAAGGTTGCTCAACGATTTATTAATAGAAAGAATTGTTGACGCGTGTGAAGACGGTATGACCGTGCTAAAATAGTGTGTGTTGTGTCATAAATGCTTGATATAAGAAAAATTCAATGTAGAAAGGAATAATCATGGCAAACCGCAAAGAGCGTCGCGCGAAGGAAAGGCAGAGCCGCAAGGGGATTCCTTCTCAATATGATGAAACAAAAGGTCGCGCTCGCGGAGGCATGATTGACGAATACAATTTACAAGAACGCTCTAGAAGACTTCAAGAGAGGGGAACCGGTCCTTGGAAGCCAACGTCTAACGTGACGGCTGAAGAGGAGAGATTGGCTCGCAATGTTAAGCGATCTCAGGTTGGCGATGATACTTGGAATGTTGTTCGTAAAGTTGTTGGAGTGTTTTCCTGGGCTGTGATTTTGCTTTCAGCGCTTGCTTTCTTGGTGATTATGTGGCTTCCTAATCAGCCTATGGTGCTTGTTGTGGTAGTTTCTGTTTTATTTGCATTAGGCGTGTTTGGCTTGTTCTTTAGCTTTAGTAATTCTAGGCAGAATCCGCGCCTTGACGAGCACGGCACTGCGATTTAGGTAGATTTAGTTCGATTTAGGTTTGTTTATAAATAAATAAAAACTATTTTTAATAATTAAGTCGGGCACTTGCTAATAACAACGTGCTCGCCTTAGTTATTTGTGTGCGCTCCGACCTGCTTTCGCGCTTAGAGCGTAGCGCGCGAA
This sequence comes from Bifidobacteriaceae bacterium NR021, assembly GCA_003585845.1. Lineage (GTDB taxonomy): Bacteria > Actinomycetota > Actinomycetes > Actinomycetales > Bifidobacteriaceae > Bifidobacterium. The sequence continues at coordinate 515,672 of NQOP01000001.1, forward strand.
AGCAACTCGGAGCGGAAACTCGCTTAAGTTGGAAGTCCAGTGGACTTCCAACGCGAGTTTCGTA
>NQOP01000001.1:516579-516661 GCA_003585845.1 Bifidobacteriaceae bacterium NR021
GCTTATTCCTCACGGCTACTGGTAGCCGTTCGGCTGATTTGGCATGTGAAGCACACCGTGCTTCACAATTGAGCCAAATCAC
>NQOP01000001.1:517395-518314 GCA_003585845.1 Bifidobacteriaceae bacterium NR021
CTTGAAATCCTGTTGATTTCAAGCTCGGCCAAAGCGCGCGCGAGCGCATACTGCGTTACGGTCTTTAGTTGGCGATCTTCGGACATTCGCGCATTTACACAATAGGATGATTTACGTAATAGTCGTGAATAGACTTCTTGGAAATTATTTCCTCGCTGCCTTGATTTGCAGATATGCCGATTCTCGCGCGAATCCACGGATCTTCTTTATGCGTTCTTTCGCTGAGCTGATTTCCTGTAAGATTTCCAAGTTTTGCGCACACTTCCTCTATAATCTTCACCTGCTCATATTCTAAAGTTGCGCATCTTTCTGGGAGAGAAATCAGCAGTTCTTCTTTGCGAATTGTGAATCTCCCTCGATGCCTGTTAAATAATTCCAATGAAACTGGACCGTTCGTCCAAGCTTCAAAATCTTCCGGAAATAGCGACAATCCAGTTGTAGCTAAACTGTGCGCTTGAGAATAATACACAAGCTTTTGCAGCTTCATAGTTGTCATTGGCCCCATAATTTCCAATACTTTTGCCGCTACGTTAATAATGCCCATCGCGCACCTCCTTTTTCTCTGCAACAAATTAATAGCGATTTTATGAATGGAAAAAGTGAGCGTCAATTCAATTAAAGAAATGTGGACAACTTTTATTATGCGTAGTTTTTAGCTTGCGTAGTTTTTGGCTTGCGTTAATTTTGTGAATCTATAAGCGCGTAGCCATGTCTTACAAGCACAGATTTAAGTTGCGTAAGATAAGCGAGTGAAGCTTTTGAAAGCTTCGTGCGCTCATTTGTAATCCAGCCAACAAGCATAGTATCATCACATTCAAGCGGAATAGTGACGATTTTTTCATTGTTTAAATCGCCGTTATCTATTCCAGTGCAAACAGTGTAACCATTCAACCCAATAATAAAGTTTAAAATGGTAGCG
>NQOP01000001.1:519045-529803 GCA_003585845.1 Bifidobacteriaceae bacterium NR021
AACTTCCTTCTTCTCCCTGTTCGTATTGAATAAACGGATACGGTTTCAAATCTTCCAAGCTCAAGCTTTTTCGTACTGCAAGCGGATTATTTCTAGAAAGAAAAACATGCAATTTTGCTCGGAAAAGCGGGTGGAACTCCAAATGTTTTTCGCGAAGAAGCTTTCCAATTACATCCTTGTTGTAGTCAGAAAGATAAAGAATTCCAAGGTCTGCGCGCATATCGCTTACTTGCTTAATAATATTTTTTGTGCGCGTCTCGCGAATTGAAAACTCGTATTCGTCAGAATGAATACTGCGAATCATATCGACGAATGCTTCAACAGCAAACATGTAGTGCTGTGTTGCAACGCTGCATAATTGTGGGCGAGGCTTAGTACTTTTGTAGCGTTCTTCAAGAAGATCCGCCTGCTCAATTACTTGTCGAGCGTACGTCAAAAACTCCGCTCCATCAGCTGTTAATGCAATTCCTTGAGTGGATCTAGTGAAAATCTCAATATTAAGTTCTCTTTCAAGCTCTTTTACAGAAGAGCTCAATGCTGGTTGTGAAATATATAGTGCTCGTGCTGCTTCGTTCATTGAACCGCAGTCAACGATTTTTACAATATATTTCAGTTGTAGCAAAGTCATATGAGCTTCTTTCGTGAGCTAAAAGTTAAAATAATTATCAAAAATCACATAAATGAGCCGCTAACGAATCTAGCAAAAGGTATAGGCATAACCTAATTATTAGTTTCCATAACTATAGTTTCCATAACCTAGTAATATAAGCTAAATATTTAAGCAATTATTAAAGATTTACTCCCACTGAAGCTAAATCCTTGCGCGCTTGCTCTGCGGTTGTAAAAACAAATCCATGCATGCCAACTCTATGAGCTCCATCAATATTTGCTGGCTTATCGTCGAAGAAAACAGTTGTTTGCGGATTCAAGCCAAATCTACTTATAGCAAGTTCAAAAATTTCCGGTTCTGGCTTATGTAAATGCTCAACACCGGAAATAATAGTTCCTTGTAAAAGAGTAGAAAGTTCTGGGAATTTGCGTAGCGCAAGTGGGAAAGTTTCTCTTGACCAATTCGTTAAGCCCCACACTCCGTATCCAGCTTTACGTAGATCATGCAATAAATCAACCATTCCAGGCATCATTCGCGTCAAAACTTGGTCATAATGAGCACAATACCAACGGAAAGCTTCTGCAAGTTCGCTTCCAAAGCGACGTTCGTATTCAGGCATAAGATCTTTCAAAAGCTCGCCGCCGTCCATGCGATCTTCAAACTCGTAGAATCCAGCTAAATCATTCTTTCCGAAGCTTCCATTAGGGCAAATAGTATCAACTAAATTCGGGAATTGCTTTTGCAAACAGTTTCGGCAATTCCATTCGAGTAGAACTTTGCAATAGTCAAACATGACGTCATGAATCTCAATATTTTGTGCATTGGTCATTTGTTTCTACTCCTTCTATTTGTTTCATACGTTATTTTATATTCGCATATTTTGTTTTGCGCACTAATATTTTGCGCACTACTATTATTCTGCGCGCTACTTTATATTAATAAGAATCCCAAGAACATGCGGTAATGCATTTATAATGTCGCTTGCCACAATTGGATGTTCCAAAGTTAAAGCACGCTTTGATTTCACTATGTCTTGCACTAGTTGAGTGTAATTGTTTCCTCCGCTACTGCGTGATGCAAATACTGCGCAAACTCCGTGAATCACAGCTGCGCTCGCTGCAATAAGTGCGTAATTTTTGTTATTCGCGTTGTCATTGTTATTGTCGTTTTCGTTATCTTTTTCGTGCTGAGCTAGCAATGCTCCTAAAATTCCTGCTAGAACATCTCCTGAACCTGCAGTTGCTAGCCAAGATGGAGCGTATTGTGCAATATAAATAGGAGAGTGCAATTTTGATGGTGAAGCAACTGCTGTTGTTGCGCCTTTAACTAACACAGTTGCTCCAGTAAGATCGGCTGCTTTTTGAGCGTAGTGAGTTGGGTTGCTAGATATTTGTTGTGCGCTTACTTCTAAATCGTATCTAGTAAAAAGCGAGCTTAATTCTCCTGCATGAGGTGTGAGAACTACTTTTTCGTAAACTTGTTTTGGTAGTAAGTCTAATGCTCCAGCATCTACGCATATTGGCGGAAGATTGTTATTTAATTGCGTTTCAGCGTTTTCGTTTTTGTTGTCGTTTTCGTTGGAGTATTTTGCAAGTATGCTAGCAATGTATTTTCTTTGAGATAAAGCAGTTTCGTCGTTGCAATGACTTTCGTCTGGTATGCCGCATCCAACTGTTATTGCGTCTATTTTTCCGTTTAATTGTTCAGATGCTACTACCTCAGGCGATGCTTGCAATACTAAGTTTTGTGCGCGAAGAGGACCTGAATAACGAACCATTCCAATATTTGCATGTATTGCAGCGCTTGTACTTAACACTGCTGCTCCGGGATAGTCGTTTGAACCGGTAATTACGCCTAGAACGCCTCTTGAATATTTGTTATCGCTTGCATGAGGCGTGCGCAATGGTGTGGAAGCAAGATGAATATCTACAGATATTTCATTATTTGCAGAGTTTTTATCGTCAGTGTGCGAACTGTCGGGTTTTGCAATGTAATTCATACCATCTGTATTGCCAAACATATTATTAAGTGTAATTGCTGTTAAGCACATGCAGAGTTGGCTAAACATGTGTATTACTGTCTAAACTTATGTATTGTTACAATTTGTAAACATTTTGAAAATATTTGTAATTTTTTTGTTATTCTGCGTGTCGTGAGTGTTACGGCGTGTCGCTACTAGTTTTGCGTAAAAAATAAACAAAAATGCCTGCTTAATAAATTTGTTCAAATGTTATAATCACATTTATTTTTTCGTTGGTATATTAACGTTTTTTAATGCAAGATAAAGCAGAAAGCAGCATGGTCTTTTTTGAAATTTTGCATTATAACAGATGGAAAAGTCGCGAAACGCATTTTTGCAAAAATAATTATATTTTTTCACATTTTTTATTGACCGTCACGCATATTTTTCTTATGCTATAAGCGTTATTGCGAATGATTATTTTTTTCATGAATGGCTTTCATGAGTACCTCTCACAATCAACCCATGCAATAACAGTTAAAGATTCCCGAAAGGAACGAGTGTGAAAACTTCACGAATTTTCGCAACTGCAGCTGCGGTTGCATTATTAGCAACTTCTATGGGTGCTTGCGGCTCTGCAAAAAATGCCGAAAATAAGGCGAATGGCAATCAAGTAAATGTAGTGGCAACTACAACTCAAATTTGCGATTACGTAACTCAAATCGCTTCAACTGCTGACGCAAAATCTGGATTGAGCCTCAATAAGACTGATTCTCAGGGCAAGAAGTCTGTAATCGGAGCTCCTCAAGACAAAGCAAAGTCAACAATTAATTTGACCTGCTTGCTTGCGCCAAACGCTTCTGCTCATGAGCATGAAATGACTCCAGCTCAATCTAAAGCTCTTTCTAAGGCTGATTTGATGCTCGTTTCTGGTGTAGATCTCGAGCACTTCTTGGATCAAGCTGTGAAAGCTACCGGTTTTAAGGGCACTATGGGTGTAACTTCCGGTATTCTCACTGCTGATGAAATCAAGGATCCAAAGGCTGAGACTGCTAAGGAAAAGGATCTTCCATACAAGGTTGATCGCGGTATCGCTAAGGTTCATGCTGAAAAGTGGCCATTCCCTCCAGAAGAAGGCGAGAAGGAGCCTGAATTCCAGTATGATCCACATATTTGGACAAGCACGAAGAATACGATGATTCAGGTTAAGAATATCGGTTATTTCCTCGGAAAAGCTCTTCCTAAGAGCAAGTCTATTTTCGATGAGCATGTTGAAAAGTTCGTTAAGTCTTTGACTGATTTGGATGCTTGGGCAACTAAAGCTTTGAATAGTGTGCCACAAAAGCATCGTGTTCTCTTCACTTCTCACGATGCATTCGGTTACTTCTCTCGTGACTACAATGTGAAGTTCATTGGTGCAGCACTTTCTGATTTCAACAGCCAGCAGGATGCTACTGCAGATCATATTCAGAAAGCTGCAGAAGACGTTAAGAAGTCCGGAGCTGTTGCGATTTTCGCTGAGAATTCTAACAATTCCAAGTCTATTAAAGCTGTTGCTTCTGCAGCAGGAGTGAAGGCTGTTATTGGCGACGATGCGCTTTACGGAGATTCTCTTGGACCAGTTGGATCTGCTGGAGAAACTTACATCGGATCCATTGTTCACAATGTTGAAACATTGGTGAAAGCTTGGAATGGTAATGTTCCTGAATTCCCAGATTCAGTTAAGACTGCATTGAAGAAGTAACATATAAATAACAGTAAAAATAACAGTATCGTAACAGTAACTTTAATAGTGAAAGTTTAATAACGAAAACAAAAAGTTACTGTTACGAATACTTATTAATGAACTGAAAAGACTGGAAATATAGTGAATAAGAGCGTCCTTGCAATGAAAAATTGCGACCTGGCATACGGTTATAAAACTGTAGTGACTGGTATTAATGGCAGTGTGCAAGCCGGGGAAGCTTTGGCTTTAATAGGTCCAAATGGTTCTGGAAAAACAACGTTTTTACAGGCTATTATTGGCATCGTGCGCGTAAGTCGCGGCGAACTGAAAATGCCTAAGGCTTTGTCTATTGGATATGTGCCACAGCAGGTTGATTTGGATTTAACATTCCCTATTACTGCACGGCAAGTTGTTGCAATGGGCTTAAGTAGGCAGACAGGTTTTCTTGGATTGCTTAAAAAAGATCAGAAAAAGGCTGTTGAGGATGCTCTTAATCACGTTGGTTTATTAAATCGTGCAGATGTGCGATTTGGTGACCTTTCTGGCGGTCAGCGCCAACGCATTCTTCTTGCGCGCGCTATTGTTGCAAAGCCAACGCTTATTTTGCTCGACGAACCTTTTAATGGTCTTGATGAACCGAATCGCCGAGAACTTCTTAATATTATGAAATCAGCAAAGCAAGAAGGTATTGCTTTTGTTGTGTCTACGCACGATTTAGTTATTGCAGATGCTATTTGTGAAAAAGCGTTACTTTTAGCTGGCAAGCAGATTGCTTTTGGCGCGCTTAAAGAAGTAATGACTAAAGAAAATATTACTCGCGCATATGGTGGAAGTATGCCTGCTGCTTCTGCAGGTCTTACGCTTTCGCAAATGTCTGAAGAGGATTCTGATTCTAAAGAAGGCTCTAAAGAAGTTTTTAGCGATGGTTTAAAAATTAGCGGAAGGCAAGATTAATGCTTGCCCAATTAGTTGAGTCATTAAGAGAAGTTCTGGAACCAATTCCAGGTTTTGATTTTATTGCTTCTGCTCCTTATATTTTTCGTCCGTTCTGCTTACTTGTAGTTCTATCTATAGCTAGCGGAATCGTTGGTGTATTTGTGAACTTGAGATGTGCTGAATTTAATGCGGAAGCTATTGTGCATGGCATATTTCCTGGAATTGTTGTAGGTGCTTTATACGGTGGCATAGATCAAATTATTCCTGGTGCTGCGATTTGTTCAGTATTTTTAGTTGCTGCGTTAGTGTGGGCTTCTCGTTCAGCTCGCATAAATGAATCGATTATTGCAACTGTTTTAACTACTTTCTTTGCTCTTGGTGTAGTAATTTCACTAAAAAAAGGTGATATGTCAGGTCAGCTCGAGGCATTGATGTTTGGTAGGCTGCTTGATGTCACTGATGAGCGAATGACTCAGGCAATGTGGATTTGCTTGTTTGCAATTATTGTGCTTTTGGCAACTTGGAAACAGCAGATTATTGTTGCTTTCGATCGAGCAAGTGCTCCATTAATGGGAGTGCATACTCTTTTTGTAGATATTGTTCTTAACGTTGGTATTGCTGCGGTTGTTGTTTCTGCATCTTCAGCTGTTGGCGTTCTTCTTGTGATCGGATACCTTATTATTCCAGGAGCTAGTGCTCGTTTAGTGTCTAGAACAGTTGGACGCATGGTTGCAGTTGGTATTTTTGTTGGTATTGCTGGAGTTGTTCTTGGTATGTACGTTATGAATTTGGAGCTTGATCATCCTATTTCTCCTCAAGCAGCAATTGCATTAAGCATGTGCGCAATGTTCGTAGTTGTGCTTATTGTGCGCTGGCTGTTCCAAGTTATTTCATCTATAGTTTTTGCGCATAAAACTCATACAAGCGATAGCGATATGCAAGTTTTAGCAAAATCTTATAAAGGTAGGGAATAGATGGTAAGTATTTGGCAAATTATCGCTCTACCTATAGTTGAAGCAATTGTTGTAGGTGCTCTATGCGGTTTTGTTGGCTCTCTTGCGCTTCTTAATCAGCGAATATTCTTTACTGAATCTATTACTCATGCTGCATTTCCTGGAGCAGTATTAGGTGTAGTTGTAACTTCTGCTTATACAATAGATCAAAATATTTTGTCGCTTGGGCTTTTTGTTGGTGCTGCTGTTGCGTGCGTTGTACTTTCCTTAGTAATGTATGCACTTTCGCATCTTAAAGGCATTTCTTCGCAAGCTGCAGCTGGTATTACTTTAACTGTCGGCTTTGCTAGTGGATACTTTTTAAATAAGTGGTTTGCTCCATTGCCATTGCGTATTGAGGGATTTTTAACTGGATCATTGCTTAATTGCACTCCTGCAGACGTGATTTCAGCCTCTGTTGCTTTCTTGCTTGTTTTGGGATTATGGATTTTTAATTCTGCTAATCTTGTGCATTGCTCGTTTGACACTATTAATTACCGTGCTGCAGGCGGAAGATCAGGTTTTATACAGGGCATGGTTCTTGCTTTGATTATTATTACTGTTTCCGTTATTATTCCAGCAGTTGGTACAGTTGTTTCAGTATCTCTTATTGCTGCTCCTGCTGCAGCATTAAAGGGAAGAATTGCTTCTATAAATAAATTTGTACTTGCATGCGTAATTACTGCTGTTTCGATTGCTTTAATTGGACTAGCTTTTGCTGTAATACTGAAGCTTTCTGCAGGTGGCACTATTGCTATTTGCGCTGGAGCTTTCTTCTTAATAGTCAAGATTGGTGAAAGTATTTTTATAAAAATTAATGATTTTTCATCAAGATTGCATGCACGGAGAGAAAAAGTAGTCGAAAACGCTATTTAGCAAAAGTGCCTTAAAAGTCGTTCTGTTGTCCTAAAATGTCAACGAATTGCGCGTGAAAAATGCGCGCGATTGACGTCGTTTTTGCGCGTTTTGTTGATTGTTTAATCGCGTAAGTTTATCGACGCCACACAGGTCCAGGTCTGCACATTAGTAACGCAAGACCCCGATAGAAAAGGACAATTATGGCTGAAAATACCATCTCCATCACCGTAAACGAGGAATGCAAGGAGGTGGATGCAAGCTTCACTGGCGTTGAACTTTTCGCGGAAGATAAGAATATTATTGCCGTGCGTTTAAATGGCGAGTTGCGTGATTTGTACACGCCTCTTCATGACGGCGATACCGTGGAATCAGTAGCCCTTGATAGTGAAGATGGCATCGCAATCATGCGTCATTCCGCTACTCACGTGATGGCTCAAGCTGTTCAAGAAATTCGACCAGACGCAAAGTTGGGCGTAGGTCCTGTAATTAAAGACGGCTTCTACTACGATTTCGATGTTGATACTCCATTTACGCCAGACGATTTGAAGCAAATCGAAAAGCATATGCAGCGCATTATTAAAGAGTCTCAAAGCTTCCGTCGTCGCGTTGTAACTGAAGATGAAGCACGCGCTGAAGAAGCAAATCAACCTTATAAGTTGGAGTTGATTGGGGATAAGGAAGCTGCTCTTGATCCGGCTGCTGCTGGCGAAATTAGCAAGCATGAGCTTAGCATGTACGACAATTTGGATCGCGAAGGCAATAAGGTCTGGAGCGATTTGTGCCGTGGACCTCATTTGCCAAACACTCGCTATATTAAGGCTTTTAAGCTTGAGCGTGTTGCTGCAGCTTACTGGCGTGGCTCGGAGCATAATCCTATGCTTCAGCGCATTTACGGAACTGCTTGGCCTAGCAAAGAAGAGCTTAAAGCTTATACAACTCGCATGGAAGAGGCTGCTAAGCGCGATCATCGTAAGCTTGGTCAAGAGATGGATTTGTTCTCGTTCCCAGATGAGATTGGTCCAGGCTTAGCAGTGTTCCATCCAAAGGGTGCTGCAATTATTAACGCGATGGAAGATTATTCGCGCGAGCAGCATCGCAAGCATCACTACAGCTTCGTACAAACTCCGCACATTACTAAGGGTGGCTTGTATGAGACTTCCGGTCACTTGCAGTGGTACAAGGATGGCATGTATCCTCCAATGAAGCTTGACGAAGAGCGCGACGAAAACGGTAACGTAACTCGCCAAGGTGCTGACTACTACTTGAAGCCAATGAACTGCCCAATGCATAACTTGATCTTCAAGTCTCGCCAGCGTTCTTATCGAGAACTTCCTTTGCGCTTGTTTGAGTTTGGTACTGTGTATCGCTACGAAAAGTCTGGCGTTGTTCATGGCTTAACTCGCGTGCGCGGCTTGACTCAGGATGATTCGCACATTTATTGCACTCGCGAGCAGATGCGCGATGAGTTGAAGAGCTTGCTTAACTTTGTGCTTGGTCTTCTTAAAGACTTCGGTTTGAACGACTTCTACTTGGAGCTTTCCACTAAGGATGAACACAAGTTCGTTGGTTCCGACGAGATTTGGGAAGAAGCAACTAATACTTTGGCAGAGGTTGCTAAAGAGTCTGGTTTGGAACTCGTGGACGATCCAGGTGGAGCTGCATTCTATGGCCCGAAGATTTCTGTGCAAGCTCGAGATGCAATCGGCCGCACTTGGCAGGTTTCTACTATTCAGCTCGACTTCAACTTGCCTGAGCGCTTTAAGTTGGAGTATATTGCGGCTGACGGTAGCCACCAGCGTCCTGTGATGATTCACCGTGCGCTCTTTGGTTCTATTGAGCGTTTCTTTGCTATTTTGCTTGAGCATTATGCAGGCGCGTTCCCAGCATGGTTGGCTCCAGTTCAAGTAACTGGCGTTCCTGTTGCTGACGAGTTCGCTCCACACTTGCAAAAGTTTATTAGCGATTTGGAAGAGAATATGGTTCGTTGTGAAATGGACAGCTCTGACGATCGCTTTGGCAAGAAGATTCGTAACGCTTCTAAGTCTAAGGTGCCTTTCACTTTGATTGCTGGCGAAGAGGATGTGAACAACAATGCTGTGAGCTTCCGCTTCCGCGATGGCAGCCAATTGAACGGCGTTCCTGTTGATCAAGCTAAAGAGTGGATTCTTTCCATTATTAAGCAGCGCGTTCAGGTAAATAGTGCAGAAGATTTCGAGCGTTACACTAAGTAATGTAAGTTATTTAAGTAACGTTACTTAAATAATGCAGTTTCGCTTGAAAACTAAATTGCAATAAGTAAACGAAATAAGCAAAAGCCCACACTTCTTAAAGTTGTGTGGGCTTTTATGCGTATTACAGTCGATTGACTAATATGGGATTGTTTATTGAACCCAAGTTTTATTTGCTTGATTACGCTAGGAAGGTTGCATTCGATGTTGGAATCATTACGCAGTGGGTTTAAGCGCATTATTTCTCCAATTGCAAAATTGCTAGTCCGATTAGGCGTAAGTGCTAATTGTGTAACAATTGTCGGCACAATAGCTGTAGTTATTATTGCTTTTGTTACTGCTTTTACTAAACAGTTTGTTGTTGGCACTATATTTTTAACTATTTTTGTGCTTGCAGACAGTTTAGATGGTTCTGTTGCTGCAATAACTACAGGCGGTACTAAATTTGGTGCATTCCTTGACTCAACTCTCGATCGTATTGCAGACTGGTCATTGTTTTCCTCGGTATGCATTTGTTTGTATAACTCTCACGAAAAAGAAATGTGCACTTGGATTTCAACTTTGAATGGCAATGCAATAAAGTATGTAGGCTTATTAAGCTGTTTGGCTGCTCTTATGGCAGCTTTCGTAACTTCATACACTCGCGCTCGCGGTCAGTCAATAAATGTAGATCCTAAAAAAGGTTTAATAACTCGTGCAGATAGAGTTGCTGTGATTCTTGTTGCTATGGGGCTTGTTGGTCTTACAAATCAACTTTTTTGGTTGAGTTTTGCTATGATTCTGCTTGCTATTGGCGGTATTATTACAGTTTTCCAGCGTATTTTTGAAGTAAAGCATGGGCTTGATATAAAAGATAAATAAAATTTGTCGCGAAAGCGCAATAAAATCGTTTCGTTTGATTAACTGTACGTTTTAGGAGTATCATGTCAGGTCATTCCAAGTGGGCGACTACAAAGCACAAGAAGGCCGCTATCGACGCAAAGCGTGGCAAGCTTTTTGCCAAGCTTATTAAGAACATTGAAATTGCTGCACGTTTGGGTGGTGGCGATCCTGATGGTAACCCTACGCTGTACGATGCCATCGTTAAAGCTAAGAAGGCTTCCATGCCTGCTGACAACATCAAGCGCGCTGTAAAGCGTGGTTCTGGTGAAGAAGCTGGCGGCGCAAACTATGAAGAGATCGTTTACGAAGGTTACGCTCCTGCAGGTGTTGGATTGATTATTGAATGCCTTACTGATAACCGCAATCGTGCTGCTGCTGATGTGCGTTCAACTCTTACTAAGGGCAACGGTTCTTTGGCAACAAGCGGTTCGGTGAGCTTCAACTTCGAACGTAAAGGTTTGATTGAAGTTCCATCCGAAGGTGTTGACTACGATAAGCTTTTCGAAGTTGCAGCTGAAGCTGGAGCTGAAGATGTTGCTGATGATGGCGATGTTTATTCTGTTTAC
>NQOP01000001.1:530549-531375 GCA_003585845.1 Bifidobacteriaceae bacterium NR021
CTGCAGATATCATTATGCATCCAAATAATGAGGTTGAGTTGAGCTTAGAAGATGCTCAAAAGGTTTCTCGCTTAATCGATAATCTCGATGACTTGGACGATGTTCAGAATATCTACAGCAACTGGACCGCTTCAGATGAAGTTATGGCTCAGCTTGAGGAAGATGAATAGTCTCCTATGATGATTTTGGGCGTTGACCCCGGGCTTACTCGCTGCGGGGTCGGCGTGATTGAAGCCGGCGTCTCGCGTCGGCTTTCTTTTATTCACGTCGATGTGTTGAGGTCTGAGCCTGATCTTTCGCAAGATTTGCGACTTTTAAAGATTTATAACGGATTAGTTGAAAAAATTGAGCGTTTTTCGCCTGATACTGTTTCTATTGAACGTGTTTTTGCGCAAGAAAACCGAAATACTGTTCTTGGCACTGCACAGGTTGCTGGTATCGCAATGCTTGCTGCAGCTCAGCGCAATATTCCCGTTGCTTTACACACTCCTACTGAAGTTAAACTTGCTGTAGCTGGAAACGGAAAAGCTCAAAAACCTCAAGTAGAGCGCATGGTCGCGCGGCTGCTTGGTCTTAATGTTTTGCCTACTCCTGCTGATGCTGCTGACGCTTTAGCTCAAGCTATTTGTCATGCTCTTCGTCCTTCTGGTGCTTTACAAGGTGGCGAGCGCGAGCAGCATCTAACTGCTGCGCAGAAACAGTGGGCTTTAGCTCAAGCTCAGGCGCGTAAATCTTCTTCTGTCGTTCGAGACATGTAGGATATTAATAGAACAGATGTTCTATTATAATCGTATTTAGCTTTATGTGCTTTAAGCTATGAGTTTTT
>NQOP01000001.1:532038-534767 GCA_003585845.1 Bifidobacteriaceae bacterium NR021
TGAGCTTATGATTGGAATGCTTGTTGGGCAAGTTGCGTCAATTGATGCTCGTTCTGCTCTTATTGTTGTTTCTGGGGTTGGCTACGAGACTTATATGCCTTCTCAAGATTTGTCTTCTTTGCATGAAGGCCAGGAAGTTCGCGTTTATACATCGCTTCAAGTTTCGCAAGATGCTTTAACTCTTTATGGTTTTACAACTCAAGCTGCTAAACGAATGTTTTTGCAAGTGCAAAAAGTTAGTGGAATTGGTCCTAAAGTTGCTCTTTCTATGCTTTCAACTTTGAATGTTGATCGTCTTTTACAAGCTATTTCTGAGGGAGATGTAACTTCTCTTTCTTCTGCGCCTGGTTTAGGGAAAAAGGGTGCGCAGAAGATTATTTTGGAATTGAAGGGTTCTCTTGATCCTTCAATACTGGCAGATAGTTCTAATGATTCTACTCAATCTAACAAGCAGATTGTTGATTCTAGCGTGCAATGCGTAATAGAGGGTCTTGTTTCATTGGGTTGGAGACAAGTTGACGCTCAAAGAGCAGTTGAGCAAGTTTGTGCAGAGAATAATATTTCAACTCCTATATCTGATGCAGATTTGCCTAATATTTTACGAATGGCATTAGCTTCACTTGATAGGGGTAGGTAATCATGTTTGTAAAGAATCTAGTATTGGGGGAGTTGAAGTGAGTGAAGAGTATACATCTGCGCTAAATACTGGTGTTGCTGAAGAATCCTTACGCATGGTTTCTTCAACGCCTTTAGGAAATGAGCAACTCAGTGATGAGGAGCTTCGTCCTCACGCATTAGAAGGTTTTATTGGCCAACCAGTTTTAAAAGCGCAATTGCAACTGTTTTTAGATGCGGCTAAAAAGCGTGATGTTGCTCCTGACCATATGTTATTGGCTGGTCCTCCTGGATTAGGAAAAACTACATTAGCCATGATTGTCGCTAATGAATTGCAAGTTCCTATTCGAATTACTTCAGGTCCTGCTATCCAGCATGCTGGAGATTTAGCTTCTATACTAAGCGCGCTTGACGCAGGTGAAGTGTTGTTTATTGACGAAATTCATCGTTTGCCTCGTGCTGCAGAAGAGTTGCTTTATATTGCTATGGAAGATTTCCGCGTTGACGTCATGGTTGGTAAAGGTCCTGGTGCCTCATCGATACCGCTAACTCTTCCTCGTTTTACTGTAGTTGGAGCCACCACTAGGGAAGGAATGTTGCCTTCTCCATTGCGCGCTCGTTTTGGTTTTACTGCTCATCTTGATTTTTATCCTCACGAAGAGCTTGAAAAACTTATTGAGCGATCTGCTAAAGTCTTAGGGATTCGTCTTGTCGATCAAGCTGCTAAAGAGCTATCATTGCGCTCTCGTGGTACTCCTCGTATAGCGAATCGTTTGTTGAGGCGTGTCAGAGATTGGGCTATTGTGCATGATTTGTCAGAAGTAAATCATGAAGCTGTTGTTGAAGCGTTAGCTTTATACCAGATTGATACGCAAGGTCTTGATCGACTTGATATTGCAGTTTTGAAGGCTATGGTTTGTCAGTTTAACGGTGGACCGGTTGGTCTTAATAATCTAGCTGCAATGGTTGGTGAAGAAGCTGAAACTGTTGAAACAGTATGTGAACCATATTTAGTGCGTGAAGGATTCTTAATTCGCACTCCTAAAGGTCGTGTTGCAACTAGTAAAGCTTGGAAACATTTGGGCTTTAAAGAGCCTAGTAATGTCAGTGAGCTAGCTTAAAATAATTAACTTGGACGGCATTTCGACCGTCTTAGGGTTGGATACTTAAGGAGTTTATTTTGCCTCAATTTTTCCAGCAGTATGGCATGCTTATTATTCTCGTTGTAGCAATGGTTTGCATGATGATGTTCCAAACTCGCAATGCTAAGAAGCGTCAAGCTGAAATGCGTTCCTTCCATGAATCTTTGGAACCAGGCACTGAAATTATTACAATCGGTGGCATTATCGGCAAGATTGTAAGCGTAGATACTCAATATGAAGAGATTGTTATCGATTCAGAAGGTAGCTTGATGCGAGTATCTTTCCGTGCTGTAAACAGATTGTATGTGCGTCCAGCATTTATTAGTGACGAAGAAGCTGAAGCAAACGAAAAAATGGAAGCCAAAGCTGATATCGAAGAAACTGATAAACAAGATGTTTCTGAGCCAACTGCTGAGTCCACTGAAGAAGACAGCGCAATAGCGGCTCTCATGACGACTGCTATAAATTAATTATGTAATACTTGAAGTTGTGATGTGTGATGCGGTTCATGCTTCACACATCACACGAACATGCGTATACTTTCCTCATATTCTTAAAAACAGGTTGCAACGAAAAGAACGTTAGGATTATGACAGCAACGGATATTACAGTGAAAACGTTGAAAACAGTAAGCAACGATGATGCCGCTTATCTTGCTTCTTTGATTCGTACCGTTCCAGGATTCCCAAATCCTAGTATTATATTCCGTGATTTTCTTCCTATATTTTCAAATGCGCGCTCTTCGCGAATTCTTATTGATTCTTTGATTGATGCATTGCCTGTGCCAGCTGATTCAATTGATTTGATTGCTGGGCTTGAAGCTCGAGGCTTTCTTTTTGGACCATTATTGGCATCTCGCTTAGGCAAAGGTTTTCTTGCTATTCGTAAAGCTGGTAAGCTACCTCCTCCAGTTATTACTGAGTCATACATGCTTGAGTATGGTCAGGCAAGTATTGAAATTGAAAGCGACGC
>NQOP01000001.1:535628-547654 GCA_003585845.1 Bifidobacteriaceae bacterium NR021
AATTACTATGCCAGCTTAAAAGTTTATTATTAGCGCTTATTATTAAAGTAATATCCTCCTTAAAGCAATATATTGGTTTTACACCTAAAAGAATTGAAAGGAAAAGACATGGTTGAAAAGCTTAAGTCATCCTTAATAAACATGTCTAAAGGTGTAATAACTCCTGTTATTGTTATTTTTATTTTTTCTCTTACGATAGGTCTTTTCTTATCTCTCACACTTCTTGTGGTTTCTATCGAAGAAGGAACAGGTAATCTTTCTGAATCTGCAATGTCTATGACTTGGGCTGTGTTTATGTTTGCTCAAGGCGTGGGTCTTACTTTTGGAAATTGCATTCTTACGATTATTCCTTTAGGCCTTACTTTTCTGCTTATTTCAACGCTTGTATGCTTAATTCGTCGTATTAAAGGTGGGAATATAGCATATTTTACTGGGCTTGTAGTCTGGGCTGCTATTAATGCGATATTTTCTCAAAATACGCAGGTTGCTTTACTTGATTCTACTTTTATTGTTGCTTGTAAATCTTCTTGTGTTTATTTAATTTCGTTACTTATAGCGGTTTTTCCAAGCAGCTCACTGTTTGTATCCGCTAAGCAGCGTTATAAGCAAATATGTCCTGAGTATATTCAAAAAAATATTCGTATTACTAAGCGAACTGCGGTAATTTTGTTCGGTTTATATTCTTTTGTTGCACTAATAACTGTTGTGGTTTGGGCTTGCACAAATTTTGGTTATGTTAATTCATATTTCAATAAACTAGGCATGCAAAATGGTTCGCGTATTCTTACAACTATTGCTTGCTTAGTTTGGCTGCCGAATATTGCTATTTGGGCATTATCTTGGATTTGTGGATCTGGATTTAATATTGGATCTGTTGCACAATTTACTTTAACAGTTTCTCAGCGTAAATCTTTGCCTCCTATTCCGATTTTTGGAATATTTCCTGATGTCGTTGTTGATGTTATGCATCGCACTGTTTTTTACTGTATAGTTCCAACTTTATGCTTTATTGTAATGCTTGTAGCTTTATTGCATAAAAGCGGCTGTGGCTTGCGCCTAAAAAATATTATTGACAAAACTGAGCGTGAGTCTTTTATGTTGAACGCTATAGAAGCTGCAACTGATAGTGTTGGCGTATCCGCTTTAATTACAATTATGTGGACTGTTGTTTTCTCAATAGCAAATGGTTCATTGGGTGAATGTCGACTTTCTTATATTGGAGTTGACATTATTGAAAGTACTAGAGCTGTTGGTCATCTTACTCTATACGCTTCTGCTATAGCATTGGTTATTTCAATTTTTAGTATTCTACTTATTTGTGGTGCGAGATATTGCTTAAATCTTATTGCTGCTAGTAAGTCGAATAAACCTGTAAAATCTGCAGAATTAATCGAAAATAAGACTAGTAATAAAAGTAATCAACCTTTGCCTTTGAAAAAAGCCGCTCCTAGGACGGTTTCATCGAAGGCTAAAAGAAAATAATTCCTCACTACTATTTTGGGAAGGAAGGCCGCCGTGCAACAGACACAGAGCAAAGAATCAAACGCAAATGTGCTGATAACCACAGGTGAAAAGCAAATTCGTAGAGTTCTTGTTTCAGTTTTTCATAAAGAAGGACTTGAAATATTAGCTGAAGCTTTTAGAAAGGCTGATACTGAAGTAGTTTCAACCGGCTCTACTGCTGCTAAATTGGCGGAACTTGGCGTTCATGTTACTGAAGTTTCTGACGTTACTGGTTTCCCAGAAAGTCTTGATGGAAGGGTAAAGACTTTAGATCCGCATATTCACGCTGGAATTCTTGCAGATATGAGTAATGCTGATCATGTAAAGCAACTTGAAAAGCTAAACATAAAGCCGTTTGATGCTGTAGTAGTTAATTTGTATCCATTCGTAGACACTGTAATGAGCGGTGCTGATAGTGATGCAATTATTGAGAAAATTGATATTGGTGGACCTTCTATGATTCGTGCTGCAGCAAAGAATCATAAGTCTGTTGCCGTTATTACAGATCCTGCAGATTACCAGCTTTTAGCTAATAGAATCGTTTCAGGTGAAGGCTTTAATTTGCAAGAGCGCGAATATTTGGCTGGTAAAGCATTTGCTCATACAGCAGCTTACGATGCTTCTATATCTGAGTGGACAAGTAAAGCATGGCAGAAGCCTGAAAGTTTGAACACAAATGATGAAGAAGATAATCAAAATGCTGAAGCTGTGAAGCTTCCTTCAAACTACACGCGCACTTGGAGTTTAGAGCATACGCTTCGATATGGTGAGAATCCTCATCAGCAAGCAGGATTGTATTTAGATCCTTTGCATAAGGGTGGTTTGGCTCAGGCTGAGCTTCTTGGCGGAAAACCTATGAGCTACAACAATTATGTAGATGCGGATGCTGCTTGGCGTGCAGTTTGGGATTTTGCTCCACAAATTGCTGTTGCTGTTTGCAAGCATAATAATCCTTGCGGCTTGGCAATAGGCGCGACTGCAGCAGAAGCGCATAAAAAAGCTCACGCTTGCGATCCTGTAAGTGCTTACGGCGGTGTGATTGCTGCAAATACTACAGTAACTTTGGAAATGGCAGAAAGTGTTCGCCCAATTTTCACAGAGGTTATTGTGGCTCCAGACTATGAGCCAGAAGCTTTGGAATTGCTTCGCACTAAGAAGAAGAATCTTCGCATTCTGAAGGTTGCAACTCCGCCAGTTTTGGATTTGCAGGTGCATCCTATTGACGGCGGTGCTTTAGTTCAATCTGCAGATAAGATTGATGCTTTTGGTGATAATCCTGAAAACTGGACGCTCGTTTCTGGAGATCCTGCAGACGTTGATACATTGCGTGACTTGCAATTTGCGTGGCGCTCGCTTCGTTGCGTAAAGTCTAACGCTATTTTGCTTGCGCACGACAATGCTACTGTTGGCATTGGCATGGGACAGGTTAATCGCGTGGATTCTTGCCATTTGGCTGTTGAACGCGCTAACACTTTGGCTGATGGCGTTGAGCGTGCTCGCGGATCTGTTGCGGCTTCGGATGCTTTCTTCCCATTTGCTGACGGCCCGCAGATTCTTATTGAAGCTGGCGTTCGTGCGATCGTGCAACCTGGTGGCTCTATTCGCGATGAGGAAGTGTTTGAAGCTGCGCGTAAAGCTGGCGTGACGATGTACACTACCGGAACTCGTCACTTCTTCCACTAAAATTGCTTTAGCTAAAATTCATAAATTCATAAATGAATCAATAAATCAATAAATCAATAAATACTATGAATGCAGCGTTTGAGTATTTCAAGCGCTGCATTTTTGCGTTAATGAATAAATCAACTTATGTTTTCTTATCGCTAAGCAGGTATGATACAAGTATGACAGATAATGAGCATCAGACTAAAAGCGCTAAAACGGAACATCCGTATGTGTCGGAAAAACGTGAGGGTAAGCCTTATGCTGAGTGGATTGTAGCAGTTATTGTTGCATTTTGCGCATTATTAGCATTCGTAGGATATGTAAAAGCCGCCACGATTATTATTTCTGTGGCGGCTGTACTTCTAGGGGTTATGCGCTTAATTATGCGTCAGCGTAGTCCTTGGAAAGTTCGCTCTGTTGGCTTTGATTCTTTCATAAGTATTACGCTTGGCATAGGTTTGCTCATAACATATGCTTCAATTATATTTTTGCTATAATTTTATTTTTAAAGATTGTTCGCGACGTTATTGTCAGATACGTTTTGAACGTACTCATAGCTCATATCTGGTGCTACAGGAGCATCTGCTTTTTCGTCTGCTTTTGCGTCTGCAGATTTTTGTGCTGGTTCGGAATTTGTTTCATTCGATACAGCAAGTTTTTGTGCAGAGTTTGAAAGGAACTTTGTCAATAGCGAAACTAAGCTAACAATCGCTGCAGCAAAAATTGGAGCAACCCAGAATACCCACAATTGACTTAATGGCTTAACATCCAAATCATAAGAGTTTGCGAATATTGCAATGCCTGTAGAACGAGCAGGATTCAAGCCAGCTCCTGTAATCATGTATGTAATTAAAGTGCCAACTGTGTATGCAATACCGATGTGTGTTGCATAACCGCATTTAGTATTACCTTTATTGTCTGTGCTGCGCAATGCGGCGGCAACAATCAAAATAACAGCAATAACTTCAACTAATAATGCAGATACTATTCCGAAAGATAAATTCATTCCTTTTAGTTTAGATGCGGAAATAGATCCTTTTCCAAACCCGTTTACTAATGGCATAAACCAATATTTTTTGTCAAAACCTGACATTTGACCAAATTGCGACGGATCGAGGCTTGAATCCTGCTGAGGAATAGTAAGAAGAAATAGTTTTGCAGCTGCAATAGCACCAAGAACTTGTGCAACAATGTAGCATAATCCTGAAATATATGAAGTGCGTCCAGTAAGCATTGAAGCAACTGTTATAGCAGGGTTAAGATGACCTCCAGAAACTTTAGATGCAATATGTGCTGCTGCAGCATAAGCGAGACCAGTGCCGACAGCAATCATGAAAACGTTGATTCCGGACATAAATATATTGAGAGGATAAAAAGTGTAAACAACGAACATTACTAAAGCTGTAGCAATAAATTCAGTACCAATACGAACAATAAGTGGCGCAGCAGTTTTAGTTGTGTCGCACGTTGTATCTGTTGTTTTAATCATAATTTTCCTTAATTTTAGTTGTGCTGCTTTGTTAGTGATTGCAACACAATGAAACCTAGGCTATACTATCACGGCTATGCCATACGGTAACATAGGAAGACGTGGTGTTTTTTGATTTATTACAAATTTAATAAATTGCCACATAAATTAGTAAGTTAATTAGTAATGAATTGCTTATATTGCGCATTCTTAAGTAAATTTTGGCGCAAGTATGTATGTAATTCTTTAGGTCACGTTGGGAGAACGATGCCAAACGCATATTCCCGCGCCAATCAGGCGCATTCAGATGACAACAACGCCATTCGACTGCAGAAGCTGCTTGCTGAAGCGGGATTTGGTTCACGTCGAAAGTGTGAAGAAATAATCCTTGATGGTCGTGTTGAAGTAGACGACGAATTGGTTACAACACTTGGTACTCGAGTAGATCCAAAACGTCAAAAAGTGCGCGTTGATGGATCTCGCGTAAAGTTCAACACAAAGCTCGTAACGCTCGCATTGCATAAGCCTAAGCGAGTTCTTAGCGCAATGGACGATCCAAAAGGTCGCTTTACTTTAAGAGATATTGTTGGAGACAAGTACGAGCGAATTTTCCACATGGGACGCTTGGATTACGATTCTGAAGGTCTTATTTTAATGACCAACGATGGCGAGCTAAGCCAGCACGTAATGCACCCAAAGTATGAGGTTGAGAAAACTTATATTGCAACTGTTGAAGGCAAAATCAACGGTATGGTTTGCAGACGCTTGGTTTCGCAAGGTGTAAATCTTGAAGACGGTTGGATTAAGCTCGATCGTTGCGCAATAATCGACCAGAATCACGACACAACCATGGTAAAAGTTGTGTTGCATTCTGGCAAAAATCGTATTGTTCGCAGGATTTTTGGAGCCGTAGGATACCCTGTAAAGCGTCTTGTTCGTACGCAAATTGGTCCTATTAAATTGGGTGACTTAAAAGCTGGATCGTATCGCGTGCTTTCTCAAACAGAAGTGCGCTCGCTTTCTAAGGAGGTTGGCCTGTGATTTGCGTAGCAATTGATGGACCAGCAGGAGTAGGTAAATCTTCTACTTCTCGTGCTTTAGCACAATACTATGGGTTTGCGTATTTAGATACGGGTGCAATGTATAGAGCTGCTGCTTGGTGTTGCTTGAAGCAAGGTATTGATTTAAGCACGCAACTTGAATTGGATGAGGAAGGAAATCCTGTAAATTCAGCGGATACTGAACGCTTTAATCAAATTGTTGAAGCTATTGGAGCCTTATTTACTGAAAGTGACGCTAACTTTAGTGTTGATCCTAAGAATCCTGTAGTGACTGTCGAAGGTGAGGATATTAGCGAAGAATTGCGTTCCAGCGAAGTTTCTTCGCATGTGTCTACTGTATCTTCAATTCCTGCAGTTCGCCGTATGCTTATTGCTGCTCAGCGTGCGTATATTGCTTCAGAGTCAGATGAAGATTCTTTCTCTAAAGGTGAGGGAATAGTTGCAGAAGGCCGCGATATTACTACTGTTGTAGCTCCTAATGCGCAAGTTCGAGTGCTGCTTACTGCACGCGAAGAAGTGCGTCAAGCTCGCAGAAACAAGCAGAATATTGCGCAAGAAAATTTGCAAAATAATGAATCTAAAAATAATGAATCTGAAGAAGACGATATTCGCGCTCGTGACGCTAAAGATTCTAAAGTTACGCATTTTCTTCAAGCAGCAGACGGCGTTACAACTCTAGATAATTCTGATTTGACTTTTGAGCAGACTCTTGATGCTCTTGTTGAAATGGTTGACGCTGCTATCGAGCAGGATGAGTACGACCGTTATGCCGCTAATCTTGAAGGCTACGATCTTGACGATGAAGACCGTGCGCTTCTTCGAGGCGACGAAGTAAATCAAGACGATGCAAAAGACTCTAAAGCTGTTGGAGTAATCGCCATTATAGGCCGACCAAACGTTGGAAAATCAACGCTTGTAAATCGTATTTTGGGTCATCGTGTAGCTGTTGTAGAAGATACTCCAGGTGTTACGAGAGATCGCGTAAGCTACGACGCTGAGTGGGCTGGAACCAACTTCAAGCTTGTTGACACTGGCGGCTGGGAAGCAGATGTTGAAGGCATTGATTCTTCTATTGCTCAACAAGCGCAAGTAGCAGTGCGTTTAAGCGATGCTGTGATTTTCCTAGTAGATGGTCAAGTTGGTTTAACAGCTACAGACGAGCGTATTGTTTCAATGCTTCGCGCTGCAGGTAAGCCTATTACTTTGGCTGTGAACAAGGTTGACGACGCTAGAAGCGAGTATTTGACTGCAGAGTTTTGGAAGCTCGGAATGGGTGAGCCTTACGGAATTTCTGCAATGCACGGCAGAGGCGTTGGAGATTTGCTTGATGCAGCGCTCAATTCTTTGAAGAAAGCGAATAAAACTTCAGGATTCTTAACTCCAGAAGGACTTCGCAGAGTTGCTTTAGTAGGTCGTCCAAACGTTGGTAAGTCTTCGCTTTTGAATCATTTAGCTCATGAAGAGCGATCTGTAGTAAACGATTTGGCTGGAACTACTCGTGACCCTGTTGATGAGGTTGTGCGAGTTGACGGCGAGGATTGGCTGTTTATTGACACTGCTGGTATTAAGCGCAGGCAGCACAAGCTTACGGGTGCCGAATACTATTCTTCACTTCGTACGCAAGCTGCGATTGAACGCTCGGAACTTGCTTTGATTCTTTTTGATTCTTCCCAACCGATTGCAGAGCAGGATTTGAAAGTTATGAGCCAGGCTGTAGACGCAGGTCGAGCAATCGTACTTGTGTTTAACAAGTGGGACTTGATGGACGAATTTTCCAGACAGCGCATGGAACGATTGTGGAAAACTGAGTTTGAGCGCGTAACTTGGGCTGAGCGCGTAAATCTTTCCGCAAAAACAGGATGGCATACGAATCGTCTTGCGCGCGCTATGCGAACAGCTTTAGACAGCTGGGATAAGCGCATTCCTACAGGCAAGCTCAATGCTTTCTTAGGGCGTATTCAGTCTGCTCATCCGCATCCGTTGCGAGGTGGAAAGCAAGCGAGAATCTTGTTTGCCACGCAAGCTTCTACGCGCCCACCGCGTTTTGTAATATTCACAACTGGCTTCTTAGAGCACGGCTACCGTCGCTTTATTGAGCGATCACTTCGAGAAGAATTTGGATTCGAGGGAACTCCTATTCAAATCTCCGTAAAAGTACGAGATAAGAAGAAGCGCAAGTAAAGCGCAAGTAAGTCACAAGTAAGTTAGTCTTAAATAAAGTAGGAGCGTATATGGCTGGTTTGGGCGAGTTAGCTCTTGATTTGCATCATGCTAGCGAAGATGAGATTTTTCAAGCATTTGTTGATTGGGTTAAAGATAACAAACATGTAGATTTGTGGCCGCATCAAGAAGAATCCATTATGGATTTGCTTGCAGGAGACCATGTTATCTTAAACACTCCAACAGGTTCTGGAAAGTCGCTTGTCGCGCTCGGTATGCATTTTGCGGCACTCACCACCGGCAGACGCTCCTACTATACTGCGCCAATTAAAGCTCTTGTATCTGAAAAATTCTTCGATTTAGTAGCTATTTTTGGGCGTGACAACGTTGGTATGATTACAGGCGACTCGCATATTAATGCGGATGCTCCAATAATCTGCTGCACGGCGGAAATCTTAGCAAATCAGGCCTTACGTGAAGGCGTAAATGCTGAAGTTGATTGCGTTGCAATGGACGAATTCCACTACTATGGTGATCCAGAGCGTGGATGGGCTTGGCAAGTGCCTCTGCTTACACTTCCAAATACGCAATTCTTACTTATGAGTGCAACTCTTGGAGACGTAACGGATATTGCGGAACGCTTAGAAAAATCAACAAAAAGAAACGTCGATATTATTGCAGACGCTCCAAGACCAATCCCGCTCGAATACAAGTACACAGATAAGCCGCTTGCAACAACTGTAGAACTCTTATTTAACAAGGGTTTAACGCCAATTTACGTAGTTCATTTTTCGCAAGATGCAGCTTTGGAAACAGCGCAAGCGCTCGCAAGCACTGGAGTTTCAAGCAAAGAGCAGCGAGACAAAATTGCTCAAGCCATTAAAGGTACTAAATTTACTACAGGTTTCGGCAAAATTTTGCAAAGGCTACTGCGCACTGGTGTAGGCGTACATCATGCTGGTATGCTTCCGCGCTACCGTAGGCTTGTCGAACAACTAGCTCAGCAAGGATTGCTGCCGGTTATTTGTGGTACAGACACTCTCGGCGTTGGCATTAACGTGCCAATTCACTCGGTTGTGCTTACGGCTCTTACAAAATTTGATGGAAATCGTAGTAGAAAGCTTCGCGCTCGAGAGTTTCATCAAATTGCAGGGCGTGCAGGCAGAATGGGATTCGATACTGAGGGCTTAGTAGTTGCAGAGGCTCCAGAGTTCGAAATTGAGAATGCGCGCGCTGTTGCAAAAGCTGGAAATGATCCTAAAAAGCTTAAAAAAGTTAAGCGTAAGAAAGCTCCAGAAGGCTTTGTAGTTTGGGGCGAGCCGACATTTGCTAAGCTTATTGAAAGCGCTCCCGAAACTTTGAATCCTCACATGGTTGTAACGCACTCAATGATTTTGAACGAAGTTACGCAAGGTGGGGATGCTAGAGCGCGCGTTGAAAAGCTTATTGAAGATAGCGCACAAAAGCCGCAGGATAAAGAAAAATTGCTTGAGCGTTGCGACGATATTTTCCAAACTTTGCTCGATACTCAAGTCATTGAATGCAGAGAGCGCGCTGACGGTTCTTGTGATTATGATCTTGATGTTGCAATGCCTGACGGTTTTGCGCTAGATCAGCCGCTTTCTCCATTCTTGCTCGCAGCTTTGGAACTTCTAGACCCAGAATCTGAAAGCTATGCGCTTGACGTAATTTCTATGGTTGAAGCAACTTTGGATGACCCTAAGCCTGTTCTTCGTGCGCAAGAGCGTAAAGCTCGCGATGCTGCAATGGCTGGCATGAAGGATGATGGTATTGATTACGAGGAGCGCATGGAACGCTTAGCTGAAGTTAGCTATCCTAAGCCTCTTGAGGATTTGCTAGCTCCTGCTTTTGCGCAATATCGCAAGGACGTGCCTTGGGCAAACGACTACTGGCTAAAGCCTAAATCTGTGCTTCGAGACATGGTTGAAACCGCCTCCGATTTTACTGGATACATTTCTCGTTATGGCATTGCTAGAAGTGAGGGAACGCTTCTTCGTTACCTTTCGGACGCTTATCGTTCGCTTGCTCGCACTGTGCCAGAAGACATGCTTAACGAAGAATTGCGTGATATTATTTCGTGGCTTCGTCTTGTTGTGCGCTCTATTGATTCAAGTCTTGTCGACGAGTGGGAGAGTGCAGGAGGATCGGATGCTGAAGCTAGCGCTGTAACTATGGCTGCGCCTTCAACTTCTGAGTCTGTAGTTGAGGATCGTCGTGGTCTTATTGTGTTGATTAGGAATGCAATGTTCCGCCGAGTGCAGCTTATGGATTTGGAAGATGCGGATACTTTAGGAGAGCTTGACAAGGCTTGGGGTTACGGCGTTCACGAGTGGAATGATGTGCTTGATGACTATTACGACGAGCACGAGTATGTTGGAATAGACGCCAAGGCTCGAAGTGGCGATTTGTTTATTTTGGATGATTCACTTGAGAAGAGTGAACATTCGTGGAAAGTTCGACAGATAATCGACGATTCAGATGGAGACCATAATTGGGCTATTACTGGCGTTGTCGATTTGGATATAACTCAAGACGAAGGTGAAGTTGTGTTCTTCGACTATCAAGTTTCGCATGTGTGATTTTTAAAATGTGCTAACGGAATGCAAAACACAGAATGCAGAATGCAATCGAACGTTTGTTCTATAGGTAGTGTAAGCTGGTATTTATGGAGCAGGATTTATTTGCAGCAAGTAGCGCGCCGAGTGATGTGACTCGTCCGTTGGCAGTGCGTATGCGCCCGAGCGGTATTGAAGACGTGCTAGGGCAGTCGCATGCTCTAAAAGAAGGTTCGCCTTTGCGCAGGCTTGCAAATCCGCAATCTAAAGGTTCTCTTACTGCTCCAAGTTCTGTTGTGTTGTTTGGCCCTCCGGGAGTTGGCAAAACTACGCTCGCTTATATTGTTGCTCGTCAGTCTGGTCGCGTGTTTGAAGAGCTTTCTGCTGTAACTTCTGGAGTTAAAGACGTTCGTGCGGTACTTGATCGCGCGCATGAGCGTTTGGTTAGTAATGGTCAAGAAACAGTTCTGTTTATTGACGAAGTTCACCGTTTTTCTAAATCTCAACAAGATGCTTTGCTTCCAAGCGTTGAAAATCGCGACGTAACTTTTATTGGAGCTACTACCGAAAACCCAAGCTTTTCAATCATTAAGCCGCTACTTAGTAGATCGGTAGTTGTTAAACTTGAGTCACTTAGCGTTGAAGATTTGCATACTCTTATAGAACGTGCGCTAACTAGCGAAAATGGTCTTAATAATCAGCTTAAAATCGACGATGACGCAATAGATTCTATTATTCGTTTAAGTGGGGGAGACGCTCGCAAAACTCTCACTATTTTAGAGGCG
Organism: Bifidobacteriaceae bacterium NR021; assembly: GCA_003585845.1. Lineage (GTDB taxonomy): Bacteria > Actinomycetota > Actinomycetes > Actinomycetales > Bifidobacteriaceae > Bifidobacterium. The sequence continues at coordinate 546,847 of NQOP01000001.1, forward strand.
GCTGCAGGAGCAGTAACAGGAGATGTTGCGTTACAGCATGGCAAAAAGAAGCCTGTAATTACTGCTGATATTGTTTCTAATGTAATGGATACTACTACAGTTCGTTACGACAAAGATGGCGATGATCATTACGATGTGATTTCTGCTTTTATTAAGTCGATGCGCGGAAGTGATGTTGACGCTTCTTTGCATTATTTAGCGCGAATGCTTCGAGCTGGTGAAGACCCGCGTTTTATTGCAAGGCGAATTATGATTGCTGCTGCCGAAGAAGTTGGTATGGCAGCTCCGCAAATTTTGCAAGTAACTGTTGCAGCAGCTCAAGCAGTTGCTTTAATCGGCATGCCAGAAGCGCGTATTATTCTTTCTGAAGCTGTGATTGCTGTAGCAACTGCTCCTAAATCAAATGCAAGCTATAACGCTATTAATAAGGCTTTGCAAGACGTTGATGCTGGAAATATTGGTCAAGTGCCTCTTCATTTGCGCAACGCTCCTACTGCTTTGATGAAAAGTTGGGGAAACCATGACGGGTACAAGTATGCTCACGATTATCCGGGTGCTGTAGCATCCCAACAGTACATGCCAGACGAGCTAGTTGGTCGCGAATACTATCAGCCGTCGAATCGCGGCTACGAGCACGAGATTTCGCAACGTTTATCTCAAATCCGTGCCATTCTTCATGAATATAATGAAAGTAGAGATGCTGGGTATGAAAAAGAATAGTGATTTTCTGTATTATTGCGTATCGACTGTTGTGCTTATATGCTGGCTTACTGCTTGCGTTGTGTATACTCTTTTTGCTGCAGATACC
>NQOP01000001.1:548405-549365 GCA_003585845.1 Bifidobacteriaceae bacterium NR021
TTGAAAAGTATTACCAGCAATAGCATAATAAGCACAATCGCAAAACCAGATACTCGTAATGCAGATGACATTCTTTCTCAAGCTGGCAAAGAGTACAAGAATGTGTTTAAAACTTCTTCGTATGTTTCAAATAAATTCCCACAGGATTTCGAATATTATTATGATCTGTGGGATATTGACAACGATAATATTCCAGAAATGATTGTTATTGCGACAAATGAATATAATACTAACTCTAACAAGTATATTCATGTATTCTCATTTAAGAATGGCAAGTTGGTTAAATATCCAGAAATTATAGATAAGAATCTTGATAAAAATGAGTATACAGGGACAATATATTTTGATCCTCATCATAAAGGAATTGTAATTTTGCGTGCTATTGAAAAAAATGCGCCTGATGTTTTCCCGTGGAGTAAAACAATTTATAAGCTGAATGAAGGCAACTTTACTCATACTCGGTCAATTGTTCACCATCCATTAGATAAAACTGATACATACGATTCAGTTCCTGGTACTGGTGAGATAAGTAAATTATTACATCCAACTTTTGTGCCGGTTGATGATTTTACTGATATTAATATGATGATTAATGCCAAAAACTTGACTCAAGCTCAGCATAAGCATAATGAGCTTGTTCAACTTTGGCGTGAAAAAGGTTATCAAGTATTTACTGGAACTGTAAAAATATTAAATGCTGATGAAGCATATGAGTTTCCTGGAACTACACCAAGTGATACTGGCAGTAAATATAGTGTTCGAGAGGAAAACAAAGATAATATTTATACAGTATTAGTATTCGATAGAAAGATGTCTGTTGGAGGATACTGTAATGGTATGGATTGTGGAGTAAGACAAACGCGCAACTCCATTAATAATATTTTAGTTACTATGAAGGTTTCTAAATCAAACGAAAGCAATATGTTTGAAAAATATAATAACAAAAAAATTACTATTGCT
>NQOP01000001.1:550187-550692 GCA_003585845.1 Bifidobacteriaceae bacterium NR021
CTGTTGATAGTGTGCATGTGATTGATGAGTAGAATATCACAATAAATATGCTCCACGATTTGCTTGGCTATCAGATTGATTATGAATGAGCTTAGGATCATGGAGCATTTTATTTGCGCGAATAAATTTTATTTTTAAATGAATATCACTTCGCTTGATGCATGTAATGAAGTTTTAGTCACGTTCAGGAAGCTTACTCCAGTCGAAAGGCTTTTCAACCAAGTAGTATGCAACACTATCGTCTGGAGCAGGCTTAAATGGAACAGCCTTGTGCTTAACTGTTGGCACGAACGGGTTATCTTCTATTGCACCTTTGTAAGGTTCAGCATCAACAGTCGTTTTAGAATACAGTTTCGGATTTCTGCGTAGAATAAACGGTCTTGTAGTATCCGGCTTCTTATTACCTTTTCCATCAAAATAGCCAGAAGATTCGATCTTATTAAGATTTGCATGAACTGGAACTACAAGGAAGAAGTCGCGCATTCTAAACGAAGAGTCTTTCCAA
>NQOP01000001.1:551553-551977 GCA_003585845.1 Bifidobacteriaceae bacterium NR021
AAATGATTCTTCATCTGACTGTCTTTGTTTTTATTATTATCCTTATAAAAAATTACCCCACCAGGATCATGAGCGCCATTACCCAAAGTTAGATACTCATAGAAATGAGAATCTTCAGGATATACAGGGTCATTTGGTAACCGCAAAAATGTAAACATTGGATGTTTTTGCGGATAATAATATGGCTGAAAATCTATACAGTCACCATCATTAGTGCACCAAGTGCCAATTACAGGATTGGTATTCGTTGCCCAGAGTGACTTATCGTCGCTATCGCTTTCTTTTGTCATCACATTTTTTGTTTCAGAAGCGTCAACACCGTAGTACAAGTCAACATGCCCACCTGAAAACTTTGTACCTAAAGCAGGCTTAGAAGAAATGATCTTACCAAGATTCTTTTCTGACGAGAAATGCGGGTGCAATG
>NQOP01000001.1:552751-554645 GCA_003585845.1 Bifidobacteriaceae bacterium NR021
GTCAGCAGGAATACCTTTGTCTTTAACTCCAACAGCAATACGAATCACACCATCATCACTACTTCCGCTCGAAACTGGGAAGCCTGGCATTGGATCAGTTGCAATAACTTTTCCAGTATTAGTAGAAATAATATTGTATGTTTCAACAGGAACACCCATAGATTCAGCTATTTTCTTAGCTTTTTCGAGAGGCTGACCTACTACTCCCTTTTTAGGAATTCCAGGACCTTTAGATTCTATAACAGTAACATGCGATGAACTTTGCACACGTTGACCAGGACGAACATTAGTAAAACGAACAAAACCACCACGTTTAACAGAAGAAAACTCTTTAACAATAATAACTTTCACGCCCTGCTTACGCAGATCGTCTACAGTTTTTTGCAATGGAGCGCTTTTTAATGCACTAGCTTTAGGAATAAGAACAGTATGACTACTTTGTGAAGGTAAATAAAATACCACAAACGCAACCGCAGCAGCAATAACAAGTACTACAGCAACAATTGAAGCAATCAATAGTTTAAATTGCTTTGATTTAGTAAAAGATTTCTCGCTACTACTTTCTGCAGTATACCCAGGCTGAATATAAGCTTCTTTTGCAGGTGGCATATTATAATTTTCATTCACAACATCCGAATAATTTGCAACAACATTGCCACATGAATCACAAAACTTACTATTCTGATCTAGCTTACTTCCACAATTTTCACAAAATGCCATAATTCCCTCTCTTAACTGTGCTCGCACTTACCGAGTTTTTAACACAATAAATCCCTCTTAAGCGAAATTCTCACACACGATTCTAGTTGAATGATGCGATAACGCGTAAAACTTCAGTTTACGTTTATTCTGTAATGATTTTTAACTCGTTGTAATTATAGTCATTGTAACTTGGTTCTTGCACAGGACATATTGTTGTAGAGTGTTTAACAGCTATGGTTATTTTCTTGCCGACATAATCTTTGACTTCCTTAATCTTAGTGCTAATAAAGAAGCGATTATAAACAAATGTGTCAGGAACTTTTGATCCATTACCATCGGCTACAATGGTTATTATTGTTTTATAAGGCATATTTATTGTATAAATCAAATGTGCCATATCAAAATAGTAAGTATAATCGTCTAAAATCGCGTTAGGCTGTGCAGTCCGTTTTACTTCGTCAATATTCATCTCTTGGACATTGCCGGTAAGAATAGTGTATCCATCATTTCGTAAATCTTGAATATACTGATTGTGCTTCTTCTCTTTTTCGCTAAGAGTCATATTATTAATGAGATCATCTACAGGCTTAAGATTTTTAACGTCAACAAACGTTGCATCAATGTCGCCGAACTTACTGTAATCTTCCTCATTGTCATTGGCACTTTTTACTAATTTGAACTTATGATCTTTTGCAAGTCTGTAAGTATTCCTATGAGCTTCAGATCCTTCCATTGAGTGATATACAATTATGCCGTTGTGATTATGGTCGTATGTTAATGTTTGTCCAAATTCATTAGCTGTAGGCGGTTCTAAATCTTCTATTAACTGCGACTCAACGATTTTCTTACCATCAAAAGAAAATACTTTTGTAAAGCGCGGTTTACGCATATCGAAACCCACGCTTTTTCTTGCAGTTACAATAAGTTCTGGAATCTTATCATTATCAAAATCCCATAAATCGTAGTAATATCCGAAAGAATCTGGAACATTTTTGAACTTGTATTTGCCGTTGAGATTAGTTAGCACGTCTTTATAGGCACGACCTGCCATAGCAAGAGCATTATCTGGCTTATTTGGTTTTGGTTCAACTAGAGTGGTTCCAACATTGTTGTTCTCAAAATTTTTTAGCGAAAAGCCGTTGTTTTGTAAGGTATCTGCAGCAAAAAGAGTATACACAACGCAAGCAGTAAG
>NQOP01000001.1:555436-556865 GCA_003585845.1 Bifidobacteriaceae bacterium NR021
TGATACGCAATAATACAGAAAATCACTATTCTTTTTCATTGCAAACATCTCTACTTTCGCCAAGTTGCAGCACTATACTTATTTTTTACTAAAACGTAGGTTTTATATGTGTTATACGTTTTATGCGTAACTCATTCACCATAATTGGAAGAAACGTCTTTCATTAAGCCTGCCATGAGTGAACCGTTGTCTATCTTGGAAAGATTATTAGCATTTCCAACAATCATAACGTCACCAGCAGTAGTTGGGAAAATCATTACAGAACATGGGTCACTAACAATAAAAATATGATTGTCGTCATTCATGTCGAATGGGTTGCCGTTTTTATAAAGAATATTTTCTAATTTTTTATGATTTGCGTCAGAAGAAGGAAACTCATCAAGTACGCATGACGCGGCTTGTTGAAAATTGTCACCAGTTCCAACTTTTATAATCGCATTATCTCCTCCGAGAGCGTAGCTGCGTTTTATTGGTAAATGACACTTTTCGCTAATAGCGTTAAGATCTGGTTTTATATTAAGTAAGTGACGCACGCCACTAAAAGAACCATTGTGCTGAACGCAATAGAACAAACCAGCTAACATGGCGACAACAACGAATCCCCAAAAATAGCTTTTAGCTTTACTCATAATAAACCTCCATCTCAAGCATGATACAAAATAAGCATCGCTGACTCAGTTTTCGAATCAATCAATCTCTCTTAAGCGAAATTCTTACATGCAATTCTATCTATATGCGCTGATAAGAAAACATGCAAAACATTATGCTGCATATTTGGCTTGAGTACGTAATTTATATAGCTTCTCATAAGCAAAATGGACCTCTCAAATTAGAGAAGCCCATTCGTATACGATTCAAACGGCGTGTGAATCTAAATCACTATTCGCGCACAAGCATAATGTGTTCAACGCTGTCTAATGGAGATACGCGGAAAAGTACAAAACGATTGCCGATTACTTGCACGACTTCGGCACCGAGCTTTTGAGCAAGTGCATCAGCAGCTTCTTTAGCGCTTAATCCGGAACCATCTTGCACAGCGCACTTCATTAGCTCGTGGTACTGCATGGTTTCGTCTGCTTGCTTCACGGCTGCATCAGTAATATCGTTCTTGCCAACGTATAAAAGTGGGCTAAGCGTATTAGCGAGCGCGCGAAGCTGCTTAATCTGCTTCTTTGTCAATGCCATAAGGCGTCCTTTCAAATGCAAGTTTTATAACGCAAATATTACATAAATTACATAGTGCTTAACGGATTATACAGTATATTGCGAATTGTTGCATGTGCTAATACAAATTTATTTATTGTGTATTTATTGCGTACTTGTTCCGTATTTATTCTGTATTTATTGCGCTTGCTGCAAAAGGTGAAATATTTTTAAAATTTTTTATTGCAAAGGTAACATTTTGCACACAATAATCGCGCTTACAACA
>NQOP01000001.1:557629-558079 GCA_003585845.1 Bifidobacteriaceae bacterium NR021
TTTCAGCTCCAGGCGTGTAGCAGCGTGCATCTAATGCGAGCGCAAGAGTGTCAGCATGGCGAATTACTCCTGCAAAACCTGGCACTATTAAAGCTGTTATAGCGTGTACTCGTTGTTTAAAAGAACCATCTCGAATGCTACTTCCACGAGCGATTTGCGCTAGTGCCACAGAGTGCGCTTCTGCACTAAGTGTTGGCAAGAACCGTAGCGCTAGGCTCATAATAAGTGCTATTTCTTGCGTTGGTATTCCAATATGCCGAAGTGGTGATAATAATCGTGTGCAAGATTCGCTAAGCGTTGTTTGACTCATTGTTAGCACTAGAACTGCTCCAATGATAATAACAAGCGAGAATCGTGTTGCAAAAAGTATTGCGTAATTAATTCCATCAGTTGTAATAGGAATAGTTGCAATATTTGCTAGTACTGTGCCTGTTCGCACTGCCAGAATGT
>NQOP01000001.1:558844-565250 GCA_003585845.1 Bifidobacteriaceae bacterium NR021
ATAAAGCATGATAGAAGTGTTGCGCGTGGGTCAAAAGATTGAAGTAGCGAAGTTGTTTTTGCTTTTGTGGAACTTTCTTTGTTTTTGTTATTTTCAGTATTTTTTGCTGTGTTGCTTGCTTTTAATGTTACTAATCTTGCGCCTAAATCTTCTGCTTCTTGAAGATTATGCGTAATAAGTATTATGGTTACGCCTTGATTGTGTAGCGTTCCAAGAATTTCTCGAATACGTAACGCAGCTTCAAAATCTAATCCAGCTGTTGGCTCATCCAGTACGAGCACGCGTGGCTTGCAAGCTAAAACGCCAGCTATTGCAACAAGACGCTGCTGACCTCCAGAAAGCGCAAAAGGTGATTTTTCAGCCAAGTTCTCAAGGTTCAATAAGCGTAGGGTTTCATCCACACGTTCTTTAAGAGCGCTGTCTTTTAGCCCAAAATTTTTTGGTCCATAAGCGACATCGTTCCGTACTGTATCAGCAAAAAGCTGTTGTTCTGGCAGTTGCATAACGTAGCCAATTGTTTGATGTAGTTTTTGTCGTATTATTTTAGATGTTTTACCTCTAACAGATATGCCATGCACTTTTATGTTTCCTGAATTGGCTTTTAACAATCCACACATTGTTTTAGCAAGAGTTGATTTACCGCAGCCGTTTTCACCCATTATTGCAACTGTTTCGCCACTTTTAACAGTGAGTGAATAATCGTCAATAACAGCTGGAGAAGTTTTATCATATTTAACAGTTAGTCCGGAAATTTCTACAGCGATATCTGACTCATTTTCTTTGAATCTGCTATCTGTTAAGTTTTTGTTCTTGCTAATTTTAGTTACATGATTATTAGCCAACTCAATATTAGAAAAGTAAGTTTTTAAACCATTAAAGCTTACTTCTTTCAGTATGCCATTTTCTAGTAGAAGTATGCGATTTGCTCGTTTGCATTCCTCAAAATTGTGTGTAATTTGAACAATAGTAGTGCCGTTTTTATGCAAATTATCGAATAAAGCATCAACGTCTTTGCGAGCGAACGAGTCGAGCATAGAAGTAGGTTCGTCAAGAACAAGCAGTTTAGAATTCATAGCAATAGCGCTTGCTAAAGCTACTCGTTGCTGCTGTCCGCCGCTCATAGTGCTAGGGTCAGCGTAACGCTTATCTTCCATATGAACAGTTTTTAAAGCTTCACTGATACGCTTATACATTGTTTTTCGAGGGAATTGCAAATTTTCTAGTCCGAAAGCAACATCATCTTCAGTAACAGTAGTAACAATCTGGTCTTCAGGACTTTGGAAAAGTGCGCCAATATATTTTCGTGCATTTTTATATGATTCAGCACAAGCAGTAGTATTTTCAAAAACTTTTTCACCGCATAATGTAACGTAACCGCTATCTGGTGCCGTTAAACCTGCAATAATTTTTGCCAAGGTTGACTTACCAGAACCGTTTAATCCCACAATTGCCAAGCGCTCGCCAGCGTTAATTGTAAGACTTAAATTATTAAGCGTCCAAGTTTTTCCATCATCGTAGCTAAAGCAAATATTTCGCAACACTACTTGCGCATTGTTCTCAATCATGTGCTTTTTAGCTTCGTTCATGCTACTACTTGTGCTGGTATTTTGCATAGTTTATGCCGTTTAGAAGATTTACTTGCTGTGGTGGAGTAGTTTAGAAACTGGTTTATAAACAAGCATTGTTACTACAACGTGAAGCGTAAGTTTAATAATATTAAACGGCAGTAATGCTGGAAGAATAAGCGATGCAACTGTAGCAACGGTTATCTTTGGTGAATAAAGTGGCGTAATAACAAGATTTCCAGCTATTGCAAGAGCAATAGCAATAATTGATCCTGCCAAAAGTGCAATGATTGCGCCTTTTTTGGTATGCATTTTTTTGTACACGATTGCTGCTGTAACGCTAGCTCCTAAAGATACTAGCACTGCCATGATTGTGCCTAGCGGATTGGTAAATAAGTGCGGAGCGAAACCTAGAATACTTACGATTGCTGCAGCGGCAGGACCGTATGCGAATCCTGCAACTAGGCATACTATTCCTGAAGGATCATATTTTAAATACGGCAAGTCTGGAATAAGTGGAAATTCTATGAAACTTACTGCCATTGAAAGTGCAACAAATAGAGCATATTTTGCTATTTTTTCGCTAGACCAGTTAGAGTTCTTTGCATAAGTTTGGTGATTATTTGTATTAGAAATGCCCATGATGGGTCTCCGTTTCTTTCATCCGGACTGTAACCGTTGGCTTCGGAATTTAACCGAATCAGCAGCTTGTAAGCCGCTCGCGGGCTTCAAAAACGCATGAAACACGTATTTTGTTACCGCCAGTAAGGATTTTCACCTTCCCTGAAACTAACTATTCTTTTGTATCTCATGCTAAGAACATTGTTGTGATAATTGTGTGGCGAGGGTAGGTGCGAGAATACAAGTATGAGCAATACGAGTGCATCAAAAAAAATTACTACTAATAACGCAACTAGCATTGATAAATTAGCTATTGTTGTTGTCACTTATAAGCGTCAAGAGCTTTTGGAGAATTTATTCCATTCGTTTGAATGTTTAAAAGAATGCCCTTGGCGTATTGTCGTTGTTGACAATGAGTGCAGTGACAAAACCGGCGAAATGGTTGCTCGTCTTGAAGCTTCTTTAACTAATCGTTGGGGTAAAGCTCAAAAAGATTGTGAAGGCAATGAACTTCATGTTGTGTATGCTCCTCAAGATGAAAATCTTGGTGGTGCTGGCGGCTTTAGTGCTGGTGTTAAAAAAGCTTATGAACTTGGAGCTAAGTGGTTCTGGGTTATGGATGACGATGTTGAAACAGTGCCTGAATCTATTGAGCGTCTTGCTCCTTGGACTAAGCGTCACGCTGTTGTTCAAGGAAGTCGTTTAGATTATGACGGTGGTAAATTCTACTGGCAGTACGATTTTTTGGTTCCGCTTGGTATTCCAAATCCTATTGCGCCTGCTGCTTTTGGCGCAGCTGGATACAAAGTTATGAATACGATGTGTTTTGAGGGTGGTTTGATTCGTCGAGATATAGTTGAAAAAATCGGCTTCCCGGATTCGCGCTACTTTATTTACTGGGATGATACTACTTACGGGTATCTTGCGAGTAAGGTTACGAATCCTATTGTTGTTCCGGATATTATTCTTCGTCGCACTCGTGATATTCCTAATTGGGATATTGCAGGAGTGCGTCAGTTAAATTCAACATCGGACATGAATCGTTATCATATTATGCGAAATAGAGGCTTTATGGCTCGCTACTTTATGGTTCATGGCGATTTTCGTCCGTTTATGTTTGCGCTTGGAACTGCTTTAACAGCTGCTAAAGAGCTTATTCGTTTGATAGCTGTAGATCGTGAGCATATTATTTCAGGTATTGGTAAATTGTTTACCGGTTGGATTGATTCTCGAAAAATTTTGCACGATCAAGACTGGAAACCTATGCCTTCGTTGAAGTAGAAGTTAGTAAACAGTAAGCGTGTCGTATCGGATATACGATAGAATACTGGTAATTGTCCATACAGCACACATTCAGAGGGGAGTGTTAGTGAAATGATTGACACTGCACAAGCATTTGGCGTCGATATTGGTGGCTCCGGTATTAAGGCCGCTCCAGTAAATTTGGAAAAGGGAGAGTTCGCAGAACCTCGATACAAAATTCTCACTCCTGCGGTTTCTACGCCTCAAGCAGTTGCAGATATTGTTCGTCAGCAGCTTGAACATTTTGAAGTACCTGCAGATGTGCCTGTTGGAATTGCGTTCCCTGCTCCAATTAAGCCTGGTAAGAAGCTCGATTTTATGGCAAATCTTGACCAGTCTTGGATTGGTGTTGATGTTACTGAAGTCTTTAGCGAGGCTTGTGGTCGTCCTGTAACAGTAGTTAACGATGCCGATGCTGCTGGTTTAGCTGAGCAGCGTTTTGGTGCGGCAAAAGACAAGGATGGCTTGGTTATTGCTACTACTCTTGGCACTGGTATTGGCACGGCTTTGATTTACAACGGTGTGCTTATTCCAAACACTGAGCTTGGTCATATTCAGCTTGAAAAAGGTAAGGGCGATGCTGAAAAGTACGCTGCTTCTTCTGTTCGTGAAAAGTTGGATATGGGCTATAAGAAGTGGGCTAAGCGTTTGACTAAGTACTACGGCTTGATGGAAAAGTATTTCAACCCAGATTTGTTTGTTGTCGGTGGTGGCGTTAGCCGCGTAAGCGAAAAGTTCTTGCCACATATCGATATTAAAACTCCTATTGTTGTTGCAACATTGCATAATGAGGCTGGAATTATTGGTGCAGCTTACTATGCAATGCAAAAAATGCAGCAAAACTAAAAAATAACTAAATATTATTTGTTATCTATTGAGCTGGGTGAGCAGTTTATACTGCAGCCCAGCTTTTGTTATGCCAAGTGTTAGGGTAGTTTCGTGCGATTTTCTTCTAGAGTAGATGTGAGTGAGCCAAATCCTATTATTTTAGCTCAGCGAAAAGCTATTTTTAATGGCGTAAAGCTTACTAAATTAAACGATTCCAATCCAACGTCTCACGGCTTAGCACCTAAATGTTTAAGTGGACGTTACACAGCAGACCCTAGGGGTCCTAAGGAAATTCGCGATATTATTTCAAACTTCATCAATAAGCGAGATAACCGCACTGAAAAGTCTGTTCCATCAAAGCTTAATTCGAATCAGCTTTATGTGCTTTCTTCAACTTCTCAAGCTTACGCATGGCTTATGATGCTTTTATGTGATGCAGGGGATGCCGTTATGGGACCAACTCCTGGATATCCTCTTATAGAGTCTATTGCGCGCTTGCAATGCGTGAATGCAATACCGTATCCTTTGCACTATGATGGTTCTTGGACTATTGATATTGCGCGTGTTAGAGAACTTTTAGAAGATGCGTCTTTGCGCATTAAAGCTCTTGTGCTTATTAATCCAAATAATCCTACAGGCTCATATGTCAAGCCTGAAGAACGTGAAATACTATTGCAATTATGTCGTGATAATGGTGTTGCGATTATTGCAGACGAAGTATTTTATGAATATTCGCTTGAACCTTTTGCTGGAAATGCTCGTCTTGCTGGAGAATCTTCTACTTTAGTTTTTGCGCTTGATGGATTCTCCAAAATGCTTGCTGCTCCTCACGCAAAAGTTGGTTGGATTGAAGTTTCAGGTCCTAAAGATGATGTTTATGAAGCACAAAAAAGGCTTGACGTTATAGCTGATGATTTTTTGCCTATTGGTAATACTGTTTCTGAGCGCATACCAGAATTATTGCAATATGCATCTTCTCAAAGCACTATTGTGCGAAATCGTATTATTAATAATCTGCATACGCTGCGAGAAACGTTGGCATCTACACCTAAATGCTGTGTTAGCGCGTTGCGTGCAGAAGGCGGATGGAATATTTTATTGCGTGTACCATCTTGCATTGACGATGATGTATTAGCTTTGAGATTGATGAAAGATTATAATTTAGTTTCTCAACCTGGATATTATTTCGATATGCCAGTTAATGGGTATTTAGCATTGTCATTATTGCCAGAGCCGCAACAGTTTATTAGCGGATTACATGCGCTTCTTCGAACTGTAGATGCATTGTTAGAAGAATAGTAATTATATAAATAATTATTTAAAACAATGTCATCCAACTTCTAAACGCGAACCATAAGTTTGGATTAAAACGAAGCGTGCTGTCTTCACGTCCTGTAACAAACCAACTGAGTACAGCGATAGCAATAGAAGCAAATAACAATACTGCTACAAGTAAGCGTATTGTGTAAGCAATAGTTTTTTTATGTAAAGAATTTTCTGATTGCAAAGTGGATGCATATTCTAAAAGCAAGCTAATTCCAATTGCGGCAGCTATAGCAAAAGACCACGCAAAATCAGCAATATATCTCCATCCGATACCAGCTTTTAAGCTGTCAAAAACAATAAGAACAAGCCCAACTATTATAGCTATTACGCTTGTTTGCCAAGCAATATGCGTGCGGCAGCGTTTTTTCATAATAAATACGCATATTATGCCAACTAATGCCAATGGTGAAAGTGTAAACATTCCGCCAATCATAGGCTCTGCATATTGCCAACGGTCAAATGCAATAGGCTGAATACCAATCCAAGGAAAAGTTGGAATAAAACGCAAAGGTAGCGCAATATAGCTGAAAATAGACGGCAAAATATTTTGTGACGGCAAGCGCATAGTCGTCATGTCAGTAATAGTTATTTGATACTCATTGCCAAAATTTAACGGTGAGCCAAAGCGCAAAAGATTATAAATGCCAACTGGAATTGCAGTAATTATGCATGGTAGCATCCAAGCTGCAAAATATTTAAAAGGCTTATGCCATGAAGAAACTTGTTTCCAGTTGCGCAAAATATTTGGTAAATCTTTTTCTATA
>NQOP01000001.1:565995-568138 GCA_003585845.1 Bifidobacteriaceae bacterium NR021
TTAATGCAATAAAGAAAGAACCTAAAACAATATTTAGCAAAGAGTGTGTTTTATTAAAACCTAGATAGCACCACAATCCAAGAGATGTGAAGAAAAGTGAGGCTGCCATAGGTACGGAATAAAATGACGTTCTAAACCACAAATACACTGTATTTGAAGTAATGAAGAATAAAGCAAGAACAATGGATGTCGTTCCTAAAGATACTTTTTTTGAAGTCTGCTCAATAATTCGAATAACCAATAGGGAACCTGCGATAAGAAAACCAATTAAGAATATTATCGTAGCTACTGTTGTCGGAAGCATAGAGCCTTCAGGAGTCCATAGTCTTGAAATAATGCGATAAGGCAAAAATAGCAATATTGCTGGAAGAACTCCGAAGTAGGAATACCAGTGACCTTTGTAGTATGCGTAATCCCAATACATATGTTGTACTGAGTGGTTTAACAAATTATTTCTAGCCGTAGGGTCGTAAGGATTTTGCAAGTGTTCTAATTCATTAGGAACAGGGAGATTTAAATGCACTTGACCTTTTAACAATGCGTCTGCAGTGTGAGCATATTGATCAAAATCATATGCATAATTACCGTTTGTGTAAAAATGCATAGGAGTTGCGTTTCGTAAATTCCAAAAAATAGTTATTAAACCAACAGCAATAAATGGAAGAAGAGAAGCAGCAAAGCAGCAACGTTGAATAAGACTATGAGTGTTGAGTTTAATTTTCCAAAGCTTGGACCAAGGATTCCAAAGCGTAACAAGAAATGCAAAAATAGCAAGTATTAATACGCGACCCCATGACCACCTAAAAGGCACTCGAACGTTTGCTCTTGAGTCTTCAATATTTAATATTGATCCTATTGGATGTTGCAGCCACACTCTAACAATGCAAGATTTTCCTACTGCTTGTTTTGGAAGTTTAAGCAAAGATGGGTTTAGAGAGGCAGTGTTTGTGCTTTGAGGTTTGCTTAAGTATTTGTTTGCTTCAACTAAAACATTGATGTTTGAAATAAGATTATTATTTTTGATTTTCTTTTTAATAATCGCAGGCTCTAAGCGAATATAAGGCGAACTTCCGTCGGATGTTACTTCTAAATATGCTTCTGAAGGATCCGTTATAAGAATGCCGCCGGAATCTAAGCGTCTAATTCCAGAACCTATATCGTTGTGCGCAGAAATGCTATCTGTGCTTCCTGTAACACTGCTCCAAAATGGCAGATTTCCAATAGAACATTCAAATAAGGTTATAAGAATTATTACGATGAATGGTATTCGCAAAAAATGTAGCGCACGTTTTATGCAATGATTGTCAATTTGATTGCTTATACGGCTGTTGGCACTATTCGCCGTTTTTGGCAAAGTCTTAGACGCGTATGTTGAAATCACTGCTTAACCATTCTATTGCACAATTCAAGTAATTCAGTTCAATATTTTACTCTTCGGCAACTAAATCGAGATATTCGTCATTCCACAAGTCTTCGTCGCCATCAGGCATTAGTAGCACTCGCTCAGGTTGTAAGGCTTGAACTGCACCTTCATCGTGTGTAACAAGAACAATTGCTCCCTCATACTTTGCAATAGCTTTAAGTATTTCATCTCGAGATGCTGGATCCAAGTTGTTAGTAGGCTCGTCCAGCAGTAGCACATTGGCTTTGGAGGTGACTAGTGTTGCAAGTGCTAGACGCGTTTTTTCACCACCTGAAAGCACTCTTGCAGGCTTCATTGCGTCGTCGCCGGAAAACAGGAAGCTGCCAAGCATAGAACGTGCTTGCGTGTCATCCAGGTTTGGTGCAACGTGCTGAAGGTTTTCCAAAACTGTAGAATCCAAGTCTAATGTATCGTGTTCCTGTGCAAAATAACCGATTTTGCATCCGTGTCCGTATTGAACTTCACCAGTATCTGCTGTTTCTTCTCCTGCCAAAATGCGTAATGTTGTTGTTTTTCCAGCACCGTTATAGCCTAGAATGACAACGCGTGAACCTTTGTCTATAGCAAGATTAATTCCAGCGAAAACAATATTAGAACCATACGCTTTGGAAATATCTTTTGCCATAATTGGAGTTTTTCCGCATGCAGCTGGTTCTGGAAAACGAATATCTGCAACTTTTTCTTGTTTTTGAGCTTCACTTGTTTCGCTTAATAAGCGTT
>NQOP01000001.1:568926-569093 GCA_003585845.1 Bifidobacteriaceae bacterium NR021
CAGCTCTTCGCATCATGTTTTGAGCAGCAACTGCTTTTGTAGCTTTAGCATGCAAGCGAATGCCTTGTTTCATAAGGCGTTCAGCTTTCTTTTCTGCAACTTCTCGTTCGCGACGACGTCTTTCTTCGTCTACTACGCGCTGATGCAAGTATGCTTTCCAACCCATT
>NQOP01000001.1:569913-571905 GCA_003585845.1 Bifidobacteriaceae bacterium NR021
GAGTACATGTCTATTTTTGCAAGTTGAGCATCTAAATGCCACACTTTGTTGACTACTTCGTCTAGTAATTCTGTGGAGTGAGAAATTACTAGGAATCCACCTTCAAATCGTTTAAGATAATTGCGCAACCATATTATTGAGTCTGCGTCTAAGTGGTTTGTAGGCTCATCGAGAATTAATGTGTCTGCGTCAGAAAACAGAATTCTAGCAAGTTCTATGCGGCGACGTTGACCACCTGAAAGTGTGCCTAAAGCTTGTTGCATAACTTCTTGTGGAAGTCCCAGGCTGGTGGCCATCGATATTGCTTCAGATTGCACTGAATAACCGCCTGCTTTTTCAAAATCTTGCATTGCTTTGTCGTAGCGGTTCATAGCTTTAGTCATTATGTCTGGATCTGGATCTGTCATTTCTTTTTCCGCTTTGCGGATACGCGAAACGATAGAAGCAATATCTCGAGCGCTCATAATGCGATCTATAACGCTTTGTTCTGGGTCTGCTGCGTGCGTGTCTTGAGGTAAGTAGCCTAAACCTCCACTAACTCTAACCGAGCCTCCTGCTGGCAGCATGTCTCCTGTAATAACGCGAGTAAGCGTAGTTTTGCCTGCGCCGTTTCTGCCGACTAAACCGATCTTATCTCCCTTTGTGACGTGAAAATCGGTAGGATTTAACAGCGTTCGCGCACCAATCTGAATGGTTAAAGCTTGTGCGTCAATAGGCATAATGTCTGTTCCGTTCCCCAAAATTTAGGCTGCTATTATTTATTACTTATAAAAGTCATAACCGAACTCACTATTATACTGCTTACTGGTAACGAATACTGCATGTGGTTGATAGTCAAATACTTTACTTTTTCGAACACTTGTTCTATAATTTCCTTGTTAGTAATAAAATTGGGTATTGGTTGGGAATATTCAAGTGATTATGGGGAAGTGTGGAGGTAATTGTGTCAAAACAGGCGAATGAACAAAACGACTCGTTGCAAGAATTGCTTGATAATGCTCCTATGCGCGCTAACAAAGGTACTTTTATAGCTGATTTATCTAGTATTCCTTCTGAATGGAAAATAACTATCCAGGGTGCTAGAGAGCATAATCTAAAAAATGTAAGTTTATCGATTCCTAGGAATCGTATGGTTGTTTTTACTGGTCTTTCTGGATCTGGTAAGTCCTCGCTTGCGTTTGATACGCTTTTTGCAGAAGGTCAGCGACGCTATGTTGAGTCGCTTAGTGCTTATGCTCGCCAATTTTTAGGACGTATGGATAAGCCTGATGTTGATTTTATTGAGGGCTTAAGTCCTGCTGTTTCTATTGATCAAAAAACTACGAATCGCAATCCTCGTTCTACTGTTGGAACCATTACAGAAATATATGATTATTTGCGATTATTGTTTGCAAGGATTGGTGTGCCTCACTGTCCTGAATGCGGTCAAATAGTAAGTTCTCAAACTCCTCAGCAAATGACAGATTCATTGCTTGCTATGCCAGAACGTACGAGATTGCAAATTCTTGCTCCAGTAGTTCGTGGTCGTAAAGGAGAATTTAAAGATACGCTTGAGCTTTTGCGCTCAGATGGTTATGCTCGTGCGATTATTGACGGGCAAATGCACGAGCTTTCTGAAGATATTACTCTTACTAAACAGAAGAAACATACGATTGAAGTAGTAGTAGACCGTTTAGTTATTAAAGATGGCATTCGTGTTCGATTAACTGATTCGATTGAAACAGCATTAAAACTATCTAAAGGAGTAGTAATTGCTGATTTTGTTGACGAACCAGAAGACTCACAAACGCGTCGTAAATCATTTTCGGAACATCGTGCATGTCCAAATAATCATCAATTAGAGCTTGATGAGATTGAGCCTAGAACATTTTCATTCAATGCTCCTTATGGTGCTTGCTCTGAATGTTCTGGCATTGGATACAATCTCGAAATTGATCCTGAACTTGTTATCCCGGATCCAGACAAATCTCTTGCACAAGGAGCTATTGAGCC
>NQOP01000001.1:572663-585605 GCA_003585845.1 Bifidobacteriaceae bacterium NR021
TTGCACTTTGATATGAATACTCCGTGGAAGGATTTAGCGGAAGACGTTAAACATGACATCATGTATGGTCATGATTTTACAGTTCAAGTTTCCTACACAAATAGGTGGGGGCGTCAACGTGAATATTCTACTGGATTTGAAGGTGTAGTTCGTACGCTTATGCGCAAACATGACGAAACTGATTCTGATCAAATGCGTCAATATTATGAGTCGTATATGCGTGAAGTTCCATGCCAAAAATGCAATGGAAAGCGTTTACGTCCAGAAGTTCTTGCAGTTACAGTATCTAATACTTCCATAGCTGAAGTTTGCGATATGCCAGTAGAACGAAGTCTAGCATGGGTAAATGCTTTGCATTTGGATGGTTCTCAAGCAGTAATTGCAACAGAAATATTAAAAGAGATTCGTGCTCGACTTGGTTTTTTGAACGATGTGGGTTTAAGCTATCTTACTCTTTCAAGAGCTGCAAAAACTCTGTCTGGTGGAGAGGCTCAACGTATTCGTTTAGCTACTCAAATTGGATCAGGTTTAGTTGGTGTTATGTACGTGCTTGATGAGCCGTCTATTGGATTGCATCAAAGAGATAATGAGCGTTTGATCGCAACATTGCATCATCTGCGGAATCTCGGTAATACGCTTATTGTTGTCGAGCATGATGAAGATACTATTCGTCAGTCCGATTGGCTTGTTGATATTGGTCCAGAAGCTGGCGAGCATGGAGGAGAAGTAGTATATTCAGGTCCGTCTGATGGAATTATTAAAGCTCAGCGTTCAATTACTGGAGATTATATTGCTCACAGACGCTCAATAGATGTGCCAAAACAACGTCGCAGTGTAGACGAAAATCGTATGCTTCATATAATTAATGCCCATGAGCATAATTTAAAAAATATTGATGTAAGCATACCTTTGGGAGTATTCACATGCATAACGGGTGTATCTGGATCTGGTAAATCAACACTTATAAACTCAATTTTGTATCCAGTTCTTGCAGACAAGCTAAATGGTGCTCGAATTGTGCCAGGAAAACACAAACGTATCGATGGTATTGAGCTTTGTGACAAAGTAGTGCATGTCGATCAGAATCCTATAGGAAGAACTCCTCGTTCTAATCCAGCAACTTACACTGGTGTTTGGGATAAAATACGTTCATTGTTTGCGCAGACTCCCGAAGCAAAAGTTCGTGGCTATGGTCCTGGTCGTTTCTCGTTTAATGTTAAAGGAGGCAGATGTGAAGCATGTCATGGCGACGGTACTTTAAAAATAGAAATGAACTTTTTGCCTGACGTATACGTAGAGTGCGAAGTTTGTCATGGTAAACGTTATAACCGTGAAACTTTGGAAGTTACATATAACGGAAAGTCTGTTGCAGATGTTCTTAATATGCCTATTTGTGAAGCTGCAATATTTTTCAAAGCATATCCTTCTATTTCTCGATATTTAGATACTTTAGTAAAAGTTGGCTTGGGCTATATTCGTCTTGGTCAAAGCGCAACAACACTTTCTGGCGGTGAGTCTCAGCGAGTAAAGCTTGCTACAGAGCTACAGAGAAGATCTACTGGTAAAACAGTTTATATTCTCGATGAACCTACTACTGGACTACATTTTGAAGATGTTAGGAAACTTCTAGCGGTTTTGCAATCTCTTGTAGATAAAGGCAACAGTGTTATTGTAATTGAACATAATCTTGATGTTGTGAAATCTGCAGATTGGATTATTGATTTAGGTCCAGAAGGAGGAGATAAAGGCGGAACCTTAGTTGCAGAAGGTAGTCCTGAGAGCGTAGCGCGTAATGGCGAGAGTTGGACAGGTAAATTCCTTAAGCAAATGTTACATTAAGCGTTCAAAAAAGTTATCGATCTGTAATTTGTTGAACTGAGAAATTCACTCGACAAATCTTATGAACAGTTGCATAAATTTTGTTTAGGAAAGGAGGTGAAAATGAAAGATAATGATCTTAATAAAAATTCTTATAAAGCATATGATTTGCAAGAAGAAAATGGGATGAGAGATAGTGAAAAATGGCGTAAAACGCAAGCAACAATAGATGAACAGTTTTCGAAAGATTCATCATTTGATGGTGAAAGAGTAAATGCATTAGGGGCTCCATTGCTTGGTGATACCCGTGATTTATTCCGTCCAGCTTCTCGTGATATTCCAGCGCAACCTGGAGTATACAAGTGGCGTGATGGCGAGGGGCGAGTTATTTACGTTGGAAAAGCAAAAAATTTACGCAATCGTTTAGCGAATTATTTTCAACCTCTTTACCAACTTCATCCTAGAACTCAATCTATGGTTCTTACAGCTCGCAGTTTGGAATGGACTGTTGTAAGCACTGAATTTGAGGCTCTTACACTTGAATATACTTGGATTAAAGCTTTTAATCCTAGGTTTAATGTAGTTTTTCGTGACGATAAAACATATCCTTATGTTGCAGTTTCGCTAGAAGAAACTTTTCCAAGAGTATGGATTACTAGAAATCGTAGTGCTCGGCATGCTAGATATTTTGGTCCGTATGCAAAAGTGTGGCCTCTTCGTCATAGTTTAGATTCTTTACTTAAAACTTTTCCTATTCGCACATGCTCATCCTCTGTTTTTAACAAAGCTCATAGGACTGGTAGACCTTGCTTATTTGCTTCGATTGGTAAATGTTCAGCTCCTTGTATGGGAAACATAGATCCTAGCGAACATCGCAAGATGGTAGAACATGTAGTTGGCATACTTACAGGCAGTGTTGGAGAGTCTTATATTTCACAAATTAAGAACGAGATGAAAGAAGCAAGTGAAGAGCTAGAATTTGAGCGTGCGGCTAAATTGCGTGACGAAATTGCTGTTTTGAACACTATTTTGCAACAAAATGCAGTTGTGTTTGACAATGATGTAGAAGCGGATGTTTTTGGATTCTGCGGAGATGAGCTTGAAGCGTCAATTCATGTATTTTTTGTGCGCGCTGGAATGATTCGTGGAGAGAAAAATTGGTCAGTAGAACGAAATGAGCATATCAGTGACAGTGATCTTATAGCTGATTTATTAACTCGCGTATACGCAGAATATGAGCAAAATTACACACAAAACCATGAAGATACTATTAGCATTAAGAAAGTTCGCGACGCTGTTAGTTCTACGCAACAAGCTACTGCAACTGATGTAATATTGCGAGCGCAAGCTACTAAAACTCGTCGTGAACGTCAAGAGAGAACAGGTCGTGAGGATTTACTTGCTCCTATTTCGCCTGTTCCTCGTGAGATTATAGTTCCAATTAAAATTTCTGATGAACGTAAGCAAGAGCTTGAATTGTGGCTTAGCAATATTCGTGGTTCTCAAGTAAGTATTAGAGTTGCAGAGCGCGGAGAAAAACGTGCTCTTATGGATCGTGCAAACGATAATGCTAGTCAGGAATTGAAACGAATAAAATCTAGCCGTATTAACAGCATAGATATGAGAACAGAAGCTATGAATGAAATAGCAAAAGCGCTTGGAATGAGTAAATCTCCTTTGCGAATTGAATGTTATGATATCTCAAATACAGTTGATGGTAGTTATCAAGTTGCTTCTATGGTTGTTTTTGAAGATGGTGTCGCTCGTCCTAGTGAGTACCGTCATTTTGCGGTTCGAGGTGAACATGGTGGTGGTAAAACAGATGATTTAAGTGCTGTTTATGAAACATTATTGCGAAGGTTTAAGCATAAAGATGTTTATGCAGAAGATAAGCTTGATACATTAAATGCATCAGATTCATCAGATTCATCAGATTCATCAGATACATATGACTCATCTGATATTAATATTTGCGATGCAAACAGTATTTCTAATAAGCATTTTTCAGGTAATTCATTGACTAGTGTGCGGCATTTTGCTTATAAACCTCAATTAATTATTGTCGATGGAGGAAAAGAACAAGCAAAAGCTGCTAAAAGAGCTATGAAAGATGCTGGCGTAAGTGATATTACTGTTTGTGGTTTAGCTAAGAAACTTGAAGAAGTGTGGCTTCCTGACGAAGATTATCCAATCATTTTTAAGAGAAGCTCAGAAGGATTGTATTTATTGCAGCGTGCTAGAGACGAGTCTCACCGTTTTGCTATTTCGTATCATCGTAAATTGCGAAGAAAAGGTTCATTGCATTCTACTTTTGATGCAATTCCTGGAATTGGAGCAGTGTATCGCAAGCGTTTGCTTGCATCTTTTGGTTCAATAAAATCTTTGAAAAATGCTTCATTAGAAGATTTGCAAAGAGTGCCTGGAATTGGCGAGAATAAAGCAAAAGCTATATACAGTGCTTTGCGTAAAAATAATGATATGTAGCTTTTGAATTACTATGAGTCTTATTATGAGTCGCAACTCGTCAGCATAAGGCACTAGCCTAAGAAGTATGTCTCAGGAAATTGAAATTGGTTTGGGCAAAAAAGCCCGAGTTGCATATTCGCTTGACGATATTGCTATTGTTCCTTCGCGCCGCTCGCGTGATCCTCAAGCTGTATCTACTTCATGGCAAGTAGATGCTTACACGTTTGATATCCCAATTATTGCTGCTCCGATGGATTCTGTTACTAGCCCGGATACTGCGATTGCAATTGGTCAAATGGGTGGTCTTGGAGTTCTTGATCTAGAAGGTTTATGGACTCGATATGAGAATCCAGAACCTTTGTTAAAAGAAATATCTGAGTTGCCGTCAAATATTGCAACCCGCCGCATTCAGGAGATTTATACTGAGCCGATCAAACCAGAATTGATTGCAAAGCGTTTGCATACAATCAGAGATGCTGGAGTGACAGTAGCGGGAGCTCTTTCTCCACAACGTACGCAAGAATTATATAACACTGTGCTAGAAGCTGGTGTTGATTTATTCGTAATTCGTGGAACAGCAGTGTCTGCCGAACATGTTTCTAAGGATCATGAGCCTCTTGATTTAAGGAAGTTTATTTACGATCTCGATGTTCCTGTTATTGTTGGAGGTTGCGCAGATTATACTTCTGCTCTTCATTTGATGAGAACTGGAGCTGCAGGTATTTTAGTCGGATTTGGCGGAGGAGCAGTATCCGCAACAATGAATACTTTAGGTGTGCAAGCACCTATGGCTACTGCCATTGCGGATGTTGCTGAAGCTCGTAGGGATTATATGGATGAATCCGGCGGTCGTTACGTGCAAATTATTGCTGATGGCGGAATGGGTAATTCCGGCAGCTTTATTAAGGCTCTTGCAGTTGGAGCTGACGCAGTTATGCTTGGTACTCCATTAGCTCGTGCAACGGAGGCTCCTGGTCATGGCACTCATTGGGGTGCTGAGGCTCGTCATTCATCACTTCCTCGTGGTATGCGCTCAAATGTTGGCACTGTGGCTCCGTTAGAAAATATTCTTTTCGGTCCAAGTCATGAAGCAGATGGTACTACAAACTTTGTTGGTGCATTGCGCAGAACAATGGCTTCTACAGGTTATGTTGATGTTAAGAGCTTCCAGCGTTGCAGCGTAGTATTTAACCCATTCCATCAGGATATTCGTTAGTGTTATAAGTATGATGCTTATTGCATAAAATATGGCGGTTCAGTAATTTGCTCTGAGCCGCCATTTTTGTTTTCAAAATTGTTATATCTATATGAACATTCTATTGATTTATGCATAAATATGATTTTTAGCTATATTTGTTATTCTTTTAAACCGTAATG
Organism: Bifidobacteriaceae bacterium NR021; assembly: GCA_003585845.1. Classification (GTDB taxonomy): domain Bacteria; phylum Actinomycetota; class Actinomycetes; order Actinomycetales; family Bifidobacteriaceae; genus Bifidobacterium. The sequence continues at coordinate 578,325 of NQOP01000001.1, forward strand.
TGTATAATTCAACACGCATAAAATCGTTTATTTTCAATAAAAATGACGAATATTTTGTAATTTATCCACATTTTTATTAATTACGCAGTTAGAGAAAAATTACGTTGTAAGCTTTTATCTAAACTCGTTTAGTTTGTAGGAATATAAGCTTAACGAGTTTTAAATAACAACAGTTTTAAATAATTGTTAAAGCAGGAGAGGAACATGAAGGTAGATTTTGCTGATGCCTATGGCATGGATGATAACGACTACAGTGATGATGAGCTGAAAGATAAGTCTTCAAAGGTCAAGAAAAACAATGACGAGGATCCTCCAAATGTTTTCTGTAGACCTCGTATTGGCTTGCCTGTATATGATGGTGAAGTTAGTGTTGGCTTTTCTCGTGAATGCTTGAAATATCATGTTGGAATGTGCTATTTCGACAGTAGAGATGAGCAGGCTTTTGTTAATTTAGCTTTAAAAACTTGTCAAATTGCTTGCATAGCTGCAGATATTTCTAGAGGTAGGCCTATTTCTCCAGCAATGTCGCAGCTTTTAACAAAAAGTTGTATTACTAAATTAACTAACATGTGGAAACTGATGGATGAGTATTTCACTGATAATAACGATTCGGAAACTCGCTCTGCTGTGCGTAGTTTTCCTGCAGTTCCGAGTTTGTTTAATGGAATGTTAGTCAGCCCGAATCATTTTGAAGGTGTTGTGCGCATTTATGCAGGACCTGTGAAATACTGGGCGTCGTTATCTTTGGAATTGAAAAATAATCGTTGGATTTGCACATATGCGGATCTAGGATAAAACCGTCGCTTATAGTAGGTAGCTGAAATAAGACATCTATGATAATGCGTTTGAAGACTTATGTACATATATTCAAAAAAATATGAGCCCCTTATTGCTTGATTTGTTGATTTTCTAACAATTTTTAGCAATAAAGGGGTTCACTCTTGTAAGATTAAACATTCTAACTTGTACGACTTGTAGAATCTAAGTTTTATCAGTGTTTGTTTGTAAATGACAATATTAAGTATTATTTTTTGTATTTCGTGCAGTCGTGTCGATTCTGTTATCAAGTACAATAAATAGTATGCTCCGAGAATTTGCTGTAGAAGCCATTCACCCAACTCAAGACGGTGATACCATTTATTCCTTACTTGCCAATCGTGCTATGCGTAGTCCGCAAGACGTGGTTGCTCAATGGCAAGACGATGAAACTCGTCATTGGCATGATGTTACTTCATCTGAAATGCTCGCTAAAGTTCGTGCAGTAGCTCGAGGCTTAATAGCACTCGGAGTTCATCATGGCTCCAAAGTTGTTATTTACTCTGCTACATGTTATGAGTGGGGTATTGCCGATTTTGCTTGTGCATGCATTGGTGCTGTAAGCGTTCCTATTTATGAAACAGATTCAGCATTACAGGCAGCTGACATTATAGATGAAGTTAAGCCAGTTATTGCTTTTGCTGGAGACGATGCGCATGCTCAATGCTTAGAGCGTGTTCGTCAGGATCATAAACGTATAACTTTGAAAACTGTATTTAATTTCAAAGCTGGCGGCTTGGAAGCGGTTGTTGATTTTGGTAAATCTATTACTGAGGATGAGCTTAATAAAGCTGTTGATGCTGTTAAGGCAGATGATTTAGCTACTATTGTTTACACTTCTGGTTCGACTGGTAGACCTAAAGGCGCAATGCTTTCAAATCGTAATTTTACGCATATTGTTTTTGCTGGTTACGATGTTCTTAGCGATATGTTATGCAAACCAAATCGTTTGCTTTTATTCCTTCCATTAGCGCATTGTTTTGCTCGCTACATTCAATATGTTGCTATTGGTGCTCACGGTGTTATTGGATATGTGCCTAATGCTAAGCATCTTTTGGCTGATTTGCGTAGTTTTAAGCCTACGTATTTACTTGGCGTTCCTAGGGTTTTTGAAAAAGTTTATAATGCTGCGTCACAAAAAGCTGGTGCTGGCATAAAGGGTCGTATCTTTGCTAAAGCTGTAAAGCATTTCATTCAATGGTCTCGCGACAATGTTGAAGGTAAAACTCATTCTCTTGCTGCACGCATGAATCATGCAATGTACATGAAAACAGTTGGATCTTCTATTCGATCAGCTTTAGGTCCTAATCTTTCGTGGTTGGCATGCGGTGGCGCTCCAATGGATGCTGATTTGGCTCATTTCTTCAATGGTCTTGACGGTATTACTTTTATTCAAGGCTATGGAATGACTGAAACTGCTGCTCCTTGCGTAGTTAATTTTGAGCATGCAAATCAAGTTGGATCTGTAGGTCGACCTGGTCCTGGTATAACTATTCGTCTTGCTGACGATGATGAAGTGCTTATTAAAGGTCCTAACGTATTTATGGGATATTTCAATAAGCCTGAGCTTACTGCAGAAGTTATTGACGAAGATGGATGGTTGCATTCAGGTGATCTTGGCTCAATAGATGATGAAGGATTCTTGTCTATTACTGGTCGCAAAAAAGATATTATTATTACTGCTGGTGGCAAGAATATAAGTCCTGCTCCTATGGAAGGTATTATTGCTCAATGCCCATTAGTCTCTCATGCTGTAGTAGTGGGCGATGGTAAGCCATTTGTTTCTGCTTTAATTGAGCTCGATCCAGATATGGTTCGTTCTTGGCTAAAGAATAAGGGCATGGATGTTAACCTTACTATGAGTGAGATTGCTACTAACGAAGCAGTGCGTTCAGTAATTCAGCAATTTATTGACCAGGCTAATAGTACTGTTTCTCGTGCTGAGTCTGTTCGTAAGTTTGTTATTTTGCAAGATGAATTTACTCAAGATGCTGGAACCTTGACTCCAAGTATGAAGATTGTTCGTCCGAAGATTCTTGCTCGCTATGCTGATATTATCGAAACGCAATTGTATGCTCCAAAGCCTAATACTCGTCCTTTGCCAGCAACTGTAAAGATTCTCGATAAAACTACTGAGACTGTTAAACAAGCTCAAGAAACTGTTAAGCAGGCTCAAGAAGCTGTAACTCCTCGAGTACGTCAAGCTATCGATCAAGCTGCGAATCATTTGAAGCGTTTTGGTGAAGAATCTTCATCAGATTCCTCTTCAACATCGCATAGTGATCATAATGAACATGTCGAGTAAAAAGCTTACATGCTTGTAGTTGTTTTTTCGTTATTCCTACTTACATAAAAGAAAGAGTAATTGCGTGTCTATTAGAAAAATTCGTATTGTTCCGGATCCTGTATTGCGTACTCCTTGTGACGAGATTCGTGAAATTACGCCAGCTGTGAAACATTTAGTTGATGATTTATTGGAAACGGTAAATGATCCAGGTAGAGCTGGATTGTCTGCTAATCAGATTGGTGTAAGTCTTAGAGCTTTTTCTTACAATATAAATGGTAGAATTGGCTATATTCTAAATCCAGTAATTGAAGAGCTAAAAGGTGAACAGTACGACGACGAGGGTTGCCTTTCTGTTCCGGGATTATGGTACAAAACTAGGCGTGCAAATTATGCTAGAGCTCGTGGAATTGATTTAGATGGTAAGACTGTAGTGCTTGAAGGTGAAGGTCTTATGGCTAGAATGATTCAGCATGAGTGTGATCATTTAGATGGTCATATTTATTTGGATAGGCTTGAAAAGGATGTGCGCCGTCAAGCGTTGCGTGAGTTGCGCAATAATATGCGTAGCTAAGTTTTAGTTTTTATGCTTTATGCGTAAATAATTTTTTAAAAATTATCGGCGTTTTTGTTGCTTTTATTGCTACAAGAATGCCGATTTTTAGTATTGAGCATCTGATATAATTGCTCTTCGCGTGTCCATTTTGAGCATGAGTATTGCCGCGTTGTATGATTGCTCGCTTTTTTATTGTCTACACGGATTCGCAAATACGCGCCATGTACGCGTCCGTTCGTGTCGGTCGGCTTGGATTTAGACATGTGTCATCCAAGTTGCATGCGAACAGACATGGCCAGGAAATAACCGACAAGAAAGGTATATAGATATGGCACAGATTACCATGAGCGAAATGCTGAAGGCTGGTTTGCACTTCGGTCATCAGACTCGTCGCTGGAACCCAAAGATGAAGCAGTTCATTCTTACCCAGCGCAATGGTATTCATATCATCAATTTGTTCAAGTCTCTCGACATGATCGATAAGGCTTATGACTTCATCAAGCAGACTGTTGCTCATAACGGCACTGTTCTCTTCGTGGGCACTAAGAAGCAGGCTCAGGAAGCTGTACAGAATCAGGCAACTCGCGTAAACATGCCTTATGTTTGCGAGCGTTGGCTCGGCGGTATGTTGACCAATTTCCAGACTGTTTCTACTCGCGTAAAGCGCTTGAAGGAACTTGAGGAAATGGACTTCAGCGATGTTCGTGGATCCGGCTTGACTAAGAAGGAACTTTTGCTTCTCGAGCGCGAGAAGGACAAGCTTTCCAAGCAGCTCGGTGGTATTCGCAACATGAACCGCACTCCTTCCGCCATGTTCGTTGTTGATATTAACAAGGAAGCTTTGGCTGTTGAAGAAGCTCATAAGCTTGGTATCCCAGTTGTAGCAATTGTTGATACCAACACTGATCCTGAGGCTGTTGAGTATCCAATTCCTGCAAACGATGATGCTATTCGTGGCATTGAGTTATTGACTAGCTTGATGGCTGATGCTGTAGCTGAAGGTTTGCTTGAGCATGCCGGTAAGGGCGCTAAGTCTGAAGGTAATGATGCTCAGCCAATGGCAGCTTGGGAGAAGGAATTGCTCACCAAGGAAGGCGAAGCTGAAGCTGAGCCTGCCAAGGAAGAAAATACTGAGGCAAACGCCTGATAAGCTAATTTGCAACCAGATTCTTATCTAGAAGCTGCAAAATCCAATTGATTTTGCTTTTTGCAGCTTTTAAGAATCATATTGATACGAGGAGAACAAAATGGCAGCAATTACTGCAGCGTTGATTAAGCAGGTGCGCGAAGAAACTGGCGCCGGCATGATGGACGTTAAAAAGGCTCTTACTGAAGCTGAAGGCGACGTTGCCCGCGCTAAGGAAATCATCCGCGCTAAGGGTATTCAGGCAGCAGGTAAGCGTGAAGGTCGCAAGGCTCAGGAAGGTACCATCGCTTCTAAGGTTGTTAAGTCTGCTGAAGGCGAAACTGGTTACGCAGTTGAGTTGAATTCTGAAACTGACTTTGTGGCAAAGACACCAAAGTTTGTGGAATTCTCAAACACTGTTCTTGACCATGCTGTTGAAGCTAATGCTTCTACTGCTGAAGAAGTACTTGCAGCACCAGCTGATGGCGCAACTGTTAAGGAATCTGTTGAAGAAGCAGCAGCTTTGTTTGGCGAGCACGTCAAGGTTGGTCAGGTTGCTAAGGTAAGCGGTCCACACGTTGAGATTTATGCTCACAAGAAGTCTGTGGAATTGCCTCCAAGCATCGTTTCCATGATTGCTACTGACGAAGCTGGTGCAAAGGTTGCTCACGAAGCTGCTTTGCAGATTTCCGCTATGGGTGCGCAGTGGCTTCGCCGCGAAGATGTTCCAGAAGAAGTTTTGGAATCTGAGCGTCGCGTTGCAACCGAGAAGTCCTTGGCTGAAGGCAAGCCAGAGAAGATTGTTCCAAAGATTGTTGAAGGACGTATGAACGCCTTCTTCAAGGAAACTGTACTTCTCGAGCAGGCATACGTTAAGGATCCATCCAAGAGCATTGGTGACTTGTTCAAGGAAGTTGGCGGCACCGCTCTTGCCTTTGCTCGCGTTGAGGTTGGCAAAGGTGCTGCTGAATAAGCACTAATTATATAAGAATTTATTTTTGTTCTTGTATATAGGGTTGCGTGCACAAGTTGTGCGCAACCCATTTTTTATATTCATTTTCCAACTTAACGTGCGTTTTGAGTGTCGTTATTGATAGATAAACTGACAAAGATATACCTCATTCGCCGTTATGACTGGAGGAATCTGTATGGCTATTGCACAAACGGATGAAGGAAAGTCCCGTAGGGTTTTATTAAAGCTTTCTGGAGAAGCATTCGGTGGTGGCGCTGTTGGTATTGATACTAATGTTATTCGTAGGATTGCTGGCGAAATAGTAGCTGCAGTGAATCAAGGCGTTCAGGTTGCTATTGTTGTCGGCGGCGGTAACTTCTTTAGGGGAGCAGAACTGCAGCAAGCAGGTATTGATCGTAGCCGTGGCGATTATATGGGTATGTTGGGCACTGTAATGAACTGCTTGGCTCTTCAGGATTTTCTTGAGCAAGCAGGGCAAGCAACTCGCGTACAAACTGCTATTACAATGGGTCAGGTTGCAGAACCTTATATTCCGTTGAAAGCAATTCGTCACCTTGAAAAGGGTCGTGTGGTTATTTTTGGTGCTGGTGCCGGAATGCCATATTTTTCTACTGATACTGTTTCTATTCAACGTTCATTGGAAATTCATTGCGATGAAGTTCTTATGGGCAAGAATGGTGTGGATGGCGTATATAGTGCTGATCCTCGTAAAGATTCTACTGCTCGTAAGTTCCTAACATTAAACTACAAGCGCGCTATCGTTGATGGTTTAGCTGTTATGGACGCGTCTGCGCTTTCTATGGCTCGCGATAATAATCAAAAAATTCGTGTGTTTGGTCTTGAGGGCGAAGGTAACGTAACTAGTGCTCTTGTTGGAGAATCTATTGGCACATTAGTGTCTAATGCAGAGCCAACATTTGCTTAAATATTATAAAGGAGAACACATGTCAGCAATAATTGATCAAGCCCGTGAACAGATGAATAAGTCTGTTGAAGCTACTAAAGAGAATTTTATGGGTATTCGCACCGGTCGTGCTAATCCTGCTTTGCTGAACGGAATTATGGTTGATTATTATGGTGCTCCAACTCCAATTAAAGCTGTTGCATCTATTGGTGTTCCAGAGCCTAGAACCCTTTCAGTTACGCCTTTTGATGCTTCTCAAGCGAATGCTGTTGAAAAGGCTATTCGCGATTCTGATTTAGGTGTAAGCCCTAATCGTGATGGCAATGTTATTCGTGTTACTATGCCAGAGCTCACGGAAGAGCGTCGCAAGGAATACGTCAAGCTTGCTAAGAATAAAGCAGAAGAAGGCAAAGTTGCAGTTCGCAATATTCGTCGCAAAGCTAAGGAATCTATTGACAAGTCTGTTAAAGACGGTGAACTTGGCGAAGATGAAGGCGATCGTCTACAAAAAGAGCTTGATAAAGTAACTAAGCAAGTTACTGATTCTTTAGACGTTTTGCTTGAAGGTAAGCAAAAAGAAATTATGGAAGTCTGAGATTTTTGTAGTTTCAAACTGAATGGG
>NQOP01000001.1:586358-589003 GCA_003585845.1 Bifidobacteriaceae bacterium NR021
AAACTGCGTCAGAAGTAAGATTATCTTCTGAGAAAGCAGCTACTGCTACATATGGCACCCATGAAACCTTAAGTGACATTAATCGTCGCACTGGCAGGAATATGCCTCAAGCAATTGCTACTGCCGCAATACTAGTTGTAGCAATTGTTTCTTGCTTAATTATTAGTATTGATGTCTTTATAGTGCTTATGGCTGTTTTTATGGTTCTGGCATTGTGGGAATTACATGTTGATTTTGCAACTCTCGGTTTGCGTATTCCTTTTGTGACGTTATCAATATGTTCGCTTGTAACTATTTTTGCAACCTACTATGCAAAATGGCATGCTGTTGCTATGGCTAGTGGAATTACTGTATCTTTGCTTCTTACAGTAATTTGTGCGACTCTTAGCAGTACTATTTCATATAGAACGATGCAAGCTGTAGAAAAAAAGCTCGATGGTTCTAACCGCTCATCATACGAACATACTTTATTTACGAATATGTCTGTTTCGCTGTTCGTAGTGTTGTACATTCCACTTTTAGCTTCTTGCATTGTGTTAGCTCTTACAAATACAAAATACGCAGTTGCTCACGCTATGCTTTTGGTATTTTTACCTGCATTAAGTGACACTGGCGGATTATTTGCTGGTGCGTGGTTGGGTAAACATAAGCTTTCTCCGCGAATCTCTCCTAAGAAGTCTGTAGAAGGCTTAATAGGCTCAATGCTTTTTGCAATTATAGGAGCATACGCAATTATTGCAGGTTTTTATGGTTCATCTTGGTTCAATTTCTGGTGGATGCCGTTAGTTATGGGCATTTCTTCTGGAATTGTTGGCACATTCGGTGACTTGTGTGCTTCTATGCTTAAAAGAGATATTGGTATTAAAGATATGGGACATTTGCTAAAAGGTCATGGTGGTGTTCTTGACCGAGTAGATTCTATTTTGTTGTGTGGTCCTGTGCTGCTTGTGCTTTTGCAACTTGCTCATTTCTAAATTTATCTGCCACAATCGTGGGCTTAGACTAATATCGACGCCATGACAGTCTGTTTTATTCCGTCGCCAAGTATTTCGCAATTTTCTCTTGGCTTCGTAAACATAAAGTTTTACGCTCTTAGTATTCTTTCTGGTATTTTGATTGCGATGTGGATTACTACGCGTCGATGGAAGCGCCTTGGAGGAGATTTTAACCAGATACTTGATCTTGTTTTAGTCAGTCTTCCTGCTGGAATAATTGGTGCGCGTCTGTATCACGTTATTACAACTCCAGAAAAGTTTTTCGGCGCTAATGGTGATTTTTTAGAAATTTTTAGAATTTGGAATGGTGGTCTAGGAATTTGGGGCGGCATATTCTTAGGCGCATTGGCTGCTTGCGCATTATGCAAGTATCGTAAATATCCTATTGGATTACTAGCTGATTGTGCAGCTCCTGCTGTGCTTATTGCTCAAGGTATAGGAAGATTGGGGAATTGGTTTAATCAAGAACTTTACGGAGCTCCTACTAACTTGCCGTGGGGTTTGAAGTTAAATTATGATACAACTCAAGCAATAGGTCATAGTGAAAGATGTTATGATGGATTAACTTGCCCAGAGGGCACATTATTTCATCCAACATTTTTATACGAGATGATTTGGAATTTCATCGGTGCTGCATTGCTTATTTATTTTGGCAAAGCTATAGCTAAGAAGTTAAAAGCCGGTTCCGTATTCGCACTTTATGTTATGTGGTACACAATTGGACGCGTATGGATTGAGGCATTGCGAATTGATTTTTCACATGTTTTCTTAGGTGTGCGCATTAATGTTTGGGTTTCTATTATCGTATTTATTTTTGCAACTGTTGCTTTTGCTTTGTTGCAAAATAGTACTAGTACTCGTGAGTCTCTTGTTGAACGACTTATAGATATAACTTCAGACGAAAGAGAACGTGAGTCTCAGAACACTTCTAGTAAGTAAGATTCAAGTATTTGAAAAAGCAATTTTAAAAATCTTGTTTTTATAAAACTAGTCGCTTGCATTTTCTAGAATAGTACACATGAATATACAAATAGCACCTAGCATTCTTTCCGCAGATTTTTGCAATCTTGAGCGTGACCTTGATGCAATATCTAATGCGGATCTTGTTCATGTCGATGTAATGGATCATCATTTTGTACCTAACTTGACTTTGGGTGAACCAATTGTTAAGCGAATTTGTGAGGTTACTAAGCTTCCAGTTGACGTACATTTGATGATTGAGGATCCGGATCGTTGGGCTCCAGAATACGCTAAGCTTGGAGCTGCTTCTGTGAGTTTCCATATGGGTGCTACTCATGCTCCAGTGAGATTAGCTCGTCAGCTTCGCGATATGGGTTGTAAAGCTTGCTTTGCTGTGCGCCCTGCGGAACCAGTTGAACCTATTTTCGATATTCTTGATGAATTCGATATGGTTCTTATTATGACTGTTGAGCCTGGTTTCGGTGGACAGAAGTTCTTAGCTAATCAAATGAATAAGGTTCGCCGTTTACGTGACGAAATTACTCGTCGCGGATTGCAGACTCATATTCAGGTTGATGGAGGAGTTAGCCCTTCGACTGCAGCAATAGTTGCTGAAGCTGGTGCTGATGTGCTTGTTGCAGGTTCTGCAGTTTATGGAGCAGAGAGTCCTAAAGAAGCGATTGAAGCTAT
>NQOP01000001.1:589763-590575 GCA_003585845.1 Bifidobacteriaceae bacterium NR021
TGTCCCCAACATGTTAAGTATTGCACAACAAGCGAGTTTTTTTTGATGCGAATATATGCTGATTAATTGAGTGATTTCGTATGAGGAAGATATTATGACTAAGTTCGTTATTAATCAGGAATATAGTCCTGAAGCAATGAATCGAGTTTTGACAATACCTAATCTAATCAGTTTTTTGCGCATATGTTCAATTCCGTATATTGCTTGGCTTATTACACAGCATCAAATGACTTTTGCTCTTATTGTTTTAGCAATATCTGCGTTTTCTGATTGTCTTGATGGTTATATTGCTCGTACTTTGAATCAAGTTAGTAAGTTGGGTCAAATTCTTGATCCTATAGCTGATCGTCTATTGATTTTTTGCAGTACATTAGCTTTAGCTATTGCAATGATTATCCCTTGGTGGGCACTTTTATTAGTAGTATTGCGTGATGCTATTATGGCTGTACTTGTAATAGTACTTGCGCAAAGAGATTATGGTCCTTTGCCTGTTAACTTCGTAGGTAAAGCTGGCACAGCGCTTCTTATGCTTTCAATCGTTTCTTTAATGATTGTTTATGCTGTAGCTACTGAGTCTATGTTCCTGCTTTATGCTGCTGCACTTGCATGTGGAGTGTGGGGTATTGCTCTATATTGGTATGCTGGCTTGCTTTACTATATGCAAGCTTATTTACTACTTGCTAAGTCAAGAAAAAACTAAATAAGGCGTGTACGCACATATGACTAAGCAAGATGAATTTGTTAGTTTAAAAGATAGTATCAAAGATTTAGATGTAAAACATACGTCTCATAAAAGCACTATGCCAATATCT
>NQOP01000001.1:591316-594281 GCA_003585845.1 Bifidobacteriaceae bacterium NR021
GTATTTCAACGCATCACGTTGTAATGTCTCCCAGTGGTTTTGCTCACAATCATGATCGTAGACGTTATATTGACGACTATGCTTTGCGTCTTATTGATGATTTAACTAATCGTCCGGTTGATCCAATGTTTATGGATGCAAGGTTAAGCAAACAACCTGTCAAACCGTTTAATCTGTGGTTCACGAGAGCTATAGTATTTTTATTGTGTGTTTCTATCGGTACTGTTGGGAGCCAGTTTGTTCGCAAATTGCACACTGATCCTAGGAAAGCAATACGTTCTTCATTAGCTAATGAGTTGTCTGGTTATACGTCTCGTTTCGATAAGCTTGTAGAAGAAGTAACGTCATTGAGAAATAATGTAGATCATGAGTCGCAAAAAATTACTACGCCTGAAGAGGATGAAGTTAGTAAATCAGATGATATGGTTAATGGCACTCATGCTGTAGAAGGTTCTGGGATTACTTTGACTATTGCTAATCCTATTTCTGCTTCGAGTGATGTTAATAGCGGTTCTTTGCCTCGCGAAAGTAATGGCGCAAGAATGCGATTAGTTACAGATCGTGATATTCAACAATTTGTGTCATTATTGTGGAAAGCAGGCGCTGAAGCTATTTCCGTTAACGGGCATAGACTCGGAGCACAAACTTCTATTCGTGTTGCTGGTCAGACTATTCTTATTGGAGTTAATCAAACTCAAAGCCCATATGTTATTGAAGTTATTGGCGATTCTGATGATTTGATTAAACAATGCAATGATATGAAGCGCATGAAATGGTACACATCTTTAGTTAATGCAGGCATTAATCCACAGGTTTCACCTTCGAGAGTTATACGACTGAGTGCAGCAAGCACAGGCGATATTAGTTTTGCCAACGAGAGAATTAGGAGATAAGCATGGCAGCGATTTTCGGATTAATTTTGGGAGTATTAATTGGAGTTGTTGTTCATCCAGATATTCCTATTGTCATTCAGCCTTATTTACCTATTATGGTCGTCGCAGCACTAGATGCGTTGCTCGGTGCTGCACGTGCATATTTTGAAAGAAACTTTTCGGATAAAGTTTTTGTTATTTCATTCTTCTCAAACGTTATAGCAGCTACGTTGCTTGTTTTGCTTGGAAATCAGCTTGGCGTAGGTGCACAATTACAAACTGCAGTTATTGTTGTTTTAGGAATTCGTATTTTCTCTAACGTTTCTGCAATTCGTCGCTTCATCTTTAGGAGTTAGCATATGGTTTCAATGTTTTCTCATTCTCCACAAGATGATGATATTCTTCATAAAATGCGTCGTCAAAAAGCGCATGATCGTGAAAGTGATGAAACTCAAACTGGATCTTTCCCAGCAGTTCATCGTAAAGTAAAATCTTCACTAAGCGGTCACGTTACTCGAGCGCGTATATTTACGGGCTTTTTAATGATGTTGCTCTGCGCTTTATTAGGTTTTGCGTACATGATTCAAGTTAATCGTAGTAACTCACTTTTGTATGAAACAATGAGCGAAGAGGAGTTGACTCGTCTTATTACAGAAACTCATTCTCAAATTCAAAGTTTGGAAAGCCGAAAAAGTGAATTAACAGGTCAGCTCAATTCGTTGCGTGAAGCAGTAGATAAGCAAGATGAAGCTCGTCGTATTGCTCAGCAGAATGCTCAAGCAAATGGTCTTATTTCTGGACGTCTGCCGGCAGTAGGTAAAGGTATTGTAGTTCACATTACTGCAGGCGAAAAAGAGAATATTGATGCCGCTACGATGTTTCAGCTAATAGAGGAATTGCGAAATGCTGGCGTAGAAGTTATGTCTATTAACGGTGTGAGAATAGTTACTTCAAGCTATATTTCGCAAACTAAGCATGGTCTTATATGCGACAATATTATGATTGATCCTCCTTATATTGTGAAAGCAATTGGTGACCCTCAGAATTTGCAAAATGCTGTTAATATTGCAGGCGGCGTTGGGTCGCGTTTAAAAATTAAATTTGGTTCTTCTGTAATGGTTTCAGTGCCTGATGAAGTAGAAATTACTTCGACACGCGAACCAAAACAGTACGAATATGCAAAACCAGTCGAGTAACAAGGTAGAATAGCAAGTATGACTGAACCGATTCCTACAGCTGGCGAAACCACTATTATTGGTATGCCAGCTATTCATATTCCAATGAATACAACTTCAGATCGTCCTATGCAGCAGGATGATTTTGATACTATAGCGAAATTACGTCCTGGTACTGCGTTGTTGATTTCAACTAGGGGAGCAGTGTCTGGTTCTCGCTATCTTCTCGATGAAGATTTAGTAACAGTTGGGCGCGATTCGCATGCTGATATTTTGTTAGACGATTCTACTGTTTCGCGTGCGCATGCAGTGTTTAAGCGCCATAATGGTGTGTTTAGCATTTCAGATTCTGGAAGTCTAAATGGTACGTATGTAAATCGTGAACGTGTTGATGAATCAGTGCTGCATAATGGCGATGAAATTATGATTGGCAAATTCAGACTGGTATTTTTCGCACATGACGCAGTCACAGTCCGATAATGTGATTAACGCAGTACAGGGGGAGCTTTTTAACTTTTCCTTGTCTGCTGATCACGCTTCAGGATACCGTGGTAGTGTCGCTATGAAGGTTGCCGGTATTACTTACCGGCAACTCGATTATTGGGCTCGTAAAAGCATTATAGAGCCTTCAATTCATGCATCTAGCGGTTCTGGTTCTCGTCGTTTGTATTCTTTTAAGGATATTGCGATTATGGCTGTAGCTAAAAGGTTGCTCGATGCTGGCGTTAATTTAGTTAATGTTACTACGGCTATTATTTTTCTTAATCGATACTCAGAAGAGCGTTTGAGAAATATGACTATTATTTGTGATGGTCAATCTGTTCAAGAGTGCGATGAGAATCAAGATAATATGCGTCGCATGCTTGCTTCTGGTCTAGCAGTATTTGCTATTGCTGTTGGTCGCATTGTTTCTAGAGT
>NQOP01000001.1:595056-608331 GCA_003585845.1 Bifidobacteriaceae bacterium NR021
TCTACTCGCAAATCTTATTCAAAACCTACTTCTCATACATCTTCAAACTCATGGAGTCTTGTTCAGGAAACGTGGGGATAATGGCATGTTTGTAGTTGTTATTATCGCTGTTATTTGCTGGTTTGCTTCAGTATCATTGTTTTTCTATAGTTTATTTGCTTGCGTGCGTTTTTTAGTAAAATTTCGAAAAAATGCTTATGTGAAGGCAAATAGTATTAGCAATAGTAATAAGAGAAATTCTATTGGTTTAATGCCTTGGAGTATTGTTATTACACATTGTTGTGGGCTTCCTTGCGCAATGCTTGCGTACATGCTTTTGCATATTGTTCGCGATTTTGGATTTGTTTGTGATAATTATTGGTTATTAATTAAATCAACGCTGATTGCGTCATATGTGATTATTATCGCGCTTATTTTTGTCAATATTTTTGTAATGCTATTTTGTGCGTACCGAAGCTGCAAGTCTTAGATTATTTAGCAAGAAGTATCGTAGGGATATTATTTGATAGTAGTGTGAGATTTTGTTGGTTGTTTTTGATTATTATCGCTAATTTGACATAACGTACATTATCGGATAAATATCAAGTAAATTTAGTCAAATAATAAGCTCAACCGACAGAAACTTTACAGCGTTGTAAAGTAAATGTCGGAATACAGTTAAAAACCGACATAAACTGTGCACGCATGTAAAGAAACTGTCGTTTTCTCGCAAAAAAACGACCAAAACTTTACGAGGGTGTAAAGAAAAGGTCGTTACGACAAAAATTCTGATTAGATTAAGCGAAATATTCGCAAATTGCAGTGCTTAATTCGCTTACGCTATCAATAATTCTGTAAGATCCGTGTGCTTCAAGCTCTCCAGGCTCAGCATAGCCCCAAGCGCATCCCAAGCAATCCAAGCCGCAATCTTTTGCTCCGTCAGCATCAGTCCAGCGGTCGCCAACCATCAAAGCTCTGTCGCCTTTTTCTGGATTGTAATCAATCTCATCAAAAACATAACGAATAACTTGAGTTTTGCTAATACGCGACATATCTTTGCTAGCGCCATAAATTCCGTCAATATATTTCGTCAAACCAAAATAATCGCAAATAGGTTTTACTTGATATTCTGGCTTGCAAGATGCGGTTGCTAAATAATATCCAGATTCACGAAGTTTTGTGAGTTGCTCAAGTATTCCATCGTATACTTTGTTAAGTAGGCATCCTGGAATTTTTTTACCAGGATTATTAGGATCGTCAAAAGTTGCTACTTCAGAATAATAGTTGCGATACGTAGCAAGTCCCTTTGCTAGCAGTGATTCAGGCACATTATTGCGTTGAAGAGATTCTAAAATTGAAGGACCTATAAAACGATGCATTTCAGCATCGTCCGGAATAGGCTGTTTCAATTCTTTCAATGCAAGCTTTGCGCAAGTAATAATACCAGCATCTGACTTTGTTAATGTGCCATCAAGATCAAGCAGAATAATGCGACGGCCAGTGCATCCTGAAGGCACTGAGAATTCACTCATAGTCAGGAATCCAGCCCTCATGATGCATTTTTAGACGCTTGTCTAGTAAAGTTTTTAATTCTTCTTCACTACGACGTTCAAGCAGCATATCCCAATGCGTCCTAGACGGCTTGTTGAAATCATCATCTGGGCGATCATCTTCGCCTTCGCGATGTGCAATCGTGCCGCAGCGGCATTCCCACTCTTCAGGAATTTCTGCGCCCTGAGCAAAAGGAAGAATCGTGCGATGTCCCTTTGGGCACACATACACAACATCATTTCGTGCCGCGAAATCTACATTATCGTCAGATTCTAATGATTTCGCACCAATGCTCATACCGCGTAAACTGCGTTCTGCCATAGTATCTCCTTGTGTAGTACTTTATAAAATTACCGAATTGCACGGACTATATATATAAAAACGATTTATATATACAAAATACATGCGTTTTATTTGTATATGCTCATACTTATACATCTGAGTATGCAACAACTCCACGGTTTAATAGTTTTGCAGCTTCATAAGCGTACGAAGCAAGATTTTTATCTACGCCATCTATAGATTGTAAATACTCTCCTGCTGCGAAAAGTTGAGTAAGTAAATCAATAAGACGTTTAGCTTGACGCACGAAATCTCCTCCCGTGCTGTCGGTATTGCGCAAAATTTCAGCTAAATCAGCACCATTAGCCCAATCATACATAATATCTACAGCACCAAATTCAAGCGGTCTTAACGCTGGCAAATGAGCGTCTGCGCATAATGCGCTAGTACGCATAAATAATTCTTTCATTCGCAATACTGTATTAAATATCGCGCCATCCTTGCCGCCTGGATATCGTCTAGGTTCTCCCCCTGCAGGTCCTCTAGATTCATAAACTAATGCAGACAAGCACGATAATAATTCAAGCGGTGAAAGATTATTAAAAATTCCTTCGCAAATAGCTTCAGCAAATACAATGTCTAGTTCGTTATACAACCTTCTTAACAATTGACCGCGCTCAGTAAGGTGCAAAATTTGGTTTTGTGAAGAATCTTCAGATTGTAAATAATCCAAACTGTACAATACGTCACAAATATGGTCAAAAGTTCTAGCAACAGAACCAGTACGAGATTCGTAGCGTTCACGTACTTGATCAAGTTCCTTATGTTCTCTAATCCAATGGTAGCCCCAACGCAAATGTTGTTGAATATCTGCACAACCTGCACACGGATGCGTTCGCTCAGCTTCTCTAAGATTTGCAATAACATCATCCAACGCTTTAAACGCTGCTGTGCGTTCTGCATCTGTGTGGAATAAGGTATGTTTCAGTTTACGGCGTTGATCGTGTTGAGCTTCTTTAAGCTTCATACGTAATTGTAAGAATTCAGCAAAATCCCCATGTTCGCAGTGGAATGCTTCTTCATAGCCTTTAAGAGCTGTTTCAAGTTCGTTCATGCGATTATGTAAACGTTCAGCAGAAGCATTAGCTTCCCATTGAGCAAAAGAACGATCTAGTGTTGTTCGAGCAGTATCCGCATCGCTTGAGTTCAGCAAATTAACTGCCATATTAAACGTAGGAACGAAGCTGGAATGTAGTGGGTATACGCGTTTACTAGAAAGTGCTGCAGCTTGTTGAGGAACGAAATCAGCATGATCTACAAGAATTGCGTAACCAATATCATCAATTCCACGTCTTCCAGCACGACCTGTAAGTTGCGTAAATTCTCCAGGCGTAAGAGGTACATGCCCAGTGCCGTCAAATTTTACTAGTTTTTCTACAACAACGCTTCGAGCTGGCATATTTAAGCCTAAAGCAAGTGTTTCTGTTGCAAAAACAACTTTAATAAGCCCGCGTTCAAATAGCGTTTCAACAATGTGACGGAATAACGCAATCATACCGGCATGATGTGCTGCAAATCCTTGTTCGAGAGCGAAACGAAAACGTTCAAAACTTAAAGCGTGTAAATCTTCTTTAGAAAGTTGATTTGCAACCATGCTGTCGACAATTTTACGGATTTCGTACATTTCTTCATCAGATGTAAGTATTAATCCTGCGTTTAAACATTGTTGAACAGCTTGATCGCAACCGGAACGAGAGAATATAAAATAAATTCCTGGCAGCATTCCTAGGTAATCTAATTCGTCAATAACAGCCCAGCGACGAGGAGTATGTCGTTTCGCGCATTTATCTAACTGTGCAACTCCCCCGTTAGCACTGTGCTTCTTACCTTTTCTGTAACGGTATTTGCTATCGCTGTAAGATTCTTTACGGCGACGAGCGCGGTACTCAAATTCATTAAGTTTCCTAGTCAATGCAGGGTTAACGCGCTTAGTTACGTTTCCATTATTGTCATGGTCGTATAAATCGAGTAACTCAGGCTCAGTTGAAGAATCCTCTTGAATAACAACATGTCTTTCTAAAGGCACAGGTCTGTGTTCGTCGACAACCAAATGAGTTTCTCCACGCACTGATTCTAGCCATGCAGAAAAATCTTCAACATTTGAAACAGTTGCAGACAACCCAATAATTTTCACCGATTTTGGAAGGTGAATAATAACTTCTTCCCACACAGCTCCGCGGAATTTATCTGCAAGATAATGAATTTCGTCAAGAACGACAAAACCTAAAGATTGCAACGTAATCGAATGCTCGTAAAGCATATTTCTTAAAACTTCAGTAGTCATTACAACAATGTCTGCTTCAGGATTTACAGAAGTATCGCCAGTTAATAACCCTACTCTGTCTGAGCCGTACAGTTCACAGAAATCGTGATATTTTTGATTACTTAAAGCTTTAATAGGCGTTGTGTAAAAAGCTTTTACATTACGATTTTGCGCAAGAAATACAGCAAAATCCGCAACAACAGTTTTACCAGCTCCAGTAGGAGCAGCAACTAAAACATTATTGCCATTTTCTAGTGCATCAATAGCTTCAAGTTGAAAATCATCAAGTTCAAAAGACAAAGAACGCTCAAATTTAGATGCCATTGAACGCTCGTGCTTCATTGTATTTTTAAAAGCTGCGAAACGTTGTGAAGGAGATAATACTACATCATTCTCATTGCAGTCAGTTGGATTGCTTGATTTATTTTTGCAGTCTTTTTTATGTGATAAATGAGACATAAAAAGTATTAGTCGCTTTCTTATATGCTATAGCTGAATGTCTTCTTCGCGAAGAGATTTTTTATCCCAATGCTGCCATATTTTACGGTGATTTTCGCGAATTTTTTGATGACGCTCAATAACTTTTGTGTGCGTTCGCTCATATCGATTCGTTGCATCTTTAATAGGAAGCGTAAATAATGGATCTCGAGGATTTTCATTATCTTCTTTATTTGGTTCATGTAAACGTTCAAATCTAGAAGAAACATCTTCGGAAATGCCAAAGCAGACTCTAGCTATTTTTATTGCGCTTAAAACGACAATAACAACTCCTAGCGCTACCATGAGCAGCATAAAAACTGTTATGAGTAGCCAAATCCACCAAGGCATTGTTTATTCCTCTGTATTCGCATTATCAGCGTGATTAACGCTTAATTCACGTTGAGCGCGAGCAATAATCATACTACGCAATGTTTCAGGAGCAACAGCTGTAATATGACGTGCGTGAGCAATGCAAAAAGCAACGAACCATGAATCAGAAGAAACAGTAAGATGGACTTTTACTCCGCTGCCACAAGTTTCCATAGTGGCTCCAGAAAGATTCTTCAAAAAGTTCAATTCTGTTTCATCGGTAATGAAGCAAGTTTCAGTTCCGTTATCAAAGCTCCACTTGCGAAGTTCACTAACTGGCACATCTGGAATTTCAACTTGAGATACAGGCTCTACAACTTCTGCACGTTCAATACGTGCTACGCGAAGAACTTGCCAAATTCGAGGCAATCCATTCGCTTTATTAATTGTCGTATCTTTAGCAACAAATTCACGTTTATCTTCTGGTGTTTGCTGCTCTACATCAGTCCATACTGCAACATAGTAAACGCCTTCATCAACGTAAATCTTCGACGGTGCAACAATCTTGCGACGAATACGTCCTGCCCCGTCAGTGTATTCCATATCTAGCAAAGATCCAGAGTTAATAGCACTGCGAACAATAGAACAATTTCGAGGCTCAATTTCGTAACCTGTTAAACTCAGCCATGGAGTTTGACCAGGAAGAACATGACGGCGAAGACGTTTATACAAGGATTCAGCTTGTGTTCGCTGCTCAATAGGCAAAAGCAAGGAATGTGCCAAATAATTAGCAGACGCAGTAAGCATGCTCAAATATTGCTGCGAAATTCCAGCAAGTCTTTCTAATCCTAAAGAATTAGTAGCAGAAACAATTCCCTCGTTTTCAAGAAGAGTCCAATCTATATCAAAGAATTGGCTTCCGGCCATTTCACCATCGTCAGAAACAGTAGTAAGAGTATTTATATCCTTGTGAAGAATTGTAACAAATCGACGAAGTTCATCATCGCTTTTTGGTCTACCAATAAAACGCTCAGCAAGCTCGTCTAATGGGAATTCCTCTCCAAGATGAGCAGACAAGAAAAGCATCAATCGAAGCCTACGATCTACTTCACTTCCAGTTTGGAATGAAGAGCCTTTTTTGGTATGCGATTTATCAGTGTCGCTATTTTGTTCTTCAATATTTTGCGCTTCTTGTATAGCATCTTCTTCATCTTTTTGCTCATTTTCGTCACATTGAGCAAAATTAACTGCTGCGTGCAAACGGCGATGGAAAGCATCAACTGCTTCTTGAGGGCTTACTACGCTAGATCCAGGATGTTCTAGCACAAACATCGCTAAGTCGTCAGCATCAGTATAAGCAACGTTTAAATGTTCGCCATCGACATCCACAGTTGCTGCAAATCTGCGAGAATCAATAACTTTTACCAATGAATCAGGTAGCATTTGTGTTCCAAGACCAGGTGCGATTGAATCTAAGCCTAAGCCAGGAATAGGAGTTTGTGGAACTCTAGGAGCAGTGCGAGAAGTGCGCTGTTGCTCATGTTGACCTGAATCAAGAGAAGAAATAGACATTGAACGAGCAAGATAATTTGCTGCAGCTAAAACTGGTAATTCAGATTGGTCGAAACGTAAACGTACGCGAGGTTCATCGCCTAATTGCAAACGATAAGACGCAAAGTCTTGACCTTCGGACTTTGAAGAATACTCTGGCTGCCTAGATTCGATTGCAATACCCATAGCAGCAAGCTTTGCGCGATCTCGCTGGAATTGTTTTGCGAATGCTGCTTTAGCTGCTTGATCTGCAAGCTCACCGTATGAATCTGCATATGCCTTTACGCGCTGTGCAATTTGACGCGAAGTCAGCCATTGCGGGAATGCGGAAGACAATACAGCGAGTACATCTAACTCGTGTTTGCCCCATTTGTCGGAAAAACGTCGCCTTCCGTTGCTTCCTTCTACCATTAGTCCTCACGTATCATGTTTGTATCAATTTACTTATGCGCTTTGCGTACAAGTGACTACGAAATGCAGCAAAACTTGTGTTGCAATATTGCGCACACCTTTTCTATTTTAATGGTGTTTTGCGGTACGTGTGGACATTTTTTAAAAAACTTCTAATAATTATATATTTTTTATTCACACGAACATCAACAACGTTGAAAATACGCCATTTTTTCGCGACACGCCATATAACTTTTTTATAGATAATTTTATTTACTATCAATAAAAATCGCATATTTGCAAGAAATCTGCTTTAAACCCAAGAGTCTGGTTCAATTCCTTGCGGTCCCACGAATTCTCCGTTCGGCACATAACTTGGTTCTCCTGTATCTTCTAAAACAGCGTCAGCAAACATTGAAACTTGATTTCCAAATGTCCAATCCCCCCTAATAGTTACTGATTTTGCAGCAGCTAAAGCTGGAACAGAATATGGGAATCTTTCGTTGAAATCATTGATGTTTTTGTAATAACGTGGATCCAAATCAATATCAGGAAATATATAGTTACCATCTTCCATTTCATATGAATCAGTAAGATGGAATCTATCTGATCGCATAATAAATAAGTCGTTAGTTGTTTTAACAGGCAAGAAACGCATGCGATCAACTTCTACGCAAATTGCGTCATCAAAAAGTGAAGCTATTGCGCCCATTGCTGTTTCTAATTGCACTACTGGTGTGCTGCTTTCGTCAGTTGGGTCAACAGTTTTGCGATTAAAAATAACAGGCAAAGGCAAAATTCCTTTGTGCTCGTTTAACTTTTTTTCTAGAGCATCTACACGAACCCAAATATTATTTGTATTGAAGTATGGATGTTTTTTAATGCTTTGTGCGCTTCTACGATCCTCAGGATGAACTTGTGTCATTTCTCGTAGCATTAGTCTTCCTGTTTGCGCGTCCCTAACAATGTGACCGCCCTTACGATCTGCTTGCGTTCGCTTTGCAACCTCAATCATGATAGGTGCGCCAGTATTTTCAAAATGTTGGGCAAGAGTGCGCGACGGTCTAGCACCTAAATTGTCAGAATTTGAAATAAACAAATACTCAATTCCATTTTCTTTAAGAGTATGCAATAAATCAGATTCCCACAGAGTTGAGAAAATATCGCCGTGACCTGGAGGGCACCATTCAAGAGATTGATCTTCTTTGTGAGAAACAGGTTCTCCAGTTTCTTCTACTAATTTCGGTTCTTGATGTTGAATAATTTCTACAGGAATATTGTCTTGCACAAACTTGCGATTGCGCTTTAGTACTTGCAAAGTATCGTGAGATGTGCGGAAAGAATTCATGAAAATAAGCGGAAGATTAACTCCTAATCGCTGACGAGCTGTAAGAACTTGTCCAATAATAATATCAATAAAGCGCATTTGGCGAGCTTTATGTCTACGAACTGGTAGTAAAGATTTTGCGCAAGACAAGCCCATAGATGTTCCCAAACCGCCATTTAATTTAATAAAAGCAGTTTTTGCAAATGCGTTAACAGCTTTGTCGTGATCAATAGTTTCGTAAATTTCATGGAAAGTTGGGACGCTTTTAATAGGCTCAACCGTGCTCTCACGAATAAACTCTGCAGGCTTATCCCCTGATTTATCTAAATTCCAAGCATTATATAAGTGTTTAAATTGTTCAATAGCAATTTCGCTCATGCTTTGTTCGCGCATCTTTGCAGCGGACAACTCAAACGCGTCATCCATGTAAAAGCCTCCTCGTATGCATGTGACCTTAATAGTTTAGCGATTTGTGCGTCGCTGCGCAAATATTGCTTTTAACGGTTATTTTGAAATACTATTATGATTCTACCAAAGTTAGAAAGTGCAAGTTAGAAAATAATAAGCGCAGCCAATAATAAATACTGACTGCGCTTATGAGAAATTTGCTACTAAATACTACTAAATATGAAATTTAGTTATTTTCTGCATTGTTGTCATCATTTTCTTCTGGTTCATCGCCAGTTTTTAGATGATGCTCGTCATAGCCTTGCAAGTAACGAGTGTGACGCCAATGGTGAATAGAAGCGTTTGTACCGCGATGATGTACGTGATACTTACGTGGAGTACCGCCATAAGGAAGCTCTTTAACTTCGTTAGCAACTGCCATTTGGTTCACATTAGAAGGATCCATAATAGCAATTGGAGCAACAGGATCTGGTTCTGTTGGAGCGGCAGTTCGATTCTTCAAGTGCGATGGCAACCATTGTGCAAACCAAGACAAGGCCAAGCAAATAAGGAAATATATTACTGCTGCAACGCTTAATGTTTGCAAAATATTAAAGTACATTGATCCAAGTCGGCGTGATTCCTGAAGCAAATCAGTGTACATAATAATTGAACCAAGTGCAGTATCCTTCAAAACAACTACAAGCTGAGTTACTGCTGCAGGCATCATAGCAATAATAGCCTGCGGCATTTCGATTTGAGTAAGAGACTGATACTCGCTTAAGCCTAATGCTAACGAAGCTTCACGCTGGCCATTTGGCAAATTACCAACGCCGGATCGCACTAATTCTGCTACAACGGAACCGTTGTACATAATCAGTGCCAAAACTACAGCCCAGTATGATGCTTCTTTCATGCCGGAAAGTGCAAAAGCTCTCCACAAGAAAATCATAAGCATTAATACTGGTACTGCGCGGCAAAACTCTACTACTATTGCGGAAATACTACGAATAATAAAATTAGGTAGTAAACGGCAAAGTCCGAATAATAAGCCAAAAACAATAGAGCCGACTACTGCAAGCAAAGACGCTTTCAAAGTCATCCATAAGCCTGGTAAGTAAAAATCAATCCAGGCTTCAGACTCTAATGCTGGATTCCACAACGCCCAAGAAAGCTGGTTTTCGCCCTCAGGAGGATTGCTTAAACGCATCAAAATAGCAACAACTGCAACAGCAAAAAGGAATCCTGCAATAATATTTGCAATGCGAATTTTCCTAAGAGCTTTTGGACCTGGAGCATCGAATAATAATGATTGTTCACGTTGTTTAGCCATTGTTATCACCTTCTCACAGCAAGTTTATTTGACAAATAAGTAGTCAAAATGCCGATAGGAATGATGAGCATAATGTATCCGCAAGCGAAAATTAAGAAGATTGGAACAATCAAATCTGCATGTTTCTCAATCATTTCGCTCATCATTGTTGAAGTCTCTGTGGCAACTGATGCTGCAGCAGCAACTGTAGAATTCTTAAGCAAAGCAATAAATGTATTACCTAATGGTGCTACTGAACCGCAGAAAGTTTGTGGGAGAATCACTTGTGTTGCAGATTGGAAGAAATTTAATCCAAGAGCGCGGCAAGCTTCTGCTTGGCCAACAGGCACGGTATTAAGACCAGATCTCAAAGATTCGCAAACAAATGCTGCAGTATAAAGCGACAATCCAGCAATTGCAAGCCAGAAGAAATTCACTTCAAAAATTGAGGAGAATCCAATCTTAAGCTGAGCGTAAACGCCTAAAACCATGAAAACCATAATGATGGTAAGTGGCATGTTTTTAAACAGCTCAACGTAAGCGGTTGCCACCATGCGTAAGGATGCAACTGGGCAAATGCGCATAGTAACAAGAATTACGCCAATAATTGTGGAAAAAAGTATACTCCATAATGTGATTTCAATATTAACCAAGAAAGCTCCTGGAATATTGTATTCACTAAAAAGTTGCACGAAATCTTGCATGTTAGTTCTCCCCCTCTTGAGGAATTGGCGGATTATACTTTGCGTTTGGCTTAAAACCAGTTCCGCGCAAATTATCGTCCAGTGCTCTCTTCCACGAACCGTTACGCATCATGTCTTTTAATGCTGCGTTGATTTGTTTTGCCAAGCGAGTGTTGCCTTTTTTGATACCAATTCCGTAATATTCTGCGGTAAATGGTTTGCTAACAAGCTTTAAGCGACCGCGAGACGCAGTCGCTAAACCTGCGAGAATAATGTCGTCTGTAGTAACAGCATCCACAATGCCTGAGAATAGTGCAGTTGCGCACTCAGCATAACCTGGCTGTTGCATAAGTTGCACTTTTGAAGAGAACTTCTCTTTAATAGCAATTGCAGATGTTGAGCCTGAAACTGAGCATAAACGCTTTCCGTCCAAATCATTTGGACCGCTTACTTTATGCTCACCTTTACGAACTAATAAATCTTGACCAGCAACAAAATATGGACCTGCAAATGTCACCATTTTTTTACGAGCGTCAGTAATGGAATATGTTGCAACAATCATATCGACATCACCGTTTTGAAGCATTGTTTCTCGCTGCTTAGATGGTGATTCTTTCCATACGATTTGATCTTCTGAATAACCAAGCTTTTTGGCAACATATTTAGCAACGTCAACGTCGAAACCTACGTAAGTTCCGGCTTTTTTGAAGCCCAAGCCAGGCTGATCAAACTTAATGCCAATTCGTATTACTTTTTTACCGTCGCTGCGGTCGCATGCTGTAAGAGGCATAACGCAGCAAACTGTACA
The DNA here is from genome assembly GCA_003585845.1 of Bifidobacteriaceae bacterium NR021. Lineage (GTDB taxonomy): Bacteria > Actinomycetota > Actinomycetes > Actinomycetales > Bifidobacteriaceae > Bifidobacterium. The sequence continues at coordinate 606,439 of NQOP01000001.1, forward strand.
AAATACTGCTAATATCGCACGAAAAATGCGATTATGTAATATTTTCATATCTTTTCCCTTCATAAGAACTGTTTTTCATAGTTTCAGCAGTAATAGCTAAAAAATGAAAATCGCTATTAGTGCGTAAGAATCTTGGAAAGGAAATCTTTTGCTCGATCAGTTTTTGGATGCTCGAAGAATTCTTCTGGAGTGCCCTGTTCGAGGATTTGACCATCGGCCATAAACACAATTCTGTCAGCAGCTTTACGAGCAAAGCCCATTTCGTGCGTAACACAAATCATTGTCATGCCTTCTTTTGCAAGCTCAACCATAACATCCAGTACTTCGTTAACCATTTCTGGATCGAGTGCGGAAGTTGGTTCGTCAAAAAGCATAACTTTTGGCTGCATAGCAAGAGCTCGAGCGATTGCTACGCGCTGCTGCTGTCCGCCTGAAAGTTGTGAAGGCATTTTATTAGCCTGATTATCTACGCCAACTCTAGTAAGTAATTCCATGGCAAGAGTTTCAGCGCTTTGCTGATCCATGTGACGAACTTTCATTGGTGCAAGAGTGACGTTTTCAAGAATCGTTTTGTTTGCAAAAAGATTAAAGGACTGGAATACCATACCAACTTCTGCTCGTAAAGCTGCAAGTTCTTTTCCTTCTTGAGGAAGTGGCTCACCATCAATACGTATGTCACCTGAATCGATAGTTTCGAGACGGTTAATTGTGCGACACATTGTTGATTTACCAGAACCAGATGGACCGATAATAACTAGTACTTCGCCTTTGTTAACAGTAAGATTGATATCTTTAAGCACATGAAGTTTTCCATAATGCTTTTCGACATGGCTTAGTTCTACGAGGGGATTTGCCGCTTTTCGCACTGAAGCAGTGCTATTAGTCATATCCTCGGCGTTTGGATTTGACTTTGATATTTGCTTATCCATAACAAGAAGTTTAGCTAATCTGTGTTACGGTTATTTATCACTATCGTTACGTTTTGTAACTCTTACGTTACAAAAAAGCCGTTGATTGTAATCATAAAATCAACAATCAACGGCTTATCAATAGCATTTTTTACAAGTATTTTTATTTACTCGTCTTCTTCTGGATCGTAATCAACGCCAGTTTCAGCACGCTGCTCGTCAGAAATTGGAGCAGGAGCACCGGTTAGAGGATCCCTACCGCCGCCAGCCTTAGGGAATGCGATTACGTCGCGGATTGAGCTTGCGCCTGCCAAAATTGCAGCAGTACGATCCCAACCCAAAGCAATACCAGCGTGAGGTGGAGCACCATACTTGAAAGCTTCAAGCAAGAAGCCGAACTTTTCGTCAGCTTCAGCCTTATCGATTCCAAGAACGTTAAGCACACGATCTTGAATATCGTCGCGGTGAATACGAACGGATCCGCCGCCCATTTCGTTACCGTTGCACACGATATCGTAAGAATCGCTCATAGCGTGCTCTGGATCTTTATCAAACTTATCGATCCAATCAGCAGATGGCATTGTGAATGGATGGTGCATAGAAGTCCACTTTGAGTGGCCAACAGCAACGTCGTCATCATCTGGATCATCAGTGCGCTTGAACAGTGGGAAGTCAATAACCCAAGTGAAAGCAAACTCATCTGGGTGAAGCAATCCTGCGCGGCTAGCAAGCTCTACACGAACAGCACCGAGCAAAAGCTGCGAAGACTCGCGGGAGCCTGCTGCGAAGAACACTGCATCGCCATCTTCTGCTCCAACAGCTTCCTTAAGACCTGCACGCTCTTCTTCGTTAAGATTCTTAGCAACAGGACCCTTTAACTCGCCATCTTCACCAAATACAACGTAAGCCAATCCCTTAGCTCCACGCTGCTTAGCCCAATCCTGCCAAGCGTCAAATTGACGACGAGGAGTTTGCGCACCGCCCT
>NQOP01000001.1:609075-612244 GCA_003585845.1 Bifidobacteriaceae bacterium NR021
CAGTCAACTCAACAAGTGGGTTTCCAAAACGCAAATCTGGCTTATCGGAACCATACTTATCCATTGCTTCCTGCCAAGTAATACGAGGCAAAGGAAGAGTAATCTCGTGACCGGCTTCCTTCCAAATAGCAGCAATAACGCGCTCTGCCATAGCCATAACATCTTCCTGGCTTGCAAAGCTCATTTCCATATCAAGCTGAGTGAACTCAGGCTGACGATCTGCACGGAAGTCTTCGTCGCGATAGCAGCGAGCAAGCTGATAGTAGCGTTCAACGCCAGAAACCATGAGCAACTGCTTTAGAAGCTGAGGAGACTGTGGAAGTGCGTACCAAGAGCCTGGAACCAATCGTGCTGGAACAACGAAGTCGCGAGCGCCTTCAGGAGTTGACTTAATGAAAGTTGGTGTTTCAACTTCAGTAAAGTTCATATCTTCCAAAGCGTGACGTGCAGCCTTAGCCATATCAGAGCGAAGCTTCAAATTGCGTTGCATAGATGGGCGACGCAAATCAAGGTAGCGATACTTCAAACGAACATCTTCGCTTGGAAGCTTGTTCTCAGACTCGTTTTCCAAAGCTGTTGAAACCTGGAATGGCAAAGCGTCTGACTTTGCGAGAATAGTAACAGTTTGAGCAACAATCTCAATTTTACCGGTTGCTAAATGATCGTTTTCGTTGCCATCTGGACGCAAGCGAACTTCGCCGGTCACTTGTACAACGAATTCACTACGCAATGGTCGTGCAGTTTCTTCATCGTAAATAACAACTTGCACTAAGCCTGTGTTATCACGGACATCAACAAAGGCGACTCCACCATGATCACGGCGACGATCAACCCAACCAGCGATGGTTACTTTTTGCCCGACTAATTCTTCAGTCACTTCAACGGCATGATGTGTGCGATACGCCGTCTGGCTCATAAGTCCACTTCCTCTACAATCTAATTGATATATTCATTTGTTTCTATTGACATGATTTTGCGCGCAATATTCAAGCAAATTTGCAAGAACATTATTTAGCGCAAGAAACTGTCTGCCGGGCATAAACAGTATCCGGTTGCCAAGACGTGGCATCCGCTGTTTCCTGTTCGCCAGTAATAATATTTTTTACTTCATCGTGAGATGACTCTGATTCAGTGCTATCAGCAGGGAACCACACATAAGGAATGCCAAGCTTGTCAGCATATTTTATTTGCTTACCAAGTTTTGCTGCGCTAGGAGAAACATCTGCTGCAATGCCTCGATCTCGTAAAGTTTTAGCAATAGCATTGCATGCAGGACGATCTTCTTCATTCCACACTGCAACAAGTACTGCAGCAGGAGAAACTCGAGAAACAGTAGCTCCTGCAGTGTGAAGCATATAAGAAAGCAGTCGAGACATGCCGATTGAAAGGCCTACGCCTGGATACTTCTTCTTGCCTTGCGAAACTAAATTATCGTAACGACCGCCAGAGCAAATTGAACCAAGAGATTCTGCGTTGTCAAGGAAAGTTTCGTAAACAGAACCAGTATAGTAGTCAAGTCCACGAGCAATCTTCAAATCAGCAACAACAGCACCTGGACGGATACGTGCTGCTTCGTCTACAATCATCGCAAGAGTTTCAACACCTTGAGAAGCTAAAACGTAAGACTCGTTATCATCACTTCGAGAAATATTATGCTTATCGCATAATTCGTCGAAGCGAGACTTCAACTCATCTCCTGTTTCGGCAGTAAGTTCAGCTAATTCTAAGCATGCATCAGCTTGAGAAGCCGTAGCGCCGCATTCTTTTACCAAAAGCTTAGATACTTCTTCAGCGCCAATTTTGTCTAGCTTATCTATTTCTCGAAGAACTCCCTCGATATCGCTTAATCCAATACCGCGATAAAAACCTTCAGAAAGCTTTCGATTGTTAGCATGAACAGTCGCCTTAGGAAGACCGAACTTACGTAAACGCTCAAGAGCTTCAACCATAACAAGTGGAAGTTCAACTTCGTAGTGTGAAGGTAATTCGCCATTTCCTACGACATCGATATCAGCTTGTACAAACTCACGGAAACGACCTTCTTGTGGACGCTCCCCTCGCCAAACTTTTTGCATTTGCCAGCGCTTAAACGGGAACGTCAAATCACCAGTATGCTCAACTACGTAACGGCTGAGCGGAACTGTTAAATCGAAATGTAAACCAATGCGTTCTTCTACAGGAGTGTCGGATTCGTGACCAACTTCTTGTAAACGCGATAATAAATAAATTTCTTTACTGGTTTCGCCTTTTTTTAATAAGCTTGAACCCTGTTCTACCGCACGCGTTTCAATTCCAATAAAACCGTTGAGTTCAAACACTTCTCTTAGTGTGTCAATTACTTGCTGTTCAACAGCGCGTTCACTAGGAAGCCATTCAGGGAAACCCGATATTGATGAGCCTTGTACCATGTCCACTATAATAGGTGGTGTTGCGGAAAAATCATGGCTTACCGTCATACTTATTCGTAACAATGTTACCGTGCATCTGCTGTAAGGAGTCGTCCCGTGACCGAACAGACTAAACCTGAAGAAACTACTAAAACTACTACCGCGCCAAAGCCAGTTGCTCCATCTCCAGCAAGCTTCGCGCATAAGACTCGTGTTGTTGCTCAAGCACCAACCATTTCTTATAGTGAAGAGGATATTAAAGCCGCAAAAACCTTTGGCCGTGTTGATGAAAATGGCACTGTTTACGTTACTGAAAACGGTGCTGAGCGTGAGGTTGGTCAATACTCCACTGGCACTCCTGAAGAAGCGTTGACTTTCTATATTCACCGTTATCTTGATTTGAAGATTAAGCTTGATCTTTTTGCTAAGCGCTTAGAAGCTTCAAATGTAAAAGCAAAAGAAATTGACGAAACGCTTAATACTTTGAAAGCTGAATTGGAAAATCCTGCTGCTGTAGGCGATATTGCTGCTTTACGTGCGCGACACGCCGAATTGACTGCAAAAGGTAATGAAAAGAAGGAAGCAATCGCTAAAGCTCGAAAAGAAGCTCTAGAAAAAGCTTTGAAAGAGCGTACAAATATTGTAGAACGTGCAGAATCTTTAGTAGCGCAAATGAATGAATCTACTAACTGGCGTGAATTAAACGATAAGCTACGTGCTTTATTCGACGAATGGCAGGAACATCAGCGTACTACTATTCACTTGAATAAGTCTGATGCCGA
>NQOP01000001.1:612973-621145 GCA_003585845.1 Bifidobacteriaceae bacterium NR021
AAAGAACGTGAGCACGTGCGTAATAATGCTAAGCAGCTTAAGGAATCTATTATTGCAGAAGCTGAAAGCTTAAAAGATTCAAAAGATTGGCGTGAAACTTCTATGAAGTTCAATGCTTTAATGGATCGTTGGAAGAAAGCTGGCAATGCTGGTCGCCAGCACGATGATGCTTTGTGGGCTAAGTTCCGCGAAGCTGCTGATGCTTTCTATCATGCTCGTCAAAATGACCGTGAAAAGGTTAATGCTGGAGAACACGAAAATCTTGCTAAGAAGGAAGCTTTGCTCGTAAAAGCAGAGGCTTTGTTGCCAGTAGAAAATGAAGAAGCTGCTAAGAAAGCTCGTAAGGCTTTGTCTCAGATTCAGGAAGAATGGGATGCTATTGGTTTCGTTCCTCGTGAAGATATGCGTCGTATTGAGTCTCGCTTAAACGACGTTGATAAAAAGATTAAGGCTGTTGAAGACGCTGCTTGGCGTGAGGCTGATCCTGAAGCTAACGCTCGTAAGTCCAGTTTTGCTTTACAGTTGGAAGCACAACTAGAAGAGCTTAACGCTGCTATTGCTAAGGAAACCGATAATAAGCGTAAAGCTAAGTTGGAAGCTGAAAAGGCTACTAAAGAGCAGTGGTTGAATGCTGTTAAATAATTAGTTTTATAACTAACTAAAAGTATGGGGTCGCTTGATTTTAAGCAACCCCATACTTATTTTTCGGCTGTATTTTAAGCTTTATTTGCTTTAAGAGTTTTTTATTAAAGATTTAGCTAAATGAATAAAAGTATTAGCTAAATTAGAATCTGCCAATTTTCCATCTTCGGTTAAAACAGCAGGTCGCCCTGCTTCACCAGTTTCTCTAAGCGCAGGATCTAAAGGAAGTTGAGCTAAAAGAGGCACATTAGTGTCAAGAGCGTTACAAAGCTGTTCGCTTACTCTCTTTCCTCCTCCTGAACCAAATAATTCTAAGCGCTCGCCGTTATTATCAAACCAGCTCATATTCTCAACAACTCCGCGAACTTTTACAGGAATTTGCAAAGCCATAAGACCTGACCTAACTGCTACATCTGATGCGCTAGGCTGTGGAGTTGTTACTACAACAAGCTCTACGTTTGGTAAGGATTGCGCTACAGCTAATGCCATATCTCCTGTGCCTGGAGCTAAATCAAGAAGTAAAACATCAGGGTTGCCCCACCAAACATCTGAAAGAAACTGTTCTAAAGAACGTTGTAATCGTGGTCCTCTCCACAAAATAGCACGATCAGTTCCAGCAAACATTCCAATAGAAATAAGCTTTACTCCCCAAGCAACTACAGGCATAAGCATTCCGTTTAAATTTGTTGGTTGAGAATTAACTCCAAACATTCGCGGTAAAGAAAAGCCGTAAATATCGGCATCAATAGCTGCAGTATCGTAACCTAATGCTGCAAAAGTTGCAGCTAAATTAGCAGTTATAGAAGATTTTCCAACTCCGCCTTTCCCAGAAGCTATAGCAAAAATTCTCGTGCGAGTGCCAGCTTTATTAAATGGATTTTCTTTGCGTTCAGCTTTTAAATCTGCAACCAACTTTTCTAATTTAGTTTTACTCATTGCAGTAGCGTTAACGTGCGGTATGAGTATTGCTTGAGGATATTTAGATATAGCTTCTTGAACTCGTCCTGTAATTACTTCTGCAAGAGGGCAATTTGGCACAGTAAGTTCAAGATTTATCTCTACGTCATAAGCAAACTTTGTTGCATCAATGGTTTCAGCTTTTTTTATCACATGCACTCCGGTTACCATATTTAATTCGGTAACAGAGCGACCTAATTCTGGATCAATAACGCTACCCAGCAAATCGTAAACTTGTTTTTCGAGTTCACTTGTATTCATGCGTTATGATTCCTCAGCAATGATATTTGGAACAGTATTATTTGCAATTTGTAGTATTTCTTCTAAGTTCCCAGTTTTTAAAAGAGTATTAAACTGTTGTTCGTTAAGCATAGGAATGCCAAGTTCTTGCGCTTTAGTTGCCTTGGATCCTGCATTTTCGCCTAGAATAACGCAATATGTGTTCTTGCTTACTGATCCTGATGCTTTGCCTCCTCTTGAGACTATAGCTTCTTTTGCGCTGTCTCTTGTAAATCCTTGCAAAGATCCTGTAACAACTATTGTTTTACCTACTAATGTTTGAGCGAAAGACGATGCTTCAACTTTCCCTACTACACCTGCTTCTTGCCACGATTTTAATACTTCAAATTGCCAATTAGCAGGGTCATTAGCTTGTTGGAACCAGTTGTATACTGCTTGCGCAATTTCAGGACCAACTCCATCAATTTGTGTAAGTTCTTCAATAGATGCTTTGGAAATATTATCTAAAGATCCAAAATTTGCCGCTATAAGACGTGCAGTTGGTGGACCTAGTCTACGAATAGATAAAGCAACCAAAACTCGCCACAGTGCCGCATTCTTGCCTTTTTGAGCTATTTCTTCAAGCATACTACGAGTAGTTTCAGAAGGTCTTGTATACCATGGCACATTTATTGTTTCTTTAGCGTTGTCGCTAGTTTTAGCATTTCTAGTAATGCGCTTATTTTTCCAAAGTACTACTTTAGCGTCAATTGGAACTTGGAATTTAGGATATTGAGGATCCCATTGTTCGTTTGGTGAAGTAGTTTTTTCGGAAGTTTCTGCTGCTTCGTAATTTGTAGATAACTTTGCTTCGATTGTGCGAGTCCAAAATGCTCTAACTTGGTGCCAAAGACCAGATCCGCCTATTTTGCGTGTATGCTTTTTAAAGCTACCGTCTTTACTAACTTCTTTCCACTCTTCAACAAGAGGAATTTCTTTCCAAACCATTACATTTTGCAAATCGTCGGCAGTAATACTAAATAATCCAGCTTCATTTCTAAGTACTGGAGTTTGTGGTTCAGGTAGCGTTAAATCTGGTGACGGTATATATGGTTGTTGAGTTGCGCCTCGCTGAATTATAATTTTATCCATATCTGGGCAGTAAACTTCTGCAGTTGTAGGTCTGCAATCCTCAGGATTTGTAAGAGCTAGCGCAGCGTTATCGCCCAAATTTTCAATATCAAAAGCTTGTCTGGAAGCCAAGTGAATTATTCGTTCTGTAAGTTGAGCTGGGCAGTTTTCTACATTTGGGCAACGAATGTCTTTATCTCCCTCTTTTGCAGGAGCTAGCTTAGTTCCACAAGATGGGCAGTATTCTGGCATAACAAACTTTCTAAGTTCATTTTCTCGCCCTTCCCTAGCTTTAAGTACCGGTCCGACTAATTCCGGAATAACATCCCCAGCTTTACGAACTACGACAGTATCGCCAATTAGCACACCTTTATGTTCAACTTCGTAAGCGTTGTGAAGAGTTGTGCGAGAAATTGTCGATCCTGCTACAGTAACAGGTTCAAGAACAGCTACAGGAGTTACTCTTCCAGTTCTTCCAACCTGGACAATAATATCCTTCAAATGAGTATTAACTTCTTCAGGAGGATACTTGTATGCAATAGCCCATCGTGGAGCTCTAGAAGTAGCTCCTAGTTGATGCTGTAATGCTCTGTCGTCAACTTTTACAACTATGCCGTCTAAAGCGTGCAAAATATTTGCTCTATGCTCTCCGTAATAGTCAATCATTTCTTCTATTTCAGAAAAATTTGTGACTTTTCTTGTGTACGGAGAAACAGGTATTCCCCACTGATGATAGAACTTATATGCGTCAGACTGATTAAATTTTGTTTCACTATTGTTATGGCTTGTATTTTCTTTCCAACGAAGCTCACCTAGTCCGTGTGCAAAAAAGCTTAATCGACGCGTAGCTGTAATTCGTGGATCTTTTTGGCGCAAAGAGCCGGCTGCAGCGTTACGAGGGTTTGCAAAAGCAACTCGTCCAGCATTTTCTTGTTCATCATTTAATTTTCTGAAGTCTTCCCATTTCATAAAAACTTCGCCACGAATTTCCAAGAACTCAGGAATATCGTCAGGATTGTCAGAATGAAGCTGTGTTGGTATTGCTTCAATCGTTCTTACGTTTAATGTAATATCTTCGCCAGTTACGCCATCGCCTCTAGTAAGACCTTGTTCAAGAGTACCGTTGCGATAAATAAGATTTAAAGCAAGACCATCAATTTTTACTTCGCAAGTCATAGGAAGAGGTTTAGACTCATCCCATTGTAAATCGCGAATTACGCTGTTATACCAATCGTGTAATTCTTCAATTGAAAATACGTCATCCAAACTCATCATTCGAGACGGATGCTTTACAGAAGTAAAATCGTTAGAAAAAGTTCCACCTACGCGATGTGTTGGTGATTGAGGAGTATCTAAAGTTGGGAAGGCAGCTTCTAAAGCGCTTAGCGCTCGCATTCTTGCATCATATGCTGCGTCTGAACTAGTCGGAGAATCTTCTACGTAATAAGCAATTTGATCAGATTGTGTCCAAGCTGCCAATTTTGCCCAAAGTTTCGCAGCTTGCTCTATAGTAAGCGTCGCTGGCTGCAAGTTTCCAAGAGCCAACGCATCAGTGTCTGTTGGTTGAAGTTGAGCAATCCATGTATCTGTTTTTTGCGTATTTTCATGAGTCTCATTTTGCTCGTCAAAATCGTCAAAAAGAGTCCATTGTACGTTTTTTGACTCGATATCATCGTGAGCCATACTCATGAAACCCCCTTCAAATCATCTGTTGCTTTATATAGATTATGTCACTTACCAGTTACGCATTTAATGAACGTAAGAACTGTGATTGTACTGCACCTTCACAATCGTCATTCAGTGACATTCGAATATGCGCTACACACAAAGTTCTTGCAATTACAAACATTCCATCGTCAACAGTTAGCTTTGCAGCTTTTCCAATAATATGATTTGCTTCAATATTAGGCCAGACAGGAATATCGTCACTCATAAAGCAATGTCTAACATCATCCATACTAGTAGGAGCTTTATAACACTGCGAGCGCATTCGTGATAATAACTCTTCTAGTTCCATTTGTAGCGGTTCTATTCTTCCTGGAGCTAAATAGTCTGCCATTCGGTAAGCGCTTGCTGCCAGAGTGAACTTGTCTTGCATCCAAGCTGCATAAGCTAATCTATAGTATGCGAATGCTGCGTCGTCTTTGTCTAATGCGACTCGAAGTGCGTTTAGACATGCTGCTACTGTTGACGTCCAATCTTCTTGTTGCGATAACGCTGCTGCAAGTCGCAAATGCGATAATGCGTATGTTGGAGCGTATGAAACCATTGTGTTTAAATGTTTTAACGCCGCATCATATTGATGTAGTTGTGAGAGCAAATCTGCTAATTCCATGTGGGCGTAGAATAATCCGTCTGGAATAAGTAGTGTTTGCTCGTCTGGTGTTGCGAATAATCGGTTGTACACTACTCGTTCTGCATATGAATTAAAGTAACGTGGCACAGCATTATCTATTGCGAACATGGTGTCAAATTTTGCAATATTGTTCTCATAAGATTCTAATGCTTGTTTAATGTCGCCCTCTATGAGTTGTTCTTGGGCGTGTATGCGCATATCTCTTATATTTTGAGATGCTTTGAAATGAAGTTCCGGTATTGTAGTTTCGTCAATAAGTGAACGAGTTACTATATCTGCTTGGTTGTTAAGCTCTGGGTCGCCAATTTGTTCGATGATATTCATTGCTTCACGAGCTTTTTCAGCTGTTGTTAGCAATGGTTGTGAAGCAATATGATGAAAATCTGCGACTGCTTGCTGTAATAAGTCTTCTCGTTGTATAGAAAGACCTTTAGCATGTTCTGTTCCGAGTATTTCTTCTTGTTCTTCGTTAAATAGTGCGTCTGAAAATTCTGGCTCTTCCTGTGCGCCGTTAGGCGAGAAGCAAGTGTCATGCAAATCGAATGATGGTTCTACAGTGTTAAGCTTGCAATTTTCGTTTAAGCTTATACGCGCGTTAGATTTTTTGTAGAATTCTATAGGATTTTGTAATCCGTGCGAGCGAATATGTTTTACGAAATTGTCACGTTCGAAAGTGACGGTCATTAAAGTTCGCACTTCTGGCGGTTCGCTAAATGCTGCTAAAGGATTTGTGTTATTTGCGTTGTTTTCATTGTTTCCAACTTCCATCGCGCTTGTTAAATCATCACTATGCTCATCTACTAATGATTGCGCAGCTTCTACAACATCAGCAAACGGTAGGTGTTGCAAATCTTGCAACTTAGAAGGGTCGCCATGAATGTCTCCATCTTTTGGCTCACCTTTTTCGTGCGTACTATTGTTATCAATTCTATTTAGTGCTCTTAGCGTACGATTTAGTAGATTGCTAATAGCGCTATCTTGTGCAGCAACCATTTCTTCTAAACCTATAGAGTCAAGTCTAATAGAAACTTGCTGTATTTTATCGCTAATACCAAAAGCGAGAGTTGCAAGCATAATTCCAATTCTCAAATTGTAATTTACTGAAATATTGGACTTTTCGCTATCGCTATACTCATGCCACTTATTTTTATGAGTATCGTAGATACTTCTTGGCATCAGTGATGATCCTGTTGCTGTAAAAGCTAATGCAACTTTCCCATCTCCTAAATTAGAGCGAAAATCTGCATCAAAACGGAACGGTAAATACAAGCTACGAATAAGTTCAGCTAAAGATTGGCGATACAACCACTCTCCTGCTTCAGTCTGTTTTAAATACGATGCAGACTGTTGGCACTTGCGAGCTTTGCGCCATAAATGCATTAATGGGCGAATACAGTCATCTTGCGTAGGATCTCCGAAACTTTGCATTCCTAAATCTTCGCTAGCAATAAAAGCTGGATCTTCAATAAATGAGTTATCGATAGCACAAATGCGCTCGCAAGTAATATTATCTTCTAAACTTTTACCACCTTGCGATGCGTTTGCTTGAATGCATTGATAAATTGCTTGTAGTCTGTTTAATGCACCTTCAATGCGCAACACTTTCAAAGCTGCAGAAGGCTCTAATGAATCATCCCAAATCAAGTAATGTGCTGAAGTTTTCTGTGCAGGTTGTAAGTGTAATCTTTCCGCTGCATGAACTGCTTCTAGACTGTGAGTTTGCTCTAATGCTCCAACGTCGCGCATGACGCGTTCGTAGTATTCTTCCAAACCGGAAACTCTAAAACCTTCTTTGCGCGCAGTTTTAATATCGGAAACGCTTCTTCTTATTGCGCCAAGAGGAGCTTCTGTATGCAAGCGGTGTAATACGTGAAAATATCCAAAACCAACTAATGATTGGTGTAAATCTGGCACAAAAAAAGTCGCAAAAAATACTGTAGCAATAGCGTCTTCATATGAAAGATTGCATCTAAAATCGTCACTCAACGATAAGCGTGTGCCTTCAATAGTATATTTTTTATGCTTTCCATTGTTTAAGCAAATCCATGAAGCAACTTGATGCAAGCCATCATCTAAAGAAACTTGCATAACAACATCGCCATAGACAAAAGGCTTATCGTTAATGTTTTGTTTTGCGTATGAGCTTGAAGTATTCTTATTTACTTTCTTTTTTCGTAAATTTTTAAATACGTTTTGTAGTTGTTTTGTAAAGTTATGTGATGCTTGTATTTGCTTAGATCCATAGAATCTAGTTTTGTTATATAGATTAAAAGCCCCTTGCTCAATAAATGACAACTGTGGTATGCGCTCAATTGCTTCTACAGGAGTTACTTTATCTCCTGTGTAAACTCTCCCATCTTTGTCTGCGATTGCAAGTTGACGAAAATGTTTTCCATCATCTTTGCATAAACCTAGCGCAATTCCAAATAGTTTCCCAGGGATTTTAAACCAAGCTAGTTGGGTATTTGCTGGAAGTCCTGGAAAATCACGAAAAATACGGTGCTTAGAAAAAGTAGGAATGGAAGTAATTTCGCCTTGTTGCCATAAGGAATCAATAGCGTCTGACATGATTGACATACGATCTTCTTTAGAGTGTGTCTGCTCGGTAGATTGCACGTCTTCAGCCATAATCCCCATTCTTTCAAGTCGTTGACATAATGCAAGTTGCGTTCGTAAGCATTCAGCATTTAATCTTATGCGCTGACTGCACTCGTCACATCATAGTTCAGTATATAAGTAGTATATAGGAAACGCATGTTCGATGTGTGAATGTTGCAGAATTGTGGATATTTTATTTTCAAATGGAGCGGACAACGGGACTCGAACCCGCGGTCTCAACCTTGGCAAGGTTGCGCTTTACCAACTAA
>NQOP01000001.1:621914-622284 GCA_003585845.1 Bifidobacteriaceae bacterium NR021
ACAAGTGAATACCTTATATCATTTTCATAAAAAGTGCAAATTAGGTATGTCGCAAGCCTTACAAGTACTGGCTGCACTTGTAAGGCTTACTTGTTTCAGATTTTTAGTGTTTTAAGTTGAAGACTTATTTTATTTGTTTGCTTACTTGCTTTCGTCATCGCGCTTTGGAGAAGATGGTGTTGCACCCTTTTCAAGCACTCGACCAGGGCCTGCAAGATAAGCTGCGCGGCCTGCCTCAATACCAAGCTTGAAAGCTTTAGCCATAAGCACAATATCGTTTGCAGTAGCAACTCCAGTATTTGCCATTACAGCTGCAGCACCCATTTCCATTGCTTCAGCAGCCTGGCTTGGAACGCCAATGCCAGCATCG
>NQOP01000001.1:623081-623289 GCA_003585845.1 Bifidobacteriaceae bacterium NR021
TGTTAGAGCCAATCAAAGAGCCGAGAGGCATAATTGCAGCAGCGCCAGCGTCGCGCATTGCCTTAGCAAAGTACAAATCTGGATACATGTAAGGAAGAACAGTAAAGCCTTCGTCAGCCAAAATCTTTGTTGCTTGCAAAGTAGCTTCATTGTTTGGCAACAAATACTTGCGATCAGGAATAATCTCAAGCTTGATGAAGTTTCCGCA
>NQOP01000001.1:624190-624283 GCA_003585845.1 Bifidobacteriaceae bacterium NR021
TTAGGCAAAATGGTAACGCCTTCTGGAATATGCTTTAAAATTCCTGCAGCTTTCTCGCTATAGCGAATTGCTACAGTAATCATTTCAGCTTTA
>NQOP01000001.1:625099-625881 GCA_003585845.1 Bifidobacteriaceae bacterium NR021
AAGTAAACTTCTTACCACCTAATTCTAAATAATCTTCATTCTCCATAATTTCCTCCATTTTTTATCCATTTCAACGCTTCTAACGCTTCTAAACTTGCGATAATCGAAACATAAGGCAAATACAAGCCTTCTTCAGGAGAAGACTTAAAATCACCTACTAAGCACACGTTTGAAAGATGCTTAATTTTGACGTTCCTAATACCTCCAAGTCCAGATAAGCCAGAAGCAGTAATAACATATTTGTTAGGATGATTCATGAAATAGTCAAGAACCATTGCTTTTGATTCGCGATTGTCGAATGCTTCAATAAACAAGTCGGAGCGCTCAGCAATCTCATCTAACGATTCCGGCGTAACTTTTTGCACGAAAGCTTCTACTTCAACGTACGGCAAAGTTTCATTAAGCCGCGCTTTAGTAGCATATACTTTGTGTTGTCCAATTTCGTTAATCGTATAATTTTGACGGTTTAAATTCGAATACTCGATACTGTCAAAATCGTAAATGTACAACTTTTTTACGCCGGCTCGCGCAAGCATTAACGCAATATTTGATCCCAAACCGCCGCATCCAAGTATTGAAACTGATTGTTGAGCAAACAAATCATTATCTTCCTTTAGCTGACGTTTAAGAACTTTTGCGCGAATATCGTCACTTTCCATTCATCCTCCTCCCATAATGCTAAATACTTCAATTTTTGCGTTATCTTTAACTATGAAAGTTTCAAAATCTTTGCGTTTTACTAATTCACCATCAACTTCTATTGCAACAAAAGTACTGTCGTA
>NQOP01000001.1:626698-628107 GCA_003585845.1 Bifidobacteriaceae bacterium NR021
TTCGCAAACTCCGTTTTCTTTGCTGTAAATTTCTTCACCGCGAAGCAAAGTTCTTACCACCTGGCAGCCAATAGTGCGACCAACGTACGGGCTGAACTTATTGCGATACTCAAGATCCTCAGCTTTAAGAACATAAGGAGCATTTGGTTTAATGAATGCAAGATCTGCGTCATAACCCAAACGTATGCTGCCTTTTCCTTTCAAATCGAAGCGTTTTGCAGAGTTGCTAGAATTCAATGCCACAAATTGAGTTAATGACATTCCGCGCTTTTGCACAGCTTCATCAAAGAACACATCAACATCGTTTTGAACGCTACCAATACCACCCCAAGCTGTGAAAGCATCATCAGTTTGCTTCAAACTCAAAGGAGCTGGCGAATGGTCGGAAACAATGAAGTTAATAGAACCGTCAAAAACCTTTTCCCACAAGCCATTCTGGTTTTCCTTGTCACGAATTGGCGGAGTGCACTTAGCGATATTTCCAATTTCGTCAAGCTCAGAAGTGTCGAAATACAGGTAATGGTTGCAAGTTTCGCAGCTTACGTCTACGCCATTCTTACGAGCGTCAGCAACAGCTTGAGCGCCTTCCGGTGAAGAAACATGAACAATATGAATTCTGCATCCAGTTTCTTTAGCAAAAAGACAAGCGCGCTCAATAGCTTCAACTTCAGTGAAAACAGGTCTGGTTGCTACGAACTCAGAAAGTTTTCTAGCTCCCATTTGATGAGCTTTCTTTCCGAGCTGATCTGTGATAGGAGCGTTTTCGCAATGCATAATCAAAATTTTGCCGGTTTTTGCAATCTGCTGCATACCGGTGTAAAGGGAATAATCGTCGCAATTATACAAATCAACTTGCAAATCCTTGTCGCCAGTAGTGCCGAGGAATGCTTTGTAATTAACGACACCCTGCTTATCTTGCTCGCATATTCCGCCATTGAGGTTTTGTGGTTCCAAGCCACCAGTTTGACCAACATCAACCTTGAGCTTTCCGTCGGCTTCTTCAAGTACTGCTTCAAATGACTTTCCATCAGTAGTTGCAGGAATCTGATTGCAAGGCATTTGCAGCATTGTAGTAATACCGCCTTTTGCGCCGGCAGAAGTTGCTGTTACAAAACCTTCCCAATCGTCGCGAACGCCGCCGCCTGGAGCGTTAATATGAACGTGAGAATCAACTTTTCCAGGAACAACTATTAAATCAGTTGCATCAATAGTTTTATCGGCTGTAAAGTTGCTTCCAAAAGCAGCAAACTTGCCGTCTTTAATTGCTATATCGGCTTTAGTTGCTTCATTATCGAATACAACCAAACCATTTGTGATTACTACATCGTAGTTCATATTATTTCCTTTCTTTAGCCATTGTTGGCTGAAAAACTTTTGATAGTAATATTTGACACACGAATCCTACAGCG
>NQOP01000001.1:628862-632680 GCA_003585845.1 Bifidobacteriaceae bacterium NR021
CAAATAAAAGCCCAAGTATCGTAGAAGTATAAGATATCCAGTTAGTTCCAGAATAAGCAGATTTTGACGAGCTATTTGTATCGTAATAAATTTGATCAAGATCAATATGCGTGTGCTTTACTACGTAATAGTCGGCAAGTAGAACACCTGCAATAGGGCCTAAAAGCATACCAATAAGATTCAAGAAGCCTGTAATATTAGCCATAAACTTCCACGGCATTAACACAGTGCTTACAAGAGCTGCAATAACTACGCCACGCTTATAATTTACAAATCGCGGAGCTAAAGCAGTTAGCTGGTATGCTGCAGGAACAATATTGCCAGTAGCATTTGTGCAAACTGTAGTAAGTAGAAGCAAACCAGTAGCTATTGCAATTGCAGGAAGATTATCCCACTTGTTTATGATAACAAGAACATCTGTAATAGTTTCATGGTAAAAAAGCGATCCTCCCACTAAAATAACTACGCTTGTAAAGGCAAAAAGCGCGTAACTTAGCAAGAAGCTAGCAATTTGACCTTTTAGTTGAGCCATAGTTGACTTTGCGTTTTGCGTAAAATCAGCAATAGAAACGGCAGGAGCAGCCCAAACGCCCAGCACAGAATTTACAACCATCATCATGAAAAGCCCAAGACCGTAATTAGTTGGCGCTTGAACAGTAGCATGATATTGCATGATTGCAGATAAACCACCAGCACAGCTAATAGCCCATACGCTCATGCAACCAAAAACAACGTAAATAAGTGGGCTTAATACTACAGTTAGCTTATTAAGAGTCTTTCCTCCGCCTAAACCAATCGCCAAATTAAGCAACCAAAATATTGCGAAGGAAATAATAATAGGTATGTGCGAACCAACAAATGGTATTTTGTTTCCAAAAGTAAGAAACTCAGGGCAAATTTTGCCAACTAGAATCTCTAAAGCTTTCGCACCTATATATGTTTGAATTCCATACCAGCATATTGCAGCAACTACTCCCCTGAGGAATCCTGGTAGTTGAGCGCCTGCTTTTCCATATGTTGCGCGCAAATGCATAGAAAACGGTATGCCGTATTTGGAACCTACAACACCGTTAGCAACCATGACAATTGCTGTAAGAATTGCGCCAAGCATGATACCAATCATTACGTAAATTGGAGAGTATCCCATTAAAAGGAACGCGCCAACTGCAGCATAATTAGGAATATTGTGTACAGACTGCATCCACAAAGTGCAGAAATTAAGAGCGCTCATTGTGCGTTTTTCTTGCGGCTTTGGCAGTAAATCTTCGTTAGTGTAGCCGCGCTCGCGGTAACATTCCAAGTTTTTACTATCTACTGGCTCGTCTTGTAGCAGTTTACTAATTTGCATGCGCACCTCCTTACTTTTCTTGTTTGTAAATTTGATTCTTTTTTGTGTTTTGAGTTTTTTATTTTGAGTTTTTTGAAAGTAATAATCGCAACTTTGCTCAAAAATAAAAAAAGATACGAAAGGATGTCGTACCCGTGGTGGTGCGCCCCTTCGTATCAGCCTCTTATTCGTGAATAAGCGTTGTACTCTCATTCGATATTCACTTTTCTTCGCTGCGATTAATTAAGCAGTGAAGTTTGCATCGTATATGCCTTTTGCGTCCTTCCTAAATTTCTATTGCTTTTTGTTTTTCGTTTGGTTTTCGTTATTTTTTAGTTGGTTTTAGTTAGTCCTCATAAGCCAAACTATGCAGAGCATCTCGTAAAAGCTTTACTCCGTGAACAGCGTCTTGTGGATCTGTGTACTCTTCTGGAGCGTGACTAATACCATCTTTTGAAGGAATGAAAATCATTCCGGATTTTACAAATGGAGCAAAAATTTGCGTATCTTGACCAGCACCTGAATGCATGACTCTGTACGCATAACCTTGCTTATTAGCTTGATCTTTCAAAAGATTAATAATATCGTCGCTAAGTGGTGTAGGATCGTCAGACATCCACTTATCAATCTGCGCTGTAATGCCATAAGACTTGGCAGTTTCGTGAATATCTTCGTCAAGTTCCTGCAAGAATTTATCAAGAAAAGCTTTATCTGTATGACGGCAGTTCATTGAAAAAGTAACTTCTCCAGGAACAATATTTACTTGATTTGGAACTACGCTGATTCTACCGAAAGTAAGTACCAGTGGGTCGCCTGCTTGCTTAGCTTTGTCAAGATTCTTGGCGATTATATGAGACATGCAATCTACTGCATCGTGCCTGTAGGACATCATTGTTGTGCCAGCGTGATTTTGTACGCCTTTAAGATGAATATCCCAACGATGCTGGCCAGCAATGCTAGTGATAATACCTAAATCTTCGTGATTGCTGTAAAGCGTTGGTCCCTGCTCAATGTGTAGCTCAATCCAGGCTTCAAGATTTGCGAACTTAGGTTGAGTTGTTTGATAATTGAACCCAGCTTCACGCATTGCTGTTTCGAAAGGAACACCTTCGCTGTCGCAAATATTTTCTACGTCCTCTTTTTTGGCTAGTCCGAAGAAATTCTTTGAACCCCAGAATACGTATGGGAAACGTGAGCCTTCCTCTTCTGCTAAGCAGATAATGCGAAGACTTTTCTTTGGCTTTCCATATCTAGTAAGTAAATTCTTAATTGCTAAATAGGCTGCAACTATTCCAAGTTGGCCGTCAAAACGACCTCCTCTTGAAACTGTGTCAATATGCGATCCACAAGCTATTATGCTTTCTGGCTTTTCGCATCCTTCAACAGTTGCAATTAGGTTTCCAACTTGGTCGAATTCTACAGTCATACCGAGTTTTTCAAATCGTTGACGAAGAGCAAAAAGAGCCTGTTTCCAAGATTTTGTGTAAAGAGGTCGAGTAACTCCTTGTTCTCCTGGTTTTTCTGTGAATCCTGCAAGCCAGCTTATGGCTGATTCTATAGTTTCAGCACTTATGCTGCTATCAATCATGTGCAGTATTCCTCCTCACTTGTGCAAGTTTTCCCAAAAGTGACATTCAGGCGGATATTTTTTTGGTTTTGGTGTTTGGTTTTTAGTTTTTTAGTTGTTTAGTTGATACTCGTGTAATTGCTACTACTTTGTGGCAACGCAAGATATCACGAAAATCGTGATAGAAAGAAATCACTTACTGTAATTGCTCCCTACGCATGTCTTAACAAAACAGGTTCAAAGGGTGTTTCTCAACTGTTTCCAGTACCCCTGCAATTTTCACTTGTACTCGGATGAGTATAGCACGATATTAAATGAACTCAAAATGAACATTAGTATGTGTGTTTCTGTGAAGAAATGATTGATTGCTTGCTTTGCTGGTTGGTTGGTTGGTTGATTGGTTGACTGACTGGTTGACTGCTATGAGATATTGCTTCCATTTGTGGTTGCATGTATGTTCGGCTGCAAAAAATTTTCATATGTAAGTTAGGAAATAAAAAATAGCCATATAACAAAAAACGCAGTGCTTCTACACTGCGAACATATTGTGGGTGATATAGGAATCGAACCTATGACCCCTTCCGTGTGAAGGAAGTGCGCTAGCCGCTGCGCCAATCACCCAAAATTTTTTTAATTATGCGTGAAAGGCAATCCTTTCGAGTGGGCGATACAAGGTTCGAACTTGTGACCCCTTCCGTGTCAGGGAAGTGCGCTACCACTGCGCCAACCGCCCAGGTTGTTTATTAAGCTTGAAGCTTAATCGAGGTGGGTACGAGAGTCGAACTCATCTATACGGCTTTGCAGGCCGCTGCCTAACCGCTTGGCTAACCCACCGTAAGGTCGAATAACTCATCGGACCTAGAGCGGACAACGGGACTCGAACCCGCGGTCTCAACCTTGGCAAGGTTGCGCTTTACCAACTAA
>NQOP01000001.1:633350-635047 GCA_003585845.1 Bifidobacteriaceae bacterium NR021
TGCAACTTTACTGAACAATGTCAGTGCCGAAGCACGAGTAACTACTATACCCGAAATATTTACAAATGCAAGCTTTGCGTTTTTTGGCGTGTCGTTTGGTGTTTCTGTTGTTGTGTTTTTGTCGTGTTCGTAGGTGTGTTCGTTTGCGCGTGTTGATTGGAGGTTTGTTATGCGTATGGTATTGAAGCATTTGCGAGCGCAAGTGTTACTTTCTCAGTTGGCTAGCTGAGTTTTTAACAGTGTTTGGGCTGTGAGTGTTATTTTCTCAGTTTGTTGACTGAGTTTTTAACAGTGTTTTGCTGATTACCGTTACTTTCTCAGCTCGTTGACTGAATTAGTAACGGTGTTTAGAACTTGGATTAATATTCCCAGCTTCGCAATCTTCATTTTAAGTATATTTTCTAGGGTTATAGGTTCTAGGGTTATAGACCAAAATTTATTTATTCATCTGGGGAATGGACTTTACGTGGGACTCCTAAATCGTCTGCTATATCGTCATAATCATCGCCACATTCATAAGGATCTAGCAGGTTATAAGCTTCGATTAGCAACTCTTTAGGTGCGCTCTTGTGCATCCATGCTTCTACTAAATAATAATCAATTGCAATAGACGGTTCGCCTGCTCGAATAGCACTATTGGCTGCTTCTTTAAAACGTTCGTCCATAGTAGGTTCTGCATAGGGACGGAGCTTCTCAGCCATATCATAACAAAGTTTCATCATGTCCATTAGCTTTTCACACCTCTCTTATCTTCCACATCATTATATGCAGTAACAACACGCTAAGATTTTTTCTTTTTGATAAACGCACTTCTAGGATAGCATCAGCGTATGCGGGAAAGCCTGTGAACCAAGGCGAAAAATTACACCATACTCCAGCGATAATAACGAGTGAGAATATAGCTGATACTATTGCATCTAATTTCATAATGAGCCTGCAGTATAGTGGATGGTGAGTCCCGGACACCTGGATTGTTCGGGACTCTTTATTTACTTATTGCGCTTCAAGGATTACCACTGCGTAGGATCACCCCCGCGTATGCGGGAAAGACTCGATGCAGACATTGAAAAGGCAATTGGCTTAGGGGTCACCCCCGCGTATGCGGGAAAGACAGGCGAGGGGTAATTACTAATTCTCAACTTGTAGGATCACCCCCGCGTATGCGGGAAAGACCGACACACCAAACGACACACCAAATCACTATAGGGATCACCCCCGCGTATGCGGGAAAGACCGGATTTTGCTGTCAACAGCGTGCTCAACCGTGGGGTCACCCCCGCGTATGCGGGAAAGACACTTAAAAATCCCAATAAAATAGCGTTATTTATTTAATTGCCTAAAGGAATTACTGTCATCATTCCAAAGCCATATGCTTTCTTTTTACCAATTCCTTCTAGCAGTGTTTTACGCATGATGTCTGCATCGGTAATTGTTAAAATACCTTGATAAACAGCTTTACTTAATCGAATAGGTTTTTCTGACTTTGTAAATAAGCTATATCCGCGTTCAACAATAGCGAATTCATTTTCGTTCAACGAAAACCCTAATTTTTGTGCGCGATTAAGCAAAAAATTCATCTGCTGATCATAAGTAACATGTGGCACTACCCTACCTCTAGTAGTGCGAGTTTCATCATTATCAGAAATAGAAACAACAGGGTTAATCGTCACACGAAATTGCATTCTCATGCCATTCAT
>NQOP01000001.1:635783-643522 GCA_003585845.1 Bifidobacteriaceae bacterium NR021
AAACGTTGCAAATCTGGTTCAGAATCGCTCACTATAAGCAAGTAATGCTTTCCATGCAGAACATCAACTCTCCATAGTTTTCGGCTTCTTTCATGTTTTTCCCATTCGTCAGGAAAACTTTGCTCAACCCAATTATGGAAAGCTCCTACAGATTTAAGATCTCTCAATGATGAGGGCTTTTTATAATCAATTTCAACTCTGCTTAAATAAGACATTTAAGACTCCAATCCAGAAAAAGCATCATGCTCAGCAATAAAATCTCCAATAGATTTCACATGCTTACTATCTGATGAAATACCTTCCGAATCCGAATTATTGTGTAGAATTCTCTTAGTAGGTATTTCCATTTTTGACTCGTAACGGAATCCGAATTTTCTTTCCTTGTTAGAGAAAGAATTAACGAAATCCTTGCGCAATCTGCGAACTGATCCATGAATTCTATAAGTACTAGTATCGTCTTTAACTAATTCTGCTGCAGCTTTATCCACTAAATCAGAATCAGCGTATAAGGATATAAATACTTCATCGCATGATTCATTAGAAGACTCTGGTGCTTCAGATTGTCTAGAAGTATTAAATCTTTTTTTAGACCACTTGTTTGCAAGCCACTCATGTGTTAATAAAGCATGAATTACTCCACAATCTTCTACTCCTAGAATAAAGTCAGCAGTAGGAGGCAATGATCTTCTGCCTAAACTAGATTGAAAATATGGCGAGCGCAACGCATCGTTAATACTGTAAATAAGTTGCTCATTATCGGATCCTATTGCAACTAGGAATATGGCATCTTCTAAATAGTAACGATTCGTAACGTAATTCTTTTCAAAATCACCGTTAGGCTTATATTTTGCAGCAATATGATAGTCTCTAAGCAAATTTCCTTGCTGATCTATTCGTACTGCAAAATCTAAATCATTAAGCTTTGCAATCTCTTCATCGCAATCTGCGCTTCTTTTATATCCAAAAGCTGCAGCAATCATGCCTACTACTGCACTTTTAGATGGATAGTAGTCTGTGTGACGAGTCTCAAAATGCGAATCTGTACCCCATGATTGCAACGGTCCAGAAAACTTCAGTAATAAACTTTTCATAAGCTTCCTAACTCTTAAACACTAAATATCAACTAATAAGTGTTATTCATTAAGGAATTTACTGAAGAAATTCGGATACTTTAGAAGAAAAGTCATCCAATAATTGCTGCATATTTTGCTCTTCCACTCCTAATTTAATTTCCTCATTTGAAGAATTCATTGTTACATAGAATGATGCAAGTGGCTTATGGACGAATTTTTGAACTTTTTCGTATTCTTGAGATAGCTTTTCTATAGACTTTGAAACATATCCGTCCTTAGATTTTACTGGATCTTCAAATGCACTAACTAAGTTCACTGGCCTATCATCTCTTAAAGTTACTACCAGCATTTGTGGCAAAGTTTGATTAGCAAAAGTATTTACTTTGCCAGTAGGCATTGCATTAGCAAAAGCTTCAATAAAAAGTCTAAGAGCATTAATTGTAGATTCTTTGTTATCGCTCAACTGATGGCTAAACTCATGTACTGCCACATTTGCATAACGATACAGCGTTGAAGAATTATATTCTATTGTTCCAAGCATTCCAGCTCCAGCATTATCCTCAGTAGACAAGTCATCAACAGCAGTATAGTAATCAAATTCAGCACGAACAGCGTGAGTGGAAATTGCGTGAGCAACTTGCGAAGAAGCGTCCTCATTAAGCGATGGATCATCTGCAAGCATGCGACCGAATAACGCAATATCAATAGGTGGATTATCTTTCAAGATTTCTTGCAGTTGCTTCTTGTCAGTAAGATTGTTGATTGCTGCTTGCGCTAGAGAATTTGCTTGAGTCTCTCCTAAGAAGAATAAAGCTTTTGCTGTAGGAACTGTTTCTCCCTTATCTGTTTTAGTCTTAACGCCAGCAGTATTTAACACTTTATCTGCTAAATCTAATGCTTCTTGTTCAGATAATTCTGGTTTTAACGCAATGATTTTATCGGCAACGTATTTAACAATGTTTTTGCTTCGTATTCCAACATTAGATTCTCCGCTGTGTTCTTTGAAGTATTCACGCATTGAGTGCTTCCAGCATTGAGAACTTACTCTGGTTCTAGTTACACCGCCATATTGAGCAGTCTTTGGACTGCCCGCATCATCGCGATTAATATTGCATGGTGGAACGGTTTGGATTGCTTGAATATCTAAGAATAAGTGAGCGTTCATGATTTTACCTTTCTAAGTTTTAGTTAATTTTTTGATAACGCTGTTTTTGAAATATGTAATTTTTAAAATATATGATGTTGCTAAAAGTTATTGCTACTAGCTGAAGCGATAGTATTCTTGTGCCCAAGAAAGTCTTACTTTTTCTGAATCTTCAAACTGAAGCAAATATAAATCGCACGCAAGTTTAGAATAATCAATCGCTTGTTGATTTTCTTTTGTTCTGCTTTTTAGCAATCGGACTAATTGACGAAGATAGTAGTAAAAACTCTCATAATCGCTTGCAGTAATCATAACACTAAAGCGCCTATCCATAGCTCCACGTACGCCTTCATCACTTCTTAGTGCTCTTAAAGCTGTTCCCATATTGTTATAAGATTTTTCATTTTCTAAATCTTCAGATTTGTTCAAACCTTTATAACTTGATTTTTCTACACCACCTTGTTCATACAACGCGTATATTTGCAAAGTGTTTATAACAGCTCGCAATTGGTAGCTAACTTCACCATATTTATTGATGAAGCTTTCCGGAACATTGCTTAATATCCATGGCCATATTCCTACTGACTGACTTAATGGCTTACCAATTGTGTGGCGTAGTTGAGCAAGCATAGCTCGTCTCGATGCAATATCTGAGCTGTTCAAAAATTGATTTATGATTTTGCTAACAGCGCTTGATACTTCAACAGATTTGCTTTTATTTTCAGCCATAATAGCCTCCTTTCTATGTCTTTTATTTTCCTGATAATTTTTTTAATCGACTAGTAAAAATGTTGTAAGCTGTAACTATATTTTTTGTAGATTCTTTCTCGCTTTGATCAGATGGTCTACCTGTAAAATCACGTAACGTCGCATTTTCTAACATTCCTTTTGCTTCATTGATGAGTATGTTATGCAAAGTATTTCTCCATTGAGTACAACGTTCATTCATTGAATCTTTTGGTTTAATATTTGCTAACCATTCTCTAAACGGTTTGTCAACTAAGAAATAAACCTGACTAATATGCTTAGCGGAATATTTAGTTGCATCATCTTTATTTCTATTGCGTATTTCACATATGTCTAGAAGAAATTGCTTGTAAATAAATCCTATGGCAGATCTTGTATACTCAACTTCGTTGTTAATTCTGTATACCCATCCATCGTCAGAATTATCAGTTACTACGACTTCATCAATATACAGAGTATCGCATATTTCATCTGTAGGAACCCAAGATGTAGCATTACCATCATCTTTCATACTTACAGCTTGCAGTGAAATAGAAGAACCAGCAATATCATGTTTAATTTCGTTCAGCCATTCCATAATTCCTGGTTTGTGATTTTTTACACTCCCATCATATAATTCTTGCGATGTAAGGAGTCCAAATGATCTCCACATAGCTTCTTCTGTTCTATGCTTCCTTGGAGTGTGTTTATCCTTGTTTTCACCTTCCTTGTTATACTGCCATACTGTCATTGGTTCAATAAAAGCATTTTTATGATTAATATCAGGAAGTTTCACTATAGAAACCGATATTGGCTTTTCAACACTAATATCAGGATTTATATATATTGCCCTGCTCCAGCGAGTGTAAAGCTGGGAAATATTGTCAATAAATGTATCGTAAAACGAATTTTCAATATTTTCTGTTCCTGAATATTCCCAACATGGCTTTTGTTTTTTCTCAGGAGATTGCATTTCGCTAACAAGTACACAGTTGAGCATAAGAGTTTCAAATAGGTTTTCTCCTTCTATGTAAATGCCACCAAGGTCAAAAAGCCAACCTTTAGAAGCTTTATATTTTTCCGTACCAAACATAGTCTTATCTGCTAATCCAGCGTATGACTGTAAGGTAATAATCCATCTTGCTAATTGTGGTTCAGTAAGTGACGATTTGTTGTTATCAACATTATCTTTTGGAGAAAATACAGCTATTTTATTGTTACTTTCAGAAATCAATCGATTTATATTTTTACCTGATATCTCACTAGGAGATTTACCGCCAAGCTTTTTACTATCGATATCCTGTTTAAGTACTTGGAAAAATGGATATTTGTCATCAAAAAGGTAGAAATGATCATGCCATTGTTCTAAATATTTGAAAACTGCATTTGGAAACTTTTTTGAATTCCAAACTTCGCGCCAAATATCCATTGTTTCTTCATTGAAATCATCTTCAGTATCTTCACCTGAATCAAATTCACGAGAATTTCCCTGAATATCGTACCTAGAAAAAACAGTATGAAGCGCAGCAAGCAAAACACGAAGCAATGCAAAGTCCTGAGTTTTCATATCGCCAGCAAGAGCTTTATATTCAGATGCATGCTTAAACGCATCTGTCATTGATACGAGCTTATTGTGGCCTTTTTCGTCTACAATGACGGAAATCCAAGGCTCATCTAGTAGATTAAACCTGCTCACCTTTTTATTCCTTTCTGTCTTCTTCCGAACTCTTAATACATACAATACCACTTTTTTCAGAATACACAACTCTATATTTCGATAATTTGCAAATGTTATTTTCATCGAATAGAAGTACCAAAGAACCTCGCAACCAAGGCTGATTATCCCAGTTTTGGAACTGTTTTTGATTGCGTATTTTTTCTAACTCTTTAATTGTTTCATCAACACGATTGCTGTTTAATGTAAACATCCACGGCAATCCTACTGTTTCTTGAGCAAGTTTCATTGCAACTTCTGAATTATCAATATTTTGCGAAATATCTTCACAATCATGGAAAGTTCCATAGCCAGATCCAACTTTTTTCACAGCAATAACTTCTATAGATTCACCGCTATTACGAACTTGAGCACATGCAAATTCATCAGATTCATTTGTAATTGGATTCTTCAACAAACCGACGATAGATTTTTTGCCGATTTCTGATTTTGGATTTTCAATTCTATATGTTTTTGCTGAACTTTCATTACTATTTCTGATTGAATCATGTTCTCTTTTTGCAGAAACATACGCATATCTCAAATCTTCCTGTAACTCTAAAGGATTATCTCCATAAACTATTTGCACTAATCGAGAAATATCTTGAGGCATGTTTATAACATCTGGCAAATAATATTGAGTTCTCATAAGTAAATATTTGCTGTAAATAGACTCTGAAGCTTTCTCAAATTCATAACGATCACTGGTTCCAAACACATATAAAATTGGTTTTTTAAGAAAATCCGGGCGTTCTATCGTATGCCTCTGTAATCTACCAGCACGTTGAAGTAATAAATCTATAGGAGCAAGATCAGTAAACAAAACATCAAAATCAATATCAAGCGACTGCTCTAATACCTGCGTACCGATAATTATTGCACGAGCAGGTCTATGAGCATTCTTTCCAATCATATTGCAAATTTGTTGTTCTTTTCTAACTCTATCTGTAGCAATAAATTGCGAATGAATAACTATAACTTCTTCGTCAGTAAACTCACCAACGCATGCATTATAAATTTCCTGAGATCTTTTAACGGTGTTTACTATAATCCCAGCAATACCGCCATTATTTAGCAAGGATTTAAGCTCATTAACAAGTGATTCGTGTAAGTTATCATCTGTTATTTTTCTTACAGAAACAGATTTATTCTCACTAGTATCATTTTCAATAAATTTTTGTTTTACACAGTTTTTATCACTGTACGTAATTAAAGGATAATTATTTGTTTCAAAATCAACATTAGATTTATCGCATTCTCTCCAATTAAATCCAAACAATCCACACATATAGGCTTTTATAAGTTCTTTTCTACGCTTAGCAGGTAAAGTGGCGGAAAGTAACACTACAGGAACACCGTATGCTGCCATCCAAGTAAGAGATTCTTCAAGATACTTATTCATATAAGCGTCATAAGCGTGCACTTCGTCAATAATTACAACTTTTTTACTTAATCCCAAATGACGAAGCATAAGATGTTTTTGCTTTAACGAAGCTAACAAAAATTGATCTACTGTACCAACAACAAAGTCATCCAACATTGCGGTTTTTCGTCCAGTAAACCAATCATTAAGTATTACTCCATTATTATTTACATCATTACTACTAGAAGTACTTTCACAACCATCATTCATATTTTGCATTCCATGCGGCAAATGTGCATAATCTGCATTCAGTTCAGCTTTACCATGAACTAAACGTAAACCAATTTCACCCTGAAAATCACGATTCACGCTTTTAAGCCAATCCTCAACTCGCTTAAACATTCCGTTAGAAGTTGCTTGAGTAGGAAGACCGAAGAATACTCCGCTTCTTCCGGTTAGATTTGCTAATTGTTCAGCAGCAATTAAAGAAGCTTCTGTTTTCCCAGATCCCATTGCAGATTCAAGAATAAAAATTCCAGGCTCTTTAGACTGAGAAATAGCATCGCACAACGCTATCTGAATATTATTTGGCAAGAAACCAAAACGATGTTTGTATACTTGCGAAACATTACTACAACAATTTAATGATTCCCATACGTCTTTAGAACCATGTTGCAACCACTTTTCCCAACCTTTTCTATATCTTTCTTCCTGATTTTCAATCAAATCTTTTTCTATTGAAATAAGTGGAAAATAGTGTTCATTACTAGCAATCCAATCAGCCATAATTACTAATCCACACAACAAAACTTGTGCTGGCTCACTTATTTCAGGAAGATCATCTACATTAGAAAAATCATTTCTTTCTAAAGCCCAAACCAAAATATCATTCTGCAATTTTTTCCATAATTTACTATTCTCACTTTCAGTTTCACTTTGATAGTAATGGTCAGAATACGCAGATTCGTTATTTTTATAAACAAAATCATTATCTAAAGGCTTACCGTGATGAGCACCAACGATTGCACAAATTCCTTCAGGAACTCCAGCATTAGAAAGAATAGTTTGACCAGTTATAGTGTGATGGCTACTCGAACAATCTTCTGCCTTAATAATAAAATCATCGATATTTGTAAAACCAACAGTAGCTAACTTATTCTTTAACGCAATATCTAAATCTTCTGATTTTGAATACGATTTTCGAAACTGAAAAACGGGAGTAGCTTTACCAATATCATGTATGCATCCTAAAAATTGAGATAACTTTTTTGCATCAACATGTTTGCTCAATGAGGCTTCAATCAATCTTCGCTGACCATCGCTAAGCCAATGATCCCATAATTGACCAATAACATTTCCAGTATCTTCAAGGTGTTGAGCAAGAGGAAGCCATTGCATTACTCCATTAACTTCTCTCTTTTTACCCCATAATTCAGGATCAACAACATGATTACAATTCATGATTACGTCTTCCCATTTTTCCTAATCCACAATGATTATTAAATAATGGCAAATATACTCTCAATAAGAGCTTTAAGAAAGATTGTGTTGCATATTTATTACTAAACTAGTTGAGCTTCAAACGTATTGCATGCATTTGAAGCTCAAATAATTGCCTCGCCAATGCGAGAAAGACGATAGAACACGAAACATAGAAGGATCACACCCGCGTATGCGGGAAACTCTATCAAAAGCGATTATACATCAACAACATTGTTA
>NQOP01000001.1:644259-646006 GCA_003585845.1 Bifidobacteriaceae bacterium NR021
TTGATTCTTTAATCTAGATCTTCTGCGTATAAAGTTAGGCCAGTTTGTAGTGCAAATCCTAGATTTTTTAGAGCGTTATAAACTTTACGAACACTATCCTTATTAGAAATTACATCAATCAATAAATCAGCATCAGAAGTAGGACGTGCTGTAATTTCATTCATTATTGCGTGTAACTGAACCATAAGTCCGCCAGTTAAAAGCCATAGTGAACTATAGCACGATTTAGATAGTGAATATATTGTGCTCCACGGATGCGTGCTACTAGAAATTTCAACTGTATTTGTAGGTACACTCATGCCAATCATTAAATTCCCCCAAAAAACTCCCCCAATATTGTTTTTAAATTTTAGCAAAAGGTATGATTCTTTTTATTCATTTATCGCGTGATTAAATTTTATTTTGCGAGATTGTATTTTGTAAGCAGTTCCGAGAGCTTGTTTAATCCTGCTTGGCGCTCGCGAACGTCAAGAGATTCTGCCAAATCTGCAGCGCACACTGCGATCGGCATAAGGGATTTTGTCGATGATTCTTGTGTGTCTTCAGTAATGTGTGAAGAAACATTTTGGCGAATAAAATCGAAAACTTTAGAATCTTCAATAACGCGAAGTTTAACGTTGATTATTGAACTATCCGCGCCGTCTTCTTTATTTTTAAGATGAAACCTATTTATTAAATCCCCTAGATTGTTTCTGCTTACATATCCTTCTATTTTGTCACTTTGTGTAAGTTGGAATTGTGAGCGCATATTTCCGGTTGCTGCAGAAAGTATTAAGTACTTTGAAAGTTCTACTAAACGCGATTTTCTACACCAATACTCCATTGTTTTCGTGCGATTTTTAGATCGATTAACTAGATCCTGTGGTGTAATTGAACGCAAATATGCTTCTATACGATATTTCTGCTGTCTATTGATCCACGAAACTTCACAACCGCTAAGCATAAATAATGCAGCAAAAGCTAATGATGGAGCATATGCCCTACCGCTTTTAGAGTTTTGTTGTTTGTAACGATTTACGGAATCAAGTGAAATTAAGATCTTCCTACTTCCAAATGTGTATGTTGTTAGTAAATGATTAGAGCATAATGCGCTAACTCTTTGAGTGCTAACTGCTAGCTGGACTGCTGCTTCCTCACGCGTAAGAAGAGTATCATTTACAAAAATAGACATAACACAAGTGTATCAAAATTGTTGCGTTAAGGAAATAATTTTGATACGAATCACCCAGGCCAATCACTAGCAGACTTGTATGATCCAACATACATGACAACAGATTTGCGCAAAGCTCACGACAAGCTAGATAAAATAGTAGATGTTGCTTTTGGCGCTACAAAGGCTTGCTTTAACAACGACGAGCGCCTAGAAGTTTTCTTCAAATCCTATATTCGCATGACTAAGGAATTAGGGTTATAGGCCAAAAAGTGTGTAAGAAATCATGTCTTAGTCCTTGCAGTACAAGCGTTTTGCGGTAATCGAATCTGTTTTCTGCACATTCGCCACCTGGACAAAAAGTGTGTAAAAAATAAGCTCATAACCCTTATGGCAGTAGGGTTCGTAGTATATCGAATGTGGGTTATTCTTCATTTGTATGAATAACCCACATTCGATAACTGTCATCACAAAATGAGCAAGAATGGTCACACCAATGCTGGTACTACTAGATACCGTTGTCCTAACTGCGGAGCTTCTAAAAGTAGAGCGTATGATAAACAATCAAACGATTTAACAGTTAGTTTAAATTGGCTT
>NQOP01000001.1:646750-650198 GCA_003585845.1 Bifidobacteriaceae bacterium NR021
CTTCTCAGCCCGTACCCTACGACGTAAAAATAAGCTTTTATGGGACTTATGGACACAAGTACCATTCGTAGACGAAGTTTATGATTACATTCACGTTTATAGTATTCATTTAGAACGTAACGCTGTAATACCAGTAATTATCAAAAAGCAAAGCTGACTAATTCTATTTCCAGAATATTCATCAGCTTAGCTTTACACGCTTTTTGTCCGCTTACCCAAAGGCATTACCGACTGCAAAAGTCAGTAATGCCTTTTATAGTATTAAGATAATTGCACCTGCAAACAGATAGAACATTTAGAATAAAGTCGTTTTATGTTTTGCTATCATTTTGCTATCAAATCGAGAAATTAAGAGCTGAAAACCAAGTGTTTATGTGGGTTTACGCAACTCTTGATATTATTCCCACTTTTCTTTTCCAAATGTACGGTATGCCTCAAATCATTCAAAATACTGGATTCTATCTTTTCTAATATCACTAAATACGTCTAATTATAGGATATTTTCAGATTTTAAGTCCAGCACCAGTATTGGATGATATACTATTTTTCCTTGTATTTTTCATTCATCTTTTCAGTAATATAATTACTAAACTCAGATTGTTTTGATATATTATCTATAGACTGAGGATTGTTTTCTATGTAGTTTTGTATTATTTCTTTTAACATAAAGATTGATTCTTTTATTTGTTTTTTATCTATATTTTTCGTAATATTTTCATTTTTTAGTTCGTTTTCCTGAGGGTTTCCTTTTTTTGTTAATTCGCTGATCAAAATTCTAGACACATGGAATTTAAATATTTTAGTTATACTTTCTAAAATTGAATCATTTTTAAATTCTTCATCTGACATCATTGCTTTCATTTCTTTTTCTACCGATTTAAATATCATTACTGCATTTAAATATGTTTGAAAATCCTTTATTGTATAAAACACCTTTTTATAATCTTCATCTTTTTTAATTAATATCGTAGGATTCGATCTAGCTCTTGAAGGATTCTTTTCAGGTAATATTAAAGATACTATGCACTGAGATAATAAATTAATAGATATGATTTTTTCTCTAGGTTTTCCTAAGTTTTTATAATAATTTTTTCTTCTATCGTAATAATAACCTTTGCTTAAAAAATATTGTTCAATATCTCTTTGTATATTATCTGTCGACCTGAGAACTCCTGAAGGGATTGAATTTTGAGAATTTGTTGCTCTTATAATTTTATCTATTGTATCTTTTTCATC
Source organism: Bifidobacteriaceae bacterium NR021 (assembly GCA_003585845.1). Lineage (GTDB taxonomy): Bacteria > Actinomycetota > Actinomycetes > Actinomycetales > Bifidobacteriaceae > Bifidobacterium. The sequence goes on from NQOP01000001.1 coordinate 647,987, forward strand.
TGATATGATAATTTTAACAAACAAACTCCTAGTATCACTATTTTTATCAATTTCTAATTCTTGAAAAGAATTAAATATTGAATATGATGTTTGTAAACCATTAACTATCTGAACATTTTTTAAAGATAATTTCTTACCTATTTGACTACTGTCTCTACCTGCAATAATTGTTATACCATTGTTTAGCCACCAAAAATCTGTATTTAGATCGTTTTTTATAGTGCCCTCTATTTCCTTGTTTACAACAGTCTTATTTTGATAATCTCTGACATTATTATCGAATACATATTTCCTTATCCTACCATCATCTGTTATAAAATTGTAATAATTACTTAAACTTACAAGTGCAATATAGCCTATATTATTCCCAAACTCCATTGTTAAAGGAGAATCTTTAAGTGTTAAATCTATAGAGTACTCTGGTTTTTTATAGCTTAGCTCTTTTAATTCTTCTCCTCCTATAAAATTATATTCTACCTCCAACCTACTTATACCAGATGCCTTTATGGTTTCTTTCATATTTCTAACTTTTCCCCAATATGATTCATTATCTTTAATATCACTAGAGTTAGCTTTAGATATATGATTTATAATAAATCTAATTTTTATTGCATGTGTAGCCGTTTTTAATATCACTTCTCTCAATAAAATAATTTTATCTTTAATTTCATCGTTCCACCCTTTAAGAACTTCATCATCAAAGTTTAAGATATCTCTAAATGCATTATTAAATTTTAAAACTACATCTTCTTGGATCTTATAATTATTTTTGTATTGATGAAAATACACCCTCATTTCTTTATAGGTGCCTTCTAACTGTCCTATTTCACGAACCAACTCACCATCCAAAAAAATATAAAAACCATCTATTCCATTATCATAAGAATCCCCAACTAATCCTGAATTTATTTCATCTTCATCCAAATTTTCATCTTTTAATAACTGTTCTGCCGCGAAATATTCAAATAATTTATCATCGTTAATGTTTTCGTCAAAGCCTTCTCTATATTGTTTAATAATTTCTTCTAATATAATATTTTTAGCCATAATAATCTCCTTGAATATATCTTATTTAAACCTAATTTGAAGATTTAACTTAATAAAATCTTCTCCATACTCACTATAAATGTCATTATGTAGATGCAATTTAATATTTTACATTTTTAAGAAGATATTCTTCAAAATAATTGCGATTATAAATATGATATGCTAGCTTGTTGCACTGTTTAGTTACAACATATATCCACCACTAGCTTCATCAATACCATACCGAATTATTGCTAGTTTCATGCTTAGCGCCACTGCTGTTAAAAACTTTTTAAATTTATACATATAAGCATTAACATTCCAATAATCCATTTGATTTTCAAGTTAAAGTTTCTTAACCATATTTATACAAGAACTAATGGGTAATCGGCAAAAAAGTGTGTCTAAAAAACCCTAGTTTTCTTTGAAATACCAGCAAAAACGCGTGGTACTCCTCGGACTAATGTGCCAGTCTTGAAAGCTGGTTGCCGAGGACCATGCGTTGCATTAAGATCATTACCTCATATGCGAAAAAGACGATTCCAACCAACCTATATGGTTAGAAGTTCTATGAATCACCAACACATATTCATAAAGGATCTAAAAGCGCCATGGCGCGTCATTGTAAACAAGGACGAAAAGGATTAATCGCACTTTGCGCCACGGCTTCACTAGAGTATCACGATATACATCGAACGTAAACACATTCGCATAAATCTTTGTACGGAAAAACTAATTTCGTTGATTTAACAAAGTCAGTCTTCGCTTGCGTTGAAAGCACACTGTGCTTTCAACTTTGAGCAAGCTCGGCGTTCCAAGGTTCTTTCGCATGCACTGTGATGCGCTCAAGCAGGTTGTCCCGCCCCACGGATGTGGGAAAGACTGTGAGCCAAGGCGAAAAATGACACCATACTCCAGCGATAATAACGAGTGAGAACATAGCAGATACTATTGCATCTAATTTCATAATGAGCCTGCAGTATAGTGGATAGTGAGTCCCGGACACTTTGGTTGTTCGGGACTCTTTATTTACTTATTGCGCTTCAAGGATTACCACTGCGTAGAATCACCCCCGCGTATGCGGGAAAGACTACCAAGATATGTCGATGCCGTTTAGCGCCATAGGATCACACCCGCGTATGCGGGAAACTCTATCAAAAGCGATTATACATCAACAACATTGTTA
>NQOP01000001.1:651020-652301 GCA_003585845.1 Bifidobacteriaceae bacterium NR021
TGTAAATTTGCAACTATTAGTAGTTTTTATTAATGGAATATTTCTTATCAAATAGCTATCATTGAATCATGATGAAAGCTATTGTTCCACCTAAGTCCATAATTGTTGATTTGCCTTATAAAGTTTTCAAAGATAATGAATTGGAACATAGCATAAGTGAAAATCTAAAGTATAAAAGAAGTGATCTTGATAACCAAACTATTCAGGTTTTAAAACATTACTTATTGAAGTTTCCAACTGTTTATATTGTTCATAAAAAAGAATATGAGAAATATACGGTTTATGTTGGTGAAACTAATGATATTGAGGCTAGAACAAAGCAACATCTGAATACTGATACCAAAGTCAGAGATGACTGGGAAAAACTATCTGAAGGCGAAGTAAAACAATATATTATTGCTAATAAACATTTTAATAAATCGCTTACTTTAGATGTTGAAAACCGTTTTATGCAGTATTTGTTAAGTGTTGACTCAATTGATAAGGTTAACAATCGCAGGCCTAATCCTCAGGGTGAATATTATACTGAAGAAGAGTTTGAACGTATTTTTTCTGAAATATGGGTTCAGCTTCATGACACGGATCCAGTTTTATTCCCAGAAGAAGGAATTATTCGCGACTCAGCTTTATTTAAGGCGTCGCCATTTCATAAATTGACTTCTGAACAGGAGAATATTGAAAGAAAAGTTATAGATATCGTTAATAAAATTCTAAAATCAAAAAATAAGTGCGACTCTAAAGGGGTGTTCAGTAAGGGATTAAAAGAAAACCGACTGAAAGCCTTTAAGCGGGAACATAAGAAATAACGACCATACATGAGTAGAGATAACTCTGTGTGGTCGTTTTATTATTCTCAAGTACCGAAATGGTATTTGAGATTTTTTAGAACAAACCTTGTATTTTAGCTTGTATTACCCCTGCAGTAACGCCGGCACCTGTATTGATTAAAAAGTCTTTTAGTCCGACCAATGCTGATTTTAAAATATGCGGTTTCTTCTCTTCTTCAATTTTTAATTTGATATCAGCTAATAATTCTGTTGCTGTTTCTATATCCTCTTTTGATAAATCAGATTCACTAATACTTTTTTCAACGGCATCAACTACATCCTTAACTTTATCATATGAAAACGTAACTGTATTCTCACTTCCAGACACTATCTGTACATTATCGGATGGTGAATTGATAACACTTGTATTTCCATAATAATTATTCACGGTTTGTGGTATGTTCACTGCGGATTCTTTTTCAGTCTTAGAGAAAACCATATTTTCCCCTACAAT
>NQOP01000001.1:653063-653795 GCA_003585845.1 Bifidobacteriaceae bacterium NR021
TTAACTGCAGTTGTAGGTATATGTAATGCATACATCATTGGAAGTAGCGAATCAGCCATTTTATCAAACGATGCAAGTTGTTCGCCTGAAAAATCTAAAGTTAATACATTTCCTGAGGACTGACATAAAGAAATGATTTCAGAAATTGAATTTACTAACTTTCTTTCACAAATCTTTTTTTCGTATTCATTATCCTGTATTGAGGTTGGAATCCAACCGCGATAAGGATTGAAAGTTTTTAAACTTCCACGAACCTTTCTATACTCAGGGCAAGATTCTTGGTCAGGATAACCATTTAATTCGTGTTGAATCCATTGATCAAAATCATTAAGCTTTAATTTTGATGCAATCAAATGTGCTTTGCGTAATATATTAACAACATCGCAATTTGATGACACAATTTCATTCTGTAATTCTAAAACAATACTTCCCATGTTATTCACCATCTTTCTTTCTGCCATATGGGGCACTATTCTCAGCAAACATCATAGTTCTTCACATAGAAGCAATAAGGAAAAGGAATAACCTAACTTTCTGGAGTTGTTTCAGAATGCTCCTCAAAATTTTCTACCTGTTCCATAACCTTTGTGAACACTTCAGGACTATACTGTGGCGGATAGCCGTTCTTAACCAAACAAATCTTTATCTTCAATTTTAACTGATTACGCACATTCTGATTGTTGAGCCAGTCTACAAATGAAGACTCGGTATCTATTATTTCCTTAACTTTTT
>NQOP01000001.1:654573-654673 GCA_003585845.1 Bifidobacteriaceae bacterium NR021
TAGCAAGTGTCTTGCATTTATCGTTTACCACAACACCGTTAACTTCTTTGTCAATGCCATATTCAAACTTATATTGGTCACGAAGGGCAATCAAAATATC
>NQOP01000001.1:655504-657881 GCA_003585845.1 Bifidobacteriaceae bacterium NR021
TGACGAAGTATCACTAAAGCTTGTTTAGTTGCAGCCTTAATAATATCTTCTGAGGCAGCTTCCTGTGTTGCCCCGGCTTCTTCAGCAGTAAGGTGCTTACGTCTTTCATGGTACTCATCAATAGTCTTTTCAATCATTTCTTGGAAAGATTTCGCTGCTAATTGGTTGACCCTGCCATATTCCTTTATTTGCTTACGGAGCATTTTGATAAGTAATTCTAACTTTGTAGCAGGCATTTCTACATCTGATAATTTTTCAAAGTATTCAGGAGAGAAGATATCTTCTTCCTCGCCACTTTCAAGAACACTTTCTACCTTATTGTATTTTAATGCCTCTTCAACCATCTTTGATACCACAAGATTCATAGTTTCAGCATCAACATCGCTGGTTCCGCTCATTTTACGAACGAAACCTGCTATAGCCATAAAGCACTGTGCAAGCGCAGATTCTTCTTCGCCCAGATTCCCAGAAGGTTGGCAAATATCAAAAGCACTTCTCATTCTCTTAACAGACTTTAAGAAATATGTCTTAAACGAGACCTGATTAGTTTTTCCGTTTCCTTCTGTCTGCAAGACCTGTGCTGATGTAAAGACATATTCAGCCGCTTTGGAAAGTAATTTATATCTTTCAACAGGGTCGCATTTCGGATTAAGGAATGGCGCTAAGTCATAATCTGTAAATAGTGTTTTAAGTATTTCAAGCTCTTCCCTGAATGCAGAGGTAGCTTGCTCAACGTCATCCGATGTGGGAGCAACTGATGTATCACCACCGTAAACCTTCATGGCCTCACGCATATTATCGCGAATGCCAATATAGTCGATAACCATACCATATTCTTTGCCGGGATATTTTCTGTTTACACGACTGATAGTTTGAATCAGCAAGTGCTTCTTCAAAGGCTTATCGTTATATAAATATGTAAGTGACGGAACATCAAATCCCGTAATCCACATATCAACTACGATAACAATATGGAAATTAGACCTTTCCTGTTTAAAGGCTGCATCCAGTTCTTCGCAACGTTTATTATTTTTAACGCCACCAAGATAGTTATACATCTCAGCTTCATCATTACTTCCAACACTCGATACCATAGCCATAAATGGCATAGGCTTTAATTCTTTAAGTTCTTCATCTGTTGCAGTAACTCCGTCAGGAGTTTTCTTTTCTTCAAACCATTCTGGGTATTTATCTTTGAATTTCAAAAGAAGTGAATATGCAATTTTTCTGCTAGAGCAGACGATCATTGCTTTCTGAATTCTATCTGGGTCACTATCACAAGATGAAATATAATGGTCATGAATATCTATAGCAAGCCTCTCCAAGCGAGAAGGCTCGCCAAGGATAACTTCCATAGCACTCATTGCACGTTTACTGGCTTCAATATCGTCATATGTTGCATCGTCATCGGCACACTTTTTATAGTAATTTTCAATTTCTTTAGCTTTGGTCTTATCAAGTAACACCTTGGCAATACGAGGATGATACTTAATAGAAACAGTTAGTCCATCTGCGACCGCCTGATCCATAGTATATCTGTCAATTTCCTGACCAAAGGTCTGATATGTTTCGGCAATAGGAGTTCCTGTGAAACCTACAAACGTAGCATGCGGAAATGCTTCCTTTAATACTTTTGCATATGGCTTTGATACCATAGCTTTCATATTTTCATCAGCATCTTTACTGAATTGAATCTTTTTAGAATGTTCAAGCTGAGTTCTGTGAGCTTCATCAGAAAAACATATAATGTTCTGACGGTCATTGATAAGCCCGATTTTATCATCTTCACGGTCGCAGAATTTCTGAATTGTGCAAATATAGAAACCACCGCTTTGTCTTGCACAGAGTTCCTGTCTTAACTGTGCTCTGTTTTTAACAACAGATACTTCACCAAGATTTAAGAATTCTTTACTTTTGGTAAATAGCTTTGCACCCTGCTTTTGTAATTCTTCTCGATCAACGATAAGAATAATTGTCGGCGAGCCTACTTGAGGAATATTAGAACAACGAAGTGCAAGCTGCCTGGCAAGAAAAGCCATCGTATATGTTTTACCACAGCCAGTTGCTCCAAAATATGTACCACCTTTACCATTTCCTGTAGCGATAGAATTAACAATGCTTTGCTTTAATAATTTTGCAGCAAAAAACTGCGGATATCTACATACAATTTCAACTTCGGCACTGTCATAAATACTATCTTGGAAATAAATATAATCTCTGAAAATCTCTAAAAATCTTACAGGTGAATATACACCCTTAACCATTGTTTCAGTTTCAGCAAATGGAAGCGTAGAAACCTTATCGTCATCATTCACACGTCTCCAAGCATAGAAATGCTCGTAAGGAGTGCGAACTGTTCCAAGCCTTGTCTTCACTC
>NQOP01000001.1:658688-658831 GCA_003585845.1 Bifidobacteriaceae bacterium NR021
CATCAGAAATACAGGCCAACGGACAGTAATGCAATAAATGGGGAATATCTCTCCAATAACGAATATTAATCTGTTCCCACGCATCGTACACTTTTGCATTGGCATCAGCCGGATTTTTAAGCTCGATAACGCATAATGGCATA
>NQOP01000001.1:659623-660841 GCA_003585845.1 Bifidobacteriaceae bacterium NR021
CCGTTAACAAACAACAGCACATCAGGTCTGCGATTTTCCTTCTGTCCGTTATTTGTATATTCCACAGTAAACTGGTTCACAACACGGAAGATATTATTATAAGGATTTTCAAAGTCGATAAGAGGTATCATCTTGGCTAAACCGTCTTGCGGTGTAAACTGAATGCCGTCCACCATCCAACCGTAGACTTTATGCAAGGTGGCAAAATCACTTTCAGCACCTACAAGACGAACATTATCAAAAACTTGTGTTACTTCATCTTCAGTAAGTTCCGGATTTGTCTCGGCAATAAAATTTTTAAAATCCTCGGCGATCAACACATCTCTTTTGCTAATGCGGTTGATGTTATTGCCGGCGATATAATTCCAGCCTTCAGCTTCCAAGAATCCAATGAAGGCATACTCATACTCTGATTCACAGTAGTGGCCGTTATATTCATTTAACTTTGCCATGGATTATGCCTCCTCTGTGTTTCTTCCTTCTTCGATAGAGCCTTTAATAAGTATCGGACAAAGATCTTTGATTTGGACTTTTAGCTTTTCATTGATGGATCGACGTTGTTTGTAGGCCGTGTAAATATCAACGATAGATCTCTGAACTTCCATATCAGCAATCGGAATTTGTACCTTTATTAGATCATCCCATGTAAAAGTTTCTCTAGCTGATCCCCATGAGTGATACCTTGCATATCTGTCAAATTCCGTTCTGTTAAAAAACATAACCAAATACTCTGGCAGGAGCTTATTTTCATTGGTAGAAAATACTTCATTAACAGATGTAACAACAATATCTTCATCAGTATTATTCAAAGCATTACAAAACACTTTTTCATTGTGTGTTGTCTGTACAAAACTAATTTGGCGTGGCTTAACAACTTTATAATTTGCCAAATCATTTCGATTTACTTTTGAAGTAGGCTCACGAAATTCTTTAGTTGTACTAACGCCCATAACATTTTTGGTACCATTTTGGCCGTTTCTGACATCATGACGTTCAATATGCGGACCAATAGCCTCACAAGGTATCCGCCTTCTCAAATCCTCAATATAAGCGTCACACGTAAGCTTCAAATCTTCCAAGCCACGCTCGTAGGCTTTTTGATTGGCCACCATGGCATTGTAGACATTCACATACTTTTGCTGGATGGCAAGTGGCGGCAAGTCGATATAAAATTCTGATAAATTGGCTACACGGAAATAATTTCTTGCCGATCCAATT
>NQOP01000001.1:661581-669601 GCA_003585845.1 Bifidobacteriaceae bacterium NR021
AAAGCACGTCTGTTCGAGTGACGTAAAACACCTCATATAGAGATGAACAAATTGCTTTTTCAAAATTTAAGTTTAAAGCAATTGAGTTTAATTCCATTCTGGCAGGATTAAAAACGAAGTCTTTCTTATAAAAGACATTATAAATTGACGTATCTGCATCAATCTGTTTAGGCTTGATAAACCCTTCCCTGGATACACCTCGTATAATAAGATCTTCTATGTTGCAATTTTTTTCTCTTCTTTGTTCAATCAGCTCGCCCAACTTATATCTACTCAATCCCATATCCGATCCCCCTGAAGGCGTCCTCAAGCATCTTTTGCGACTCTTTTTCCTCATGCAGGAGGTCTTTCATCTCGGCTTGAATGCGTGCCATTTCCTTTTCATAATCTATATCTAAATCATGGTCGATGAACTCGATGTATTTACTTGGCGTAAGAGCCCAATCCTTGCTTTCAATTTCTTCCATCCCGACACTGCGGTAAAGCTCGGGTATTGCATAATTATTGCCGTCTGTGCCTTCACTTTGCCAAGTGTGATAAATATCAGCAGCACGCTGAATCTGTTCGGCACTAAGGTGTACTTTTTTCTTGTTTTCACCTTTGACAGCATTTTCCGTCCAAGTGCGTAAATCCATGAACAAAATTTCATGCTCACGATTACGAAGATTTCTATCGTGGTAGTTTCCGCCTTTTTTATTCTGATTCAAAATCCAGAGTGTTACGCTGATGTCCGTTGTAATAAACAGCTCTCGTGGAAGAACAATAATTGCTTCCACCTTATCATTTTGAATAAGTCTTTTACGAATTTCCAATGTATCGCTGTCGTTTAATGCACCGTTAGCAAGCAAGAATCCAGCAACACCGTTAGAAGGCTTTAAGTGTGAGAGTATATGTAAAATCCACGCATAGTTGGCATTGCTTTCTGGAGGTGTGCCATAATCTGCCCAACGAGGATCATTCTTTAGATTTTCATCATACCAGCCTTTAAGATTGAAGGGGGGATTTGCCATAATGTAGTTGAAATATAATCCCTTGTGTAAATCATGGGTAAATGAAGAATCATTTGTGCCACCAAGGTTATGGCTGATACCACGAAGTGCCAAATTCATCTTTGCAAGGCGATAAGTTGCAGCTTCCTTTTCCTGACCATAAATATTGATACTATTTAGATTACCCTGCTTTGATTTCACAAGTTCGGCACTTTGAATGAACATACCTCCGGAACCGCATGCAGGGTCGTAAAGTGTACCTTCAAACGGTTCAATCATAGCTGCAATAAGCTTAACCACATCGTGAGGAGTATAAAATTCTCCTTCTTCCTTTGTTGCATTAACTGCGAACTCTTTAAGGAAATATTCATACACATAGCCGATTAAATCTTTTTCTTCACCAAAAGCCTTGTGACTGATTTTATTAACTTCATCAACAATTTTCTTGATGTCATTAGCCGCTAAATTACGGGTAGTAAATGTACCTTTTATAAAGCAACCTTTAAGCTGAGGATCTTCCGCTTCAATTTTGCTTAATGCAGTGTCTAGTGCAACATTGAGTTTTGGAGCTGGTGTGTTGATGATGGTTGACCATCTTGCTTCTACAGGAAGGCTGTATGTCCCATCTGTAAAAGTAGCATTATCAAAGAATGCAACTTTGATATTTGCATCATCAGGGTCTATTCCCTGTTCAATTAAAGTCTTACGGAGTGATTCGATACCGTCTTCGTATTTCTCACCGATAAAACGCAAGAATACAAGTGTGAGCATCATATCTCTTTTTTCAAAAAATGAGCCAGAATTTCGTGCTGCACGTAAGTAATCTCTACAATTAAAAAGTATACTATCTATATTTAATGCCTTTTCAGCAGTTTCCTTTTTTGCCATTACTTTTCATCCTCCGCTATAAATTCCAAAATATCGTTGGGTGTGCAGTGTAAAGCCTTGCAGATACTTTCAATTTTTTCTAGTGATACATATTGCCCAGTGCGTAGTTTCGTAATAATGTTGGCGGAAATATTGCTCATTCTCATTAAGTCCTGATTGGAAATATCTTCTTCGATCATGCGATGTAATAGTTTTTTATAACTAACAGCCATAATCCTCTCCTTATTTTAATAGTTAAATATTATCACGATTCTGTGAGTATACCAACGATATAAAGAACTAGCTGTTGCTGTGAAAGTGAAAGACAAATATGACGTGGATTGTGATAAAGCTTGTTGATAATCTCTTAGGTATCGATTTAGATCATTGCCGATAATTGAATTATCAAAGATAAATAAGTAACAAAGAGTTATAAATTTACGCAAATAAATCAGTCTTCATTAGAATTGTCACATTTACTAGAATTTTTGTTTTCATTGACATCTGCATTTTTACTAAAAACTGATAAACAACCAGCACCAACAACAACAGTACCAGCAATGAAATAAAACTTATTTTTTACATCTAAGTAACATCTTTTACATAAACATTTCTCACATATAAGCAATTTCTTACAAAGCATACAACGACGCTTTTCGCATTCTTTACTCATTTTCTAAACGCTCCGCCTCTAAACACAAGATATCTCTGCTCTTATTGGTTAATAGAGCCTTATATGAATCAACTGAATTAATTATTTGTTTTGGCTTTTCAAGCCAAAAATTAATATTTTCCTCATCGTACTGATAATATTCGTGAATTAATTCAAAAGCAGTATATTTATCACCTCTATAAATTTTGACTTCATTTAATTTACGTAGAAAACCTGAATAATGCTCGAAAATAGACTTTATATCCTCAAACTTTCCACGATAATGAAACAGATATGTCCTTAGAGCAAGATATCTCGGTATTATTTTCATATCTTCATCAATATAAGAAAGTATTGAATCTACATCATTAATACTTCCACATACTCTTTTTTTATTAATCTTATCTAAGTCTTTGACTCGGTTATATATATTCGAATACAAAGAGTTAAGACCTTCCATTAAATATGTGTCTGCTTCTTTTAGATATTCTTCTTGTTCTTCTGATGACGTATTAGATGCTAACTTAATCTTGTCTCTCGCATTCATAAACTTATCAATCAAGCTTTCGCTACGAGCGTCTTCAATCATAATATCAATTTTTTTACTTACATTAGCTATTTGTGAATCTATATACTTAAGAGATAGTTGTATACACAGCATTGGAACATTAGAAAAAATTTGTGTTGAATCAATTGCTTTTCTTAGTGTAATAGACCTAACAATACGTCCTTTTGCATTAACAATGTTAGAACAAAAATTGCCAACACACTTTTTTGATTCTTGAATACTATACGTACCATTTTTAAGACCGTTAATAATATCTTCACCAAAATGCGAAAAATCTGCAACAAGCATATTTGCATTAGAAACATCAAAGCCAATCTTAAGAGCATTTGATACTAAACCAACAACGTTTCCAATATTATCAACTTCTTCCCACGATGTATTTACTTCAATATCACGCTTAATCCTATCTATAAATACATCAAAAAAATCAGACATTGCTAAAATGTCATTTCCAGTTTTATCTTCTTCGCTCACGAAAATATCCAATAACCCTGACTTAGTCAATTCTGACATTTCGTTATTCTGCGACATTTAAAGCACTCCTTAACGCAAGAACACTTGCCGGCTATGACCTAGAACTTCTTTATTCTCACCATATTTGTATCAATGAAACTGTATCACAGAACCACCTTTTAGCTCAAACCACAAAACATTCAGTTAAAGACTATTGATATAAACAAAGGATTCCCACACATAAAACACTAAATATTAGAAGTAGTTTCGTGCGTAATACTTCTTTCGTTAAGCTAATTGCGCAATATGTTTCCTACTTGACATACTTTGTACGCAAAACCGCCTAATCCGAATACCCAATCACATCTTTCTCAACTTCGCGTATAACATCCTTGGATATGTTTTCAACAGCAATTCGATAAACCTTATTCATACGAGGATTATAAATACCTAAGTACTTAATATTCTGAAACTCTGGATGAATAGAACGCAAACCCATACGCCAATACATAAGCAGTTGAAGAGTCTGATCCTTATCCAGCTTTTCTTTAGAAACTTTAAAATCCCACAAAGTATCAGCTGTTATAAAATCACCATCGCCAGCACTTACCGTATCAGTGTAACCGCCCTCTAGCGTAAAACCATCAAGCACCTTCGGACCATAACACTCAAGAAAATGAAGCGAGCGCTGAACCATAACTCTGATGTTCTGGATTGTGTGCTCATCGGGATTGATTTCGTCAAAAGGCCTGTAGGCAATAGGACTATATCTATAGCATACGTCGAATCCAACAAGTTTGACGGCGTTAACTATATCTTCATCTCCAAGTCCTTTAATGCCGGACATAAGTCTCAATGCATTATCGCGTTCGTTTATAATCATTGCGCCCAGTAAGGAAATTTGAAACGCGTCTATTACACTCGATCCAGACATTAAACGAGTCATGTAGTCAACTACTGTACCAACTCGACTTGGGTGAATGTTTTCTTTATCATATAAGTCTTCTATTCCTTCGCCTAATGATTCTTCAACAAAATCTTTTCGTGGCAAATATCCGCCATAAGGTTGTTTAATGCTCTTAATGCGTTGTGTAACTGAATATCCCATAACTAAACACTCTCCTCATTAAAAGTGCGTACAGATTATGGAACTATTCTAATAGAATCAGCGTACGTATTTAATAGAATCAGCGTACGTACGAATTGTTGATGCAGAAAACTGATATGTAATCCTTTTGTATTAGCCCACTGCAATTTTTAACGTGTTAACAAAAGGCTCAAGTAGCGTGATGCTTGCGAAACATATAACACAGAAAGAAAACAGTTTCAGAGTTTAGAAGTAACAGTTTCAGAGTTTAGAAGGAAAAGTTTCAGAGTATCCAAGAGTTAAGAAACTAGACCGACCTACATGCCCACAGATTTGCGCAAAGCTCATGACGAGCTAGATAAAATAGTAGATGTTGCTTTTGGTGCCACAAAGCCTTGCTCTAATAATGACGAGCGTTTGGAAATTCTCTTCAAATCCTATATCCGTATGACTAAAGAATGAATTTAAGTTAAATAAGTAGAAAAGCCCGACGAGATTTACGCGCCGGGCTTTTAGTGTATTCAGTTAGTTATTGCGTAGATTACTTATTCTTTGCTGCTATCTTCTTTAGCAGTAATATCTTCTTTATCTGCGCTATCTTCCTTTGCACTATCTTCAGACTTAGTATCTTCGGATTTATTTCCTTCAGATTTATTATCTTCAGTAGCAACAACAGCAGTTGTGTCTATTGTCTCAAACTTTTCGCCTTTAATTGTGAACTCCCCCAGCAATCCTTCGCCTTCAGCATCCACCTTAATGTGTTCGCCGTCAGAAAGTTCGCCAAGCAAAATCTTTTCAGAAATAGTATCCTCAATATCTCGCTGAATTACGCGACGCAACGGGCGCGCACCAAGCAAAGGATCGAAGCCCTTCTGTGCAAGCAAATTCTTAGCGGCATCCGTAATTTCTAGAGACATGTGACGGTCAAACAGCCTGTCGTTAAGCAACTTCACGTCCATGTCAACAATTTTACGAACTTCTGGCTCTGTAAGCTGACGGAACACAATAGTGTCATCCAAACGGTTTAAGAACTCTGGACGGAAATGACGCTTAAGCTCAGAATTAACCTGATCTTTCATACGCTGATACGTGGAATCAGTGTTATTTCCAAGTGTAAAGCCAGTGTTTGCAGCCTTCGCAATATCGCGAGTACCAAGATTTGTGGTAAGAATAATAATCGTATTCTTAAAGTCCACTTTTCTACCCTGACCGTCTGTTAAGTGACCGTCATCGAGTACTTGCAAAAGCGTGTTGAAAATATCTGGATGAGCTTTTTCAATCTCGTCGAAAAGCACCACAGAGAATGGCTTTCTGCGAACTTTTTCAGTAAGCTCGCCGCCTTCTTCATATCCAACATATCCAGGAGGAGCACCGAAAAGCCTAGACGCAGCATACTTTTCTGCAAACTCTGACATGTCAACTCTAATTAAGGCATTATCGTCATCAAACAAGAAGTTTGCGAGTGCCTTGGCAAGTTCAGTTTTACCAACTCCAGTAGGACCGGCAAAAATAAACGAGCCAGAAGGACGTTTAGGATCCTTCAAACCAACTCGAGCACGACGAATCGAGCGAGCTAAAGCAGACACAGCTTCATCTTGACCAACAATACGCTTGTGAAGTTCAGATTCCATTTGAAGAAGCTTCTGCGATTCCGCTTGAGTAAGCTTTACTACAGGAATGCCTGTAGTGCTTGAAACAACGGAAGCGATCATGTCTTCGTCAACAACCATCTTGACGTTAGACTCGCCTTCGCGCCAAGCCTTTTCCTTCTCTGCAGCTTCATTTTCAAGCTTTTCTTGATCGTCGCGAAGATTGGCAGCTTCTTCAAAATCTTGCTGCTTGATTGCTTCATCTTTCTTTTCGGAAATCTTAGCAATCTTATGGTTTAATTCTTTGAGCTCAGGTGGCTGAGTCAAGCGCTTAATACGCAAGCGCGCACCAGCTTCATCAATAAGATCAATAGCCTTATCTGGAAGGTGACGATCTTGAATGTAACGATCAGAAAGCTCAGCAGAAGACTGTAAAGCTCCATCGGTAATAGTTACATGATGGTGATTTTCGTAGCGAGAACGCAATCCCTTAAGAATCTCAATAGTTTCAGCAATTGTAGGTTCTGGAACTTGAATCGGCTGGAAACGACGCTCCAAAGCAGCATCTTTTTCAATATACTTGCGATACTCGTCAGTAGTAGTAGCACCAATTGTTTGTAGCTCTCCACGCGCAAGCATTGGTTTAAGCATATCAGATGCGCCAAGAGCTCCATCAGCAGAACCTGCTCCAACAATAGTGTGAATTTCATCAATAAAAAGCACAATATCGCCGCGTGTTTTAATTTCTTTAAGCACTTTCTTCAAGCGCTCTTCGAAATCGCCACGATAGCGAGATCCTGCAATCATTGAACCTAAGTCTAGCGAATAAACTTGCTTATTTTTTAACGTTTCAGGTACATCGCCTTCAACGATTTTCTGTGCGAGACCTTCTACAACTGCAGTCTTACCAACTCCAGGCTCGCCAATAAGCACAGGATTATTCTTCGTGCGTCGGCTAAGTACAACCATAACGCGTTCAATTTCTTCAGAACGACCTATAACAGGATCAAGCTTTCCTTCTTGAGCTTCAAATGTTAAATTGCGTCCAAATTGATCAAGAAGAGCAGAGCCGGATTGATTTCGCTTATCTTGTACACTTCCAGCATTAGCTAACTCGCCCTTTTCGCTACCATTAGGAGCATTATCTCCACGAATTAAATCAACAGTAGTGCTTCGCAAGTCTCCAAGATCAACTTCCATCTTTATAAGTACTTGCGTGCCCACTCCTTCGCCTTCGCGAATAAGCCCGAGCAAAATATGCTCAGTACCAATATAACTGTGACCAAGCTGAAGAGCTTCGCGCAAACTCAGTTCAAGCACTTGCTTAGCGTGAGGCGTAAAAGGAATATGACCAGCAGGCGAAACAGTGCCTTTGCCAATCATCTCTTCAACCTGCTTGCGAGTGCCTTCTAGGTCTACGCCTTTTGAGCTTAACGCTTTCGCGGCAATGCCCTCACCTTCGCGAATAAGCCCGAGCAAAATATGCTCAGTACCAATATAATTGTGCTGAAGTGAGCGAGCCTCTTCCTGAGCTAGCACAATCACGCGTCGTGCGCGATCAGTGAACCGTTCAAACATAACTGCCTTCCGTTCTTTTCTTTCATTCCATGGTAACGAGTCGCCATGACGCGAAGCGTCGTATATATTTACTCATTCGTACAGCATTCCATAGCATCACAATAGTCATGTATGATGAACCTAAATATTCATATTTTCGTTTCTTGCATAATTACTTATGTTGTCTGCGAGATTTTCTTTTATATAATCGCATTGATGCGGATGCTGTAGTTTTTGAAGTGTCTTCAGATTCTTGTG
>NQOP01000001.1:670368-671703 GCA_003585845.1 Bifidobacteriaceae bacterium NR021
TTCTGAAGAATCAGGATAATCTGCATCGCTTTGAGATTTTTCAGATTTTTCAGATTCATTAGCTACAGTCTCTTCAATTTTTTCAGTTTGATTTTCAACTTCAATTTCACTATTTTTGTCATCATTATTTTCATATGATTTTTCGTCAATAGTTGAATTGTCAACTAAATCAGGTTCAGATAAATTATTTTGTTCATCTTTATCTGTTGAGGCTTCTTTTTTGTTGCGCAATTTTGAATCTAATTTTCTGCGCTTACGACGATGCATCTTACTGTCTTCAATTGCTTCCTCAATAAGCTCAACGTCTGCTCGCTCATCTCGTGGAGCTTGTTGCAAAATGTCAATATGATAATCGTCGTATGCAGGCTCAGATTGAATCCAAAGCTGCGATGGCTCAGGTGGTTCAATGTCAGAATGCTCACCACAAGCATGATCAAGAGAGACAACTCGCCCATCGTCTGGGCTCCACATATTTGCGCATACGCCAAACATAGAGCCTAAACTTCCAGCTAGAGGAATGAGGAATCCGCATGATGAACATGCTTTGCCATCGGCAATTTTTGTAGATAACGACTTTGGGCCATGTTGACCTGCGTACCAGCGTTTAGCTGTTTGCGAAATTGCTTCCGCAGTCATTACTCGTCTGCGAGACAGTCTTAGCGTCGAAACAGCTTCTTCAAGATCTTCGTCAAAATCATTATTTGCATCGCAAGATTCTTGATTTTGATTAATATCTTTTTCTGCATTTGCGTTTGTGTCTGCATCTTCTTCGCTAGTATCAGCTTCAGTATTATCTTCAGCCTCAGTATTAGCTTTAGCGTCATCTTCAGTTTTAGACTCAGAATTATCATCTGAATTTGCTGATTCTATATTCTTTTCAGAATTACTATCATCAACATTATTTACTTGACGGAAACCATCTTCTAGCCGAGAATCGTCTTCAGATGTGCCAATAGAATCCATTACAGAAAGATCACTTGGTTTCAATCGGTCTTTCCATGGAATCCATGGTGGTGGAAGCAAAGAATCTTCAGTAGGAACAAGCGTTGATTCATTCACAGTCCAACGTTGAGTTTCCTCATCATGATACAACGTAACTGACCACTGCCAGCCTTCATACCCAACTAAATTGCTTACGAAACGAAAGTCTGTAACTCCGTCACCAAGCTCTGTAGAAGATACAAAATCACCTACTGCATCAGTACGTTCTGAAGTTTCCACAGCTATACTTCTAGCTAGTTCTTGTGGATCCATCACTTCATCAGTCATAAATAATATTCCAGACACTATTCCTGAACGTCAAAATTATCTGCCACTGCACGCAACAATGTAGCA
>NQOP01000001.1:672432-673270 GCA_003585845.1 Bifidobacteriaceae bacterium NR021
GAAGTTTAATGAGATCTTCTACGATAGCTGCCATATCTTCGGCTTTAGGACGAGTAGCCTTAACAAGCGACGGCGCTGTTGCGATAACATTCAAACCCATCGCCTGTGGTCCTTTGCGACCTTCAATTACAGAAAACTCAACTCGTGTACCCTTGTGTAAAGTTTTTACAGTAACTGGCAATGCTGCTGCTGGCAGGAAAACATCCTTACCATCATCTCCAACAATAAAGCCGTACCCCTTCTGCGTATCGTACCAACGCACGCGCCCATTGGGCATAACACACCTCACTCCAAATAATTCTCATTTCGCACGCTGAAGTGCACAAGGCATAAAGCATCAGCATATGCGATAGGTCTATAGATAGTGTACCAAATATTATTATTACTTGTCTCCTTATTACATTGTAGCGCATACACGCGGGCAATAAAATTTTTTTAACCTACGAAAGTGTTACTAATGCCAATATTTTATTCGCTAACAAGTTTAGAAGGATCTTCAATTTCATTAACTGGCAGCACTACGGTAAGAGTTAAGCCATGAGGTTTAACATCTATCGGCTCAGATCCATCCATAGTGTCATCAAGATTAGTTTTAGAATTGGTCGATGCTTCTGATGGAGAAGATATAGTTGCGCAGATGAAACCATGATGTGCTTTTACTACAGATTGCGCAATTGCCATACCTAAGCCAGTTCCACCTTTTTCTCTAGCTCTTGATGGGTCAGCAATATAGAAACGCTCGAAAATTCTAGACAAAGATTCTTCTGGAACTCCAGGACCATGGTCCACAACTCGAACTACGGCATACTTATGACCCGTATCAGTAGATTGACTGACT
>NQOP01000001.1:674050-674271 GCA_003585845.1 Bifidobacteriaceae bacterium NR021
TTCTACAGGAGAGTCAACGGGAGTGTATCTATGAATATTTCCTACAATATTTGTCATTACTTGTCGTAATCTAGCTCCATCGCCAAGTAACGTAACACTTGGAAGTTTTCCAGCATGGAATTGGAGCTTACGCTCAAAATTGCAATTTGTGCAATTCATAAGCTTCCACTCGTCCGAAATGGTCAAATAGCCTTGCTGAACGGATCTAGCAGGATCAAGAG
>NQOP01000001.1:675122-675248 GCA_003585845.1 Bifidobacteriaceae bacterium NR021
CATGTAAATCATTAGCTGCGTCAGAAAGTATTGGAGACAAGCTAACTTGCTGCGAAATATTAATTCCACGACCTTCATCAAAACGCGCCAAAGAAAGCAAGTCTTCTACTAGCTCAGTCATTCTCT
>NQOP01000001.1:675969-677187 GCA_003585845.1 Bifidobacteriaceae bacterium NR021
CGCTAGAAGCCTTAATGTGAGCAATAGAGTCATCCGCTCTCTCCTGCTCCCCTGGCATGTTGCGCCACATTGTATACAATTCAGCGTATCCATGAATTGCAGCTAATGGAGTACGTAATTCATGACTTGCATCTGAAACGAATCGCTTCATTTTTTCTGTCATATCTTCTTGCTCATTAAATCCTCTTTCAATACGAGCAAGCATAGAGTTAAGAGAAGCTGCTAAAGATCCAACCTCAGTATTTTCAGGAGCAGATGGAACTCGTTTGCTTAAATCTCCAGAAGCAATTTTTGAAGCTGTTTTTTCAATTCTTTTTAACGGTCTTAAAGCTGATTGAATAATAATTGCTGCAAATACTGCTCCAAACAAAATAACTGCAATACTCACCATTATGCAGTAACGAGTAAGTGTGCTAACTGTGTCAATTTGATCGCTAAGAGATAAAGCAATATAGACATAACCGCTAACGCTTAACTCTGAGTTATAGTTATTCTTTTGACCCCACGTTAATACTAAAACTCTCCATGGCGATTTTGCAGCTTTTTTAGTGATTGCATCGACTTTATTGTTATTCCCCTTGACGATTGCAGGTGTCGTGTAAGGTTTGTGAGTAACAATTTTTTTACTATCAAAACCGTCTGCAGGAAGTTTAGGAACCGAAACAATCGATCCTTTAATTTTTGGTATTAATGGGGTAGAAATAATTTTATTATGCGTATCCCTAACTTGCATAAAGTAATTATTTGGACCTACTGAAGATTGATTTGAGTTTTTCATGCGCAATGAATCAGCATTATCATAAACAAATTGCGCTTGACTTGCTAATTGTACATCAGTTTTTTCTAGCAGATAATTTCCTACGAGCTGCTGAATTGACAGCGATATGCAAAAAGCAGCTACGGTTAAAATAGCAAGAGTGCATGCGACTAAACGCGTACTCAGTGGTATTGCATTTATGCGACGACGCAGCCAGCAGGTTTTACGAGGCTTTTTGTCTTTTTTGTCGCTTTTGCTTTGTGCTATTGCAACACTTTTTTCAGCAGTGCTAACATCTGAATCATCTCTAGAGCTATTATTAGAGCTATTATTCGTACTGCTACTAATAGTTGATTCAGTATTATCGTTGTTATTATTGCTAGATTGCATGATTAGGCTTGACCTGCCTTAGGTTCTCGAATCATATAACCGATGCCACGTTTAGTTTCAATAAGAGGAAC
>NQOP01000001.1:677916-690292 GCA_003585845.1 Bifidobacteriaceae bacterium NR021
GAAATATAAGATTCAACGATTGCTGCGTCTCCGCCCCAATCGTACTGCCATACGTGATTCAAAATCTGGCTTTTTGACAGAACTCGACCTTCATTGTCCATAAGATAATGAAGTAGTTTGTATTCAGTTGGGCTAAGTTCGATTGGCACGCCGCATCGAGTTACGTCATGAGAATCTTCGTTAATCTCAAGATCTGCAACTTTTATAATATGAGTTTCTTCATCAGGTTCTTGTGTTCTGCGAAGAATTGCTCGTATTCTTGCCACTACTTCTTCCAAGCTGAATGGCTTTGTAACGTAGTCATCTCCACCAACGGTTAGACCCATAATTTTATCTTGTGTATCGTCTCTTGCAGTTAGGAACAATACAGGAACTTTAATTCCATTTTGACGAATACGCCTCGTAACAGTAAAACCATCAATATCTGGGAGCATAACATCCATAACGATAAGATTTGGATTTACTCGTTCAATTACTTCAACAGCTTCTGAGCCGGATGCAGCAGTTTCTACTTCAAACCCAGCAAAATGCAAAGAGGCTACCAAAAGTTCACGGATTGATGGCTCGTCATCGACCACAACAATAGATGCTTCAACGTTCTTACTCATATTGATTAGCATCACTTATCAAGCTGAATGTTTCCTGAATAATTGCTGAAAATAAAACAAGTTATAGGATATTTTTTATCTGTGACGAGCGTGCCTTCTGCGAGCTTTTCTAACACCAGCAAGTATTTGACGTTGTATACGATTCTTTCTAAACAGAGCAATTGCAACTATCGAGAATAATGCTAACAAGATTACTAGCATAATAATTGTAGAAATAAGACTTGCAGAGGAAGTTGTTGACGTACGTTTTGCGCGCATTATTTGTTTCATCATCATTAATGCAGATTGATCCCAATGCGTTCCAGTTGTGCTCACTAAAGGCTTATAAGCTGCATCGGATAACGAGTCTACAGTATTTTTATTTTTGAGCCATTCATCAGAATTAGGCGAAACAGCTACAACTAATCTTCCATCATGAGTTGCTACTGCAAGCAGCACAGTATTTTTAGCTGGAAGCGTACTAATTAACAAATCACTAGCCCATTTTGATGGATCTTTTGTATTTCCAAAAGTAGACAAATATAAGAGTCTAACATTTACTCCTGTACGCTTTTTTGTTGTATTAATCATGTCAGCAACTTTACTGACAGAATCCCCAAGCAAATTTTCTGTGTCTGTTATTGAGTCTGTTGCAACTATTCCAGAATTTTGCTCATTACTTTCAGCATATGCATTAATTGTATTTGCTTTATTTAAAGGTGAAAATATGAGCGAATCTATTGGAAGAGTTGGAAGAATAAAAGAAAAACTAAATAAAAATGCCATTAATAAAAGCAATACGCGTTTAGCTAAAAATAGTTTTGAGTGAGAATGCTGGTAGTTAAAATTTGCAATACGCATGCAAGCTAAGCTTTTAACCACATTGGTGCATAAATCTTTTTCGTACTTTTTTGATGGCATATATTCATAATAGCGTGACATCACACAAGTAAAAGTAGCATTATAAAAATCTTTGCTTAATTTATTTGGAATGTTTCGCAAAATAATCTATAAAAAGCGTTTATTTAGACGCAAAACAAATGGAGGTGAAATATGGCACAATTTCGAGTTGATTCAGAGCAAATTCAGCAGGCTGCGGCAGCCGTTGGAACCTCGGTTAGTGCAATTAGAGGTGCAGTCAACGGGATGTATGCCAATTTACAGCAATTGCAGAGCGTGTGGACTGGATCGGCGGCTACACAATTTGCGTCGACCGCTCAGCAATGGCGAGCGGCGCAACAACAAATGGAACAATCACTAGAAGCAATTCAACAAGCTATGCAACATGCGTCAGGAGTGTATCTTGATGCTGAAACTCAAGCTGCTTCGCTATTTGGAATGGGCTGATTAATATGAGAAAAAGTAAATGGCGACACGCTTTATTTGAGCATGCCGCCATTTACTTAAACTATTTAGTTTTAGATTTTTAAGCTACTTTTATTTTTTATTTAGTAGCCCATTTCGGCACCAGCTTGTGGTGCAGCAGCTGCCTTCTCAGGCTTGTTGGCAACAACAGCTTCAGTAGTTAAGAACAAGCCAGCAATAGAAGCTGCATTCTGTAGAGCAGAACGAGTTACCTTAACTGGGTCAGTAACGCCTGCAGCCATCAAATCTTCATAAGTGTTGGTTGCAGCATTGAAGCCTTCGCCTTCTGGAAGTTCGCGTACCTTGTTGAGAACAACGTCTCCAGAAACACCAGAGTTTTGAGCAATCTGCTTGATTGGAGCTTCTACAGCGCGGAACACAATTGCAGCACCTGTAGCTTCTTCACCCTTAAGCTCTGTGATAGCTGGTGTCTTTTCAATCTTTGCAGCAGCTTGAACCAAAGCTACGCCACCGCCTGGAAGCAAACCTTCTTCGATAGCAGCCTTAGCGTTACGAACTGCATCTTCAATGCGATGCTTGCGTTCCTTAGCTTCGACTTCAGTAGCAGCGCCAACCTTAATAACAGCAACGCCACCAGCGAGTTTAGCAAGACGCTCTTGCAACTTTTCGCGATCGTAATCAGAATCAGTGTTCTCAATTTCGGCGCGAATCTGAGCTACGCGAGCATCAACATCTTCCTTTGAGCCAGCACCGGAAACGATAGTTGTTTCATCCTTAGAAACAATCACCTTAGCTGCATGACCGAAAACAGAAGCGTCGATTGAATCAAGCTTCAAACCAAGATCGTCAGAAACAACCTGTGCACCGGTCAAAATAGCCATATCTTGGAGCATAGCCTTACGACGATCGCCGAATCCTGGAGCCTTAACAGCAACAGTGTTGAAAGTGCCACGAATCTTGTTCAAAACAAGTGTTGGCAATGCTTCACCATCAACATCTTCAGCAATAATAAGCAATGGCTTGCCAGACTTCATAACAAGCTCAGCGATGTGGACGATATCCTGCTGGCTTGAAACCTTGCCAGAAGTGAGCAAAATGTATGGATCTTCAAGAACGGCAGTTTGATCGTCAGCGTTAGTGACGAAGTAAGGGGAAATATAGCCCTTATCAAAGCGCATACCTTCAGTGAAGTCCAAGTCAAGACCAAACTTGTTGTTGTCTTCAACTGTGACAACACCATCCTGACCGACCTTATCCAAAGCTTCAGCAATCTTTTCGCCAACTTCAGGATCAGCTGCAGAAATCGTAGCAGTAGCAGCAATCTGTTCCTTGGTTTCAACATCCTTTGCAGAAGCAAGCAATTCCTTAACGATTGCTTCAGCAGCCTTTTCAATGCCGCGACGAAGAGCGATTGGGTTGCTTCCTGCAACAACGTTCTTCAAGCCTTCATGCACCAAAGACTGTGCCAAAACAGTAGCGGTTGTGGTGCCGTCGCCTGCAACGTCGTCAGTCTTCTTAGCTACTTCTTTAACAAGTTCGGCGCCAATACGCTCGTATGGATCTTCAAGATCAATTTCCTTAGCAATAGAAACACCGTCGTTAGTAATGGTTGGAGCGCCGTAGGCTTTGTCAAGCACAACGTTTCGACCCTTTGGACCAAGTGTAACCTTAACAGTGTCTGCAAGCTTATCAAGACCTGCGAGCATACCCTGACGGGCGTCCTCTTCATAGGCAATAATCTTTGCCATTATTCCTCCACATACGTTATTTATGGACTTTTCACTGCAATCTTGAGTAATAAGCCGTCAGCTGCTTATTATCACTCTCAAGGCTTGAGTGCTAATTTGAAGATTAGCACTCTATGTACCCGAGTGCCAACTTTTTTGGCGTTTATACACAAAAACCGGTTAGAAATAATTCTAACCGGTTATTTTTATGCGAAAAATATTACTTGCAAAGCACAACTACAATCGGAGAAACGATTTCTTTTTCGTTTTCGACAGCGCTAATACCTAAAGTATTTGCAATATCTTCAGCTGCAGCTTTTTGGGAATCGTCTTTATACCAAACAACAGATTCGCTTGGGACTTTACCGGTTGGATTTCCAGCTGTCACATTTGCGTATCCTGCTTGCTTTAACTTATCTGCTCCAGCAGCAGCATGACCGCTTATCTTTGTTGCGTTAAGAACTTTCACAGCAACTGATTTGTCTAGCGAAGTTTGTGCTTTAGAATCATTTGCTGAATTATCTTTAGAGTCATCAGCATCTTTTTTATCTGGTTTATTTTCTTTAGATTTATTATCGTCGTCGTCATCATCTTCGTCTTCAGAAGATTTATCTTCGTCACTTTTAGCAGACTTTTTGTTTTCAGAAGTCTTAGTAGGAGATGCTGATTGAGATGATTGTTGCTGATGGTTCCAAGGCAACGGAAGATGCGAGATTTCTCCAGAAGCAATGGCCCAAACCAAAACGCCAACTACCGCTGCAACAATTAATGTAACAAAATAAGGAAGTATTACGGCATACCACGCAGGATTTCCACGATGAACTCCAACTGGTCCCTCTGGTGGCTCATCAAAAGCATCAGGCGTATACGACACGTTCTGATTATCTCGCGCCATAATTACACTCCTTATAAAAAATCATTTAAACAATAATGAATCTATACTATCTAATGCTTGGCACAAAGCACAAATTTAGAAAATTTGATTGATTCCCCTTTATACTATGCCTTGACATACAGTAGCAATATGAATCCTCAAAATATTAAACCTTTAGATGAACTAATGGATCCTGATTGGGCTGAAGCATTAAAGCCAGTTGAGCCGCAAATACGCGCAATGGGAGTGTTTTTGAGAGAACAAATAGAAAGCGGACACCATATTCTTCCTGCTAGTCACAACATTTTGCGTGCTTTTTCTATTCCGCTAAAAAGCATTAAAGTTTTAATTGTTGGCCAGGACCCATATCCAACGCCTGGTCATCCAGTGGGCTTAAGTTTTTGCACAGCTGCAAAAGTGCGCCCACTTCCAAAAAGTCTCATAAATATTTATAAAGAATTAGTAAACGATTTAGGCGTAGAAACTCCAAAGAGTGGAGATCTGACACCCTGGACCAAGCAAGGTGTAATGCTTCTTAACAGATGTTTAACTGTTGAGGCTGGCAAAGCAAATAGTCATCAAGGAAAAGGTTGGGAGCCTGTAACCGATGCAGCTATTCGAGCATTAAACAATAGAACTGATTGCAATGGTAATCCGTTGCCGCTTGTAGCTATTTTATGGGGACGTAATGCGCAAAGTTTGGCTCCTTTGCTAACGAATGCAACTCTTATTACTTCAGCGCACCCAAGCCCTCTTTCTGCAATGCGAGGATTTTTTGGATCACATCCATTTTCAAGGGCTAACCAAGCCTTAGTTAATATGGGAGTTTCTCCAATTAATTGGTCCCTAGATTCTCAAGAAATTTAATTGTCTTAAATATTGCAAATTATCTTATAAAGACAATAAAAATGCCATTTTTGAACATGTCAGTACTGCATATCGGTTAAAATGTCTCTTATGGCATTATTCCCACCGCAACCACAGAAGAAACCGTTAACCGATAAAACTTCAATTGCTTCTAAGCTTGGCATTGGATCAGCTGTACCTCAACCGTCTGCTGTTTCTAATGCAAGTGCGCAAGTTAATGCAGTTATTTCAAGTGATGACATACGTCGTTGTCAGCAAATTGCAAATATTTTGCGCGCGCGTTTTGCACAAACTTTAGTCGGTCAAGACGCTTTACGAGAGTCTCTTATTCTTACTCTTATTGCAGGCGGACACATTCTTATTGAATCAGTACCAGGTCTCGCAAAAACTACTGCTGCTCAAACTCTTGCAACAGCTATGTCAGGTAGTTTCCGTCGTGTGCAGTGTACTCCTGATTTAATGCCAGCAGATTTAGTTGGTACTCAAGTTTTTGATTTTGCTTCCCAACGTTTTACTACGCAAATTGGTCCTATCCATGCAAATGTTATTTTGTTGGATGAGATTAATCGCTCAAATGCAAAAACTCAATCTGCAATGCTTGAAGCTATGGCAGAAGGAGCAACAACTATTGGAGGCGAAAGAATTCCTCTGCCTCAACCATTTATGGTTATTGCTACGCAAAATCCAATTGAAGAAGAAGGAACATTTAATCTTCCAGAAGCACAAATGGATCGTTTTATGGTAAAAGCAGTTATGACTTACCCTAATACTGACGAGGAAGTTCGTATGCTGCAATTACTTACTCAACGCGGATCGGATGTCGTTGATCCTTCAAAGCTAAATACTCAACGCATAAGTTTGCAAGATGTTGTTTTTATGCGTACTGCAGCGCGTCGCATACACGTTTCTGAAGCAGTTATGAAATATGTAGTTGATCTTGTTGCAACTTCTCGCGGTGAAGGTACGCATCCACTTCCTACAATTAATTCATTGGTTCGTATGGGAGCTAGCCCGCGTGCATCAATTGCACTTATTCGTATTGCTCAAGCTCACGCTTTACTTTCTGGACGCGATTATGTGATACCTGAAGATATTAAATTGTTTGCGCATGAAGTGTTAAGGCATCGCATACTTTTAACTTTTGAAGCTTTAGCTGATTCTATTACTACAGATCAAGTAATTGATGCATTAGTTAAGACGGTTCCTGTGCCATGATGCGTACGAAGCGGTTAGTATTATCTGAACCTGCTAAAGCCGTGCGTCGCAAAATTGAGCTTTTGGATCAACGAATTGATTTGCCTATTGCGCGTAAAGCTTTAGGCTTATTAGAAGGAGACCATCCTTCGCACAGACGCTTTGGCACAGGTGATGTTATTGACATACATGCATGGCAGCCAGGAGATGAAGCTCGTATGATGAACTGGTCTGCGAGCGCTCGAACTGGACAGCCTATGGTGTCTTCTAGAGAGCGTACTTCGTCTTCTCATACTTGGATTGCTTTAGATACAAGCATAAATATGAATGGAGCTTGTGTTTCTGGAGAATCTCTGTATGAAGTTGCGTCTAATTCTGCATGCTTTTTTGCGTCTTTGAGTTTAAAACGTCATGATGCTGTTTCGTTGTTATGTGCAGATGGAAAAAATGTTATCAATGTTCATGCTGCTAGCAATTTTTCTGATTTTGAGCGAAATCTAGATTATACGTTGCTTAATACTCGTAAAAATACCAGAGATATTGATGCGTTGCTTACTTCGCTACTAAAAAACATTGACAATAATGGTCTGGTAGTTTTAATAACTGATGAGTATGCATTACAAGCTCATAACGCTGAATCTTTGCGCAAAATTACGCAAAACCATAAGCTTGTTGTTATTGTTATTTCTCCTATTAATCCTTTTGATTCTGCAATTGATTTGCAAATATTTGATGGAATTACTTTACGTAAAGTACCGGCGTTTTTGAAAAAAGAATCAAATAAAAATGAAGTTGAAGCTCGTAGAAATATTAGAATAAACGCTTTATACGATATGCTGCTTGGTGTTCAATCTTCAATAATTCATGGTTCTTCAAGTGAAGAAGTTTTCCATATTTCTGCGCAAAAAGTGAGCCGTACAAATTATCTTGCTGACTCATTTAGCAAGGAGGTTGAATAGATGAGCCTGGAAGATATTCAAAAGCCTTTACATGATGAAACGCTTTTTTTAATACTACTTTCTGCATCGCTTGTTGTTATCTTTATTGCTTTTGCGGTTTTA
This sequence comes from Bifidobacteriaceae bacterium NR021, assembly GCA_003585845.1. Taxonomy (GTDB): domain Bacteria; phylum Actinomycetota; class Actinomycetes; order Actinomycetales; family Bifidobacteriaceae; genus Bifidobacterium. Next base: position 685,553 of record NQOP01000001.1, read on the forward strand.
TATTTTTCTTTTAAAAAGCCAAAGAAATTAGCTGAAAGTAGCAATTCTACAGAAGCAGTTCACGTTCATAATGTAAACAAACAAGCTTGGCGTAAAGATATTGATGAGATTGTTGAGAAATATCATAACAATGAACTTACTAAAGATCAGGCTTGTGCAAAATTGGCGTCTATTGCTAGATCTTATGTTTCGAAGATAAGTGGTGAGGATATTCAAACTCACACTTTGGGAGAATTGGCTTCTTTGCGTTTGAAATGGCGCAATAAAAAAGGTGCTGATATGTTACGCCAAACAATATCTGCTTTGTATCCTCCAGAATTTGCTGATCGCAAAGCAAATGAGCAAGCACGAAATACTACTGTTGAGCAGGCTGCTGAATGGGTTTTAGTATTGCTTGAGGGCTGGCAAACGAAGGACAAACGTTGATGAGTAATAATGTTTGGGAATACATATGGCCATGGAGATGGCAATGGCCGCTGCTTTTTGTTGCAGGCGTTGTTATTTCTGCATCAATTTTTGCTATCTTACTAATTTTAGATTCCATTCGTAGCAATATTTTAAAAAAGAAGTATAAGAGTCAAACTAGTAATATTACGCGAAAATTCTATACTTTTACTTTTGACAATGATCTACAAGGAACTACTACTAGTCATTCATGGTATATGTGGCGAATGTTTAGAAGGTTTGCTACGGCTGCATTGGTAGTATCTTTGTGCAGTTCGCTTGCTGTTGCTTCTAGACCAGCTCGAGTGTTTAATGCGAACGAGCAAGTTAGTTCTAGAGACATTGTTTTATGCTTAGACGTTTCAGGTTCTGCTTTGCCATATGATCGCGAAGTAATTCAAGCGTATCTTAATTTTATTGAGCATTTTCAGGGTGAACGCATTGGATTGAGCATTTTTAACTCCACATCTAGAACAGTTTTCCCGCTGACTGACGATTATCGACTGGCTAAAAAACAATTGCAATATGCTGCAAATTTGCTTGGCGGAGTTCAATCGCAAAGTCGTATTAATCGTTTACAACAACGCCAATATCAGGAAATTTCTGACTGGCTTGAAGGAACTCAAAATCGCAAAAACGCAACATCTCTCATTGGAGACGGTTTAGTTAGTTGTGCAGCAATGCTTCCAGGTTTTATTTATGGTTCTGCTCATAATAACCATAAAATACAAAGCCGTTTTAATAGAAGTTCTTCCATCGTTCTTGCTACAGATAATGTTGTTTCTGGAAAACAAACTTACTCATTAAAGCAAGCTTTAGATTTAACAAAGAAAGCTAAAATTACTGTCGATGGCTTATATTCTGGTGCAAAACAGAATGAGAATGATGACACTACGTTAGAAATGAAACAGCTTATTGAATCTCATGGTGGAATTTTCCTTTCTCAACGCAATTCTGATTCTGTTATTAATTTAGTAAAAGAAATTGAAAAAAGACATACTGCAATTCCTCAAGGCGCTGCTCAGTCTGCATTTAGCGACGATCCTGGTCTTTGGGTTTTGTTTACTGTGTTTAGCGTTGTGATTTGGCTAGCTATTGCAAAGAGGATGAAGCGATGACAACAACACTATTTTCTGCTACTACCCTACTGTTTGCACACGCTAAAACTGAAGCTTCTGACACTTCTCAAGCAGGTCAGTTGGTTTTTTCTCCATCATATGGTTGGATTATTGCGATTATTGCAATATTGGTTTTGTTGGCAGCAATGTTTTTTGAAATTGTGCCTATACGTAGGAAACCTGGATCAAGTGATGAAACTTTTTGCATGAGATTAAGACGTATTGGCATATGTATAATGCTAATAATTTGCGTGCTATCTCCAAGTATTATGCGTTCAACTTTACAAAGAGCAGTAAATGCAACAAACGTGATTATTGCTCTAGATATAACAGGTTCAATGAGAGCAAAAGACGCTGCTTATGAAAAAAATAGTAAGATTGAGCGTATTGAAGCAGCAAGGAATATTATTCATCAAATAACAAAATCCTATGCTAACTCAAGTTTTGCTGCTATTTCTTTTGGTGCTTCTACGTCTGTTGATGTCCCATTGACGCCTGATGCTAGAGCAGTTGACAATTGGATAAATACTCTACGAACTGAGCCAACTAGCGTAGCTACTGGAACTAGTCTTGACGCTCCTATAGATCAAACTTTGCTTACTGCAAAAGCTATACATGATGCTCATCCAGATGATACAACAGTTTTGTATATTTTAAGCGACGGTGAGGAAACTACTCAACGAAAGCGCCGCACATTTTCATCGCTCAGAGCTTATATTACTAACGCATTTGTTATTGGAATAGGTTCATCTAAAGGAGCTAAAATACCTTTGGAAAAAACACAGCTGCAACTTGACGACTACAGCGAAGACAATACTTCTAATCAATGGGTTATTGATCCTGCTACAGGAAATCCTGGCATTTCAAAGCTTGATGAAAAGAACTTGCGAAATATTGCCGATGAGCTTAGCGGCAAGTATATGCACTCATCTTTAAACGTAACATTTGGAGACGAAGCAAAACCAATTCTTTCACACCAATGGAGAATGAACGAGACAGCAAAACCTCGTTTGAGACCTGAACCAATTATTTGGCCGTTTGCAATATTTGCGTCGATACTTTTAATTTGGGAATTAATGTCGTGGTTTATAACTTCAAGGAAATTAGTATGAAGCACATGTCTAGTCGCACAATTATTCGCATTGTTGCATTCTTGTTCTTGATTATTGCGATATTAGTAGCGTATTTTGCTATCGTAAATTGGAGAGCACAATACGCATATAATGCTGCTACTGATAGCCTTATTTCTAACATAAAATCTTCCAAGAGTATAGATAGCGACAAGAATGTGCTTTTAACTCAGCAACAGCAAACTGATGCTCAATTTGATGAAGCTAAATCTCAAGAAATGATACTGCTTCCTCAACTTCGAAATAGTATTGACAAAAATGCTAAATTATCACGAAAGTTAACAGAAAAATTAAAGCAGAATCAAAATAATACTAATAAGCAACAGAAACCGAAAAAGCATAACAATCATTTTAAAAACGATAATTCTGACAATTCTTCTAAAGATAAAAAGCAGTCAGGTTCGTCTAAGCCTCAGTTGGACAATACTCAGCGCAACAAAGTTGAAAACTTGCTGAAACAGAACGATCATGTGGATTCTAAATATTCACAGGATCAAGAAGACCAGCAAGGTTCAGAAAAAACAGAAAAACGTACTAAAACTGATGAAAGCAGCAATAAGCCTTGGTAATTAAATCTTCAACGATTATCTATAAGCTAAGCAATAAGCATTTAATAACCTTTTAACCACATTGAATATTTTTTAGTGACTTTTCATTAATGAACGTGTGTAATAACGATTATGCACACATATTACGAATGGCAATGGCTTATACAGCGCACTCAAGAGTGCGCTCGCTGCGTTATAGCCGAATCCGCAGCGACTGAATTAGAAGATTGGCAAGGGCTTGCAGCCGAACATTTTCGTCATAGTATGAAAGATATTTCCGCACAAGCGTATGCGTTATATAACATTCGCGGAGGAATATAATATGTCTTGGAAAGTTAAGTCCTCTGTTGTAGGTGGAATAAAGCTCAGCGTTTCTGATAGAGAAGCGTATATTAGTTTTTCCAGAAAACTAAACGATACTGCTAAAGAATTGCTTACGCTAAAAAATTTATGGCTTAATGCGGCGATGGTTATTGCCAGTCAAAATCATAGTTTACAAAAAGAATCAGAAGAATATATTAATGATTATTCGCAATCATTTTTAACTGAAAGCATGTGCAATGAATATGCTAATAAATGTTGTTTAATGTCTCAAAATTTAGAAAATCTTGCTTTTCTTATTGCAAGAGCAAATAATTTGTATGAAGATGCAGAATTTCGTGCAAAAAACGATTTAGACAATAAAATTTCTTACTCAGTTCTTGCATGCCCTATTCTTGCTTTGCCTGTTTTATTGTCCGCAGGTCTAGCCGTTAATCAAGATAATAAAAATCATTCAGGTTTCCAAAATCTTGCTAGATGGTCCTATGCAACTAATAGTTTGCAACAAGGAATTATTCGCGGTTTGTCTCAGCACCTTATTTTGAATCCTATTACAAGCTCGCCAATATTTATTGCTGGAAACGCTAAAGACCGTATGAGTAAGGGAGAGCGTGAAACCTCATTAAACTTTTTATATAATGCTAAAAAATATTTATTAGAAGCTGTCCCATTTATCTCTAGTGCTATTAGCTTTGTAAGCGCGCCTATTAATAATACAAAGCAAGGTAATAATTTACTTCTCACTAAAGTAAATGAGACGTGGAGAAAACCTGGATCTGTTCTTGCTAGACCTGGACGAAATCTGCTTGAAACTTTAGAAAATTTAACAGAACTTGGAAGCGGAAATCTGGGTGTTAGACCCCCACTTGTTAATCCAGATGCTGCTACTATTGCAATTCAACAGTTTAAGCGCAACGATGGCAGTTCGTCATGGTTAGTGATAATTCCAGGAACTGACGGTAAAGCACACTCTCCTTTTGGTTGGGAACAAAACGCAGAAGTAATGAGTCATAGTTCTTTAGTTAGAAAACAAGCTGATAGCACTCGAATGGTTGTAGAAGCTATGAAACGTTCTGGAATTAAACCTAACGAGCCTGTTGCTTTAGTAGGACATTCTCAAGGAGGTATTGTTGCAGCAAGCATTGCAAGCGATTACTCTAAGCAATACAACATACAGCA
>NQOP01000001.1:691073-702985 GCA_003585845.1 Bifidobacteriaceae bacterium NR021
ATTGAGATGGACGATGAGATTGTGCCTTCTTTAGATGGCAAAGAGAATCCTCGCAGAAATAATTGGGTGACTATTCATGGTCATGCAATTCATGTTAAAGAATCTAAGCGTTCTTTACCTCCTGGAGTCACGCGTTTTTCTGGAAAACAATATTCGACTAAAAAATTCGACAATGACGGAATATTTGTTAATGACGTTCCAGAAGAAGGAACTTTAACTCATGATTTGCATTACCATACTGCAGCTTATGAAGATGCTCTTCAACTCGGATCTAAAAGTGTGCGCGAGCAAGATCGGCATTTTCAGAATATTATTAATGGCAAATTACAAAGTACTACATTGTGGCAAGGAGTAATGAAAAAATAAAATAATTAAATTCTTATTGAGCAAAATTAAGCTAATTCGCAGCATGATGTAACCTTAAAACTATGAAGCTTACCGATATTTCTCCTGCAATAGCTCTGACTCCTCTCGATGGACGTTATCATAATCAAACATCCGCACTCGTTGAATATTTAAGCGAACCTGCGTTAAATCGCGAGCGCATGCGTGTAGAAGTTGAGTGGATGATTCTTCTCGCAAATGGTTATGAAGCTAATCAATTCCAGCCAATTGTTAAGGGTGTTAATCCTTTAACTGATGAAGAATGCTCATATTTGCGTTCTATTCCTGAAAATTTTGATGCTGAAGGAATTGCTCGTCATGCTGCGCATGAGGCTATTACTCATCACGATGTTAAAGCTGTTGAATACTACATTGACGATGCGTTAGATGAAGCGGAAAATAAGCTTGGTCATGCTACTGAGCTTTCGAATTTAAAAACTTTAGTACATTTTTCATGCACGAGTGAAGATATTAATAATCTTTCTATTGCGCGTTGCGTAAAGCAAGCTGTTTTAAACGTTTATCGTCCGAATTTAGAAGCGATAGTTGATTATTTAGTTAAGAATGCTAACGAATATAGAGATTTATCTATGCTTTCGTTAACTCATGGCCAGCCTGCTACTCCAACTACATTGGGTAAGGAATTGGCAGTGTTTGCGTATCGTTTACGTCGTCAACTTCGTCATCTTGATAATCAAGAGTATTTAGGAAAGTTGAATGGTGCTACAGGAACTTTTGGAGCTCATTTAGCTGCTTTCCCAGAAGTTGATTGGATTAGCGTATCTCAAGAGTTTGTTGAAAATAGAATGGGTCTTCAATGGAATCCATTAACAACTCAGATTGAAAGCCACGATTGGCAGGCTGAGCTTTATAGCACTGTAAGTCACATAAACCATATTTTGCATAATCTTGCAGTTGACGTATGGATGTATATTTCTAGGGGTATTTTTGTGCAAGTTCCTGTAAAGGGAGCTACAGGATCTTCTACTATGCCTCATAAGGTTAACCCTATTCGTTTTGAGAACGCTGAAGCTAATCTTGAGATTTCTTGCTCACTGTTTGACACATTGTGTGCAACTCTTACTGAAAGCCGTTGGCAGCGTGATCTTACAGACTCCACTACTCAAAGGAATGTTGGCTCAGCTTTCGGTTATGCTCTTCTTGCTTTGAATAATCTTTTAGGCGGTTTGAAGTCTATTCATCCTAATAAAGAATTTATGGCAAAAGAATTAGACGAAAATTGGGAAGTTCTTGGAGAGCCAATTCAAACAGCAATGCGCGCTGAAGAAATTGCTGGCGTACCTGGTATGGAACGACCATATGAGCAAGTAAAAGAATTAATGCGTGGTCACCATATTTCACAAAGTGACGTAGAAGAATTCATTAAATCTCGTAGCTTTGATGCCAATACTGCAGCTCGTTTGCAAGCAATGACACCAGAATCTTACACTGGATTTGCTTCACGATTGGTGGACTTTATTGATTAAGTAGACGGTAAAGCGATGCAATCTAGCATAAATCCAAATCTTGTTATTGAAGATACTCAGCCTAGCTTAGTACGTAGTTGGGCTGATTTGTTGTATGCAATATCATCAGTTGTAATTTGCGTTTTTACTTTGTTGTCGTCAATGTGTTTATCAGCAACGGCTGATGCTATGAAGATTGATGCACGAAATGCTACTCAAATTATAGGATTATCTTTTAATAATCTTTCATTTGTTCTGATACAGCAAGGTCTTACTCTCATTGTTGTTGCAGAAGTTATTGCACACATGGTTTCTGACAGGCGTTGGATTGATACCGCTATTTCTGTTATTACGCTGTTTATAAGTTATGGTTCAGTATGGCTGTTATCTATTGTGATATTTTCTACGCACAATATAGCTTTGATTGAATCTTTACAAATGCGGCCTAATAACACTTGGGCTGATTTGCTTCCAGACATGTATGCTGTTCTAGTTGCTTTTCTTACAGTTAGTGGTCCTAGACGCGAATATAAGCATGTAATGTGGGGCTGGAATGCTTTATTCATTGTTACAGCAATACTTCTATTTTCATCTTGGGACTCATACTCTGCTGTTCTTGTATCATGCTGCTTAGGAAGAGCAATTGGTACGCTTATTCGTTTCGCAAAAGGCACACGCAGTAAGGGTGCTTGGGGTGACGATATTGTTCTTGCTTTAAAAAATATTGGCATAGATAACCTTACTCAATTAACTCGTAGAACTCAGCAAGCTGATCATACTGGAGTTCTTCGTTCAAGTCTTGATGACGATTTAATTGAAAATTCAAGATTGTATGATGCAACAGACATTCACGGCATACGTTACGTAATTTCAGTATTAGATAATCAAGTTCATTTACCAGGTTATTTAAATCAGTTATGGCAGTGGGTTCGTTTAGTAGATATACCGACTCGTAGAGATCGTTCTGCTAGGCATTCTGTTCATCACCATCTTTCTATGCTTCTTGTTTTACGAAATATGCATTTGCCAACAGCGAATGTTTATGGAGTAAGCGACAGTGATAAATCTTCAATAATGGTTTTTCATGCTTCTAACGCTCTACTGCCTTGTAATTTGAACACTTTAACCATTGATGATGCAGCAAAATTAATGCGTTATGTAGATGCTGCTAATACTCGTGGCATTACGCATAGACGCATTACTCCTGAAACTATTGCTAGGCTTGAAGATGGAACCCCAGTTATTGCAGGTTGGCAAAATGGCGATGTCGCCAGCGATGATACAAATATTGCACTTGATAAAGTTCAGCTTTTAACGCTTATTGCATCTTGCACAGATATTGACACTGCTATTAAAGCTGCTATTAACACATGGGGTGTAGAAAAGTTATCTGCACTATTGCCTTTTATGCAAAAAGCCGCTATTCCTGCTTCTACGAGATCTTTGTCATCTTGGAATAAAAAAGTTTTCCAAAATCTTTGCAATAAGTTAAGCGAAACAGTTGCGTTACACACAGATGAAGAAGATTATGATACTGTTCGTTTAGCACGCTTCAATATACGTTTCTTTGTTAGCTTAGTTCTTTCGATTGTTGCTGTTGCTGTTATTGCTACACAGTGGCATCCTCAGGAAATATTTGCTGCTCTACGTCACGCAAATAATGTAATGGTATTTATGTGCTTTGCTTGCAGCATGTTTGCTTGGGTTGGATCTGCAATTACTCTCGGCTCATTCATGGATGATCAAAAACCTTCTGCACATGTTTTGTTTGCATCTCAAGCAGCTTCTGGTTTCACAGCTGTTTCTATGCCTGCTGGTGTTGGTCCTGCATTTGTAAATATGCAATTATTAAAGAAAAACGGGTATACTCCGGCTCAAGCTACAGCAATTACTAGTGCAGTATGGCTTATTCAAGCATTAATGACAACTTTGGTATTACTTTCTATAGGCGTTTTCACTGGTAAAAATGTGCTTTCTGGAATGATTCCTACTCATATGCTCATTACTTTCATTGGAATAATCACTCTTATAGTTTGTGTTTTAATGGTTATCCCGTCTGCTCGTAAAACAATTCGCAAACATTATTTGCCAATATTATCTGATTACGGTCGTCAAATTAAGGAACTTATTTCACATCCTATGCAACTTATTGAAGGCTCTTTTGGCGCTATTGTGCTTGTTTCATGCATTGGATTGGGTTATTGGATTTCTTTACTTGCATTTGGATATTACGCAAATCCTTGGGAAACAATCTTACTATTCTTACTTGCTAATGCTGCTGGATCTGCAATACCTACACCAGGCGGTTTGGGTGCTGTTGAAGCTTCTCTTACTTTCGCATTTACATCTGTAGGTGTTCCTCCAACAGTTGCTTTGTCTGCCACTCTTCTGTATAGGCTTATGTTCTACTGGTTAAGAATTCCGTTAGGCGCGTTTGCAATGAAGTGGCTCAGCAATAATGAGCTTATATAAGTGAGATTTACAAACATTTGTGTATTTTTATTAGCAAATATCGTATCTGTTTCTATGCAAGTACGTTTTAAATAAAAAATAGTAAAAAATAAATAAAAAATATTAAGAAAAAATGCAAAAATGGCTACATTTGTAGGGAAAATGTACTAATATCTAGTATGAACGTGACCTTTGAAGAGAAGGTCCCCTGACACAAAGGATGCTGCATGGCATACAACAAGTCTGATCTCGTTTCTAAGATCGCACAGAAGTCCAACCTGACCAAGGCACAGGCCGAAGCCGCCGTCAACGCATTCCAGGATGTGTTCGTTGAGGCTTTACAGTCCGGTGAAGGTTTGAAGCTTACTGGTCTGTTCTCCGCAGAACGCGTAAAGCGTGCTGAGCGCACTGGCCGCAACCCGCGTACCGGTGAAACCATCAAGATTCCAGCTTCTTACGGTGTACGTATTTCTGCTGGCTCCTTGTTGAAGAAGGCTGTTACTGCCTGAAATTAAGCGTTTTTCGTATTTATTACATTAAACAAATACTATTTGCGCAAAAACAAGATGGGCACTCCAAAGCTGGAGTGCCCATCTTTTATAAATCTCCTCGTTCCATTTTTCGCAAACGCGGCTCTGCGCTATCTTTTGCTCCCGTAATGCGGTAAACGTCAAAAACGCCTTCAATCTTACGGATAGCAGCAAGTAGAGTTGCTAAGTGCTGAGGATCTGCCATTTCAAAGGTAAATTGACTTGTTGCAACACGGTCATCGCCTGTAGCAATAGTTCCGGAAAGAATATTTACTCCATGATCTGAAAGAACGCGAGTAACATCCGAAAGAAGATGCTGACGATCCAATGCTTCCACTTGAACTTTAACCAAGAACAAGCCTTTATCGCTAGTCCATTGAACAGGAATAACGCGCTCTGATTGAGTTTTTTGCAAATCGAGCATGTTCTGACAGTCAGTCCTATGCACAGATACACCTTGGTTTCGTGTTATAAAACCAATAATCGTATCTCCTGGAACTGGCATGCAACATTTTGCAAGCTTTACCCAAACGTCTCCAACGCCTTTAACTGATACTCCCAAAGCGCCGTTAGACTTATGGCTGCGCTCAACATGGCGTAAAGGCAATGCTTCTTGTTCTACTTCTTCTGCAACTTCATCAGCGCCAGCATCTTTTACTAAGCGCGAAATGACATTCTGCGTAGAAACTTGACCTTCACCAATAGCTGCATACAAAGACTCAACGTTAGTAGGCAAATTCAATTCATCGGCAACACCAATTAATGCCTGCTGAGTCATCAAAGTAGTTAAAGGCAAGTTACGTTTACGCATAGCGCGAGTTAGCTCATCCTTGCCCTCTTCAATCGCCTCAGAACGGCGTTCCTTGCTAAACCATTGGCGTATTTTATTTCGAGCACGAGGAGATTTTACAAAACTCAGCCAATCGCGTGATGGTCCAGCTGTATCCGACTTTGAAGTAAGCACCTCTACAGTGTCACCGTTTGAAAGCTTCGTATCAAGAGGAACTAAACGTCCATTTACACGAGCACCCATCATGCGATGACCAACTTCAGTATGCACAGAATATGCGAAATCAACAGGAGTTGCATCCTGCGGAAGCGCAACAATACTCCCCTTTGGAGTAAAAACATAAACTTCAGAAGCACCAAGATCTTGCTTTAATGAACCTAAGAATTCATCTGAATCTGGAGTCTCACTAGTCCAATCAGCAAGCTGTTGAATCCACTTAAGATTATCTGCTTCGCTAAGCTCTTTTTTGTCATCAATATTATTTTCGCGTTTTAAATCATCATTATCAGGCTTACTTAAAGCGCGACCAGCTTGACCATTAGCTTTGTACTTCCAATGAGCTGCGATACCGAATTCAGCACGCCTATGCATGTCCCATGTGCGTATTTGAATTTCTACTGGCTTTCCACCAGGACCTACAACTGTAGTGTGTAAGCTTTGATACATATTCAACTTTGGAGTTGCAATGTAATCCTTAAAACGTCCTGGAACAGGGCTCCATCGAGCATGTACTGCACCTAATGCTGCATAACAGTCACGAATAGAATCGACTATTATTCTCACGCCAACTAAATCGTAAATATTAGCAAAATCATGACCTCGAACGATCATTTTTTGGTAAATAGAGAAATAATCTTTTGGTCGACCTTTTACTGATGCTTTAACGTGTTGTTCTGCAAGATCTGCATTAATTTCTTCAAGAATTTGTCGTAAATAAACTTCGCGCTGACCTGCTCTACGAGCAACTAAAACAACAATTTCATTATAAATTTTTGGATACAGTACTTTAAAACTCAGCTCTTCAAGTTCAGTTTTAATTGCATTCATGCCTAAACGGTTAGCAAGAGGTGCATATACGTCAAGAGTTTCTCTTGCTTTTTTATGTGAACTTGATGGCTTAACATACCTCCAAGTGCGAGCATTGTGCAAACGATCCGCAAGCTTTACTACAAGCACTCGCACATCGCGGCTCATTGCAACAACCATCTTACGAATAGTTTCTGCTTGAGCACTTTCGCCATATTCCATGTTGGATATTTTTGTAACACCATCTACAAGACCTGCTACAGTATCGCCAAATTCAGCTCGACATTCTTCTAGCGTGTAATCTGTATCTTCTACAGTGTCGTGTAATAATCCTGAAGCAACAACAATTGGTCCCATTCCAAGATCTGCAAGAATTTGAGCTACAGCAAGAGGATGAATAATGTATGGCTCACCAGATTTGCGTCTTTGACCTGTATGCTGCTTTACAGCACGATCATAAGCTCTATGAAGAATGCTCATATCCTCATTGGGATGATGCCATTGGCACATGCTCAATATTGGCAATAATGGATTTCGAGAATCTTCGCTGATTTCACATCCGAGCCTATTGGATCCTTTTACGTCCTCTTGAAGTTCACCCATTTGGCACCTCCTGGTACTTTTTACTATCCTACCTGCAATTCGCTCAATACACTACCAAAACAAAAAATACATACAATAAATCCGACTCAGTTTTAAAAACCGGTCGGATATTTATAAAAAGATTATTGTACGCCAGTGGAGCCAAAACCTTTATCAGAGCGATCAGATTCAGGTAATTTAGATGCGGGAATAAATTGTGCTTCTACATAACGTTGTATAACCATTTGAGCGATACGATCACCTTTATGGAATTGCACTGTGTTCTCAGGATCTAAATTAATAAGAGGAACCTTAATTTCACCACGATACCCGGCATCAACTGTTCCAGGTGCATTTAGCACAGTCACACCCTGTTTTGCTGCTAAACCAGAACGAGGATGCACTAAAGCAACATAACCTGCAGGTAAAGCTATAGCAACTCCAGTAGGAACAAGCGCTCTCTGGAAAGGACGCAAAGTAAAATCTTGGGTAGTTCTTAAATCGGCACCTGCATCACCTGCATGCGCATAGCAAAGCGGCTGTAATGTAGATGTTTCATCATCGAGATACTTAATTAATACCTCAACCTGTTCGGGGCCAGTATAGGTCTCGTCATATGCCATTTAAGCTGCGCACTCCTTGCAAACAGGCTGACCATCAGCATTAGTTTCAGCTAACTGGCTGCGATGCTTAACTAAGAAGCATTCAGAACAAATAAATTCATCGCCTTGCATAGGGATAACAGTCACGGATGCATCTTCGTTACTTAAATCAGCACCTGGCAACTCGTAGTCTTCAGCAATAGCATTTTCATCATCGTCAATGTCGCTGCTTGAATTTTGAGAACCTTTACTCAAAGCTTCCAACGACTCTTCGTCCTCATCTTTGCTACGAGGAGAATCATAATCCTGTGCCATTATGGTCCTTTCGTCTTTAAAGCTACTTACGCGCATAGCATACACGAATGCTACCCCGTATATTACACATTTTTTATTCTAAATAAAATGGTAAAGAATGCAGTGTATGGACTAAAGTATATAAATAGTATTGTTAAAAGCGAAGAAAGTGGTGCATAATGCTTGAAAATCCGCCAAAAGAGGCGAGTTTCGACCATGTTGACGCAGACGGCAATTTGATTTTCATTTGTGAAAACACGCCGTTACGTATTCAAGTGGACGACACGCTGGAACGCGCCATCGCTGATTCACACAAAATTACGAGTAAAAACAGCGATGAACATAACTCAGTAGATGCTGGCACAAATTCTGTGCAATCTAATGCAACATTGCCTATTTCGCAAATTCAGGCATTGATTCGCGCAGGAGTTGCACCTTCACATGTAGCGCAAAGATACAACGTCAGCGAAACGCAAGTTAGGCGTTTTTCTGCAGGCGTTGAAACAGAAAAGCAGTATGCAATTGAGCAGTTCCTTCTAGTGCCTGCTCCTAAACAAAGCAATATGCGCACTATTGCAGATTTAATTGAGAGAACGTTAGCTAAAGCACATATTGGCATGGAAACAGTGCAATGGAAAGCAACACGCCGAGGATTAGAGCCATGGCGAATTAGTGCTACTTTCAAAACTGCTACTCGCACTATTAAAGCTGAGTGGACATGGAACATGCATGACAATTCTGTTACATGTGTGAACCCTTCTTCTAGATTGTTGCTTGGTGAAGATGTCAATGCAGTTGATACTTCTAAACAGTCTCCATACGGTGGAGCTTATAGAGACACTGTGAGCATTAATTTCCCATTCAACACTGAAGAGCTTCCAGGAAATTCTATTCGTTCTGCCAGAATTGAACGAGCTGTTTCTCAATGGGAACTTAGGAACAGTGACAAACTTGCAGATGCACAAACACAATCTTCGTTCGAAAATCAGGACAATGATTCTGACATACAGCAAGTATTAGAAAAAGGCTATTCTAAGCGTTCTACTAAAACAAATAAGCAATTTAAAGAAGATAATCCGCAACAGCCTTCGCTAATACAATCGGATGCTGAACTTAATAATAGAAACGAAACGAATAGCAAAATCGCCAATGAGTCTAAAAAAGCACAAAAATCATTGGCTGCTAAAGTTCAAAATGCCGAAAAAGCAGATATTGCTAGCACTACTTTGCAAGAAAATACTTCTGAAAGTAATCAAAATTCTGCTAAAAATAATCAAGAAATTAATACTAATAGTCAAGAAAAAACATCTTCTGAGCACAATAAACGTAAAGCTGGAAGAGCAGCGGTACCAAGCTGGGATGAAATATTATTTGGCGAAAGCTAAATAAGAAGTTTAGAAATAAATTTTTCGCTTATTGACAATATGTGTGGCACTTTTAGTAAAATTTTAAGTGCCACACATTTTCATTTGCTAAGTTACGATTTATAAAATATTTTCAATATTAGAAGCAAAAAATCGCTTACACTAAATCTATGAGGCACGGAATATCCATTTCCATGTGAGTCATCGATCCATGCACGCTAGGTAAACTCATAGCTTTATCAGATTGAATGCGGGAATCAACAATTGTGTAAGCTTCACAAGCTTGCACAATAACATCGCCAATAACAACCTCTGCCCTGTTGTTTACTAAACCAAAAATACCATCGTCAATGGCTTGTTTTTTACTGCGTACAATTGCATTAGTTCCAAAATATTCACGCCAACGATAAATAATATCTTCAGGATTTGTGTCACTGTCAGCATACAACATTACAGAACGAGGTTCACCGCCAACCATCGATACGCCTTTTATCAACTCATCATGCTTAGCAATATCAACTCGCTTATTTGGATCAGATTTAATCATCCCATGATCTGCAGTAATAACAATTAATGTTCCAGGAGCACAATTTGCTCGTAAAAGACGCAACTGTTCGTCAATTTGCTCAAAAACAGAAACCCACTGCTGAGAATCCCAACCATAATTATGACCGGTTTTATCAGCGTCACGTAAATACATATAAGTTAAACCTGGAGTTTTACTGCTATTAGCAGCCTTAAGAATGCGAGCTCTAGGAGTTCCAGCAGTAATATAATTTGCTCCACGAAAAGCAGCTTTTGTAAGAGGAGTATTTTCAAACTTTGGTAATCCCACGCTATCTGCACGGACTCCATTAGAAACTAAACTTTCAAATATAGTTGGCTCTTGCTGCAAAACTAACGGATCAGGCGCATCATTAAATTGAATAAGCTGCGCAAGTTTACCAGTTTGAGAATTCTTTTGCGTGTAACCGGTCATGCAAGTAAGACCCGGACATGTGCCTGTTCCAAAAGTAGCCATTGCAGCAACAGTTGTGCTTGGAACGCACGTGCTAATTGGTCTTTGATTTATTGATTCGTTAAGTAAGGATCGTAAATAAGGAGCGTGACCTTTGCGCATAAGAATATTCCAGTATCCTAAACCATCTATTAGCACTACAATTGCAGAATTAGATTTAGGGAAACCAAGGCTTTCTCGTAAAGCGTGTGGATCGTTATGAATAGCTGTTTTAACAGGAGCATCTATTGCATCACTTAAAGCTGGAAGAACCGAAGATATATGTAACGCTCCACCAAGATTTTTTTCATTAAAATCATAAGAAAAATCTTCATTAACTGCGAAATTAGAAAAATCACCGTACTTAACATTACCAACGAATTGTAAAAGATCATTTTCAGACGGTATTTCAGCACTCATACTTACTATTGAACCACTTATATTGCATTGAACAAAACGCGAATAACAAATATTTATATAAATAACTAGTCAAATTGCTGAAAAATTCAGCAAAAACATGCTGTTTGTGCATATAAATTGGTAAGATTGATAGCCGTAATGTCATTCAAGGAGTTCTAAATATGCCCTCACGCCATCACTCAACACAGCAAGCTTTCGACCCAAGAAAAGTTAAAGAGCATATTGTTGAAACACCATTGAACGAAGAAATGAGCAAATCCTTCTTGGAATATGCTTATTCAGTTATTTACGCTCGCGCTCTTCCGGACGCACGAGACGGCATGAAACCAGTGCAGCGACGCATTGTGTATCAAATGGGCAATATGAATTTGAGTCCTGATCATGCTTATATGAAATCAGCGCGCGTTGTTGGTGAAGTAATGGGTAAACTTCATCCTCACGGTGATTCTGCAATCTATGAAGCAATGGTTCGCTTAGCTCAACCATTTTCCCTACGCTTGCCACTTGTTGACGGACACGGTAATTTTGGTTCTCTTGACGACGGTCCAGCAGCTTCTCGATACACAGAAGCGCGTTTAGCTCCCGCATCACTAGGTATGAACGCGGATATCAACGAAGACACAGTTGATTTCGTACCAAATTACGACAATAAACTAAAAGAACCTACTGTGCTTCCTGCAGCTATTCCAAATCTTTTAGTAAATGGCGCTTCTGGAATTGCTGTAGGCATGGCAACTAATATGGCAACGCATAATCTAGGCGAAGTAGTTGCTGCAGCAAAATATGTTATGAAACATCCTGACGCAACCCTAGATGATCTTATGAAACTAGTTCCAGGACCTGACTGGCCTAGCGGAGGAATTATCATCGGTCGAAGTGGCATTCGCGAAGCTTACGCAACAGGTCGCGGAGCATTCACTACAAGATCTACAACACATATAGAAAATATTACTGCTCGCAAAAAAGCTATTATTGTTACAGAACTTCCGTTTATGGTTGGACCAGA
>NQOP01000001.1:703810-704424 GCA_003585845.1 Bifidobacteriaceae bacterium NR021
AACTTTTTAAGCATACTCCTTTGCAAGAGAGCTTTACTATTAACAATGTTGCACTTGTTGACGGCAGACCTCACACAATGGGCTTAAGAGAGCTATTAGACGTTTGGATTTCTCACCGCAGAACAGTAGTACGCAGACGCAGCGAATTTAGGCGCAAAAAGGCTCAAGAACGCTTACACTTGGTTGATGGCTTGCTTCTTGCACTTCTTGATATTGATGAAGTAATTCAGGTTATTCGTTCATCTGAAGATGCAGATAGTGCAAAAACTAAGTTAATTAAAGTATTCGATCTTGACGAAATTCAAGCACAGTATATTCTTGACTTGCGTCTTCGCAGACTTACTAAAATGAGCCGAATAGAACTCGAAGCTGAACGCGACGATTTGCTCAAAAAAATTGAAGAGCTGAATCAAATATTAAGTTCTGAAGCAAAACTCGACAACGTTGTAATAGCAGATATGGATTCTGCAGTTAAACAATGGGATACCCCACGCAGAACAATTTTGCTTGACGAAAATGAAGATGGTAGTTTTACTCCAGTAGCCTCCAGCATAAATAAAAACAGTGAGGATATTGCGATTAAAGCTGTGCAATCAGCAAATAAAATTACTTCA
>NQOP01000001.1:705206-712872 GCA_003585845.1 Bifidobacteriaceae bacterium NR021
CTGTTGCAATGCAATTAAGTGACGAGCCTTGCGCAGTAGCATTAAGCACTTCCGGGCTAATTGCTAGAACAAGCATTGCAGTGTTAGAACATTGGAATTCACACAATAACAACGTATTTAACACTCCTTGTAAAACAATGTTTGAAACAACAACGCGTTCAACTTATGCTCTTGTTACTTCATCTGGTCGACTAGTTCTAGCTCATGTTGCAGACTTGCCACAACTTAACTACGAAGAAGGAAAACCTGCACTACTGAGCCACGGAGTAAAAGCACAAGAACTGCTAACTTCCACACAAAGCACTGATCCAGTAAGAGGAGAACATGTAGTTTCAGCAATAGCATTTAATGCCTCACAAGACGCTACTCCACTTGCAATCGGCACACGAAACGGTGTAGTTAAAAGATGGAATTTTGAAGCTCCAACTACCATGGATTCGTGGAGCATAATTGACTTAAAAGACGACGACACTGTTATTGCCGCAGCTCCCGCAAAAGACAACGACAGACTCGTGTTCATTAGTAGTGATTCTTCATTACTTACCTTTGATGCTAAACAAGTTAGACCTCAAGGACGCACAGCAGGCGGAATGGCAGGCATTCGTTTAGCAGAAGGCACTAAAGTTGCAACCTTCGCAGTAGTGCCAGAAAAATCAATAGAGTGGCATTACGAAGAAGGTGAAAATGGTTTATTCTCCGCTTCTGGAACAGTTGTATTCACCGTTGCTGGAGACAGTGAAGCTCTTCCCGGAACAGAAAACGGTTCCGCAAAGATTACTCCATTCGATATGTACCCAACAAAAGGTCGCGCAACTGGTGGCGTGCGCTCGCAAAGATTCCTTAAAGGTCAAGATACGTTGATACATGCGTATGTTGGATACTATCCATTGCAAGCAGTTACGGAAGGCGGAAGCAATGTTGAGTTGCCTAAGCCAGATATGCGTAGGGATGCTTCTGGAACTGAACTCGTTTCCCCAATTGCACACATTGGATAGTATTACGAGCAATTTCTAGAAAATTATTAGCGATTATTCACTAATAAGAAAATAGATAATATAAAACTAAAGCTATTAAAAACTAGGTAAGTTTTAAAGAGAAAGGGAAAATATGTTATTTTGCACTAATTGCGGCAGTAGCATGTTAGATGACGCAAAGTTTTGCGAACAATGCGGTACTCCTAACGAAAATTACACAAAGCAATCTGAGGAGCAAGCTAAAGAACAAGCTAACGAACAAATTAATGAACAATCTAAAGCACAAGAAATAAATCAAGTAGAGCAACAAACACATGCTCAAGAGTTGCAAGAAGAAACTAATAAAAGTAATAAGAACAATAAGAAAAAAGGCGCATTCATATCAATTATTTGCGCAATAATAGTTCTAGCTATAGTTGCAACCGCTGGAACAATTTATTACATAACGCAAGTACAGCCAAATTCAGGTATGGTCACAGTGCCAGCAATTAAAGATACAAATGCTCAAGCTGCTGCAACGAATTTACGTTCAAAAGGTTTTAAAGTAGAAATTGTTAAGGAACTTAATAAACGCAAAAAAGGTTCCTTTGTTTCATTAAAAGGCATTAAACCAGGTAGTAAGGTTAAAAATTCCACAAAAATAACAGTTGTGGAATCTCTTGGTCCAGGTATGCCAAAAAACGTTATTGGCAAAACATTGAAAGAAATCACTAAAGAAGTAAAAGAAATGGGAATCAAAGTGCAGGTTCACAAAGTTGTTGCAACTTCAAAGCCTGGTACTGTTGTAGCAACTTACCCAACTCCTGGACATGCTTTTGTTCCTGCTTACGAAGGTGACAATATGCATATTGCTGTTGCTACCCCTATTGATAGTAAAGACTATGGAAAAGTTGTGCCTGCAGACATATTAGGAAAAGATATGAATACTGCAAAGAATATGCTTAAAAAAGCTGGCATAACTAACTATAAATTAAAACCAAGATTCTCTTCTAAAGATTTCGTTGGTAAGATTACCGGCTCCTACCCTGATTTAGGTGACTTATATGCCATGAACACTGGAGACATTACAGTGTATTACGGTGTTGATGCAAGTAAAACAAAAGAAGTATTAACCAAAAAAGAGCATTTGGACGGAATAGATAATGCTGATGTTCGCTTAACAAAAGGCCTTTCACCAATTGCAGGAGTTTGGTGCAAGAAAGGCGGCGATTGCCTGTACTTCAATGAAGCACCATCGTTTGTTGAAGGTGAATCCACAGTTGTATTAGGAACACGCATTGGCGATTTAATGCATGATGGAACGTCACCTATGATGATAAGTGATGAAAATTATCTTGGTATGAATAACTATTCGCAAGATATATCGGGACTTATTTTATACGATAAAAAATTACCTATGAATGATATGATGAAAAATCATTTGCTTTCTGGAGATACTGGCGCAGTAGAATTCTACAAAGGGTTAGATTTGCCATCTTGCGGAAACAATATATTCCCACCATCGACAGGTTCACGAGTTTGTGAGCATGGTAAAGATATAAACGCAGAAAACAGTCCTGAAAAATTTGACGATCAAGGAATGTATAAAGGTTCTGCCAAAGATTCTTATTCAGGATTAACTTACAAAATGCATGATTTCTTTGTGCTTGTTCCTGTAAATACAAAATTTGATGAACTTGAAAAGAGCGGATACTTTAAAGGCAAAGGCAAAAATAAGCCTGATTTTAGCCGACCATTCATTATGCGAAGGGATCCAAAGCTGTACGATAAAACACAAGTAGCTATTCCTGATGGAGTTACTGGACCCGATTATCCGACTAGCCCGTTTGTGCCGACAAAAAAGAACAAGCCAGTTCCTTTCGCGCCAGCTCCGGATGACAGCAATGTTTACTACAAGGTTGAAGAACCTATTAACTGGTCATTGCTTGATATTATTAAAACATTTAATTAGTGCTTTTAACTGCAGTATTTGACAATTTGATTTGTCTATGTAGCAAAATTGCGCTAAATAATTGTTCTACTGTTTTTTCGTGGTTCTCGTAGTTTTCGCGAGAACCACGTTTTTTATGCAAATCATGATTCCTTATGTCATTGTTCGCTTTATTTTCACAAGACGCATTAGACAATAACAAAGTTAAATTGCAAAACTTAACTAATCTACTCGTTGCGCCTACGTTTTGTTAAGGTGAGACCGGCGAAAAGCGAGGCAATTGCGGAAGTGAAAATTGTGGTTGTGGTTGAGCCAGTTTTAGGAAGACGCTCAACAACTCGCTTAGCTTCCGGTTGTTCCGGTTGCTCCGGTTGAGAAGGAGCTGGCTCTGGCTCAAGTTCCTACCCAAGATGCTGTTTTTAGGCTTAATTACTAAGTAAATCATGACCAATCAGTAAGCAAGCGTCGTATTCTTATTGATGGAATTGGGCGACACATAAATTAAATAAAAAAAAAATATTCAAAAATAGCGTTTTTTAAGCCAGCCCTCGATAGATATTAGTTGAGAATACTATTCGTATCTATCAAAAGGCTGGCTTTTTATGAAAAAACGAAAAATAATACCAAAAATCAAGCTTATATTGCCAAAGCCTTCTTGCTTATCATTTTAAAGCATAAAAACAAGCCAAATGCATTAATAAGGCTAATAAATTTTATTCTAGAACGAATGTGCAATTATTTATGCATCAATAGATGCGTTTTTCTTGATAAATGAACTTATTTTTTGTACCATAAGAGTGGAGGTGGTATATGAACAAGAACTATAATCAGAATTACACAAAAGAAGAAATTTCAACAATACTTGCAAAGATAAAAGACTGCATAAAAAATGACCGCTTTACCATCTCATTAAACGAAAATCGTCAAGAAAACATAAACTTCATTCGAGAATACAACATACGATCAGATATTCAGAAAAATATACTTCTTAACATTGAAGTAGAAGATTTTTGTCATTCGTTAAAAAACAAAAAAAGAGGCTATGAGTATGAAACGCTTTACGTATTTGCGCCACGAGTAAAACTATCACACGTAGGTAAATGTGAGATGGTAAACATTTACACGAAGTTTAATATCATTACTTTTTCTCAGCAAAATAGGACAGTTGTTATTTCATTCCATAAAGCAAATAAACAGATAGATTATTTATTTAAATAATCTAATAAACAACTCAAAAAAATAATAAATCTGCTAATTTTCAATAAAAGGCTCATAATGAAAGATAATAAAACATTTTGCGAAGAATGCAGGAATGAAGTTGAGTACTCAACAAAATCCGCTCCAATGACTACATCTATTAAAGGAAAACAATATTCCTATACTGGTATAGAGGCACACTGTAAAGAATGCGGTTCTGCCGTATATGTGCCAGAAATCATTGACGCAAATCTTCGAGCATTGTATGACGAGTATCGTAAAGCAAACAATATTATTCCACTTGATGAAATCAACGAAATACCTGCTAAATACGCAATAGGTAAACGTCCACTTTCACTGCTACTTGGCTGGGGCGAGCAAACATTTTCTAGATTTGCAGATGGAGACATTCCTTCAAAACAATATTCTGATATTTTACAACGAATTTATAACGACCCAGAATATTACTTGCAATTATTAATCAGCAATAAGAATAATTTGAAATCCGCGCTTAGCTACGAAAAAAGCTACAAAGCAACTCAAAAACTAATAAACGAATCACAAAATAACTCTGCAAACAATAACTTTGATAACAATAAGTCAAGCAACAAAATAAACGATGTAATACAATACTTACTCGTAAAATGCAAGGACATTACTCCCCTTGCTTTGCAAAAATCGTTGTATTACATACAAGGTTTTTATTTCGCTTTTTATAAATCGTTTATATTTACCGATGATTGTCAAGCATGGGTTCATGGACCTGTGTATAAAGACGTCTATTTGCACTATAAAGACTACACTTTTACGCCAATCGATTCGCCAGCGACAGAAATATCAGAAATTAAATCATCAGAAAAATTAGCTGATTACAAATACGCTCAAAAAAGCAACCTCACACGACTTACAGCAGAATTAACAACTACACTATCTGCTACTGAAAAATCAGTATGCGATAGCGTTATTGATAATCTTTGCTGCTACAGTGGTAAAGAACTTGAACGATTCACGCACAGCGAAAAACCATGGGTGCTGACACGAGGAAATCTTAACGAAAACGAATCATCAAATAAAACAATCAGCAAAAACATTATTGGTGATTATTTTAGCGAAATAAAAACAAAATTTAACATGATAAATCCCAACGACATTAGCCAGTACGCACAATACATGTTTTCAAGCAAGTAAAACGCTAAATAAGAATTTTCCCCTGCTGATATGAACACAACAGGGGAAAATTACTAGCAATTGTACAAAACATTCACAACAAAAAGTCTAGTTTCTGCGCTTGCGCGTTGCAGCAAATGATTCAGCAAGTCCGGCTAGACCGGCGAAAAGCGAGGCAATTGCGGAAGCGAAAATTGAGGTTACGGTTGAGCCAGTTTGTGGAAGACGCTCAACAACTCGCTTAGGTTCCGGCTGTTCGAAGCAAACGCATGTGCATAAAAGTCATTAAAACAAGAAGAATAAGCAAATAAGCCGGAAGCAGCATCATAGAAACGTTCTGCCCAATAAACCCAAAGATTGCAGGCATTACCATAGACCCAATGTATGCGCTTGCCATTTGCATGCCAACAATAGCTTGCGACTTATCTTCCCCAAAATAATGCGGAGTTGAATGGATAATGCATGGGTAAACCGGAGCGCAGCCTAGTCCAACAACTACAAATCCTGCAATAAGCTCAATATGATTCGGCAAAGGCAGCAACAATACCAAAATTCCCACAAGCATTACGCACTGCCCAATACGAATCATAGTCGCATCGTTAAAACGCATAGTAAGAAATCCGCTTACAAAACGGCCAACCGTAATACCAACATAGAACAGGCTTGCCCAACCAGCTGCAACAACGCGGCTAACTCCCCCATGCAAAACCATGTAACTACTAGCCCATAATCCTGCAGTTTGCTCCAACGCACAATAGCAAAAGAACATAATAAGAATATTCTTAGCTCCTGGAATGCGCAAAACTTCCGCATAAGATAGCATTCCAGAAGATTGCTTCTTTAACTCAGTAAGATTATGCGGCTCTGTCCTTTTATTATTATTTTTCCACAGCGGCAAACTTATAAACAGCACAAAAGTTAGAACGATTTGTATAACAGCAATATACTGATACCCTGCAGGCCAACGCTGACCATGCGAAAGCGCAAAACCCATAACGTAAGGGCCCGCCGAAGCTCCAATTCCCCACATGCAGTGAAGCCAGCTCATATGCCAGCTTTCATAATGCACTGCAACATAATTATTAAGAGCCGCATCCACTCCTCCAGCACCCAAACCGTATGGTATAGCTAGAAAAATAAGCACAAGATAATTCGGAGCAAAAGAAAAACCTAGTAACGCTAAAGCTGTTAGAGCAACTGAAATAAGCGTAACTTTCCCAGGGCCAAATTTGCACGTAAACTTGTTCGAAAGTAATGCAGAAACAATTGTTCCTGCAGAAATAACCATTGATATTCCGCCAGCCCAAGAAATTTGCGCACCAACATCGTGACTCATAGTAGGCCATGCAGCTCCAAGAAGAGCATCCGGCAGACCCAAGCTAATAAACGCAAGATAAATAACAGCAAGAAGAAGGTTAATCATAAAAATTCCCTAACCTCAGTACTTCATATTTCTAACGCAAACACGCAATCATAAAGCAATATAAAGGAATATAAATATACAAGGCGACATAAAGCAATGCAAACAACATCCCGATATCAGGTATCGATTTTGGAACGATCAAAGTCATCAGCGTTATCAACAATAAACTGCTTACGCGGAGGAACATCATCGCCCATAAGCAAATCGAATACTTCGCTCGCCTGCTGAGCATCTTCCATACGAATCCTTCTTAGCATTCGCGTTCTAGGATCCATAGTGGTGTCCGCAAGCTGATCCGCATCCATCTCGCCCAAGCCCTTGTAACGCTGAATATCACTGTTAAAATCAATGCCCTTAGCTTGCAAATCATCAAGCTTTCCAGCCAATTCATCGTCGGAATACGTGTAAATATACTCACCCTTGCGCTTTCCAGCGAGCGCAATTCTGTGAAGAGGCGGCACTGCAGCATAAACATGACCGTGCTCAATAAGCGGACGCATATAACGATAGAACAGCGTCAGCAGCAAAATACGAATGTGCGCGCCGTCAACATCAGCATCAGTCATCATAACAATCTTGTTATAACGCGCCTGCGAAATATCAAAACTTGCGCCCGATCCTGCTCCAACAACCTGAATAATTGCAGCGCACTCTTTGTTTGAAAGCATTTGTGCAAGACTTGCCTTTTGCACGTTCAAAATCTTACCGCGAATTGGAAGAAGCGCTTGGAAAGCAGAGTTTCTAGCAGCTTTTGCAGTACCAAGTGCAGAATCACCCTCGACGATGAAAAGTTCTGCAACATCGTCGTTCCCAGGCTGGCAATCAGAAAGCTTTGGCGGCATTGAAGCAGACTCAAGCGCATTCTTTCTGCGCGTAACTTCCTTAGTTTTACGCGCCTGAATACGCGCATGCATTTCGGAAACGATTTTTTCCAAAACTCTAGCAGACTGCTCTTTGAATCCTCGCTTAGAACCG
>NQOP01000001.1:713602-716566 GCA_003585845.1 Bifidobacteriaceae bacterium NR021
CAAGAACATCCTTAGTTTGACCTTGGAATTGAGGCTCAGCAATGCGAACAGTTACGACTGCTACCAATCCTGCTGTAATATCATCGCGCTCAATCTTCGTATTCGAATCTTTAAGATTTACTTTTAGCTTGCGCGCGTTATCTTCAACAGCTTTACGAATTTGCTTAGTCAATCCTTGCAAGAATCCGTCAACGTGCATACCTCCGCCAGGAGTTTCAACAACGTTTACGAAACTAATAATCGTTGAATCGTAGCCGTTCACCCAGCGCATTGCAATATCAACGCCGCACTTACGCGTTACTTGTTGAGCATGTAAATCTCCTGCAGAATCAACAGCTTGCGTTTCTTCTACATACGTATCTTCGCCAGAAATACGCCAAATATCCGATACTGCTTCACCTTTTGAAAGAAAATCAACGAAATCTTTAACACCACCATTATGCAAAAATTCAACTACTCGAGGATGATGCTTATTTTGCATTGAGCTAGCAGATTCAACATTTACAATAGACTGCGCAGCTGATTCTTCAGATTCAGCATCTTCAGTTTCATCTTCAGTCTCATCTTCAGAATCATCTTCATCTTCTAATGTTGTTTCAGATTCTAATTCTTCAAATTCAGGCACAGATTCATCGCTATTATCAGACTGGTTTTCAAGAAGATTATCTTCTGCAGCATTATCTTCTATAACATTGTCTTCTGGAGAATCAATTTCTTCAATATTTGCAGATTCGCCTTCAGGCACATGCTCGTCAATAACAGTAATTTTTAAGCCTGGAACCAGGAAACTTGTTTGACGCACGCGAGCAATAAGCTGCTCATAGCTGAAATGCGCAGTTGAGTTAAAAATTTCTGGATCCGCCCAGTAGCGTACACGAGTGCCGGTAGTTTTTGGCGAAACAGTGCCAATAATTTCAAGCTCAGTAGGCTTGTTCTTGCGCGTGCGCTTAAACGGAGAAGCAGGAGATGGATGCTCTGGATCTGCATCACTATAAACTCCAGGATGTCCCTGATGGAACGCCATATGATGCGTTTTACCGTCTCTATCAACTTCGACATCTAAACGCAAACTTAAAGCGTTTACAACAGAAGAGCCAACGCCATGTAAACCGCCTGCAGCATTATAAGAAGCGTTGCCAAACTTTGCTCCAGCATGAAGCTTAGTTAAAACAACCTCAACACCTGTAAGCTTAGTTTTGGGCTCAACATCTACTGGAATACCACGACCGTTATCTGCAACTTCAATAGATCCATCATCGTGAAGAGTAACAACAATATGATCGCAAGCTCCAGCTAAAGCTTCGTCAACCGCGTTATCAATAATCTCCCAAAGGCAATGCATTAAACCTTGACTATCAGTAGTGCCAATATACATGCCTGGACGCTTACGAACTGCGTCTAAGCCTTCAAGCACAGTCAAGCTATCAGCATCATACTGCTCTTTATGAGAGACCACTTCTACCCCTTGCACTTATTAAACGTACAACCGATTATTTTAAGCAATAAGTGTCGCACTATCGCAAAAGCAACAATACGACACTTTGTAATATAACTTCACACAATCACTGATCTAAGAAGTCACGCAAAGTTTGCGATCTAGAAGGATGACGCAACTTAGACATTGTTTTAGACTCAATTTGACGAATACGTTCACGAGTAACACCATAAACGCGACCAATATCATCTAATGTCTTTGGTTGACCATCTTCCAAGCCATAGCGCATCTTAATAACTCCAGCCTCTCTAGGAGCCAAAGTTTCCAAAACTTGCCTAAACTGTTCTTGAAGAAGTGAGAATGCAACAGCATCAGACGGTGCGATTGCGTCAGTATCTTCAATCAAATCGCCAAACTCAGAATCGCCATCCTCGCCCAAAGGAGTGTGCAAAGAAATCGGTTCACGACCATACTTTTGTACTTCCTGAACCTTTTCTACTGGCATATCCAGTTCGCGAGCAAGCTCATCTGGTGTAGGTTCACGACCTAAATCTTGAAGCATTTGACGCTGAACCCTAGAAAGCTTATTAATAACTTCAACCATATGCACTGGAACTCGAATAGTACGAGCCTGATCTGCCATAGCACGAGTAATAGCTTGGCGAATCCACCAAGTTGCGTAAGTTGAGAACTTAAAGCCCTTCTTCCAGTCAAACTTTTCAACTGCACGAATCAAACCAAGGTTACCTTCCTGAATCAAATCAAGGAAAAGCATGCCTCGACCGGTATAACGCTTTGCAAGAGAAACAACAAGACGCAAGTTTGCTTCAAGAAGATGATCTTTAGCTTTCTTACCATCTGCTGCAGCCCACTTAAGCTCACGCTTACGCTTAAACTCCATTTGATCAATTTGAGTATCAAGCAAATGCTGAGCATACAATCCAGCTTCAATACGCTCTGACAAATCAACTTCTTGCTCAGCGTTAAGCAAGCTCACGCGACCAATCTGCTTTAAATAATCCTTAACAGGATCTGCAGTAGCGCCTGTAGCAATTACACGACGCTTAGGATTACCAGACGGAGTTAGGTTATCGTCATCGTCATCATCACGTACAACAAATGCGCCTTTTGCTTGTGGCACTTGCGGAGCATCATGCTTAATTTCGTCGTGATCATCAATTTCATCAAGATCTTCAGACTCTTCATCATCAAGATCATCTACAACGTCAATATCACTTAAATCGTCAACATCAGATATATCTTCTGGCTGAATATCGTCTAAATCATCAAGATTCAAATGTTCATCATCAACATCAAGATGTGGATCGTCATCTAAAGGATCGTCAATAGATAATTGATCTTGAGATTCAATATCTACGCTATCCTCAGTTTCGTCAAGTTCAGCATCAGACGATACTGATTCAGTATCAATCTTGTTGTCTTCAGTTTTCTTTGAGCGAGAACTGCGCGCCTTGCTATCAGCTGACGAAGTTCGAGTACTGGTTTTACGCGCAGCGCTAGCCTTGCGA
>NQOP01000001.1:717339-719555 GCA_003585845.1 Bifidobacteriaceae bacterium NR021
TCAAACTGTTCCTCCTGTATTATCCCCTTGTAACGCATATAGGCATAGTTCATGCAAGGGCAAGTTTTACCTTAAGTAGTAAACCATTTAAGCAAGACGATTATTCCCCAACTAATTTTTGCGGCGTGGCGAATTATTCAATCCATGCTGGCTCAAGACCATTTTCGAATGCTCCACACACTATTTTTGCCATAGAACAATCAGGATCAATGCGCAATGCACAATCGCAATAATACTTTACTTCTCCTAGCCTAAACCACCAGCTGATATAAGCTAATAAAGCGTAAACTTGCACAGATAATTTTGGAATGCTTCTAGTAATAATAGCCATAGATTTTAAAATTTTGCACGCGAAAATAGCTCTCTTTATATCAGGCTTATTATTTGTTTGAGTGAATTTTGCTTCTAAACAATGCCGCAAATTACGAGATACTTCAGGAGTGTGAGGACACCAAGCAAATTCCGACAAAGTTTTTTCGTCATACCATTCTTGATTTTCATCCAGAATAGAAATAAGCATTGCATCACGAACATTAATATTATGCAACATTGCTATTGGCAGGTTTATTAGATCATATCCAAAAATTTTTTCATCGTAAGCAAACATGTTGTACCATCGCATAAGCGCTCTGCTTGCAATATCTCTAATAGCGTATTGCTTGCCATTTCGATCAACATTTTCTATAAAAGCTTCCGAAACTGCCGGAACCCAATATTCTAATCCTTTAATCCATTGCGCACTATCACTACAGTTGTTGTAAATATATTCCTTAGAAAAAGTCATAAAAAAGCTGCACTCTTTGGAAGGATATATATTCCCATTAATATCTGAAATTTCTCTTCCAGCAAAACTTTCAAAATCTTCTGAACCTGCAAAATCTAAACAACCATTAAAAGAATTAGCGCTTTCACCATAAATTTGCATAAGACTTTGCATATCAAAGTCATCCATACAATTATGCGATATCTTTGTTTTCAAATCATCCTCTACAATTTCCATGCATACTCCCCCTCATTTTTTACATGATTTTTTACATGATTTTTTATTTTGATAATCAAACTATGCAATAGCATTTTTTGATATATTGAAGTTTCTCAAGACATAAGTCAGCATTCAATAAAAAACTATTTCCGCGGTGAAAAGCTTATTAAACCATAATAATAACTGCGTTTTGTAATGTTCAGCCCTGTGGATAACTTTCATAATATGAGCACATTTATAGGCAACAATTACAGTCTTAACGATATTGAATCTAGAATTGCTTTTTTAATTTCTCAGCAATTTAATGCGGAACTAGAAAATAATCTTTCATCCACATGTGCGCAAACACTACAGCAAGTAATAAAGCAAGCTATTGTTTCAAGCGAAGGCGGAAAACGTCTTAGAGCTCTTCTTACGATTTCAGCATTTTACGCTGCATCAAAAGAAACCAATATTCAAAAAATCCATGAACAGTCTGTATTTGACATAGCTTGTGCTCTAGAAGTATTTCAAACAGCTGCATTAATTCATGATGATATTATTGACGAATCTTATTTGAGACGTGGAAAGCCTAGTGCGTATTGTGCATTAAGTAAAGCTTGCAATAATAAGCATATTGGAACAGGCTTAGGTTTAATGCTGGGAGACCTACTTGCCACAGAAAGTTTCGATATTGCAAGAAATTGTGCGAAGAATTTTACTTATGGCGAGGAATTGTTAGCAGCATTTGCGTCTATGCAAAGAAATGTTGGTATTGGTCAAGTATTGGATTTGTCTATAGAAATGATGCAACTAGATAATCCAATACAACTTGCGGAATCATCTTTGAATGTTTTTAGATGGAAAACAGCTAGTTACACTACTGTAGCTCCATTAACTCTCGGCTTTCTTGCAGCAAACATGCAACCAAGTGAAGCATACAATCTTGCTAATTCTATTGGCGATTCGTTAGGTGTTGCTTTCCAAATTGCTGATGATTTGCTTGATATTGTTTCAGATAGCAAGATTACAGGTAAACCTATTGGCGGTGATATTAGAGAAGGCAAGCGTGCAGTTCTTCTTGCAGACGCTTTGCAATACGGAAACGATAACGAAAAAGAAATACTATTAAAAGCTTACACGAGTAATACTAGAAGTGAAGATGATGTAAATAAAATAATACAGATTTACCATACTTCTGGTGCTATTGAAAAATCAAAAAGCCGAATTGAGAATCTGTGGAATGATTCACAAC
>NQOP01000001.1:720336-720652 GCA_003585845.1 Bifidobacteriaceae bacterium NR021
ATTTATACCTGAAGCATGGCGTAATGTACAATAATATTTAGTAAATAACGCTCGAAATTAGCCTTCTTTACTATCTTGCTTGTACACTCGTAAGTAGTAAAAATGGTTTTACGCGTATAAGGATTGTGACAATGGATGAAGCTACGCAGGCGCAGCCAGGTATGCGCATTGAAAATCGCTATCGCATTGTGCGCAAAATAGCTCAGGGTGGCATGGCTACTGTGTATCAAGCAGAAGATGAACGCCTTGATAGACCTGTAGCAATTAAAATCATGCACACTCAACTTGCTCAAGGGGTGCATCGCCAGCAATTTAT
>NQOP01000001.1:721384-727212 GCA_003585845.1 Bifidobacteriaceae bacterium NR021
CTAGATTCCGCAGAGAAGCAACTTCTGCTGCAGCAATTGCAAATCCACATATTGTACAAGTTTATGATACAGGCGAATATGACGGGCTCGATTATCTTGTAATGGAATATGTTCATGGCGTTAATTTGCGTTATGAAATGAATATGCAAGGCACATTCAGTGTGCGAGATACGCTGCGTTTACTTGCAGAAACCTTGGATGGTCTCGCTTCTGCACACAACGCTGGAGTTGTGCATAGAGATATTAAGCCGGAAAATATTTTAATTAACGATCGAGGTCATGTTCAGATTACTGATTTCGGTTTAGCTAGAGCAATTTCGCAAGCAACATTATCTTCTACAGGATTGCTTCTTGGCACAGCAGCTTATCTTGCTCCTGAACTTATTGAGCATAATCTTGCAACTCCTCAAGGTGATTTGTATTCAGCAGGCATGATGGCTTGGGAAATGCTTGCAGGAAGAGTGCCTTTTACTGCAGATAATCCTGTTACGCTTGTTTTTAAGCATGTGCATGAAAACACTCCTTCAATTGCTACAGCTTGCCCTGGAATTAGCGAAAAAGTTGCACAATTCATAGCAAACTTAACTGCTCGCGACATGAACGAACGACCTAAAGATGCAAGTGATGCATTAGCCAAATTACGTGCACTTTCTACACAATTAAACCCTGAAGATTGGCGATACAAAGCAGAAGAGCCGCGAGAATTTTCAGAAGAAACAGACTTTTCTCCTATCAACAATTTGCGTGTTGCACCTGAAGCAAATTATTCGGATAAATTGAATCCTAATAATAATTCAGATGCTACACAAGCAATAAATACTTCAGGCTCTGACTTTTCTGCTAATTCCAACTCTTTATTGCAAAATGCTACAGACGAAACTGTTGCAATACCTAGAGATAATTCTATAAGTGGACTCGATTCACGCACAAATAATGATTTAAATAATTCTGAAGTCAATAATGTAGCAATAGATAATTCACTAGCGAAGTCCGACAGTGCTTTCGATGCGAATAATCTTCAAAAAACACAAGCTATGCAATGGCATGCTACTAATGCAGAAGATGTGTCATACAATTCGCAAGATAATCCTTTAGAAGAGTTTGACGATAGCAATATGCCAACAATTGCTATTAGCTCTAGCAATTTTAACAACAACTTAAATACAGCAAAACCATTTGGCATGCCGAATAAAACACAAAACTTAGCAAACAAGCCTAATCGCTCTTCTAAAAAGCGTGTTTTCCTTATTGCAGGTTTAAGCACAGCTGGAGTATTGGCAATTGCTGCTATCAGTGGTTTTTGGTATTTCTTAGGTCCTGGCAGTTATTGGACGCTGCCTAAGCCTGATGATCTTCAATGCAAAAATTATGCATCTTGCAAAATAACTGATGTAAATTGGCAACAATATGAGCACACACTTAAAATTGCTGGAATTCCTTACAAAGTTTCAAAAGATTATAGTGATGATGTGCCAGAAGGAAAAGTAGTTTCAACAAATCCTGATGTTGTCGGAAGCCATATTCAAAAGCACAATAATAGCACTCTTAATGTTGTGATTTCGCGTGGAATTCGTAAGGCTACAATCCCGGAGGATATTACAGATCCAAAGACTTACAATGGCAAAAATCCTTTGAAAACATTGCGTAAAGCAGGTTTTACTAACATTGTTCACGATAAGTCAGGCGACACGTATTCTATAGATATACCATCTGGCAGCTTAATTGATATTAACCCTAAACCTGGCACACGCATGAACCATAACGAAGAAGTAAGTGTTTTACTTTCTAAGGGACCTAAACCTGTGCAAATGCCAGATATTGTTGGGAAAGCAAAGAGTGAAGCTGACTTAGCTTTAACCGACGCTAAGCTGGATGTAAAGTACGAAGAAGAAAATAGCGATACT
Organism: Bifidobacteriaceae bacterium NR021; assembly: GCA_003585845.1. Classification (GTDB taxonomy): domain Bacteria; phylum Actinomycetota; class Actinomycetes; order Actinomycetales; family Bifidobacteriaceae; genus Bifidobacterium. The sequence continues at coordinate 723,289 of NQOP01000001.1, forward strand.
GTAGCAAAGGGTAAGATTATCCGCGCTTCTGTTGAAGCTGGTTCTGACTTACATTGGGGCGATAGTGTTAAAGTTGTTGTTTCAAAAGGTCCAAAAACAGTTACATTGCCAAACGTTTGCGGAAAGAACAGTGATGAAGCTAGAAGGATTATTGAAAGTCTAGGGCTTAAAGTTCGTATTTCTGCTCCACTTGGTGATTTAATGCACGTAGTGCGCTTCCAATCCCCTGGAGCTGGAAGCGAAGTGCCATTGAAGGATTCTAATGGAAATCCTTCTATTATTACTCTTACAGTAATATAAGCGTGTCTTAAGTATTATAAAAGCGGCGGAAGCTAAATAACTTTCGTCGCTTAAATATTTGAATATAAATAAATTAAATATCTAATAACGCTAACCTAATAGCATTAGAATCAGCATTATATTTATTTATTTTCGTTATTTTCTTCACGTTTTTGACGCATACGTTCTTTTACGGTTTGAGCATATTCATCAACGTATTCTTGACCACTCATTTGCTGAATAGACTTAGTTACTTTATCTGTAATTTCTCGTAAACGCTCGTGAGTAATCTCGCTTTCGTTGCGAACACGCTCTACTTGAATAGGCTCGCCATAAATCGCCTTAGTCTTGCCTTTTGCTGGAATAACTTGACCATGCACTTGTAATTCTCTAGTTCCAATAATTGCAACAGGTATAATCGGGCAACCTGTTTCAAGAGCAAGACGTGCAGCACCAGTATGACCACGATATAAACGACCGTCTGGGCTTCTTGTGCCTTCAATATGAATGCCAAAAAGCTGACCTTTTTCTAATATTTCACGAGCATGATTCAAAGCACCAAGCGATTTTGCGCCTCCAGAACGATCTACAGGGAAAACGCCCACAGAAGTAAACCACCACTTCTTAAAACGACCCTTTAAACCTTTTCCTTCAAAATATTCTGCTTTACCCATAAAGTGGATCATACGAGGACAAGTCAATGGCAGAAGCGCGTCATCAATAACAGCAAGATGATTTGCGGCAATAATAGCTCCACCCTTTTTAGGAACATTTTTAACACCTTGCGCTGATGGATGAATCCTCATGCGGGCAATACCCCCAAGTCCCTTCACGAAGAACCAGTACAACATACCATATCCTTTCTTGCAAGTCCAATTTCGAACATTTTAAGCATAGAATCAGGAAGACTTGCTACAGTATAGTTCATGACTTCTTCTAAGAATACCAACGACCCTCGCCGTGATGACGAGTTAACGTCAGAATCGTTAAAAAATAATCAAAAACAAAACAACGTAGATTTTGATGACGAATGGTCATCTTTTGTTGCAGAACATTCTGACGACATGAACGATATTGCTAATTCACGTAGCGCAAAAAGTTTTGAAAAGCACGCTCAGAAAGAAGAAAAAAAGAAAGAGCGCAACACTACAGCAAGCGACAATAATTCTAAAAATCAAAAAAGTGTAATAAAAAATAAATTTAACTTAAAAAATCTAAGTAGCCATAAATCTTATATTATTCCTACTAGAATGCAAGATTCTCACACAATCATAACTGCTAAAGGTCCTCGTGATAACACTCGCACAAGTTGGCTTGATTTAGATAATACTATGGAATCATATGGAGATGATTTTGTGCCTCCAAATCCACAATTTTATAACGTATCTTTAGTTAATGTAGTTTTGTGGATTCTATTTGTTATAGGTGTATTCGGTGTTATTGTAAGTGCTTTTATTCCTGCTATAGCAAACATTGTTGGCATTATATGCGGTTTATTAATGCTACTTAGTGGAGCTGGATTACTTATGAATCGTAAAAAACCTGATCCGTATAAAGAAGATTACAGCGATTATGGAGATGGTGCTCGAGTATAGCTAGCAATCAATCGAATATAATAAAAGGCGGCATGATTTTGATCACACCGCCTTTTATTTATTTACTTTAGTAAGCTTTCAAGTCACTCAGCTTTATTTTCAGCTTCGTTTTGACCATGGCAAAGCTTGTACTTACGACCAGAACCACATGGGCATTCGTCATTCTTATTTGTTCCTGGGAATGTACGTCCATCAGACCATGGAGTCTTCCATTCTTCATTCTTTGGTCGCATGCTTAATGGAACATCGCCTTCAGCATGGCTCAAAGGTGCAGGACCGACAATACCAGCAGCTTGATCTTCAGCATCTACCTCAGATGAAGCTTGTGCAACATCTTCATCAAGCTCATCGTCAGAAGAAATATCTTCAGTAGAAGCAATCTGATTGATATCAATGTGGAATAGAAGCTGAATGCTTTCTTCCTTAATTGCCTCAATCATCGAATTGTACATCTGGTAGCCTTCACGCTGGTATTCAACGAGCGGATCACGCTGACCCATACCACGCAGACCAATACCATCCTTCAAATAATCCATCTCATAAAGATGTTCACGCCACTTGCGATCGAGAACAGAAAGAACAACGCGACGTTCAATTTGACGAAGTGGATCAGCACCGAGACGATCTTCGATGAGAGAGTAAACCTTTACTACACTGTCAACAATCAAATCACGCAAAGCAGTAACAGCTTTTTCGCCCTTGAGATTGATAATCGTTTCACGTACCTGATCCCAATCAAGAAGTACAGGCATTACAGAGTTAAGAGCATCTTTTAAGCCGTCCAAATCCCAATTCTTTGGCTTATCAGAACCTTTCATTGCTCCGCGCACATAGCTTTCTACGGTGTCACTGATGAACTTCAAGATGTCCTCGTGAATATCTTCACCCTTAAGGACCATCTGACGCTCTGCATAAATCACAGTACGCTGCTTATTCATAACATCGTCATACTTCAAAACGTTCTTACGCATTTCAAAGTTACGAGCTTCAACAGTCTTCTGTGCCGTGCGCACACCGTTAGAAACGTACTTAGACTCAATTGGTTCGCCTTCTGGCAATCCCTTAGCCATAACACGAGCAACAAGCTGAGTGTTGAACAGGCGCATCAAATCATCTTCCAAGCTTAAGTAGAATCGGGATTCGCCAGGATCACCCTGACGACCAGAACGACCTCGAAGCTGGTTATCAATACGGCGAGATTCGTGACGCTCAGTACCAAGCACATACAAGCCACCAAGATTCTTAACTTCTTCGTGCTCGTCCTTAACCTGCTCTTTAACTTCAGCTAAAACGCCTGGCCAACGCTTCTCATATTCTTCAGGAGTATCATCTGGAGAATATCCTTCAGCCTTCAACTTAGCATCTGCAAGGAACTCAACATTGCCGCCAAGCATAATATCAGTACCACGACCTGCCATGTTAGTAGCAACAGTTACAGCACCCTTACGACCAGCAACAGCAACAACAGCAGCTTCCTTAGCATTCTGCTTAGCATTCAAAACCTGGTGAGGAATGCGAGCAACGTCAAGAAGTGAAGAAAGAATCTCAGAAGATTCAACAGAAGCTGTACCAAGCAACACAGGCTGACCCTTTGCATGACGCTCAGCAACATCGCGCACAATAGCAGTAAGCTTTTCTTTCTTTGTGCGGAAGATCAAATCGTCCTTATCTTTACGGATTACTGGACGGTTGGAAGGAATTGGAAGAACACCAAGCTTATAAGTTCCCATGAACTCTGCAGCTTCAGTCTCAGCAGTACCAGTCATACCAGCAAGCTTGTCGTACATGCGGAAATAGTTTTGCAAAGTAATAGTAGCAAAAGTCTGATTTTCTGCCTTAACTTCCACGTTTTCCTTAGCTTCAATTGCTTGATGCAAGCCCTCGCTATAACGACGACCTGGAAGAACACGACCAGTATGCTCATCGACAATCAAAACTTCGCCGTTTGTGACAACATAGTCACGATCTAGAAGGAAAAGCTCCTTAGCTTTCAAAGCGTTATTCAAATAACCAATAAGAGCTGTATTGCTTGGCTCATAAAGGTTATCGA
>NQOP01000001.1:727977-729154 GCA_003585845.1 Bifidobacteriaceae bacterium NR021
ATCAATCTCGTAATCAACATCGCGAGTAAGCTTCAAAACAAGCTTTGCAAATTCACGATACCAATGAGTTACATCACCTTCAGCAGGACCTGAAATAATAAGTGGCGTACGAGCTTCATCGATAAGAATGGAATCGACCTCATCGACAATTGCATAGTGATGACCGCGCTGCACAAGTTCGCTCTTTTCCCACGCCATGTTATCGCGCAAGTAATCGAAGCCAAACTCATTATTTGTACCGTAAGTAATATCAGCATTGTATTGCTTACGACGCTCTGGTGGCTGCTGGTCTGTAATAATACATCCAACACTCATGCCAAGGAATCTATAAATACGACCCATAAGCTCGCTCTGGTAGCTAGCAAGGTAATCGTTGACTGTAACAACGTGCACACCTTTGCCTTCCAAAGCATTCAGATAGCTTGGCAAAGTAGCAACCAACGTTTTACCTTCACCAGTTTTCATTTCTGCAATATTGCCCCAATGCAATGCAGCGCCACCCATAAGCTGCACATCGAAATGACGCTGACCAAGCGTACGCTTTGAAACCTCTCGCACAGTAGCGAAGGCTTCAGGCATCAAATCATCAAGCTTTGCACCATTGTCTAAACGCTGCTTGAATTTAGCAGTTTGACCCTTCAATTCTTCATCGGAAAGCGCAGAAATTTCATCTTCCAACGCATTCACAGCCTTTGCTACGTTCTCAAGGCGCTTCAATTGACGGCCTTCACCCATACGCAAGGCTTTATCGACGATATCTACCACGTTTTGCTCCCTTAGGTCATGTCTATGACGACGGCCTAGCCAACATAGACGTAAACTGTGCCTATATTACGCGACGGCTACGATTTTTATAAGTTAGCGAGTCTGATTATTACATAAAAATGCCCGCCCAACATTGTGCTAGACGGGCATGCGCACTTATTCGCGCATTTTAGACGTGTTTTTAACCATTACTTTTGCTTATCAACATTTTCAGGTGTATCAATTTCAAACACGCCATAGCTCCAACCATGTCTGCGATAGACTACAGATGGTCTCATAGTTTCTTTGTTTACAAACAGGAAGAAATCATGTCCAATAAGCTCCATCTCATACAAAGCCTCATCTATGCTCATAGGCTCTGCAATATGTAGCTTACGACGAATCACAATAGGAGTGTCGCCAACACTTACTT
>NQOP01000001.1:729912-736330 GCA_003585845.1 Bifidobacteriaceae bacterium NR021
TTCTTCTGGCTCTTCAACAGTAGTCTCAATCTCAGGCTCTACAGCACCCATATCTACAGGAGTCATTTCCGTATATCCACGACGATGATCCTTACGACGATCGCGAGTACGACGCAAACGAAGCGTCAACTTATCAAGCGCCATATCTAATGCACTAAATTGATCAGTGCTAGAAGCTTCTGCGCGAATCACTGTGCTTCCTGCAACAACAGTAATCTCAACTCGCTTTGCTGTGTCAGCCTGCCTTGGATTGCCTTCATGAGTTAGCACGATTTGCACGCGCTGCGCATCAGGCGCAATGGCGGTCACACGATTCATCTTACTTTCTACAACGTCACGGAACCTTTGATTAATCTGCGTATGACGACCAGTAATGACGATTTCCATGCGAAACCTCCCCATATAGACTCGAACCTTAAGTTCGATTTGTACAACCCGACTGCCACGATGCCGTCGGTTCTTCTATTATATCTGCTAAATCCATACAAACCTAGCAATTTATTAAATTAAAATAAAAAAATTAACGTTTATTACGGAATTTTTTATAAAATAATGAATTTTTTACGATATTAATACTATCTGCTATAATTGGGAAGGTTGAGGTTTCACGATGACCGCGGTCACAATGTTCATTCGGAGTGGCTGAGGAACTTCCGGGCTCCACAGAGCACAATGGCGGATAACGTCCGCCCAGGGCGACCTGAGAGATAGCGCAACAGAGAATAGACCGCCTGAACGTTTCGTTCGGGTAAGGGTGAAACGGCGGCGTAAGAGACCACCGGGCTTCTGGTAACAGTAAGCCGCATGGCAAGCCTCATTGGGAGCAAGGTCAAGCAGAAGACGCTTTAGAGCTGCTCGCTCAAGTCTTCGGGTAGACTGCTAGAGTTTGGCGGTAACGTCAAATCGAGATGGATGGTCATCCGCATGCACTTGTGCATGCGACAAAACCCGGGGTATGTGAAACCTCATCAACTCAACCAAATAGCATATTTTCAACTTATATCGCTGATTTTTGGAGCGAAAGAAAAATCAGAAAATACTGCTAAACACTTATTAAACGACGAATCTAAATCAATTTTTACGTTTGAATTATCAACTACCCCGCATGTTTGCATACCAGCTTGCTGAGCTGAACATAAAGCTGTAGCAGAATCTTCAAAAACTATGCATTCAGCTGGATCTGCTTTAAGTTGATTAGCAATATCGGTATAAGTTTTAGGACTATGCTTACCTTTTTCAGATAAATCTTCTCCAAAATGAAGAAAATCAAAACAATCAAAAATACCAACTCTTTTTAAAGCTGGAATACACAAGCGTTTAGAAAGAGTTGTGACAAGAAAAAGCTTTACACCATTAGAATGCAAATAATGCACATATTCATACGCGCCTTTTCTTAGCGGAAGATGATTAGCATAAGCGTCAAAAGCCATATCTGACCACTCCTTCATCAAAGCTTCAGGAGAATCAGTGAACCCGTAATTTTTAATAACATATTCTGCAATTTGTCTAGGATTCATTGTTGCAGTTGTACTAGCAAAAATTGAGGGAACGCTCATACCACGTTTCGCAAAACTTACTCGATCAATATCATCCCAAACGCTTAAAGAATCAAGTAATGTGCCGTCAAAATCAAAAATCGCTGCAACAATAGACGAATTATTTTGTAAATCCATCAATGATCTTCCTACTTGCATTCAATAGTTCACGAGCATGTTCTAGTGAAGTTTTTGATTCACTTCCATCAAGCATCCTAGCAATCTCTTGTTCACGCATCAAATCATTAAGCTCAATAACAGAAGTATTTGCAACTTTAGCAAAAGAGCTACTCTCGCTATTATCGCCATTTTCAACAAGATTTTTTTGTACTGCAAATTGTGCATCTGCAAAAGAAGCAACCTGAGCTAAATGAGTAACAACAATAACTTGAGCATGTTTAGAAAGTTGAGCCAGACGTTTACCTAGCTCTACTGCCGCAACACCACCAACACCAGAATCTACTTCGTCGAAAATAAATGTCATATTATCTTCGTCGCAATCTGTCAACTTCGCAACAACAAGCTCAATTGCAAGCATAAGCCTACTTAATTCACCGCCAGAAGCACTTTTGCTCATAGGCAAATCTGAAGAAGCAGGAAATGGTCGGAACAAAAACTCTACATCATCACATCCGTTAGCATCAAGCGAAATAGAACCAGATAAATCTTCGCAACGCTTATTTACACTGATAATTAATTGAGCACCTGGCATAGCCAAAGAGTTTAATTCTTCACTAACTAAAGTACCAAAATCATGAGCTGCATTTAAACGAGTTTTATATAACTCTTCAGCAAGTTTAAGAGCATCATCATATCGTTGAGCACATTTAGCACGCGCTTTGGCAATAGCTTCAGGAGAATCATCTAAATCTTCAAGTTCAAACTGAGCTTTTTCGGACCAATCAAGTACATCATCTAATGTTGGCCCCCACCTACGAGTTAAATCAGTAAGATCATGAATACGAGAATTTAAATCATCTAAATCTTTTTCACTTACATCGATATCCAACTGTTGAGCAAGCTGCATTACGATATCGTCAAGTTGAGCATGAATATCGTCAAGTTGACTTGCAATAGAATTGAAAGAATCATCTACACGAATATTTCGTAATGCTTGAGAAGCTTTATCTACAAGAAAACAAACATCTTCAGATGATTCTGAAGCACCATAATCTATTTGACTGGAATCAAGGGATGCGAGCGCAATGCTCACTGCTTTGACAATTTGAGCAGAATTCTCAATTCTTTCTCTTTTTGCACGCAATTCCTTATCTTCATTAGGGAGAGGATTCACATCTCGTATTCGCGCTAATGATTCTCTAAGGTAATCTGCACGTTGGCGTGAAGAAGACGCTTGATTTTCTAGTCGATTACATGTTTCTTTAGCATCTTTCCACGCTTGATACGCACATGTGTATTGCTTAAGTAATTCACTATTTTTAGATACAGTATCAAGCAATTCGCGTTGTTTTGAATTTGTTGCTATGCGTAATTGGTCACTTTGTCCATGAATCACTATCAATCGAGAGCATACTTGTTCAAGAACTGTTTTTGGTACTGCGAAACCAGAAATTGTTGCTCTTGAACGACCTTCTTGTGGTACTGTTCTAGAAACATACATATCTGATTTATTTTCGTCATTTTCTGAAGGCTCTAATTCAATACCGGATTTGCCAACAGCATCTACTAATTCACTTGTTTTAGGAATACTAAATATGCCTTGAACCCATGCTTCTTTAGCATTTGGAGAAATCCTTGCAACTTCTGCTTTCGATCCAGAAATAAGCTTGATAGCACTTAAAAGCATTGACTTTCCAGCACCTGTTTCGCCCGTAATAGCTGTCATGTGAGACGAAGGAGTAATAAGCGCATGTGAAATTGGCCCAAGATTACGTATTTCTAACTCTTCAAGCACGCTGTACCTCGTTTTATAAATGCTATATTTAATATTATTTTCTACTTAAATAATTCATTTTAAAGAATTATTATTGTGCTCACGCCATCCAACTATTGGCAAATCAAATTTTGTAACTAAACGCTTCGTAAAAGGAGCGCCAGAAAGTCTAGCTAATAATAGCTCATCTTTTGATTGACGAACTTGAATCCTTGATCCTTGAGGTAGCGCACGCTGTCTTCTACCGTCGCAACAAATCCAACCGCCAGAAGACGATTCATTAAGAATGTCAATAGTAAAAGTGGAACCGGCACCAATAATCAGAGGACGCGCAAAAAGAGCATGAGCAGCTAATGGCACTAATTGCAATGCTTCTACATTTGGCCACATAATTGATCCACCTGCTGAAAATGCGTAAGCTGTAGAACCAGTAGGAGTTGAAACTATTACACCATCGCAACCAAAAGATGACATTTCAACATCGTCTACTCGTATTGAAAGTTCTACCATTCGACCTCTGTCTTCGCGATCAAGAGTTATATCGTTCAACGCCCAATCACTTAAAGGCTCGCTTTCGCCAGGAAGCCACACATCTACATGAGCTTCCATTCTCCTGTCAATAGTGTAATCCTTGTTTGCAATCCTACGAATAGCATCATTAATTTGAAAACTTTCAAATTCTGCCAAAAAACCAACATGACCAAGATTTATGCCTATAATTGGAACAGTAGTACAATGCACTAACTCAGCAGCCTGAAGCATGGTGCCATCTCCCCCAAGCACCACAACTATTTCTGTATTTTCGTCAACTATACGAGTAGTTTTTTTAGCAAAATCAGACACAGAAGCACTGTTGAATAAGTCAACAACGAATCCAGCTTTAATAAGTTGAGTCTTGACTTGATTTACCACATCACTGTTAACATCGATCCTAGCGTGAGTAACTACAAGAGCACGACGAGCCGCCGAAGCGGAATTAGTATCGAAATGTTCTTGCATATACAGCCCCTTCGTACTGTTTAAACACAACTACTACTATTGTAATTGTTAGGATACATATTGAAAAATGCTAAACATTCAATGATTAACTTATTTTTTATTTCTCGTAACGCGCATAAAGAAGATACTCCGTATTGCCATGTGTTCCTTCAATAGGAGATTCGCAAGAGGAGATAACCTTTAGACCGTTTTGATTTGCACAACTTTTTATTGTTTCTAAAGCTTTAATTCTTAAAGTTTCGTCAGTTACTATTCCACCTTTTCCAAGGTTTCCTTTTCCTACTTCAAATTGCGGCTTAACTAAAAGCACAATATCTGCATGCAATTGAGCTATTCTAGAAATTACTGGAATAACAAGCGTTAGAGAAATAAAAGAAACGTCCGAAACTATAAGATTTGGTTTATATGGCAAGTTCTCTTCGTACACATCTCGAATATTTACGCCACTCATTTCAATTACATGTGAATTGTTAGCTATTTTTGGATGCAATTGACCATGACCAACATCTAAAGCTATTACAGAATTAACACCTCTTTGCAAAAGAACGTCGCAAAAACCGCCCGTTGATGCACCTATATCTAGAGCTTTAGTTGATTTGGAAGTAGTTAAACCATTTTTAGAAAACGCTTCGAAAGCACCTTCTAACTTAAGTGCTCCACGAGAAACGTATCTAATACAAGATTGCGTATTTTTTGATTCGTCGATTGTTATTGTATGTGAATCGTTTACTAAAAATGAGGATTTCGTAATATTTCGATTGTCAACGCTCACTACGCCAGCACGAATTAAACGTTGAGCAGTTGTCCTACTTTCTGCTAAACCACGATTAACCAAAGCGCAATCTAAGCGTTGTGAAATATTGCTATTTGAAAGTTTACTTAAATCCTCATTCACAGTCATAAGGAAAACTCCGGAAGAGTATAATTTTCCATATTTTCACCGCAATCTTGCAATCTCCATGCCAGCGCACAAGCAGCTCTCAAAGCATTGCAATCGTTGGTGTTATTAACTTCAATAATATTATTATTCACAACTCTTGCTATAGCATCTTCACAAGTAAAAGTAGTACCGTTAACGCGTTCAGGAGCGTTGTGAGATTCGTTTAATCCTCGCAAGTCTTTAGAAACAAAACTTGGACGCAAATGTTTTGGCGCAAGCATAAGCATGCGAGAATCTGTAACTCCAGTAAGAACAAGTAATGAAGCATAGCCTCCTCTTGTTCCAGCCTCAATATCAGTATCTAAACGATCTCCAACTGCTAATGAATGTTCAATACTAATTACAGGATTCCCATACTCGTCTTTTTCAGTGTATTCTTCACATTCAGAATCATCATGCTTAGCATTAGCAGCAACCAAGAACCTTGCTTCATCATACATTGCAGATTCTGGTTTTCCAGCAGACGAAATAGGCTCTACACCCGTAGCATTAATAACAGCTTGAATCATAGAACCGCATCCAGGAGCAATACCATGCTCTCTTGGAATAGTTAAGTCGCGGTTAGTAACGAAATATTTTGCACCATGCTCAACAGCGAAAGAAACTTCTGCCATTTCTTGCCAAGTCATTTGAGGATACCAGCCTTGAATAACAGCTTTAGGGTTATCTTCGCACGAATCTACAAGCTCTAATCCTACGCGTTGCACTTCTTGACGCAAATGTTCAGCGCCGAGAACAAGAACTTTAGATCCTTTCTCAACATTGCGAGCTACCATTCTTGCTGCAACAACAGAAGACGTTATAATCTGCCATGGTTCTACTTTTAAGCCAAAACTTTCCAGTTGTTTTGCAACAACAGATTGGAAACGTGAAGAATTATTAGTTGTGTATTCAATGAACATACCGTGATTTTGCGCGTTAGAAATTGCTTCAGCCGCATATTCAACAGAATTTCCACCACGATATACAACACCATCTAAATCAAGCAGTGCTAGACGAAATGCATCGCTTAACGGACGATTACATGAAGAAAAATTCTTTTTCGTTTCA
>NQOP01000001.1:737109-743758 GCA_003585845.1 Bifidobacteriaceae bacterium NR021
CTTAAAGCAGCAAGTGCCCGGCTTACTTAAAAGCAGCCGGGCGCAAATATTCAAATGTTACGAACTACTCTTCGTCAGCGTGAACAGCACTCATCTCGATAGTATCCGTATTATCCGCATTCTCAGAGTTACTTGTCTCTTCTGAGTCTTCTAAATCTTCTGAGTCTTCAGAATCTTCAGAATCTTCAGTTACTTCAGATTCTTCATCAGATTCTTCATCAGATTCTTCATCAGGAGCAAATTGAGCATCATCTTCACTCATGCCAATTTCATCCATCATGTCATCATTCAAATGCTCTAAATCATAGTCGATAACAATATCATCAGGATTTATATCTTCGTCATCAACATCAGCATACTGTTGCTCAAGCTTATCAAGCAAAGACTCTAATTCAATTGCTTCATCACTACGACCGGCTTCTTCCAAGAAGTATTGTTCTGCTTGAACTGCACGCATACGATACTCCCCAGGAAGGCCCTTTGAACGACCCATTGCATGAACCAATTCAATAGCCTTATCAGCATGACCAGTATCAGCCAAAACACCTGCATAAACGAGGAACATTTCGGCTTTCACTTCTCCTCTTAAGGTTTTTGCTTCATCTGACATGCAAATTTCTAAAGCCTTATCTAGATTTCCCATACCGCGCTCGCAATCGGCAATAAATGGCAAATAATCGAGATAACCATTCATTCGCATTGCAGTGCGGAATTCCTTAGAAGCAAGCTTGTAATCGCCCTGACGATAGGCCACAAAAGCTAAAGTTTCGCGAGCAAAATCAATACGAGATGCTTGCTTAGCAGCCCACTTTGCATGTTCTAATGCAAGTTCAGGATTTTCTTCTTGCAAAGTATAGGCCGCAAGAATATGAAGACCAATATTTTCAGCATGCTCCTTTGAAAGACCGCGCAAACGCTCGCGATCTTCTTTAGAAAGCATTGCCCATTCCAAACCTTTTGGCATCTTAGGCTCACCAGGGCGACGTGCTGTATAAGGATTTTGAGATGGATAAGAAACAGTTCCGTCAGAATTGCGGCGTGGACCATCTTCAAAACGGAAGCTACTACGCGAATTTGTGCGACGATCATCTCTGCGGTCATCTCTGCGATTGTCACGACGATCAAAACGACGCTCATTATCTCTGCGCTCATCGCGACGATCGTCTCTGCGGTCATCACGGAAGCCACCCTTAGAGCCTTTATGGAAATCTTTATGGAAATCGCCATTGCGATGGTTCTCACGACGATTATCCCTGCGATCGTCACGATGGTTAAAACGATGCTCACCATCAAACTTCTTGTAGCGTGGGTTGCCACCTTCTTCACCAGAATGTTCAAAATCTCTAGAACGACGGTCATCACGACGATCATCTACACGATCAAAATGACGGTTACGATCAAAGCGACGATCATTATCGCGATTCTCTGAGCGGAATCCGTCCTTCTTAAAACCATTCTTCTTAAAACCACCGCGACGATCATCTTTACGATCGTCATGACGGTTAAAACGACGATCACCATCACGCTTTACGCCAGAGTGGAAGCTCTCCTCACGGTCATCATCATTACGGCGGAAACCACCCTTCTTAAAACCGCCTTTATGGAAACCATCTTTATGGAAACCGCCACGACGCTCGCTACTTTTACCACCATTGCGATGACCAAATCCGCCACGTTCACCAAAAGATTTCTTACCACTCCGCGAGTGTTCGCGTTCTTCGCCCATTCTGGCATACCTCTCATCTATGTGCAATTTTATTACAAAATCACATTTTAATTATATTCATAAAACAACTAAACATCTGCTGTAAGCAAGCTATAGCATACATCAAGCAGCAAGCTTACAACAGATGTATTTTTTAATAAATCACAAACATTTATTAAGCGCGCTCTACGGCACCGATAGCTTTCTTGCCGCGGCGAAGCAAAGCGAAACGACCGTGCAAGAAAGAGCCCTCACTTAACACATCGTCGACACCATTTACACGTTCATTATTCAGATACAAACCGCCTGCTTCAATAGCGCGACGAGCTTCGGAAACAGTGCGGAACAGACCTGCGGCAACTGCAGCCTCAACAACACGATCTGCAACTTTAGCCTTAGCGAAATCTAAACTACCGTCTTCAGCCTTAACCTTAACGCCATCTAAAGCAGCTTCAAGAGTCTGCTCATCAATATTGCAAAGATCACCACGTCCAAACAAAGCGGAAGAAGCTTCAATAGCCTGGTTCGTTAAATCTTCACCGTGAACGAAACTCGTAACTTCCCACGCAAGCACGCGCTGAGCTTCACGACTTCCAGGATCATCCTGAATTTGCTGAGCTAAACGCTCAATTTCATCTTTTGGCAAGAAAGTGAACACTTTAAGCAACTTAACAACTTCATCATCAGGCTGATTGAACCAGAACTGGTAGAAGCGATAAGGGCTAAGCATAGAAGGATCAAGCCACATGGCATTACCTTCTGACTTACCAAACTTACGACCTTGATTATCTGTAATAATTGGGCTAGTAAACACGTTTACGGATGCGCCACGAACCTTACGAATCAAATCCATGCCGGAAGTGAGATTACCCCACTGATCCGAACCACCAAGCTGCAAAGTTACGTTGTAATTATCAAACAAATACAAGAAGTCGTTGCCTTGCAAAACTTGATAACTAAACTCAGCAAAAGAAATACCTTCATCGGAATTTAAGCGACGAGCCACAATATCCTTAGAAAGCATTGTGCCAACTCGGAAGTTCTTACCAACATCGCGCAAAAAGTCGATAGCAGACATCTTAGAAACCCAGTCGTAATTGCTGACAAAACGAACAGGATTTTCACCATCAAGAGGCAAAATTCTGCCAATCTGCCTACGCAAACGCTCAGCCCAACCAGCCACAATATCCTTAGAATTAAGAGTGCGTTCTCCGCTTTGACGAGGGTCACCAATCAAACCAGTAGCACCACCAACTAAAGCAATAGGATGATGACCTGCAGCCTGCAAGTGGCGCATATTAATAAGCTGCACAAGATTACCAATATGCAATGAAGCAGCAGTAGGATCGTAACCGCAATAATACGTTAATGGTTCTCCGTCAAGCGCTTGAGCAAGTTGCTGCTCATCAGTAGATTGTGAAATTAATCCACGCCACTTAAGCTCTTCAAACAAAGAAGCAAAACCTGCTTCCTTGTAGTTCCTGACCTGAGCCATTCGTATCTCCTTAATACAGAATACCGATAAATATCGGGCGCTTTGCGCGTCCACAAGCCTTTCAATTTTTGCAGCACATGACGACACGCATAATAAAAAGTGCCAAATATCATAAAGTACGATACTTGGCACTATAACGTGACAGCTAATAATCTAATTTTAAAATTATTTTATAGGCGAAATATAAGCAGAACCATCGTTTTTCGAATTTGCAAATTTATAATAATTATCCATTGCGTTTTCAGCCTCTAAAATTTGCTCTTTAACTCGCACGAAGGCTGTACCGCCACGACCGCATCTAGCAGACACAGATCCAGCACTAGTCAATATTGTTCTAATATTCGCAATTTCTGCGCTATCAACAAAATCGCTTAGAATATTTGAAAAATCATCATCGCTTAAATCAGCAAGATCTCCCCCAATTTCCTCAGCTCGCTTTACACACAAACCAGACAAAGTATGAGCATTACGGAATGGAACACCCTTTTTTACAAGCCATTCTGCAATATCTGTAGCAAGAGCGAAACCAGTAGAAGACTGTTCATAAAGTCTATTGAGATCAAATTTCATAGTTTCTACCATTCCAGCAAAAGCTGGAAGCAGCACTTCTAAAGTGTCAATTTGATCAAAAACAGCTTCTTTATCTTCCTGCAAATCGCGAGCATAAGCAGTAGGAAGACCTTTAAGAGTTGCCATTAAACCAGTTAAATCGCCTATTAATCTACCAGCTTTACCGCGAGCAAGTTCCGCAATATCTGGATTCTTTTTTTGAGGCATAATCGATGAGCCAGTTGAATAAGCATCATCTAAACGAACAAATGCAAATTCTTGAGTATTCCAAATAATAATTTCTTCACTTAATCGTGATATATCAACACCAACCATTGCTGCAATGAATGAAAATTCTGCGACTAAGTCTCTACTTGCAGTTGCGTCTATAGAATTAGCGCAAACTTTTGAAAAACCAAGCTCTTTAGCTACTTGTTCTGGATTAAGACCAAGAGTATTGCCTGCCAAAGCTCCTGCTCCATAAGGGCTTTCATCTGCACGCAAATCCCAATCTATGAAGCGATTTACATCTCGTAAAAGCGGCCAAACATGTGCCATTAACTGATGCGCAAGCAAAATTGGTTGAGCGTGTTGCATGTGAGTGCGACCCGGCATCACTGCGTCTTTTGCATTTTTTGATTGATTCAGCAACGCTTGGCAAACTGACAACAATAATGATGCAATAATGCGCGCATGCCTACGCAAAAACATACGTATTAAAGCTGCAATTTGATCATTTCTAGAGCGACCTGCACGAAGCTTTCCACCAAGCTCATTTCCAGCAATTTCAAGTAAACCGCGCTCTAATGCTGTAGCTTCATCCTCATCTTCCTCAATAGGTGCGAAAGTTCCGTCATCTACACGCTTTTGCAATTCATCTAATGCACAAGATAAATCAGCATACTCTTTTTCGTTAAGAAGACCTGCACGATGCAACGCATGCGCATGAGCTCTAGAACCAGCAATATCATCATCCGCTAATCGCCAATCAAATTGTGTGGACTTGCTTAGTTTCGCTAACTCTGCTGAAGGACCTGAACTAAATCGTCCACCCCACAATGCAATAGGGTGATTAGTATTATTGTTTTCATTATTTTCTAGTTCTGCGGCTGCTGCTTTTGTTGCATCGTGCATAGTTTATTACCTTTATATCTTTTTATATATATCGTATTAGTTGTTGTTTGCAACGCGCATATCTCTTGCTGCTGCAACCTTGCTAGACAATCCGTAGATTTCAATGAATCCATTGGAAGCACGCTGATCAAATGTATCTGAAGAATCATATGTTGCTAAATTAAAGTCATACAATGATTCCTCAGAACGGCGTCCAGTAACTACAGCTTTGCCAGCATACATAGTCATTCGAATTTCTCCAGAAACATGCTCTTGAGTTTCATTAATAAACGCGTTAAGAGAACGCACAACTGGAGAGAACCACTGACCGTCATAGACAAATTCAGCCCACTTTTTATCAAGAGCACGCTTTAACCTGTGCTGCTCACGCTCCAGGCAGCAATTTTCAAGCTCTTGGTGTGCAACAATTAAAGCTTGAGCACCTGGAACTTCGTACAATTCACGAGATTTAATTCCTACAAGACGATCTTCAATAATATCAATTCGTCCAATTCCTTGCGCTCCAGCTCTTGCATTCATTTCTTCAATTGCTTGCAAAGGCGTTACGCTATGACCGTCAATTGCAACTGGAACACCTTTTTCAAAAGTAATTGTAACTTCATCCGGTTCTTGAGATTCAAGAGGATTTTGCGTATAAGAATAGCACTCTTCAGTCGGAGCATTCCATGGATCTTCTAAGAAACCGGTTTCAATTGCACGGCCCCAAACATTTTGGTCGATCGAATATGGGCTTTTCTTGCTCTGTTCAATTGGAAGCTTGTGCTCGTTAGCGAACTCTATTTCAACATCACGAGTAAGTGACAAATCTCGAATTGGGCTAATAGCTTTTAATTCTGGATCCAAAGATTGGATTGCAACTTCAAAACGAACTTGATCGTTTCCTTTACCTGTGCAACCATGCGCAATTGTGTCTGCATCAAATTGATGAGCTGCATTCACTAAGTGGCGAGTAATCAAAGGCCTGGAAAGAGCGGAAACCAATGGATACACGTCTTCATACATTGCGTTAGCTTTTAATGCAAGCATGCAATAATTATCTGCGAATTCTTCGCGAGCATCGACAACATATGCCTCAACTGCACCACAAGCCAAAGCACGATTTTTAATTACTTCAAGCGCTTCACCGCCTTGACCAACGTTTAGTGACACAGCTACAACGTCTTGACCTGTTTGCTCTTTAAGGTATGGAATTGCTACAGAAGTATCGAGGCCACCTGAATACGCCAAGACAATACGTTTTTTATTAGTCATTGTGACCTCCCAGGTCATATATTGAATAAATAAACAATAAAGAGCATATTATACATCTAAAATAAAATCAACAGACGCACCAAAAATTATTATATTTTTATAATCTTCGGAGAATTATTACAAAATACAAAAAATATATCGATTATAGTTATGCATATAAAAAACGCGTGCAGCTCAACAATGCACTGCACGCGTATGAATCTTTTCTTTAATGCAAAATTATTTTTCTAATACAACTCTTTTGAATACAACTCTTATTGAAATGAACACAATACTTCTTAATAGATTATTTAACGAGAAGCTACTGAAAGCATCCAATTTGCTCGATTTTCAGCTTCTTCATTTGAAACGCAAACCATAATAACTGTATCATCTCCAGCAACTGATCCTAAAATACCTTTCAAAGGCTGACGATCTATAACACTTGCAACGTATTGTGCAGCGCCTGACGGAGTATGAATAACAACAATATTATTCGCATGCCCAACTTCAGTGACAAGACCTGTTAAAGTGCG
>NQOP01000001.1:744579-744732 GCA_003585845.1 Bifidobacteriaceae bacterium NR021
AGCAACTTGCTGATCAATTCGCACAGTATCCATAGCATGACGATTGCCAGTACCATCGCCAAGCACATACGCAATCCTGCCATCCGTCAATCGAATTTTAACGGCATTTAACTCATCTAAATCTCGGCTCAAAGTAGCTTGAGTAACATTAAA
>NQOP01000001.1:745520-749201 GCA_003585845.1 Bifidobacteriaceae bacterium NR021
ACCATGACGCGCCAATACTTTAGCGAGTTGTGATTGAGAAGTAATTACTTCTGCCAGTAACGCTTGTTCAATAGCGTTTAAACGCGCTGCTTTTGTTACAGGACGTTGCTGTTTTATTGACACTTCGTTATTTGATTCTGCATCCGTTTCTGGATTCATCATAGTTTTATCAAAACCTTTCATAAACATATTTTCAATTAAATATATACGAATATGTGTATACATATCTACATGCATAAAAAAATTATTTATGTGTTCTTCGTCACACATATCTATTATGCATGAAAACGCTATATTTTATTTAAAAAAATAGATATTACTTTACATAAGAAGAAAAAGAGTCAACAATACAATAAATGCGATTATGCATACTATTAGAATGTATGCACAATCGCATTAATTAAAATATATTATATATTACACTCGCAAAGTTGCGTGCAAGACTTCAGCAGCATCCGTAATCTTCTTACGAACTTCTTCCATCTCTTCGCCAGAAAGCGTTCTATCATTTGCTCGGAACGTTACAGAATAAGCAAGAGAACGCAAGCCTTCTCCAAGCTGCTCACCCTCATACACATCGAACAACTCAACAGATTCAAGCAAATCTCCAGCAGACTTTTCAATAGCATACTGCAATTCATTCGCCTTCAACTCAATTGGTGCAGTGAAAGCAAAATCTTGCTTTACAGGAGGGAAAGTTGAAATTGGTTTAGCTTGAACAGGCTTCATAAGCATATTCTTAAACAATTCAGTTAAATCAAGCTCGAATGCTGCAGAATGCTTAGGCAAATCTAATGCTTCACAAACATGCGGATGCAATTCGCCAACAACACCGAGATTGACGCTTGAACCATCTTCAGCAAGAACACAAACTTGAGCGCTACGACCAGGATGCCAAGAAGATGGAGCATCTTGAGCTTTAAACTGTTCGAGAATGAACTTAACACCAATTCTCTTACCAACTCGCTGGAGTGCTTCAACAGCATCGCTCCAATCAACATCTCTATGAGTACCAAGCCAACCAGTTTCTTCAGCATGACCAGTTAGCAAAGCAGCAACATGCAAAGGTTGTTCCGGTAATCCAGCATCCAGCGCAGCAAGTTCAGCATTAGAAGGTCTAACAGAACCAGGTAATGCAGGAATTGCAGGAGCATTTGGATCGCTAAAGTACACATGACCAAGCTCATACATGGAAATATCTGTTAAACCACGATGAAGATTGCGTCGAACAGTGCCAGCCAAAGTCATCAAAACAGAACGACGAAGCCAAGGTCTGTCTCCAGCTAAAGGATTAGCAATACGAACACTTACTTCAGCAACTTCATCCACATTTTGGCGGAAAGCCTTAATATCTTCCTCACCAACAAATGGATAGCTTAAAGATTCAACAAAACCAGTTTCTGCTAACTCATAAGCAATAGCTCGCCTAGTTTGCTGTTGAGAAGTTAAACCAGTTCGACCAGTAACAGGAACAGCAGGAACCTTAACAGGAATCTCATCGTATCCAATAAGTCGAGCAATTTCTTCTACTAAATCGCAAGGCTCGTTCAAATCAGGACGCCAAGTTGGAGGAAGAACGGAGAAGGATCCATTGCCACCACCAGCAACAGAGCAACCAATATCGGTAAGAATATCGCTAATGCGATTCAAATCAACATCCAAACCAGCAACTCGCTGCACTTCATTAGCTTTAAACACAATCACATTTCGCGACTGAGTATTATTAACATCACACGGCGATGTAGATGGCTTAGCTCCACCAAACTGTTCCAAAAGATTTGCAGCCATTTGTGCAGCTGCTGGCTGCAATTGAGTATCAACACCACGCTCAAAACGACGAGAAGCCTCAGAAGGAATCTTATGTCGTCTAGCAGTGCGAGCAATTGAAACGGGATCAAAGTGAGCTGCCTCAATCAAAATATTTTTCGTTTCACTCGTAACTTCGCCGTACATGCCTCCCATAACACCTGCTAAGCCAAGCACGCGTGAACCATGGTTTCCACGAGGAGAATCGCAAATAACTAAATCCTCAACATGCAATTCATGATCTTTGCCATCCAAAGTCGTAAGATGTTCGCCATCATGTGCACGACGAACTACAATTGGACCTTCAATTTTGTCTAAATCATAAGCGTGAAGAGGTTGACCCAAATCGAGCATTACATAATTAGTGATATCAACAGCAAGAGAGATACTGCGCATACCTGCACGCGTTAAACGTCGCTGCATCCAACGTGGGCTTGCACAAGTGGAGTCAAAACCGTGTACAGCACGCGCATAATATCGATCACAACCAGGTACACCATGAATTGGATTAGTATCTTCAATGCTCACGTCAATATCTGAAGTCTTGTGACCTTCATTATTAATTTGCGATACCTGCTCATTCAACTTTGCAACAGGATCCGTATAAACAGCACCAGTTGAATGATGATATTCGCGAGCAACACCACGATAAGAGAAAGCATAACCACGATCAGGCGTTATGTTAATCTCCAAAATCGGCTTATTAAGCTGAAGTAATTCCATAGCATCATCGCCAGGCTTTAATGCCTCGTATTCTGCTTTAGAGAATCCATATTCGCGAAGCAAAATAATGCCGTCGTGACTATCTCCTAAACCAAGCTCGCGCTCAGATGCGCACATACCGTCAGAAACATGACCGTAAGTCTTGCGCGGCTCAATCTTAAAATCGCCAGGCAAAACTGCTCCAGGAAGAGTAACAACTACCTTTTCACCAGCAGCCATATTAGGAGCACCACAAACAATGCCACGAGGAACTTTCTTGCCGTTCTCGTCAACATCGTTATATTTATCTCCAACATCAACATGGCACCAATTAATAGTTTTGCCATTTTTCTGCGGTTCAGGAGTTGCGTCAACTACGTAACCGACAACAATTGGGCCGGTAACTTGAGAAGTGTGAATCTCTTCTTCCTCTAAACCAACACGAACTAAATCTTTAGCAAGCTGTTCGTATGTTAAACCTTCTGGCACTTCAACATGATCTTTAAGCCAGTCAATATCTACCATTGGCATGAGTTTTACTCCCCCATCACAAACTGTTCACTGAAGCGCTTATCGCCTTCAACCAAATCATGCATATCGTTAATATCGTGACGAAGAAGCAGAGTCCTCTCCAAGCCGACGCCAAAAGCAAAACCGGTATACACTTGTGGATCTAAACCTGCAGACTTCAACACATTAGGGTTAACCATTCCACATCCACCCCATTCAATCCAGCCTGGGCCGCCCTTTTTATCTGGGAACCAAAGATCCAGCTCAGCACTAGGCTCAGTAAATGGGAAGTAGCTTGGTCGCAAACGGCTCTTTGCATCTGGACCAAACATTGCAACAGCTAAACGATCGAGAACACCCTTTAAATCAGCCATTGTTAAATGCTTATCCACAGCCAAAGCTTCACATTGATGGAAAACTGGAGTATGCGTTGCATCCAGTTCATCAGTGCGGAACACTCTACCAGGAGAAGCAATATACAGAGGAACTCCACGCTCAATTAACGCACGTACTTGATCAGAAGAAGTTTGCGTGCGCAAAACCATATTTGAACCAACAAAGCCTGCGGCATCCTTAGCTTGATTGCCTTGAACGTAGAAAGTATCCTGCATTTGACGCGCAGGATGATCCGGCCCAAAGTTCAATGCATCGAAATCAAACCAT
>NQOP01000001.1:749936-751222 GCA_003585845.1 Bifidobacteriaceae bacterium NR021
GATTAATCGGAAGAGTCATATCTACAGTCTCAGCAGAAAGCATACGAGCTTCTTCAATGGCTTTAATTCGCTCTGTAGCTTCTGCAAAAGCTCGACCAAAATCAGCTCGCAAAGTTGACATTACCTTGCCAACTTCCTTCTTTTGATCTGCAAGCAAAGAACCAATTGCTTTGCTTGCAACAGTCATCACTGACTGTGCGCCAGCATACTTAGTTTTAACAGCCTTCAGCTCTTCCATAGTTTGAGCAGCTGTAACGCTAGCAATACCTTCTTTTACTGCTTTAGTTACAGCTTTAATATCGAATGGCTTATTATCGGTCACAGCACCCTTCCTATCTGTGTTATACGTATATTCATTGTCTATATACGATATTGCAAAATATTGCCCAAAATTATATTTTTCGCTCATGACTCGACATAGCCAAGCCCATAAGCATTACTGCTGCACTTGTTGCAAGGTTCATCGATTCCGCTTTTCCATATATTGGAATTATTGAAATATCGTCAACCTGCTGCAATACTTCTTTAGGTAAGCCTCTAGCTTCATTACCAAATAAAATAGCCAAAGAACTGCTAATAACCTCGGAATCGACTAAAATTTTTGGAAATGGCACAGGTTTAATCTTGTCAGTTCCGTAAATATCAGCTGCAATAACTCGAATATTTGATTTTGCAGCGCATTCGAACCAGTCTTGAACGCTTAATTGCACTACAGGAAGATGAAATAGTGAACCAGCAGTCGAACGCACAAGCTTAGAATTCCAACGACTTACGCAATCATCAACAAAAACAACAGCATCGCATCCAGCAACATCTGCAACGCGAATAATAGCACCAGCATTGCCAGGATCTCTTACCTGCCAGCAAGCTGCAATACGAAGAGGCTTAAAATCGTTTTTTGATTTTACTTGTGCTGATTGTTGCAAATTTTTAAACTCACTAAAATAGATATCATCTAAAGATTTCGAATTAGCAACCGCAACAATTCCCTGTGAATCAGCACTAATTTTTTGCATAATACTCGATTCAACAGGATGAACATAACAAGATCGAGATAAAGCTTCTTTAACTATTTCCCGCAAAGAAGAAAATTGGGAACTTTCCTTTTCATTACCTTCACAAGCATCTTTAGTAACATAAATATCACATAACGAATCTGTGGCATAACGTACAGCTTCGCGCACACTTTGCGGACCTTCAACTAAAAAACGCTGCAAATCATGCGACTTTGCGCGACCTAAAGAAACGAGTCTGCGCACGCGCTCACTGTGAGTATTATCAATTAG
>NQOP01000001.1:752000-755983 GCA_003585845.1 Bifidobacteriaceae bacterium NR021
ACGTATTTATGCAAACTTGTTACATTCATTGCAACAAGACTTATAAGCAAAACCTTATAAACTTTATTCATGATGCTCTGAAGCACTGGAAGTTGTATAGCCTTTAGGCTCAAGTTGGAAAGTAGTGTGGGACACAGAAACAGGAAAATGCTCGCGTAAGCAGTCCTGAAGCTGAGAAAGCACCTGAGAGCATTGAGACATTGTCATATTAGGATCCACAACAACATGTGCCATAAAAATCGGCATACCAGTAGAGACAGTACTAGCGTGCAAATCATGAACTGCAAGAACATGAGGAACATGTTCTAGATGTTCACGAACTTTGTTTAAATCAAGACCTTCAGGAGTCTGCTCAAGAAGAACCTTAACAGCATTCTTAAGAAGCTTTAGCGCACGTGGAATCATAAGAAGCGCAATAACACCACCAGCTACAGCATCAAAACCTGCCCAACCTGTGCTCATCATTACAATAGCTGAGACTACAACTGCAACAGATCCAAGAGCATCATTCATAACCTCAAGAAAAGCAGCACGCATATTCATATTGTCTTGCGATTGAGACATAAGAATTACAAGAGAGCCTAAATTCGCAGCTAAGCCAAGAATACCAAAGAATAGCAGCTGATTTACATCGTGAATGCCTTGATGACCACTACCAAAAAGACGCATTCCAGCTTCAACAAGAGCATACACTCCTACAAGCAGTAAAATAAGAGCTCCCGCAGCAGCTGTAATAACCTCAAGACGCGCCCAACCCCACGTGCGCTTACTATTTGGACGACGACGCATAAGCATTGCAGTAACTGTTGAAGCTGCAAGAACTGAAATGTCTGTAAGCATATGACCTGCGTCTATAAGCAGCGACAAAGAATTAGTTAGAAAAGAACCAATCACCTCAGCAAAAAACACAGTTGCAGTAAGAGAAAGCGTAAGAAGCAAACGATGCTGATGTGCGTGACTTGCGTGAATTGCGGCTGCTTGGGAAGCTGCGTTGGCGTTATTGTAATGAGTATCGAAAGAGTTGGCATTTTCGTTCGCACTGCTTGAGCGTGAATCAGTGCTGTTAGTTCGAATTACATCGTTATGATTATGCACTTTCCAGCCTCCTAAAATATTAAAATATTTGGACGATATCGTTTCTCAATATCATTCGCATTTTGCCTTATACGCAGTGAACCCCAGCCTAAGCCGTGGTTCACTATTATCAATTACTTTGTATATTACTATGTAATCACAAGCTGTCAACATGCATAAACATTGTATAAAACATGTTACAAAGTAATGCTATTTCTCTGCTTTTAGCACTCTTTCACATAGGTAGTACAATACAGAGGATCCAAGCAAAGCAAGTGCAGAGAGAATGAATAAGTAGAAACCAATGCCATAACTTACAGATCCAAACATCGAGAATCCGCCAAACTGCGATTTGATGGAAGACATCTTGCCATTAATATGGAAAAACTCAAAAATCATAAATACAGCAGCAACACCGCCAACAATCATCATTATTTTTGACTTATTCATAAAAGCAAAAACTAAAGCAACAACAGCAATAATTATATAAAAAATTCCATCGCCAGGAGTGTTATTATTGTTTACAAAATTAAACGACTTGGAGATACCCATGCAATTTATAGTAATAAGTGGCAAGAATGGAGCAATAATTGCAACAACAGAAGCTGCCATATAAGCAATCAAAGAGTACTTATGTAAAAGCTCAGGATCTGAATCTTCAATTACTGAATCTATTGCCTCATTAAAATTCTTAAAGCCATCTTTAACAGAATTTAAAGTATCGTTTGCTGGCTGCTGAGTATTTTGAACAGTCTGCTGCACATTTGGGTTTTCTAAGCGATTTCCGCAATTAACACATACTTGACTATTTGCGTCGTTCTCTTTACCGCAAAAATTACAAAGCATAATTCACCTTCTACTTCAGTTGTTAAGCAATACAACTATTGCATTGCAAATTCGCAACAATTATAACAATCGAACTGACTATAAGACAAATACGGGATTGTCAATCGCAAATATGCTAAGTAAAGTGCAAATGTGCGCAAGCGGAAGAAACCGACAGAAAGCAAAAAGCGCCACACAGCTAAAACTGTGCAGCGCTTTGTTTGTGCCTCCGGTGGGACTCGGACCCACAAGCCCGTAAGGGCGTCAGATTTTAAGTCTGATGCGTATGCCAATTCCGCCACAGAGGCAGCAATCACTTATTATGCCATACATTTAAGCAAAGAACAAGCTCAGCGTGTGGCGAAATCACAAACACATATTCTCAGTATCCGTCAGAAACTACAAACACGCGCACTCATCAACCGTCAGAAACCGCAAACACACGCACTCAGCGTGTGGCGAGTAACTTTCTTCCCAAATCGATCGTGATTCCGTCAAGCAAACCATGCTCACTTGCAACAAACGTATCCAAAACCCCACCGTGATCCTCATACGCAGCTTTTGCTAATCTCTCCAACACTCGGCTCCAAATCACTGCTCCACCGCCAACAACATCCACACGCCCTGGGTGAATCGTCGCATACGTGCGCCTGCAGTCCTTAGGCATACGCAAAAATCGATTATTAACAGCATAAGCCTGCTCTAATCCAATACGCACACCATCGACAGCAGTATGATCATAATGCTGCAATCCCATAGTCAAAGCAGCCATAGTTGTCACAGTTCCAGAAACGCCAATAATAGTACGAGCTCGCCCTGCAGGGACAACTTTGAAAGCATCATCAATATGCTTGTCAATATCTTCAATCGCAGCTTGAATTTCCTCTTCAGTAGGAGGATCAGTATGCAAATGCCTTTCCGTCATTCTAACGGAACCAACATTCATGGAGTATGCTGCAGAAACCTTGTGCGCTGGCAAGCAGTCCCCATCTCCTCCAAGCACTAACTCAGTAGAGCCTCCACCTAAATCAACTACGAGATACGGTGGCTGCAACTCATCTCGAGACACAACGCTTGTTGCCCCTAGGAAGCTAAGAGCCGCTTCTTCGGTACCGCTAATAACTTCAGGACGAACACCAAGCTCATCAATCATCATTTGTTCAAAAATCTCACGATTTTCAGCATCTCGTGTAGCTGAAGTTGCCACAAAACGAATCGCATCAACTGGATGTTCTTTCAAAACTTGCGCAAATTCGTGCGCAGCCTCCCTCACTCGTTCCAAAGCGTCATCTGCGAAACGGTGAGTTTCGTCAATTCCCTGACCGAGTCTAACGACGCGAAGCATACGAGGCACAATATCTTTCATTCCATGCTCAGATACTTGCGCAATTTTTAGTCGAATAGAATTTGTACCGCAGTCAATTGCAGCAACCTGTACTGTTTTTTCTGCGCAAGTAGTCGTTTCACTTTTCACAGCTTCACCCTCTGCAATTTTATCTTTTGCATCCGTTTCGTCTTCCACAACAACTTCCGTTTCAGTAGCATATGCATCATCGCTCCACGGAGTAGTACAACGGCACACGTTAGGATCAAACTCATCTTTAATGCGCTCTAACACCATGTCACCAATCGGATTTACACCTTTGCCCATTACCAATGTTTGCGCAAGCAAAGCATGCAAGCATTTAACACGAACTGGCATTCCACCAGCGCTCATCTGACTAATATGCTCTTCACTATCCCCCAAAGACACTGCCAATTCATGACGGAATTCCAAATAATACTTATGTGCACGCTCATATTGTTTCTTTAAATCTTCGTCCGATTGTAATAGCTCGTTATATTCTCGCATAATACCGTCTGCTTCGACGTGAGACACCGCTTTCACAGCTTCAGGACTGGTAAGGTAGCATGTAGTCGGGAATGGAGTACCATCTTCTAAGCATGGTCTAGTAATAACAGCAAGAGGTCTACCACAAACGCAACGAGCACCAACAGCTACCATTCCTCTAGGGAATCTTCCAAGTTGCTTTTCAACAATTGCACGCTCAGCATCACTTGCAGGTGTAGTAAATAAACGTTTC
>NQOP01000008.1:0-174 GCA_003585845.1 Bifidobacteriaceae bacterium NR021
ATGGGATATAAAGAATTGGAATGTTTTCCAACTTTATGGGATGAGTGGAATCCGTGTCAAATACATATTAAATATCTAGGAGTGTGAGAACTCTAAGTTTATTTGCTTGAAACCTTTTAACGATAGGCAGAGATAATTGTTAAAAGGTTCATGGATATGTTTCTGCATACGAAC
>NQOP01000008.1:1026-3307 GCA_003585845.1 Bifidobacteriaceae bacterium NR021
TGTGAAAGCTGCGGCGGAGGCTCTAGTATTGATGACAAACGAATAGAAAAAAAGAGAATTGAGGGAAAGTGTATGTTAGAAAGTAGACCTGAATTTAAAGATATAAAATCATTTGAAGAATTCAACAAATATTATTGGTATCGAGAGGAGTTATCAAAAGTTTGTAAGTCTCTTGGATTAGAATATAGAGGAACAAAAAAGGAACTGAATTATATTATAGAAGAATATTTTAAGGGAAATAAAATAAAAAAATCTTCAAGGAATAAAAATAAAAAGATAACTGATAATATAACATTAAATACTCCATTACTAGAATGTGGATTTTCATTCAATCAAAAATTTAGAGACTATTTTTCAGAGCAAACTGGAATTAAGCCATTTAAATTTAATGCGAATATGGCAGAAGCTTGGCGAAAAGTAAAAAGAAAGAACGACAAAAATTTTACAATTAAAAATATGCTTGATGTATATAATGGAGACTCTGATTACGCAAAATATGATAATACTACTAACCAATGGAACCAGTTTGTAAAAGATTTTAACTTAGATGAACGTAGTGATAAATTTTCTAATAAGATGAAAGTTGCTGCAATTCTTTGGAACGAAGTGAGAGAATCTAACCAAAGTAAAGTATATTCAAAAGAGCTTTTAAGCAAATATGCAGATAAAATAAAAGGATATTGTAAATGAGTAAATTCTACATTATATAATGTGCATTATATATCAAAAATATAAAACTAGATATGTTTCCAAATACGTACTAGTATAAAAAACCTATGATATGTTTACCAATACGAGGAAAACATTAAAAAAAGTCAATGATATGTTCGCGAAAACGAAAAAATAAACTTTTTATCCATAGTGTTGACTCCAGGCAACTGGCGACAATGAGTTTAATGTAACCTACAGTGTAGACCAGCTCATTACAGAGGGAGAAAATACAAAGACCGTCCACTCTGCTTATATAGTGAGTGTCTATGTAGATGGTTCTGGAAATATGGTACTGGTTAAGAATCCGACCATTACCAACATACCTAAGAAATCAAGTTATAAACCAAAAGCCATTGAAAGTGAGGGGACGGTTGATTCCATTACAACCAATGAAATCAATGAGTTTTTAACGACGTTCTTCAAGCTCTATCCTACAGCGACAGCCAGTGAACTTTCCTACTATGTGAATGACGGGATATTAAAACCAATCGGAAAAGAGTACATCTTTCAAGAACTGGTAAATCCTATTCACAATCGTAAGGATAATCAAGTCACGGTATCGCTGACAGTGGAGTATATCGACCAGCAGACCAAAGCAACGCAGGTATCTCAATTTGATTTGGTACTTGAAAAGAACGGGAGTAATTGGAAGATTATAGAATAACAAATATTGGTACATTATTACAGCTATTTTGTAATCACGTACTCTCTTTGATAAAAAATTGGAGATTCCTTTACAAATATGCTCTTACGTGCTATTATTTAAGTATCTATTTAAAAGGAGTTAATAAATATGCGGCAAGGTATTCTTAAATAAACTGTCAATTTGATAGTGGGAACAAATAATTGGATGTCCTTTTTTAGGAGGGCTTAGTTTTTTGTACCCAGTTTAAGAATACCTTTATCATGTGATTCTAAAGTATCCAGAGAATATCTGTATGCTTTGTATACCTATGGTTATGCATAAAAATCCCAGTGATAAAAGTATTTATCACTGGGATTTTTATGCCCTTTTGGGTTTTTGAATGGAGGAAAATCACATGAAAATTATTAATATTGGAGTTTTAGCTCATGTTGATGCAGGAAAAACTACCTTAACAGAAAGCTTATTATATAACAGTGGAGCGATTACAGAATTAGGAAGCGTGGACAAAGGTACAACGAGGACGGATAATACGCTTTTAGAACGTCAGAGAGGAATTACAATTCAGACAGGAATAACCTCTTTTCAGTGGGAAAATACGAAGGTGAACATCATAGACACGCCAGGACATATGGATTTCTTAGCAGAAGTATATCGTTCATTATCAGTTTTAGATGGGGCAATTCTACTGATTTCTGCAAAAGATGGCGTACAAGCACAAACTCGTATATTATTTCATGCACTTAGGAAAATGGGGATTCCCACAATCTTTTTTATCAATAAGATTGACCAAAATGGAATTGATTTATCAACGGTTTATCAGGATATTAAAGAGAAACTTTCTGCCGAAATTGTAATCAAACAGAAGGTAGAACTGTATCCTAATATGTGTGTGACGAACTTTACCGAATCTGAACAATGGGATAC
>NQOP01000008.1:4082-8092 GCA_003585845.1 Bifidobacteriaceae bacterium NR021
GAACTCGAACAAGAGGAAAGCATAAGATTTCAGAATTGTTCTCTGTTCCCTCTTTATCATGGAAGTGCAAAAAGTAATATAGGGATTGATAACCTTATAGAAGTGATTACGAATAAATTTTATTCATCAACACATCGAGGTCCGTCTGAACTTTGCGGAAATGTTTTCAAAATTGAATATACAAAAAAAAGACAACGTCTTGCATATATACGCCTTTATAGTGGAGTACTACATTTACGAGATTCGGTTAGAGTATCAGAAAAAGAAAAAATAAAAGTTACAGAAATGTATACTTCAATAAATGGTGAATTATGTAAGATTGATAGAGCTTATTCTGGAGAAATTGTTATTTTGCAAAATGAGTTTTTGAAGTTAAATAGTGTTCTTGGAGATACAAAACTATTGCCACAGAGAAAAAAGATTGAAAATCCGCACCCTCTACTACAAACAACTGTTGAACCGAGTAAACCTGAACAGAGAGAAATGTTGCTTGATGCCCTTTTGGAAATCTCAGATAGTGATCCGCTTCTACGATATTACGTGGATTCTACGACACATGAAATTATACTTTCTTTCTTAGGGAAAGTACAAATGGAAGTGATTAGTGCACTGTTGCAAGAAAAGTATCATGTGGAGATAGAACTAAAAGAGCCTACAGTCATTTATATGGAGAGACCGTTAAAAAATGCAGAATATACCATTCACATCGAAGTGCCGCCAAATCCTTTCTGGGCTTCCATTGGTTTATCTGTATCACCGCTTCCGTTGGGAAGTGGAATGCAGTATGAGAGCTCGGTTTCTCTTGGATACTTAAATCAATCATTTCAAAATGCAGTTATGGAAGGGATACGCTATGGTTGCGAACAAGGATTATATGGTTGGAATGTGACGGACTGTAAAATCTGTTTTAAGTATGGCTTATACTATAGCCCTGTTAGTACCCCAGCAGATTTTCGGATGCTTGCTCCTATTGTATTGGAACAAGTCTTAAAAAAAGCTGGAACAGAATTGTTAGAGCCATATCTTAGTTTTAAAATTTATGCGCCAAAGGAATATCTTTCACGAGCATACAACGATGCTCCTAAATATTGTGCGAACATCGTAGACACTCAATTGAAAAATAATGAGGTCATTCTTAGTGGAGAAATCCCTGCTCGGTGTATTCAAGAATATCGTAGTGATTTAACTTTCTTTACAAATGGACGTAGTGTTTGTT
Organism: Bifidobacteriaceae bacterium NR021; assembly: GCA_003585845.1. Lineage (GTDB taxonomy): Bacteria > Actinomycetota > Actinomycetes > Actinomycetales > Bifidobacteriaceae > Bifidobacterium. Next base: position 5,299 of record NQOP01000008.1, read on the forward strand.
TAACAGAGTTAAAAGGGTACCATGTTACTACCGGTGAACCTGTTTGCCAGCCCCGTCGTCCAAATAGTCGGATAGATAAAGTACGATATATGTTCAATAAAATAACTTAGTGTATTTTATGTTGTTATATAAATATGGTTTCTTGTTAAATAAGATGAAATATTTTTTAATAAAGATTTGAATTAAAGTGTAAAGGAGGAGATAGTTATTATAAACTACAAGTGGATATTGTGTCCTGTATGTGGAAATAAAACACGATTAAAGATAAGGGAAGATACTGAATTAAAAAAATTCCCCCTCTATTGTCCGAAATGCAGACAAGAAAATTTAATTGAAATAAAGCAGTTCAAAGTAACTGTGATTACAGAGCCAGACGCAAAGACGCAGAGCCGATAAAATGAGATTAATACAATCTCATTTTATCGGCTCTTTCCGTTATGTATGGATTCTTTTAATTAGTCTTCGATGTTTCTTGCTTCGTTGATACCGCTGGCTAAAGATTCCATTAAGGATAGTTCTTTGTCTGTAAAGCTATCCATGTATTTCTCTATCTGTAATCGTCGGGTGCTTTTTACCAAGTTATTAGCAGGTAAGAAAAATTCGGCAGTGTCAAGAATTTTGTGTAAACTCCACTAGTTGTCAATCAAGCTATCAATCCAATAATATTTGCTTTTCTACGAAAAGCAAATATTATTGGATTTCGAATTTTTCGTGCAGGTCATAAGACGCTAATCCAAATCCTCTATGAATTCTTTCTTTAGATAATTCATTTTGTTCAATACAAAATACTCCTAGATAACGATTTAAACTATCCTCTGCTGGAAACTGTTCCTTTGCTTTTAATCGTTTTTTTAGTTGCTTATTGAGACTTTCAATTAAATTAGTCGTATAAATACTTTGACGAATTTGTTTAGGGAAGTCAAAAAAGACTAATAAATCGTCATAAACTGAATCAATACTTGCACAGACTTTAGGATAACGTTTGTGTATGTTTTCTAGAAATTCGTTTAATTTTTTCTCTGCATCTTCTTTATTGTTTGATTGATAAACTTTCTTAAGTGAATCTACTAATTCTCTTTTATCTTCAACTCTTACCTTCTTTTGTAATTGTCGGATTAAATGAACCCAACAAGTTTGATATTTTGCGTTAGGAAACACGCTTAAAAGAGCAGTCTTAACCCCACTAAGTCCATCTGTAATAAATAGTAAAACTTCTTGTAATCCTCTTTGTTTCAATGATTCCAACATTTCTTTATAGTGTTCAGCAGATTCAGTAGGATAGATTGCATAATCAAGAATTTCTTTACTGCCTTCTGGAGTAATTCCTACTAAAAAGTGAACAGCTTCCTTTTGAACAGTAGCTCTTCTTAAATGAACATACGTTGCATCAGCATAAATCACTGCATAACGAGATTGAACTTTTCTTTGATGAAATTCTTTAACAGAGTCTTCAACTTGTTTTGTAATATTTGTTACGGTAGTAGGGCTATAGTGATGACCGTAAATATCTTCGATACACTCTGCAATTTCACGGTTAGTAAAGCCTTTAGAATAAAGTTTAATAATAACCTCTTCTAATTTTTCGGAATTTCTTTTATAAGCTTTAATAATTTTTTGCTCGAATTCTCCGTTACGATCTCGTGGAATATGGATATTTAAAATACCATATTCTGAATAAATTTTACGATTATAGCCACCATTTCTTGAATTTCCGGTGTTATATCCCTCTACAGAATGTTTAGGGTAGTTTAAATGCTCTGTTAATTCAACTTGAAGTAATTGATTAATCCCATTTTCAATCGCTTCTTTTAATAAGTGATTAATATTGTCACCTTGTAATAGTCTTTTTGTCAATTCTGTGTTAAAATCCATTTAGAAGTCACTCCTTTGTTAATTTGTTTTGGTAGATTAATTATACAACTAGTGGCTTCTTTTTTTATACTCTTTTTTGTGTTTAAAAATATCAGCTTTTCAATCGGAATGCGTAATGCTAAATTGGATACAATAGATATTGGAACAGGAGATAACTATTTTCTGGATATTTCCAATAACTCTGACCAGGTCATAGATGCAATTATTGACACATATAACAAATTACCTGAAAGAAAAGGCAAACAGCAGCGTGGGAGAAAAACAAAGCAGGAATGGAAGAAGATATTAGCCAAAGAGAGCAAAGGAGAATTTGGCGCAAATTCTGTATTGATTCCAAGGGGCATCAGAGCAACGGGGAAAATTTATCTATCAAAAAATCCTGTATTTGTGTCTACAAATTTTGTTGTTTGTACGTTGCCTTCATTGAGCGAAGCAATCATGCTATCCACTTGGATGAGCACAATTTTTTATCAATTAATATGTGAAGTATCATCTAAAGATCAAGAGGGAATGAGAAAAATGGAGATTTGCGATATAGAAAAAACATTCATTCCAGTTTTTGACAACATTAAAAAAGAAACGAAAGATGCGTTGTTTAAAGAGTATTCTTCAATAAGATTTTTAAAATTGATTGACCCACAAATACGACAAGTAGATAGAATATGGGCAAATGAATTGTTTGGAGAAAACTCAGACACTATGTTAGATAATGCACGAAGAATGCTTGAATATCTCGCAAAGAGAAGGAACGCTTGATTTTTTATTCATTTAATGAATTAACTATTATACTGCCCCATTTATTAGAATGGGGCAGTAATACTGAGTGTTATAAACAATTAATAATAAATTTTGGCAGTATTTATTCTTCTACGTTTTCCATGATGTCTTCCAGCTTACAGTCCAATGCTTCGCAAATTTTGAT
>NQOP01000005.1:0-8421 GCA_003585845.1 Bifidobacteriaceae bacterium NR021
CTCACGGTTGTCTTGTCTTTACCAGTCTTGTTTTCAGCTTTCTGCTCGCTAACAGTTGGCTTCACGGTTATGGTTAGAGTTGTGGAGCCGGTTTTTCCTGCCGAGTCGGTTACAGTGAAGGTTAGATTATATGTACCAACTTCCTTCGGCTGCATGTTCTTAATAGTAAGATCCAACACTTGTTCCTGATCAGTGTCAGTGGTTTTTGAAACACTTGCACGACCACCAGCGATATCAGTATTTTGAAGCAGATTGGCGCCCGTTAATGCCTGTATAGTGTTGATTTCTTCAACCTTCACATCATCTTTAGCAACAATGTGAATCTTCAGATCTTGCCCAACTTCTACAGACAATGAATCAGCAGTAGCAGTAATTGTTGGTTTTTGAGTATCCTTAGGCTTGGTAGCTTGTTTTTTATCACTTTTTTCTGAAGTTAGGTTAAATCCTGGAATTGTTTTTTTAGGACCATCTTGCTTATCAGGCTTACTTACATTCGTTGTTGCATACACGTCGCCTTCAGGGATTTCACCATCAACAGTAATCTCCGCTTTACCATTCTTAATCGTTGTAGTAGAGCCGATTTCCTTGTTATCTTTATCAAACAGTGTAACTGTTGTAGTAGCGTCAGTAGGAATGCCGCTTCCGACAGATACTGTTACTTTCTGCCCTTTCTTTCCAGCATGATCAGTCAGATCAGTGTCGATAACTGGCTTCTTTGGTTTAACCTTGATGGTTACATCTGTTGTACTCGTGGACTTATCGGAGTATGTTCCCTCAATACTATGGGTAAATACGCCAACTGTATCAGTGTTTGGAGCAGTGCCTTTCCAGCTTAAGGTTGGCTGCTTTTCAAGCTTGTCTCCATTTTTAACAGTTACAAAATTGTCGATTTTTGTCAATTCCGGTAATTTATCACCAACTGTAGTATTAATGGTTTTACCGGTAATAGGATGTTCGTCAGCAAGTGTAGTAACTTTGACTCTAACTTTACGTGTGGTAACGTTGCCAGAGCCATCCTCGGAAGTAATAGTTACTTGCTTTTTGTTCATGTCTTTAGTAACAGTGATTTCGTCTGATGAAAGCGGTGTGTTTTCGCTTCCAACACCTTTCTTGGTTATAGGAGTGTCCGTTAAACCAGAAATGCTAAACTTCTCAATATAACCCTTGTTATCGGTGGTGCTAAATTTTAGTTTATCGTTTGTATGAAGATTAATGGTCTTTGTTTTCTTAGTTATTTCATTGCCATTGTAATAAATTTTTGGCGCTTCGCTGTCATCCTTGTGGCGTTTTAAGTTTTTATCTTGGTCAGATTGTGGATCTCGTCCAGAAACCCACGCGTAGGATGAGCTTGTTGTTTTTCCATATGTTGCAGAATCTGCCCAAGTCCAAGCATTATGTATATTAGCGTACTTTTCATCATACGTCGTAGCGTTTTCGTTAATCGCTGTACTGTTAAGCTTTACTGCGGCATGCATATGGAATGCAAGATTTACTTCTGAAGTTTGAATACCTATTCCATAATTCTTACCACTATATGGGTAATCTAGCCAAGTTGCTTTACCAATAGCGTAATCATCACGATTCTCATGGAATAGATTGTCCATATCTTTTTCATATTTTGTCTGATTCGGTCCTAAACTATATTGGAATCTTGAAGGATTTCTTACACCGAAGTTCTTCTCGCTGTCGTTAGGGAAGTTTATAGATGTTGATTGGTTATCTACCTTTTCAAACTTGGAAAAATCGCGCGAAAGAGTAAAGTTCATCTTGCGTTTTAATTTGTCATTTTGTGATGCATCTTTAAGTTTGTAAGCGTCAAAACGTAAGTCGCGGATTGTGTCGTTTGCAAACGAACCATCGGAATTTAACTTAGCAATTTGGTACGGCACTTGCCATATATACCATTGCCTTTTTGATTTTGTTACCATCGATTGAGCATCATTGTTGAAGAACACGTCGAATACGAGATATTTAGAACCATCTATTGTTTCGATATGTGCATACATATCTGTTTTTTTAATCAAAGTATTATACTCATCGCTACCATGCTCGTCGGAATTAATTTTCTTTTTATCTTTATTTTCATCATTAGTAGCACGATAACGCTGGAACTCAAGAATACTAGGAGTTTTGAGCCATCCTGGATTGTTAACAACCACATCAGCTTCACGATCCCGATACTTAGCAACCGTGCCGCTCGTAAGCTTTTCAGCAATTGCAGTGTACGTTGGTGTAATAATTGTGTTTGCTGGAACAGCCATTGCAGGCTGGCTGCCTAAGCAGGTTGCTGCTGTCAACAAAGCAGCCATTGTTGCTAACGGAAGCGTGTGCACTTTGTGCACAGAACGTTTTCTTGAAGATTTTGATGATGTATGTTTTGAAGGATTAGCGGTAGCCATAACAATCTCCTTAATTTTCCCTAATCTTTAACGAATTTTTAAACAAATAAATAGAACGAATTCTATGACAAATCTCTCCAATGCCAGTAATAAAACTCTCTATTTAAATGGGTCTATTTAAAATTCTATCATTTTTGTTATTTTTTTATAATATTTTTCAGTTTGAAATTAGTTTAAACTGTAAAATTTACTACGGGGGGGGGGTGAGCTAGATGAAAATTTTTTGCGAAATGTTATAACAATATAATTTTTAATAAAATTTCTTATTATTTTCGTAACTTGCTATATGACTTATGGTGTGTCACAGATATGTGATTTGGTAATCACTAAACAAATGTTTATTAGTGTTGGGAATGTCATGACCATCGTTTGAAGATGCGGAGCATTAGAAAGTATATACTTTAGTTTCTTAATTCTTGGATACGATGCAATTTGCTCGACGGAATACGCGATCTAAAGAAAGAGTTGCGGTAAATAAGCGATGCTAAAAGTTAGAAAATAACTATTATTCTCAATTATTATTCAACTATTGGTCAAGCATTATCTGAGTGTTATTCAAGTATTATCTGCGATTTTATGTTATTTTCTGTGAGCGTTCACAAAACGCCGAATAAATACAATAAGCGGTCACAATCCGTTGATACACTGGAGAGCGGAATTGGGCGTTTTGTGGTTTTTGTCATTAAATCGCTCATAAAAAATAAACAGAAATAGAAAATAGGTAGGCATTATGCGTAAAGCCAAAATCGTTGATACTATTGGTCCAGCTACCGAATCCTTGGAAGGTATTACCAAGCTTGTTGAAGCCGGTATGGATGTTGCTCGTTTGAACCGTTCTCACGGCACTCCTGAAGATCATTTGCGCGTTTACAACAACGTTCGTGCAGCTTCCAAGTCCACTGGCCGCAATGTTGCTGCTCTTGTTGATTTGCAAGGTCCAAAGATTCGCTGCGGATGGTTCAAGAAGAACGCTGAAGGTGAAGATAAGGTTTATTTGGAAGAAGGTCAGGAGTTCATCATCACTACTGATGATGTTGAAGGTGACGAGCACCGCACTTCTACAACCTTTAAGGGCTTGCCAGGAGATTGCCATGCAGGCGACCCAATCCTTATCGATGACGGTAAGGTTCGCCTCGAGGTAACCAAGGTTGAAGGCAACGACGTACACACCAAGGTTATTGTTGCTGGCCCAGTTTCCAGCCACAAGGGCATTAACCTCCCAGGTGTTGCAGTTTCCCTTCCAGCTTTGACTGAAAAGGATGAGGCTGATCTTCGTTGGGCTATTCGCACCGGCGCTGACATTATTGCTATGTCCTTCGTGCGTTTCGCTACCGATATTGATCGCGCTCACGAAATCATGGACGAAGAAGGTCGTCGTATCCCAATCGTCGCCAAGATTGAAAAGCCACAGGCTGTTGAAAACTTGGAAGAGATTGTTAAGACCTTCGATGGCATTATGGTTGCTCGTGGTGATATGGCTGTGGAAATGCCTCTCGAAGAGGTTCCACTGGTCACCAAGCGTTGCATCGAGCTTTCTCGCCGCTATGCAAAGCCAGTTATCGTTGCTACTGAAGTTCTTGGCACAATGGTTAACTCTCCAGTTCCAACCCGTGCAGAAGCTTCTGACTGCGCTAACGCTGTTCTCGACGGTGCTGACGCAACAATGACTTCTAACGAAACTGCTGTTGGTAAGTATCCAGATGTTACCGTAAAGACCATGTCTCGTATTTCTCAGTATGCTACTGAGCATGGCTATGATCGCATTCCTGCTGTTGAGCTTGACATGTCTAGCACTGGTGCAGTTTCTTCTGCAGCTGTTGATTTGGCAGATAAACTTAACGCTAAGGCTATTGTTGCCTACACTCAGACTGGTCGCACGGTTCATCGCATTTCTCGCGAACGCCCAACCGCTCCAATCTACGGCTTGACTAACAATGAGCACACTTATCGTTGGTTGGCTTTGAGCTGGGGTACCGAAGGCTTCTTGATTGATGAAGATTACCATGACATGAATCGTCACGATTTGATGATCTTCACTGACAAGGTTCTTCGCGAAGCTGGTAAGGTTTCCGATGGTGATCAGATTGTTATCTTGAGCACTGCTCAGGGTGAACGCCAGGCTGGTCGCACTGACTCCATCTACGTTCACACCGTTGGTGCTTGCGACTAATTGCTTGATTCTGCGTGCTTGCGCCAATACGCTAGTTCTTCTAGTTTAGGTGCATTTGCGCAGTAGTATAATTTGAATAATGCGCGCTAGCTGTTTTGCAGTTTGCGCGCATTATGTTATGTATGATCAATATTGTTGATTTGCGACACGCCAAAACGCTTTAACTATTTGCATGTGGCTTAAAGTGTGCTATAGTCGACAAGTCGCAAAAAAAATGCGGAAAATTAAAAATGCCCCTGTATCCCAATTGGTAGAGGAAACAGCCTCAAAATCTGTGCAGTGTGAGTTCGAGTCTCACCGGGGGCACGTGCACGACGTCGCTTAGCTTGCTAGGCGACGTTTTTATTTTGTATTTTAATGTCTCGTACATAAACAATAAGCGTATAATAATAAAAGTATTCTCGCACAATGAAAGTGCTGTACATGATGTGAAAGGAACAACGATGATCCACAGTGCACGATTGCAAGTAAGTGAGCGTAAAAAAAGTAATTATGCTTGCGAATTAATCAATAATTACAAGCGCAATTTAATGTGCTCTTTTGCTGCTGTAGCAACAGTATTAATGTGTATTTTTGCTATTGTTCCAAACTCTTCGGCATTTGCTTCAAGTAAATCAACAGACGGTCTTCCGCCAAAAGGTGTGATTGTTACTGCTTTTCAACAAAACTGGAGGAGCATTGCAAAAGAGTGTAAGCAAACTTATGGTCCTGAGGGCGTGAGATATGTGCAGGTTTCTCCTCCGGAAGATCATATTAAAGGTAAGCAGTGGTGGACTTCTTACCAGCCAGTTAGTTACAATCTAAATTCAAAGCTTGGCACTGAAGACGAGTTTAAAAATATGATTACTACTTGCAAGGCAGCTGGTGTTGGAATTGTTGTTGATGCTGTAATTAATCACACAACCGGCGATAGTAATAAAGATACTGTAGGTGTTGGTGGTAGTAAGTATGATGCGGCAAATCAAAGCTATCCGGATGCTGGTTACACAAAAGATGATTTTCACCAAATAGATAAAGATATTTACACATATAAAGATGCGCAAGTTGTTTGGAATTATCGTTTAGTTGGTTTGCTTGATTTGGATACTTCTAAGCCTCATGTACAAAAAATTCTTGGTAACTATTTTGCAAAATTGCTAAAAATGGGTGTTGCGGGCTTTAGAGTTGATGCCGCAAAACATATGTGTCCTGAAGATGTAAAAGGTATAAAAGAAGCTGCTGCTAAAGCTGCTGGAATGAAGCCTGAAAATATTTGGTGGATGCAAGAAACAATTGGTTTCCCTGAACAAGATCCTAAAATTCAGCCAAATCAATATGTTGGTACAGGTGAAGTAGATGAGTTTGAATACTCGTATCGCTTGCGTAATTATTTCTATGGCTCAATTGAGAATTTGTCTCATATTACAGATCAGCTTATTCCTAATAAGAAAGCAGCTATTTTTGTGACTAACTGGGATACTGAGCGTGACAATTCGACTCGAGTTCTCACTTATAAGGATGGAGCAAAGTACGAGTTAGCTAATGCTTTTATGCTTGCTTATCCTTATGGAACACCAAATATTTATTCTGGATATAAGTTCACTCAGCGCGATGAAGGTGCTCCTGGTGCAACTGATACGCACATTCCAGATGTAAAGTGCGGCAAGAATTCAAAGTGGCAATGCACTCAGCGTTGGACTTCTATTCGTGGAATGATTGGATTCTACAATGCTGTTAAGGGCACGAAAGTAACTCAATGGCAGGATGACAACGATAATAACATTGCTTTTAGTCGCGGAAACAAGGGATTCTTGGCGATTAATAATACTGACAAGCCTAAAAATGTGAGTTATAAAACTGATTTGCCTGATGGCGAGTATTGTAACGTATATGCTTCACGTAAATGCTCTAGCACAGTTACTGTAAATGGTGGGAAAGTAGAGACAACTATTCCAGCTAACTCAGCTATTGCTTTGCATGTTAAGGCTGTAGAGCATTTTGGAAGTACTTCCACGTTTAGTACTGTGTTAATGATTGTAATTGTTTTCGCTGTGCTATTGATTGAACTAGCTCTGATTTTGTGCAAGAATAAGGCTGATTCTAATAAGTAATCTGCGAAGTAAAAGACGATTTGGAAATAAATTTATATTGACATTATTACAGTTTTTGTATAGTTATTGCAATATTGTCATTATGTAGATGTTATAATTTTCTCCGCTGATAATGCACGTTTATAACGATGGCTGGCAACATAGTTGTGCTAGCCATCGCTTGTGCGTTGAGGCTATTAATGCGTCCAAGGAAGAAGCGCGTTAATACCAATGGAGGAAAGGATACTGATGAGTCATCGTCGACACTTTGCATCGAAGATGGTTGCTATTGTTGCGTCTGTTGCAATGCTTGTAACTGGTTTTGCTGTTACGGGTAGTGCAAACGCCGAAAATACTACTGGGGGGTCTACCAATAGCAAAGAAACTTCTTCGAATGTAACTCTTAAAAGTAAGGGCGTTATTGTTACCGCATTCCAGCAAAATTGGAAGAGTATTGCTCAAGAGTGCACTAAAATTTACGGCCCTGAGGGTGTGAAGTATGTGCAAATTTCGCCTTCTCAGGATCATATTAAAGGTAAAGCCTGGTGGACTTCTTACCAGCCTGTGAGCTATAAGCTTGATTCTAAGCTCGGTACTGAAGCTGAGTTTAAGCAGATGATTCAGACTTGCAATACTGCAGGTGTTGGAATCATTGCTGATGCTGTTATTAATCACATGGCTGGCGCTGATAATAAAGATAAAGTCGGTGTTGGTGGAAGTAAGTATGATGTGTCTACTCAGACTTTTGAAGATGCTGGATACACTAAAGACGATTTCCATAAGAGCGCTGAAAATATTAAAGATTACACGAATGCTGAAGAAGTTTGGACTCACAGGCTTGTAGGCTTACTTGATTTGGATACTTCTAAGCCTCACGTTCAGCAAGTTTTAGGTAAGTATTTTGCAGATTTATTGAAACTTGGCGTTGCTGGTTTCCGTGTGGATGCTGTAAAGCATATCTCTCCAGATGATATGAGAGGTATTAAAGCTTCTGCTATAAGGCAGTACAACGAAAGTGTTGAAGATAGCAAAAAGATTCATGACATCTGGTGGATGCAGGAAACTATTGGCAACTCTTCAGAAGCTGCACAAATTCAGCCGTCTGCACATTTGAATGAAGGCGAAGTTAACGAGTTTGGCTACTCTTACCAGCTTAAGCAAAACTTTAAAGGCTCGCTGATGAAGGCAAGCAAGCCGCTGAACAAAATTCAAGACGGCATGGTTGAAAGTGATAAAGCTGCTATTTTCGTTACGAATTGGGATACTGAGCGCGGTAACAGCGTGCTTACATATAAGGATGGTCGTCGTTACGCTTTAGCAAACGCGTTCATGCTTGCATGGCCATACGGCACTCCAAACGTGTATTCCGGATACAAGTTCGATAAGAATGATGATGGTGCTCCTGGTGCAACTGATATTTCTGTTTCGGATGTGACTTGTGGCAAGGATTCCAATTGGCAGTGCACTCAGCGTTGGACTTCTATTCGTGGAATGATTGGATTCTACAATGCTGTTCAAGGTGCGAAAGTTACAGATTGGCAGGATGATGGAGACAATAACGTTGCTTTTAGCCGCGAAAAGAAGGGCTTCTTAGCAATCAACAATTCGCTTGACGAAAAAGAAGTTTCTTATAAGACTGATTTGCCTGATGGCGAGTATTGCAATGTGTACGCTGCAGGTGACTGCTCTAAGACTGTTAAAGTTGCAAAAGGTGAAGTTAAAACCAAGATTGGCGCTCGCGAAGCAGTAGCTTTACATGTTAATGCAACAAAAGCTACACATC
>NQOP01000005.1:9222-9349 GCA_003585845.1 Bifidobacteriaceae bacterium NR021
CGGCTGGCACTGCTACAGACCCATCTGATCCTAAATATGGTGAAGAAAAGCCTGATGCAGGCATGCCAGAAGATCCTACTACAACTATTTACTTTAAGCCAGACGAAAAGTTTAAAGATAAGAAAGT
>NQOP01000005.1:10133-11573 GCA_003585845.1 Bifidobacteriaceae bacterium NR021
ATATGTTCATTACGGCATAGGCTCAAGCTGGACTCAAGCTCCTGGCGATGAGATGCAAAAGGCTTGCGACGGTTGGTATAAGAAGACGATTACAACCAATGGCAAAGCTTATGAAGCAGTGTTTAATAATGGTGAAAACTACTGGTATCACGAAGGAGATAATAATAACTTTAAGATTCCAGCTCACACTGATTCGTATGTAGCTCAAGATCACAAGGGTAGTGTTGGAGTAAATCCTTGCCCAGTAACATATAATCCAAAGACTACTGTTCGCATCCACTACAAGCCAAAAGCGGATGATAGTCGTGATATTGGCATTTGGTTGTGGGGCAAAGACAAGGATGGTAAAGAGTTACCTGGAGCTTGGCATAAGTTTACTGGCACGGATAAATTCGGCAAAGTTTTTGAAACTACAGTTGATGGAGCTTTTGAAAACAAGTCACTTTCCTTTATTACTACTACAAAAGATTGGGGTAAAGACGGTGGCGATCGTGCTATTGAAAACTGTGCAAGTGGTCTTGCTGAAGCTTGGGTAACAGGCGGATCGGATACTACGCAGTTCACTGCTCCAAACAATCTTAAAAAGAAGCCAAAAGAGTTAAAGGTAACAGTTCATTATCGCAGGAATGCTGGCGATTATGAAGGCTGGAACATGTGGACTTGGAACGACGGAACTAATGGATCTGCTCGTTACTTCACTTCGCATGACGATTATGGCAAGATTGCAACCTTTACTGCTAAGAATGATGCTGGTATTGACAGTGTTGGTTTCAAAGTTAGAAAATCTACGCCAATTGACGCTTGGAAACAACAAGATCCTAGCGATCGCAGTATTCCAAACAATGCAATTAAGCTAGATGCAAATGATCCGAACAAGGGTAGTGCTGAAGTCTGGTTAATGCAAGATGACATGACAGTGTACTTAAACGCTACTATGCCACAACTTACAGCTCACGTAATGTCTGCTGATATTGCTGGCTTAAAGAAGTTAGCTGTAAAAGTATCGGGTGACGTGTCTTCTGTAAAAGACAATGACGTAACACTTTTGGATACTAGTGAAAATCCTAGCAAGAAAGTTGAAATTGCTTCTGCTAAAGCTAAGGGTTCAGAGATTACTATCGAAACCAAGAATGACCTTAATATTAAGCATAAGTATGAGTTGAGTATTAAGGGATTAGCTACAGGTATTAAGCTTTCTGCTTCCTCAAAAACTGGTTCTAGCGTAATTCGTACCGATGAATTCGATAAGAAATATGCTTATGCTGGCGATGATTTAGGTGCTGTGTATTCTGCTTCTTCAACTACTTTCAAGCTTTGGGCTCCAACAGCAACTGAAGTAAAGCTGATTACTTATAAGTCGACTCAAGAAAACGCTGAAAAAGACAAAGAAACAGCTATGAAAGCAGAAGATCATGGCGTATGGTCTGCAAAGCTCGATGG
>NQOP01000005.1:12323-13068 GCA_003585845.1 Bifidobacteriaceae bacterium NR021
GCTGATCCTTATGCTAAAGCTGCAGTAGTAAACGGTGAGCGTTCTGTTGTATTAGCAGATAAAGACGCTGGTAACGCTGGAAAGCGTATGCCAAAGTTTACGAATCCAAGTGACGCAACAATTGCAGAAATGGATGTTCGTGACTTCTCAATCAATCCAAACTCTGGTATTAGCGATGCTCATCGTGGTAAGTATCTTGGAGTAATAGAAGAAGGTACTAAGACTAAAGATAAGCAGAATGTTTCTGGATTGGATTATTTGAAGTCCCTAGGCATCACTCACGTGCAAATCATGCCAATGTATGATTTTGGTTCTGTGAATGAAACTGGTGACTTGAGCTATGGAAAGCAAGGTGCTCAAAACTGGGGCTATGATCCAGAGAACTACAATGTTCCTGAAGGATCTTACTCTACGGATCCTGCTAATCCAACAGCGCGAGTTAAGGAAGCTAAGCAAATGATTGCTGGCCTTCATAATGCTGGTTTGCGTGTGATTATGGACGTGGTTTATAACCATGTTTATGACGTACAAAAGCATTCATTTAACAAGACTGTTCCTGGATATTACTTCCGTTATAAGGATGGCGCTCTGAATGGTAATTCTGGATGCGGTAATGATACTGCTTCTGAGCGTCAAATGATGCGAAAGTATATTGTTGACTCTGTGAAGTATTGGGCTACGCATTACAACCTCGATGGCTTCCGATTTGATTTGATGGGCTTAATTGACCTGAGGACTATGCAGG
>NQOP01000005.1:13846-15046 GCA_003585845.1 Bifidobacteriaceae bacterium NR021
GAATCAATTGCTTCCTAAGAGTGAGTCTACTATTCAGCCTAATGCTTATAAGATTCCAGGTGTAGCGTTCTTTAACGATTCATTACGTGATTCTACGAAGGGTTCTGTATTTGGTGATACATCTACTGGTTTTGTAAATGGCAATACAGATAAAGGTGTTAAGGCTTTGCTTGAGCATAATTTGCTTGGTTGCCAATTTGGCACGAGTACTGTTAAGTGCTGGAATGGTAATGCTGAAACGCACTTTGCTGATGCGGGTCAAGTAGTTCAGTATGTTGAAGCTCACGATAACTTGTCGTTGTATGATAAGTTAAAGGTTTCTGCTCCTAACGATACTGAAGATGTGCGCATGAAGCGAGTAAAGCTTGCAAATTCAATGGTTTTGCTTTCGCGTGGCATGCCGTTCATTCAGCTCGGCCAGGAATTCTTAAGAAGCAAGAACGGTAATTCTAATAGCTACAATGCTGGCGATAAAGACAATGCTCTTGATTGGAATCGTGCAACAGAAAAATCTGATTCCGTGAACTATTTCAAGGGATTGTTGAAGTTACGCAAGAGCATTAAATCTCTTCGTGATTTTGATTATGCAACAATTAACAAGAACATGAAGATGATTGCTGGCACTCCTGATGGTGTAATTGCTTACACGCTTAACGATGCAAATAAGCAATACGTTGTAGTGTTCAATGCTAATAATGCTGAAACTCAAGTAAAGATTCCAGCAGGAAAGTATTCTGCTCTTGTTGCTGATGGCAAAGTCAATGACGTTGCTCAAGAGGCTAATGTTTCTGCCGACGGAACATACAAGGTCGCTGCTCTTTCGACTGCTGTGTTGATTAATGCAGAAAAGACTCCGGCTCCTCAGCCTTGTCCTGGTCCTGTGAATCCTCAGCCTGGTCCTGTGACGCCAACGCCTCAGCCACCTGCTCCGGCTCCTGGTCCTGTAGTTCCAACACCAGCTCCTGGACCTCATCCGCAGCCTGGTCCGCAACCAGCGCCAGTTCCAACTCCAGCGCCTGGTCCTGTGAATCCTACACCTCAGCCACCTGCTCCGGCTCCTGGTCCGGTAACGCCTGCACCAACACCGTCTCCGGCACCGGCTCCTCAGCCTCAGCCATCTGAGCATGAAACTCCAGCTAAACCGGATCAGACTAAACCTGATCAGACTAAACCTGATCAGACTAAACCTGATCAGACTAA
>NQOP01000005.1:15803-15940 GCA_003585845.1 Bifidobacteriaceae bacterium NR021
ACCTGATCAGACTAAACCTGAAACTCCAGCTGAGCATCCTGCACCTGCTAAGTCTGAACAGTCTGCGCCAGCTAAGTCTGAGCATTCTGCACCGGCTAAGCCAGCATCAGCTGCTCCAGCTCCTACCGCTCCTGAAA
>NQOP01000005.1:16703-28232 GCA_003585845.1 Bifidobacteriaceae bacterium NR021
CTGTTCAGCAGCTTAATCCAGAGCTAAAGGGAACTCTTAGCGTTGGTAACAATAACGTTGCAACTGCAGGTGTTGTTAACAGTGTGAGAATTAATGTTGTAAACAGAGAGTTCACCGAGCGTTTGCAGCGTGATGGAGTAGTTTATGCATACGCGTACATTTACTCGTCTCCTCGTTTGCTCAAGGGTGCTGATGGTTCAAAGTTTGTGACTGTTCGCATGGTTAATGGCAAGCCTCAATTTGATGCTCAGTTCCCAGCTGGATACACCGGAAAGCATACGGTTGTTTTGGTTGACGAAAAAGGTAATCAAGTTGCTTGGACAGATATCACAGTAACAAGCAATGCAGTTTCGCAACAGCTTCATAGTTTAAGTGCAACAGGCAGTAATATATTCGTAGTTACTACTGTATGCTCAATACTAATTGCTGCTGCGAGCGTATTGTTACTTCGTATTAAGAGTCACAAGCGTTATGCGAACTCGTGAGGTTTTTATAAGTAAATAAATAAACTAATAAGTTCGCTTATTATAAAAAGCCGAGGGTAATTGCATTTGTTGCGATATCCTCGGCTTTGTGTTTGAAGCAGGGTATAGAATTAATAGATAGTTTGGTTTTTTATAACTGTATGTGAATGTTTTACTAATAAGGAAGAGAAAGAAGAAAATCATGTACTGCGTTAATTGCGGAGCTACTTTAAAAGATAATACGAGGTTCTGCACGCAGTGTGGTGCAGAAATTACTTCTCCAGCAAATAATACTCAGCCTCAGCAAGCAGGGCAGCCTTATCCTGAAGCGCAAACGCAAGTATTCTATACAAACAACATTCCTAATCAGTATTATCGCCCTGAAGTAAATACACAATACCCGTATCAACCGCAATACGGGTATGCGCAAGTTGCTGCTGAAAATGATGCGAAGCGAAGGAATATTATTATAGCTATTATTGTTATGATTGCTGTTATTCTTTCAAGTATTTTTGGGTATTGCATTTGGGATTATATGAGGCCAAAGCAAATTCCTTACGAAACTTTGCGAAAAGAAATTATGAAATCCAATAAATATGCGGATTATAAGTTAAAAATCGTTGACTCTGACGTATCTAAATATCCTCATGTAAAACTGTACTTTTCGCTTACTGATAGTAGTGGAAAAGCTTTGGAAATTGATTCTCCTACTGCTGCAATTCGTGAGAAGATTGGTGGCGGCAAAGAAGCTGAAAGACTTATTCGTAAAGTTGAGCGCATTAAAGACAAACAAGGTGTTAATTACGAAATTCTGCTTGATAAATCTGGATCTATGGAAGATTCTATAGATACTATGAAACGCACTATGAGTGATTTTGTGCGCAATCTTAATTATAAGGTTGGCGACACTGGAGAGCTTATATCTTTCGATAGTTACTTAATGTATATGGCAACGTATACTAACGATAAAGATCGATTGCTTACTGGCATTGATAATATGACTCCTTACGGCATGACAGCTTTATATGATGCGCTTTATACTGGAATTACTAATGCTTCTAATCATCCTGGCTTTAATTGCGTAATTGCGTTTACTGATGGTCAAGATAATGAGAGTAGTCATACTGCTGATGAGGTTATTTCTTTAGCTAAAGAAAAAGGTATTCCTGTATATTTGATTGGTACTAGTGAAGCTGATTCAAGCACTTTGCAAAATATTGCGAATGAAACGAATGGTTACTTCTGGGATATGAATTCAATATCAGATATGAAAGAGGTAATGAATAGAATTCGAGTCAATCAAGATAATGTTTATTGCTTAGAATACGATTCTGATTCTTCTTCGAATCCTTATGATGATCGAGTGATTTCTGCATTGGTTGCAGATTCTAAGAATCATCAATCTGGTGGTATCGGTGATGATTTGTCGTTTAAGCCAATTAAGAAGAAGAAGTATAAGAAGACTGCAACTCGCTTCGTGTTACATAAGGGCGATGTGAAGTGGACTGAAGCTAATAGTGCATGCATGCAAGATGGCGGTTACTTAGTAACTCTTACCAGTAAGAGTAAAGAGAAAAAGATAATCAATATGGCAAAAAAGGAAGGCGTCAAGTATGTGTGGATTGGCGGTTATACTTCGCAACGTGAGAATGGTGATGTGTTTGCGCACTGGGTTACTGGTGAAAAAGTAAAGTATGAAAACTGGTTGCCAGGAGAGCCAAGTCGAAACGATAAAGATGGAGAGCCTGAGTTTTATCTTATGCTTTGGCGTTTAGATGATGAGTGGTCGTGGAATGATCAACGCGATGATTTATTTACGACTCCTACATTGCGTAAAACCTTTAGTGGCAAAACTGGCTATGTTTGTGAGATAAATAGGCGTTAGCATTACGCTACTTTTTGGTTCATTTTTAGCGAATTAGAGGAAACTCGTTATGCGAAAGCAAGGGACACGTAAACTACAAAGCAGTCCGCATTATGTAGATGGTCGCACTATGCAATATCGTAATGCTCAGCATCATAATCAAATTGCAAGTGTTGCTCCAAGTAGGCGTTTTGCTGCTATTTTAGTGGCTATTATAGCTATTGCTTTACTTGCAATATCTATGTTTGCTGCAGTATCTGTTATGCGCTCGCATTTTTTTAACGTTTCTTCTAAAAATTATGTTAGTAAGAAAACAGTTAATTCTGCGGATGTAGCTAAAAAACTTGAAGCACTAAAGAAAGCACGCAAAAAGCAAGCAAGGCAGGGGATTGATCCTAATAGCATTGCTGTTAAAAATGTGCTATCAAAAATGTCTCTTGAAGATAAAGTTGCTCAAATGTTCATAGTTAAGCCTGAAGAATTAGCTGGAACATACGGGACTGTGGTATCTTCTGGTTCGCAAATGCAGCAGTCGTTTAATTCCATACCTGTTGGCGGCATAATGTATAGCAGGGAGAATATTCAGAATCCTAATCAAACTCAGCAAATGATTTCTGGGTTGCAATCAATAAGCGAATCTAGAGTGTCACTTCCTTCTTTAGTAGCTGTTGACGAAGAAGGTGGCACTGTTGCGCGAGTTAGCTCAAATCCTCAAATGGGCGTTAAATCTTCTCCTAATATGAAGGATATTGGAGCGACTAAGAAAACGCGTAAAGCTTATAAAACTGGTGCTTACATTGGTAATTATCTTTCGAATTTAGGTTTTAATGTCGATTTTGCTCCAGTTGCTGATGTGATTACTAATCCAGATAATAAGTTGATGATCAAGCGTTCATTTGGTTCTAATGCTTCGTTAGTTGCAAATATGACAGATGCGTTTACTGACGGTTTGCAAGAGAATCACGTTTTTGCCACGTATAAGCATTTTCCTGGTCACGGTTCAACTTTTGAAGATTCTCACAAAGGTGCTACTGTTTCGAACCAATCTCCAGTTGCATTAAGAAAAATAGATTTAGTGCCATTCAAAGATGCTATAGACACTGGTGTTAAGTTTATTATGGTCAGTCATGTGTCGTATCCGAAGATTACGGGTGATGATATTCCTGCTAGCATGTCTGAGAAAATTGTTACTGGCTTAGCTCGTAAAAAGCTCGGCTATAAAGGCATTCTTATTTCTGACTCTTTAGGAATGGGCGCAATATCGTTGCGCTATTCTCCTGGAGTTGCTGCAATTACAGGAATTAAAGCAGGTATCGATATATTACTTTCTCCTGCAAATTTGCGTCAAGCATATTATTCTGTTGTCAATGCAGTTCGTCAAGGCGATATACCTGAGTCTCGAATTGATGAGTCTGTAAAGCGAATTATTGCAGTAAAATTGCAAATTGCTCAGCAATTAAAAAGTCAAAATGTAAAAGATCCCAAAATAACTAAATGAATTAGCGTGTTGCATTTATTTAAGTAAATTTTTTCTTTTACATTATTTCGGGAGTTTCTTTATTTAAAACGAGATTTTCTTTGCAAAATAAGGATTTACGAATATTAAATTTACAAATATTTTTGTAATAATTATTTCATTGCGAGAATATTTTTGAAAAAATGTTTGCATTTGTACTTTTATGGTGTTAGCATCATTTCCAACACAAACAAATATCGAATACTTCGGTTGAGGTTTGTGCGTGAACCACAGTTAGTATTAATGAGTTAAGGAGGCAGACATCATGCTTAACATGAACATGAATGCTGAATCTTTTGATACTCTTAATGCTGCACGTATGTGGTGGTGGCAGTCTTCTCTTTGGCGTGAGTTTACTCTGAAGTTTTAGAAGCTGCGTATAAAAGCTTGTAAAAGACCTCCGGGTAAGCCCCGGGGGTCTTTTTGTATATAAGCCTTAAATTTCAAAAATAACCAAATCACAAATCACAAATCACAAATCACAACAAAATATTCGGTAGCTTTGTATTCAAATAATATAAAGCTTAAACAAGGAGAGAAATCATGGCTAATGAAACTAACGAAAATGTTATGGAAGCTACTAACGGCGTTGCAAATGCAACTGCTGATGTTGCGTCGGTAATGATGAAAAATGTGAAAGTTAAGAATCATGCACTAAATATTACTTCGTTAGTGCTGGTTGCAGTTCTATTTGCAGCAGGATGCATTCTTGATTTTACTGTTGCCAAGCCTCTTTCTATTGGAAATATCCAGCCTGAGTTTGTTATTGCTTCATTCTGCTTGGCGATTTTATTGGTTCGTCCAAAAATTTATCAAGGAGCTATTATTGGAGCTCTTGCTGCAACATTAATCCAACTTAATACTTCGATTCCATTCCTTGAATATGCGTGTGACATTCCTGCTGCAATTATTATGACAGCTATCTTAATTGGATATGTCCATCTCTTCCCAAAGGATGCTGCTCGTAAAGTAAGTGTTTTCCCATTTATTGCAACTTTTGTTACAACAGTAATTTCTGGTTGCATTTTCGCTTCTATTGCTGCTTACTTTATTCTTCATTCTCCAAACATGGTAATTGTAATGATGCCAATTATTTTTGGTACTGCTGCATTTAATGCGATTATTGTTGAAATTCTTTATACTCCATTGCGACTCGTATTGCACAAATAATAAATAAATAAATTAATAAATAAATTAATAAATAAATTAATTAATAAATTAATTAAGAAATTCTCATGATTGCATGTTTAATTGCACGTTATACGTCATTATTAACGAATGCGTTTAATGCGTATAAATGTATAAAGTCATAGAAGTATAAATATAGAGGTATAAAAGCAAGTTGGCATCAGTCTAATATGATTGGTGTCAACTTGTGTTTTTGTGTTATTAATTTTTTAGCGTTTGCTCGGTGTGTTAGAGTTAGGAATGTTATGTCTCAGCAAGAAAAATATGTTGCAGATAATCATTTAGTTGATTCTGCCGAACCGTGTAAAGAGCCTATGAAAAAAAATGATGAATCAGTAAAAGAAGTGCCATTGCTTGAATTAAGCAATGTATCTTTTCGCTACGATACTCATAGTGATGAAAGTGTTGCAAATAAAGATAAAAAAGACAATGAAGGCAGTTGCAACTATGCTCTTCATAAAGTAAACCTTAGCATTCATCAAGGTGAGTTCGTTGGAATTATTGGACCTTCTGGGTCTGGTAAAACAACTCTTGCTTCACTTTTTTCTGGAGCAATTCCTCACCATTATTCTGGCAAGTTTTTCGGAACTGTCAGAATTGCTGGTCATGACACTACTACTCTTGAGCTCACTAATATTGCTTGTTTAATTGGCTCTGTTATCCAAGATATTGATGCGCAAATGGTTGCTGCAAACGTTGAAGATGAGTTGCTTTTTGGTTTAGAAAACTTCGGAGTTTCTCACGATGAAATTCCTGAGCGTATAGCAAATGCACTAGAAACTGTTGGTATTAGCAATTTGCGAAATCGTGATTTAGATACGCTATCTGGAGGTCAAAAGCAGAAGGTTGCAATAGCTGCTATTTTGGCTTTAAGGCCTAAAGTGATGGTTTTAGATGAGCCTACTTGTGCGCTGGATCCAGTTTCTTCACGTATGATTTTCGACGTTTTAAGTGATTTGAATAAAAACTTTGGTATTACTATTGTAGTGATTGAGCAAAAAGTAGCTTTATTGAGCGAATATTGCAAGCGTCTTATAGTGCTTTCTAAAGGTGAGCTTGTTCTCGATGCTCCTGTTTGCGAAGCTCTTAAAGATATAGAGTTACTTCGTAAAGTAGGTATTAATTATCCACGCACTACTCGATTGCTTAAACAATTGCAAGATGAACAAATTTGCGATCCAGCACCTCTTAGTGTTGGAGTTGATGAAACTGTAAATACTATTGTTAAAACTTTGCGTCCTGATTATTCTAAACTTTCTAATAGCGATTATGCGCATGATACAGAAGCTGATTTAGAACTTAATAAAGAAGATTCTAAAAAAGCTAACAATGCAGTTAATAATATTGATAAGCCATGCCTTTCAATAGATCATGTGAGTTTTGCTTATGCAAATGAAGTCAAGGCTCTAAAAGATATTTCATTTGATGCTTATGCTGGTGAATTGATCGCACTAATTGGCAAAAACGGTGCCGGAAAAACTACTATTACAAAAATTATTAACGGTTTACTAAGACCTACTGAAGGTAGCGTAACAATTGACGGTATCGACACCAAGCCATTGCGAATTAGTCAAATAGCAAAATATGTTGCGACATTATTCCAAAATCCTGATCATCAATTATGTAAAGAGACTGTTCTTGAAGAAGTAGAGTTGAGCTGTATTTTAATTGGTGAAGATTCTAGTCAAGCGAAAACGCACGCAATGGAAATTATTGAGAAACTTGACTTAAATCCTACTGACAGTCCATTCATGCTTTCTAGAGGTCAGAGACAAATGGTGGCATTGGCTGCAACTGTCGTAACTCGTCCTAAAATACTTGTTCTCGATGAACCAACTTGTGGGCTTGATTACAATGAATGCGTGAGAATTATGCAAGTGGTTGAGGAGTTGCGAGCTAACGGTTGTTGCGTGATTATGGTTTGCCATGATATGGAAGTTGTTCTTGATTATGCAACTAGACTTATAACGATTAATGATGGAAAGCTTATTATTGACGGTTCAGCGCATGATGTTTTTGAAAAACCAGACGTATGCTCAGCTGCTTCTTTATATCCACCGTTATTGTGTGCTGTTTGCCAAGGTTTGGTTTCTAACGGTTTCGAACAATGCGATGGATTGTACACGAGAAAAGAATTAGTTGAAGCGTTGCGTTTTGGTAAAATCACAAAACATAATCAGAATAAGCAGCATAATCAGCAGAATAGTTAGAAGTAAAATAAAGGCATCTGATATTTATGAAAACGAGACTATTAACATATCAATCAGGCAACACATTTCTTCACCGCACAAACCCTATTGCGAAGCTAATTCTTGCTGCGAGTATTGTAATAAGCGTATTTATTGCTAAACAGTATTCTGTACTTATTGCGCTCGCTGTTATTATTTTTGTTGGCATGGCTTTTACTCATGTTGTTAAAACATTATTTGGTCTTATTAAAGCTATGCTAATAATTTCTTGCGTAATGTTTTTGCTACAAACTGTTATTGCTCAAAGTGGAAACTATATTTTTCTATGGTTTACGTTAAAAGGTATTGATATTGGAGCGAAAGCTTCTTTGCGTTTGTTCTGTTTTGCTTTTCCTCTTGTTACAGTGCTAACAGTAACTAAATTAAACGATCTTGCAAATGCTGTAGTCCAATATTTGCATATTCCATATTGTTATGCTTTTACTATAACTACTGCGGTTCGTTTTGTGCCTATTTTTGCGCAAGAAATGTCTCAAATCACAGAAGCTCAAATGGCTCGCGGAGTTGAATACGATAGTAAAAATCCATTTAAAAAATTAAAACTTATGATGCCTCTTATTGTGCCTCTTTTGGTTTCTTCAGTGCGCAAAGCAGATAGTTCTGCGCTAGCAGCGGAAGAGCGCGGATTTTATTTGCGTACACGCAAGTCTTCGTATTACAAATACCCATTCGGATGGCGTGGATTCTTGTCTTTAGTTATTTCTGCACTTATTATTGCTTTACCAATATGCACTTCAATCTTTTTGCCAAATTTAGTGTAAAATATTTGTGTAAATCATAAATAAATAAATCATAAATAATTTATGAGGCTTTTGATGAAAAGTGTAAAAATTTGGCTTAAGGGTGCGAGAATTTACACGCTTCCAATAGGCTTAGTTCCTGTTGTTATGGCGTTTGCGGTTTCATTTAGAATGATGCGATTGTCGTATTTTGAAGAACCAATTATGCATCTAGAGCAATGTTTTACACAATTTTTCTTGTGCTGCATGGTTGCTGCGTTTATACAAATCGCCGTCAATTATGCCAATGATTATTGTGACGGATTGAATGGCTTGGATGAGAATCGTAGTTTGCGTGCCTTAAGTAGCAATAATTCAAAGCCTTTATGCGATGTATCTTGGCGCCTTGCAAATGCTAGAATTTCCTCGAAATCTGTGCTTAAAGCTGTAATAATTTCTGCTTTTATTTCTTGTATTTTTGGTTTGATTATTGTTTTGCGAACTGGAATATATTGGTTTATTTTACTTGGAATTGCGTGCTTTGCTGCAGCATGGTTTTATGCAGGAGGTAAACATCCTTACGGTTATAAGGGTTGGGGAGAAGTAAGTGCGTTTGTATTTTTCGGTCCTGTTCCTTTTATTGGTTCGTTATGCGCAATTACATACGGAATTGGTATTCCAGAAACTAGCATATTTATCAATAACGGGCAAAGGATTTTGGCTTGTGTGCTAGTATCTTGCATTCCTGGTGCTTATTCGGCTTGCTTAATGATGGTAAACAATCTTCGAGATATTAAAAGCGATAAAGAGCATGGAAAAATAACTGCTATGGTTAAAATTGGCGAGCGCAATGGTAGGCGTTTATGCGCTGCTATGAGCATTGTTTCTGCTGTTCTTTTGATTGCATATTCTGTTTTGATTATTGCGTTACCTTCCGCAGTGCCGTCAATATGGCGATTCTATAGTGTTGAAATTTTCCTCAGTTTTAGTGCGATTGTATGCAATTCTTCGTGGCATTTATTTTTTGCTGCTTTTCAGTGGCTCTTATTGTTAGTCATTGCAATTAAAGCTTATAAGTTTACTAAATGTGTGCTTATAGGTGATTACAAGAATGCTTTTCCTATGTGCGTTGCTCAGGCAATACTTGGTGCGCTAACTGTATTATTATCTGCGATTATATAAGATAAGCAAAATAGTGCTAATTGTATGTGCTTATTCGCGCGTCTTGCAATTCTTATGATATTATTAATTGACACAAACATGGTGCGCGTGCGGTATTTTAATGACATGCAATTGCGTTATGATGCGCAATTTCCACTAGTGTTTATGAGTGTGCCGTTGCGTGAACGCCATGTTAAAGATGCATGGCTATGTTGCCCTGTGAATGTGTGGCAATGAAGTGAGGTTTTGAACATGCCAGGTATGGATGAAAATGAAGGGACAGAGCCAGCGATGCCTGAGGTACTTACTGATGATGAGCTGCGCAAAGCTGCAGATGATGAAGCTGCTCAGCGAGAATCTAAAGAAAAGAAAAACAATCATATTCGTACTGTGGTAGTTGCAGAAGATGAATCAGTTAATCGCATGGATTTAGTTGCAATGCTTGAAGATAACGGGTATCAAGTTGTAGGTCAGGCTGCTAACGGTCAAGAAGCTATTGAGTTGACTCGTGAGAATCATCCAGATGTTGTATGTATGGATGTTAAGATGCCTGTTATGGATGGCATTACTGCCGCTGCAACAATCTGTGATGAGAATATTGCTCCTGTAGTAATGCTCACTGCTTTTTCACAGTCAGATTTAGTAAAACAAGCAACTGGTGCTGGAGCGATGGCGTACGTTACTAAACCGTATGAAGAATCTAAACTTCTTCCTGCTTTGGAAGTTGCTATGGGTCGCTTTAGTGAAATCAACGATTTATTAGATAGTGTTGAACGTGCAGAAAACAAGTTACACGATGCTGAAGATCAGTTGAAGAAAACAGAAGAAAAGTTGAAGAAAGCTGAAGATACTTTAGAAGAACGTAAGCTTGTAGATCGTGCTAAGGGTCTTCTTATGGATAAGGCTGGATTCTCTGAACAGGGTGCTTTCCGCTGGATTCAAAAAACTTCTATGGATCAGCGTATCCCTAAGAAGCGTCTTGCAATGGCTATTATTGCAAAGTATAGCGATGATAAAGTAGAATCTTCATCTGAAAATTAGTAGGGCTATATTTGTTCATTTTTATATAAGCGCATAGTTATTTATTAGTAATTTACGGAACGTGGGTGAGTAGTCAACAGTGAATACCAACATCGTTGAAGAACATTCTTCGGAAATTAAGAATGAGAAAGGAACGTTGTTGGTTGTAGATGGCCATTCTCTTGCGTTCCGTGCTTTTTTTGCAATATCTGCAGATAATTTTTCTACTCGCTCTGGGCAAGCAACGAATTCCATTTGGGGATTTATTACTATGCTTTCGCAGGTTGTAAAAAAAGAGAAGCCTGACCGCTTAGCTATTGCTTTTGACGTTAAAGGTGGAACTTTTAGAAATACTATGCTTCCTCAATATAAAGGTACTCGTGATGCTGCTCCTCAGGAGCTACTTTCGCAGCTTCCTATTATTCAGCAGATACTTAAAGCTCTTGGTATCACTTATATTGAGAAACCAGGTTATGAAGGTGATGATGTTATCGGCACTCTTGCAACAATGGGGGCGAATGCCGGTTATAGAACTTTGGTGCTTTCTGGCGATCGTGATGCATTCCAACTTATAGATGACAATATTACTGTTTTGTATCCAGGACAGCATTTTAAAGATTTAAAAGAAATGGATAAGGATGCTGTTTTTGAAAAATATCATGTTACGCCTAAGCAATATCCTGATTTAGCAGCGTTAAGAGGAGAAACTGCAGATAATATTCCAGGAGTTCCAGGTGTTGGAGATGGGTACGCTGCTAAATGGATTAATCAATTTGGAAGCCTAGAAAATATTATTGAACATTCGAATGAGATTAGTGGTAAAAAGGGAGAAGCTTTAAGAGAAAATATTGATCAAGTTCGTTTAAACCGTAAAGTTAATGCTTTAGTTTGCGATTTGGATTTAGGCGTAACTGTAGATGATTTGTGCTTCGGTGAGGTTGATGCTGCAAAATTAGGAATCTTGCTGTCTCAACTTGAATTTGGCGAATTAAAAAAGAGAAAGATTCTCAAAACTTTTAGCAACGGTACGCAACAATCTATTGAAAATAATATGCGTATAATGTTTTCGTCTACGTATGAAGGCGATTCTAATAACGATAAGCTAGCTCAAAGCGATCAATCAAATATTGATGCAGAAAATTTTCAAGAAATGCTAGCAAGAATTGACTTGCATCATGTTAAAAATGTAGAAGACTTTATTAATTGGGAGAATTCCGTTTCTTCTTTACTTTATACAGAAATAAAGAAAGATTCAAAAAATACTGAAGACACTTTTGAAGAATTAAGTTCCGAAAAAATTATAAATAATTCTCGTAAATGTGCCGAGCCTATACTGAAAAATCAAGAA
>NQOP01000005.1:28955-29371 GCA_003585845.1 Bifidobacteriaceae bacterium NR021
GTTGTAATATACGCTCATGAGTGCAATAAGAATTCAAAACATCATTTTAAGTTGACTGCAGATTCTTTAATAATTCTTGTTGCTAATAAAGCTGTATTATTGTATGCGTCTGATTTGCAATCGTCAGATCGAGCTTTGCTCGAGATGTTGCGAAAGTTCTTGCAAAAAAATTCTTCAATAACAGTATTGCATGATTATAAAAAGCATTTGGGATTGCTAAAATCGTTAAAATTATTCGATTCTAATAATTCATTCGATACTCCACTTCTTGATACTCGATTAGCATCATATTTATTGGAGCCTGATTTTCGAGCTGAAACTTTAGAAAATATGGCTGAACATTATTTAGACATTCAGCCAGATGAAGATAATTTGTGTGAAAACGAAGCTAAGCAAGGTGAGCTTGATCTTCTTAT
>NQOP01000005.1:30132-36540 GCA_003585845.1 Bifidobacteriaceae bacterium NR021
AAATTCTTAAGAACTGTTCTTCTTATTCGTCTTTTGGCTTCTCATTTTGCTTCAACACTTGACGATAGAAAACAAACTGGTTTGATGACTGATTTGGAAATGCCTATTTCGCGAGTTTTGCGTGGCATGGAAGACGTCGGTGCTGCAGTTGATATGCAACGTTTAAGTAGTATGCTTAAGCAATTTTCTGCAGATGCTGAGTTTGCGCAAAATATGGCTTGGAAAGTTGCAGGTAATTCTGTTAATTTACAAAGCCCTAAACAGTTGCAGCAAATACTTTTTGAGCATTTTGGTCTTAAGCCTACTCGTCGTACAAAGAATGGCTCGTACACGACTAATGCAGAAGCTTTACAAGCTATGTACGTTAAACTCGATCCAGAAGAGCCTGCAAGTCAATTCTTGGGTGCGCTACTTAAACATCGTGAAACTAATAAATTGAAGCAGATTGTGCAAAGTTTAATTGATGCAGCTCATTATGACGATAGGCGCATCCATACAACTTTTGAGCAGACTATTGCAGCAACTGGTCGTTTAAGTTCTGCTGATCCTAATCTTCAAAATATTCCTAATAGGAATGCTGCTGGTCGTGAAATCCGTGCTGCTTTTATTCCAGGAGAAGAATTTGAATATTTAATGAGTTGTGATTATTCACAAGTTGAGCTTCGTATTATGGCTCATGCATCTCATGATAAAACTCTTATTGAAGCATTCCGTTCCGGCGTAGATTTTCATAAATATGTTGCTAGCTTAGTTTATAAGATTCCTGTTGAACAAGTAAGTCCTGATCAACGTTCTCACGTAAAAGCTATGAGCTATGGATTGGCATATGGATTGAGTACTTATGGGCTAGCCAAACAGCTTTCTATTAGTCCGGCTGAAGCTGAAATGTTAAAAAATAAGTATTTTGATACTTTTGGCAATGTTCATGACTATTTGGAATCTCTTGTGTCGAAGGCAAAAGAACTTGGGTATACAGAAACTATGTTTGGTCGGCGTAGGTATTTCCCGCAACTTTCTTCCAATAATCGCGCATCCCGTGAAGCTGCTGAGCGCGGAGCTCTTAATGCTCCAATACAAGGTACTGCCGCGGATATTATGAAACTTGCTATGCTTCGTGTTGATTTGGGATTGCGCGAAGCAAAAGTGCGCAGCCGCGTAATATTGCAAATACATGATGAATTGATTTTAGAAATTTCACATGGTGAGCAAGAGCAAGTAGAAAATATTGTGCGCAAAGCTATGGAAAATGCTGTGAATTTAGACGTTCCTCTCAATGTTTCTACTGGAGTTGGTGTAGATTGGCAATTAGCAGCGCATTAACAGTATTGATTAAAGGGAGAAGAAAATGATTAGATTAAGCAAAGTAATTGAAGCTATAGAAACGTTATATCCATTGAGCTTTGCTGAAGAATGGGATGAGCCAGGTCTTATTGTTGGAGACTTGCATTCTCAAATTCAGCGAATCGTATGCGTTAGCGATCCTACGATTAGCGCAGTTGATCGCGCATTATCAATGGGCGCAAACTTATTAATAACTCATCATCCTCTATTTTTTAAAGCTGTGCATGGAGTTTCAAACGAAACTGTTCGTGGCGAAATTGTGCAGCGCTTAATTAGTAATAATTGTGCGCTATGGGTCGGTCACACTAATGCGGATGTAGCGTGGCGCGGAGTTGCTCATACTGCAGCAGAGTATTTTGGTCTTCACAATTTGCGCCCAATTGTTGTTTCTAAGCAGATCGATTCTGCTGGACGAAACATTGGCTTAGGTAGAATTGGCGTCTTGGATATGCCTATATCATTGCGTGATTTTGCGCAAAATGTTTTTAACGTTCTTCCTCATACGAAAGTTGGTATTCAAGTTGCTGGAAATCTTGATGCGAAAGTTAGTACAGTAGCTGTTTTGCCTGGTTCTGGTGAAAGCTTGTTAGATGAAGTTCGCAAACAAAAAGTTGACGTATATGTTACAAGCGATTTGCGTCATCATCCTGCACTTGACGCAATTGAGCGAGCTAAATATGAATCGAAATTGCGTCTTTCTTCTGGTGAAGATTACATTCAACACACATATCCTATGATTATTAACACTTCTCATAGCGCTATTGAATCATTGTGGTTTACTTATGCAATTAATGATATTGCTGATTGCATAGAAGAAATGTATGGAGAGCGTCCAGAAGTTGCTTGGTTAGGCGAAGCATGCGATCCATGGAATTACGTTATTAATTGAGGCTTTCATTAAAATTAAAGCTTTTTTTAAATAACGTCAACATGACGTGAAAACTATTCGAATATATGAGATACTTATATTATGCATATACGACCAGGTTCCATGTATCCGCTTGGCGCAAACTATGATGGCGCTGGCGTGAATTTTGCGCTGTTTTCCGAAGTTGCAAAGCGCGTTGAATTATGTTTATTCGATGAGCATGATAACGAAACACGTATTGACATGACTGAGCAGAACTCATACGTGTGGCATAACTATGTTTCAGGCATACAGCCAGGTCAGCGTTATGGTTATCGTGTTCACGGACCTTATGATCCTTCTCATGGTTTATGGTGCAATCCTAATAAGTTGTTGCTTGACCCGTATGCCAAGGCGATTGAAGGAAATATAGACGGTGATGAGAGTCTTTTCTCGTATTGGTTTGATAATCCAGATGATATTTCAGCAATGAATACTTTGGATTCTGCAGATCATACGATGAAGGCTGCAGTTATTAACCCGTATTTTGATTGGGGTAATGATCAACACCCTATGATTCCGTATCATGATTCTGTTATTTACGAAGCTCATGTTCGTGGAATGACTAATCTTGATAAACGTGTTCCTCCAGATATTAGAGGCACTTATGCTGGGCTTGCGCATCCAAGCGTTATTTCTTATTTAAAGAAGCTTGGTGTTACTGCAATAGAATTGATGCCTATCCATCAGTTTGTAAACGATTCTTTCTTACAAAATAAAGGATTAAGCAACTACTGGGGATACAACACTATTGGCTTCTTTGCTCCTCAAAATTCTTACTCCAGCTCTGGTCAGCGTGGAGAACAGGTTAACGAATTTAAGTCAATGGTTAAGGCATATCATGCTGCAGGCATGGAAGTGATTCTAGACGTTGTCTACAATCACACTGCTGAAGGCAATGACCGTGGTCCTACTTTGAGTTTCCGTGGTATTGATAATCGCGCATATTATCGTCTGGTAGATAATGATCAGCGTCATTATTTTGATACTACTGGTACTGGTAATTCCTTACTTATGCGTTCTCCAAAAGCATTGCGGTTAATCACAGATAGTTTGCGTTATTGGGTAACTGAAATGCATGTCGATGGTTTCCGTTTCGATTTAGCAGCAACTCTTGCGCGTCAGTTCCAAGAAGTAGATAAACTTTCTGCATTCTTTGACATTATTGAGCAGGATCCTATTATTTCAAGTGTGAAGCTTATTGCTGAGCCTTGGGATATTGGTGTTGGTGGATATCAAGTTGGTGGATTCCCTCCAAGTTGGTCTGAGTGGAATGGAAGATATCGCGATTGCGTCCGCGACTTTTGGCGTTCACAACCATCTACATTACCTGAATTTGCTAGCAGGCTTATGGGTAGCTCAGATTTGTATGAGCAAAATGGACGAAAGCCTGTAGCTTCCGTGAACTTTATTACAGCTCACGACGGCTTCACTATGAACGATTTAGTTAGCTATAACGAAAAGCATAATGAAGCTAATAAAGAAGGCAATTGCGATGGTGCGAACGACAATCGTTCGTGGAATTGCGGTGTTGAAGGACCTACTAATATTCACGATGTTAACGAATTGCGTGAACGTCAAATACGTAATTTGTTCTCAACTCTTTTGATGAGCCAGGGTATTCCTATGATATGCGCTGGTGATGAAGTCATGCGCACGCAGAATGGTAATAACAATGCTTATTGCCAAGATAACGCTATTTCGTGGATAAGTTGGGATTATAACGAAACTCAACGAGATATGTTCGATTTCGTTTCCAAGCTTATTCACTTGCGTTTGAAGCATCCAGTGTTACATCGTCGTCGTTTCTTTACAGGTCGTTCTGCTGGAGATGATGTAAGCGATATTCCACAAGTTGAATGGCTTGACCATAACGGTACTGTTATGGATATGGAAGACTGGTCAAATACTCATGCTTTGTCAGTTATGATCTATTTGAACGGTTCAGATATTCCAGAAACTGACTGGTATGGAACAAGAATGGTTGATAATGACTTTATTCTTATTTTTAATGCGCATTATGAACCTATTACTTTTACATTGCCAGATAAACGTTATGGTGAAAAGTGGAAGTTGATTGTGGACACATATAATCCAAAGGGTCCGGAATTGTTATATGAAGCAGGATTTAATATTGTCGCACAATCTCGTAGTTTTTTGCTTCTTATGAGCGAGCATAAGCCAGAATGTTGAGTATTATGCTTTATTTCTAAAGAAGTTCGTGACTTGTAAAAACTTAAAAGCAGCGCAGAAATTTAAGTTTCTACGCTGCTTTTGTTAGTTTAATTTATTTTTTGTTCTTATTATATTTGTGCTTTTGAGCTTCTATTTAGTATTAAAGCTTGATTTATTTTTGATTGAAGACGGTCACTTTGCATAGCAGCAACTTGTCTTGAAAATACAAT
This sequence comes from Bifidobacteriaceae bacterium NR021, assembly GCA_003585845.1. GTDB lineage: Bacteria > Actinomycetota > Actinomycetes > Actinomycetales > Bifidobacteriaceae > Bifidobacterium. The sequence goes on from NQOP01000005.1 coordinate 34,786, forward strand.
AATCCATCCAAGAAATAGCAGACATGATAATGCTTCAACATTTGTAAGAGTATTATTTCCATGCATCCACTGATTTCCTGCCCACGCAGTAAGAACAACCGCTAAATCGGAAGCAACATAGAATGTGCGAGAAAGCCTAGGAGCAAGCCATGGAAGGCAAACAAGCATTGTACAAATTAATCCTGTCACGCCTCGAGCACATAAATCATGTAAGAAAGGATGTGGTGTGTATCTAAAAGTTCCTATTCCAATAAACGATATTCCTCCAAGAATAAGCAAAGCTGCCATAACAGTTATGCGCATCTTGAAGTGTTTAATCAGTTTTTGGCTATTGTGTTGCAACATTTCATGCTGCGTTGCAACGAATTCAGTAATAGCAAAGTAGCTCGTTATGATAATGCAAATTCCTGACAAAACAAGTGTTGCATTAAACATACTGGCTGCAAATGTTGTGCGGTCTCCAAGTTGAGAGAAATTATTGTTATACCAGTACGGATCATCTGTTGTAAGACCTGCAGTTGCAGCTCCAGAAATAACGAATAATGGCAGGAGGGAAGCCACAGTTTTAGCTTCAAGAAGTTCAGCTTGAATAAGAGTTGCGTATCCAACGATTCCAGATAAGGCTGAGCATAATACTGGTAAATAACTGTTCATTGCTGCTCTGCCAATAATGCTATTAATAATAGATAGCAAAGCAAAAGACATAAGAAACATCGTTGCGCCGTAAATCGTAGAAAGCGCTGTTATTTCAAACGCGTGCTTAGCTACTCGAATTAAGTGATGGCTGATAACTTTTTTATTTGTACGCAAGTATCCAACAATAAAAGCGCCTACGCTGCACAAAGACACAATAGTTGAAGCTGTAAGGAATAGTCGCTGACTAATTTGCCAAAACGCTGGCATTGTTGCCATATACATTCTCATAATAATCATTCCACAAGCTGCGCAAACTATGAATGATATTAAGCCCATTGCCTCTGTTCGCTGGAAGCGTCCCATACTTAGCCCCTTTTTCTTTAAACTAATTCTATTGTATCGTTTGGTAGCTAGTAATGAGTTTTGCTAGTTGAATTTTGTAATGAAGAAAAAATTTTCATAATACGTGTGTCGTAATTTGCATTTGTCTGCAAAGTGCGCTATTGTAATTGATTGTGCTTGGAACTGGTAATCAGTTCGAAAGCCTCGGGGTGTAGCGCAGTTTGGTAGCGCGCCTGCTTTGGGAGCAGGATGTCGCAGGTTCGAATCCTGTCACCCCGACTTTTTTATATCTAATGAAATATGCGTATTTTTGCTTTTTATTCTTATTTAGCAGTACATGTCAATCGATAGTATTCATAGTATGAGTGATGTTAACGATATTGCAGATTGCACTACTTCTTGGAAAGCGCCGTATGCTAATCATCAATTAAAAGCTTATATTGAGGTTCCTGGCAGTAAATCTTTGTCGAATCGTTATTTAATTTTGGCAGCTTTAGACACAAAACCAGTAGTTTTACAAGGATTGCTGCGCTCACGCGACACGGAGCTTATGATTAACGCTTTATCTACATTTGGCGTTAGATGTGAGTCATTGAATGAAGATGGAACTAAGCTTCGTGTAATTCCTCCAGAAGACGGAATTTTTAGGGTTCCAGATAATGCTGAAGTGTATTGCGGTTTAGCTGGAACTGTAATGCGTTTCGTTGCAGCTTTAGCTTTATTTGCAAATAAAGCTGTGCGATTTGATGGCGATAAGCAAGCTTATGCTCGTCCTAT
>NQOP01000005.1:37243-48801 GCA_003585845.1 Bifidobacteriaceae bacterium NR021
GAAGCCAGTTCTTGACGGTTTAGAGCAGCTTGGTGCTCGCGTAGAATATCAAGGAGAAGAGGGTTTCTTACCTTTTACTATTACGCCACCTTCAGTCGAATTTAAAATAAATAATTTTTCTGAAAAAATTGTGCAAATTGATTCTTCTTCATCATCACAATTTATTTCTGCGATGCTTCTAATTGGTTCACGTATACCTGGAGGCTTAAGTCTTAAACATATTGGTGACACATTGCCAAGTATGCCGCATATTCGCATGACTATGGACGATATTTGCAAAGCGGGTGGGGTTGTAAATATGACTAGCAACGCAATGTGGCATGTTAAAGAGAGCAAAATAAATCTAGCTGACGTTGTTACTATAGAGCCTGATCTTTCTAATGCTGCGCCATTTTTAGGAGCATCATTGATTGCTGGAGGGAATGTCAGTATACCTAATTGGCCGTTTTCTTCAACTCAACCTGGAGGATTGCTTCCTGGAATATTAGAGAAAATGTGCGCAAAAGTTAGTTTTGAAAAAACAAGTGATGACGCTGGAATAATGAGTGTGGAAAGCGATGGTTCGATTAAAGCAATTCCGTATCTTGATTTGAGTGCAGCAGGGGAGATTGCTCCTAGTATTGCAGCTATTCTTGCTTTTGCGGACGGTCCAAGTGAACTTCATGGTATCGCGCATCTGAGAGGGCATGAAACGAATCGTTTGCAAGCTTTAGTTAATGAATTGAATCGAGTTGGGATTGGCGCTAAAGAGCTCGAAGATGGCATTCGTATTGAGCCAAGTAATTATATGCATGGGGAAGTAATGGAAACTTATGCGGATCACAGAATGGCAACTTTTGCTGCAATGCTTGGATTGCGCATAGAAAATATAAGAATCAAAAATATTTCTACTACTCGCAAAACGATTCCTGATTTTCCAGGCATGTGGCATAGAATGCTTGAATAATAAATAATCCCGAGCCTTTTTGACCCGGGATTATTCATATCTATTTATTTTGTTCTACGCCGTTAAGCGCAAACAATTTAGTGCTCAAACTTGTTGCCGTAGCTATCTTCACCAGCTTCAGCAATGGCTGCAGCCTTGCGCGCAATAGCCAACTCTTCGTTCGTTGGAATCACAGCAATAATCACAGAGCTGTCTGGAGTGGAAATAACGCGTGGCTCTTTAGAACGAACCAAATTCTTTTCCTTATCGAGCTTAACGCCGAATGGCTCAAGCTTTTCGCATACGCGAGCGCGTACGATTTCGTCGTTCTCGCCAACGCCTGCAGTGAAGGTAATGACGTCAACGCCGCCCATTTGAGCAGTGTAGTTGCCAATGTATCCAACAATGCGGTGCACGTATACGCCGAGAGCGAGCTTAGCGTTTTCATCGCCTTCTGCGATGAGCTTGTGAATATCACGTAAATCGCCGTGACCAGTCATGCCCATCATACCGGAACGCTTGTTGAAGAGAGTGTCAAGTTCGTCCACGTTCATGTGAGCGTTGCGAATAAGGTGGAACACTACAGCTGGGTCAATATCGCCAGTGCGACCGCCCATCATCAAGCCTTCGAGTGGGGTTAAGCCCATAGAAGTTTCAACTGGCTTACCAGAAATCTGAGCAGAAGCAGAAGCACCGTTACCAATGTGCAAAACAATCTGCTTCAAACCTTCTGCAGGCTTACCGACAACGCTTGGAACAACAGAGCCAATGTATTCGTGAGAAGTGCCGTGAGCACCATAACGACGAATATGATAGCGATCCGCGATTTCCTTGTTCAAAGCATAAGTTGCTGCAACCTGTGGCAAAGCATGGAAGAATGAAGAATCGAATACCATAATTTGTGGAACATCTGGCAAAAGTTCAGTCATGACTTCAGCGCCAACAGCTTCTGGACCGTTGTGAAGTGGAGCCAAAACTGCCAAATCCTTAACCTTATTGATTGTCTTTTCATTGACTAATGCAGGCTTAGGGAATGTTAAGCCACCCTGAACAACGCGGTGACCGACAGCAACAATGCCAGACTCTGAAAGCTTTGGACCATATTCTTCGAAGAATCCAAGTACGCGCTTCAAGCCCTGCTCGTGGTCGTGAACTGGCTCATCGAACTCATGCTTTTCGCCATTGAATACGTGCTTGTAGTGGCCGTCAACTGGCTCGCCAATCTTCTCAACGATGCCGGAAGCGATACCTTCACCGCTTTCCAAGTCAACGAGCTGATACTTAATTGAACTGGAACCAGAATTGATAACAAGAACGGTTTTTGCCATGTGGGCATCCTCCATAAGTATTGATAAGGCTTATAAATTGCCACGCTCTAGTTTAGCGTTAAGTTCCTACAAACTTAAAGATATTGAGTGCAATGCAATACCTCAAGGTTACGTACGCACTGTGATGCTGTTTTAGGAGCTTTATTATGTTTATTCTGATTGTGCTTCTAACGCGGTTAAAGCAACAGTATTAATAATATCTTGTACTAAAGCTCCTCTAGACAAATCATTTACAGGCTTATTTAATCCTTGCAAAATTGGACCAACAGCCAGAGCTCCGCTAGAGCGTTGCACGGCTTTATAAGCGATATTTCCTGCACATAAATCAGGGAATACAAATACATTCACATGACCAGCAATACTATTATTTTTTGCTTTTGCTGCAGCAACTGTAGGAGACCATGCTGCATCAAACTGTATAGATCCAACAATTGCTAAATCAGGTGCTTTTTCTTTTGCAATGCGTGTCGCTTCTTCTACAGTATCAACATCTGGCCCTTTTCCTGAACCAAGCGTTGAATAGGATAGCATTCCAACTTTAGGGTTGAGTCCGAAAGTCTCAGCAGTGTGTGCAGACTGAATAGCAATATCAGCAAGCTGTTCTGCACTAGGATTTGGGTTGATTGCACAATCTGCAAATACAGATACGTGATCTTTGAAGCACATAAGGAATGCTCCAGAAACAAGTTTTGATCCTGGTTTAGTTTTAATTACTTGAAGTGCTGGTCGTACAGTATTTGCAGTTGAATTAACTGAACCAGAAACAAGACCGTCTGCTTGACCTAGTACTACTAGCATGGTGCCGAAGTAGCTTGCATCTGTTAGTTGTTCACGTGCTTGTTTTTCTGTCATTCCTTTCTTTGCTCTTAATTCGCAAAGTTTTGTAATCATATGGCTTAGCATTGCTTCATCGTGCATAGATTGGAAACTAGCTTTGCAAAGAAAATTTAGATTTAGTTCTTCTGCTCGAGCAAGAATAGATTCGCGTTCTCCAATGATAATTAGATTTACAATATCACGTTCTAGCAAATAGTTTGCTGCTTTAAGAATGCGATCTTCTTCTCCTTCTGGAAGAACTATAGTTTTCTTATTTTCTTTTGCTTTCCCTAATAAACTGTATTGGAAAGCATAAGGTGTAGTTGGAGCTTTAAATGGTTGGTGGAGGGCATTAAGAACATCATTTTCTCGAACGCAATTTACGAATGTTTCTAATGAAGAATTTTTAGTTTCTTCATCTATTGGTGGCAAAACCCATAATGGAGTTTGGCTCACTCGGGATGCTTCGTCGTTTGAGTTTGCATAATTCCTAGAGCTATAGTCACGCATTAACTCAGCTCCAAGTTCTGGATCGCAGTTTGTAACAAATACTCCTAAAACTTGTGTGCATGATTTAAGAACGCAAGCATTAGCAGAATCTATAGTTTGTAAAATTTGTTGTGAGTTTCTGCCTTGAGCTGAAACTGTGAGAAAAACAGGCGATGCCAAGTCAGCTGCAACAGTTGCGTCGAAAGAAAACAGTTCTGGATCATATGCGGGGTTTGCGTCACTAGAAACAATAATAGAAGCTTGAGCAGAAGTGGATTGCAATAATTCGTTATAGCGCGCAACGATATCTCCGCGCACTGTATCTTTATTTGTTCTAACTATTTCTGGAGTTGTTGCAATAACTTGTTCTAATTTTGTTGAAGTATTTGCGATACCTAAAAGTTGCTTAGTAAAAGTGTCATTTGGTTGAGCGCATGGACGAAAAACAGTAGTGCTGTAGTTATTAGACAGAATATGTGTTATTCCGAATGCAACAGCATTTCTGCCGTACATATCTTCGTTGCCGATAATTGTTACATTAATATGTGACACGATGCGTTCTCCTTTGATACTTCGTGTTACTGCTAGGGTTTATATTGCTAATGTAAGTTTTGCATTTTGCAATATGAACAAACTTTTTCTATTGTACGGCTTATCTATGTTGTACACGCACAAAATAGTAATTATAAATGTAATTTATTTTGCGTATAACCATTTTTATCGCATTGCTTGTTTTAATAACATGAAGTTTTTTGTTTTAATATACAAAACGGGAGCCAATCTTTCGATTGACTCCCGAAATGTTTTAGCTAACCAGTTTTAGCTTTATCAGCTTAAAACTACTCGTTATCGCCTGCGGTTGCAGCGGTAGCGGTGACAGCGCCTGGCTTGTCGGTCTTAACGCCTGGCCATACCCAATCGGTGTAGTCTGGGTGATCGTAGCCCTTGTCAACAGCGAACTGGAAGGCCTCGAGACGGAAGTCTTCGAGCTTCTTGATTTCGTCTGCGTACTTATCGGCGTCAACCATGCGCAAAGCTTCAGCGGTAAGCTCGTAACGATCCATGTCGTTAACGCGAACCATGTCGTATGGCGTGGTGGTGGAGCCCTGCTCCTTGTAGCCATGGACGTTGAAGTTGTCGTGGTTTGGACGATCGAAGATCAAGCCGCGAACGTCATGCGCATAGGAGTGGTAAGCGAGAAGGACTGGCTTGTCAGCGGTGAAGAGCTCAGTGAACTCTTCGTCAGTCAAAGCCTCGTTGTTTTCCTTAGCGGACTGCAACTTGAGCAAGTCAACAATGTTAACGACCTTGAACTTAACGCCAAGCTTGTTCAACTTGTCGGCAGCGGCCATCAATTCCTGCTGTGGAACATCGCCGATACCAGCGAGAACAACCTGAACTTCGTCATTGGTCTTAGCGTTAGATGCCCACTTCCACTCAGCAGCACCCTTCTCGAGCTCTTCGCGAGCTTCGTCGAGGGTCAACCAAGTAGCAGCTGGCTGCTTACCAGCGAAGATTGCGTTAATCATGTTGGTGGACTTGTAAACCTTCTCACCAACAGCGAGCAACATGTTGGAATCTACTGGGAAGTAAATGCCGATAACGTGATCGTTGTTGAAGGTCTTGTTCAAAAGAACAGAAGTTACACCTGGATCCTGATGGGAGAATCCGTTGTGATCCTGACGCCATACGTGAGAGGATACCAACAAGTTCATGGAGGAGATTGGCTTACGCCATGGAATCTCACGAACTGTAGCTTCGAGCCACTTTGCGTGCTGGTTCAACATGGAGTCGATAACGTGTACGAAGGACTCGTAGGAGCTCCAAATGCCGTGACGACCGGTGAGCAAGTAAGCCTCGAGGAAGCCTTCCATCTGGTGCTCGGAGAGCTGCTCGGTTACCTGACCGGTAACTGCCATGTGCTCATCGACTAATTCGGAGAGGTAGCCTGCGTCCCACTGCTTGTTGGTTACTTCATAAGCAGCCTGCAAACGGTTGGAAGCAGTCTCATCTGGGCCGAAGATACGGAAGGAATCTGGGTTGTTCTTGATGATGTCACGAGTGTAAACGCCAAGACGACGTGTAGCTTCGAGCTGACCCCAGCCGTGACCGAATTCCTTAACTTCCTTGACTTCGTAATCTTCAAGCTTTGGAAGCTTAAGATCTTCACGAATACGACCACCGTTGGCGTTTGGATTTTCGCCAATACGGAGTTCGCCCTTTGGCATGAAGGAGAGAACGTCTTCCTTCACAGCACCCTTTTCGTCGAAGAGCTCTTCAGGCTTGTAGGACTTCAGCCAGTTCTTCAAAACCTCGAAGTGAGCTTCGGTGTCGCGAGCAGATGCCAGTGGCACCTGGTGTGCACGCCAAGAGCCTTCAGTCTTCTTGCCGTCGATGAACTTAGGGCAAGTCCAACCCTTAGGGGTGCGGAAGATGATCATTGGGTAGAATGGACGGGTTACGTCGTTGGTCTGAGCTTCAGCCTTGATATCGCAAATCTCGTCGAAGATGGTCTCGAACATGTCGGCGAAGCGACGGTGAATGGACATGTGATCCTCATCGTCGAAGCCAGCAACGAACTCGTATGGTTCGTAGCCCATACCGTGGAAGAACTCGTGAAGTTCTTCGTCGGAAATGCGGGAAAGAATAGTTGGGTTAGCAATCTTGTAACCATTCAAGTGCAAGATTGGAAGCACGATACCATCGGTACGTGGGTTCACAAGCTTGTTGGACTGCCAACCAGTAGCCAAAGGACCGGTTTCAGCTTCGCCATCGCCAACGATTGCTGGAACGAACAAGCTTGGGTTGTTCATAACAGCGCCGTAAGCGTGGGAGAGTGCATAACCAAGCTCGCCACCTTCGTGGATAGAGCCTGGGGTTTCAGGAGCGAAGTGAGAAGGAATACCACCTGGGTAAGAGAACTGGCGGAAGAACTTCTGCAAACCAGCTTCGTCCTTTGTAATCTTTGGATAGTACTCAGTGTAAGTGCCATCGAGGTAGGACTGAGCAGTACCAGCTGGGCCGCCGTGGCCTGGACCCATGATAATCACAGTGTTCTGCTGATGCTCAGCAATGAAACGGTTAATGTGGCCGATAAGGAAGTTAAGACCTGGAGTGGTGCCCCAGTGGCCCACTAGACGATGCTTAACGTCTTCGCGAGTAAACGGCTCCTTCATTAGAGGGTTGCTACGAAGATAAATTTGGCCGATTGAAAGATAGTTGGCAACACGCCAGTACTTGTCTACGCCTTCGATAGCAGCCTCGGAAACTGGAGCGTTAAGCTTCTTCCAAGGTGTGCCAATAACAGGACTCGTCATGTGTACTCCTGTACTCAAGCACTTTTCAGTGCAATTTGATCATTACCATTTGGTTATAGAGACTGGAAAACAAATGTATTACAGCTCTTTTTCCATCCGTTTCAGTATAGTGCCAGCGTCTGACTTTTGTTCGTTTGGTTACTTCTTCGTGCATTTGTGTTGAAAAAATGTGTGATTATGTGCGCAAAAAATGAGCCATTTGTATAGATTATGTTATATTTAATGTTCATTTTATACTTTATAACTAAGTGTTTCGCACAAAAATCTATCAACGTTATTTGCAGTGTTAGAATATATGTGCAACTTTCGTGTTTAATTTTCGGCGTTTTGTAATTACATAACGTCGCAAAGTTTCACTATTATAAATTGAATCGTGTTAGAACATATATATAAGGAGAATCATGGCAAAAGGACCAGTGCTTGTCGTTGATTTTGGCGCTCAATATGCTCAGCTTATTGCTCGTCGAGTGCGCGAAGCAAATGTGTATTCAGAACTTGTTCCTCACTCTATGCCAGTTGACGAAATGCTTGCTAAGGATCCTCAAGCTATTATTCTTTCAGGCGGTCCTGCTTCTGTTTATGAACCAGGTGCTCCTGACATTGATCCAAAGATTTTTGAAGCAGGTGTACCGGTTCTTGGTATTTGCTATGGCTTCCAGGTAATGGCTCATGAGCTTGGTGGCGATGTCGATAAAGCTGCACTTGGTGAGTATGGCAAGACTGCTGCAACTATTGATGATTCTGAAGGTTTACTTTCCGGATCCCCATCTGCGCAGAATACTTGGATGAGTCATGGTGTTGCTGTTAAGCGTGCTCCAGAAGGTTTTACGGTTTTGGCTCACACAGAAGGTGCTCCAGTTGCAGCAATGCAAGACGAAAGTCGCAAACTTTATGGTGTGCAATGGCATCCAGAAGTTAAACACACTCCATTGGGTCAGGAACTTATATCTACGTTCTTACATAAGTGTGCAGGATTGGATAATAATTGGGATCCTTCTAATATTATTGAGGATCAAGTTGCTAAGATTCGTGAAGAAGTTGGCGACGCGCAAGTTATTTGTGGTCTTTCTGGCGGCGTAGATTCTGCTGTTGCTGCAGCATTGGTGCATAAAGCAATTGGCAATCAGCTTACTTGCGTTTTTGTTGACCACGGTTTGCTTCGTAAAGGCGAAGTTGAGCAGGTTAAGCATGATTTTGTTGAAGCAACTGGCATTAAACTTATTGCAGTTGATGCAGAAGATGACTTTTTGGACGCACTTAAAGGTGTGAGCGAGCCGGAGCGCAAGCGCAAGATTATTGGCGAAAAGTTCATTCGTACTTTTGAAAAAGCTCAGCGTCAAGTTATCGAAGAAGCTGGAAAATCTGGAGCAGAAGTTAAGTTCCTTGTGCAAGGCACACTTTACCCGGATGTAGTTGAGTCCGGTGGTGGTGATGGTGCTGCAAACATCAAATCTCATCACAATGTTGGAGGTTTGCCAAAAGATTTGAAGTTTAAGCTTATTGAACCTTTGCGTACTTTGTTTAAGGATGAAGTTCGTGCTATTGGAACTGAGCTTGGACTTCCAGATGAAATTGTTTGGCGTCAGCCATTCCCAGGACCTGGTTTAGGTATTCGTATCGTGGGCGAGATTACACGCGAACGCTTAGCTGTTCTTCGTGAAGCAGATGCTATTGCGCGCGAAGAGCTTTCTAAAGCCGGATTGGATCGCGACATTTGGCAATGTCCAGTCGTTTTGCTTGCTGATGTTCATTCTGTTGGTGTTCAAGGTGATGAGCGCACATATGGTTCTCCAATTGTTTTGCGTCCTGTGAGCTCTGAGGATGCTATGACAGCTGATTGGTCTCGTGTGCCTTACGATGTATTGGCAAATATTTCTACTCGAATCACGAATGAATGCCGTCAAATTAATCGTGTAGTGCTTGATGTAACGTCTAAGCCGCCTGCCACGATTGAGTGGGAGTGACAGTTTTTGATGAGAATTATTGACCGAAATATAAACATATGTTTATACAGTAAAACATATGTTTATTTTCACTAAAAACTGTAATATTTATTGATTTTATAAAGCACTTCGTGAAAATGGAGTGCTTTTTTCTGTATATCGGTGTGTCGAATTTTCTAAAAACAGGTAAATTTTCGAATTTTATCGATATTTTATGAATATTTTAGTAATAAATAAGGTTGTTTTAATTGTTTATAATGTTTAAACGATATAATTAATTTGACATGAAACAACAGTATGAGCTGTAACAGTAGTTGTTGGCTGGGTGTAAAAAACTACTGCTCGTAGTAGCTCTTACTACTTTGCTTCATTGCGGAACCGTGAATTTTGTATGTGTAGTTTTACTGTGCTACGAAACTAATCGTGTATTTCGAATAGTTTCGCCTACGGTATCGTTTGCGAAGTTTGTAAGATATTTTTCCGCCAATAATTGCGTAAGCCGCTCAAACTATATCGATTAATATGGTAAGGAGAGTTACGTGGACGGAATTCTGTCAGTACTGCTCGATATTTTCAGACAGCCATCTGTTATAGTTGCGCTTATTTCTTTTATTGGACTTGCTGTACAAAGAAAGAAATTCTCGGATATTTTGCAAGGATCAATCCGTACTCTTGTTGGTTTTCTTGTTTTAGCAGCTGGTTCTGGAGTTATTACTGAAGCGTTGAACCCATTTGGAAAAATGTTTCAATACGCATTTCATGTGCAAGGCGTAGTTCCGAATAATGAAGCAATTATTGGAACTGTTTTATTGAAGTATGGCTCTGAATCTGCGCTTATTTTCTTCTTTGGAATGATTGTTAATATTATTCTTTCTATTACTTCTCGTTTTAAATTTATCTATTTAACGGGTCACGTAGCTTTCTATATGGCAAGTATGCTTGCAGTTATATTTAATGTTGCAGGATTTAGCATGTGGGAAGTTCTTTTATGGGGCTCAATTGCTCAAGGATTGTTTACGACAATTTCTCCAGCACTGGTGCAGCCGTTTATGAAAAAAGCTTCAGGCAAAGATGATGTTGCTTTAGGTCATCCTGCTGGTACTGGTGTTGCTTTAGGTGCGTTAATTGCAAAGCTTACTGCTTCAAAAAAGCGTCCTTCTAAGTCAACTGAGGATATTAAATTCCCAGCTGCATTGGGATTCTTGCGTGATACAACAGTTCTTATCACGCTTTCTATGGCTGTTATTTATATCGTAGTGGCACTTTTTGCTGGATCTTCGTATGTCGAAACACATTTATCTAATGGTCAAAACTCCATTGTTTTCGTTATGTTGAAGGCTGCAACTTTTGCTGCAGGTGTTTATATTATTCTTGCAGGCGTGCAGATTGTTCTTGACGAAATTGTTCCAGCTTTTAAGGGAATATCGGAAAAGCTTGTTAAAAATGCTCGTCCTGCTTTAGATGCACCAATGACTTTTGGCTTTGCTCCTAATGCTGTTCTTATTGGTTTCTTAGCTAGTTTCTTTGGCGGTTTGCTTGGAATGACGCTTATGGCGGTTTTGGGAACGACAATTATTATTCCTGGAATTGTTGCGCATTTCATGGCTGGTGGTGCTGCAGGAGTATTCGGTAATGGTCAAGGTGGAATACGTGGTTGCTTGACTGCATCATTTATTAACGGTCTTTTCATTACTTTCCTTCCGTTGTTCCTTTTGCCAGTGCTTGGCGATTTAGGAAGTGCAAATTCTACATATTCTGATGCGGATTATGGCGTATTTGGTGTAATACTTGGTTACGTAAATATTGTTGGTGGCCGTACTGTTCTAATTTCTGTAGTACTTATTGCACTAATATTGTTCTATTCTGTATCAATATTTATGAATAAACGCGATTCTAATAATTTTGAAAAAGTTGAAGAAATAAAATAAGTAAGGAAAATAAAAACACAATTAAATAATTGTGTAGACATAGAAAAATTAAAAATTTTTTACTCATTTTCTTATTTATTTGTACATTTTATTGTATGACTGGTAGGATAACAGAGTTATTAGTTTTGCATGAGCCGTTGTTACTACGCTGTGTTTTACACAAACTAGTATCAACGGCTTTTCAGGTTAGCGTTTAGTAGGGGAGAGTGATAATGGTCGAAGGTGTGCCTAAATACATTGCTGTGCGAGATAATCTTCGCGCTCGCATTGATTCTATGGAAGCAAACGAACAATTACCTCCTGAAATTGAATTGTGCAAACAATACAATGTTAGCCGTATTACTTTGAGGCATGCAGTCGATAACCTTATTGCTGAAGGATTACTTGTTCGTGAGCAGGGTAGAGGAACATTCCGAGCTTCTTCAATTATTCCTAGTTATAGTCAAGATGTAATTTCTGATCGTGCGCAAGGATTTTATGAGCAGGCTTATTCTAATGATGCAAAAGTTAGAATAAAAGTTATTGAAAACGATGTTATTCATGATGAAGATGCTGCTGCTCGTTTAGGTCTTGATCCATCAGATGAATTGATATGTTTGAAACGCTTGCGATATGTTGACGATGTTTTATCGCGTTATAGTGTGATTTATTTGCCTGCCTCTCGTTTTCCTAAAATTTTGACTCATGATTTTTCGGATGAGTCGTTAGCTGATTTTTTGCTTAAAGCGTACGCTGTTCAACTTGTAGAAAATGAAGTGTCTGTGCATATAGAAAATCTATGTGACAGGCTTGCAGCAGTACTTAACCTTGAA
>NQOP01000005.1:49578-49759 GCA_003585845.1 Bifidobacteriaceae bacterium NR021
TTGGAGTAGCTATTTATACGCCAAATTCTGGTGAAATTCGTTTCCATTTGCATTCAAATGCTGCTTAATTAAACTTTAGGGCTAGCTAAGATATTCTTAGTTAGCCCATTTTTGTGTTAAAAAACAATAAAACCTTGCCGGAAAACCAGCAAGGTTTTTTCGTGTCCGGAGCGGGACTTGA
>NQOP01000005.1:50615-58181 GCA_003585845.1 Bifidobacteriaceae bacterium NR021
GGACAGGTGTTTTAGACAACAGATAAGACTATAACATCTTTTTTGAGTCTTTGCTTCGGCGTGTTGAAAAAATTACGAATTTTTAAGACAGTTATATATGAAAACAGTAATAATAGTTTTAAATTATGCTATTTTCAGTATAAAAATTTCCTTTACTATCTTGTTTAAAATCAATAACATTCACTGGCTTTTTCGCCAAGTTTCCATCAAAGTCAATGAAAGAGTGTTGTGGCAATGAAGAAATATCATGTTTTGGATAGTCTCTTCTAAAGAAAGCACCTCTAGATTCATGTCTAGCAAGTGAAGATTGCAATACTGCTTTTGCAAGTAGTGACATGTTCTTTATTTCCCATATTGCAGTAATTTCTTGGTTAAAAACTAAATTATTGCTATGGATGTGTAATGATTGAATTTTAGGATCTATAAATTCTTGTATGTCATTGAGTGCTTTCTTAATTGATTGTTCGTCACATGATATTGCAACAGCGTTTTCCATGATTTTTCCTAAATCTGCAAATAATTTATAAGGATTATCTTCTTCTATTTGTGAAGACTCGTCGTTATAACTGTTGTCTGTAAAATCTGTAGCTTGCTTCGCACTTGTTTCCATAAGCTGATTAACTTCATTATTTCTTTGTTTATATAAGACTTGTAGTGCAACATTACTTGAGATAGTTTTATTGGTTTCGTTCGTTTCATTGATTTCGTTACTGTTAGTTTCATCATCCTTGTTTAAGTTTTTCAATTCTTTTGCTATTGTTGCTCCTGCGCGATTTCCAAAAAGGCATGCGTCAAGCAAGGAGTTTCCTCCTAATCGATTAGCTCCGTGCACTCCTACGCATGAGCATTCTCCGGCAGCGTATAAACCATAAACAATATTTTGGTTGTTATTTTGCCATCTATATACTTTTCCATCCAAAGTTATTGGTATTCCACCCATTGTGTAGTGAGCTGTAGGGCGAATTGGGACTAAATCGCAAGTTGGGTCAAGATGAGCATATTTTTCAATAGTTTCTGTAACTTGTGGCAAGTATTCTAACATATTTTCTCGGCTGATATGTGTCATATCTAGCCAAACACAATCGTTATGAGAATTGCTTTGTTGCGTAGTTGTTGAATCGTTTACACCTCTTCCTTCGCGAATTTCTTTGGCAATTGCACGAGAAACAACATCTCTTGGAGCTAAATCTGCATGTACTTCATCGTATTTTTTCATAAAAGCTTCGCCATTTGAGTTCCTAAGCACGCCGCCTTCAGCTCTTGCTGCTTCTGAAATCAGAATACCAGTATGAGCTAGTCCAGTAGGGTGGAATTGAATGAACTCGCAGTCTTCAAGTTGTAATCCTGCTTTTAGAGCTAAGGCCATGCCGTCGCCTGTTAAATCCCACGAATTAGATGTTGTTGCAAATAATCTTCCCGATCCGCCTGTAGCTAAAAGTAAGAATCTAGACTTTATTGCTCGCAAGTTTCCTGCAGATAAATCAAATGCAACAATTCCTTCAACGCTCATAGTTTGATCGTTTATAGCAACATCTGTTACGTAACAATCTTCAGCAAATACAATATTCTCGGAAACACATTGTTGCCATAAGCTATGCAAAATTTGGTGACCAATGCGATCTGCAGCAAAAGCCGCACGTTCAATTGGATTCTTGCCAAAATTAGCAGTATGTCCACCAAAACGGCGTTGATTAATATATCCATTTTGCGTTCGAGAAAATGCTACGCCATCATGTTCAAGCTGAATAACTGTTTTCGGCGCTTCTTTTGCAAGTAGCTTTGCTGCATCTTGATCGCTTAGCCAATCTCCGCCATGAACTGTGTCATAATAATGCCATTGCCATTTGTCTTGTTCAACATTTCCAAGGCTTGCTGCTATACCTCCTTCAGCAGAACCCGTGTGTGAACGCAATGCTGGCACTTTAGAAATCACTAAAATTGATGGTGTTTTTCCTTCTTTTTTCATGCATGTGTATTCTTCGGATTTAATTAATCCTAGTGCTGCAGATAATCCTGCAGCTCCAGCGCCAACAATAATAACATCGTAGTATTCGCTTGATTGCATACTTTTATTTTCTCACATATCTTGTATTGGCGCGTTATTTTACGCTACTTTTTGCTGTGATAGTGTTAAATTTTCTTTATTTTGTACAATAATTCCTTCCAATTCTAGCAATGCAATTTTCCCAGAAATTTCAGCAATAGATGGTATGTAATCTAATTGTTTTTCTTTGTAAGAAGCTTTTATTATTTCGTATATTCTGTCAACATTTGCAAGTTCACGTTTGCGTTTACATGTTGTAATTGCGTCAATAATTAGTTTTTGTGTATTGTCATAATTTTTATAGTCTATACTTAATTTTTCTGGTTTAGGTTGAGAATAAGCAAAGTAATGATGAGATTGAGGAAACAGAATATCTATATCTTGATTTGAACACAATATTATAGCTTGTGAATCGTGTATTAGTTTGTTGCATCCTGCATTATTAGGCTGATTTATATCTCCTGGTATAGCGTATAGTTCGCGATTTAAATCAGTTGCCCATGTTGCAGTATTTAGCGCTCCGGATTGTAATCTTGCTTGAGCAACTATAATTTTTGATGCTAGAGCTGCAATAATTCTATTTCGTAATAAAAATCTGTGGCCTACAGGTGTTGTATCTGGGCATAGTTCGCTAATACACGCTCCGCCTTTTGCAATAATTTGTTCAAAAAGCTGATAATTGCATCTGGGTCCCATATGATTTAATCCTCCTGCAAATACAACAATGGTTTTTCCTGTAGGCTTATTTTCATCTACATCTTGTGCATCTAATGCGCCCCAATGTGCTGCTGCATCAATTCCGTACGCTCCACCAGAAATAACAGTATGACCTTTCGAAGCGCAATCATAAGCAAATTGATATGCAAGTTCTCTTCCGTAGTCTGTGCAAGATCGTGAACCGACAATAGCAAGTGGATTATGACATTGTGTTAATGTTTGTGGATTCCCTACGCCCCATAAGCATAAAGGTGGTGAGAAATGACTTTGGAAAGCCAAATCTTGCAATTGTTTCGGCCAATATTTGCTGTGTGGTGCAATAATCCATTGCTTTCCGCCAGAAGTGAACCATTGACATAGTGATTCATTATTCCATGTTGGCAAATGCAATAATCGAACGCACCATTTTGAAATAGAATTGTGTAACACTTCTAAAGACTTAGGCGCATTATCGTTGTGATAACCCCACGCTGTTAAGCCCTTCTTGAAATAATTTTCTAAGAGAGCAAGTTCTTTATGTTTTTTTATGAAACTTAACATTGTAGATACTAATTCTTGATTTTTGTTACGTTTTCTTGAGCTAAAAGTTTTAGAATTGGCATCGTTTTCTTGATCTGCTACTTCACTAATAATTGGAAGTTGCATTTGTTGAGCTGAGCCTGTTGATTGATGTTTCGTATAATTTTTCACAATTGTTTTTAATATTGAAACAATTTCTTTAGCGCTTTTAGATCCCAATAGTAGCGTGTACATAATTGCATCCGCTCCTTCAAGGCAGAATGTGAGTATTGCACGAGATATTGTTTCTTCGTCTGGTGAAGAAAAATCGCTAGATGCACTAATGGTTTCTTCAGTGTTATCCGTGTTGTTTATGTTCTTAGTATTCATATTCGTGTCCTTAAACTGATTGCTTGTGCAATGTCTGTCATGTCTGGTGAAGTGTGTCCAGAAAGATCAGCAAGCGTCCACGCGAGTCTCAATGCTCTATCTGCTCCGCGCAAACTCAATTGATGCTTTTCTAATGCACGGTTAATAAGTCCTACAGCTTGCTGTGAAGTGTATTTTCTAAGCCATGTTCCAGATGCTTGTGCGTTGCAATCCCAGCCTTGTTTTATAAAACGGTCGCGAGCAATTTTACGAGCTTCTATTACGTTATCTCGCATTGTTTTGCTATTCAGATACGTGTTTTTAACTGAGTTTTGTGCATTGTCTTGATGATGGTTTGAAATAATAATTCGTTCTACTGGAGGTACATCCATTTGAATATCAATACGGTCAAGAATTGGACCTGAAAGTCGTGAAAAATATCGTGCTCTTTCGCGCTCTTTGCAAGTGCATCTTTCTCCATTTCCGTATGCGTAGCCGCAAGGACAAGGATTTGCTGCGATAACAAGCTGGAATTTAGCTGGATAAAGAGTTGTCCCTTTTGAGCGAGAAATAGCAATATGCCCTGATTCCAATGGTTCTCTTAGGGTTTGCAATACTCTAGGAGAAAACTCTGGAGCCTCATCCATAAACAGCACTCCGCAATGTGCTCTAGTAATAATCCCTGGTTTTGCAACTCCTGTTCCTCCTCCAATAAGAGAAGCTGCTGAAGCAGTATGGTGAGGTGCTTCAAATGGTGGAATATTGCTAATTCCGTAGTAGGGTAGTGTGCCACAAAGTGAACGAATTGAAGCAACCTCAAGCTGTTCTTGTTCGTTAAGTGGACACATAATGCTTGGTATTCGTGAAGCTAGCATGGTTTTTCCAGATCCTGGAGGTCCAATCATCATCACGTGATGTCCTCCGGCTGCAGCAACTTGTAGAGCCCATTTTGTATGTTCTTGCCCTATTACTTCAGACATATCTCCAATTTCATATTTTGGTTCAATTTGTAGTGGAGAAGTGCTTTCTTCGTGAATTGACGAATTATAATCTTCTTCTCCATTGTTATAATTTCCATTTCGTTCAAGAACTTGCATATGTTTATACGCAGGGTCTTCTTCAATAAGCTTTAGTGATTCTTCACTCAAACTGCCATGCAATTGCGTCACTAAATCTAAAATATGGTGTATTCCAATAGATTCAATTCCATCTACAAGTTGTGCTTCGGAAAGATTTTCTTGCGGAATAAGCATTCGTTTAAAATGCATCTTTTTTGCGTAAAGTGCAATAGGAAGAATGCCTTGAATAGGTAATACTGTCCCGTCAAGATTTAGTTCTCCTAGAATAACTGTATTTTCTAATTCTGTAAGTGGAATATACTTTTCTGCACTTAGTATGCTTGCTGCGATAGCTAAATCGTATGATGCTCCGCTTTTTGGCATTGAAGCAGGTGATAAGTTTACTGTTACTCTTCCTTCAGGCCATTTACAATGCAACGCAAAATGAGCTGATTTAACACGCTCTCTTGCTTCGCTTAATGAGGTGTCAGGTAAGCCGATAATAGAAAAGTTTGGCATATTTCCAGATATAAAAGCTTGCAACTGAATAGTAAAAGCTTTAAGACCAATAAGTCCTATTGATATTGCGTTTCCAATATGCATTAGAATGCTCCTTGAATATGCTTGAATTGGATTGATGAATTATCTTCAATTTCTTCCAAAGATTGCAATTCATATGCAGAATCTGGATAAGTGTATCTGTTAATAACGAGAATTGATACAGCGTCAAATCGAATACGGTAATGAGGTATGTCGCTTCCGAATTCTTCCAGCCATTTCATACCAGTTGTACGTAATTTGCTACGTTTTTCTTGAGTAATTGCTTCAAGTGGAGTGCCACAACGTACGCTTCTTCGAGTTTTTACTTCCACGAATATCAATTTTTGTTCTGGAGTAATCATCACCAAATCTAGCTCTCCATTACGGCAATGCCAGTTTCGGTCAATAACGTGCCACCCTTTTTGCATAAGTCGCAAAGCTGCGTATGTTTCTCCCAGTTTTCCCAACTCTTTACTTTCAAGAGAATCATCTTGAAGCTCGTTGGACACTTGTTCAAGTTTTTCTTGCAAAAATACTTGAGCGGTCTCAGCGTCGTCAATCTCGTCAAGCGAGATAATTTCATCGTCAATAATGTGTTTTTGTGTAATCATGCTGCTATTTTCTGTGCTTATTGAGCAGTAATCCAGATTTTTTAAGCATTGTGGATAAAAGCTACATACGGCGTGTTGTATTAGAAATTCAGTATATTTTCCGTATTTTTCTAAAACAAATTTCGCTATTTCTTGCAAACTGTTAATTCGTTATAGCTAATTTTGATAACCACAGGTATGTACGAATGAACCATAGTGGCATATTGTCGTTATCACTTAAATAAATATGTAAACAGAAAACGGAAAAGTAAGTGGATGCGCAAAGTAAGCTGAAGCAAACTAATCTACTGTTTAAAAAGTCGCAAAACTGGAGGGGTATTATGAGCGATATTGAAGAAACGCAAGGAAAGTATCATTTTGAAACCTTGCAGTTGCATGTTGGTCAAGAGCAGGCGGATCCGGCAACTGATTCTCGTGCAGTTCCTATTTATCAAACAACAAGCTACGTATTCCACGATTTTGATCATGCCGCTGCTCGTTTTGATTTGCGTGACGCTGGAAACATTTATGGTCGTTTGACGAATTCTACTCAAGATGTTTTTGAGCGTAGAATTGCAGCTCTTGAAGGCGGAACTGCAGCTTTGGCTGTTGCTTCTGGTGCGGCAGCTGTGGACTATGCTATTCGTAACATCACTCAGCAGGGCGATCACATCGTGTCTTCAAAGAATGTGTATGGTGGAACTTATAACCTTCTTCGTCATACTCTTCCTCGAGATGGTGTAACAACTACTTTTGTCGATCCTAAGAATCCTCAAAACTTCGAGGATGCTATTCAGCCAAATACAAAGCTTGTATACTTTGAAACTTTTGGTAATCCTAATGCTGATTTGCCTGATTTTGAGGCTATTTCCGAGATTGCTCATCGCCACAATCTTCCTGTTTTTGTTGACAACACTTTCGCAACTGCATACTTGTTCCGTCCGCTTGAGCATGGTGCAGATATTGTAGTTGAGTCTGCTACGAAGTTTATTGGCGGCCATGGCACAACTCTTGGTGGCATTATTGTTGAAGGCGGCAATTTTGATTGGGCTAAAGTCCCAGGAAAATTCCCAACTCTTACTGAAGCTGACCCAAGTTACCACGGTTTGAACTTCTATGAAGCTTTAGGACCTGTGGCTTTTGTGACTCGTATTCGTGCGATTATTTTGCGCGATACTGGTGCTTGCATTAGCCCGTTTGCTGCATTCTTGCTTTTGCAAGGCACGGAAACCTTGAGCTTGCGTGTTGAGCGTCACGTTGAGAATGCGTTGAAGGTTGTTCAATATTTGCAAACTGTGCCAGAAGTTGAATCTGTAAGTCATCCTTCTATTGAAGGCCGTTCTGATCACGAGCTTTATAAGCGCTACTTCCCGAATGGTGGAGGCTCTATTTTCACGTTTGATATTAAAGGTGGAAGGGATGCAGCTCGCGTATTTATTGACAATTTACAGCTTTTCTCGCTTCTTGCAAATGTTGCTGACGTGAAGTCATTGGTTATCCATCCTGCATCTACTACGCACTCTCAGGAAACTCCTGAAGAGTTGGAAGATCAAGGCATTCATGAAGGCACTATTCGCTTGTCTATTGGAACTGAGCATATTGACGATATTCTTGCCGATTTGCAGCGCGGATTTGACGCTGTTCGTAAAGCAGGACTTGCTTAAAAAGAGAAAGCGAAAGTAAAAGTAAAAAATTATTAATTAAAAATATTCCTGAAGATCCATTACCATTTTATTCGGAGCGCATTCGT
>NQOP01000005.1:58976-61937 GCA_003585845.1 Bifidobacteriaceae bacterium NR021
GCTAATTTTTTCTAAATAATTTCCGCCTTACGCACGATGGTAACCAGCAGTCTTTTCACGTAAATTTAAGTATTAGCAGTAGATAACTATGCGATTACTACTTTTTAAGAAAAGGAGCAGTTATGAACAGTCCGTACGAAACAAGCTCATACGAGCAAGCAAATGCTTTAGATTTTAGAGCAGATTTTAACCAAAACTTGATTGGTGAAACAGCGGTTGCAGCTTTGCATGTTGTTAAAGATTTTGGCAAGGGTGCAGGCATTGTTCACGCTCTGCGAGATGTAAGCGTAAGTTTTGAACGCGGCAAGTTCACTGCGATTATGGGTCCTTCTGGTTCTGGAAAGTCAACTTTAATGCACTCTTTGGCTGGTCTTGACAGCGTTAATTCTGGAAAAGTTTTAGTAGATGGCCTAGATATTACAGGCATGAGCGATAAGCAGCTTACACTTATGCGACGCGAAATGGTTGGATTTATTTTCCAAAGTTTTAATCTTCTTCCAATGTTTAGTGCTGAGCAAAATATTCTTATGCCTCTTACTTTGGCAGGCAAAAAGCCGGATAAGCAATGGTTTAATACTTTGGTTAATACTCTTGGCTTGCAAAATCGTTTAAAGCACAGGCCAGCTGAGCTTTCTGGCGGTCAGCGTCAACGCGTTGCAATCGCTCGAGCTTTAATCTCTAAGCCTTCCGTAGTTTTTGCAGACGAGCCTACCGGTAATCTTGACTCTGCTTCCAGCTCAGAAGTTTTGCATTTCTTGAAGAAGTCTGTAACGGAGCTTGGTCAAACTGTGATTATGGTTACGCATGACGCTGTTGCAGCCTCTTATGCGGATCGAGCAATCGTGTTTGCAGATGGTCAAATCGTTGAAGACGTGCAAAATCCTACTGCAGAAGGCATGAGCAAGATGCTTATGGAACGCAGCGAGGCTGGTATTAATAATCAGTCTGCTCAATTGCAATAAAAGGTGGTGAAGTTAGAATGTGGAAAATCGCACTAAAACTTATGCGTAAAAGCGTACGCATGCTCATCGCCTCTGGAATTGCAATTCTTATAGGCAGCATGTTTATGAGTGCTACTTTGCTTTTTGTAAATAGTGTTGACGACTTGATGGTTCGCAACGCAACGGAAGAATTCAGTAGCGCAAATTATGCAATATCATTTAAAAATCCTAACAGCTCTCCGAGTAGTAAAATTCATTATAAAGACCTTCATTTAGACAAAATATCGAAGATGCCTGGTGTCAACGGTATTCGTAGTGACGATGCGACTGCGCTTGTAAGAGTGGAAAAAGGTGATAAATCAGTTACAAGTATTGCTTGGTCTAGTGGTTTGTATGGAAATCTTCCTGTTTATAAATCAACAGAAGGTAGAGATCCGCAAAAAATAGGCGAAATTACGCTTATTAAAAGTATTGCAAAATCAATACATGCAAACATTGGCGATACTATAACTTTGGTTAAAGTAGATGACACTGGCGGAGATAAAGAAAAATCGTACGATGTTCGTGTGGTTGGTCTTGTAGGCGATGGAGAACATTCTCAAATACCAGTTTCAAATCGTGGCACGTATCTTGGTGGAGTAACGAATGATTTTTGTGCAAAACTCAAAAATCTTAAGAATTTTGACAATCAAGTTGTGCAAAGCAAAGTATACATGAGTATTGATGAATCTAAAATAAACGATTTATCTCCTAAGATTAACGCTTTGCTTCCAGATCAATTCTCTCTTATGTCTAGGCACGAAGTTGGTGTAAGATTTGTTCGAAATGTGTCCAACGGCACTAATTTCGTGGTTATGTTCCTGTTGTCATTTGGTATTCTAGCGTTGCTGGTTTCTTCGCTTGTTATAGCAAATACATTCCAAGTATTAGTTGCACAACGTAGACGAACTCTTGCGCTTTTGCGCGTAATTGGCGCACAGTCTCACCAGCTTTATGCTGCAGTTTTGCTTGAAGCTGCAATACTTGGAGTTATTTCTGCAGGTGTTGGTGTGCTTTGCGCAATCGGATTTATGGGCGCAATTAGTAACGTGAATCTTAATTCTGGCGTATTATCTAAGATTCCTTTGATTGTTTCGCTCCCAGCGGTTGTGTGGCCAATAGTAATCGGCATGATAGTAACAGTTCTTTCATCTATGGGTGCTGCTCGATCTGCTACAAAAGTAACGCCTATGGAAGCGCTACGACCAATGGATTTGATTAAAGATAAGCGAGCTAGTATTGTTCGAGCAGTTTTTGGCGTTCTGTTTATTGTTGTAGGTATTTTATCTACGGCTTTAAGTGCCACTTCTTTGGCAAGCATGCTTGCTCGGCAGTCGCCTAATGCTGGTTCTGACTCTTGGATGACTTTGCTTGGAGCAATGTTTGGCTGTGCGCTTATATTCATTGGTATTGTTATGACAGCCATATTCTGGATGCCGCTAGCTATGAAGGCAACTGGAGCAATAATGGCACTTTGTGGGCCAGCATCTAAAGTTGCTAACGCAAATGTTCAGCGAAATCCTAGAAGAGTTGCAGCAACTGGAACTGCTTTGCTTATTGGCGTAACGCTTGTTTCAACAGTGGTAACGGGCGCAACTTGTGGTAAAGCAACTCTTAAAGGTTTTGTTGATGATAGATACAGTGTTGACATTATTGTTCAAGGCAAGAATGTTGATGAGTCTCTAGCTGCCGATATTTCAAAGATTAATGGAATAAAGCATACTGAGTTGCTTCCTGCAGTTCCTATGATTTTTAAGAATGCCAAAGGCAAAACTGAGTACGCTATGGTAGCTGGAGTTGATAATATAAATCAACTTAAAAATGTAATGCATACTGATCTTGATGGCGTTGAAATAAACAAAGATTCTGTGCTTTTGCCTAAGTTTAATAATGAAGGCGGAGAACCTTTTGACCTTAAAAAAGGAAACCTTAATCTACAAGCTTACGTAGAAAAGTACAGTTCTGGTGAAACAGACGATGA
>NQOP01000005.1:62703-74270 GCA_003585845.1 Bifidobacteriaceae bacterium NR021
AAGCAAGTTCAGTTTAAGAAGTATCGAAATGTTGGTGTGAATTCAAATAATACCGCTTTTGTGAGCAAATCCTACTTCAATAACTATCTTAAGCCTACAACGCATATGCTGCTTATTTCGGTAGATTCTAGCAAAGCTAATCTTATAGATATTGTTAAAAACATTCAAAAAACTACATCTAATTATGCTGAGGTTATGGCTACTGGAAGTATATTCCAGCGTGCAACGTGGGAGAGTGCTATCAATACTATTATGATGGTGTTCGTTGGATTAATAGCTGTAGCTGTTGTGATTGCTTTAATAGGTGTTGCAAACACATTAAGCTTGTCTGTTATTGAGCGAACCAAAGAATCTGCAACTTTGCGCGCAATCGGCATGACAAGGGGACAGGTTAGAAGGTCTCTTGCGTTGGAAGCAACGTTGATCTCCCTAACAAGCACTGTTTCTGGCTTGATTGTTGGAACAGCGTTTGGGTGGATTGGATCCTACATGGTATTTAGCACAATTGGCAAAGTTCCGTTTGTAGTTGATTGGACTATTTACGCGGTTCTTGCTCTAATCGCTTTGCTTGCAGCGCTTCTTTCCAGCGTGCTTCCAGCTCGTAGAGCAGTGAAGTCTTCGCCAGTGGTTGCGCTCGCGGAGGACTAAATTTCGCAAAAACTATATGTGAA
The DNA here is from genome assembly GCA_003585845.1 of Bifidobacteriaceae bacterium NR021. GTDB lineage: Bacteria > Actinomycetota > Actinomycetes > Actinomycetales > Bifidobacteriaceae > Bifidobacterium. The sequence continues at coordinate 63,375 of NQOP01000005.1, forward strand.
AGATAGCCTGTAAAAGTTAAGTTGCAGAAAAATATGGATAATGCTGGTGCGTAAATTTTACGTGCCGGCATTATCTTTTTCTTAAGTGTTTTCGACACGCAGAAAAAATTTGTATTATCGTTATTATTTTTTTATTAAAACGCGCGTATAATTATGTGGCTAGAATAATATTATGCAAAAAAAGAGCATTTTTTATTAGTAATATTCAAAAATAATACGATTATTATTCATTATGACAAGTTATATCGGAAATATTCCGAATAAATAGCGTTGAAAATGTATTTATTCCTTTGTTATGCTCAAGAATGACTGCTGACATAAGTTAGACATGAAGGCCGCTACGAGCAAGGAGTAGAAAATATGGTAACGGTCAAGAAAAAATCTGCCGCAGCAATTGCAGGAATCTTATTGTTAATGCAAAGCCCAATGCCAGCGTGGGCGCAAGATGCTGCCAATGATGTTCAAACTAATATGCAACCAGCAACAGAGGCGACTGTTAAAGCGTCTACTGAAGAAGCAATTGAAAAAGCTGAAAAGCGTGTTAACGAATTAGAAGCTCAAATTGAAGATTATAAGAAAAAAGTCGAAGAGTTTGATGCTCTTTTAAATAAAATCTCTGAGACTGAAAAAATAGCTGAAAACGCTGAGAAAGATAAGGAAAGGGAACTTTCAGAAGCTCAAAATGCACTTAAAATGGATTCCGAAGCTGCAAAAGCAAAGGTTGCAGAATTTGAAAAATCCAAAAAAGAAAAAGAGAGCGATCTTACCGGATTAAAAGAAGCATACGAACTTTTAAAAAAGCAATATGATAATGCAAAATTAGCTCTTGATGGTTTGCAAAATGACGAAGAAGAAAAAAGTCAAACAAAAGAAAGAGCTGCAGCTAACATAAAACAATATGAATCACAGATTTCCGATCTTCACAGAGAAGTAGATTCTCTTAAGGAATCTATTGCAAGCGATTCTGCTCAAGTTAAAGAGTATGATACAAAAATCGGTGAATTAGAATCTGCGTTAGAAAAAGCTGATCCAAACGATGCAGGTAAAATTTATTCTCTAGCGGAGCAGTTTAGAAAAGTCTCTAATGATCAAGTTTCGCTTAGAAAAAAAGTTGAAGAAAATCAGAAACTTGTTGCTGATAAAGAAAGAACTTTGAACGAATTAGAGACTCTTTTCAAAACAGCGCAGCAAGAATTTGTAAAAGCAAGTGAAGATCTTCAAAAGATTAAAGATCAAATTGATAAGTCTAAAAAAGATGTAGCAAAAAAGCTTGAAGCTTCTAATGCTAAAGATTCTGAAGTAAAGAAAGCTGAGTCTGAAACAAAGCTTCTTAATAATATTATTGAGAACTATAAGTTAGTTGACAACAAAGATGAATTAGACAAAAAAATTAACTCCTTAAAAAATGGTGTTGAGGGTGCTAAAACATTTAAAAACAATCAGTCCGATGAAAGAACTAAGAATAGTAGACTAAAGAAGCAGGCTGAAAATTCTTTGAAGGACGCAGAAAAGAATCTTCAGGAAGCTAGAGTTAAAGTCGCTACCCTCAAAGCTCAATTGGAACAGGAAAAAGTTCAAAAGAATCAGCAAGATGCTAGCAGCTCTGCTGGTAATAATGAGGCAAAAGAATCTGAAAAACAGACTGCTCCTAGTGTTCCAGCACCTTCTGAGTCTAAGAAAGGTAGTGAATCTCAAGAGCATGTTGCTCCAGTTCCTGTACCTCCAGTAGAATCTGCTCCGAAAGTAGCAGATCCAGTTCCTGCAGTACCTGAAGCTGAAACTGCTCCGGCTGAAACTGTTCCGGCTGAAACTGTTCCAGCGAAGCCTGAAGCCGAAGCTGCTCCAGCTGGATCAGAAGTTGCACCAGTAGAACCGCCGGTTGCGAAGCCTGAAGCTGAAGTTGTGCCAGCTGAATCCGATGTTGTGAGGCCTGAAGCTGAAACTGCTCCTGCTGAAACTGCTCCGGCTGAAACTGCTCCGGCTGAAACTGCTCCGGCTGAAACTGCTCCTGCTGAAACTGCTCCTGCAGTACCTGAAGCTAAGATTCCAGCTCCGTCTGTTAAAGCTCCAGCTATGCCATCTGCTCCTGTTGTTCCGTCAGTATCTGTTGCTCCTGCAACCCCTGCGGTTCCAGCAGTTCAAGTTGAAGATAATTCAGCGCCTGCTGTTTCTGAAGCACCTTCGGCTCCTTCAGTGTCTTCAGCACCTGCAGAAAATCCTGCTGTTGCAAATACTAAGAAGGTAGTAACTACAGTTGCTGAATCAGCTAAAAAGGTTTCTTCTGCAGCCGCATCTCAGGTGCCAGCTGTTGTTGCGAATCAGTCAGACAATACTTCGCAAGCAAACAAGCCAACTGAGTCTCAGGTTTCAGAAGAAAACTCTACGAAGCCTGAAGATAACAAGGGTGATGTTGAAGAAGTTGACGAAAAGATTTCGGATACAGTAAGCGAAAAGCCACAAACTCAAGCTAGTGCTACAAGCGAGAACAAGTCTTCTGGCAATATGCTTAGCACTATAATGTTAGGTGTTTTGGGTGCGCTAACTATTTCTGGAGCTGCTGCTGCCGGCGTGACTGTTATGCGTCACCGTCGCCTGCCGAAAGCATAAATTAAAAAGCTATTAGGTACGTTGACAATCTAAATTCGCGGCTATTTGTGTCTATGCATAAATAGCCGCATTTTTTATATATTTAGGTATATTTTACGGCTTAACTAAGCCATTTTCGTAAGCGAAAACTACAGCTTGAACGCGGTCTCTAGCATCGATTTTCCCTAAAATATGCGCAACATGAGTTTTAACTGTTGGTAAGCTAATAAATAGTTTGTCAGCAATTTCCTGATTTGAAAGTCCGTGAGCAATTTCAACAAGAACTTCGCGTTCTCTATCAGTAAGCTCTGGAATAACGGAAATTCCGTATGCGCAGCTTTGTGTTCCTTGTGCAGTTGAACTTGCTTGTGCAGCGTAACTCGCAACGCTGTTTGCTTTAATATTTGTTGCTACTTTGCCTTGCTGAATCATATTTTCAATCAAACGCTTCGTAGCAGTCGGAGCAATAATTGCGTTTCCTTGATACACTGTTCGTATTGAATTAAGCAAAGTTTCAGGTTCAGTATCTTTCAAAAGGAACCCGGAAGCACCAGCATGAATTGCAGCCATAACATATTCGTCTAAATCAAAAGTTGTCAGAATAATAATTCGAGTATTTTCGTTAGTTTTTTGCTGCAGAATCTTGCGAGTTGCTTCCAAACCGTCCATTATAGGCATGCGAACGTCCATAAGAATAATGTCTGGATTCTGGCTTTTAGAAAGCTCCACAATTTGTGATCCGTTAGAAGCCTGAGATACAACGTGCATATCTTGCTGCGAATTTATTACCATCGCAAATCCTGCTCGCACAAGCTCCTGATCGTCTGCTATTGCAACGCGAATTACTTCATTGTTTTCCATATTTTCCATAGTATCAACTTACTCTTGCTTATTTAATGCGTTGTGTTGAATTTGCTCATCAAGTGGGGCAGCAGGGCGAATAGCAATCTCAGTTACATTCGCAGCATTATTTGCTGAATGAACGCTTGAACCTGTTTCTCGCAAAACTCCAAGCAATTTTCGCATATATTTCAGTGCCGAACGACCTTCATCTCCAATATTTTTGAAAGCTTTACTAATTTCTTCACTTTGTTCCTGTGATTGCTTTGGTTCTGATGACTTTCGATTTTCTGCATTGCTATTTGTTTTTTCGTATTTATTTAGCATATCAATTCCGCTATTTGCGGCATCGATTACTTTATGCAATGTAATAGCAACTTTTTGCTGAATATTTGAGCTAAGTCGTTGCCTTTCTGCGTTAGCTGCAAGTACTTCTAGCTGTTTTTGCTCTTGCTCTAATTCTGTTCTGCGCGCTTTTAGAATCAGCAAATTATTGTCATCGTTTCTGCGGGAATAAGCAAAGGCAATGGCCGCAAAACAAATTAACGCAACTATAAAACCAAAAACTAATCCAATGGACGCAAATTGCATAAAGTCATAAAAATTGGTTGTGGCAATATTTGATGTAAAGAATCGTATTGGAGTTTCAGTTTGTGGAATATTTTTTGATGAAATACCAATTTTTACGGCGAAAATAGCAGATTCGGCAAGCACTACTGAGCTAACCCATTGCCATGCGCGTTTTTTACCGTAGAGCACAGCAGCGTAAATAATATTTGGTATGAAAAAATTAGCGAATAAAATATTCGGCAAGAGTATAAGCTGTATTGCAGAAAATACTGCTGCAACAATTGCGCATGCGGTTGGAGCTTTTCTGCGAAACATGAATGGAATCATGGTTGTAAGAGTAAATACTTTATAAAGTATTTCTAACGAAAGTGAGTTGGAATATTGTGAAGACATTCCAACTCCAACAATAAAATCGTAGGTTGGCAGAAAGAGCATCATAACAACCCAAGGTGATGCATAAATAATGTCTCCAATAAGCCAATGTTGTTCAAACCATTGAGATACTTTCTCAATCCTATTTTTTGAAGTATTTGCTTCTGGTAAAACGTATGGCAAAACGTTTGTCGAAACTTCCGATGATGTTGAAACGTTTGCATTTTCCGGTTTTGTTTGTGTTTCTGCTTGATTATTAACTTTTGCATTCTTATGAGTAACGTTATGAATACTATTTAATACAGAAGCAGTACTGTTTGACTGGTCTGCGCTGTAGGAATATGGAATAAAAGCAACAATACTAAACGTTCCATCGTTTAGTTTTCCATAATCAAGTGTGCCGTGAAGATTTTCAATGCGTTCTTTCATGCCAATCAAACCATAACCGTTTTTATGTGGCACACCGCTATTTTGCTCTTGATTAGCTTCTAGCTTGTTTATTTCATTTGTAATTTTTAGTGTTAAGCCTTGGTCCTTCCACTGTTCGTGAATGTTTATTTTAATGCCATCTCCTGCGTGCTTTCGAATATTAGTAAGAGATTCCTGAACAACGCGGTATGCAACGGTTTGTGCGTCCGCGTTAAGCCTATTTTGAGAATTTATGCCATCAACAGTGTGCCAAAAAATATTTTTAGGAGATGCAATTTTTGCTTGCTCAATAAGAGAAGGCACGTGATTGAAGTCCAATTGACCCAATGGAGCGTCTGTTAAAGCTTCTAGAAGTCGGCGCATATCGTGAACGGCTCGCTCGGCTTCGTTTTTAATAATATGCATTGTTTTTTTAGCAAGCGAAATATCTTTGGTTGCTGCATAACGACCACCATCTGCTTGAACAATAATAATAGAAAGCGTGTGAGCAACAATATCGTGCATATCTCTGGCAATTCTTGCGCGTTCTGCAGTAACAGCAATGTGTTGAGCTTTTCGGCGGTACGCGCGAATAGCATTATTGTGATCTTGCAAAAGTTGAATAGTATGCACGTGAGTGCGCTGCCAGTAGCCAATAATAACCGTAATAGTGGTAGTAATAATCGCAAAAATTATTGAAGGAATTGCAAAATTAAGTATATTTGAAACGCAATTTTTTATGCTACTACTATTTATATTTTGTACACTACAAGTATAACTAGCTTTTGAATGATTGATGCCATATATTGGTCCCATTACAATATTCCACGATATTACTGCGCAAGATAATACAGTTGTTGCGTAAGCTGCAATAACAAAAGCTTTTGAATGCTCCGGATTTCCACGCGCAATAGCATTAACAAGCAGCACGAAACCAAAGAAATCAGCGAAAAGTTGAGTAGGGCCAAATGCTACTTGCACAATGCAAATAACAATAAAAATAGTAGCCGATTGTTCAGGCCATAGTTTTCGTAATGAAAGTAGTAATGCAACAACAATATTGATAAGCGTTACTGTAATAAGCGAACCTTGAGTCAAAAAGCCATCAACGTTGCTTATAACGTAGCGATCGCTTGAAAGTATAAAAAGAATAAGTGGAATAATACCCCATAATATGTCGTTTAATGTGAGCTCTTTTCGTAAGCGCTGTATAACACTTTGAAACATATTAGGTACTTTCATAATTACTAGGCTAGTGCATAGTACTTTATAGAACAATCAAACTTGAGTATGATTTATAAATAGAGTGTGTAATTGATAGTTGCAATGTAGCACGAATAAAGAAAGGGATGGCAAGATGGCATTACTCACAAGCTATTATGTTCCGGGATTACATGTTGAGGAGCGTGCGATTGATGTTCCACTTGATTGGGAAGGAAACACTCCTGGTGGAGCTATTAAAGGCGAAACGATTCGACTATTCTGTAGAGTTGTTTGTGCTCCTGAGCATGTGCATGACGATTTGCCGTTGCTTGTGTTTTTACAAGGTGGCCCTGGTGGGCAGTGTCCGCGACCACTTTCGCCTTCTAGTGATGGTTGGATTCAAGAGGCTATTAAGCATTTTCGTGTAGTCTTGCCAGATCAGCGTGGTGTTGGGCGTTCTTCAAGAGTGGATGCTTCAACTATGAAGCGTATGGCAGATGATGGCGTAAGTGTTGAGCGTCAAGCGTGGTATTTGAAGCGTTTCTTAGCTGATTCTATTATTCGCGATTTTGAACATTTGCGTCTTACTGAATTTGACGCAAAACCGTGGGTGTCTTTAGGGCAAAGTTACGGCGGATTCTTAACGCTTACGTATTTGTCGCTTTTCCCGCAAGGATTGATTGCAAGCTTCACAACTGGCGGCATTCCTCATGTTCCTGCAAATGCGCGTGAAGTCTATGAGCATACTTTTCCTCGTATGGCGCGTAAAACTGAGCAATTCTATAAGCGTTATCCGCAGGATGTTGCTCGTGCAGCCGCTATTGCGGATCGTATTGCGCAGGGTGATGTTGTGCTTCCAAATGGCGAGAAGCTTACGGTTGAGCGATTCCAAATGTTGGGTTCTTCCTTTGGCATGAAGCCAAGTTTTGAGCGAGTGCACTGGCTTCTTGATTCTGCGTTTGCAGATGGTGATGGTTCTTTGAAAGCGTTTAAGCACGGCGGAGGAGCTTCTGCAGGTAGCTTAAGTGACGAATTTGTGTACGGCGTCATGGATTCTACGGCTTCTAGTCCACTTTATTGGCCACTGCAAGAATTTATTTATGCTGATGGCGAATTGGAACACCCAATTTTGTGGGCTGCTCAACAGGTTCGAGAAACTATGCCAGAGTTTTCTGGTTCTGCCCGTCCTCTTCTTTTCACTGGCGAAGCAATGTTCCCTTGGATGTATGATCAAGAGAAGGCTTTGCAACCATTCCTTCCAGCTGTTGACTGCTTGATGAAAGATAAGCAGTTTGGAAAGATTTACGATCAAGATCAGCTTGCTAATAACGAAGTTCCATTGCAATCAGCAGTGTATTTTGATGACATGTATGTCGATTCTGGTCTTCAGCTTGACACTCTTTCTCGTATTGCCAACTCCCACTATTGGACGACGAACGAGTTTGAGCATGACGGATTACATGGAGACGTTGTTTTCCGTCATTTGTTTGATGAGTCGTTAAATCGTGGCGATTTAGAGGGAATTTATAAGAGATAAGCCATATATAAAGGTAATAATTTTAATATGCGCAATGATTATAGTGCACTCTTTGCTATGCTATACATCTGTTTGCTTAGTAATGAGTGCGCTACTGTTTTATCAATGCGCTAAAGGGGGTCATGTATGGGTACTTGCGTATCTGGAACTGTTGGTTTTATAGGTTATGGCAATATGGCACAAGCAATTGCTAAAGGTGCTGTGAATGCAGGCGTATTGCAAGGTGAAAATATTGTTGCGTGCGCGCATAATTTTGAAAAACTCGAGCATAATACTTCGCTAATTGGCGCTCGCGCTATGCGTACTGCTCAAGAAGTGTGTGAAGCAAGTGATGTGATTATTATTGCTGTAAAGCCGTATCAGGTTGCTGAAGTACTTAAGCCAGTTTGTGAAATTATTAATGAACGAGATATTGCTGTTATTTCCGTTGCAGCTGGTTGGACGCTTGAGCGTTACATGGAACTGCTTGGCAAGAGTGCTCATGTTCAGTGCATTATTCCTAATACTCCTATTTCTGTAGGTCAAGGTGTGACTTTAGCTGAAACTACTCATACGCTTAGCGATAGTCAACTTTCAATGTTTAATGCTTTATTTGAGCCAATTTCTTTGGTAGAGCGAGTGACTAGTGATCATATGAATATTGCAATGTGTATTTCTAGCTGCGCTCCAGCTTTTACAGCAATGTATATTGAAGCATTGGGTGATGCTGGCGTGAAATATGGTTTGCAACGTGATTGCGCTTACCGCTTAGCTGCAAAAATGATTGAAGGAGTAGGTGCGTTATATATGAACGAGCGCACTCATCCAGGGATTATGAAAGATGCAGTGTGCTCTCCTGGAGGAACAACTATTCGTGGCGTTGCGCAGCTAGAATCTCGCGGATTTAGGGGAGATGTTATTGCTGCAGTTGATGCTATTGAAAATAAATAGTAAATATAATCAAGTTGTGTCGGCTTTCCCGACGCTGGTCTAAACTAGGTAAATATGTCTTTAACTATTGGAATTGTTGGATTGCCAAACGTTGGTAAATCCACTATGTTTAATGCTTTAACTCGCAACAACGTTTTGGCGGAGAATTATCCGTTTGCAACTATTGAGCCTAATACTGGTATTGTTCCGCTTCCGGATCATCGTCTTCCAGTGCTCGCAAAGTTGGTTAATACTGAAAAGATTGTTCCAGCGACAGTTACTTTTGTTGATATTGCAGGCATTGTTAAGGGTGCTTCCGAGGGTGAAGGCTTGGGCAATAAGTTCCTTGCTAATATTCGCGAAGCAGACGCTATTTGTGAAGTTGTGCGTGCGTTTAATGACGATGATATTGTGCATGTTAACGGCAAAGTAGATCCTGCTGACGATATTGACACGATTAATACTGAGCTAATTCTTGCCGATATGCAAACTATTGACAATGCTCTTCCAAAGTTGGAAAAGGATTTGCGCGGTAAGAAAGTTACGCAGGAATATGTTGATGCAGTAAATAAAGCTAAGGAAATTCTTGCTTCTGGTAAAACGATTGACCAAGCGCATAACGAAAAGCTTATTGATAAAAACGATGTGTACGATTTGCACTTGCTTACTGCTAAGCCATTTATTTACGTGTTTAACGTGGATGATTCGGAGTTAGCTGATGAAGATTTGAAGTCTAAACTTTCTGCATCTGTGGCACCTGCTAAAGCAATATTCCTTAATGCTCAGTTTGAGTCCGAACTTACTGAGCTCGACGAAGCAGATGCTCGTGAAATGCTTGAAGATGCTGGTTTGAAGGAATCTGGTTTGGATCAGCTTGCGCGTGTAGGATTCGATATTTTGGGTCTTCAAACTTATTTGACTGCTGGTGTTAAGGAAGTACACGCTTGGCAGATTCATAAAGGATGGACTGCTCCACAAGCTGCTGGCGTAATTCACACTGATTTTGAGCGTGGATTTATTAAAGCAGAAATCGTATCTTATGATGATTTTGTTGCAGCTGACGGTTCTATGGCAAAAATTAAGGAAGAAGGAAAGCTTCGTCTTGAAGGTCGCGACTATGTGATGCAAGACGGTGATATTGTCGAATTCAAATTTAATGTATGATTATTTTCATGTTCGTTCAAAAAAATTTATGATTTTTATGTTACGAGTGATTTTAATATCATAATAAATAAAAGATTTATTTTTTTTTTAAGCGTTGCTCTCCTCAGTTTGCTGTTAAACTAGGGGGAGCAACGTTTTTGCTTTTACAATGGAGATGTTATGCAATTTATTCGTAACTTTGTGAGCGATATACGCAAGTGTGTTCGCATTGTTGCAAGATTTTGCAAATGGTGGAAGCGTAGCTCTAATTTTGCTCGTTGTGTTGCGTCAGCTTTATTGGCTGCATTATTGATTCCGTTCTTCTGCTTTGTTGGTTTTGAAACTTCTAATGTTGTTTCTGCTTCTTTAAGGCATAGTGCTCAGTTAAAAAAAATTAATTTGAGTGAGTGCAAAAAAATTGATTGCAAAATAAGCAAACTGAACGGTAATGATAAATCTTTTATTAAAAAATATTGCAAAAATTATCTAAAAAATAAGTCTTTAGTTAAACCTAATTTTTGGAAATATCCTACTGGTGGAGCATATCCTAATCTTACAGGAATAAATGTTTCGGATTTGCATGTGAATGTAAATTTGAAAAAACAGCGTGTTTATATTATTGCTCATGGGAAAACTGTGTATTCAATGGTTATGAGTTCTGGAATAAAAGACTCGACTCCTCATGGTAATTATCAAATTAATGGTCGTGGTGATCATTTCTTTAATCAAGATGAAAAAGTTGGAGCGGATTACTGGGTTGCTTTTATTGGATCGCAATATTTATTCCATTCTGTGCCGACGAATTATAATTTTGGAGAATATATTCCGTCAGAAGGCATGAAGCTTGGAAAGCCTGCATCGCATGGTTGTGTGCGTTTAAGCGTTGCGGATGCCAAATGGTTTTATAAAAATATTCCTGATGGAACGGCTGTGCATATTGGATAGATTTTTCAAGAATGCACGAAAATAAATTATCGAGAATATAAAATGAGGATCTTCAAACGAAGACCCTCATTTGTTAAGCAAAACTATTTTGTAATGTTTTATTTAGAAGAACAGTACTGCAGCTGCATAAGCCAAAGCAACTAACACGATAGACGCTAGGAAGCTTGCTGCGAATGCTGCGCGACCCTTCTTGAAAATAACCTTGAAGTTAACGTTAATTCCAAGAGCGGCCATTGCCATGCCAAGGAAAACGTATCCTGCTGCTACAAGAGTTGTTGTGTGTGCTGTTATGAAAGGCACGTAAGTTCCAATAACAGATGCTGCAATAAAGCCAAGCATAAACCATGGGAAGCTAATCTTATGCTTTCCGCCATTTTCAACTT
>NQOP01000005.1:75031-81428 GCA_003585845.1 Bifidobacteriaceae bacterium NR021
CGCGAGAGCTTCATAATTGTTGCAACTTCAATGTTATTAAAAGCACCTCCAGCTGCAACAGCATGTGCGATTTCGTGAAGGGATGCACCTGAGACTATACCAAGCTGCTGATTACTCATACCAAAGTGAGGGAGAATTAAGATTTCAGCAAGAGCGTAAATAGTGCCCATAATTGCAACTGTTGCAACGGCCATAACTTCGTTCTGTTCTTTCTCATCTTCCTCTTCTGGAAGAACTGGCATCGAGCCAGAAAGACCCATGACTGCAGCGGCGCCACAAATACTTGTTCCTCCTGCTGTAAGCATTGCAAGTTGAGGATTTACTTTCAGAAGTTTAGCAATGGTATAAGTTATGAAGACCATTACTGCAACTAACACAGCTGCAATAGGCAAGCACTTAATGCCCTTGGTAAACAAATCATGCAAATTCAGATTAAAGCCGAGGAGAATAATACCAAGACGAAGAAGTTTGTTTGCAATCAAACCAGCTGCGCTTTTAACGCCTGCTCGCCTTGAATCATTATTCTTTTTGTATGCGTGCAATGGCAGCTGCAGAGCCATGCCAACAAGCAACGCAATAATAAGAGCACCAAGTAATTGGAAACCTGGGTACTTCTTAAGCCAGCTACCAATAAAGGAAGCTAGAAGTGTCAATACAGCAATAAGAGCCATATCGATGGTGCAGATTTTCTTTTTCCATGTATCAAAGAAATTAACCATTTAGCCAAGTATTCTCCCATAATCGGACAAAAACGAACATAAATTAAAAAAATTAAGCAAATTTTATATAATTTTGCTGCAAATAAACGCGACACTCCGACATAAAAATCACATAATAAAACATATTCGATAAAAATCTATCGTAGTTTTGTATTGGTTCCATTCTGATTGTTCTTAATTAAATCTTGTTGAAAAAAATCATAATTGTGTAATCATTGTATGTAGTTAAAGAGGTAATTATGTGCAATATTAATATTCAAATTAAACGCATTTATGAATCATTTGATGAACATGATGGCTTGCGAGTATTAGTAGATAGATTGTGGCCTAGAGGCATAAGTAAAGAAAAGGCAAATCTTGATTTGTGGTGTAAAGACATTGCTCCATCAAGTGATTTGAGAAAATGGTTTGGGCATAAGTCTGAGCATTTCGAAGAATTTTCTAATCGTTATGTTGAAGAGTTAGACGAGAATCAAGATTGTGTAAACCAAATCGTAGATATATGTAGAAAAAGTAAAAAAGTAACGTTTTTATATGGCGCGAAAGATCCTCGTATAAATCATGCAATTGTGTTAAAAGATTACATCCAAAATATTTTGCAAAATTAAAATTTTAATAAGCAGATTTAATATGTAAACAAAAGTTTATGTTTATAAACTTTTATGAGTAACGATTAGTGGTGTTTGCTGCGTTTTCGACACACCGATTTTGCTTGATATTTCAACAAAAATAAAAAACAAAACTGTAATTTTTTTCTTATTCTCGACACTTTCGTTTTGCAACATTAGAATGTCCATTTGGCATATGGGTCGGTGGTGCAATGGAGACCTCCCAGAAGCTGCCATCCCAGCGCTCAATGAGTGCTTGTTTTTTAGCGACACTTGTTTACACAACATTTTGCATAGCTTGTTTTTGCAAGGAGAAGAAATGAATTCATTATTCACGTGGCAGCTTCACGGTAATGGCAAAACGTTAAAGCCTGGTGAAGTTGTAGAACCAGACGAGCGTTTGACTTGGACTCGTACTGCTGGAATTGGCGCTCAGCATGTTATTGCAATGTTCGGTGCTACCTTCTTGGTACCTATTCTTACGGGCTTTGATCCATCAACAACATTGATGTTCACTGCTATTTCTACAGCACTGTTCTTACTTATTAACGCAAATAAGCTTCCTAGTTACCTGGGAAGCTCTTTTGGTCTTATAGCACCTGTTACAGCTGTAACAACAGCTCATAAAGGTATTGCTGTTGCAAGCTTTGGCATTATGTGCACAGGTTTGCTTCTTGCTCTTATCGGTGTGATTGTGCATTTTGCAGGAGCTAAGTGGATTGACATTATTATGCCGCCTGTTGTAAACGGTGCAATCGTTGCAATTATCGGTTTTAATTTAGGTCCTGCAGTTTGGACTAACTTCCAGAAAGCTCCAGATACGGCACTTGTAACACTAGTTGCTGTAATGCTTATTGCTGTAGTTTTCCGAGGTCTTCTTGGTCGTTTGAATATTCTTTTAGGTGTTCTTGTTGGTTATGCTTACGCGTGCTTCCAAGGTCAAGTCGATTTTAAAAAGATTGAAGAAGCTTCTTGGATTGGTTTCCCTAAATTCCACACTCCACAAGTTGATTTCTCTGTTCTACTTATGTTCTTGCCAGTAGTGCTTGTTCTTATTGCAGAAAATGTTGGTCACGTAAAGTCTGTAGCTCAAATGACCGGCCGTGACTATGACTCTAAGATTGGAACTGCATTATTTGCAGACGGTTTTGGTACAGCTATTGCAGGTTTGTTCGGCGGTTGTGGTACTACCACGTACGGTGAAAATATTGGCGTTATGGCTGCAACGAAAGTTTATTCTACTGCAGCTTATTGGTGTGCTGCATTCTTCGCATTCATCTTGAGCCTCTGCCCAAAGTTCGGTGCTGTTGTAAACTCAATTCCAGCTGGCGTTCTCGGTGGCGTAACTACTTTGCTTTACGGCATGATTGGCATGATCGGCATAAGAATTTGGGTTGAAAACAAAGTGAACTTCGATAAGCCAGTGAATATTATGATTGCTGCAATCGTTATGATTATTGGCATTGCTAACTTCAATTTTGCACTTTCTGGCATTCAGTTTAACGGCATTGCAATCGGAACCGTTGTGGTGCTGGTTGTATACCACTTATTGAAGGCTATTGGAAAGCTTACTGGCACGATTGCTAAAGACGATCCAGATATTGCTTAACAATACAGTTTGATTTCCTAATCGCAAAATCTTATTTCTATAAGCGCACTTGCATTAATTTGCGGGTGCGCTTTTTGTAATTAGTTCTGATTACATAATATCTAGATTGGAAATAATTAGTATAGTATCATTAACCTTATGTTGAAAGTCATCATAGAAATAGTTATTGGCATTATATGGGCTGCCGCTGGTGCGTATATGGCTAAAAATAATAAGAATAGCAAGAGAGGCAAAAATAGCAAGAGTAGCAAAAGTGCTACAAGCGATAAAAATAGCGAAAATGTGCAAGCTTATATTCTTAATGATGATGAGAAAGATAACAACAATAAACTTAAGAACGAAAGAAATTCTTCTATGAAAATTGATTTAAATTTTGCAAAATTTACTAATATTGCAAAAAAGTGGCAGTGGATTCTTGCAATTGTAGTGGCAGTAATTGCTTTTGTTGTAGTAGCAACATTTGCACTTGCAAAGTTTATTACCGATTGCATGTGGTATTCACAGCTTGGGTTTGAAAGTGTTATTTGGATTCAACTTGCAGCAAAAGTTGGCGTTTGGGTGCTTTATGCAATATTAATGTCTGTTTTTGGCTACTTGTCTGCAGCTTTGGCAATAAAAGCGCGTCCAAGCAATGCGGATGGAACTTATATTCGAATTAAAGGCAATGTTATTGATTTAAAGCAGGGAATTAGTTCAAAACTTGCTTTGCATGTTGCAGGAATTTTTTCATTGATTGTAGGCGCGGTATTTGGATTTAAATTCTACAATCATTGGGCGCAAATTTTGTTAATGTTTAACGCTCAACCTTTTGGCATTAAGGATCCGCAATTTGGAATTGACAATGGGTTCTATGTGTTTGTGCTTCCAGGATTAAGGTTATTTATAAGTGCATTTGTGCTCTTATTGGTAATATCCCTTGTTTTCTCTATTATTACTCATGTTCTTATGGGAGCAATTCGTTTTAGTATGCCTATCGACGGTAAAGGCATATTAAGTATTACAAAACGAGCACGTAGACAAATTTCTGTATGGTTTATGCTTGTGATTTTGTCTTGGGCACTTCAACAGATTTTAGATATGTTCGCTTTAGTAACGCTTGATGGCCCTAGAATTACAGGCGGTTCATACACTGACATGAATGCTGGTGTTCCTGGAAGCATAGCAATGGCAGTAATCACAGTGTTAGTTGGGTCTGTTATTGCATTTTGGTTTATGAAATCTCACGCTTTATCTGTAGAAGCACCAATTTCAGTTCGTTTTAAAACTGCTGTAAAAGCTTGGAAAACTCCGACTATTGCTTTAGCTTTTATGATTGTTTGCTCAATTGTTATATCTTTTGCCTGGCCGGCACTTGTGCAGCGATTTAAAGTTGCTCCTAATGCTCAGGAATTGGAAGCTACTTATATTCAGCGTAATATCGATGCTACAAAGTTTGCTTACGGTCTAAATAATGTAAAGAAAGAATCGTATAACGCTACTTCTAAAGGTAAATCAGGTGCATTATCAAAAGAAGCAGAGTCAACTGCGCAAATTCGTTTGTTAGATCCACAAGTTACGTCTCCAACTTTCCGCCAATTGCAGCAATCGAAGCAATACTACACTTTCGCAGATACGCTTTCAGTTGATAAATACGATATTGACGGTGTAAGTCAAGATACAGTTATCGCTGCACGTGAACTCGATTTAGCTGGAAACGATAATCGAAACTGGGTTAATGATCATACAGTTTATACGCATGGCTACGGAATTGTTGCAGCCTACGGAAATAAAGTAACTACAGATGGTCAGCCGCAATTCATGGAGTACGGTATTCCTGCTCAAGGCAAACTTACTAAGTCACAAAAGTATGAACCACGTATTTACTTCTCTCCGAATGCTCCTGAGTATTCTATCGTTGGATCTCCAAAAGGGACAGCTCCATGGGAGTTTGATTATCCGACTGGCTCTCAAGGTGCATTAACTACTTTTAATGGCAATGGTGGTCCAAGTTTAGGCAATTTCTTCTCTAAACTTTTGCATGCAATTAGGTTTGGGTCTGATCAGATTCTTTTCTCTGATCGTGTGACTTCTGAATCTCAAATTTTGTATGATCGTGATCCTAAGACACGCGTGTCTAAGGTTGCTCCTTACTTAACTTTGGATGGTCGAGTTTATCCTGCAGTAGTAGATGGTCGCGTTAAGTGGATTGTTGATGGCTATACTACTTCTGATTCTTACCCTTATTCTCAGATGACTGATTTTGGTAAGGTAACTCAAGATTCCACAACAACAACTTCTCATTCTATTAAAGGGTTGACTAATCAGCGAGCAAATTACATCCGTAATTCTGTGAAAGCTACAGTTGACGCTTATGATGGTTCTGTTGATTTGTATGTGTGGGATACGAAAGACCCTGTAATCAAGGCTTGGAGATCAATTTTCCCAGGTCACTATCACGATATTTCTAAGATTTCTGGTGATTTAATGAAGCATTTGCGTTACCCAGAAAGCTTGTTTAAAGTTCAACGTCACTTATTAGCAAAGTATCACGTCGATACCGCAAGTCAATTCTTCTCTGGAGAAGACTTCTGGCAGATTCCTGTTGATCCAACTGAATCTCAAAAAGCACAAAAAGAAGATATTTTGCAACCTCCATACTATTTGACTTTGCAAACTGGAGACGCAAAGAAACCAGTATTTTCGCTTGTCTCTACTTATATTCCAGCTGGTAAAAGTACGCGTGAAATATTGACTGGTTTCTTGTCTGTTGATTCAGATGCGGGGGATACTCCTGGAAAGATCGGTTCTAATTACGGTAAGCTTCGTTTGCAAGAATTACCTAAGATATCTAATGTTCCAGGACCTGGTCAAGCTCAGAATAATTTCAATGCTAATGCAAATGTTTCTAAAGAATTGAATTTGCTTGAATCTGGTTCTACTAAAGTTAAACGTGGCAATTTGATTACATTGCCTCTTGGTGGAGGGCTGGTTTATGTAGAGCCTGTTTATGTGCAATCTAGCGGTTCTACTAGCTATCCTTTGCTTAAGAAGGTGTTAGTTGCTTTTGGAGATCAAGTTGGATTTGCAGATACATTAGATGAAGCACTTAATCAAGTATTTGGCGGAAACTCGGGTGCTTTGGCTGGAGATGCTTCTAATAATTCTTCTTCAAACAATGCTTCTGAAAGTAATGAATCTAAGGATGCTGATTCTAAAGAAGGTTCTTCTAAAGAAGGTGTCTCTAAGGAAAATGAGTCTAAGAATTCAGAAAAATCTAATTCTATGAGCAAAAAAGCTAAAGAAGCGCTTAAACGTGCAGCTCAAGCGTTAAAAGATTCTGATTCTGCTATGCGATCCGGAAACTGGGAAGCTTACGGAAAAGCGCAAAAAGAGCTGAGCGATGCTATTAATGAAGCAATGAAAGAAGAATCAGGTAAGTAGTAAGTTTTCATTAATATCTCAGTTTGTGAGTTACAAAAGTA
>NQOP01000005.1:82139-83899 GCA_003585845.1 Bifidobacteriaceae bacterium NR021
GCGCGCTGTTTTAATGCAATTTCACAATTGGCTATCTGGGTCATCATCTTCGTCTGCTGAACCAATCATAATTCTTTCACAAACGTTAACAATGCACATAAGAAGCGCAGTAAGAATTATTATTACTATTGTTGCAGAAAAAATAAGTGGTGTTCTAAATGAGTTATAAGCGAATTGAAGCCAAATTCCTAGCCCATCTTTGGCTCCCAAATATTCTGCAGTTGAAGCAGTTCCAAAAACATAAGCTGCACTAATGCGTATGCCACCAAAAATTTGGCGAGCTGCAACCCTTAATTTAACATGCCACAAAGTCCAAGTTCTGCTTGCTCCACAAGTTAAAGCAACATCTGTATAAAAACTTGGAACAGCGTCAAGACCTCGTATAGTTTGCACAGCAATAGGGAACATGCTGAAAACCATTACTATTACAATTTTTCCAGATATTTCAAAACCAAACCAAATCAAAAAAATTGGCGCAATAGAAATTAATGGCATAGTTTGCGCTGCGCATAAAAGCGGGAATAAAGCAGATTTAACAAGCTTACAAACATGGAAAATAACACCTAATAGAATTCCAACTACTATTGCAATAGAAAAACCGATAACTGTTTCTTGTGTTGTAATTAATGCTGCAGGTAATAGAGTTGGCAAAGCGTCAGCTGTTGATTGAGCAATTGAAGATGGTGTTGGAATCAAATTTTCCGAAATTTTATAATATTCGCATGCATACTGCCAAAAAACAAGTAAAACTATTACAGAAAATACAGTTGGCAGATATTTAATTAGCATACGTTTAAAACGCGATTGCGCCATGAAAACTCGATCCCTTTCTTTAAATGACTTCGATTGCTGCCCCAACCGAATTATTTAAGACTACAAATAGCATGTACATTCTATTAGAAGCGCACAACTTCTGTGAATCTAATAGTGTATATGATTTTTATTTGTCTATTTAATCGTGCATAATCTAAATGTTTCGTGAGTCAATGTGTGGCAAACTGTAGCAGATTGAATCTGCTCAGGGGCATTGAACGGCGCGGGCTAGGCCCTTTGTTACCGTTTTCTGCCGAGTTCGTGTCACTTTCCCAGAAGAACGGTACAAGAAACAAAGTAGGGAACTCATGAATATGCGTATTTTAAAGCGTACTCTTGCGTTTATTCTTTCTGCGTGCTGCGTATTTTCTTTCTCGGCATGTGGGTCTGCAAGTAGTAGTAAGAATGCAAATCTTCGTAAAGTGTCGTTTATGCTATTTTGGGCACCGGATACTAATCATATTGGTATTTATGTTGCTAAGCATAAGGGATGGTTTAAAGATGCCGGATTAGATGTCAATATACTTGCTGTTGCTCAGACTGGTTCGGAACACGCAGTTGATAGTGGTGTTGCTGATTTTGCTCTTAGTACTTTGACAAATGCTGCTGATTTTTCAACAAAGGGAGCAAATCTTGAGCAAGTTATGCAAGTTCAGCAAAAGCCAAGTGCTATTTGGTGTTCACTTGCTTCGAACAATAAGATTCATTCTCCAAAAGATTTTGATGGTCGTACTTTTGCAACTTTTGGTTCAGCTGAAGGTGATGCTGTAATTCGTAGGATGATTCAACACGATGGTGGTCAAGGTAAGTTCGACAAAGTTACTGTTGGAACTTCAACTTTTAGAACTCTTGAATCTGGCAAAGCTGATTTTGGTGGCTTCTACGGCACTTGGGAAGGCGTGCAATCTGAAATGTTTGGACCAAAGCTTCGCTGCTTCATGGAGGGC
>NQOP01000005.1:84656-89855 GCA_003585845.1 Bifidobacteriaceae bacterium NR021
AAGACCCTAAGCTTGTTCGAGCATTCGTTAAAGCTGCAAAGCGCGGATATGAATATGCTTATGAACATCCTGATGAGGCTTCTGAAATTCTTGTGAAAGAAGCAAAAGATGCTAATCTCGACATAAAGTTTGTTAAGCGTAGCATGAAGATGATTGTTGACGGTCAATATTGGGGCAATCGCGCGGATATTAAGAGCGGAAAATTTGTGTTCGGAACTACTGATGTTAAAGGCGCTCAAGCTTACTTTAACTTCTTAAGTAAGGAAGGTGCTTACACTGATTCTAAAGGCAAAGTAACTCATAAAACTCCGCAAGCAAAAGAATTGTCTACTGACGAATTTTTGAAATAAATAACATAATGACTTGAGTCTTGATAGAATAGGCTGAAGTATATAAGGGCGTATCGAGTAGTTGTAATTTTACGTTCAGCTACAATCGATGCGCCCGTTTTGTTGTTTTGCTAAATATTTGAATGGGGAGTGGTCTGCCATGGCATCGGATTTTTGGCTTATTGCTGGCTTGGGAAATCCTGGTACAAAATATGAGGGTACTCGACACAACATGGGTTTTATGGTTGCAGACGTTTTGGCACAACGTTGGTCAGTATCTCTTTCGGATCACAAAGGTTTAGCTAAACTTGGCAAAGGTGTTATGAATCTTGATGGTCGCGTAGCAAAGTTTTTCCTTGCTAAACCGTTGACTTTTATGAATGATTCTGGTGCTGCAGTATCTTCTATAAGCTCCTATTATCAAATAGAACCAGATCATATTGTGATAATTCACGATGATATGGATTTAGATTTTGGGCGCATTAAAGTAAAAGCAGGAGGCTCTGCGGGAGGACATAACGGTATTCGTTCTATCGATCGCTCTCTTGGTACTCCTCAATATTCTCGAGTGAGAATGGGTGTTGGTCATGCGCAGCGTGGTGCTCACGCGCACGATAATACAGTCAATTGGGTTCTTGGAGGTTTTGCTGCAGCTCAAAAATCTGATCTTCCAAACTTTTTAGCAGATGGTGCTGATGCTGCAGAGAGTATTATTTTCCATGGATTAGCAGCAACGCAGGAGAAGTTTAATGGCCGCTGATAGCAGGTCTAATATCAAAAACAACAAGAATGATAAGACTGATGATATTTCAGTAATAAGCTTGAGAGATATTCTTAATGATTTATCAACTAAGGACTCACTTTTTAAAGCTTTATCTGAATATGATCTTGATGCGATATCTGATTATTGTTGCGAAAGTGCAAATAAAAATCGTAAAGATTTAGATTCAATAAGTGAAGATTTAACAATTTCTTCTCCTATTGGAATTCGTTCTGCTATTGTCGCTGCATTAGCTAAGAAAAAGCCAGTTGTTGTTATTGTTCCATCGAGTAGAGATGCTGAAGATTTTATTGCGTCTGTGCGTGATTGGTACGATGGTGATTCTCAAGACGTTGCTAAATTAGAAGCTTGGGAAACGTTACCTCATGAAAGGCTTTCGCCTAGGGCAGATACTGTTGCTAGCAGGATTGCAGTGTTTCGTAGGCTTTGTCATCCTGAAAATAACACATCGCTTTTTGGTCCGATTCGCGTGTTGGTTATGCCTGTGCGATCGCTTATTCAGCCTGTAGTTGAAGGCATTGGTGATATAGATCCTCTGTTATTTGAGTGCGGAAAAGAATTAACTCTTGAATATGCTGTGAAACGTTTGGTAGAAAACGCATATACTCGTGTTGATTTGGTGATGGAACGTGGAGAGTTTGCTGTTCGTGGTGGAATTATTGACGTTTTTGCGCCAACAATGACGCATCCTGTGAGAATTGAATTTTTTGGTGATGAAATTGATACTATAAAGCAATTTCATGCTTCTGATCAGCGTACTTATGGCAATAATATTGCAAGTATTTGGGCTACGCCTTGCCGTGAGCTTCAGATTACAGAAAAAATTTGCAAGCGCGCGCGTTCTCTTATTGGTGCAATTCCAAATGCTGACGATATGCTTGAATCAATCGCAAATTCTATACCTGTAGAAGGTATGGAGTCTTTGTTGCCTGCACTAGTGGATCGCATGGAATCAGTGCAAAATATGCTTCCGAAGGAATCTGTTATTATTCTATCTGATCCCGAAAAATGCCGTAGAGCTGCAGATGACGTAACTGCTACAGCTAACGAATTCTTAGCAGCTAGTTGGCATGTTGCTGCTTCTGGACACGGTTCTGGAGCTCCAATAACATTCGATCAAGCTAATTTCTTGGATTTTGATGAAACGATTTCATCGTTAGAATTGTCTAATCATGACGTATGGAAATTAACATCTTTTGGTGTTGACAATCAAATTTATGGAAATATTGCGTTGTCAGCATCGGCGCCACAAGAGTTTCGAGGAGATGAATCGAAAGTTTCTGGTGGTATCACTTCTCTTGTCGACAATGGTTTTGCTGTAACTATTACTGCAGCGGCTTCTGGTACTCTTGCACGCTTGAGACGCGCTATATATGCGACTGGTGTACATGAATTTACTACAGTGCGCTCAAGTATTTCGGATGGCTTCATTGATAATGCTGCGCGTATTGCGATTCTTACAGAGCGTGATCTGACAGGTAAATCTTCTGCATCAGCTCAACTAAAAACTCCAAAACGCAGGCGCAAAGCAATCGACCTAATGGAACTAAAACCTGGTGATTTCGTGGTGCACGAACAGCATGGTATTGGACGTTTTGTTGGGATGAAACAACGTAATATTGCTGTTTCGGGTGGTAGTGCAACTCGCGAATATTTAGTAATTGAATATGCTCCTAGCAAACGTAATGCTCCTAACGATAAGCTGTTTATTCCAACAGATCAGCTTGATTTAGTTAGTAAATATATTGGTGCCGAAATACCAAAGCTTAACAAGCTCGGCGGTTCCGACTGGGCTCAAACTAAAGCAAAAGCTAAAAAGCATGTTCATGAAATTGCTGAAAATCTTATTAAACTTTATTCAGCAAGGCAGCAATCTCGCGGATTTGCATTTAGTAAAGATACTCCTTGGCAAAAAGAGTTGGAAGACGCATTTCCTTATCAAGAAACTGCTGATCAGCTTACAACTATTGACGAAGTAAAAGCAGATATGGAAAAGCCAATCCCAATGGATCGCTTAATTTGTGGAGATGTTGGTTTTGGTAAAACTGAAATTGCGTTACGTGCAGCTTTCAAAGCTGTGCAAGATTCTAAGCAAGTTGTTGTTTTAGTTCCAACAACCTTGCTTGTTCAACAGCATTACGAGACTTTTACAAATCGATTTGAAGGATTCCCAGTAAAAGTTGCTGCAATGAGTAGATTCCAAACATCTAAAGAAATTGAAGAAACTTTAGCTGGATTGCAAGATGGAAGCATTGACGTTGTTATTGGAACGCATAAGCTTTTGAATCCTAGTATAAAGTTCAAAGATTTAGGTTTGGTTATTATTGACGAAGAGCAGCGTTTTGGTGTGGAACATAAGGAAACTCTCAAAGCTTTGCGCACAAACGTTGACGTATTAAGTCTTTCAGCAACGCCAATTCCTAGAACTCTTGAAATGGCTGTAACTGGTATTCGTGAAATGTCTACTCTTGCTACGCCTCCAGAAGATAGGCTTCCAGTGCTTACATACGTTGGTGCGTATGATAATTCTCAAGTTGCTGCGTGCATTAAGCGTGAATTGTTGCGTGGGGGCCAAGTTTTTTACGTCCATAATCGTGTTGAAGATATTAGTTCTGTTGCAAGTAAGATTCAGGAGCTTGTGCCAGATGTCCGTGTTGCTATTGCTCATGGAAAAATGGGCGAGAAGCAGCTCGATGCTGTTATTCGTGATTTTTGGCATAGAGATATTGATGTGCTTGTTTGTACGACGATTATTGAAACAGGTCTTGATATTTCTAATGCGAATACACTGATTGTCGACCACGCAGATAGATTCGGTTTAAGCCAGTTGCATCAGTTGCGCGGTCGAGTAGGTAGAGGTCATGAGCGTGCTTACGCTTACTTCTTGTATGATCCATCTAAGCCTATGACGCAACAATCTCACGATAGACTCTCAACAATTGCTCAGCATACTGCACTTGGTTCTGGTTTTGATGTTGCGATGAAAGATTTGGAATTGCGCGGAACTGGAAATTTGCTTGGAGATGAGCAAAGTGGCCACATTGAGGGTGTTGGATTTGATTTGTATGTTCGTATGGTTTCTGAAGCTGTTGAAAAATATAAGGAACCTGAAAGAGTTGAGCCTGTTTGTGTAACTATTGATCTTCCTGTTGAGGCTTCTCTTCCAGTTGATTATATTGCTTCTGACAAGCTTCGTTTGGAAGCGTACCGGAAGCTTGCTGCTGCTAAGGATAATAGTGATTTGCAAGAACTTCACGATGAGCTTCTTGATCGCTTTGGTAATCCGCCTGAAGAGTTTGAGTCTTTGTGTGATGTTGCTCGTTTGCGCTTTAAAGCACGCGAGATTGGTATTACGCAAATTAGCTCTCAAGGAAAATCAGTGCGAGTTGTTGGCGTCGATCCAAAAGAGTCTGTGATGATGCGTTTGAAGCGTATTTATAGAGGCTTACAGTATCGTCCTCTTACTCATATGCTTATTGTTCCAGCTCCTTTTGAATCTTCACTCGGGTCTGGTTCAATGCATGAGCATGAAATACTTTCCTGGGTGCGTCAGCTTCTTGATGACATTGCTTGGTAAATTTTCTTGTGTTTATTTTATAAATAAAGGCGGCTGCTATTTTGCAGTCGCCTTTATCAATTATTTTTTCGCGTTATTACTGTAACGCTTCTCTAAGCTCGTCTTCTATTTCAACGTGATTATTTGGACGCTTTTGTGCATCAAGTTGGCTTCGATCAATATTCCAGTTTTTCTCAATGATTCCGTCTTTAATCATAAGAATTCTGTCAGAAAGTCTTACTGCTTCAGAAATATCGTGCGTGACCATTATCGTGGTCCAGCCATGTTTCTGTCTTAGATTATCAAGCAAATCTTGCATGTCTAAACGAGTTAAAGCGTCTAATGCTCCGAAAGGCTCGTCTAAAAGTAGTAATTCAGGATTATGAACTAAAGCTCTAGCTAATGAGACTCGTTGTGCTTGACCACCTGAAAGTTCTGATGGCCATTTCGAACCGCAATTATTAAGTTGCATATCGTTAAGAGCTTTTTCTGCAATAGATTTTAGTTCTGATTTGTTTCCTTGCATGCCGAAA
>NQOP01000005.1:90628-93166 GCA_003585845.1 Bifidobacteriaceae bacterium NR021
GTTGTGTGACGTTTATTGTTCCAGAATCAGGTTTGATTAATCCTGAAATAACTTTAAGAAGAGTGGTTTTTCCGCATCCTGAGCGTCCGATTAGAGATACAAATTCACCTTTTTTAATATTTAGATTTATATCTCGCAATATTTTAGCGTTATTTTTAAAAGTCACGCCAATATGTTCTAGAGTAACGCAGTAAGAGTTATCTTTAGTCTCATAGTTTTCTTCTATTTGAGTGTTCATATTTACTCCTACTGCGTTGCTCTAAATCATGTTTATATAATATTTGTATAACTTTGTTATACAAGCATGTTATATAACTTTGTTTTAATTTTGATTAATCAGTTATATATTATTTTATTTTGATATTTAATTTTTTGTTTTTATGAATATATGTTTTATATATATATTTTTATGAATATATGTTTTATCTATATGGATTAATTTACTTCGTGCAATCCATTACAGAATCTTTCAAATTCTTTGGAGCTTGCTTAATTAAACCATATTTCACGTATTCTTTAGCCTGAGTTTCCATCATTTTCAAACCTTTTTCATCGATTGGACGAATAGTTGGATTGTCAAACTTTTCAATTTGCTTAATAATAGTTTCGCTTGCTCCGAGCTGCTTGTAAGCGTTTCCAATAACATTGTTTTCTTTATGAGACTTTTTTGCTTCGCGAACAAGAGCCTTGTACATCTTCTTAACAAGATCTGGATGCTTTTGGGCAAAGCTCTTAGAAACAATGTGAATAGTAACATTCATATTGCCGTACTTTTTAGCATTTACAAGCAATTTTGCGCCTGGAGTTGTCATTGCTGCAGCAAGATTCTGATCGAATGAGGAAATTGCATCAATCTGTCCAGAAGTAAATGCTGCCTGGAAGTTCTTAGGGCTCATCTCAACTTTGTTAACTTTAGAAACGTCTAAACCGCTTTTATCGAATGCGCGGTGAAGCATGTAATCGCCAGTATCACCGTTGTGAATAATAGCAACTTTCTTGCCATATAAGTCTTTTAGTGTTTTCACGCCGCTTTTTGCGGATGCAACGATTCCTTGAGAATCACCGTTGTAATATTCGAGTGCAAAAGCTACCCATGGCTGTCCTTCAGCAATCAAATCAATGAAGCGTCCAGTTCCAGTAGTTGTAGCATCTGCATTTCCGCTCATAACAGCAGTAAGACCGTCAACTGGAGTGTAAGGACCAGTGTAAACTACTTTAGATTTGCCAAATTCGTCTTGAAGGAATTTCTCATTTTTCAAAGTAGTTAAATAATTTGCTGTAGAAAGATAAGCGACTCTCATAGTTCCAGCGTCTTCTTTTGAAGAAGCACTTGATGATTTTTGTGAGCTTCCGCAAGCTGCGAGAGATACTGTTGCGCAAACAGCGCAGATTAATGCAATAATGCTCTTTTTAGAAAATCGCATTTTTAAATTAGCCATGATATATAGTTCCTTTTGTTTGTTGTTTTGTTTGTTGTTTTGTTTGTTGTTTTATTTATATGTTGTTTGTTTGGTTGTGATTATTTGGTTGTTGATTCTAAATATTGACTAATTCTTAAAAAGCAATTTAATGCATTTTAAAAAGTAGTTAACTTTAGAAAAATGTTGATATTACTAGATTATTGGCGCGATTTTCTATCTAATCTGCGTTCAGGTATAAGAAGATACTCTAATATGTTTGCAGTAAGCTCAGATCCAAGACCTGCAATTGCGTACATAATAACGCATGCCATCATTTGATCTGGCCTAAAGAATTCTTGCGCTCTTGAAAGAATGTATCCAATTCCAATAGAAGAATTAACTGTTTCGCAAGTCACTAATGCAACCCATGCTACAGATATTGCAAATCGCAAACCTGTCATAAAACTTGGAAGTGTACCGCGAAGCAAAATAGATATAAAAATAGTAGATTTTTTAACGTGATAAACCTGCGCTAATTCGAGAAGTTTCGGATCAATATTACGCACTCCGTCGCGAATATTAACGTACATAGGTCCAAAAACGCCAACAGCTATAAGCGCTATTTTCATCGTTTCATCTATTCCGAGGAAAATTATTAATATTGGAGCTAAAGCCGGGAATGGAATTGACCTCAACATGTGGCTTGGTTTATCAACGATAATATTGCCAAGCTTACTGCCTCCCGCAAGTATTCCTGCTGGAACAGCAAAAATAATTCCTAACAAAAGTCCTAAAAGAACTCGTAAAATACTTATTCCTAAGGATTTTAATAATATGCCTTCGTTGTTTAAATCAATAAAAGCTTGTATTACTTCATATGGGGATGGTAAAGAACGGTCTTCGATTGGAGAAAGAGTTGTAAAAAACCACAAAACCAAAATGAGGATAGTTGAAATCCACACTTTACACGAAGATACCGCTTTAAATGCAATCTTCAATATGTTCTTCGCTTTATTAGGCGAACTGTAAGTCATGCGACAATCCCTTCGATAGTTTTAGCTATATCAGGTTCAACGAGTGTGTTCTCAGCGCAACACTGTATGTATTGTTGTTTGGCACGATGTAGTTGCGCACCCCG
>NQOP01000005.1:93988-98847 GCA_003585845.1 Bifidobacteriaceae bacterium NR021
TATTGCTTAAAAATATACAATTTGCTCATATGACTCGAATTAAATCAAAATATTGTGAACGTTCACGGCATAAATACGCTTGTACTCAATATAACGTCCATAAAACGCACTAATCTTGGAAGAGTCATCACAACCCATAGGTATAAAGGAGTAGTTGTGGCAGCTATTGAAAGCGTATATGCACGCGAAATTTTGGATTCTCGTGGAAATCCTACTGTTCAGGTTTATTTGGAGACCGAAGATGGCGCTCAGGGTATTGGTTTAGTGCCTTCTGGTGCTTCTACTGGTGAGGCTGAAGCTTGGGAACGTCGCGATGGCGACAAGTCCCGTTATCAAGGCAAGGGCACGTTGGAAGCTGTTAAGGCTGTCAACGAGGTAATCGCACCTAAGGTTATTGGCATGGATGCCACCGATCAGCGCGCTCTTGATGAGACGATGATTGAGCTTGATGGCACGCCAAACAAGGGCAAGCTTGGTGCTAACGCAATTCTCGGCGTTTCCCTCGCTGCTCTCTACGCTGCTGCTGAGTCTGCTCAGCTTCCGTTGTACCGCTACATTGGCGGCACCAATGGTCACATTCTTCCAGTTCCAAACATGAACATCATGAATGGTGGTGCTCACGCTGATTTCGCAACCGATATTCAGGAGTACATGATTTCTCCTTACGGTTTCGCAACCTACAGCGATGCTTTGCGCGCTGGTGTTGAGGTTTATCACACCTTGAAGAATGTTTTGAAGAAGGAAGGTTTGGCAACTGGTCTTGGTGACGAAGGTGGCTTCGCTCCAAAGATGAAGTCCAACGAGGATTCCTTGAAGTACATCATGGATGCAATTGCAGCTGCAGGCTATGAGCCAGGCAAGCAGATTGGTATTTCTCTTGACGTTGCTTCTTCTGAGTTCTACAACAAGGAAACTGGTAAGTATCGTTTCGATGGCGAGGAGCGCGAATCTGCTTACATGCTCGATTACTACGAGAAGCTCATCAACGAGTATCCAATCGTTTCCATCGAAGATCCATTCCAGGAAGAAGGCTGGGATGATTGGGCAGAAATCACCAAGCGTCTTGGTGATCGTTTGCAGTTCGTTGGCGATGACTTGCTCGTCACCAATCCAAAGCGTTTGGCTAAGGGTATTGAGCTTGGTGCAGCTAACTCCTTGCTCGTGAAGTTGAACCAGATTGGTTCCGTTACCGAAACCCTCGACGCTATTGAGCTTGCAACTAAGAACGGCTTCACTTCTATGGTTTCCCATCGTTCTGGTGAAACCCCAGATACCACCATTTCTGATCTTGCCGTTGCTAAGAACACCGGCCAAATCAAGACTGGTGCTCCTGCTCGTGGCGAGCGTATTGCTAAGTACAACCGCTTGCTTGAGATTGAGGAAGAGCTTGGTTCTACCGCTCAGTATGCTGGTTACAGCGCATTCAAGGCTTGCAAGAAGTATATGAAGTAACTTTTAGTTTTAAGTAACTTAGTGGCTTCTTGAGTCTTTGAGTTTTAACGGTCAGTCGTGTTTACGGCTGACCGTTTTTTATTAAATATTTTTGAAAAAATCACAACACGCAAAAAATTTTTCTTAAATTTACTTTCATTCTCCGCATAATGGTGATATTTTTGTGAGAAAATCGAAACAGAAGGAGATGTTTCATTATGCGAAAAGTAGCAGTTATTGGTATGGGAAATGTTGGCGCAGCTGTTGCTCATCAGCTTGTTGTTGGTGGTTACGCCGACGAGCTGTACTTATATGACAAGAATGAAGCTAAGGTTAAGGCTGATGCATTGGATTTTGAGGATTCAATGGACAATTTGCCTTTTAATGTAAACATTACTGTCAATGATTACGATGCTTTGAAAGATGTTGAAGTTATCGTAAGCGCTATGGGCAATATTAAGCTTTTAGACGTCCCAAATCCTGATCGTTTCGCAGAACTTAAACATAATCGTGTTCAAGTTGAAGAAGTTGGCGCAAAGATTAAAGCTTCTGGCTTCCATGGTGTTCTAATTGATATTACGAATCCTTGCGACGCTATTTGCCAGCTTTATAAAGAAACAACTGGTCTCCCTTATGAAAAAGTTATTGGCACTGGAACATTGCTTGATTCTGCACGTCTTCATCGCGCTGTTGGTAAATTCTTCGGAGTGCATCCAAAAGCCGTGAAGGGCTATAGCTTGGGTGAACATGGTGATTCACAGTTCGTTGCATGGTCCACAGTTAAGGTTCTTGAGCAGCCGATTGTTGAGTTTGCAAAAGAAAAGAACATTGATTTAGATGCTGTCGATGAAGAAACTCGTCAAGGCGGCTTCACTGTGTTCTACGGAAAGAAGTATACAAATTACGGTATTGCTGCTGCTGCAGTTCGTCTGGTTCATGCTGTTCTTTCGGATTCAAAGGAGCAAATGCCTGTTTCGAACTATCGCGAGGAATACCATTCTTATCTTTCTTACCCAGCTATCGTTGGTCGTGAAGGTATTGTGAAGCAGTGCCAACTTGACTTGACTGAAGAAGAGTTGCAAAAGTTGCAGCATTCTGCAGATACAATTTTGAGTAAAGCTCAAGCAAAATAGATAAGTCAAAAATAAAATAATTAAAAAATACTACTTTTGAATCTAAAATATTTTTACAGATTTTAGACAAAGCGTATTGAAAAATGTCGTTGTAGGTTTAATTGCTCCTAAAGAGTGTTGAATTTACAGCGACATTTTTGTTATAAGAATTTTTGATATTAGCTTATTTATTATTTGAATTTATAAAGTTGGCTAGTCCTAACTGTTCATGATATATACTTTTAACTATAAATTGAATTATTTTTTGGGGGTGGAAATATGATTTCTAGTGCATACATAAGTGTTGGAAGCAATATAGGTGATAGATTACTTAATTTGCGTCAAGCTGTTTCGCTATTGAAGCAAAATTCGCATATAAGCAATATTATCGTTTCTTCAGTGTATGAAACTGAACCAGTTGGTGACGTAGTGCAAGACAGTTTTTATAACATTGCTTTACGTTTGGATACTGATTTAACAGCTTTTGAACTGCTTGATTTTATTCATGATATTGAACAGCGTCTTCACAGAAAGCGCATAGTTCGTTGGGGTCCTCGAACAATCGATTTAGACATTATTGATTTTGGTGGTCAAACTATAAAAAGTGAAAATCTTACGATTCCGCATAAAGAAAGAGATAATCGCAGATTTGTATTAGTTCCTTTGCTTGAAATAAGCACAGACGATGCAAATTATCATGAGCTCATCCAAGATAAGCTTAATAAAACTAGCGACACTAATTGGATTAAAATTATTGAAAGTAGCGAAGTTTTTAATTAGTTTGGAATATAAATTTAGTTTTTAAATATGAGGTTTTAGAAAGAAAGAATACAAATGCGAATTATTGAAAGCAATTTGGAGAATGCGTCTTCTAAAAGTATTGCAGATATAGCGTTACTGCAGGATCTTTGTGTAAATCAAAAAATTTTATGCACGTGGGAAAATATTAGCGAAAACGATTTAAGCAAAGTAGCTGATTTTCTCGATCATTTTGATACAGCTATCAAAGTTTCCGAGTCTTCTATTGACTTCATTTTGCCGCTTATTGCTCTTAAACCTTTTATGCAAGAATGCGAAAAAGCATGGTATGAAGATCAAGAATTACTTGCAAGTTTGCGCTCGCTATTAAAGCAAAAAGCAATTGTGTGGAATGCAGGGCGATTCTGCTTTGATACACTTGACAAGCCTATAGTTTACGCGATTTTGAATATTACTCCTGACTCATTCTATGATGGCGGCAAGTACCAAAGTGAGGACGAAGTAAATAGCCATATTAAAGAAATAGTTGAAGCTGGTGCTGATGTTATAGAAGTAGGCGGTCAAACTACAAAACCTGGCGGTTATTTAGAAATTACTCCAGAAGAGGAAATAAGGCGCGTTATACCTGCTATTAAGTATATTCACAAAAATTATCCTCAAATTGCTGTAGCAGTAGATACTTACAAGTTACCTGTAATGGAAGCTGCAATTGAAGCTGGCGTAGATATTATAAATGATGTTCGTGCGTTTGATTCTCCAGAAAAAGTAAAGCTTATGGCAGATTCTAACGTTGGATTAGTAACAATGCATAGCAATAGAGATACAGAATATGACAATTTAACAAAGGTTATGTGTCAATTCTTTAGTGATAATTTAAAAATGCTTGTTGATGGAGGGGTTGACTTAAATAGGATTATTCTTGATCAAGGAATTGGTTATGCAAAGGTTGCTGATGGTGAACAAGATTATGCAATGATGCGCAATATTAATCAATTGCATCGTTTTGGTCGACCAATATTGGTTGCGATTTCTAGAAAAGGCTTTGGTAAGAAGCTTTTTAATTTAGATAAAGAAGATCGTTTGCCTGTCACTTTAGTTGCAGAAACAGCGATGTTTATGGCTGGTGGACGTGTAATACGTGCTCATGATATTGCAGAAACAAAGCAATTAGTCGAAATGGTTGATGTTATTAATAGAAATTACTGGTTTAAGTAGAAAAATTTGAATAATTTTTTGCAGTTTTGTTCGTCAGTTTTTTTAATTTTAATAACGAATAAATGTGAGTTACTGTAAATGTAGCGTGACTGTAAATATGGCACAACAGTATTTTGCATCTAAAAGCGCGTAAGATACTAGCGGAATGCATGATGTTTTCACGTCGAATACATCAAGTAATTTAGAGAGTATGGTTATGAAAAAGCGTCGTAAAACGGCATTAGGTGAAGATGTAGTATCACCATTGCAACAGCGTCGACTACTTTCAGGACCGCTTGTGTTTTTATTTATGGTTTTTGTAGTTACTGTTGGTTCAATTGAGTGCATTTCAACAGTTAGAAA
>NQOP01000005.1:99671-99915 GCA_003585845.1 Bifidobacteriaceae bacterium NR021
ACTGCTCAAGCTAGAGATCGTCTCGGCTTTATTTTTCCCGGTGAGCAGGCTGTTCGCGTAGAGCATCCTGAAGCAGTAACTGGAAAAGTTCCGAATGAATTTGCTCAAGAAAATAGCGAAACTAAGACTCATTCAGTCTTGCCTTGGTATAGTGACTTAATGTATGCAATACATAAAGCAGACAAACCAGATACTGTGCCATCCTTATAACATATAAACTGATAAAATATATAAACTGATAGAG
>NQOP01000004.1:0-2223 GCA_003585845.1 Bifidobacteriaceae bacterium NR021
CCATCGCCCGTTAGTACTAGTCAGCTCCACCCCTTACAGGGCTTCCACGTCTAGCCTATCAACCACGTGTTCTACATGGGGGCTCACACACTAAAGTGCAAGGAATGCTTATCTTGGAGCAGGCTTCCCGCTTAGATGCTTTCAGCGGTTATCCCTTCCGAACGTAGCTAACCGGCAGCGCCACTGGCGTGACGACCGGCATACCAGAGGTTCGTCCACCCAGGTCCTCTCGTACTATGGGCAGGTCTCCTCAACATTCCAACGAGCGCAGAGGATAGAGACCAAACTGTCTCACGACGTTCTGAACCCAGCTCGCGTGCCGCTTTAATCGGCGAACAGCCGAACCCTTGGGACCTGCTCCAGCCCCAGGATGCGACGAGCCGACATCGAGGTGCCAAACCATCCCGTCGATATGGACTCTTGGGAATGATCAGCCTGTTATCCCCGGGGTACCTTTTATCCGTTGAGCGATGCCACGTCCGTACGCCGGCACCGGATCACTATCTCCGACTTTCGTCCCTGCTCGACCCGTCAGTCTCACAGTCAAGCCCGCTTGTGCGATTACACTCAACACCCGATTGCCAACCGGGCTGAGCGGACCATTGAGCGCCTCCGTTACTCTTTAGGAGGCAACCGCCCCAGTTAAACTACCCGCCAGGCACTGTCCCTGACACGGATAACGCGTCGAGGTTAGACGCCAGATATGGAAAGAGCGGTATTTCACCTGTCGACTCCACGCAAGCTAGCGCCCGCGCTTCACAGCCTCCCGCCTATGCTACACGATCCACACCTAACGACAATACCAAGGTATAGTAAAGGTCCCGGGGTCTTTTCGTCCTTCTGCGCTTAACGAGCATCTTTACTCGTACTGCAATTTCGCCGGGCTCCTGGCCGAGACAGTGGGGAAGTCGTTACGCCATTCGTGCAGGTCGGAACTTACCCGACAAGGAATTTCGCTACCTTAGGATGGTTATAGTTACCACCGCCGTTTACCGGGGCTTAAATTCACCGCTTCACCGAAGCTAACGGATCCTCTTAACCTTCCGGCACCGGGCAGGCGTCAGAGCGTATACAGCGGCTTACGCCTTCGCACGCTCCTGTGTTTTTGGTAAACAGTCGCTACCCCCTAGCTTGTGCCACCCCCAACAGCTCAACAGTGCGAAACCATATCACCATCAGGGGTCTCCCTTATGCCGAAGGCACGGGAGTAATTTGCCGAGTTCCTTGGCCAGGATTCGCCCGATCGCTTCGGTATACTCTACCAGACCACCAGTGTCGGTTTAGGGTACGAGCGGAATCACACCTCACGTTGAAGCTTTTCTCGGCAAGCAGGATCACCGGAATCAGCCTTACAGCCTACCCATCACGCCTCAGCTTTAACATCCCCCGGATTTACCTAGGAGACAGCCCACACGCTTAGCCACGGAAAACCACCTCCGCAGCCGGCTACCTACCCGCGTCACTCCCACGCTAACCTACTACCGATACAGTCCCAACACAAACAAGCCAACAACCCCGAAAGGAAGCCAGCTTATAAATGAAGGTTAGTACTCTCAGATTCAGTTCGAACGGTGTAACACCGGTACGGGAATATCAACCCGTTCATCCATTCGACTACGCCTGTCGGCCTCGCCTTAGGACTCGACTCACCCGGGGACGACGAACGTGGCCCCGGAACCCTTAGTCATTCAGCGGACGGGATTCACACCCGTCTCTCGCTACTCATGTCTGCATTCTCACTCCTGTAAAGTCCACGACAAGTTCACACTGCCGCTTCACCCCATACAGGACGCTCTCCTACCCCACATGAAACAAATCATGCAGCCGCGTCTTCGGTGGCGTGCTTAAGCCCCGCTACATTGTCGGCGCGGAACCACTAGACCAGTGAGCTGTTACGCACTCTTTCAAGGATGGCTGCTTCTGAGCCAACCTCCTGGCTGTCTATGCGACTCCACATCCTTTCCCACTTAGCACGCGCTTCGGGACCTTAGACGACGATCAGGGCTGTTTCCCTTTTGACGACGGAGCTTATCCCCCGCCGACTCACTGCCGTGATAAACCTAACAGGTATTCGGAGTTTGGCTGCTATTGGTACCCGGTATGGGCCCGCAAGCATCCAGTAGCTCTACCCCCTGTAAGCAATAACACGACGCTGCACCTAAATGCATTTCGGAGAGAACCAGCTATCACGGAATTTGATTGGCCTTTCACCCCTAACCCCAA
>NQOP01000004.1:2985-3139 GCA_003585845.1 Bifidobacteriaceae bacterium NR021
GTCATCCCCCCAGTTTTCAACCTAGGTGGGTTCGGTCCTCCACACGGTCTTACCCGCGCTTCAACCTGCTCAGGGCTAGATCATCCCGCTTCGGGTCCA
This sequence comes from Bifidobacteriaceae bacterium NR021, assembly GCA_003585845.1. GTDB lineage: Bacteria > Actinomycetota > Actinomycetes > Actinomycetales > Bifidobacteriaceae > Bifidobacterium. Next base: position 3,085 of record NQOP01000004.1, read on the forward strand.
GGACATGCGACTCAAACGCCTTTTAAAACTCGCTTTCGCTACGGCTCCCCCACCC
>NQOP01000004.1:3955-6543 GCA_003585845.1 Bifidobacteriaceae bacterium NR021
GGGTTAGCCTCGCCACATACCACTGACTCGCAGACTCATTTTTCGATAGGCACGCCGTCACCCCACAAAGAAGGCTCCGACGGATTGTAAGCGCACGGTTTCAGGAACTATTTCACTCCCCTCCCGGGGTGCTTTTCACCTTTCCCTCACGGTACTAGTACACTATCGGTCAGACAGGAATACTTAGGCTTACCCAACGGTCTGGGCAGATTCACGCGGGATTCCACGAGTCCCGCGCTACTTGGGAATAAACATAAAGAGACATCGCACGACAAGCTACGGGGCCATCACCCTCTACGGCTGGGAATTCAATCCCATTCACCTAGCACGACATTTTATCACTCTCCTCAACCCCGTCAGAGGCTGAACAGTCCATCCCACGACCCCGAATGCGCAACACCTGACGGCTATCACACGCACCCGGTTTAGCCTGATCCGCTTTCGCTCGCCACTACTCACGGAGTATCCTTTCCTGCAGGTACTGAGATGTTTCACTTCCCTGCGTACCCCCCACAAAAACTGTGGTGACCACCCATAACAGTGGCCGGGTCTCCCCATTCGGAAATCCTCGGATCAAAGCCCACTCGGCAGCTCCCCGAGGCATATCGCAGCCCGTCACGTCCTTCATCGGTCCTGTCTACCAAGGCATCCACCATACGCCCTTACCAGTGACAAACACTAAAGTAAGAACCCATCAGCAAAATTCTCTAGACAAAAAATCATCACACTAAACGATCACAAAACGATCAAGCGACTCCAACAAAAGGAGCCGGTTGAAATTGATAAAAGCAAAAAAATCGAAACCAAAAAAGTCTCGCATTTTACTCGCGTCCACTATCCAGTTCTCAAACCACCACAACACCACAAAACCAGCATCAACACCAAAAAAGCATCAACCTGAAATCCCGCGGGTCAAGGACCGCAACCCCAAACAAAAAGGGGGGTGGCAATCCGGGAACCCAAAAGCATGCCCAACAAACTCATTTAAAACGTTAACTATTGTTTTCCACACCAGTAACCACACTCAACCGAGCGTGCACAAAAAACTCCGTAGAAAGGAGGTGATCCAGCCGCACCTTCCGGTACGGCTACCTTGTTACGACTTAGTCCCAATCACGAGCCTCACCTTAGACGGCTCCATCCCAAAAGGGTTAGGCCACCGGCTTCGGGTGCTGCCCACTTTCATGACTTGACGGGCGGTGTGTACAAGGCCCGGGAACGCATTCACCGCGACGTTGCTGATTCGCGATTACTAGCGACTCCGCCTTCACGTAGTCGAGTTGCAGACTACGATCCGAACTGAGACCGGTTTTAAGGGATCCGCTCCATGTCACCATGTCGCATCCCGTTGTACCGGCCATTGTAGCATGCGTGAAGCCCTGGACGTAAGGGGCATGATGATCTGACGTCATCCCCACCTTCCTCCGAGTTAACCCCGGCGGTCCCCCGTGAGTTCCCGGCATAACCCGCTGGCAACACAGGGCGAGGGTTGCGCTCGTTGCGGGACTTAACCCAACATCTCACGACACGAGCTGACGACGACCATGCACCACCTGTGAACCTGCCCCGAAGGGAAACCACATCTCTGCAGTCGACAGGCACATGTCAAGCCCAGGTAAGGTTCTTCGCGTTGCATCGAATTAATCCGCATGCTCCGCCGCTTGTGCGGGCCCCCGTCAATTTCTTTGAGTTTTAGCCTTGCGGCCGTACTCCCCAGGCGGGACGCTTAACGCGTTAGCTCCGACACGGAACCCGTGGAATGGGCCCCACATCCAGCGTCCACCGTTTACGGCGTGGACTACCAGGGTATCTAATCCTGTTCGCTCCCCACGCTTTCGCTTCTCAGCGTCAGTAACAGCCCAGAGACCTGCCTTCGCCATTGGTGTTCTTCCCGATATCTACACATTCCACCGTTACACCGGGAATTCCAGTCTCCCCTACTGCACTCTAGCCCGCCCGTACCCGGCGCAGACCCACCGTTAAGCGATGGGCTTTCACACCAGACGCGACGAACCGCCTACAAGCTCTTTACGCCCAATAATTCCGGATAACGCTTGCGCCCTACGTATTACCGCGGCTGCTGGCACGTAGTTAGCCGGCGCTTATTCGAAAGGTACACTCACCCGAAGGCTTGCTCCCAATCAAAAGCGGTTTACAACCCGAAGGCCTTCATCCCGCACGCGGCGTCGCTGCGTCAGGGTTTCCCCCATTGCGCAATATTCCCCACTGCTGCCTCCCGTAGGAGTCTGGGCCGTATCTCAGTCCCAATGTGGCCGTCCGCCCTCTCAGGCCGGCTACCCGTCGAAGCCTAGGTGGGCCATTACCCCGCCTACAAGCTGATAGGACGCGACCCCATCCCATGCCACTAAACACTTTCCCAACAAGACATGCGTCAAGTTGGAGCATCCAGCATTACCACCCGTTTCCAAGAGCTATTCTGGAGCATGGGGCAGGTTGGTCACGCATTACTCACCCGTTCGCCACTCTCACCAGTCAGCAAGCTGACTAGATCCCGTTCGACTTGCATGTGTTAAGCACGCCGCCAGCGTTCATCCTGAGCCAGAATCGAACCCTCCACGAAAAACTTT
>NQOP01000004.1:7329-7467 GCA_003585845.1 Bifidobacteriaceae bacterium NR021
CAATGAAGAGCCAACAAAAGGCTCCAAAAAATAAAGAAAAAGACGAGACATTCTTTAAGGAAAGAACATCCCAACAAAAACCTCACCACCATTTAACCATCTCTCAGGCACCCTGCAATCTGCAAGGCAGGCAATGAA
>NQOP01000004.1:8459-10622 GCA_003585845.1 Bifidobacteriaceae bacterium NR021
TCGCGAAAAAGCACCCAAAAACCACGCTATCTAATATTGAATTTATAAAACTGTTTAAAAAAATAATGAATTTCTTAAAAAATACACAAAAATAGGATAAAAATACGCAAAAAATCAATAACGCTCACGCGTCGACACGCATATTAAAGATTTCTGCCAGACCTGCAATATCTGGCTCACCATATTTCGCAACCAATTGCATCCACCGATTAGCATTGTCTTCACCAAATCGTGCAGCCTTGCGACGATAAGAGTCAACTGTCAAAAAACGAGGAGGAATTGATTTGCTGTTATATTTATCCGCAACCATAACAATCTCTTGCTCAACTGTTTGCGGAATATAGTCTTCAGCAGGAAGAGGCAAATTTTGCGCAACAACTTGCTCTCGAGTCAAGCCAACTCCAGTATGATTGCGCGCAAATTGCGCAGCGTCCTCGCTAAAACCATTATCAATTAAATATTTATATCCACGAAAACCATGCAAAATATAATTCGGGCCATCAAAGCGCAATATGCCACCAGTGCTGCTACTGCCATCACTTTCAAGAACAAAATACGTGCCAATATCGTGCAACAATCCACCTATTAAAGCGGCGTATTCATCAATATACTGTTTTGGAGCTAATCCACCACTAACCGCAGGTAATATTGCATAACTATCTCCAACAAGCTCCTGAAGGCAATTTTTTGCTAATTCAGCACGCTTACGCAAAGCGTCACTCATTTGAGCAGCACGATTTTCAGCTGACAAAAGCATATTGCAATGATGAGCAATTTGCCAAGAAATTGTTGATATTACGACACAATGACCGTGAATAAGCTCATAAGCAGCAGAAGATGGTGCAGTTGCTTTATGCAATTTCTCTACTTCACTAAAATCAGGTAAATTAGCGAGTTTTATCGAGTTGCAATTAAGTATGCTTTCTGCAACATTTTCCATTTTTAAAACTCTTCCTTAAGATTCTTTCTTAAGATTATTTTTTGCGCTCTTTTCGTTTGCAGCGCTCTTTTCGGATTCCACACTATTCGCATCATCTACGCGAGCGGCATCCTCCACAGCCTGCACAACAGCATGCGTTACATTCGCTGCATCGATATTTGCTCCGTCTTTCTTAGACTTTTCTTCGCTAACTTTTTTTATCTCTTTAATTGGAAGTTGGCTAATTTTCCCAGTATTGGCAAGTTTTTCGTCAGCAAACATCACATTAGCAGCCGCAATATCTCGTGCGTTCATAACAGCAGTTTGCTCAGCATCAGTAGGTCTGATATCTTTCGCAACGTGAATATTAGTTTCAACTGCTGAAGCACCTTGCAAAGATTGAACTGCTCGCTGAGAGCAGTCTTCACGCTTCAAACGCGGAGGTCTGCGAGTAGAAACAAACAACGGCTGCACTTCAACAACCGGATTATACGGAGCCAAACCAAACCATTTAACAGGCGTACCAGCAACATGTCTAATTGCATATTTCATCTTTAAAGATAACGCTCCACGCACAGAAATATTAGATTCCGGCATCAAAGCTTTGTGTAACAGCACGTAGCGAATTGGTCCAATATCTGGATCTGCATCAACCTTCGGGTACACGGATTTTTGCTGAGGAAGCTCGCCCGTGTGCGACAAATCGTGCATAATTTGGTGAAGATACGCTGGTATAGAAGGCGACACTTTAAATCCGAGCTTAATTTTTACGCGGAATAAGTAGTCAGTACCGAAATTCTCTACACAATACTCACGAGTAAACGGAGCATCGTCAGTTTCTACAGAAACAGCCCACCAAGCTCTAGCTCGCTTAGGGTGGTCAGCAAAAATGGAGAAGAAGATTCCAGTATCGAGACGCTTCATTTCACGATCTGAAGTCAAGTAAACAATATTGTCGGCAAAATACGGAATTCTAAAATCTCCATGCAACTTATCTAGCACAGGTAAGAAATCTTTAGGCTTCATGTGCAAACGTTGCGAACGCTCGATTTTAGTTCCATCTTTCCAAGTGACCATAATAATCAAAATTGAAGCACCAAGCAGCATAGTAAACCAGCCGCCGTGCATGAATTTCGCCATAGAAGCCACAAAGAACATCATCTCAATCATGAGGAATACAATTGCAAACACGAAAGCACCAAATCGCTTCTTTTGATACCACATGTGTACTGTGAGCAAAATAG
>NQOP01000004.1:11373-16457 GCA_003585845.1 Bifidobacteriaceae bacterium NR021
GAACACTGCAAGAACTGTAATAGTTGCAACACACAGTACAACGTTCACAACTGGAATATACAGCTGTCCGCGAGTTCTAGCAGGATATCGCACTTGCAAATGAGGCATCCAATTTAGGCTTGTTGCCTCAGAAACCATCGTGTATGCGCCTGTAATCAGCGCTTGAGAAGCAATAATGCCTGCAGTAACCGAAAGAATAACGGCAACATATCGTACATTCGGTTCAAGCATTTGGAAGAATGGGTTCAAGCCTTCTATTGACCATAACGCTTTATCGTTTTGATTTTTCAACATCCAAGCGCCTTGCCCAAAGTAATTCAGCAGCAGAGCAACTTTAATAAACGGCCAGGTTGCGTAAACATTACCTCTACCAACATGCCCCATATCGGAATATAACGCTTCAGCACCAGTAGTAGAAAGGAAGATCACGCCCATAACAGCTAATCCCTGCACATTGTGCGTGCTAAACAAGAATTTCACGCCATAAATTGGGTTAAGTGCTTCAAAAATAGCCCAATCTTGGTCAATATTCATAACGCCAACAAGCGCAAGGAAAGCGAACCAAAGCATCACAACAATGCCAAATACTTTGCCAATTCGCTCAGTTCCACGCTGCTGTACAGAGAAAAGTATGACGATTATAACAATCGTAATCATCATAGACAAATTCTCATTTTCTAAGAATATTGGCTTAAACACTGCAATAGTACGCAAACCTTCAACTGCTGAAGAGATGGAAACTGCAGGAGTCAACACAGAATCTGCCAAAAATGCAGCTCCACCAATCATTGCTGGTATTGCAAGCCACGCGCCTTTTTTACGTAGAAGCGAATATAAAGCAAAAATGCCACCCTCGCCTTTGTTGTCTGTTCTCATTGCAACAAATACGTATTTTACGGTTGTAATTAATGTGATTGACCAGAATAACAGCGAAAGCATGCCGTATATAGTCGCGCGATTTATGTTTTGTAAACCGCCTTGACCTGCTAAAAATGTTTGCGCAGTATAAAGCGGAGAAGTACCAATATCGCCATAAACAACGCCAAGAGCAACAATTGCCATTCCCAATGTAAAACGATCGGAACTGGTTTGCAATTTTGCCCACCATCTACCTAACGGACCTCGTACTGCACTAGCAACAAGCTTTTCTGCTTCTTTTACCTCTTGCGCTTGCTGTTGAGCTATTACTTTGCGCTCTTCACGTGTTGTCGTTTTTTTTGACACCTGAGGAGCCTTAGTAAACGAGGCAGCTCGCAATATAGCGTCCTTAGTGCTTTTTAAGGATTTAGTGCTTTTCTCGGAATCTTTCGCGCCGTTGCGAGGATCCTTTGTACTATCGTTTGACGGTACAGCAGTGCGTGACTTAGTCATGCTTAATTGTTCCTCCATATATGAGGCTTCTTCTTGATGCCAACAAGAAGTCGCATAAACCTCACACCTCACAGTTTTATTTCCGTACTTGGATATTGTATACAACAATAGTGCATCACGCAAAAAATATTAAAAAATCCTTGAAAATTAAGGATTTTATATTCCTAAAATTCGTAAATTTTTCGCGTATTTTCGCGTGTAACTTTCGCTGCTTGCAATAACGATATATTTAGAACTTCAGAAAGTGTTTCTAGCGTATAAGGAACCATATAAGGCGCGTTTGGGCGTCCACGATACGGCATTGGCGTTAAATAAGGCGCATCCGTTTCAACAGTTATATGATCTTTGCCAATAATTCGCGCAGATTCGCATAATTCATCATTGCCTTTGTAACTTATAGTTCCAGAAAAACTTGCGTACCAACCGTGCTCTTTCAATATTTCTGCTAAATCCACGCCACCAGCATAGCTGTGAAATACCGTTCGCTCAGGAGCGCCATCTTGTAATAAAACCTTTACTACGTCTTCATGTGCGTCACGATCGTGAATTTGTAAAGGCAAGTTCAATTCTTTTGCTAGCGCAATATGATCTCGAAAAGCCTGTATTTGTGCTTCTCGCGCAGACTCTCCCGTACGAAAGTAGTCTAAACCGGTTTCACCTATTGCCACTACTTCTTTTGGATGCGCAATTACTAGCGAGCGCAAATGTTGCATAGCTTCGTCAAATGGAATATCGTGATACGGCTTGTAAACTATCGGCAGTCCGTCAGGTCCTTGAGCACCTTTATGCCCATGTAATACTGCTTCGTTCGGGTGTATTGCGATTGCTGCGCGAACTGAATTTTCATGCGTTTGAGCAAACTTAATCGTCGGCTCCCAATCTGGATATTCACATCCAACTTCTAGCATGTGCGAAACGCCTGATGATTTTGCTTGAGCAACTAAATCGTCTGCAGAAGGTTCCGCTATTAACTCGCGGCCTTTTTCTGCTAATTCTTGATTTAGATTATGCGCAAAATCCACAACGCTAAGCATGTGCGTATGATCGTCTGCAATTGTTATTCCTTCTTGTAGCAGATTTTCCCATACTGCAGATTGCGCTGCTAAAGCCGGAGCCCAATTATGTTCGCGATGATGTTTACTCATATTTTTAAGTCTACTCACAAACTCAACTGTCAATTTTTATTGCAATTATAAGTATTTATAAAACTGTTTTGCGAATTGCATCATATTGTGATTTTACAAGACGATAATACGCTCCTCTTGCATCCATAAGCTCGTTATGAGTGCCTTTTTCAACAATTTCTCCATGATCGATTACGCAAATCAAATCCGCATTCTCAATTGTCGAAAGCCTATGCGCTATTACAAAAGATGTGCGATTTTTAAGTAATTGAGCTAATCCTGCTTGTAATGCTTCTTCTGTACGAGTATCAATATTACTTGTTGCCTCATCTAGAATAAGAATTCGCGGATTTGCAAGCAATACTCGCGCAAACGATATAAGCTGACGCTGACCTGCAGAAAGAGTGGCTCCGCGCTCTTCAATTTCAGTATCGTATCCGTTCGGTAATTCTTCAATAAATTCGTGAGCATGAACTGCGCGCGCTGCATTCTCAATTTCTTCATCAGTGGCATCAAGCTTTCCATAACGAATGTTCTCGCGCACGGTTCCACTGAAAATAAAGCTATCTTGCAACATTACGCCCATTTGTTTTCTGAGAGATGCGAGCGTTACTGAGCGCACGTCGTATCCGTCTATAGTAATTGATCCTTCTGAAACATCGTAGAATCTAGAAAGAAGACTTACAAGAGTTGTTTTTCCTGCGCCAGTAGGTCCCACAAGAGCTACAGTAGTGCCAGGATTAATATGCAAATCAACCAAGTTTAATATTGGTCTTCCATCTTCTTCATAACGGAAAACAACGTCGTTTACGTCTACTTTTCCTTCGATTTGAGGCAATTGAATAGCATCTGGCTTATCTACAATATTTGGCTTAATTCTTAAAGTTTCAAAAATTCGTTCCAAATAAACTGAGCACGTTACAAGTTGCGTGTAGAAGTTTCCAATATTTACTACTGGATCCCAGAAAGTAGTCGAATACCAAACAAATGCTATAAGCGTGCCCGTGCTCACGTTCAATGCACCCAAGTTTGCTATGCCAGCGTAATACAAAAGTGCTATTGCAGCGGTTTCAATAATTGAAGCGCCAGGCCAAAGTAACATTTGCACTCTAACGTTTCGCATCCAAGCAGTTCTTACTTCTGCTTGTTGCTCTTGGAAAGTAGCGTATGCTGCAGCTTCTCGCGCAAAAGTTTGCGTTGTTTTTACTCCTGCGATTGATTCATGCAAATACGCATTTAAATTACTTTGTTTATTTGATAACTTTTTAGACGCTTTTCTTTGCAAAATTTGTAAAGTGCGTGTCCAAATTATAAATATTGGGAATAGCGCCAAGCTCCACAAAGCCATTCGCCAATCTATAACAAACATTGTTATCAATGTAATAATAAGCACAAAAACGTCAGAAAATACGTTAATTAAACCGGATGAAAGCGTGTCAGAAAGCGTATTGATGTAGTTTACAATGCGAATCAGAATTTTCCCATGCGGACGCGAATCAAAATAATCAAAAGACAATGATTGCACATGCGTAAAAATATCGCGGCGCATGTCTTTGATTATCATCTGGCCGATGCGTGTAATCTCTAAAGTTCTGTATGCTAAACCGAGTTCATACAATATAATGAGCACTGCAAATACTGCAATAATTGCATATAAATAATTTACATTTTTTTGCGGCAATACAACGTCGATTAGCGTTTTTGTAATCATTGGCATTGCTGTCATAATTATGCTACCGCTAATAACTACCATAATTACGAGTAGAAGTTTAGCAGTGTACGGCTTCATGTATTTTTTAACGCGCATAAGCTCGTGCACGTTTATGTGTTCTTCTTGACCTTCGTCTTCGCGGTAAGTATTACGTTGTGCCATTTCTACTCCCCCCTCGTTTCGAATCCTGCAGACCTGCCGGTTTTAAAGCCAAGTTGCTTTCTGTAAATCTCCCAATATCTTCCATGCGCTGCAACAAGCTGAGCATGCGTGCCACGTTCAACAATTTTCCCGTGATCTAGCACAACAATCATGTCTGCATCTTTAACGGATGAAATTCTGTGCGCAATAGTAATTATTGTGCGCGTGCCATCAAGCTTTTTTAACTCCTGTTGAATATGCTCTTCCGTTTCCATATCTACAGCAGAAGTTGTATCGTCCATAATCAAGATTGCAGGATTATTTGCCAACGCTCTAGCTAAGCTCAAACGCTGCTTTTGCCCACCAGAAAGGCCTACGCCACGCTCGCCTACTACTGTTTCATAGCCTTCTGGCATATTCATAATGAAATCGTCCGCTGCAGCAATTGTTGCCATCGTGCGAATGGTATTATCTAATTCCTTACAATTTTCTTTAGTTTGGGTTAATCCAAAACTAATATTTCCTGCAATAGTGTCCGAAAATAGGAATGTTTCCTGCGCAACTATGCTAACTTGATTACGAACAGTTTCTAGCGGCCATTCGCGCACGTCTTTTCCGTCAATTAAAACACGACCGCGCGTAGGATCGTAGAATCTTGCTATAAGACTTACGAGAGTTGATTTGCCGGAACCAGTTTCACCAAGAATACCCAGTTTGCTTCCAGCAGGAACGTCTAA
>NQOP01000004.1:17220-24701 GCA_003585845.1 Bifidobacteriaceae bacterium NR021
GTAATTTTGCCTTTGATTTTAACGGTTTCATCAGCTTCTTTTGGATGTTTAATATGCGATTCTTGCGTAAGAAGCTTGCGGATATTCACGCATCCTGCGTTGAAACGCTGCCAATCGTTAATAAGCCATCCCGACATTCGTACAGGCATGTGTAGCATCCAAAGGAAGCTGTTAAAAGTGACGAATGTACCTAATGTCATGCTGCCATTTAAAACAAGCCATCCGCCGAAACCAACTGTTATAAGCTCAAGCACAAAACCCATGCCATCAAGCCAAGGCATGTATTTTTGAGTGTTTTTTGCAAGCGTAATATTGCGATTAAAGTAGTCTTCGTTACACTCGTCAAATTTTTTAGTTTCGTAATCTTCGCGCACGAAAGCTTTTACTACGCGATTACCCTCGATATTTTCTTCCACCATTGAATTCATGCGTGCAAAGGATTCACGAATTGCAAGGAATTTCGGTCTAGCTTTTTTGCCCATAATTCTTGCGAGCAGGAACAAAAATGGCGTAATTGACATAAGTGCTAAAGCGAGCTTCCACTGAATTGAAAACATTATAACTAGCGCTAACACGAACATTACTACACAATCTAACGCCATATACGAAACCCAACTTAAAATATGACGTATCGCATCCGTATCCGACGTCATACGGCTCATAATGTCGCCTGTGCGCGTGTGATTAAAGTACGTAAAATCGAGAGAATGAAGCTTTTCGTACTCGTCGCTCACAAGGCGATACACGGCATTTTGACCAAACTTTTCCATTAAAAGCTGGTAAATATACCTTGAGCCAACTCGCACAATCATCATTGCTACCATTAAAACGCATACGCTTATAAGCAAATTATGCTGTTTGCCAATAATGATTTTGTCTACAATAAAACCCGAAAGCAACGGCATTGTCATTGCCATTGTGTCATTGATAATAAATAGAAAAATAGAAAGCCAAACTTTCCACATATCCGGCTTACAGTATTGCAATACCCAGCGCACGTTACTCGCATCTTTGCATTTAGTCGGATTCACATACATGCGCTGTTTTCCCCTTTGCTCACACAAATAAAAAAAATAAATCAATAAATAATTTTACATACAAAAACAAAAACATGTGGCGCATGGTCTAAAACCACGCGCCACATTCTATAAGCTAAGCAATTAGCTCAGTAAACTTTCGCGCACAAGCGCTACAGATTTACTTACTTCTGCCAACCCATGTCTTCAACATAAACGCTAGCGTAACCAGAAGGACCAGCATTAGCAAAGCCCTTCTTGTAAGCCTGGTAAGTTGGAGGTGCAGAAACTGGGATGGTGCCATACTCAGCGAAGGCCATAGCCTCAGCCTTGTTGGACAAAGAAATCTGCTCGTTGTAATCGTAGGTCTTACCAACCTTAGCGAAGATTGCGTCGATTTCCTTATTACCAGTACCAGCGAAGTTAGACTCAGAAGTGGAGTTGTAAAGCTGGGAAGCAGCACCCAAGAAGCTCAATGGAGATGAGGATACCCATGCCATTGGAAGAATCTGGAAGTCAAGTGAGGTTACAGTCTTTGCAAACTTAGAAGCTGGCTTGTTAACAGTGTTGCACTTGATACCGGCTTCCTTCATCATAGACTGGAATGCCTTAGCAAGAGAAGCCTGAGTAGAATCGTCACCGAAGAAGGTGAAGGAAACTTCAAGAGTCTTTCCACCCTTCTCATAGTAACCATCCTTGCCCATCTTGTAGCCATCAGCCTCAAGAGTCTTCTTTGCATTAGCAACGCTGTACTTGGATTCAGCTGGAAGGTTGTTCTTGTATCCAGCCTGGAACATGGAGACAAGCTCAGAACCTGGCTGGTCACCCTTCCAGTTCATGCCGAGGAACTGAATCTTGTTGTAGTTTTTAACGTTGAATGCCTGAACAACAGCCTTACGAACAGCCTTGCTCTTAAGAGCACCAGCCCTAGAGTTGAAGTTTAACACACGAATCTTAGTGCTGTATCCGTAGCGAAGCTGAGCATCCTTGACCTTACGAACAGCCTTGATGTTATCGCTTGTGCCGACAGCATCAATGGAATCAATCTCACCATTCTTGAATGCATTCAAAGCAGCAACATCTTCCATGCGCTTTATAACAACTTTATCAAGCTTTGCTTTCTTGCCCCACCACTTTGGATTACGCACAAAAACAACCTGTTCTTCAGTTGCAGACTTAACCATGAATGGACCTGCGCCCCACTCGTTGTGAGGATTGTTAACCCATCCCTGGTTGAATGTCTTAGGATCAAGGGACTTTGGATGAACCAGTGGAGCAAAGAGCAACTCCCAAGTTGCGCATGGCTTCTCATAAGTCACTACAACCTGCTTTGGAGTAGAACCTTGTTCAACGCTCTTGATGCAGTCATAGCCTTCAGTGCTTGGAACGGAGTATTCCTTATTCTTGCCGCTCAAAGCCTGCCAAGTTGCTTTGAATGCAGTGTAATCGATATCAGTTCCATCGTTCCACTTAGCCTTTGGGTTCAAGTTATACTGAACAACGAGAGGCTTATCGCTTACCTTCTTAACAGAAGTGATGTAGTCAGGGTTGTACTTAACCTTTTCACCCTTAACGGTGTCGTAAGAAGAAATTGCTGGCTGGTAGAAGCTCCACAAATTAGCCATGTAAGCAGTGTTACCATCATTGGAAGCGTAATTCCAGTTTGGACCAATGTTAGAAAGTGAGAACGTATAAGTTCCACCATCTTTAACATTTTCACGAGGCTGCGGATTGTCGTAACGCTCGTCAACCTTAGGCATTGGAAGAGCTCCAGTGTAGGAAGATTCCACACCAGCAGCTGGCTCAGAATTAACGCCAGACTTGGATCCAGCGGATTTTGCACCGCATGCGCCGAGCAGCATTGCAGCAGAAAGTGCAGCTGCGGCAAATACAGTCAATTTACCTGCATTTGTTTTTTTCATGATTCCTCTCATTCCCCGGATGATGTCCGTCTTCCGGTATGTTGTTAGAGTATATCCGACTCTGTGACAATCTACAAATCGTTTTTTAAAAATATTTATTTTTTTCTTTTTTACTTTACGAAATTTATGCAAAAAAGAATAATTTATTCTCCATAAATAGCAAAACAGAAAATTTTTTAGTTCTTTTTTTAAAAAAACAAAATATATTACTTTTTAAAATTTACATAAATGCAACAAAAAAATCGCGCATGTCCTAGAACATACGCGACTTGTAACTATATTAAAATATTTGATGCGATCAGACGCTTAGCTAAATATTTAGAACAATTAATTCAAAACACTTGCGACATTATCAAAGTTATCTTCCTCAGAAAGGATGATACGCTTACGATTCTTTTCAATCGCAGGATCCGGAATTGGAACAGCACTGATCAATGCCTTCGTATAAGGATGCTGCGGATTATCAAACACAGCATCAGTCTCACCAGACTCCACAATGCGACCGTGATACATAACAGCAATACGGCTAGAAATGTGACGAACCACAGCCATGTTGTGAGCCACGAACAAGTAAGCTACGCCCAACTTATCCTGCAAATCTTCAAGCAAGTTGATAATGCCAGCCTGAATAGAAACATCCAAAGCAGACACAGGCTCATCAAGAAGCAACAACTTAGGATTCACAGCAAGTGCACGCGCAATAGCAATACGCTGACGCTGACCACCAGAGAACTGTGTTGGGAATCGGTCAACTTGATCTGGATTTAGTTCCACCAACTGCATAAGCTCAGCAATACGCTGACGAATCTCTTCATGGGACTTATGCTGAACAAGCAAAGGCTCTGCCAAGATATCATAAACCAGCATACGAGGATCAAGAGAGCTCATTGGATCCTGGAAGACGTACTGAATCTTGGAGCGAAGTTCACGACGCTGCTCGCGAGTCACCTTATCGTTCAGTTCTGTACCAAACACTGTAATAGAACCAGACTCAGGCTTCTTAAAGTTCATTATCTCCATCAAAGTAGTGGATTTACCAGAACCAGACTCACCAACCAAAGCAACTGTTTCGCCTTCGCGAACCTCTAAGCTTACATTATCTACAGCGCGAACTTCGCCAACTTTTCGACGCAAGAATCCGCCTTCTGTAATTGGGAAGGTTTTAACTAAATTCTTAACATCCAAAACAACCTTACGCTGTTCGCGAGGAACGCCTTCAAACATAGGTTTAATTGACTTTTCGCTTTCAGCGTGAAGCATGGCACGAACAGTTTCACTCTCTGCTTCAAGGCCAATCATAGTGCTGTCGTCGCCACTCTTTTCTTCCGACATAAGCATATCCATAGTTGGCTTAGAAATAGGTGTCAAACGACGAGCACGCTTCTGATCTACTCGAGGAATAGCGCCCAATAAGCCAATAGTGTATGGCTGAGTTGGGTGAGCAAAGATCTCTTCAACGGTATTATGCTCAACCAGGTGACCTGCATACATGACGATAACATCATCAGCCACGCCTGCAATAACACCCAAATCATGAGTAATGAAGATCATTGCTGCGCCAGTTTCACGCTGAGCCTTTTTCAATACGTCCAAAACCTGAGCCTGAATAGTCACATCCAAAGCTGTAGTAGGTTCATCGGCAATAATAATGTCAGGATTATTGGCAATAGCCATAGCAATCATCACACGCTGACGCATGCCACCAGAAAACTCATGAGGAAAAGCTTTCAAACGTTCAGCTGGTTTTGTAATACCAACCAAATTAAGAAGCTCAATAGAGCGTTCGCGAATCTGCTCTTCAGTCATGTCAGGATTATGAATAACCAAAGCTTCCTTAAGCTGATCGCCAATAGAGAAAACAGGGGTTAAAGCAGAAAGAGGATCCTGGAATACCATAGCGATATTCTTACCACGAAGCTCACTCATCTCAAGATCAGTTTTAGTTAAAAGCTCTTCACCTTTATACATCACAGAACCTTTAACTGATGAGTTCTTATCAAGCAAACCCATAACAGCCAAAGAAGTAACAGACTTACCAGAACCAGACTCACCAACGATACCAATCGTTTTCCCGCGATACAAGTCAAAATTCATATCGCGAACAGCATGAACTGTGCCAGCTTCAGAAGCGAAGTTAACTTGTAAATTGCGAACAGAAAGCAAAGGCTTATCGTCAGGCCATTCTTTATCAAAATCTGTGAGCTTAGACTTCCCTTTAGAGCTTTTGTGATGCTTATGCTTATTAAAGCCCATAAAACCGCCAAACTTACTACCTTTTACAGTCTCGTTCGCATTATCTTTTTCTGCAGACTTATCCTTATCAAGAACAGCGTCAAGCTTAGCTTCGGCAGTGTGATCTTCCATAGTGGCATCTTCCTTAATTTCGTCATTCACCATATCGGTCATTTTTATACCTCCAACAAGCACTACTCAGCTTTTCCAGCTGACTTGGAGTACGGATCGATGGCATCACGAAGACCATCACCAATAAGCTGCATAGAGAAAGTAAGAAGAACCAAAACGATCGATGGAGACAAAAGAAGCCAAGGAGCACTATCAACCTGTTCCTGTGCATTCTTAAGCAGCACACCCAAAGAAGTATCTGGGCTCTTAATACCAATACCCAAGAAGCTCAAAGCAGTCTCGCTATTGATTGCGCCAATAACGCCAAGAACCAAATTAATAATCAGCACAGAGCCAAGATTTGGAACTAAATGACGAACAATAATAGTAAACGAACGAACTCCTTCAAATTTTGCTGCACGCACATATTCACGTTCTCGCAAACTTAACGTAAGTGTTCGAAGCGTACGAGCATAACCAATCCAGCCAAAAGCAGACAAGCCAAATGTAAGCCACAACCAATCGCTTCCGCCCTTAGCGTTACCAATAAGCAAAGCAATCAACAAGAAGGAAGGAACGACCAGAAGCATATCCAAAACCCACATGCCAACTCGCTCAAACCAGCCCTCATAATATGAAATTGCAGTTCCAACAATAGCAGCAATAACAGTAGTGAATATGGAGCTAATAACACCAATTGACAACGAACGACCTAGTCCTCGGATAAGCATTGCGTACATATCCGAGCCCTCTTTGGTTGTGCCAAGCCAATGTTCAAGAGAAGGCGGCTCATATAGCGCGTCGTACGTTTCGCTGTATGAATACTTAGTAAAGTTAGCTCCGAACAATGCGAAGAAAACCAAAATCAATAAAATGACTAAACCTAAAACTGCAGATGGGCGGCGGAAGAAACGACGCGTATAAAGAGTCATTTTTCCAGTGCGCTTAAAATTACCCCATCCTGCAGAAGTTGAAGTCACTTCAGAAGTAGTCTTCTTAGATTTATCTTTCTTCACAGCAAGTCCTTTGGAATCGGAAGATTTATTAGTAGTCATGCTCATATCACCTACACTCTAACGCAATCAACTCAAGCGGATACGCGGATCGAGCCAAGCAGAGAAGATATCTGCCAGCAAAGCACCAGCTAATGTACATACAGCACCGAAAGCAGCCACAGCAGTAGCACCATTGATGTCGTTTTGAGAAAGAGTTTCCAAGAAGTACTCACCTAAACCGTGAATAGCATACATAGACTCAGTCATAACTGCGCCAGTAAACATACCTGCAATAGAGAATGCAACGTCAACAGCAGTAGGAATCAAAGAAGTACGCAACGCATGACGACGAATAGCAACATTCAAAGGCAAACCCTTAGCACGTGCAGTACGCACGTAATCAGCATTCATAGTATCAAGCAAATACGTTCTCTGAGTCAAATGATAACCAACCATGCCAGAAATCGTCATAGAAATAGTTGGCAAAATCAAGTGTTGCAATAAATCAATTATGTACTCAAATGGGTTATCGCCTTGATACGAACTCAAACCAGTGACATAGAAGAGGCGGAAACCAAATGAGTCGTCGCAAGAGTTATTGATTAAAACAGCAATGTTGACAATAAACAAAATCATTACTGCCGTAGGAACAACCAGCAGGAATGTCGACATAGAGTTAAGAACGCGATCTTGCCACTTGTATTGGCGAATAGCAGTATATACACCAAGGCTTACACCGATAAGAATGCCAAGAATCGTAGCACCTGTAACTAATTGCAAGGAAACTCCTACTCGATGTGCAACAGCACTACCAACAGGAGCTTGGCTAGGGCTTAGACCCCAATCCCATCTAGTAACAATTCCTGTAAGCCAACGGAAATACCTAACGAAAATAGGAGTCTTATCGTTAATATTTGCCGCATTCAAAGAATTTTCAATAGAAAAACCAGGGGTCGGCTTAATAGGAGACTGCTCGTAATTTGAGCGAGGATCCATAAATATGCTTGCCAAGAAATATGTCATGGATACTGCGACGAACAACATCACCACATAATTCAGGCATCGCCTAATGATGTATCGTATCATTGTGACTCTTTTCTACGACTAGCCATTTTTTACCTCCATTCGGCATCCATAAATCTTGTGATTTACAGTATTGCCGATCTAACACTCGACCTTGAAAAGGGCGTGTTTGAATCGACCCT
>NQOP01000004.1:25518-26138 GCA_003585845.1 Bifidobacteriaceae bacterium NR021
CTTTTCTCAATACCCAAGGGAAAAATTTCGTATATATAAGTTACATTATACATATCTAAACATGCAAAAAAGCGCAAAATATCAATGATTTTAACTATATTTTTACTCAAAAAAATATGTATTTCAAAGTCAAAAAAGTATTTTTATACATACAAAATACGTTTTATAAACAAATATAATAAATTCAAAATTTAATTACAAAAACTGAATATTTACCGAAAAAATTGTAGTTTTACAAAAATAATTAATAGTATTTTAGCAAATGCCGAAAATAGGCAGAGACAAGAAACACACGCAAGACATTGAGCAGTATACAATATTTTTTATTCGTATTTTCAACTCTAAAAGGAGAATGAATAAGCTCATGGCTGAAAACGTCAAAGCCGTAACTCTGGAACATGTAAAAAATTATTCCAAGCATTTCAACGAACAGCGCGCAAATCTTCTCGCAGCAAATGCAGCAGTGACAAATGGTGTACTTAAAGCCGCAACAAGCTACCAAGGCACGCGTGCTCTTCCTCGCGAATTCTCAATAGAATTAAAGCAAGGAAGCATTACCAATCAGAAGCGCTCCGGACGCTGCTGGATATTCGCTTCACTTAATACTTTGCGCTACGAAG
>NQOP01000004.1:26922-36321 GCA_003585845.1 Bifidobacteriaceae bacterium NR021
GATTGAAAAAGCAAACGCATATTTGGAAAACGTGCTTTCAACACTTGATGAAGATGTCAATAGCCGACTTTTTGAGAGCATCAACTATGGACCAATCGACGATGGTGGCTGGTGGCAAATGTTCGTTAACTTGGTAAACAAGTACGGACTTGTGCCAAAGAGCGCATATCCAGATTCACAGAACGCAGTAGACTCTGATGCATTCGTACAGTACATCAATACAAAGTTGCGCGAGTTTGCATACGAATTACGTGAAGCTCATAAGAACGGAACCTCTTTGGAAGAATTGCGCGAAATGAAGGTTCGCGATTTGGAAACCGTTTACCGCATGACAACTATTGCCTTGGGTGAACCACCTGCACAGTTTGACTTCTTCGCACGCACTAAAGATGATGGCGACGATAAGAAGGACGGCGACGGCAAAAAAGACGAAGCAAAGAAAGATGGCGAGAAAGCCAGTAAAGCCGACAAGGCAAAAACCGGCAAAGATGAACGTCCAATGATTTGCGAATATGGAATTACTCCACTTGAGTTCGCAAAGAAGTACGTTCCAGTTGACGTAAACGATTTCGTAACAATATGTAACGCACCTATGGAACGCACTCCGTTCAACAAACTCTATCAATTCAAGTACAGCACCAACGTAGCTGAAACAAAGGAAATGGAATTTGTTAATGTGCCTCTCGATGTATTCAAAAAAGCAGCTGTAGATCAATTAAAAGATGGTCATCCAATCTGGTTCGCATGCGATTGCACACAGTTCTCTTTGCGTGACAGTGGATTCTTCGATCCTGCAGTTGTGCGCGTAGATGAATTGTTTGATGTAAAGTTTACATTCGATAAAGCCCACGGCTTGGAATACATGGATTGCCCAGGAAATCATGCAATGACATTCACTGGCGTGAATCTTAACAAAGATGGTGAACCAGATCGCTGGAAGATTGAGAACAGCTGGGGCAAGGATGCTGGCGAAGACGGCTATTATGTTGGCTCCACAGAGTGGTTCGATCGTTACGTAAACGAAATAATCATCAACAAGAAGTATCTTGACAAAGAAACTTTAGCTGTATTGGATCAAGAACCAGTAATGCTTGAACCATGGGCTCCACTTTCAAAGCGTTGCCGTTAAATAGTTATCATTAAAATTAAGCTGGATAATTGTGTTAGCGCAGATTACTTTTGTAGTCTGCGCTTTTATTTTTGTTTTAACTTTTATTTTATTTTCACAAATTAAAAAGAAGCCCGGCGGGAAGAGAAACCCGCCGGGGCAGAGAGAAAGAGAGAAGAAGGTTTCAATTATGGGGTTCGCGAACGAACCTCGCTAATGGCGAACCATTAACATTTGTTTAGTATAGCTAAACATTCGTCCAAAGAAAAGAGCTTTTTCCTTAAAATTTCCTTAAAATATTTCCTTTTAGAGAATCATCCGCTATATTCTGTAATATTACAATCTATTTATTGAAAATTTCAACCTATTCCCCACTATTTTCCAAAGATTTTTTTGCAGCAGCGAGTCTTTCTGCCTCGACACGCTGACGCTCAGATAAAGCAGATGCGAAACGCTCAAGCTCCTCCTCAACTGCTTCTTTTGGAATCTTGGCAAAAATAGGACTTGGCTTAGGCACAGGCGTACCTGCTACCAACTCCTCACTCTCCCAAGGATGAACAGTTTCTCCCAAGCGATAATCGCCCGTAATAATCGGATACTTAAAGTCTGGATTATCCAAATCTTCAACTTCTTCAATATGAGGCAGAGGCGAGAATACGCCAGTTCCACCAAGCGCTTCCCAAACTTTTTGAGCTGCATGAGGCAAGAACGGCGCAAGAAGATGATTGGCATCCGAAACAGCTTGAGCTGCAACATGCAACACAGTACCAAGGCGCGCCTCATCATCCTTAATCTTCCACGGCTCAGTTGCGGAAATATATTTATTAATATCCGCAACTACTCGCATTGCTTCAGCAAGAGCATTCTTTTGACGATGACGTTCAATCAAACTACCAACCAAAGCAAACGCATCAGAAGTTTGATCGAGAAGAGCGCGATCCATTGAAGTCATAGAATCTTCATCAAGAGGAGGAATTGCGCCAAAGTTCTTATTAATAAGATTTGCAACACGGTTGACAAGATTACCCCAACTTGCAGCAAGCTCTTCGTTATTGTGACGCACAAACTCAGCCCAAGTAAAATCTGCATCAGAATTTTCTGGACCCGCAATAGAAATGTAGTAACGCACAGCATCCACAGGGTAACGAGCCAAAATATCCTTCACATAAATCACAATTCCGCGTGAAGAACTGAACTTCTTGCCTTCCATAGTCATGAACTCAGAAGCAACAACCTGTTCAGGCATATTCAACGGGCCATAAACGCCAGCTTCGCCACCTTTAGAACCGGCACCATTGTAAGCAAGCATTTCTGAAGGCCAAATCTGAGAATGGAAAGTGATGTTATCTTTGCCCATAAAGTAGTAGCCAGGAGCCTTAGGATCACACCACCAATCACGCCATGCATCCGGCTTACCTTGACGGCGAGCCCATTCAATAGATGCAGACAAGTAGCCAATAACAGCATCAAACCACACATACAAACGTTTATTTGGATTATCAATCCATCCTTCAACAGGAACAGGAATGCCCCAATCAATATCGCGCGTAATAGCTCGCGGCTTTACTTCATTAAATAATCCAAGCGAGAAATTAATAACATTCGTGCGCCAACCTTCGCGAGAATGAAGCCAGTTAACATTCGCTTCAGCCAAAGCAGGCAGGTCTAGGAAATAATGCTCAGTTTCTTCAAAGCGTGGAGTTTCGCCATTAATTTTAGAAACTGGGCTAATAAGCTCATCCGGATCAAGCTCGTTTCCACAAGCATCACATTGATCACCACGAGCACCATCTGCGCCACACAATGGGCATGTGCCTTCAATATAACGATCTGGCAAAGTACGACCAGTGGAAGGAGAAATAGCAACCTTCTGAGTTCCCTTGTAAATATAGCCGTTCTTTAAGCACTGACGGAACATTTCTTGCACAACATGCTCGTGATTTGCAGTGGTAGTACGCGTGAACAAATCGTAGCTCAAACCTAAATCGCACAAATCCTTAGTAATCACGCGATTATAACGATTAGCAAGCTCTTGCGCAGAAACGCCTTCCTTATCTGCTTCAACCAAAATAGGCGTGCCGTGCTCATCCGTGCCAGACACCATTAATACGTCATTGCCTTTCATGCGCTCGTAACGCGCATACACGTCCGACGGAACCCCGAAGCCTGCGACGTGACCAATATGACGAGGGCCGTTAGCATACGGCCAAGCAACATTCACCAAAATATGACTCATAGACAATTATTATCTTGTTCAACGCGGACAGTAGATAAGAACATTGCAAAACGAATCCCAAATATACAAGAAAAACACGCTGAATAACAAGCCTCATACAAGTTCATCCACATATCCACAAGTTATAAAAGCAGCCTGGAATTGAAGCAAATATGAACATAACCTCAACTTATGCACTACGAAACTTATCCGCTACAAAGCATGCATTACAAAACATGCATTACAAAGCATTCGCTAGAAAATATGCGTTAGAAAATATGCGTTAGAAAAACAACAATATGCGCGATACGGATTGTAAACAGTCACGCTAAAAATAAATACGCAGAAAGAAAGGATTGAGGAAAATTGAAAAAACAACAAAACATACGCGATTTATTGGATATTTGCGAAGAAGCACAAACGCAATTCCCGGAATTACTTGACGACAACCATTTACCAGGCCCAATGTGCATGAAAAAACTTTCTCAAATTGGCGTATTCAATAGGCTTGATTTAAATGCGGGATATTCAAATAAAGCAGCTATTTCCACTCAAGGAAGAAGCAATATTGTAAGCAATCTTATGCCTACAGAAAGCATAGCCTGCTTATTTACTGCAGCATGGGTTTGGATAGGAGGCAATTTTCCTGAAAATATAGATGTTATTGATTATGGACATAGAAGAAAAAAGCCGCACGGTCATGCAATCCGCGCATTTCGAAGACACTTAAACAATGAAGAATACGTGATACTT
The DNA here is from genome assembly GCA_003585845.1 of Bifidobacteriaceae bacterium NR021. Taxonomy (GTDB): domain Bacteria; phylum Actinomycetota; class Actinomycetes; order Actinomycetales; family Bifidobacteriaceae; genus Bifidobacterium. The sequence goes on from NQOP01000004.1 coordinate 30,999, forward strand.
GGAAAAATTAGAATAACAACGCCAGAACGAACAATTTGCGATTTAGCGTACACTCCAAGCGAAAACGAAGAGTACGAACCTTATAGAAAAGATATTGCTCACTTATTGATATCTAAATACAGCATTGACTTGCGAAAATGCAAACGCACTATTGACAGAAACCCATATTTCCCAGGCTCAATACATGCAAGAAATTGGATACGAAACATTGCGAAAGAAGCAAACAAACCATGGAAATAAAGAACTCTTATGCAACTAAAACAAACAGCCCTCCAAAACCACCTATAATACTCACGCCATCTGTTGCTATCGACCCTGCAACAAAAACGGAAGTGCTATGGTATATCGCGCAAAAAATACCAGAACTTCGCAAATGGATTATTGCAAACCCTTCAGCAGACGCGCAAATTTTAGAATATATTTCTCAACAAGGCGGGCCTGACGTTCGTTACAGTTTTGAAGTGCTATTTTCTGCGTATGACAGCAATGAATAGAAAGCAAAAAATAGTAGCAAAAGCAGAAATCTTACTTTTGATCAGGTTTATGCTCAAGACAAGACGCGTAAACTTGCTTACGATTAGCAAAAGATCCGTCAGCAAACGGATGCTCTTTTACTACTTTCGTAATGGCTTCTTTTATGCGCAAACCTTCAGATTCTGCACATTCAAGTGAAAGCTTTGCAAGAGCATCAATGCTTAAATCTGTGCTTTCAGACTGCACTTCTTCGTCACTTGCACCACCGATAACTAAAACTATTTCACCTCGAGGAGGATCCGCTAAAACACCATCGTGAATACTTTGCACAGTTCCACGACGAATTTCCTCAAAATCTTTTGTAAGTTCACGACATAATGCCATTGGACGATTAGAGCCAAGTACTGCCAATATGTCTTCCATTGCTTCTGCAATACGATGTGGAGCCTCATAAAATACTATTGTTCGTCGCTCGGCTTTAAGCGAGCGCAAATGTTGTTGACGCTCACCAGATTTACGAGGCAAAAAGCCTTCATAACAGAAGCGATCAGTTGGCAGTCCAGAAAGAGCAAGCGCATCTAAAACTGCACTAGGACCAGGCGCGCAAGTAACAGGCAAATCGCGCTCTATTGCACGTCGAACAACAGCAAGACCCGGGTCGTTAATGGTAGGCATACCTGCGTCTGAAACAACAAGAACAGTGCTACCTTGCTCAACTTTGTCTAGCAAACCATCTGCCTTGTTGCGCTCATTATGATCGTGATATGCGATTACGCTACCAGAAACATGTACGCCAAGGCGATTCGCTAAATCATAAAGCCTACGCGTGTCTTCAGCAGCAACAATATCAGCAGTTTCAAGAAGATTAATTAATCGTGCAGAAGCGTCTGACATATTCCCGATAGGCGTAGCAGCTAAAACAACCTTACCTAAACTATCTTCTTCGTTACACATCTTGAATCTCCTTATAAAACTTCTTAAAACTCTACACGAATTTATAAAAGAACGCACTTACAAAGCGAGGTATTTGATTAGAATTATGCTTAGTGTAATTGCAATATAAGCGAAACGAAAAGAGACACTATGAAGATTATAAATCAGAAAATAAAAAGTACAGATGGAAGCGATGCGCAGCTTATTGGATATATTTTAGACGATAATTTAGATAGCGAAGGTTTGCAAAACCGTCCTGCAATTTTAATTTTGCCAGGCGGAGGTTTCTTGCGCGTCTCGAATCGTGAAGCAGAGCCTGTTGCCATGAAGTTTGCTGCAGAAGGATTCCATACTTTTGTGTTGCGATACTCGCTTACTCCAAGCACATACCCAACTCAGCTTTTAGAAGCCGCAGAAGCGATGAGCTTAATTCGCAAAAACGCAAAAGAATGGCACGTAGATGCGCAAAAAGTTGCAATTATTGGATTCTCCGCCGGAGGGCATGTGGCTGCAAACCTTGCAACTAGCGTTAGCGACGAAGTTGAGGAAGCAAACGGGTATGCGGCTGATGATGTGCGTCCAAATGCGCTTATGCTCGCATATCCTGTTATTTCTGCTGGAAAATATGCGCATAAGCCAACTTTCGATCGTCTATTTGGAGAAGTTAGCGACGAAGAACGAACTGAACTTGTCAATAAACTTTCGCTGGAAAATCACGTGGATCGCAAAACTCCACCTGTATTTGTATGGCAAACCATTACTGATCAAACAGTTCCAGTAGAAAATTCAATAATGTTTGTGAACACTTGCGTTGAAGCTGGAGTAAGTGTTGAAGCGCACCTGTTCCCTAAAGGATCGCACGGCTTAGCTTTGGCAGTTAAAGAGACAGCAAAACGCGACGAAAACGGAAATGTGCTTACTGAATTTGTGCAGCCAGAAGTTCAGCAGTGGGTTAAGCTTGCTTGCGATTGGTTGCATCGCACTTTTGCGTGATGTAAAGATGCTTTGCATTTTCAACACGTTACAAAACAAACATTAATGTAATTTATATAATTTCGGCGCTAACACATCATAAATTGTGCGTTAGCGCCGTTTTTAATATGCGTTTCTAGTGTGCTTTATAGCTTGCGTTTCAGCTCACGCTCTAGCACGTGCATGAAGCGAAAATCAGCAGAAAGCAATCACACGATTTTTGGCATTGGAGTTGTTAGTGAAGATGTGAGATTTACCTGCACAACTCCAGCTCCAGCGTGAACTTCCACTTTCTTCAATGTCACAGTGCGAGAATCTTCAGGCGCATGATCATCGTCAGTCATAGTTGCTGGCGACTTTACAGCAACAAGCGCAAGGTCATCGAAAACAACTCCAGAATTTGCACACAAATCCTGTGCTTCTTTCAATGAATCAGCAAAACCTGCTTTGTCGATTACACGCTCAACAGGAACACCGTAAGCTTCTGCACACAACAAGTTAATTCGCTCCCTAAGCGTCTTTCCACGCCTACTTTCTGGAGCTTTCGTTTCAACATCATCAGTTATTGCAGACACAAAATCGTCCAGCTGATTTGTCAAACCATCGCCACCATCGCGGAATAAATTGCCAACGATAGGCTTTCTGAATCCTAAAGACTTTGCTTGTTCCAACAATTCAGGCACTTGATCATCCTCGCCTTCCCACAAATTAATCAATGGGAACGTAGGAATATTAAGAGATTCCAGACGAGAAACATGGAATGGGTAACGCCAAGCCAAAGTTTCGTCATCTCGCCAAGTAGTTGCACGAGTAACTACAACTGCAGCAGCAGGCCACTTTGCACCAAACTCGCGAGCAGCAATATCTAACCACTTTTGAGCACCAGCATCCGTGCCATAACCTGCTTCCACCACTACAACATCATGCTCAGCGCAAGCCATTTCAACGCTTACAAGGCTTGGAATACCAAGCGAAACGTTCGCAAACGGACCACAATGGACGTAGATTGGAGAACCATTAATCGTCTCAGTTTTAGCAGGCTTTACAGCATCGGCAAGAATATTGGTGATTCGCCACAAATCCACAAACTCACCAAACTTAACAGGCTTACCGTCTTTTGTGCCAGCAATCATTGAAGAAACACGATTAGAAATCTCGTCCATACTGCGCGACAACACTACGATTTGCATAAGCTCGCAAGTTGGCGTCAAAACAACGCGCTCAGGAACAGTCCCCTTGCCAAAATCAACAGCAATGCTTCGCAAAGATCGCGAAGGAACCTCGCTAACTCGAGGAACTAAAATAGTATCAAGAACACCCTCGTCGACTGCTTTTTCCGCAAACGACACAAGCAAATTCTGCGCGCAAGCAATAGCAGCCATTTCACCACACAAGCCCCAGTCAATTAGCTCAGGGTGAGAAAGCGAAGACTTACCGCCACCACTTGCACCACCTTTAGAACCAGCAGCTGTAATGCCCATGCTTGGCTGACGAAGAACTGCAGCTGCGTCCACACCGCGCTCACGCAATGCATCAACTAACGCGATAGTTGTAGTTGTTTTACCTTCTCCACGAGAAGCTTTTAAAGGAGTATCAGCAGTAACAAGCAGAACCTTACCGCTCTTCCTAGGCTCCTCTGGATGTTGCTTTAAATAATCCAGGTACCCAAAGGCATCAATTTTTTTAACCAAACCGAATGTTGTAGTGTATGAATCAAGAATGCTCATGTACCCCTCTTTCATAGGCATATTGGCACAACTATGCATGCGGATAATGTTAATTACATGATTCATACTATACGATTGTTTGTTCGTAGCATAGCCACCACACGCAATATCTATACGAGCTATTAACAACGTCTATAGCAAAATAACAAAAGATAACAAAAATGCCTTCCGTATGAAATAAAAAGTTCATTTCTTAGGAAGGCACTTAATTTTTAATAAAATTTAAATTTAGTGATCGGAACGATTAAAACCATTCTTCATACGCATGCTAGTGATGTACAGCACCGTGTCAAGCAAAGAATCGGTTTCTTTCTTCAACTTTGCTGCCATATCGTCATTTGCTTCAGCCAAAGCTTCACGCACTTTGTCGTTACGAAGCTCGGCGATAATAGCTTCAGGATCGCGAACTAAATCATCGTAATCTTCGCCTTCATCACCTTCACGTTCTGGCTCGTAATCAGCCAAATCAACGCCAAGAATATCTGCCACGGCAGCATCCGTAGACTTGACCATTGCGTGGCCAAGGGAACCGACAACTTCCTGGTAGCGCTCAATCGCGTTTGCAGTGTCGTTAAATGCAGCATCCGCAAGAGCTGCAATAATACGATTCTCCCAATAGAAGTTTTCGCTTGTTACGCGAGTAGTCGTATCTTCCAAATACTTTGGAGTGCGATTTACGTTCGGATAGAACGGCACAAGCGCATTAAACGGGTTAGAGCCGTATGCCATCCACTGAATCGCGCGGAACGCTTCCGGCGCGTAAGGGCGGATTTGCATTACAGCCAATTGACTTTGACGATTGATGCCGATTGGACGGAAAAGATGACGAGTATGCTCATCGCCAAGTTTGCCGTAAGGATCATACTCAGTGCCCTGATAGTGAGAGCTTAAAACGTACTTAATATCCTCAACCGTCACTTTACGCTCAGGCTGGCGAGCCCAAGGAATATCGTTGCTGTCCGGACGATGATCAGCATCCTTACCATCCCACACTTCGTCATAAGGATTCAAGAAACGCTCCATAAACCATGCGCGAGGAGTGTTGTACACGTGGTCAGCATCCGAATGAGACCCAAAAGCATCACGAGGATTGAAAGGAGAAGCATTTTCAACCGACAAATCCAAGTGATTTTCTTCAATAAACTCAAGCAAATCAGCAGAGCACATATGCTCTTCTTGAGCATCAAAAGCATCGTCCAAATCGAACTCGTCAATTC
>NQOP01000004.1:37045-47777 GCA_003585845.1 Bifidobacteriaceae bacterium NR021
CAAGCTGGTTTGGCATAACAACATAAGCTTCATCTGGTACGCGCTTAGCAATCCAATGATGACCACCGACAGTTTCAAACCACCAAATCTCGTTCACATCAGAAAATGCAACGCCATTCATCTCATAAGTACCGTACTTTTCAAGCAATGCACCCAAACGCTCAACGCCTTCGCGAGCGCTACGGATATAAGGCAAAACAAGCGTTAAGAAGTCTTCTTCGCCAATTCCACCCGGCACTTCTGGCTTATAATCAGCGTCGCCTTCCTTACCTTGCGCTTTTTGAAGTTCAACCATTGGATCTGCGCCTAACACGCGCTCGTTAGATGTGAGCGTTTCGGTTGCACTCATTGCAACGTTTGCTTCGTTAACGCCAGCTTCTCCCCAAATTCCTTCGCGCAAGTCTGCATTTGGCACGCTTGTGTATTGCATCGGATTATCCGGCAACTCGACTGTTACGTGGCTAAGAACAGACTTATAAACGCGAGGCTGATCTTCCGGCTTTACTACCACTAAACGCTTCGGATTAAACTCGCCATTTGCCGAGTCTTCGTTACGCGCAATAAGCGTGGATCCGTCGTAACTTGCTTTTCGACCAACAAGAATTGTTGTGCATGCCATATTTGCATCCTCTGTTTTTAGATTTTATATTTTATTTTTTAGATTTGTTACTGTTTGATTCTAACGCTTAGGCGTTAACTGCTCCCCTAATTGGTTGCTCTAGCGCTTGCGTTTAGGCTTTACCAGTAAGGAACATTCCACCAGCGTCTACACCTGAATTTACATTTCTTACTTCGCGTAACAATTCATTCATGTAGAATCCCGGCTTAAGATTTAGCAAAGGCTTTTCTGTGCCAAAAACTTCAAACATGTATTCATGATCTTTATCAGGAGGCTGAGGACCGTTGTAACGCATAGTAATTGCTGGATCATTGCAGCCAATAAATCTGCTTGCTTGCGAGTTGCGTCCTTGAAGAGCTTCCGGAATCATAGAAGTCATTGTGCGAGAAAAATCTTCCGGTATTTGTAAAGCGTGAGAATCGTTAAAATCAAACATTAACGCTTCAACAGGCACGTTTGCAGCAGTCCAGTGAATCCACTCAAAACCACATACCGGTATTGCATCGTCGTCAACAAAACGCCAATGCAAATAATGCACAAAAGACGGCATATTATCAACGTAAAACGGGAAAGAAACTACCGGCACTCCGCTGATCTTATTCTGCTCCGGCGCAGCTTTAGAATAATCATCCGGAATGGTAGTGAAATCTGTAGAAATATTCATAATTTAAGTATCTACCATTACACAACACTAATCAACTGCGCGAGTAACAAATAAACGCGAATGTTCGCGCAATCTAATCGTTCTATTGACTTTGCAAAAGTGAGCAAAATAGTGCTTCAAAAACAAGAGTTGCATTACCATTTCTCGAAAGCCGACGACGAGCAGTAGCAATGCTGTCAACACAATCCAATGCACTACTTGCTGTCATGCTTTGTGCCAACTGGACAATTCTAGACTTGTATTCCTGATTTATAATCGGCGAAGACTTTTGCGCTTCGTTAATAACAACTAAAACGTCTCTATACACGCTATCGATTGCGTCAAGAGAACGGCATAACACGTCGCGGCTTACACGAGTTACTTTACGTTTTACGTCATCCTTTTTTCCAATTGCATTGTAGCTTGCGCGCAATTTGGGCGGAATGCGATCCTCATCGCCTAATCCGTTAATTCTGCGAAATTCTTTTTGTTGAGCCTCAACATTTCGCTGAACCTCATCTTCTGCTTGTGCTTTTGCATCGTCAATAAGCATTGCAGCAAGCATAATTGCGTCTGCAGCATCATGCATACGAAGCAATCCTGCAACAAGCTCATCTCGCCTACTTAAAGCACGCTCATCGCTTGCGTAGATAAAAGCAGTTGCTATATTTCCTTGAGAAAGCCTGGCTGCACGATTTGCTAGCTTATTATCCGCATCCGTTTTTTTAGTAAGATATTCTGCTATAGACTGCTCGTTTGGAGTAGCTAATTGCACAAGTTGTGTACGCGAACGAATTGTTGGAAGCACATCCATAACACTTGAAGCGCATAAAAGCCAAATCGTATGCTCGCTTGGCTCTTCAATCTCTTTAAGAAGAACGTTCGTGCTACGTTCCAACATTCTGTCAACATCTTCAATAATTATGATTCGCCAAGGAGCAGTGCTAGGCATCTGCTCAGAAATCCCAATTGCCTCACGTACATCGTCAATACTAAGAGTTACGCCTTTTGTTGCAAGCGTATGCACATCAGGATGCGATCCTGCTAAAACTTCTTTGGCAGTTTTACTAAGCTCACCTTCGCCGCTAATTCCATCACTGCCTTCTCCATGATCAGGACTTTCGAGAGCTGCAGCGAAAGCGCGCGCAACTTGCGCACTACCGAAGCCAGCAGCTCCGCAAATCAGCCAAGATTGCGCTATTTTGCTAGCATCCGCACAAGCAATTTTTCGCAGTCTAGAAACTACCTGTTCTTGCCCAATAACGCTATCCCACACACTCATCGCTTCACCCCCTGCATAGCTTCTTTACTTCTTCACTTTATAAAGTTCGCTACTTTATTTAGTTTCAATTTCTTCAATTAAGTTATGTACGTCTTGCACAATAAGTTCAGATAATGATTTCGCTGAGAACGTTGCGTCTAATACGCGATAACGATCTGCAGATTCCTGCGCTAAATCTAAAAATGCTTCTCTAGTGCGACGCGCGAAATCCATTCCAGCTGATTCCATGCGATCTTGCTCACGATGCAAACGTTTAAAAGCATCTTCCGGTTGCATATCTAGCAAATAAGTGCGATTAGGCCACAGAGAATCCGTTGCCCACTCACTTAAAGTTCGCACATCATCCATAGTCAATTCGCGGCCGCCTGCTTGGTAAGCAAGCGAAGAATCAATATAACGATCCGTTATTACTACTGCACCACGGCTAAGTGCAGGGCGAATCACTTGCGCAACATGCTGTGCACGATCCGCAGCAAAAAGCAAAGCTTCTGTTCTGGCAGATACACTCGTGCCATGCAACAGTATTTCGCGCAAAGACTTTCCAAGATCAGTTCCGCCAGGCTCACGCGTCACTACAACTTCTCGCCCCAAAGATTGCAAATGATCCTTAAGAGCCTCAACTTGCGTAGTTTTGCCAACGCCATCAATGCCCTCGAAAGAAATAAATAAACCTTTATTTGCATAAGATTGCTCACTTCTGCAGCCGCAGTTTCCTCCGCAAGCGCAGCCACCAGAGAAATCGTCATTTTTAGATGCCATATTTTTGACTCCATATGCAAGGTCTATTTAATCTTTAGATTTCATTCCTATGCTTTTTTAGCGGTAGATTTTTTCGTAGTAGTCTTCTTTGTAGAAGTTTTCTTTGCTGTAGATTTTTTCGCAGTAGACTTCTTTTCAGAAGATTTTGCAGTGCTCTTAGTCGCGCGCTTTTTGCGTTTTACTGGACCTGCGGCACGCTTTTGCGCCAAAAGTGCAAACGCATCCTGCGGATCAATCGATTCAGGCGTATACTGCTTTGGCAAAGTGCGATTCGTTTCGCCATCAGTAATATAAGCTCCGTAGAAACCATCCTTAATAACTACTGGCTTTCCAGTTTCAGGATCTGCACCAAGCTCACGAAGAGGTGGCTTAGCGGCACCGCGAGTACGCTTACCGTACTTTGGTTGCGCAAATAAAGCCTTCGCTTCTTCTAAAGTCGTACTAAAAATAGCGTCTTCACTAGAAAGGGATCGCGTATCCGGCTTAGATTCCACAGTTTCTCCAGCAGAAGTATCTACAGCAGAATATGTTTTAGTTAAATATGGACCGTAACGACCATTATTTGCTTCGATACGAGCTAGTTTCACAACGCCTTCTGCATCAACTTCTTCATACTCGCCAACCAAACGTGGCAAATTCAAAAGTTGCAACGCTTCTTGCAAAGTCAAAGTCGCTGGGTCCATGGTTTTAAACAAAGAAGCCATTTTTGGACGAGCTTTAGCAGACTTAGAAGCCTTAGAAGATTTAGAATCTTCCGCATTATCCTGCTCTTCTACCAGTGACACGTACGGACCGAAACGACCGTTGCGCACTTCTACGTTCCCACCTGTTTCTGGATCTACTCCAAGCACACGTGGACCTTCAGCATTATTCTCAAGCAATTCTCGAGCAGCATCAACAGTTAACTCATCTGGAGCTAAAGTTTCTGGCAAAGAAGCGTGACGAGGATTGCCTTCAGCATCAAGATTCTTAATGTCTTCTAGGTACGGACCATAGCGTCCAATACGCACATGCAAACCATCGCCAATGTCTATGGTATTTATTTCACGCGCATCGATTTCACCAAGCTCTGCAACCTGCTGTTGCAAACCAATATGAGCTTCATCAGCTGAATTAGCAGCACCCTCACCAGAACCGAAATAGAATCTAGTTAACCAATCGCGACCGGTTTCTTCACCGTGCGCAATTCTGTCCAAACCATTTTCCATATCAGCAGTAAACGCGTAATCAACATACTTCGGGAAATTCGCTTCCAAAAGCTTAATTACAGCAAAAGCAAGCCAAGAAGGAATTAATGCACGTCCACGCTCATACACGTATCCGCGATCAATAATCGTGGAAATAATCGTTGCGTAAGTAGAAGGACGACCGATTTCCTTAGCTTCCAGCGTTTTAACTAAAGAAGCTTCAGTATATCTTGCAGGAGGCTGAGTTTCGTGAGAATCCGCACTAACACTTTTAGCTTCAAGGACATCCCCAGCTTGCATTTGAGGAAGAGCCTTATCGCTTTCACCTTCAGTTGCATGCGCATTGCCAAAAACCTTCATAAAACCAGCAAAAGTAATTACTGTTCCAGAAGCTTGGAACAAAGCTTCTCCATATTCTCCAGCAGAAGCATTTAACTTAACAGTTGCAGTAAAACCTGTAGCATCAGCCATTTGTGACGCAAGGGTTCGTTGCCAAATAAGCGTATACAATTTCAGCTGATCCGAAGGTAATTTATCCGCAAGCTCATCCGGGCTTAAGAAACGCGCTCCAGCAGGGCGAATACATTCGTGAGCTTCCTGAGCTCCTGCAGACGTCGTTGCGTACTGCTTAGGAGATTGCGAAACATACTCGTCGCCAAACGCTGCACGAGCGGCACTACGCGCAGCTTCGATAGCTTCTTTGGAAAGCGTTACGGAATCCGTACGCATATAAGTGATATAGCCGTTTTCGTATAAAGATTGCGCAGCTCGCATAGTTTGGCGAGAGCTCATTGAAAGTCGGTTTCCAGCAGTTTGCTGCAAAGTTGATGTAGTAAAAGGCGGCAAAGGACGGCGACGATACGGCTTCGTTTCCATAGAGTCAACTACAAAATCAGAATTTTCAAGAGCTTTAGAAAGCTTAGATGCAAAATCAGCATCAACATGCAAAGCTTTTTGTGATTCATCTTTTGTAGAAACCAACTCACCTTTTGAATTGAAATCTTTAGAACCAGCCAAACGACGACCAGAAAGCTCGCTCATGCGCGCTTCAAAATCAACACTCTCGCCATCTGAGCCTTTAGAACTTAAAACCGCGCTAATATCCCAGTAAGACGCCTTAGTAAACGCCATACGCTCGCGTTCGCGCTCAACAATAAGCCTAGTAGCAACAGACTGCACACGTCCAGCAGAAAGACCAGGACCAACTTTCCTCCACAAAACAGGAGAAAGCTCATATCCATACAAACGGTCTAACACACGACGAGTTTCTTGCGCGTCAACCATATTGTCGTCAACATTTCGAGTATTACTAAGCGAGGCTTGAATTGCATCCTTAGTAATCTCATGAAACACCATGCGCTTTACTGGCACAGTTGGCTTCAACGCTTCTACCAAATGCCACGCAATAGCTTCACCTTCGCGATCCTCATCAGTTGCCAGATATAATTCGTCAGCTTTTGCGAGCGCAGACTTTAAATCGGAAACAGTTTTCTTTTTATCTGATCCAACTACGTAATATGGCGCAAAACCATGATCGACATCTACACCAAACTTGCCAAACGCCGCTTTGCGTGAGGCTGGAACTTGGCTTGGCTGAGCGAGATCGCGAATATGCCCAACCGAAGCCATGACGGTGTAACCATTGCCTAAATACCCGCCAATTTTTCGCGCTTTCGTGGGAGACTCCACAATGACTAGCTTATTCTGTGCTGCCATATTCGCTCCTTTCCTAACACAATCGAACATATAATCCGAACTATATGTTTCACGCTAACTGTATCGCAACTTAAGTTATACGTCTATTACATTCCACCTCGGTGGATAAAAGCAGATAGAGTAGACAATATTACTTAGAAGCAGATGGAGGCGTCGGTGGAGCGCCTACTAATCCAAGCCTACTCAACGGCGAAGCTGTAGAGTGACGCATTACCATAATTACGCCAAAAACAAGCAAAGACACACCTATAATCAGCCAATAAGTTGCTACATAAGATGTGCTTGCAGCCCATTGAGCAAAAATATCAACACCAGGAAGAATTTGCCATATTAAATAAATTGCATACAAACACGCCAACACACCAATCGTAATCATAGAGCTTCCTACAATTTGAACGCTAATTGAGGAACGTCGATAAGCTGACATATCCATTCCACTACTGCGAGTGCAAGCGAGCATAATAAGCGTTACAGCACCAACGATAAGCAATGACATAAGAACGTCAGAAACTCTATGCCAATGTGCTGCAACCAAAGAAAGTTCCACAAGAACGCTTATAAAAGCTGCAGCTACCGCTGCCCATGCGCGCCAAACACGCGAAACTGCACAAATAAGCAACGCACATGATGCAGTAATAAGTAATGTATGACCTGAAGGTGCTGAATTTGCAGCCAAATATTCAATACTTATAAGCATTGGGCGAGGAAGAATTTTTTTCAATGGTTCAGCAGCAGCCGAAAGAATAATAATTCCAGCGCATTGACCAAGAAGCCACCAACGCTTACGAATACAAACTACTATGAGTGAAACAAGAGCAATTATTATGCCAGCAACTATAACAACCATAGAAACGCTTATAGGTCGCAAGCAAAATGCAAGCCAAGATGGCATACCATGAGAACCAAATCCATCAATTACCATTTCCTCATAGCTTTGACCAAGTACTGTTTGCACACTAATAAACCATATGAACGCAGCAGAAGCCAAGAAAACAATTGCAATAGCAACACACCACAATATGGTAGATATTCGAGGACGCTTTACGAGTGGATCAAGCTGATCAATATCATCTGCATCTGATTGAGAATCTTTAGAAGATAACTGATTAGTCGAATACGACAAATCAGACGAGCCTTGCAAACTAGACAAATTAAACAAATCAGACGAGCCAGAAAGATCAGACAAATCAGATTGACGTTTAGTTTGTTTCACAGACTGTTTCGCAGACTGTTTAGAAGATTTCTCTTCAGTATTTTCTGGAAATAAAGGCGATATTTTTTCGTCATTATCCTCAGATGAGATTGGAGAAAATGGCGTAATCGTATTAATCGAATCCAAAGGATGCGAATAGTCACTACCTTCACTGTTGCGATTAATATCTTGCGAAGTTTCGCCTACTGACAGCGCATCATTTTTCTCAGCAGAATCATCATGCTGATTGTCAATGCTATTGGATTGAATTCCTGCAAATTCTTCACTCATACTTTAGACTTTACGACAGTATTTGCAACCGCGCTAGTTTTACATATAATAAAACCTCCGCGCACCCACCAGAGGCCACTTACCCTTGCTGCATTTCTGCCCTGGGGGGATTGGGTGACTTAGTGCCACACGGAGGCTTTATCTATATTACACGATTTTCGCTACATGTCGAGTAGTAATAAATTATGCGCGCCACACGCTCTTGCCATGTTCTTTTGCAAATTCAGTATCTTCATCAAGCTGAGACTCGTTAGCTTCAACATCACCAGCAATATAGCGTTCAACTAATTGGCGAGCTTCGCTATCTTCATGCTGAACTGCAGGAGACTTCATAAAGTACGAGCTTGGCGCCAAAATCGGGCCAGAAAGCTTACGATCCAAAGCGATCTTTGCAGCACGAACAGCATCGATTACAATACCTGCAGAATTTGGAGAATCCCAAACCTCAAGCTTGTACTCCAAATTCAAAGGAACATCACCAAAAGTAGTACCTTCCAAACGTACGAAAGCAAACTTGCGATCATCCAACCAAGCTACGTAATCCGAAGGCCCAATATGAACATTATGCTCATCCATTTCATGAGGCACGATTGAAGTTACGGCACGAGTCTTAGAAATCTTTTTAGACTCAAGTCTTGAACGCTGAAGCATGTTCATAAAGTCCATGTTTCCGCCAACATTCAGCTGATACGTGCGATCCAAGCGCACACCGCGATCCTCAAAAAGTCTAGCCATAACGCGGTGAGTAATAGTCGCACCTACCTGACTTTTAATGTCATCGCCAATAATAGGAACTCCAGCATCACGGAACTTTTGTGCCCACTCAGGGTCAGAAGCAATAAAGACTGGCAAGCAGTTTACAAATGCGCATCCAGCTTCCATCGCAGCAGTTGCATAAGCTTTATCGGCTTGCTCAGATCCTACTGGAAGATAAGAAACAAGCACATCCACGTGCTTATCTCGCAAAACTTGAGCAACGTCAACAGGTTCAGCTTCTGACTCATCAATCATCTCACGGTAATAATCACCGAGACCGTCATAAGTTGGACCACGCAATACTTCTACACCCAAATTTGGTACATCAGCAAAACGAATTGTGTTATTTTGTGAAGCGCCAATTGCTTCACTTAAATCATGCCCAACCTTTAGAGAATCAACATCAAACGCCGCAACAAACTCAATATCGCGCACACGATACTGACCAAATACAGCGTGCATCAACCCTGGAATTTTCTCACCGTCATCAGCGTTTTTGTAATATTCAACGCCCTGAACCAGCGACGAAGCACAATTGCCGACACCGGCAATGGCAACGCGGATGCTCATATAGACTCCTTGCCCTGCAAAATAAGCGACATTGCATTATGCCGCACCATACACATTTCATAATACTATTGCTTTAACAAATATGTACTAATATTAAATATTTTTAATCTTTTCTAAACAAAAAACATGCTGTTTTGTAGAAAAATTCAACACCGGACGCTACGGTGGAATGTATGGTTGCACGTAAAGATGGAAGACGAGCGTCTACTTCGCATGAGAAAGCTACTCGAAGCATATCGTCACAATCACAAAAAAATACGAATATGCCTTCACCTGTCCCACCACGAGGACAAGAATCATATCGTCCAAATTCGTATTCTTTTGAATCAAACAAAAGCAGCCGCAATTCGAGATTCGAACGTTCTCGCGCAGCAACACGCAGAAGGCGTCGTAGAACTTGGCGAGGCAGACATCCTATTATTTTTTGGGCACTTATCGTTATTTTTGTGCCAATTTTGCTAGGCGCAATTGCTTTTGCTTATCTGTATGCAACTACAGACATACCGGCACCAGACAAAGTTGCTATGGCAGATAAGACGAAAGTGTACTATTCAGACGGCAAAACTGAATTAGGTTCTTTTGCTGAGCAAAATCGCGAAATTATCAATTGTTCAGTACTACCTAAATATGTTGGTAAAGCAATAGTTGCTTCAGAAAATCGTTCCTTCTACCACGATGGCGGAATAGATTTTAAAGGAATTGGACGCGCACTACTCCATAACGTTACAAAGCACGGGCGTTGGGGCGGCTCCACTATTACGCAACAATATGCGGAAAGATATTATCTCGGTGAAACAAAAACTTATTTTGGAAAACTAAAAGAAGCTATTTTAGCTTTGAAAATTGCACAAACTCAAGATAAAGATACAGTACTTTGCAATTATATGAATACTATTTACTTGGGTAGAGGAGCATACGGAATTCAAGCTGCAGCTAAAGCATATTTCGGTATAGAAGCAAAAGATTTGTCACTTTCGCAAGCTGCACTTTTAGCAGGTATTATTCCAGCACCAAGTAGCTGGGATCCTGCAATTGGTCCAAAAGAAGCAGGCATTCGTTTTAAGCGCGTGTTACGCATTATGAAAGAAGATGGCTACATTACAGCTTCTCAAGCAGCGCAAGCAAAAATGCCTAAAACTATTACTCAGACGACTCAAAACATTTACGCAGGTCAACAAGGTTACTTATTGCATATGGTTCGCGATGAGTTAACTAGGAATGGTGCTTTTACGCAGGAAGATCTTGACAGTGGTGGATATCGCATTATTACTACTATCGATAAAGCTAGGCAAGATTTAATGTTCAAAGTTGCAAGTCCTTCTCAAGATGGAAAAGGAATTGTGCCAGAAGGACTGCAGGTTGGCGGAATTTCAATAAATGCAAAAGATGGTTCAATCATTTCCGTTTATGCAGGAGACGATTATCTAAAGAAACAGCTTAATAACGCCACACAAGCGCTTTACGAGCCGGGCTCTACTATGAAGCCTTTTGCGCTTATGGGAGCAATTCAGGCTGGCACTAGCTTGGATACGATGTTCAATGGCAATTCTCCACGCAAGTTTGATGGTATCGATAAACCTGTTGGAAACTTTGCAAACATGAGCTACGGCACAATTAACTTATATAGCGCAACTGCAAATTCTGTGAACACAGTGTATATGGATTTGCAAAGTAAGCTTGGCGCTAAGAAAGTTGCTAATACTGCAGTTATGGCAGG
>NQOP01000004.1:48488-50263 GCA_003585845.1 Bifidobacteriaceae bacterium NR021
GTAAGCGAAATTGCGCGCGCATATGCAACATTTGCAAACCAAGGAAGACGCCCAGATTTGCATATTGTTGCCAGCGTAAAAAATCCTGACGGTAAAGAGTTCTACCGCGCACCAACAGCTGGAAAGCAAGTATTCTCACCAGCCGATGTCGCTCTAGCTACAAAAGCAATGATTGGCGTAGTGCAACATGGTACAGCAACCGAAGCTCGCTCTGTAGGTAGAGAAATCGCAGGAAAGTCTGGAACAGCAAACGACGAAACTGCTGGTAGCTTTGTAGGATTTACGCCAAATATTGTTACAGCATTTGCCATATGGAATCCAGATGCAAAAGGTAGCCCACAAGTAATTAAACCGTTCCACGGATATCTTGGAGGAAGCGACTACCCTGTGCACATGTTTACAAGATACATGCGTCAAGCGGTGATAGGAACCCCGAATACTAAATTCCCTGAAGCAAAAGACACAGGCAAAATTGGCGGACCTGATGGAAAATGGGGATTAGGCGAACACCGCGCATTCACACATGCAAAAACCGAGGATGAAGATAAAGATAAAAACAAGGATAAGGATAAAGATAAAGACAAAGACAAAGATTTAGATCTTGATAGCCAGCTGTATGGTCATGACGATTCATCATCGGGCGGCGTTGGAAGCTACGATAATAATTCTGGCGGTCATAGTTACGACAATAACTATGACACAACTGGAGGAAACTAGTCAATTAACTGTAGTTAATTGACAGACAGAGCTGTAGTTAATTGACAAACAAATATGCGAATAATTATCTAAATAAATAGCTAAGTAAATAGCTAAATAGTTTGTTAATTAGTTTCGCTAGTTTATTAATTAGTTTCGGCTCAAAACAATGTTCTCAAGCATTTTAGCAGTCACATTTTCATAACCGTTAAGTTCTGCATGATGCTTGCTTTCAGTTATGTTTGCGCGCGAAAAACCTGTTTGCGCAATTACAGTTGCTCCGGAATTAATTGCGGCAGTAAGACCAGATAGAGAATCTTCTATGGCAATGCAATTAGCCATCTGCTTCGCAACTTCCTCATCCGTTCCCTCAATGCCAACCATTTTTCCTGCAGCAAGATAAGGCTCAGCACTAGGCTTCGGCTTAAAACCATCATCTCCACACACGTACCCAGCGAAAGCACCTTCTGGAGCGTGATTCACAATATTTTCAACCAAACAACGCGGCGAATTGCTCACCAAAATTGAAGGAATGCCAGCATCCGTAAGACTTTTAAGTACGTCTAAAACTCCTGGAACCCAAGGCACGGATTCAGCTTCACGAGCAGCAACGTAATCAACCATGCCTTTGCCGATTTCTTCTACAGTAAGTTTTGTGCCGCTTGGAATCATCTTATCGGCAACTGTTTTCAAAGAACCGCCGGAACATTCCCAGGCTAAATCTTCATCCCAATATCCGCCGTATTTTTCTACTAAATAAAATTCCGACTCATGCCAATACGGCTCGGAATCTATAAGAGTGCCGTCCATATCCCAAAAAACTGCACGCAACACATGTTTTTCTTCACTAGAGTTAAGAGTATTTGCACACACATTCGTCGTCTGTTCAGCCATTCACAATCCTTTATATTGCATATATTTGCTTTAGCTTTTATAGTGCATCATTTTTCACACTAATTCTGTATTACTTTTCGCACTATTAATTCTTCTCGCTAACTAATTCTTCTCGCTAGTTCTCACTAATTTCTAAAAGCACAATAAGTAGCCATGCCTACGTTACTATATGCTCCACGCTCTCC
>NQOP01000004.1:51030-52973 GCA_003585845.1 Bifidobacteriaceae bacterium NR021
AGAATACGACGAAGGTAACGCTCGCCTCTCTGTAAGAATATCTCGCCTCCAGCGACGCGCATTGCGAGAACGCTGCATTTCCACAATGTCACCATCCGCATTTGCAGCAAAAATGTTGCGCTCTGAAGACTCTGCAGAATCTAACAAATGCCTTACTTGTCTTTTAAGCTGTCGATTTTCTTCTTGCAAATCAAGTATTTGCATGATGCCAGCAAGATTAATGCCTTCATTTTGGCTTAAATGCTGAGTTTGCACAATCCTGTCTATATCTCGCAAAGAATAGCGGCGAGCGCCACCTTCAGTTCTATGCGGCATTATTAAATGAAGCCGATCATACTGTCGTAAAGTTTGCGGATGCGTATTGGTTAGGCGTGCCACATGGCTTACGGTAAATATTGGCAAATCAAGAACAAATCCTACTTCATCTGCCCCGTCAAGCGTTGCAGTACCACGCACTAAAGCAACTGCACACATTTCATACAGTGCTTTAGTTTCACGCGTTATTGGTGTCATAGCACGCCTTCCTTTGCCCTTTTTAGTATGTCTAAAGCACTGTTACAAGCAATTCAACAGTGTTTAACCTACTAAATTATTGTTAACTTAGTTTTGTCTTAATTTTTTAATTTCTTCAGCATAAGTTTCGCCAGCAGTTTTATCAAATTCTTTTGCAACGCGTCTGAGAGACATGCTCGAACGCTTTGGCAAACGAATCTGCACAACACCAACAAAATTGCCATTCTTTCCAGGCACTCCAGCACCTTCTATACGAACTTCATCACCGCTTGAAACACAAGCTGGAACTTTGAAAGTAACAGGATTGCCGTCTACGTCGTTTATGCTAACTTTTGCACCATGCACTGCTTCACTTAATGTTAGCGGCAATGTAGAAATCAAATCGTCGCCTCGCAAAGTAAATTTATCTGATGCTTCTACTTGAACATGCAAGTACAAGTCACCTGCAGCACCGCCGAACTTGCCTGGCTTGCCTTTTCCTTTCAAACGAATTTTCTGTCCGGTTTTTACACCAGCTGGAATATGCGTTTTAAAAGTTTCACCAGCCGCACGCAACGATACTGTAGCGCCTTTAAAAGCTTGCTTAAATGTGAGCTTTATATCGGTTGTTATATCTTCGCCAACTTCAGGCACGTCAGCTTCCTGCGATTGAGAATACCTCTCACCACCAAAGCCACTCGTACCTTGGAATCCTGCTGAATCTTGAGAGCGCTGACCTCCACCAAACATGGAGAAAATGTCGCTCATATTTGGTCCAGCACCGTTGGATGTAAAGCGAATGCGCGAACCGTTTCCGCCCATACCACCCATTCCGCCCATGCCAGAGCCGCCGTTGAACATGGAGAAAATGTCCGAGAAGCTCGACGCATCGAAACCGCCAGCACCACCTGCTCCTCCAGCGAAACGAGCACCACCAGCACCAAATTGACGGATAGCATCGTAACGTTGGCGAGTTTGACTATCTTTTAATACATCATAAGCTTCAGAAACATCCTTAAATTTTTCTTCAGCTTCTTTTGTTTTGTTTAAATCAGGGTGATATTTACGAGCAAGTTTGCGATACGCTTTAGTAATCGTTGCCTCATCTGCGTCTTTGGAGACACCGAGAACCTTATAAAAATCCTTAGCTAACCATTCATTTTCAGCCATTTGTGCCTCCTTTCTTCACAAGCACATTGGCTATTTCGCTTTTGACCAAATATAGGCTGCTCGTGCCAACTCTTATGAGTCAGCACGAGCAAGTTATGCAATAAAGTCACGAAAGAGTTTCGTTAGTTATTGCTGTGGTGAAGAAACGACCACACGAGCGGCGCGAATAACGCGATCTCCTATTCGATATCCTGCTTCAACTACAGCATCAACAGTTTCTTTTGTAGCGTCTGGATCTGGTCTGTGCAAAATTGCATCATGCTTGGTCGGGTCAAAATCTT
>NQOP01000004.1:53735-63748 GCA_003585845.1 Bifidobacteriaceae bacterium NR021
AGCCTTGAACGAATCATCCATTTCGCTATGCTCGCGAATGCGGTCAATGTCATCCAATGCTGGAAGCAATGCTGTCAGCACGTCAATAATTCCATGCTGTCTGAAACGATCCTGCTCTTTGGCAGAACGATTTCTGAAGTTTATAAACTCAGCACGCTCTCGCTGTAACGCTTCCAAGTACTCTGCAGCTTCTTTCTTAGCTTTACCTAAGGGAGTTAAACTGCCGCTATCTGCGTCTTGGCTGTCTTTCGATTCTGAAGATTCAGTGGAATTCGCTGTATCCTCAGAATTTGCGGAATCCGCAGAAACGTTAGCATCAGCTTTCGCGTCAGCTTTCGCTTCTGCAGGATTTGCATCTTCAGCAGCCTTCGATGAAGATTGCGCAGACGATTTCGCAGAATCACCTGTAGCTTTTACATCCAGCGAGTCAGCATCTTCCATATCTTGCAAATATTCGTTGGCGTTAAAGTCGGACATTACTTGTTGTCCTTATCGTCCTTGTCGTCGTCCACCACTTCGGCGTCAACTACATCATCATCCTTAGCTGCAGAACCAGCCTGAGCGCCAGCAGCAGACTGAGCGCCAGCTTCGGCTCCAGCAGCACCCTGCTGAGCGTAAAGCTGCTGGCCGATCTTCTGAGCAGAAGTCATCAACTCGCTTTGAGCAGACTTAATCTTCTCAACGTCGTCACCCTTCAAAGCTTCCTTCAAAGCATTAACCTTGTCGGTAACTTCCTTAGAGATTTCGTCGGAAAGCTTGTCTTTATTGTCGTTCACGAGCTTTTCAGTCTGGTAAGCAAAGGCTTCTGCTTGGTTGCGAACTTCAGCTTCTTCCTTACGCTTCTTATCTTCAGCTTCGTGAGCTTCAGCTTCCTTCACCATGCGGTCAATTTCGTCCTTTGGCAAACCAGAACCACCGGTAATAGTCATGGACTGTTCCTTACCAGTGCCCTTATCCTTAGCAGAAACGTGCACAATGCCGTTAGCATCAATATCGAAAGTGACTTCAATCTGAGGAACGCCACGAGGAGCTGGAGCAATACCAGTCAACTCAAAAGTGCCAAGAGGCTTGTTATCGCGAGCGAACTCACGTTCGCCCTGGTAAACCTGAATCAACACGGATGGCTGATTGTCTTCAGCAGTAGAGAATACTTCCGAACGCTTCGTTGGAATTGCAGTATTGCGATCGATAAGCTTTGTCATAATTCCACCCTTGGTTTCAATACCCAAGGAAAGTGGAGTTACATCAATAAGCAGAACGTCTTTGCGATCTCCCTTAATAACGCCCGACTGCACAGCTGCACCAACTGCAACAACCTCATCTGGGTTCACGGACTGGTTAGCTTCCTTACCACCGGTAAGTTCCTTTACCAAATCCTTCACAGCTGGCATACGAGTTGAACCACCAACAAGAACCACGTGATCGATCTGGCTTACTGAAATACCAGCGTCAGAAAGAACGTTGTTAAATGGAGTACGGCAGCGACCGAGCAAGTCGGAAGTCATTTCCTCAAAGTGAGCACGAGTCAAAGTCTCATCCAAATGCACTGGAGTGCCGTCAGGAGTCATCGCCAAGTACTGCATAGAAATTGAGGTGGAAGTAGAAGAGCTAAGTTCCTTCTTTGCTTGCTCAGCAGCTTCCTTCAAGCGCTGCAAAGCAATCTTATCCTTGCTCAAATCAACGCCATACTTGTTCTTAACTTCGCCAACGAGCCAGTCAATAATCTTCTGATCCCAGTCGTCGCCACCCAAGTGGTTATCGCCGTTAGTTGCTTGCACCTGAATTGTGGAGAATCCGTCGTCATCCTTACCAATTTCAAGCAAGGACACATCGAAAGTACCGCCACCCAAGTCGAATACCAAAATGCGCTCGTCTTCCTTGCCTTTTTCAAGGCCGTAAGCCAAAGCTGCAGCGGTTGGTTCGTTGATAATACGAAGCACGTTCAAGCCTGCAATCTTACCTGCATCCTTAGTTGCCTGACGCTGTGCATCGTTGAAGTAAGCTGGGCATGTAATAACGGCATCGGTTACCGGCTCGCCCAAGTAAGCTTCAGCATCGCGCTTCAACTTCATCAAAACCTGTGCAGAAATCTCTTGTGGAGTCCACTTCTTGCCGTCGATATCAACAGTCCAATCAGTGCCCATGTGGCGCTTTACTGAGCTAATCGTGCGATCAACGTTTGTTACAGCCTGACGCTTAGCAACTTCACCAACCAAGATTTCGCCAGACTTGCTGAATGCCACAACAGATGGCGTGGTACGCGCGCCTTCAGCGTTTACAATAACTGTTGGGCTGCCACCTTCAAGAGTAGCAATGCAAGAGTTGGTTGTTCCCAAATCAATACCTACTGCGCGTCCCATAATTTCTCCTTAACTAGGTATTGCACCTTTTGTGCAATTACGCTTTCCTTCAAGTTTTGTAGTTACGTAAGCTGAGCTCTATTTAGATTCCTTTTTTGGAAACTAGGTAAATCATCAGCTTTTTTACTTTCCAAAACTTGAGCCTACTACACTCAACTTGTAAAAGTCAACTTTTATTCCCAAAAATTACAAAAAACTTTATACAACCAGACTCAAGTTTTGCAATTTAAGCAAAATTAATGGGAAATTCTGAAAAATTCAGTAGGATTCACGCGCTGAACTTAAAGCGACGCAAAGAATTATCTAATGCGTTGTAACGCACTAAAACGCCAATAAGCGGCGTGCCAATACCGGTTATAAGTTTGATTGCTTCAGTTGCCATCATTGCGCCAACAATAGCTGCAGTCGCACCCAACACAGCCGATTTCGGTACTTTTTCTTTAGGAGGCGGGCAAGCATACAAGTCACGCAAACCAGGACCTTTTCCTGGCACGAAAACGCTTACTTGGCCTTCATAATAAAGCACCGAGCCGTAAACTTCTGGCGTACCAGCACTCCAAGCAGCATCCGCAATCAAAAAGCGAGTAGCAAAATTATCGCAACCATCGATAACAATATCGTGACTTTCTACAAGCTGCTTTGCGTTGTCTTCATTAAATCTATCTACAAGATTGATTTTTAAACCTGGAGATAACGCCTGCAGACGCTTAGCTGCAAGTTGTGCTTTAGATTTACCGCACTGATCGACAGTATATAAAGTCTGCCTTTGCAAATTAGAAAGCTCAACAACATCGTCGTCACAAATCGTAATTTCGCCAACTCCTGCCGCAGCAAGCGAAAGCAAGCACGGCGAACCAAGTCCACCTGCACCGACCATGCAGATTTTCGCATCGCGAAGTAACTGCTGATGTTCATGCGTAAAGCCCGGCAGGAGCAAGTGACGGCTAGTGCGTTCCACCTCAAGCTCCTGCAGGTTGTCGTAAATTTTATTAATCGTCATGTTGAACAATATGCCGAAAAATTACAGTACTAAATTACAGTACCGAAATTTACAGTACAGAATCCGCCCAAGCGCGACCTTCAACAGGCGAAGACGCGAGCGCATGTTCACGCTTAGGAATACGGCCAGCATCGTGAGCAAGCTTTCCAGCAGTTACAGCAGCAGCCATTGCGCGACCCATTTTCACTGGGTCTGGGCAGCGAGTTACAGCGCTTGCAAGAAGCACACCAGAGCAGCCGATTTCAAAAGCTTTAACAACATCGGAAGCAGTTCCAACGCCAGCATCCAAAATCACAGGAACGCCAGATTCCTTGCATTCTTGAACAATCAGCTCAATATTTCGAGGATTCAAAATACCAAGACCAGTGCCAATTGGAGCACCACCAGGCATAACAGCCTTCACACCAAGCGACACAAGACGACGAGCCACAATCGGGTCATCATTCGTGTAGCAAAGCACGCTAAATCCTTCTTCAATAAGCTTTTCGGCAGCAAGCAAAACTTCGCGGGTATCTGGGAGCAAAGTATCGTCGTCTGCAATTACTTCGAGCTTAATCCAGTCAGTTCCAAGTGATTCGCGAGCCATTTTTGCAGTAAGCACAGCATCATGTGCAGTCTTGCAACCAGCAGTATTTGGCAAAACGTTAATATTGTGGCGCTGCAACATGCCGTAAATATCCACGCCAGTTTTTGCGTGACGGCGCATTGCAACTGTTGCCACTTCCGCACCTGAAGCCACAAGTGACTTTTCCATAATGTCAATGCTCGTCATGCCGCCTGTACCAAGCAAAAGCCTTGAATGTAAAGTCTTACCGCAAAGCTGCCAAGTATCGGCACTTTCTTCTGTATTATTTTCTGTCATTTTAAGCCTTTTATTTAATATTTAATATTTAAACCTAATTAAAATTAAATAATTAAGCGCACTAATTTCACGCTTAATTTTGTGGTGTTTCAGCCGCCTTGAACTGCGCTAAGAATCTCGACTTGATTCCCATCACATATGACGGCTGATTCCCATTGCGCGCGAGAAAGCACATCGTCGCCAATTGCGACCGCTATACCAGGTCCTGCATCCGAACCATAACGTTGCGCAATAAGCTGAGCAACAGTTAATCCGTCTTGCACTTCAACAGTTTCACCATTGACTACGATTTGCATAATCTAACCTTTATTAACGTCTATAAAAATTGCGCAACTAAAAAAACTTTCGTTGCTAGAAGCGCTCGTAATTAGAAACTTGCGTGACTAAAAGCGTGCAGGATCGCAGCTTTCCAAGAAGCCCTTTTCCTTCTCAGTCAACTCTTGCTCAAGCACAAGCTTTGTAGTCAAAGAAGAGCCCAAAGCTGTGAGCAAAATTCCGTGACGGAAGTAACCGGTGGAAATCGTGGTATGCGTCTTAGGATCAATACCGATGAATGGCAAATCATCTGGAGTTCCAGGACGGCCACCAGCGGTAACCTCAGTAATCGAGCATTCCTGAATGCCAGGAAGCACGCTTGCGGCATCGCGAAGCAAGTCAAGCACGCCACCGACCTTTGGAATATCGCGGTCGTCTTCGCGAGAAGTAGCACCGAGCACAAGCTCGCCTGTTTCCTTAGCGCGAGGCACCAAATAAACTGGGCGGTCATGCACAAATCCACGAACCACAGAGCTCAAAATTGGGCGCAAAGGCTCTGGAATAGTCATACGAATCATGTCACCCCACACAGCACGAAGCTTAAGCTGAGGAAGCATATCCTTAGCACCCAAACCGGATGCCAAAACTGTGTCTGGACCCAAATCGTCTGGAGTGCTTGCACGACGCTCAATAACAACACCGCGCTTTTCAAGTGCATCAATCATTGCTGCAGTGAAAAGACGAGGGTTTATTTGATGGTCGTCCGGCACGCTTACAGCGCCAGCAATAGTTGGCGAAAGCGCAGGCTCAATTTCACGAAGCTTACTCACAGAAATATGCTCAGCTCTACGACCATAACGGTGCTGCAAGTTTAGCAACTCGTTCACGTGCTCGTTGTCTGCAGCGTCACCACCGATTACATAAGAGCCGCACTCTAAGTAGCCGGTTGGCTTATCGGTGTACTTTGCAACCGAATCAACCAATTCCTTATACATAGTTGCAGACTCAAACATAAGAGGATACAACGCTTCTTGCTGATATTGCATTTCTGCGGTAGGAGCTAGCATGCCGGCAGCATGGTGAGAAGCGCCAGAGACTGGATCCGGATCAATTATGCTGACTTTTACGCCAGCTTCCGTAAGTCTCCACGCTGTTGCTAAACCAATAATACCTGCACCAATAATACGAATATTTCGCATATATACTCCTTCCCTACGGCGGCATTACCCGCATCAGGTTTACGGTCGGCTTTCGCCCTCTCAGCCTGTATAGAACAAGCTCCCGCGTTTCGTAGCTTTGACTTTCAAAACTGCGATTATAAAGTGTTGTAATATTGCAAATTTTAGCGATATTACAAACGCTACAGGTGGACGTAACGAAATTATGTGATTTTCGTCACACTACCGTGCAGCATTTTAACACTTCTACAGAAAATCTGTTAATTTATCCGGTATGTCAAGCTGTGAGACTAAGCAATTTTCGTTACTGACGCAGTACGCGTTCTGCGTCAGTGTCTCATTTTGTTTGTTTTGAGACACTAGTGCAGATTTCATACTGCGTTGGTGTCTCTTGATTGCGATTTTGAGACACTCGCGCAAGTTTCGAGGATATTACAAACGCAGATGAAATCACTCAACCGAGCGCAGCAAAATCTCCTCAAGCGCATGCTTCACAGAAACAGGTAGCGTACAACGCCACTGCGCCCACTTAACTACGGAAGGCTGGTCGGTTGCGTAAGCGTTAAGCATATCAACATTGTTGCGATACTCTTCTGCTTCCGATTCGTTTTCGTATTCAAGAGTTGAGATTGCAGCAATAGCGCTTGCACTTCCGCCAGCCTCGCGCACTGCGTCAAAAGCCATTTCCTTACCGCGGTACGGAACTTGCGCTTGAAGAAGGAATCTGTAAGCGTCGCCAACTTTAGGATCGGCAGCAACTTGCAATCCGCCGTCAACAATTACGCGAACTTCCGAACGAGCCGGCACGTCTTTTACAGAAACAGTTAAGCTCAAAGTCGACTCTTCGCCTTCGTAAGAAATCGCAAAATCGCTTGCGTTAAGCTCTCGGCTTCCTACAAATACGCGCACGTGCGCAAAATCTGTGCAAGCAACTCCTCTAAATACAACGTTCCAGTTGCGTTTTTGCGGTACAGATTCTACGGCAGCTTCCGCACCTTCTACACCAGAAATAATAAATTGCGAAGAGCCATTGCCGTCTCGCCACACAAAATTCATACGTGTGTCGGCAGTGTTTCCAGCAGCCGCTGCAGCAAAGTCACCGTTGTCTTCTCGCATTACGAACTCGCCGTCAGCTCCAGGGAATGCAAGAATTCGCAAAGCCCGCGGATTTTCAATGCTATTAACCGATTCCGCAGCCTCAGCACTACGCTCGCAATCTGCCACTTCTGGCAAAACTTGCGTAGGCACAATCGCTCCAGCGCACGCAAAAGCAGGCACGCGGTCAAGCGAGCGCCACGCTTCAAATCTGCGACCATTCCAACCACGAGACTCATACCTGCGCCCGTCAAACAAATCGTACCAATCACCTTCCGGCAACCAAACTCCAGCACACCCACGCAAAGCAGCCGCATCATTAGGCGAAACAATCGGCGCTACTATAAGTTCACTTCCAAAACGGTACTCGTTAGGAATTTCGTAAGCCATGCCAACTTCCGGCGACTGCCAGTACATTGGCTCAATAATCGGCCTGCCATCAAAAGCCGCACGATAATTCATCGTATAAACGTATGGCAAAAGTTCTGCACGCAAACGAAGCATTTTCACCATTGCTTCGCGAGTTTCCTTAGGGAAATTCCACGGCTCTTTTCCAGCAAACGGCGAGCAAGTCGAGTGAAGACGATTAATAGGGCTAAACGTACCGAAAGCATACCATCGCGCTTCCAACTCGTTATTGCGAACGCCAAGCATGTGTCCGCCAATATCGTGACTCCACCATCCGTAACCAATATTGGAAGCCGTAGAAGTGAAGTAAGTTTGGAACGCAAGCGAATCCCAAGTAGTGACAGTATCTCCCGAGAATCCAACTGGGTAGCGATGCGAACCAGGGCCAGCATAACGAGAGAATGTAAGCGGCCAGCGGCCGTCGCGCGCAGCATCCTCATAATGCATGTGGTTCAGCATCCAAAGCGGATCCAAGCCAGGCTCGCGCGTCACACCTCCCTGCTGCCAGTCAATCCACCAAAATCGCACGCCTTCATCTTCCATGCGATGGTGCATATTGAAGTAAGCTTCAACAAATTGTGGATTTGTTAAATCAAATTCCACAGCTTTACCGCTTGCAGGATCAATTCCCATATCTCGCGCAACTTGCGGATAATCTTTTTCAAACGCACGCACGCCGTCGCGCGGATGCAAGTTCAAAGTTGGAGCCAAGCCAGCCGCGTTAAGTTTACGCAAGAAAGCTTTATGATCCGGGAAAAGTTCCTCATTCCACGTGTAACCCGTCCAACCGGATCCATACTTCGGATCAACATCCGTCACATGCCAATCCATGTCAATAACAGCTGTGCTAAAAGGTATGCCTTCGCGCTTAAAACGATTATGCAATTGCAAATATTCGTCTTGGTGATAGCGATAGTAGCGGCTCCACCAATTGCTTAGCGCAAAACGCGGCAGCAGCGGCTGAGCACCTGTGAGCTTATAAAAGTCTTGAATTGCTTGAATATAGCGGTGTCCGTAACCGAAGAAGTATAAGTCTTTATATCTGCCGTCTTGTTCGCTAACTTTTTGCGCACGCGACTTAACCCAAGCCCCATACGGGTTTGGTTTTCCATTTATTTCCTCATCCGGCGCAATTTCGCAAGTTGCAGAATCGTCTAAAATAGACCATCCATCGCGCGAAAGTATGCCTTTACCAAGTTTTACCGGACCGTTCGCCTGGTCCAAAGTTCTAAAAGTTCCAAGAAGATTTCCAGGGCAATCGTCGCCATAATGCCACGTATTAAATTGCGTGCACGGCACTCCGCGCACAACAATACTTAAGCCTTCTTTACTAAAAGCTTCGCAATTATAAGTAAGGTGAAGCTTTTCAGTTTCGACTTCCAGCCATCCGTTTTCGTTTTTGCGCGCGCTAAATTTCGGCTGAGCATCCGCGCTTTTGTGAGCAAAATTGCGACAAATCACAGTTTGCGTAGGATTGTCAACAAACTTTCCGTCGTCGCTCCACTCAAGGCGCAACAGCGAATCTGTAATAACTGTAATTCGCCACTTTTCGCCTTTAATTACCTGACTATCCTGCGCCTTTGCGTTTAAGTCGGATGCGTACTTATAAAAAATTCCCAACTTGGAAGAGTCCATACTATTGCACACCTCTGCCTACTTATTCCTATTTATTGTAATAAATATAAACATTTAAATTAGTGAACAAACATCTCAAATGCAGCAGCAATAGCCAAAACAAATGGATACCACACGTACATAATCCAACGGAATTGATTAGTTGGTTTCACTCCGTCACCATAAGAACTGCGATAGTGAAGTATTGCAACACCAATACCAGGTGCAAGCATCGCCATAGCACCGAACATTCCTGCAGTCATCTCCATAGTAATTTCGCGCTTTTTTAATAATTCAAAAAGAAGTACGAAAACAAGCAAAGTTACGCCACCGAAGAAAATTCCGTGCAGCACAAAAACTTTTCCTATCAAATTCCAAAGAAGACCCGCAATGATAAGCACAGTAATAGCAAAACCTTTACTAAATCCGCTTAAACGCTCCCTAATTGTATCTATACCCGAAAGTACGAATAGTGCGATAACCATTGCAAATACAGGATTTTGCGAACGCATGTCGAACAAACATTTTGAATTCACCAAATCGTATGGAACTTCGCAAATTACTGCCAAAATCAGCAATCTTAACATGTAAAGATTCAAATTATGCGTGTTATGATATCCGCGCACTAGTATCCACGCATACCAAGGCAGTGCGGTCCAGCTTATAAATTCGCAAACCAATATAACGGTTAATGCGAGCATATTGTCTGTCACTTTTCCGCCAAACATTCGCGCAATTACTGTGTTGCTAAATGCGCCTAACATAAGCATAAAAGCGCCGAGCATTTTAAGCTTATTGAGCGTGATTCCAGTTTTTATGTTACGGTCAGCACGAATTGGTTTGCCGTTTGCGTCAAGCATTTCCTTATTCGCGTTACCGCTATCACGCATTATTGCTTTGCCACTATTAATACTCATTACACGTCCTTGTTTATTTGCGCATACCTAGTTTATATAAACTTTATCCGCAGTTGCGTATCTACTTGACTTGTACGCTACAATTTACATTCCAAACACTTTACATTCCAAACACTGCAAAACTTTGAGTGCCGAGCGTTAAGCAATCACCATTAACTGATATTTCTCCGATTTTCAGTAATGGATTGTAAGCAGATTCTTGCGTAAGATTCGCTAATGCTTCTAATGAAACTGTTTCGCTATTTACGCCTGGGTTCATAACAACAATGCTTCGTTCTGCAGCTGATTCTCCTGCGTCACCTTTTGCGCAACGCTCGTAAGCAA
>NQOP01000004.1:64491-68255 GCA_003585845.1 Bifidobacteriaceae bacterium NR021
ATTATGACGAAGCGCAATAAGCGAGCGCACCCACGAAAGGAAGGAATCTTCGCAATTAATTTGCGCAGAAACAGTTGGTATTTCGCCACTTTCTACTGCTTGTTTGCGAGAGTTTGCGCAAGTTCTTCCGTCTGCTCGAGCTTCAACAGGCAAGTATAATTTAGATTTTGCAGCCGTCGAGAAGCCAAAATTCTTTGCATCATCCCATTGCATTGGCGTACGAGTACCAGTACGAGCGTAACCGCCTTCTTTTGTTGGAATATCGCGATATTTCATGCCAATTTCGTCGCCGTAATATACAAATGGCACACCTGGCATAGTGAGTATCATGCCGAAAGCCACGCGACGCTCACGATCGTCAAGGCGCGGAGCTAAACGCGGCGTATCGTGATTGCAAGTAATAAAGCTAAAGTAACCTTGATTGCAAGTTGACTCATATTGTGGGCAATAATCGTCTAAAAATGGGCAAATACTGCCGCCGCCGCGCGCATTAAAGTAGCTGTGATCATGCTCAGGATTGCTGTCTAAAGCGTTATCAACATCACGAGCTAAACGTGCGTAGCCGTTAGGATTTCCATCCCAGCGCCAATTCAAATAAAAGTCCATGTCGAATCCAGCAGCAAGAGCCTGACGTGGCCTACCCCATTCGGAAACAAAAGCAGCCTGCGGATACTCTTCTTTTACAGTTCCAAGCATTTCCTGCCATGCGCGAATCGTATTGTCTTTGCCAAGACTTCCCTCGCCATTATTGTCATCGTTTTTTACAAGCGAATCAGCCATATCAACTCTGAATCCATCTGCACCAAGCGAAAGCCAAAAACGCATAACATCAACCATTGCAGCGCGAGTTTCAGCAGCCTCTTTAGAATCAGGAGAAGATTGCCAAGCTCGATCCCTATGCGCAAAACCGTAATTTAATGCTGGCTGACATTTGAAGAAGTTCAGAATATAAGTGGCATCACGCTCAGTTTCTCCGCCAATAAACGGCATAGAATAGCCGCTAAACGCACTGTCGGTCCAAATATATCGCTTGCTAAATTCGTTTTCTTCAGCTTTCGAGCTTTTCTTAAACCACTCGTGTTCTTCACTCGTATGTCCTGGCACTAAGTCAAGCAATATGCGGATTCCTCGATTATGAGCTTCACTAAAAAGTTGCTTTAAATCTTCGTTTGTTCCGTAACGCGCAGCTACTTTTTTATAGTCGCGCACGTCATAGCCCGCATCTTTAAAAGGCGAGTCATAACAAGGATTAAGCCAGATTGCGTTGCAGCCAAGCGATTTTACATAGTCTAACTTTTCGATAATTCCTTGAATATCGCCTACGCCATCGCCATTGGAATCACAAAAACTTTGCGGATAGATTTCGTAAAAAACAGCGTCTTTAAGCCACTGAGCATGATCATATAATGCCATTATTTCACCCTTCTCGCGTTGTGCTACTTAGTTTACACACAACCACTTGAAAAAATTTATAGAGCAAAATATACAGACTAACCCGCCACTCATTTGCAAACGACATGATATCCGTGTATACTACACAGTGCTTACGAACGGATTTGTGAGACTTGTGACGCTGCTCTACGCAGCAATCGCGATGTTGCGCCACAACGGAGTCCGTTACTACGCCACCAAATGATATGCCAGTTTTGGCATGATATAGGAGGTCAAGGATGACGAATATTAAGAAGATGCTGGGTGCAGGTCTTGCAGTTGCTACTTTGTTTGGATTTGCAGCTTGCGGTTCTAGCACTAACAATAGCGATAAGAAAGCTGCTGATTCAGCACCTGTTCAGCTTACCGTTTGGGGATCTGCTGACGATCAGAAAGATGGCGGCTGGATTAAGACTGTTGAAGCAGAATTCAAGAAGGAAAATCCAAACGTTACTTTCAAGAACGCTGTTGTTGAGCCACCAGACGCTGCTAAGGCTGTTAAGCAGGATGCTAAGGCTGCTGCTGATGTGTTCCTCTTCCCTAACGATCAGCTCGGCGACTTGGTAAAGGCTGGAGCAATCGGCGAATTAAGCGATGACGCCACAAAGCAAGTTAAGGAACAGAACGAAGATACCTTAATCAAGTCTGTTACCGCTCAGGACGGTAAGCTTTACGGCGTTCCTTACACCGGCAACACTTGGTTCATGTACTACAACAAGTCCAAGTTCTCTGCTGATGACGTTAAGTCCCTCGACAAGATGCTTGAGAAGGGCAAGGTTTCATTCGATCTTGCTAATGCTTGGTATCTCCCAGGCTTCTACCTCGATGGCAATATGACTCTCTTCGGCGAAAATGGAAACGATGCTAAGGCTGGCATGAAGCTCAGTGATAAGGCTGCTGAAGTTACCAAGTACATTGCAACAAAGCTCGTTGGAAACGAAAAGCACTTCGTACTTGATGGAAATGGTCGCGGCTTGGCTGGCTTGAAGGACGGCTCCGTTGATGCAATGTTCTCCGGTTCTTGGGATGCAGCCAAGGTTAAGGATGCCTTGAAGGATAACTATGCTGCAGCTGCTCTTCCAACCTTCAAGACTGAGTCTGGCGAGCACCAGATGAAGTCCTTCGCTGGTTCTAAGGCTGTTGCTTACAACACCAACACCAAGTATCCAGAGATGGCTGCTAAGTTCGCTGCATTCTTGGGCTCCAAGAAGTCCCAGCAGATTGCTTTCGAAAAGGAAGGTGCAATTCCTTCTGACAAGTCCCTTGCTGACAGCGTAAAGGCAGAGCCAGCTGCTGTTGCTCAGATGGAAACCATTGCTAAGACTTCTGTCTTGCAGCCAGCAATTCCTGAAATGGGTAAGTTCTGGGATCCAGTTCAAGCATTCGGCACTTCTATCTCCACCGGTAAGATTACTGGCGATAATGCTGCCGCGCAGACCGCAGAATTTGCTAAGGGCTTAGAGAAGTAAGTAAACAAAACTTACTCTAGCCAACAAATCTAAATAGATGCATAAGCAGTGTTTTATGCACTTTGAGTAAAACAATGCGCCCCAGCCCCCGCTCCGGCAAGGGGTGGGGCGCATTGTTTATCTTCTACAAAATAATTTTGTTTACATGAAAGGCATGTCATGACTGGCACGACATCCACAAAGCGAGAAAGACGCCAGAAGAAGACGTCAACTGCAGAACGCTTTGCTCCTTCACCTTATTCACTGAAAGAGGCTGCAAAACATGCGGACATTCTTTCATGGATTTCTGTTGTTATATTTGGCTTTGGCAATTTTGTCCGCAAGCAATACATCAAAGGCGTGATATTCTTAGCGTGCGAAGCAGCTTTATTCGGATTCTTATTTACAATTGGATTGGATTATCTTCCAAAAATTAACACTCTTGGCACAGTAGAGCAGGGCAGAGTTAAAGTCAACGGATTCTGGCGATACAGTGCAGGCGATAATTCTGTAGAAATTTTACTGTATGGAGTTATGTCAATATTAGCGATTGTATTGCTTGTATATCTGGCAACTCTCGCTCTTCGCAGTGCATACAAAGCGCAATCTGTAATGGCAGACGGCAAGAAGCCACTTAATTTCATTGATGACGCTAAGACTCTTCTTGACGAAAAAGCACACGTCGGTTTTATGACTCTTCCAACTGCTGGCATTGTGTTATTCACAATTTTGCCATTGTTCTTCATGATTTCTATGGCTTTCACAAGCTATGACGAGGATCATCAACAAAAATTCAGCTGGATTGGGTTAGACGTTTTTTCTCAATTCTTAACCGGAAAAAGTGATTTAATTAAAGCTGACGTATTCTTTGACGTATTAATCTGG
>NQOP01000004.1:69022-71860 GCA_003585845.1 Bifidobacteriaceae bacterium NR021
TAATCAATAGAAAGTCCACTCGTCTTAAGGGATTGTGGCGCACTTGCTTCTCACTTACAATTGCAGTTCCACAGTTTGTTTCATTGCTTATTATGAACAATATGCTTAGCCAGAACGGTGTTATTAACATTGTCTTTAAGCAAAACGGTTGGATACATCAGGAGCTTCCTTTCCTTACGGATGTAACTTGGGCTCGAGTGACGGTAATTCTTATCAATCTTTGGGTTGGTATTCCATTCACCATCATGCAGATTACAGGTATCTTGCAGAACGTTCCTGCAGAACTTTACGAAGCAGCAGAGCTCGATGGCGCAGGTTGGTGGCAACGTTTCATGAACGTCACAATGCCATACATCATCTTTGTTATGACTCCATATTTGATTACCACATTTACCGGCAACATCAATAACTTCAACGTTATTTACCTCTTAACAAAAGGTGGCCCAGCAAGTAGCAAAGTCAACAGTGCAGGCGGCACCGACTTGCTTATCACATGGCTCTACAAGTTGACTGTTGACCAGCAAAACTACAACGCAGGTGCAGTAATTGGTATTTTGACATTCATTGTGCTTGCTGTCGTAGCACTGATTACGTATCGCAACTCTGGATCTTACAAGAATGAGGAGGGATTCCGGTGAGTGATAAAACTACAACTAAGAACGAAGAAGCTGTTGTAAAGAGCACTCGTAGTGTTTCTTTCCTTAAAGATCAACATATCAGAAGAGTAATTGGAGATGTTTTCTCGCATCTGTTCTTGCTGGTGTTGTCAGTTATTTGGTTGATTCCAATCTTGTGGGTTTTGTTAGAAAGCTTCAACAAGAACACTGGTTCCTATCAGAAAACCTTCTTCCCAACAGAGTACTCGTTAGATAACTATATAAAGTTATTTACTAACACTGGTGAGATTAATTTCCCACGAATGTTCTTGAACACCCTGATCGTGTCAATTTTCGTGTGCATTATTTCTTTGGTGTTTGTGTTAGCAGTGTCCTTCTGCATGTCTCGTCTCCGTTTCAAAGGACGTAAGACATTCATGAATCTTGCTCTGATTCTTGGTATGTTCCCAGGTATCATGGCTGTTATTGCTATCTACTTCATTTTGAAGGCTCTTGGTTTAACGCGAGGTTCGATTGTATTAATCGCACTTATTATCGTTTATTCTGCAGGTAGCGGTGCTGGCTTCTACATTATGAAGGGCTACATGGATACTATTCCAAAGTCTTTGGATGAAGCTGCATACTTGGATGGATGCACAAAGTGGCAAGTATTCTGGAAGATTATTGTTCCAATCTGCAAGCCTATGATTGTGTTCCAAGCTATTACCAGCTTCTTGGGACCATGGCTAGACTTCGTTATGGTGAAGACAGTAGTGAGAGACAATAAGGAAAACTACACAGTTGCTTACGGATTAATGGAGATGCTTACCAAAAAGTATCTACCTGATTGGTACGCTGCATTCGCGGCAGGTGCTGTGTGCATTTCCATACCAATCGTAATCCTGTTCATTATTATGCAGCGCTTCTACGAAGAGTCCATGTCTGGCTCTGTTAAAGGCTGATAAGTTACAGGATATAAATCTACTGAAGGCTGAGACGCTTTCGAGCGTTTCAGCCTTCTTTTTCGCTAGATAACACGAACACATAAAAATAAAAAAATAACTTAACACACTCGCAGTTTGACTTAATACGATAATGGCTATCGCATAAACCCTACCGTGTTTAGCCAAATAGTGCCGCAAAACATAAAAATTTGATAACAGAACAATAAGTAAATAATAAAATTTAAAAAACTGTATAATTACTAATACGATTAAATAATTTAGAAAATTTAGACGATTCGCAAAATAGCGAAAGAAGAAGGATACCATATATGACGACTCCATCTTCGGCAACATGGCCTGTATACGAAGGACCTCTTGGATTTACTTTAAACGCTAAATCTACAACATTTACTGTATGGGCACCAACTGCACAGAACGTAACGCTAAGACTTTTTGAAACTGGAAATAACAGTGAGCCAACTCAAACACATGAGTTGAAACCACTACATGATGGAGCTTGGCGAATTAATTTCCGCAAGCGTTTAGACGGCATGTACTACGATTATCTTGTTACTTTCCAAGATGGCACAGTAAATCGTACAAGCGACCCTTGGGGCGTAGCAAGCGGCGTAAATGGCGAGCGCAGCCTTGTAATAGACGATGAACGAGTATCTCCTGCCAATTGGCATAAAGATAAGTCTCCTAAGTTTGTGCGCCATGCAATGGTTGTGTGGGAAACACATGTTGCAGATTTCAGCAGCAATCCTAATGGCGGTTTTAAGCCAGAACATAGAGGTCAGTATCTCGCTTTTACTGATGAACATACATCTTTGCAAAATTCAGATTCTTCTGAATGCAACTTCCCTACTGGCCTAGATTATTTAAAGCAGCTTGGCATCACTCACGTACAGCTCGAACCTATTTACGATTTTGCAACAGTTGACGAATCTGCAATTGACAATGCTAGAAAAAATGGCGCTTCTGCAGAAGAGCTAGATTCTTTGTATAACTGGGGTTATGATCCTCACGCTTACAACGTTCCTGAAGGCGCTTATTCTAGCAATCCTTACGACGGCACTGCGCGAATTCGCGAATGCAAGGCAATGATTGCGGCATTACACGCTAATGGTCAACGCGTAATTATGGATGTTGTTTATAACCACATGTACAAGTCCGCAGAAAACGCTTTCGAATGCATGGCTCCTGGGTATTTCTGCAGGCGAGACTCTGACGGATCTTTTGCTAACGGTTCTGGCTGTGGAAATGAAATGGCTTCTGAACATCCTATGTTCCGCAGG
>NQOP01000004.1:72623-73467 GCA_003585845.1 Bifidobacteriaceae bacterium NR021
TTATGGGATTGACTGATACTGAAACCTTAAATCAGGCACGAGCTGCATTAGATGAGCTTCCTGGCGGTAAAGATATTGTTATGTATGGAGAACCGTGGGGAGCATCACATCCTGCTGTTGATGAGAAAGTTCCGATGGGAGATAAAGACGGCAGAGGCACTCTTAATGAGCGCATAGGCTGGTTTAGTGACGAGTCTCGCGATTCTCTCAAAGGAAACGTCATGAACCATCTCGACCGCGGGTATGTAAATGGCAATGAGTTCTGGTGCTCGGATGCGGCTCGTCAAACTCTTGATGCATGGCGTGATACTCCTTCTTCAGGCAAAGAAGTTGGACAGATTGTTCAATATACTTCTGCTCACGACGATTTGACTTTGTGGGATAAGCTTTGCATTTCTATGCACGAGAATGTTAGCGATTTTGAGTTTGACGCTCAAGATGCAAAACAAGTTGCGGATATTTTGAACGCTAATATGCTTGCAGCTGGAATTGTTTTGTGCTCTGCAGGCACGCCGTTTATGCTAAGCGGAGAAGAGTTTGGACGAACTAAGCACGGTTGCGATAATTCTTATAATCGCGGTGTACTAATGAACCAGCTCGACTGGGCGCGCGCTGAACGTTTCAATCCGCTTGTTCAATGGTATCGTGCACTTATAAAGCTTCGTGCTGAATATAGCTCATTGTATGACGGCAAACGCAAACAACTTGAAACGTCTAACCATACTGTTTTGGCTACGCGCATTGGCAATAATTTAATTGTTTGCGCAAATCCTATGTACCATGAAGATGCAACTATTCAGCTACCTGCTATTCATAGTTCAAAAGCTCAAGAGTGGCATTGCGT
>NQOP01000004.1:74239-78327 GCA_003585845.1 Bifidobacteriaceae bacterium NR021
ACAACCGAAAAAAGTGCTGCTACACTGCACTTGCCTACCAGAACTTTTGTTGTGCTTAGCAACAAGTAATTGCGTTTTAGCAAGTAAAAAAAATAATAAACTATCAGACGATTGCAACTAAACGTGGGCAATAACAACACTTGCGTTTAGTTGCAATTACTTATAAAAACTGGCAAATATGTCGCAACGCTAATTTGCAAACGATGTCAGGTATTTATATAATTGACAGGCAGGGTGTATTTCAATCCAGAGATGTATTG
This sequence comes from Bifidobacteriaceae bacterium NR021, assembly GCA_003585845.1. Lineage (GTDB taxonomy): Bacteria > Actinomycetota > Actinomycetes > Actinomycetales > Bifidobacteriaceae > Bifidobacterium. Next base: position 74,500 of record NQOP01000004.1, read on the forward strand.
ATTTACGCACTATCGCCATAGTTGCACATTTGGCACGCTTACGACGATGTTAGAAATGTGCCAAATTACAAAGTAGAAGGAGAACCATGACAACAACAGCTACTAGCAAAGCTGATGCTGATAAGCCTATGGAAGAAAGCGCGGAACGTCTTGCACGTCCACTTATTAAGCTTGCTAAGGCGTGCGGCGTTGCAACTTTTTATATTGATCAGCAAGGAAGCTACACAGAAATTACAGATGAAGCATTAGTTGGAGTACTTGATGCATTAGGCATGCCTGCCGATACTCAAGACAATATTGCAATTTCGTACGAGAAGGTTCAACGCAAACGCTCTAGCGAATTATTGCCACCAACTGTTGTTTCGTTTAATGGCGCAAAAACTTGCGTACCAATTCACGCAGGAGATGCTCAAAAAGAGCAAATTCATATTTCTCTTACACTCGAAGATGGAACAGATTATGAAGGCTCGTTAGGCGATATTCAATCCGAAGACAATGGAGATTTGTTCATTGAGCTTCCGGATGATTTGCCAATGGGCTATCACACTTTGCATGCTAAAGTAATCAGCGCGAATGGTGAGACATCTCAACACGCTGATGTCACATTGATTGCCGCACCTGCGCGTATTCCATTGCCTGAAAGCGTTAAGCAAAAGCACCGTTGGGGATTCATGACGCAAATGTATTCTGTGCGTTCAAAAGATTCTTGGGGAATTGGCGATTATGGCGATTTGCGTCGCCTACTTAAGGATGCTGGAGAAATCGGCAAGGCTGATTTTATGCTGATTAATCCAATTCATGCATGCGCTCCAGTAACACCTCTTGAGCCTTCACCGTACTTGCCTGAGTCCCGTAGGTTCTTAAATGTTACTTATATTCGCCCGCAAGATATTCCGGAATATGCTGAATTAAGCGGAGAGGATCTCGCTAAAGTAGAGCAATTGTATGAGTCTATTGCGCCTCAAAACAACAATCCAAATCCTATAGATATCAACGCTGCATGGGATGCCAAGCTTCCTGCGTTGCGTATTATTTTCAAGCAGCCTCGTTCTGCCGAACGCGAGCGCGAGTTTAGTGAATTTAAGCATCGTTCTGGTGAAGATCTTGATGCTTTTGCAACTTGGTGTGTTGCGTTTGAGGTTTGGGGTGCTCCTTGGGGTGAGAATTTGTGGTTTGATACTACTGGTAAAGGCACTCCGCAAATTGAACGACTTAAGCGCGAACATGCTGACTTATTTGAGTTCCATCGTTGGCTTCAGTGGATTGCTGATGAGCAAGTTGCTGCAGCTCACGCTGAAGCTAAAGCTGCTGGTATGGCAATTGGTCTTATGCAAGACATGGCAGTTGGCGTACACGGCTACGGTGCTGACGTTTGGTGGAGTCCGGAACGATTTGCTAATGGCGTAAGCGTTGGCGCTCCTCCTGACTTCTACAACCAGCAAGGTCAGGATTGGGGTCAACCTCCATTCGATCCAAATTATTTGGATGAAACTGGCTATATTGCTTACCGAGACATGGTTCATAACGTGTTCTTGCATGCAGGAGCTGCTCGTATTGATCATGTTCTTGGATTGTTCCGCTTGTGGTGGATTCCACAAGGACAAAGCGCTAGAAACGGCGCCTATGTGTACTACAACGTAGATGCAATGCTCGCAGTTCTTACTATTGAAGCAACTCGAGCAGGCGGCGTTGTTATTGGCGAAGATTTGGGCACTGTGCCGAAGTATGTTTCTAAGGTTCTTGCATCTCATGGCGTGCTTGGCACTGTTGTTGAGTGGTTCACTCACGACGACGAAGCTGAAGCCGCTACTAAGAAGACTGGAAAGAAGCAAATCATTTTCGCTAATCCGTCTACATATCGAGAGTATGCTCTTGCTTCCGTTACTACGCACGATATGCCGCCTACAGCTGGTTATCTTGCGTTTGAGCATGTAAAGCTTCGCGAACAGCTTCACTTGCTTACAGACTCCGTAGAAACGTTCCAGGAGGCTGCTCAAGCTGAACGCGATGCAATGATGAAGATGCTTCTTGAGGGCGGCTGGATTAGCAAAGACGCTGCTGAGGATGTTGAAGGTCATGTACAAGAGATTGTGGAAGCTATGCATGCAATTATGCTCACTTCCCCATCTTTGCTTTTGCAAGTGGCTTTGGTTGACGCTGTCGGCGAGAAGCGTTCACAGAATCAGCCTGGAACTAGCACAGAGTATCCAAACTGGCGTATTCCACTTGCTGACGCTGATGGTCGTGTAGTTCACACCGATGAAGTATTTAAGTCACCACGAGTGCTATCTATGACGGCAGTTATGCGCGGCGAAAATACACGGAAGCATATATAATTTAATAGTTGGTTTACTGATGAACTGACTCTATTCCCCCTCGTAAGGAATATGATTTGCATAGTAGCAAATCAAAATATTTCTTACATGATGTCCTATGTGAGGCGAGCATCTATAATAGTGCTCGCCTCATTAATTATTTGCAGAAATTACTTCTTAATATACTTTGCAAAAACACGCTCCAACAAAGGCGTGTGAAGCATAATAAGCGATCCCCACCCAATAAATACTAACAAAGGTAAACCCTGCGGCAAATATACGATTGATGCAAATATTAACCCAATAAACACTACATCTAGCAGTGTCATTATAAGAGTTTCTTTCCAATACGAAATACCAAAAATAAGAGAATTAACCACTGTTTTATCAATTGAATTTTTAAAACGCGCTTGTAGCGCAAACACCCATTCGACAACAATAACCCACAATATGCTCAGAATAAATTTAATAATTAAAAGTGGAGTAGACCACACGCAAAGCCATAGCCAAATAATAGCAAAAAGAATCGGACCCATCACAGCCCAAATAATAGTAGATTCCAAAAAGTTGCTAGCAAACGCGCGAAAATAAGCTGCAGTAATATGTCCTTCACCTTGCTCTGTACGTCTTGCAGCATCATGACCAGCACAAAGAGAAGCGCCGATAGTAATTAAAGGAATGCTTGTTAAAATCATCAATATTGTAAGCCACACGGCATCAGCAAACGTTTCCATGCTTTGCGCAAACTTTGAATCTGGGCTTCCAAACGAGAAAATCATTCTATACTATCTCCTGGTTTTATGACGCAATTCCTATGCTTTACTATCTACAGATACTCTAGTAACGAACTCTACCACCTAATCGCAAACTAGCGTAACTATTAAAAATAATGACGGTGTGCACAAACGTAATAGTATGCGCACACCGCCGCTTTTACTGCCACTTGAATTTTGGAGGAGAATTAATTTATCCCTTTACTGCACCAGACATAACACCTTTAATAATGTACTTCTGGCAAATGAGATAGAAGATTATGATTGGAACAATTGCCATAACCAAGCAGCCCATCATTGCACCCATCTCAACAGATCCATAGCCACCCTTCAAATACTGGACAGCTATAGAAATCGTCTTATACTTGTTGAGATCAAGCGTCAAGAATGGAAGCAGGAAGTCATTCCAAATCCACATTGCTTGCAAGATTGAAACCGAAATAATAGCAGGTCGCATAATCGGCACAATAATCTGGAAGAATATACGTGGCACAGAAGCACCATCAATCATTGCAGACTCTTCGAGTTCTTGTGGGATACCCTTAATCACACCAGTGAAAATAAACACTGCAAGTCCTGCGCCAAAGCCTAAGTAAATAATCCACAATCCCCATGGAGTATTCAACTTTAAAGTGTTCGTAATGTAAGCAAGGGTGTACATAACCATCTGGAATGGCACAATCATGTTGAACAGGAACAACACGTAGAGCAGTTTCGCAAACCAATTGTTAACTCTAACA
>NQOP01000004.1:79082-79434 GCA_003585845.1 Bifidobacteriaceae bacterium NR021
TAGTCCAGAGGAAACTCATTGGAAAATCAGTACGATTTGAACCTAATACGTAGTTAGACATTCCAACAAACGATTTTGAACTAAAAGTAAAAGGATTGCTTGCAATATCAACCTTAGACTTGAAAGAATTCAGTACAACTAAAACTATAGGGAAAATCCATAACAAGCTTATAAGAGTGAACAGCACAGTCCATAACGCAGGATGCTTTGTTTTCTCGTTCATGCTGCTACCTCCTTAGACCTAGTGAGCATATTCTGAACCATAGCAATAACAGCCACAACAATGAAGAACATGACTGCCTGAGCCTGACCAACGCCTTCACATCTTGGAGTAGTGAAAGTTCTATAAATA
>NQOP01000004.1:80218-82727 GCA_003585845.1 Bifidobacteriaceae bacterium NR021
AAAGCTTGAAGCCGTTGGTAACTGTTAAGAATGTGCAAACAGTAATAGAAGGCATCATCAATGGAATAGTAATCTTGAATAAAGTCTGCCTTGGACTTGCACCATCGACAGCAGCAGCTTCCATAACATCTCCAGGAAGAGCTTGCATTCCTGCGATATAAATAATCATCATATAGCCAATTTGCTGCCAGCAAACAACAATCACAAGACCCCAGAAACCGAATACTTCAGAGAACGTAATCGAACGATTGAAGTATCCAAGTATACCATTTAACAAAAGCTGCCAAATATAGCTTAAAACAATGCCACCAATAAGATTTGGCATGAAGAACACGGCTCTGAATATCGTCGTGCCCTTGAACTTCTTAGTGAGCATGTACGCAATTGCAAAAGCAATAACATTAATAATTATTGTTGTAATAACTGCAAAAAGCGTTGTGAACAAAAATGAATAAACAAGATGCGGATCTTTTAAAGCTCTATAGTAGTTACGAAAACCCACAAACTTGCCATCAGTTACAGTAGTGAATTTTCTAAAACTCAAATACACGCCCATAACAAATGGCACCAAGAAGCCAACAATAAACGCAGCAAACGTTGGCAGCGCAAATAACCACCACCACTTACGTATTGCTTTTCCGCTCATACTAATCATGACTCGTCACTTTCTCCTCCTTGAGTGCGACATCCACGTAGACATCGCTGTCCCGAACCAATAATTTCATTCTACTACATGAATTATCTATGTCAAACGTTGTCATTTTGACATGTTACTTCAAACAAATATCAAAATTTAGTTTTAAAAAAATTGCTTATTATCGTTGGCATTTCAGTAAAATTTGTTAAAATAGAAGTGTTTGCAAACGTTTGTTTGTTTCGAACTATAAAAGTTCGTACTAAGCAACTAAACACAAAGCTGTGTTACACGTTTGTTATACGCGAATAAAGGAGTTCACATGTCGGCAAATATTCAAGATGTAGCGAATAAAGCTCATGTGTCAGTTTCTACTGTGTCACGTTCATTTACACGACCAAACTTAGTATCTGCATCCACTCGCAATAAAGTATTGGCAATTGCCGAAAAAATGAATTTTTCTATTTCGAAATCTGCAGCAGCGCTGAAATCAGGCAAAACCTTGCGCATCGCTTTACTTATTAGCGATCAAATTCGCCTATGGTTTTCTGCATCTATAATTCAAGGATTGAATCAAGTATTCCACACATCTGGGTACGATTTGTCCATTTTCCAGATTTCCAGCAGCAAAGAGCGTAGCGAATTTTTCACAATGCTCCCAACTAGACGTAATGCTGACGCTGTTATCGTGTGTTCCTTTGACGTAAATACAGACGAAATTACGCAACTTAAATCAACAGGAGTGCCAATTGTTGGCATAAACTGCTTATACCCTCAAAAATGCGATTTTGACGCGACTATCAACATTGACGATGACCAAGGTGCAAGACTTATGGCACGCCACTTAATCGGTTTAGGGCATCGCAATATTGCGTATGTGCGCACAACTCGTGACGTTTCACTACATTTCAGCGTATTGCAACGTTACCATTCTTTTATTGACGAATGTAAAAATAGCGGAATTACACCTACAGAAATTTTGGCACCTGCAAATTCTGATCGCATAAGTGCTATAGTTTCTATGCTTCTTGGAAGTTCAATTATGCCAACAGCAATTGCATGCCAAGAAGATGGTATTGCAATACCACTTATGTTTCAGCTTGCTCGCAGTGGGTATTCTACTCCAAAAGATGTGTCAATTATCGGTTTTGACGATAGTTTTTACGCGCACGAAACTGGCTTAACTACTATTAGACAGGACCCGGTAGATATTGCTTCTACTGCAGCAAACATAACGCTTTCTCTTATAAGTGCAGAGAAAGTTGAAGATCCGCATCGCATTGTTCCAGCGCAACTTATTGTGCGCTCAAGTACAGCCGCATTATTAAATGACTAAGCCTTTTATAATTTTCTATAAGATATCAAAATAGCAAAGATACCGAAATAACAAAATCCGCTAGGACTTAGCACTATTATGTGCCAGTATCCTAGCGGATTTGCTTACGTCACCTTTGCTTGCTTACGTCAGCAGATGTAACGTCTATTTATTTATTAATGGATCAGTCGTCATCTTCGTGAGCCTGAGAATATTCCTTAGCCCAGCCGTCCACGAATGCGCTCTTAACCTTATCCCACTTGCCGGTGCCCTGAGCGTACTCAAGCAAAGCGGATCCGAGGTCGTTCTTCCAGTTATCAGATGGCATCACGGTGAAGTTCCAGCTTACTGGAGTCTTACCGGACTTGGCATCTTCAACAGCTGCTTGAGTCAATGGGTTGTCGGACTTGATGTCTGCAAAGCTCTTGAATGGAGTGGTGAAGCCCATCTTCTTGGACAAAGCATCCTTACCAGTATCGGAAGTAAGCAACCACTTCAAGAAGTCCTTAGTTGCCTTCTTGTTAGCGTCAGATGCCTTCTCGTTGATGCACCAATAGTTT
>NQOP01000004.1:83477-84387 GCA_003585845.1 Bifidobacteriaceae bacterium NR021
TGCCAAGGTCTTCAGCCTTCATACCAGCCTTGGAGAGGTCACCCCAAGCCCAAGTACCATTCTGATAGAACACAGCCTTGCCCTGAGAGAACTCAGCATTGGCATCTTCACCAGTCTTAGAACCAATCTTCGTTGCTGGCGTAGTGGAATCATTAATGTAAAGATCGAAAATCTTCTTATAACCGTCAAGGAACGTACCCTTTACCTTTGCAGGCTGCTTGGTAACATGATCTTCCTTGAACTCATAGTACAAAGGAAGATTTGCAAGGTGGGTCTTGAAACGCCAGTCAGAGCTGGAATCAAAACCTGCAGAAGTAAATGCGCCATCGACACCAAGATCTGACTTGTGCTTTTGAATATCATCTGCAACAGCCTTCAACTTATCGAAGGAGTTGATTTCTTCAGCAGACTTTACCTTAGCATCCTTAAGACCGGTGTACTTCTTGAGCAAAGCCTTGTTATAAATCAAGCCGTATGTTTCCATTGCATATGGAATACCAACAACCTTATCTCCATCCTTAAGAGCAATATCCTTGTTCTGAAGCTGGTTATAAAGCTCAGTATCCTTCAAATCAGCAGTGTAATCCTTCCAGCTTGCGTAACCAACTGGACCGTTAATCTGGAAGAGTGTAGGAGCTTCGTCACCCTTACTGATTTCACTCTTCAAAGACTGCTCATAAGTTCCGGAAGCAGCAGTTTGAACCTTAACCTCAACACCAGTTTTCTTGGTGTATTCTTTAGCTACCTCTTTCCACTGATCTGCAGCTTCTGGCTTAAAGTTCAAGAAATAAACCTTACCTTTAGCAGAGCTGTCGCTTGAGGAGGATCCGCAAGCTGCGAGCGCGCCAAAAGCCATTGCTGAGCAAGCTACCAGTGCAATTGTTGATTTAATTGTACGATTCATCATCGA
>NQOP01000004.1:85158-87705 GCA_003585845.1 Bifidobacteriaceae bacterium NR021
ATATTTATTATGCCTCAACTGTTGCAATATTGCAAACGATAGCATAAGTAAATTAACGCGTGTCGTCATAAAAATATCACGCACCAATATCTCCGATAAAATTAGCACGTATTTTTGGCAATAATTAAAGGGATTACGCAACAATTTAGCAAACGATTGCGCAATCCCTTGAGAGTTATAATTTAAAACAAATTATTTAATTAGCAGCTAGCCCTGCCCATGAGCAATCTTATATTCCTTAGCCCAGCCCTCAACGAACGCTTTCTTAAGAGTATTCCATGCTTGATTAGCGCCCATAGAAGTCATACCGTCTTTTGTTGCTTGAGCGTATGTAAGCAAATCAGAGCCAACATCGTCTTTCCAACCGTTAGATGGCATGGTAACAAACACCCACGTAACAGGCACTTTGCCTTCTTTAGCAGTGTAATCAGCAGCAGCCTGAACAAGAGGATTTTTTGCTTTAGGAAAATTTTTGAAAGGAGCAGCAAAGCCCAGCCTATTAGCTAAAACACCCTTACCATAATCTGAAGTAAGCAGCCACTGCAAGAACTCATTAGTCGCCCGCTGATTCTTTTCTGAAGCCTGTTTATTAATGCACCAGTAGTTCTCAGAACCAGTAGCCAATCCCTGCTTCTCTTCACCCTTAGCGCCAATGTAAATTGGGAGCATGCCAACGTCGTCAGGTTTTATACCAGCATTTGCAAGGTCACCCCAAGCCCAAGTACCATTCTGGTAGAACACAGCTTTACCAAGAGCAAACTCATAAACAGCATCCTCGCCAGTTTTAGTGCTTAACTGACTTACAGGAGTTGTGGAATCAGAAATATAAAGGTCAAAAATATTCCTGAAATTATCAACATACTTGCCATTTATCGACTGCGGCTGACCTTTAACACCATCTTCCTTGAATTGATAATACAAAGGCATATTTGCAAGATGAGTCTTGAAGCGCCAATCGGAGCTGGAATCGAAACCAGCAGAAGTGAAAGCACCATCAATCCCAAGCTCATCCTTGCGTTTTTGCAAATCGTCTGCAACTTCCTTCAACTTACCTAAAGTAGTTATTTGATCTTCAAAAGGTACTCCGTCTTCTTCTGGCTTCAACTTTGAATTATGAAGATCCGCATACCTAGCAAGCAAAGCCTTGTTGTAAATCAATCCGTAATTTTCAGTAACATAAGGCACTGCAACAGGCTTATTATTATCAGTAAGAGCAAGGCCTTTGTTACTAAGTTGATTATAAAGAGGGGAATTACTTAAATCAGCCGTGTAATCTTTCCAGTTAGCGTAGCCCACAGGACCGTTAATCTGGAATAAGGTAGGCATGGCATCAGGATTATGTTTAGCTTTAGCATCATCAACAGCAGAACGAAGCTCATCTTCGTACTGGTTGCTTTGCGGAGTCTTGACATCTATATCAGCCCCCGGATGAGTTCTTTTATACTCATTAGCAACTTCTGTCCAAATATCTTTGCCTTCAGGCTTGAAGTTGAAGAAAATAACCTTCCCGCCAGCAGACCTATTAGCATACGCACCAAAAGACTTAGAAAAACCAAAAGCAGTAAACGCGCAAGCCGCCAAAACAGCGCAAACTACTAGCGCAATAATCGACTTAACTGAACGACTCATCATCGAACCTTTCCACATACTGCTAATCTCTTCCAAACTAACTAATTACCGCTATTGAATACTGTTTAAACCACAGTAGTGAACTAATACTACAGCAAATGCAAGACTCAAATATATAAATGTATCTGCAATAAAAAATTGTGCGAATCACAATAAAATATCTGAAATTATCTGAAATTCTAATCCGTATTTCAGCAATTCCAATGCACGATTACATTGTCTCCTTTATACGTGCCCAACACAGAATAATGCGCAGTATCGAGCCGCAATAATCGCGCAAAATCTGGGCTTACTCCAAGCCAGCGCGCAGCAAGAATACGCAATACATGAGCATGCGCAACAACAAGCACATCCTTACCCAATTTCAATTTAGGCATTGCCATATCAATAATTTTTTGAGTACGATCCGAAACCTCTTGCAAGCTTTCTCCAGAAGTCCTGTGCACATCCACTGCTTCTCCACTAGGAAGCACTTCTTTAGCGTCACTAACCATGTGAGAAGGAAGAACTTTAGGACCGTGTTTCCACACATCCCACGCCTCAACGCCACTTAATGCCGCAACATCACCTCTAGTGCGACCTTCAGCAGCACCATAATCCCACTCCAGCGCGCTATCGCAAATTGTATACGAAGCAAATCCAGCAAACTGAGCTGTTTGCTGCGCGCGACGAAGCGGACTTACAAGCACACAATCCTCATCAAAATCTTTTGTGAACGCACACTGCAATCTAGCACCAGCCTCTTTTGCCTGTTCAACACCGACTTCAGTAAGAGGCAAATCCGTGCGTCCGGTATGTTGACCGGACACACTCCAAGCAGTTTGGCCGTGGCGAAGTAACACCAAGCAACCCTGCTTCGAGGATTCTTTCTGAGAGGATTCTTTAGTGCCGTTATTTTGCATAGTCTTCACATTCCTC
>NQOP01000004.1:88462-91246 GCA_003585845.1 Bifidobacteriaceae bacterium NR021
CTTAACTTGCAGCCACTTTGCCGCAAATCAAGATTACTGTTCCATGGTACCGCCAAAATTGGTATTTCGTTACCACTAACATAGAAAATATGACGCAATTATCATCGGCTAATGCTAAAACTCAACGAAGCCATCGTGCGGCTCAAGCTACTGTACAACGACTTAATGCAGCGAATCGTAAGATTGATGCACTTCGCGAGCGCCGATTAAAAAACCCAAATACTTTAGGAGATTCGTTACTAAAATCTGCACTTCCGTCTTTTGCAACGTTTATAGCTGGGCAAATTGCGCATGTTGTATGGAAAAAACATGTTGATACTAAAAAAATAAATTTAAACTCTAATAATAGTCCTAACAATCTTTCTAAAGAAAAAATTGCGCAAAAGCAGCATGTTAAGCAAGAAGAACCGTTGCTAATGTCTATTGGTTTTGCAGTATTTTCTGCGATTCTTACTACGATTGTTGGTCGCTTAGCAAGCCGAGGAACCTTGTCTTATGTTGCGCGAAGGCAAAGAAAAAGACAATTGCGCTCACAAAAACGATTTTAATTTATTAAATTTTATAAACTAAATGACCTTATTTTGAAACGAGAATGCTGAAAGGAATAAGAAATAACGTGCCAAATTTACGTCATAACGAAACTATTGATACTTTACTGAACCGCCGCTCCATTCGCGCTTTTAGCAGCGAAGCAATTGACGAAGATACAGTTGCAACTCTTGAAACCGTGGCACAGCGCGCTGCTTGCAGCCAGTTTTTGAACGACTGGTCAGCGATTAAAATTACAGATAGCTCAATTAAGCAAAAGCTTTCCGAAATCGGCAATCAAATGTATATTGCTACAGCTCCACTACTGTACGTTTTTATTATTGATCAACATAGAAACGCTGCAATTGCGCACAAAAATGGCGTAGATACCAGTAGCGACGAGTTTATGCTTAAAACTCGCTACCGCTTTACGCAAGCTCAAAATGACGTTATTTTGGCGCTTCATGCCATGGAAACTGCTGCAGAATCTTTGGGGCTTGGTTGCGTAATTCTTGGTTCAATTTTGAACAGTAGAACTCAGCTTATTGATATTTTGAATTTGCCTGAATACACGTACCCTGTACTCGGCTTAGCAATTGGTAAGCCTGCGCAAAATCCGGAATTAAAACCGCGAATGAGCGCTAACATGCAGATTTTTGAAAACACTTACCCTGCTGACGACGCTGAATTATTAGAAAATCTTGCTGATTTCGACAATCGAGTACATCAATATTACGATTTGCGAAATGCTAGCAGACCAGTTGATGCTTTCAGCGCACAAATTCTTGCTATAGCAGCAGACGATATTGCCAAAAAACACGAAGCAGAAGATGTTGAGCAGGTTACAAGACAAGGTTTTAACGTTGCGTAAGATTTAGCACCGTTTTAATTTAGTGCCGTTTTAACTTAACGCCGTCTTGGCTTGTATCCGCGTTTTCTAGACCTCGGCTTTGTGCTTGCAGACGGCGAGCGCATATCGGAATACATGCGATCTACCGGATTCTTATGCGTCAAATGCCAGCAACCGCAATATTCACAAGCATAAACCCACAACTGCGCACCGCGCTCTCGTAGACTCTGCTCCGCCGCCATAAGAGCCTGCCCTTTATTCTTATACATGATTTTTTGGGTAGATTCGCAGCGCCTCGGAGTAAAGAAATACATAGCTTTTATGGTAGCAAACAGCTTAACAGAGCTTATACAAGACGCACGCAATGGCGTAAATCATGCACTATTCCTAAACTTAAGCCACAAAACACATTCACAAAAGTTCAAAATAAATTCAATTTCTTATACTTTAGTTCAATTTTTCTACTATATTTCTACTATTTTTTACTATTTCTCGTCATTTTTTGAAAAATTACTATACAAAAATAATTTCAGCGACTAATATTGAGCAAATAATTCAATTTAATACTTATATTTTGAACTTTGCTATAAACTTGTTCAATTTATAAATGCCGATTTTACAAGAAAGAAAGATTATGGCACAGAATTTTGCCGATGAGCTTAAGAAAGCCATGAAGCGCAAAGGGTACAAGCAGATTGACGTAATCGAGCTTGCAGCAAAAAGCGGCCATAAACTTGGCAAAAGCCAGCTAAGCCAGTATTTAAGCGGCAAAACTGAGCCGCGTAAAGACGTGCGTAACATGTTAGATGAGATTCTTGGAATCAGCAGCGACGGAATCAAAAGCGGTCATTCTTGTGCAAAAATCGAGCAAAACTGCCAGTCTGCAGAAGAACCACAATTAAATCAGCCACAGCTTACAGAAACTGAACTTTCCCAAACGCTCAAACATAGAAACTTCAACAAATCTACCAAACTTGAGCACGTGCTTTACGACGTTCGAGGCCCTGTTGTTGAAGAAGCAAACCGAATGGAAGCGAACGGAACGCATATTTTAAAGCTCAACATTGGAAATCCTGCGCCTTTTGGATTCCGCGCTCCAGACGAAGTAATTTACGACATGCAGCAGCAGCTTATTGACTGCGAAGGCTACTCGGATAGTCGCGGACTTTTCTCTGCACGCAAAGCGATTATGCAATACGATCAGCTTAAGGGCATTCCAGGCGTGCAAATGGAAGATATTTACACTGGAAACGGCGTTTCCGAGCTGATTAATCTTTCTATGCAAGCGCTGCTTGATTGCGGCGACGAGATTCTTATTCCAAGCCCAGACTATCCTCTGTGGACTGCGTGCGCGAGCTTGGCTGGCGGCACTCCTGTGCACTACATGTGTGACGAAAAGTCGCATT
>NQOP01000004.1:91996-92816 GCA_003585845.1 Bifidobacteriaceae bacterium NR021
TAACCCAAATAACCCTACGGGCGTGCTGTATAGCCGCGAAGTTTTGGAAGAAATTGTTAAGATTGCTCGCGAGTTTAATTTGATTATTTTTGCGGACGAGATTTACGACCGTCTTGTTATGGACGGCAAGAAGCATATTTCGATTGCTTCTCTTGCTCCAGACGTGTTCTGCGTAACTTTCAGCGGACTTTCTAAATCGCATATGATTGCCGGCTTCCGCATTGGTTGGATGAGCCTTTCGGGAGATAAATCCAAAGCTCGCGACTACATTATGGGACTTAACATGCTGTCTAATATGCGTTTGTGCTCGAACGTTCCTGCACAGTCGATTATTCAGACTGCTTTGGGCGGATACCAAAGCGTTGAGAAGTATTTGGAGCCGGGAGGTCGCGTGTATGAGCAGCGCGAATACTGCTATAACGCGCTTCAGGAGATGGATGGCGTAAGCGTCGAGCGACCGGATGCCGCTTTCTACATGTTTGTAAAACTCGATCCAGACCGCTATAACATTCACGACGACGAACAGTTTGCGCTTGATTTGCTACGCGATCAAAAGTTGCTGATTGTGCACGGCAAAGGTTTTAATTGGCAGACTCCAGGCTACTTCCGCGTAGTCTACTTGCCGCGCTTGCAAACGCTTCGAGACGCAATGAGCAAACTCTCCAACTTCCTCTCCTACTATCGCCAGTAACAGCAACCCCCACCTATAAACTGCGACAAAACACTCATTTCACTCGCAGTCCAGAAAAAGGTGTATATCAAGAGGCATATATTATTCAGAATATGAAAGACGTTCATAACATGAAGAAAGAAAAAAAAA
>NQOP01000004.1:93546-96066 GCA_003585845.1 Bifidobacteriaceae bacterium NR021
TTATCGCTTAATGCTTTTCTTATAACAAGCTGTAGATTTGGCGTAAGCCTATATCTTTTAATACATGTCGACTTATCTCACGCAGCGCTTAACGCAGTGTCCGTAGCACTTATGACCTGCATAGCAGCACCTCTTGGCGGAATTATCGCAGATAAATATCCACCAACTAGATTGTTTATAGCTCTAACGTTTTGTTTTGCCTTGTTGTGTACTGGATACGGTTTCGCTTTAGTAGCACAGCATAATCTTATTGCTATTACGGTTACGCTACTCGGCATAATATTCGGGTTCTTTACTGCATTTTCTTCGCCTAATCAAAAAGTATTAATGGCATATAGCGTACCAACTGGCGAAAAAACCAAGTTTTTAGCAAGCATGCGCATGTGGATTAATCTCAGCAGGCTTGCTGCACCTGCGATTACTGGCATATTTGTTGATATATGCAATCCGCTCATTTTCTTTACTAGCATTGCTGTTGTGATGATACTAGCGGCGCTACCTCTACTGTTAGTTAATCTAAACCAGCAAGCACAAAATAGCGCAAACAATACGAAAACAGGAAGCAATAAAACTGCTGGTTTTGCAGCTTCTCTACACTATATGAAATCTACACCATGGTTAATAGTCTTAGGAGTAGTATCAGCATTACAATCAGGCTCATGGCTTGCTGCATTTAGACTAATGGGAGCACACCATTGTCTTACACTTTTTCATTCTGCATCCACTTGGGGATCAATAGTCAGCATATTTAACATTGGCATGATTGTAGGTTCGCTATTATGCAAATATATTGTGCTGCATTATGAGATTTTATACTCTATTTTATTACCTGGATTCCTTTCTATTCCTTTACTTATTTTCGCGCTTAATAATTGGATTGCTCTTTTTCTTTGCTCTGCTTTCATTGCAGGTATTATTTTTGACGCAACTATTGTCTATGGGCAAACAGCTCTTCTCGACGGCATACCAACACACATTCTCGGCGCGACTACTACTTTTACTTCTATTATGGAGCAATGCGGCATTATCGTAGGGTATGCAAGCGTACTAGCATGGGGAAATCTAAATTCATCATTATTCATAATGATTGCTTCTGGCGTAATACTTGTTTCAACAGGTATAGCCTTATGGATTATTCAAGCTCGTAAACAAACATACCCATCAATGCTTACTAAAGATTATTGGACACCATCAACATGGGTAAAAAGAAGCATATAACAAGCTATTTAGCACGGAAAGTACAATAAAGCTATACAAATGCAATTACATCACAGGGCAATTAGTTTGCACATCCTGTTGGAATCCTGACGGATCTCCCAGTTTTGCTTTACGCATATGCTCTTTGAAAAAGTTTCGCGTTGCATCATCACAACGATCTGGACCCATAAACGGCATGCTAGGCACTTTTTCAAGCTCATGCAAAGCTTTACTTGCCGCTTGTTCATCACTAGCATACGTATCTAGCCATTGCCGTTCCCAAGCACACTGATAATAATTAGATGCTTGCGTATCACCATATCCACTCTGGAACTGGCCGTCTTTTTCTTCTCCAACCAAGTTTGCAGGAGCTTTATATTTTTCAGGCCAACTAAGCTTTGCCACAGATTCCTGATATTCCTTCTCTATATGAGCAAAATCAACAGTCTCTCTAGGTGAACTATTTTGCGAGCGCGCGCCACCCACACCACTCGCATTATTGTTGCCTATTCCTCCACACGCATTAAGCATAAGAAGCGCACTAAGCACACTAACAATAAGAGTTGCTTTACCAATAGTATGATTATTCATTATTCCTTCTTTCTTATTTTTTGAAAATTAACGCAATGCTAATGCTGGTTGTAAACGCGATGCTTTTATTGCCGGCACCACACTTCCAGCAAGCGCTGTAATAAAAGCCGCAATAACAGCTCCAATAGCGGCTTCATATGGGTAAACTGGCGGACTAACGGGGCTTGCTGCATCCCAAAAACTTGATGCTATAGACACAAGGCCAAAAGAAACAGCGACGGCAGCAATCGAAACTATTAGTGCTAAAATAATCGCACTGCCTAATACGAGTGAAGCAATCGACCATCTAGTAGCGCCCAAAGCTCTGCGTATAAGCAGTTCATGCGTGCGCTCCTCCAACGATGCTAAACCAATATTGATTAAACCTAGCGCGGAAACAAAAAGCAATAATGCTGCTACGATAGCAAAACTTAATTGCAATACTGTTATAACATTCTCGTAATCATCACTATTATCATGTCTTCTAATTTCGTTTACTTGTCCATCGCAACAGTCATAAAGAGCATCTGAAACATAAGATTTAATTGATTTTTGAGAACGATTTTCTTTATTCAACCAGTAGATTAAGCCTTGAGCTTCTTTTCCAGAATATTCCCAAAGAGTTGGAGCGTAACGTAATAATCCTAGAATATTCACGTATACTTTTGCTGAGTCTACGCCATCGTTCACAACTCCAACAATCCTTATAGGACTCATTTGTGTTGTTTTGCGAGAAGTAATAAATGCTACTTC
>NQOP01000004.1:96847-103257 GCA_003585845.1 Bifidobacteriaceae bacterium NR021
CTATTACTAAACCATCTCCCACTTACAATAGGTAAGTTATAAACTTTGTTGTATCCTGCTGTAGTGTAAACAGCGTCAACATACTGAAGATTGCTGGTCTTATATTCTTTGCTTATTTTTACACTCTTCGAGGCTGGCATAGAAGCGCTAAACAGTAGTCCAGTGTTTGGTTGTATCATAACGTTAGCGTTACGGTTTGCGGATTCAATGCGATTTAAGAATTTGTTAAATACTGAATATTCGTCAAAATTTTGTGCCGAAAAAGTAATCTCGTATGTTGGTCTACGACCGTTTAGCTGTTCGTTAGTTGCAATAAGATAGTCCTTACCAACCGTGCCTATAAGCACTGACGCAATAACGGCAATGATGCCGATAAACATTGAAAAACCTGTGAGGAAGGATCTCATAGGAGAAAGGCGCAAATCTTTAAGCAGCATGATCATAAAGAACACCGCCTTCCATAGTAAAAATGTGAGAGCAAGAACGAGCCACTTTCATATCATGAGTGACTAATAGTAATGTTGTTCCAGATTCTTGAACACGATCATGCAACACTTGAAGCACTTTTTCTCCCGTACTACTATCGAGCGCACCAGTTGGCTCGTCGCAAATAAGTAATTCGGGATTAGTAACGAGAGCACGCGCTATCGCAACTCTCTGCTGTTCACCGCCTGATAGACTTCCAGGGTATTCGTTTAGTTTATCTTGCAATCCAACAGCACATAATGCTTCTTCTATCGTTTTTCTTCTTATCTGCTTGCTTTGTTGTAGTCCTGCGTACGAAAGCGGCAACTCAACATTTTCTCTAATGCTTAAATGCTTAATAAGCGAATAGTTTTGGAAAACAAAACCAATATTTCTAGCGCGCATATGCGATACTGTATTATCACTACACTTTTGGATTGACTTGCCAGAATAATAGTATTTTCCAGTAAAATTTTTATTCAAAAATCCAATAATAGAAATAAGACTCGTTTTGCCAGATCCAGACCTGCCAACTACCGCGTATGTTTCACCTTGATTAAGTAACATAGAAGCAGAGTTAACAGTGGTAAGCCATTCGCCATTGCCTAGTTTTACACGCGCTGACACGTCTTGTAGTTCAACCAGTGGAACAGGATTGTTCTCCATAATCATTGCACTCCTGGAATGAGATCAGGAGAAACACCTGCTACAACATCACCCTCATGCAAGCCAGACGTAATTTCAATATTAGCGCCGTCACTGATTCCAAGACCAACTTCTTTACTCTCCCAATTATCGCCTTTTTTGTATGAGACTAAGCCTTTTTGAACTCTTCCAGCAACCGCACTAACGGGCAGTGTTAGAACTGATTGTTTATGCTT
The DNA here is from genome assembly GCA_003585845.1 of Bifidobacteriaceae bacterium NR021. Classification (GTDB taxonomy): domain Bacteria; phylum Actinomycetota; class Actinomycetes; order Actinomycetales; family Bifidobacteriaceae; genus Bifidobacterium. Next base: position 98,194 of record NQOP01000004.1, read on the forward strand.
GCCATTAAAAACAAGCGTCGCATTTTGACCTGATTCTACTTCTGCGCTTTTATCTATTAAACAAGTTAAAACTTTTGACGATACACTAGGTGTACTTTGCGCGCTCGACTCATCTGTGTGAGTCGAATCAGCATTATCATTCTTGCTACCACCCGAAGCTGCAATATCGGTAGAAGTGCCACCGCTTTGTACTATTTGCAAACAATTGGTTGGTCCAACACCGTCTTCAACTTGGAAGCGACCTTTAACATCTGTAATATCAGCAGAACGAAGTAAAGCTTTTGCATTAAGGCTTATTGAAAAACCTTCATATTTAAGAGTGAATAGTGGGAAAGATTTAGGCACGTCCGTAGATGATTCAGCTACTAACACAACTTTAGCGTCTACGGGAGCAATAATTTTGTTACCAGCATTGTAGCCTAGAACACTTCCAGCTTTTACAGCACTTCCTGCTTTTACCGATGGAGAAAAATTCCCTCTACTTACAGCAGTGATAACAAAGGTAGACGATTGTTCTATTGCTGCTTTACCCGACACAACTTGTGTTAAAGGCTGTTTTTTGACTGAAACAAGTGGAACTGAATCATGTGATGCTTGCTGTTGACTATCATCAACTGCTCTACCAGAGCATGCAGCAAGCAAACACGCTGGAAGAGCAGCTAACAAGAGTACTTTCGTAAACTTACGCATAACACAAAGCTCCTTACTCTCCAAACTCGTAAACGCATAGTATGCGTCGAAACAAGCCTCTCAAACTGATCCAAAATAAATAAAGGGCTCGGCAATGCTGCAATTAACGCTTTTATGATTACCACTTCATTTAGAATTTCAGCTTTTGCTTAATAGCCTATAATCGCCGTAAAGAGTTTGCATCAGACTAAATAATGATTTTATTTATGATTCTTGGAGCTTGCGTAATACCAGAGAATGATTTGTTCTGCATAGAGTTTATACACTACTGAGCGACTTACTTGCGCACAGCTTCAACCACATTGATTTGAATCACTAAGCTTTAAGCGAACTTATTCGCTGCGGAGTAACCACCGTAAGCTCCAGTAACTACCTTTATACAATCTGCTTTGTAAAGGTTTTCCTAGACAAGATATTCATCATACAAATTCAAGTACTATTATTACTTAAATAATGCTTTTCTAAAGGAGCAATATGATAGCAAAGCATATTACTGTTGGCATTGTTGATGATGATTGTTTTTGTCTACACGGCCTAAAAACATATATTGAACAGGTTGTTCCGTCCTGCAATATTTGCTGGTTATCCGCGTACGCCGATCAAGCAATTCAGTTTTGTCAAAATCAATGCCCAGACGTGCTGCTAATTGACATGTATATGTCTGGGGTTTCGGGAATTAAAATATTATACGAATTGCGAAGAAGATACTCACTCCCAATAATAATTGCTATAACTTCATTCCCTATCAACGATTATGCTTTAAAAGCATCAACAGCAGGCGCACAAGGCATTGTTGGAAAGAACCACCCAGAAACTATTTGCGCCATGCTTAGCAGCATTGCCCATGGCACATTCGAGCCACAAATAATAGGCGATCTTCATTTTGACGACACGACGACAGCATTTCAACGTTTGCAAAATAAGCCAAAAAATGGACGCCTTGCTTTAACGGATCATGAGACTGAAATTGTAAAGTTGTGCAGTAAAGGAATGACTAATGCGCAAATCGCTAAACGTTTATTTGTTGAAACTTGTACTGTGGAAACTATCCTTCGTCGCGTGTTCAAAAAATTGAATGTGACAAATCGTTCACAACTTATTACCACATGGCTGCATGATGAATATTTAGGAAATGATACACAATGATTATTTTCTTAATGCGTCGTTTGCGAGAAAAGATTATTGATAATAAAACATTTTTACTATTGGGATGTTTGTCGAGCGCAATGGATGCGTATATTTACTCAAATAGCGACAATAGCACAATACAACTTGTCATAGTTTACATGATTCTTGCTGCTATAAATCTGTTTCTTTGCTTGCTCCCGCATTTTATGAGCATGTGCTATATCTTTGTACACCTCAGCATTCTTGTTATTCCTAGTCTGAATCTTCCACCAGTAACTTTCGGGCTCATCATATCATTTGTTTTTATTTCGTATTTATATCCGATTCAATTTACACTACCTTTATTCTTAGTAATAGACGCATTACACTACGTTGCATACCGATACTTATCAACTTTGTCTTTCAAGTATCTTATTGCTTACCTTTTAATAAATATATTTTGCGTTTGCACTGGTATTATTTTGCGCATTTCTCACCAAAAAATGGTTCTTTATGAAAAAGATAAGCAAACAATTAATAATCTTCATCTGGCTGTGCGAATGCACGATAGATTAACTAATAAGATTGCAGATATTGCACTACAAAGTAAAATAGCATTACTTGACAAGTCTATTTCTAAAAAACAGAGAAGTGCTATTGAGGCAATAAATGATTTGGCAGATCAGGCTTTTGAAGAAGGACATAATATTATCGACATTCTACGTGGAAATACTGCTAAGCAAGATGCTCGAAGCGAGTTCATTCAGCACATTGAAGATACACTACAAATGAACGACTCAATCAATACATCTTGTGGATTAAAAGGAAGATCCATATGCAATATATCTAGTAACGATATTCCTGAAGACATTAGCAATGAAATCATCTGTGAAGTTATTGAATTAATCGAAGAACTATATTTGAACATGCGAAAATATGCTTCTTTAGTTTATTACATCAGAATTTCGATACGCGAAAAACAAATTGTTATAAAACAGTTCAATGTTCGATTTTTGGGCGGAAAAAGTAAAGATGCAATTCGCTCAGTATCTCAAAAAGGACTTCTGCTTCATCGCGATACCATAAAGCATTTAGGCGGTTCACTCTATTTTCGAGCCTTTGGTAAGTATTGGGAATGTAATGCAGTTATCCCTTTCAAAAATGAACATAACTGTATAGATAGTATGCTTTACTGATTCAGTTTAAAAGATTAATGAATCTTAAGCAGTTTTAGTTAGTAATTACTTGTAAAGGTTTTCATATACAAGATATTGTTTACCTTTTAGCACGCCATTAATTTATAAATTGTCAAAGTTTTATATACACAATTATTTTCTTGTATTAGAAGGAGAAGAATATGAGTAATTTAGAAGATACAAAAACACAAATTCCATCCGTATTTTGGACAATAGCCAATGGTGTGTTTCTTGCTAGCGGAATTGCGCTGATTGTAATGCGTAATGATTATCTATGGGGAGTGCCTCAAATTATCGCTGGATTATTTGGTCTTGCAACAATGTTTCTCATTAAAAAACCGTGGTGCGCGCAACTATATTTTATAGCATCTTCACTAGCCGTAATAGCAAATGGGCTTATGGAAATATTCGGCATAATCCACGGATCTGGATACGGTTATGTTCCGCTGATTATTGGCATAATCGTGCTTTTATTTATAGGCCTTGACAAGGATGAAAGTTCAAAAGCTCTTGGAATTGCCAAGAATAAATAAAAGCATTAGACTGCGATTTTATAACATAAAAACATATCACAATTTTCAAAGGTCAAGTTGCATCCGTGAATCCTACGGCTTGACCTTTACGTATTTATCCGTTATTTATTTGTTTTGCATAGAGTTTATGCGTTACTAAGCGACTTACTTGCGCATAGCCTCAACCACATTGCTTTGAATCACTAAGCTTTAAGCGAACTTATTCGCTGCGGAGTAACCCCCGTAAGCTCTACAACATCACGAACCGTCAAGCCCTGATTCCTTAGTATACGAACCGTTTCACGCATAAGCATAGATGCCTCTTGCTGAGTTTTTATAGCTGCCGATTTTGCATCTAACATGCGCTGAAGCATAAGCTCATCTTGCTCACTAAGTTTCGGAGTTACTTTCACGCCATTGACTTTAACATTTAAAGTTGCAGCAGCATCTTTTACCGTTGCTGCAACCTGATCAAGCCTACGCACTTGAGTAAATAATCCTGGTATTTCTGGCACTTCTATCTGATATTTTCCATAGTACTTTGGATTTTGCAAGATAGACTGGTTTGTGCGAAGTTACTTTTCTTGCGCAAGCTCGATTGGCGGATGCTCCGCGCGGAAAGCATTTACGTGCGCTTCAGACGCATACCCTAACGCAAAACCGGTAATCAGCGCATACTCCGGCGGAATGTCGAATACTTCGTCAAGCGGTGAACGCCACGTGGCAAGAACACCAAGTGGACATGAATCTACGCCTTGCTCTTTGGCAGCCAACAGTAACGTTTGCAGCATAATTCCAGCATCCAGCGCAGCAAACGGCAGAAAATCGCGACGAACAAGCACAAATCCCATAACGGGCGCACCAAATGCCTGGAAGTTGCGCAAAGTGTGAGCATTTCGAGCAGGAAAATCTTTACGATCAATATTTAAATGTTTATACAACGCTAACCCTAAACGCGCACTGCGCTCTTTAAGCGATTGCGGATACGGAGCCATTACAGGAAAATCTCCATCCGGCTGGCTCATTTTCTGGGCTATAAGGCGCTCTTCTTCGCTAAGGGTAGCGTCTTTAGTACGAAACATTGCTGTGCATTTTTGCGTATAAGCATCAATTAACTGCTGCTTGCGTTCTCCTTGAGCAATAGCGAGCATGTAACCACGAGTGTTGGACCAGCTCGGCGATTGTGCAGCTGTTTGCAAAATAGTTTCAAGGATTTTAGAATCGACTGGTTTATTTAGAAAATCACGTGCAGAAAATCGCGACTTTGCGAGTGCTTCAAAAGTTTGTGTAGTCATGCTTTTAGTATATCGCACCAAATACGCACGCAGTATTTTCTCGCGTTTGGGAGGGTTAACACTCGCTCTACGCTCCAATTGCGAGAACACTCTCTCACGTTTGGAGGGTTTAATATCAGTATTCACTCCAAACGTGAGGATACTAGCCCGCGTTTGGAGGATTACAGATAACAGTATGCTGAAAACGAAAAACAGTATGCGAGTATGAAAAAAGCGGGGAGTGAAAACTCCCCGCTAGAAAAATAATGCGGCAGCGTGCTAGTC
>NQOP01000007.1:0-4185 GCA_003585845.1 Bifidobacteriaceae bacterium NR021
ATCAAAATTTGCGAAGCATTGGACTGTAAGCTGGAAGACATCATGGAAAACGTAGAAGAATAAGGAATTCACTGTCTACTAATCATTAGTTAACCAACGTTTATTGAAAAATGCTTATTCAAGTTAAGAAGACTGGCGTATCAATCAAGAAAAGTTGATATGCCAGTCTTTAGTCACTTAAATTCAGTGATGCTTTTCTCTTGCTCAGAGACAAATAATATTTTATTGCGGTAATTCGTCAAGCAATTTTGCAACTGCATTGGAGATGTTCCAAAACATAACAGGCGGTATTGCATTACCGATTTGGCGATATGCGTCTGCTTCCGAACCTGCAAAGACAAAGGTATCTGGGAAAGATTGAATACGAGCAGCTTCTCTTGGAGTAAATCGTCTATATAATTCTTTCTGATGGTCAACAAGAAGAACTGGGTCTCTCGAATTAAGACTAACTTTCGCAAGGTGACTTGTAACGGTTAAGCAAGGTTCATCCAAACTTTGGGCAAGCCCTCGCTTCATATTTTTCTTAGCGTTTTTCATTCCCTGAACTGCTCTTTCCGAGAAATAGTATTTTTTGTCGTCTATTGCAAGTTCAGGAACGGCAACCGATAAAGGCACCCATTCCCCGACATTCGGAGCTTCTGGAAAATTAAAATCAACCTCTAAATCTTTACGAACGCAAACCATAATCATTCGTTCTCTTTTTTGAGGAACGCCATAATCAGCAGAATTGATAAGACGGTAGTAGGTGTTGTAACCCGCATCGTTGAAAGCCTCAACTACTCGCTTAAAGATAGAGCCTCCGTGCAAAGTCATCAGCCCTTTAACATTTTCTGCGATACATATTTCTGGCTGTTTGTCTTTCGCAATACGAACCATTTGTTTGTAAAGATTAGCTCTATCATCAAATGGATCTTTCGTCGGATTAACCGTGCTGAATGATTGACAAGGAAAACCACCAACAAGCACATTGTGATTGGGGATTTCATCAGACTCCGTCTCGCATATATCCTTGCACACCAATTGAGCTGTATCAAAATTTGCTTTGTGTGTCAATACAGCCTTTTTATCTATATCTGTGGCATAGACAATTTCAAATGGTAACTTAGGATAGAAAGTTTTATTAAATTCAAATCCTCCAAGCATACCACAATCGGCTCCGCCACAACCTGAAAACAAAGAAACAACCTTATACATTCTATTACCCCATTACAGCATCAACAGCGTTATTAGCAAAGTCCACACGATACATCATCGGGACAACAGACACTATTCCATCCTGCTCTTTCTGATAAATACTGCTTATGATATAGACTACTACGCCATTTCGAGCGAAGTAAACTCTATAAATATGATAGAAATCTCGGTGTTGCTGGGCAGCAACCCATTCATTTCTTGTAATATTAACAGTATCAACCCAAGAACTATCAGACAAATCTGGAGCAGTAACACGCTTAGTTGCTTTAACTTCGATATATTTTACGAACTCAGACTTATCGCCTTTTTCTGCAACAACTGATTGAATATCATATCCAAGACCTCTGGTTTTTCCAAACGGAATAACTTTGCCAGCAAGTCGAGGATTGAAGGCAGTAACCCTTGCTTTTTCATAGTCATATACATACTGTTCGCCCTCATCTCCAAGCTCAACAGTAGTTCCCTCGTTAGATTTTGCTTTCGGCTTTTCGGTTTTCTTGACTTCCTCCGAAGTAACAAGTGCAGAAATGTTAGTCGCAAAGTCATTCGCATTTTCACTAACTCTTGAATAGTACTTGTCCCAATCAAGATATAGTTGATCTCTATCTTCTTGTTTGCTGACATCATACTTATACATATCAAAAGCAGGGGCGATACCACATTGGGAAGCAAACAAATCAAGGCAGGTCTTTTCTCGATAATTCAGCAGAACTCGCTTGTCATCTGTAATGAAAATCAAGTTTGCAAGCTCCAAATAATTGAGTTGCTCTCGAATATGCTGCATAGTGTAAGAACTCGCTTTGCCAGCAACGACAATTTTACGCTCAATATCCTTTGCTTTATCAAGTGCAATTTGCTCAATAACTTCTTCTGGAGTGGAATTTCCTTTTAAAACATCAAGCGAATTGAGAATATAGTAACCGATGTCGTTAACAGTCAATTCTATCTTCTTATCGTTTGCAAGCATAAGGCATTTTATCACAAACGGAAATTGTCTTAACGATATGTGTTCATCAAGATATGGTCTCACAGTTTGAATCTTATTCATTCCATTAGGGAATTGCATTTTGAAGCATATATCTTTGAAAAACGCTGGTTGGTCACTATCAGCAATGTACTTTTTTGTCCTTTCAGACGCATAGTACACTTCATCAGTGGCTAAATAGTACATACCAAAAAGCTTTCCCGCAATTTCAGTCCTGTGATTGTCAAGCGTTTTCTTCAATGCCACTGTATCGGCATTTTTTCCGTGAAGTATTCTTGCAAGCTCTGTGTTAAATCTGCTCTCAAATTCCTCTTTTGCACAGGGGCAAATATCGTCAATAACGAGTGCGTAAGCGGAAAGAAGATTGTCCAACTCCTTTTGAGATTTACCTCTAATGATAATACATCTATATTGGTTTGTGTGGTTGTACATCAGGCTTTCTCCTCTCTTAAGAGTTTCTTTATTTCTTCTGCAATGGCTTGTGCAAGGAGTGGTGGTACTGCATTCCCAACTTGTTTCAACTGACTTGTCTTAATTCCCAAAAATCTAAATCTATCAGGGAAAGACTGAATGCGAGCAGACTCTCGCGCAGTAGGTACTCTGTTTTCACTGTAATGGAAATGATGATTGTGTCCCGTATCGATTGTGAAACAGGGCTTACTGCTATCCATCCTTGTCCAAGCAATGTGCACTTTTCTCGTGTTCCATAATTCCTGCGGAAGTGATTGGTAGTTACCTCCATCGGGTACCATTGCAATTATTTCCTTAGTTCTCGCATTATGAATTGTGGCTGTATGGTTCCATAGCTTGCTACTATTCATTCTCATCAATTTCTGATATTCGGTTTCTGGCGGTAAAGCATAGTCAATTTCATCAGGCAATGCTACTTCATCCGAAATAAAATCAAGGTCAGAAATTGCATCTTTACAAGTAACTTTTTCACTTACAAGCGGCTTAGGAAATACAAAAGTTTTATTTCCAAAATATTTCTTGTTTAATCCCACAAAAAACACACGCCTGCGGTGCTGTGGAACTCCATAGTCGTCAGCAGCAAGTATACTCCAAGAAACATTGTATCCTCTGGCAGTAAAATCTTCGATGACCGTATCTTTTACTGCTCCTTTAGCCATACTGACAAGTCCGGGAACATTTTCCATTACGAAAAATTTAGGCTGAATGTCACCAACAAATTCCACAAAAGATTTATACAGAATATTCCTCGGATCATCTATCAGTCTTTTCCCCGAAATAGAAAAGCCCTGACAGGGTGGGCCACCAATAATTCCATCAACTTCAGTTGCAGATACTCCCGCAACATCAAGCAGTTGTTTTGTTGAAACCCTCGTTATATCGTCGTTGATGACTTTGCTGTTAGGAAAATTGTATTGATAGGTTGAAGTAGCATCAGCCCACATATCAACGCCAAGCAAAGTTGAATAGCCAGCTTGTTCAAAGCCTTGGCTAAACCCACCACAACCGCAAAAGAGGTCAATTATTTTCAGTTTGCTCATTTTCAAGCTCCTTCTTTATTCTGCCGTCTGTCGGCTTTGGGGAATTCTCAGGAATTGCCCAATTCTCACCGAGTTTGAACACTCCCTCAATTCGTCCAGAGGAGCAAAGAATTTGAACTCGTCTTTGCGAAATATGCCATTTTTCAGCAACTTGACTTGCAGTTAAATATCTCATATTGGCCTCCTCATTCGTTCTACGGGGCGAACAATACTTGTTATACATAAGTTAACGACATTTTTCAATAGTTTTCTAAAAAACTGCTTGATGTCATGGTATTTCAAATACGTAAGAGGAACCCCCCATAACACCAAGATCAAACGGAATTTCTGAAACTCTAGAAACATGTATTGCATCGAAATTATCATATCTGGATGCTTTTCTCTCCCTCATACGGTACAGGAAAGTTTCTAAACTCCTATTTCCTAACTTCTAGCTGGGTGCAAAGTGTGTGCACCTTTTAACGTTAACATCCTGTGCACTCGACCTTAGAGCGT
>NQOP01000007.1:5030-7805 GCA_003585845.1 Bifidobacteriaceae bacterium NR021
GATTGAGAGAACAGGTAGTATAGCTACACTTTTTTGAGTGCACACTATGGATATTGGGTGCACATTTTAACGATAGAAAAAGCTATCGTTAAAAGGTTTAAGATTGGCTTAATAGCTTGATTTTAGCATAAAAAACAGCCTAGAGAGGATTACCCCTAGGCTGACTTTTGTAACATTTCAAACACTCACATTCTTTTGGCTTTTACGATGCCCTTTCAATATTCACACTAATCTCTGATTTAAAAGTTACGCTGAACTTATCCTCGTAAACTTTTATTTTCTTGATGTACTTTCTTACCAGCTTCTCGTCATACTCACTAATATCGTGACGCTCACTTTTCAGAAAATCTTCCATTTCTCTGATTCGTCTTTTAGCATCTTCTTGACCTGCTTTTTCTATAAGAAGCTGCTGTTTCTTAACTTTAAGCTCATCAATCTCATCAGCAGTTTTCGTGTAGTCTTTTTTAGCTTTAAGCAAGGTTAGTAGTATCGCTTGTTTATCTGCAATTCTTTTATCAACCGTTTCAAGCTCACTTAAGTTGTTGCCCGCGATAATTTCTCTAATATTGTTATTCAACGTATCTAATACTTCATCCGATATACTAAACACCTTGTTTATGGCTTTCACTATGGCAGATTGCAGTTCGTTCTCTTGTACTGTCGGAGCATCACAAGCACTAGGACCATTTTCCACTCTGGTGCAACAACGCCAAACAACAGAATGCACTCCTCGGTTGTTCCAAGCAATTCTTCTGTAAACATCCCCGCATTTAGAACAAACACACAGGCTGGATAGAGCGTACTTACTGGAATAAACTCTCCTTTTTTTGTTCTCCTCACCGCTAAACATGTTGGCTCGTCTTAACATTTCTTCTTGAACTTTAAAGAAAATATCTCTTGGAATAATAGACACGTGGCTATCTTTTACATAATACTGTGGTTCTGTTCCATCATTTTTTATACGAACATGGTTAATAAAATCTGTCGTAATAGTTTTTTGTAAAAGAGCATCACCAATATATTTTTCGTTTTGCAAGATGCCTTTAATATTAGATAAATTCCATTTTAAATGCCCGGCACCGTTTTTAACACCGTCTTTTTCAAGACCCTCCGCTATGTCTCTAAGGCTTGCTCCTTCTAAATATTCTCTATAAATTCTTCTTACGACTTTTGCTTCCTGTTCAAGAATTACAAGATTCCCTTCATCGTCTTTTGTGTATCCTAAAAACCAGTTATGGTTGATTTGCACTTTGCCTTCCTGGTAGCGAAACTTAAGTCCAAGCTTCACATTCTGAGAAAGCGACGCTGATTCCTGTTGAGCTAAAGAAGCCATGATAGTAAGCAATAGTTCTCCGCTTGCTTCCATGGTGTTGATGTTTTCTTTTTCAAAAATGATCGGAATGTTTTTGTCTTTTAACTGTCTAACAAACTTTAAACAGTCTATAGTGTTTCTCGCAAAACGGCTAATCGACTTAGTGATAACCATGTCTACTTTGCCACTCATGCAATCGTGGATCATGTCGTTGAAACCGACACGTTTTTTCGTGCTGGTTCCTGAAATACCGTCATCAGCGTAAATGCCGGCAAACTCCCAGAGAGGATTTCTTGAAATATAATCCGTATAATGCTGAACTTGCGTGTCATAACTTGTTGCCTGTTCTTCACTGTCAGTACTGACACGACAATACGCTACTACTCTTAACTTCGGCTTATCTTTATGCTTATCTACCGTATTCCCCGCTATTTTTCTTGGTGGAATAATTGTAACGTTGGCATTCATTTTACACCTCCTTGATTTGACTGTACGCGTATGCTGCTTGACGATAAGGATCATCGTATTTCTTTTCTACCTTTTCTAACTGGTAGCTTGTAATAAGCCGAATTTCCTTTATTGGCTTAGGCTCTTTATAACGATGATTCCTGATAGCATTCTCATGCCTTATTTGTTGCACTTGTCTAAACATATCCTCATCGATAATCTGAGGATAAAACTCTGTTCCTAAATACAATTTCTTGCTAAGAATTTTGCCCGTGACTGGCCAAGCCCTTTTTATACCTGATTTTTTAGCAGCTTGAGAAATATTTTTAAATTCAAGATAGAAACGAAAAAACTCTCTTACTTCTTGAGCTTTTACTTCATCTATAACCGCTTTACCGTCTACTATTCTGTAACCATATGGGATGCGTGCCATGTTTCTTTCACCTCTTCTTCTAATTCCAATCCGCATTTCAAAATAAAAAGAAATCTTGTTCTGCTTTTAACTACGACATCGTCTACAAAATCCAGAAAATCCTCGTCCTTAAACTCGCTAAATACTTCTGTGACGCTTACGAACCGTTGAAGTTTTTGCGCCTCGTTTAAGTGCGTTAAGTTACCGTTTAAACTGTTGGAAAGCTGAAGTTTTTCCTTAAGACAAGTATCTATTTCCGTTTTAAGCTGATTGCTTTCCAGATAGTAGGAATCCATCTCAATGTAGCCACCGGCTAAAAGCTTACTGAGTACTTGCTCTTGTTCTTGCAATTTAGCTATTTTTTCTTCGAGTTCGATAACTTTGTTCAAACCGTCTTTATTATTCACACCTCTCAAACTTTCTACGAGAGGAGTCAACATTTGAACGTATCCTGCTTTTAACTTGTTTAACATTTGCAGGAAGGAAATTTTAAGATAACTTTCCATAACAGACTTTTGTGAACAAGCATGAATATCTTCAAGATGCGTTATACAAACCCATATGCCATACGCCTTATTATGTTGATAAATTATTCGTCTTTTAC
>NQOP01000007.1:8584-9059 GCA_003585845.1 Bifidobacteriaceae bacterium NR021
ACTACCACATACTATGTTATTTTCACTTCTTCTCCACGCGATAATCTCTTTTACAAGATTAAAAGTTTCATGACTGATGATAGCCTCGTGATGGTTTTCAATAACATACTGTTTTTTCTCGCCACAGTTTTTATGGCGGTTAAAACTATCATCTGTGTATGTTTTCTGAAATATGACATCACCTGTGTATGTTTTATTAGTCAAAACAGCGTTCACGGTACTTGAAGTCCAACTTCCGCCCTTTTTAGTTGGAATCTTTTTATCGGTCAATACTCGTGCTATTGCTTCTCCACCCATGCCGGAAAGAGTCATGTTGAAAATTTCTTTTACTACCCTGGCTTGCTCGGGAACTATAATCATTTTCCTATTCTCGTTTTTATACCCATACGCAGGGCAGGAAATGACGAAGGTTCCATTTTCGAACCTTTTTTGAATTGACCACATGCTGTTTTCCGAGATGGATCTTGACTCGCTT
>NQOP01000007.1:9838-10063 GCA_003585845.1 Bifidobacteriaceae bacterium NR021
CTTTCTCAAAATACAAATAAATACCAAGACCGGTAAGTTTTCTAACTATTTCAAGACAGTCAACCGTGTTTCTTGCAAGCCTACTAATAGACTTTGTAACAATCCTGTCTATCTGACCGCTCTCACAGTCTTTAAGCAGTTGTTTAAGACTTTCACGCTTATCGATTTTCGTGCCGCTAATACCCTCGTCAAAGTAAAGCCCAGCATACTCCCAGCAGGGATTAG
>NQOP01000007.1:10842-11687 GCA_003585845.1 Bifidobacteriaceae bacterium NR021
ACTAGAAACTCTCGCATACGCTGCAACCCGCGTCTTTTTCTCAAAACCAGTTTTTCGTATTGTAGAGTCTATTTTTATTATTTCTTTCACTATTTCCCTCACTTTCAGCTAATACTATTCATCACTCTAAAAGCAGTATTTATCAAGCTTTTAACCCAATAATTCCTTGTAAAACGGGTGAAATTTTTCCCTGTTAAGACGGCTTATTTTTTCTTTTTCTTGCTCGCTGATAAGCCCTTTTTTAAAGAGTGAAACGGTAAGTTTTTCGGCTATTTCAAAACGAAAATCCGCCTGCATACTCTCTTTTGTCCAAGCCCTCGCTTTAACATCCGTTAGCCCGTGAGCATCATTACTGATTTGCATGACGTCCACCTTCAAAACGATGTTCTATATAGCAGGCGTGGCAGCAGTATTTTCTTGCCTTGTTACCGTAAGAGATAAAAGAATTTTTGCAGTTAAGACAAGCACATTCATAGTTTGCCTGTCTTTTTACCAACTGTGTATGCTTGTTCCACCACGTGTTTCTACACGCGTCAGAACAGAAACGTTTAACTTTTCTTCCTGTGTTTTGCTTAATTGGTTTTGAACAAGATTCACATAATTCCGTCTGTATTTTCATAGACTGGATTACGCCTAGACTATTACGTTTGCAGTAGCTCTTAATCGTATTAACGGAAACATCCATACGGTTTGCAATCTGCGTATAGCTAAGACCTTCATCTCTTAGTAATTTGACTTGCTGTTTTTCTTTTATATTCATTTGCCTGTGCCTCCTTACATCACAGGCAAAGAAAAAACAGTGTTTTTTAACCTCTTGACTTAACAATTTAACCTTAAAAAAAAAA
>NQOP01000007.1:12433-15479 GCA_003585845.1 Bifidobacteriaceae bacterium NR021
GTTTCAAACTGTTTTACAAGAGTTCGTCTACTCGTTTTTGTACCGTATCATAATCGTATCCGGCTTGAGTTAAACGCTGTTTACGAGTGCTACCGTTACCCCAAGCGCCTCGGATTACTTCACGTGCAAGCTCATCAACCGACTTTCTATAAGCTTTAACACCGAGAAGCTCATTAACCTTATTTTGCACGCTCGCATAATCGTATCCGGCTTGAGTTAAACGCTGTTTACGCTCATTTCCGTTACCCCAAGCGCCGTTAATAACTTCTCGCGCCACCTCATCAATACTTGACGTGCGCACAGCTTGGTCAGAGCCGCCGTTTTTACACCCGTTTAACCCAGCGTTTTTAATAATGCTCGGATAATCCACGTAAGCATAATCCATATCAACTCTGCCAACTACTCCAGGCACACTGCCACTTGACGAGTATTGCCAAAGACCATACGAACCCTGATAACTGCAGTGCGTGTTCCACTGTGCAATCCACAAAGCGTAACGGTCTCTAATGTGAGCGGACACAAGATTATTAGCAGTTGAAAGCGAAGTGTAAAAACCTGCATAATACCCGCAGTTTTCAAGCTTATTGCAAAAACTGGTAATCAGCGAATCGCAGAAAGCTCGCCCACGGTTAAGCTGGCTTTTCTCTTCCAAATCAAAGTAAACAGGATACTCAAAACTCTTACCTGAAAGCATGTTCACACAGCTTTGAGCTTCCTCAGCCGCCTCAAAACCAGAGTTTGCGTACGAATACCAGTAGGCTCCAACATCAAGACCGCATGTTTTTGCTTTACGATAGTTCTGTTCAAACCACTTGTCTTTGCATCCGATACCGTATCCTGCTCGAATGATCACAAACTCAACGCCGGATGCTTTCACCGCGTTGAAATCAATGTCACCCTGCCATTCTGACACATCTATTCCTTTTTTACTCATGAGTATTGTCCTTCCTGTTCTTGTCGTGTAATTGTTCTAAAACGTTTTTTAATTTCTCAGGCACGGGAAGCCCCAGGTGAGCCGCGTTTTCGGTTAAAGATAATCCTTCGTTAGATAGGTAGAAGAAAATTACCGCGGTTCTAATCACGCTTCCTTGCTTCAAAACATGAAAATCTATAATGTTTGCTATACCAACAAGCATAAAAATGAGCACCTTTCTAAAAATGCCCTTAAAACCAATGCTGCTAGACAGTTTCTTATCCGTGACCGCACACATCACGCCTGTAATATAATCCGCAACCACAAATAAAACGAGCGCGAGGATCAGCCCGTCGCACCCGCCTAAAAAGTATCCCAGCCAGCCGCCTACCAGTGTGAAAGCCAGTTGAGCAATATTCCAAAATCCTCTCATAATTCTCCTTACAAGTTTTCCTAACATTTGCCAGTACTCTTATAAAAACAAAAAGTAAAAAGTAATAAAAAATGGCAGGCATGGTTTAACCCACACCTGCCCTAACATTTCAGCATTTCAGCATTTCAGCATTTCAGCTTTTCAGTATTTCGACTGATATTATTTTTCAACACATGACTACTACTTAACACATTCTTCAGCATCTTCACCTTTCCCAGCCGTTTCAGTTTTTTCAGTTTTTTCGGCTTTTATTTTCAAAATCTCGTCGTTAAGTTCGCGTTCTCTAGAGTTAAAATAGTCTTCTAACTGTTTCACATACGCTTCATATTCCATCGAGTTTTCCGCGATCACCGCAGAACGCATATCAGATAATACGCTTGCAACAATGCCTTCTATCATGTAAGTAGGTATTGGTATTTGCTTATTCAACTCGACTATTTTTTCGTTTAACTCAGCCTTATATTTTTGCACAGCTACCGCGTAGCTAATTGTCGGTTTTACCACTACTCTCCTCCAATCTTTTTAGAATAATATCCAGCTTGTGGCTGATTTCGCATAAAATTTTCGTATTATCAACTACAGGTGTTGTAATACTTTCTGTCACGTCTTTTAAGCGCGTGCCTTTATTAGCCACTATTTTGTTTGTGGGAATAATTAGTTTCTCCATAACACATTCTCCCTTTATTCTCCCTATAACAAATTCTCCTCAACGCTTCACTTAACGCTTCCACCCGCGTTCACTTCCGCGTTTTTAATAGTATTTAACTTTCATGAGTATCCCGTTTTTAAACACCATGTGAGCGTTAGAACCCCATTTTGAAGCTTTCCCATCCTGGTTCATTTCAATAATCTGCACATAGTTAATATCCGCGTCTACTCCTGCACCGTCTTGCCAAACAGGATCTATAATCTTGTTACCATGCATGTAAAAGTTGCATCCAGCGTGAATACCATACTCTTTATAAATGCTTTGCGAACGTGAAAAACACAGCATAGTAGCGTATGTTTCTTCATCAGCTGATTTACGTTGCGCGAAAGCCATATACTTTCCGTCGCTAGTAAGATGAAAAACTAGACCCTTGTGAGAATTATCTTCTTCCCACTCGCCGGTTCCAACATAGCCAATATACACGCCGTTACGGTAGAAGTTGTTCCCGTTTTTATCAAAAACAGCTCTTTTATGATCCTCATCAACTTCACCATCGTAAAGTTCTATCTGCCCGGGTGTTATTTGCACGTATTTACTCGAATGGTTAAACCCGAGAAGGAAACTGTTATAGTTTTGCTGCATGAAACTACCAAAATCACCTTTTTTAACCATTGAAGATATGGAATCTTCTACTATGGTTAGTTTAGAAATAGCCTTATCAGCCGTGGATTTAGCAGCCTCAATGTCTTTATCTTTAACTCTGATCCAAGCGAACGTTCTAAAACTACTTATACTGTCAGCTGAAACGTAATGCCATAGTTTGCTTGTTCCACCTTTATACGGGTGTTCAGACTCAGGATAATTTTCACCTTTAACCTCAATAATGTTAATATCTTCAGGCAGTTTAGACACGTATCCTGAAATTTCTCCTGAATACTCTTTTTTAATGCTATCAATCTTAAAACCATAATTGTCAAACGGAGACCAGTTAGTTCTAAAATGTAGCCAAAACTCGTTTGATGGAATAAACACTGTTGCGCCAGAAATTTTT
>NQOP01000007.1:16254-21925 GCA_003585845.1 Bifidobacteriaceae bacterium NR021
AAAATCGTCAAAAGCTGATTCCGTGTGCGATTTCTCATTAAATTTTACGGCTAAACTTTCCTGCTTAACAATAAGCCTGTAAGCGTAGCCGGTTGACGTGTCGTAGAAAAAATCACCAACATGCTGCATTTTTTCACTATCAGTCAGCCACAAGCTCATAGGAGCGTTAAACTGGCTTGGAGTATACGAGCCGTAATAGTTACCGTTTTTCTGTTTAAGACTATGGTTAACGCTTTCAACACCAGCCTCAATCTTACCGTCTGTAACATTGAGTTTCGTGTTGATTTCACTTATCGTGTAATAGTTTTCAAGCCTCCTACCAGTGTCTTTTATAGCCTCGTTTTTTGCTTTACTAATCTGCTTTTCTACCTGGGAAGTGTAAGAAACTGAAAGTTTTTCCGCGTCAATCGAATGCCCGATAATCCTGTCACCATACACCATGCCGTCAAGAGTCATCGCAGTATTGTAAGGGCCTGAAAAACCGTTATGGCTTCCAGCAATACCATTCATGTTAACCTGTAAAACTTTTGTAGCAGTGTTTTTATCAGGCGTATCCATGTAAAGGTCACGAACCCACATGCCTTTACTATCGTATTCGCTTATCTTATAGCCGCTTTGAGAATTACCCATTTGCGCTTTAATATTATCGATCGCAGCTTTAACACGCTCGTTATCAATTTTTCTAGCTTCAACCGTTTCTTCTTTTAACGTTTGAACAGCATGCGACACGTTTTGCACATACCCTTTAGAAATCCTGCTCGCAAGCACGATTCTAATTTCACCTGGTTTTTGAATCGGTATAGTCTGTTTTACTACAGGAAACACTCGGTCCATGCCAAATTGTGGAGCGAGGCAACGAACCCTATCCCCACACTTAATCGTCGCATAATGTAAACCTAACTCGGATAAGTCAACCGCGCTAAGGCTTATTTCTACATGCTCAAACTGGTTATCCTGTAACCATTTAGTAGCTTTGCGCATAAGATTAGTTGGAACTGTCACATTATTGAAATTAACAACTTTACAAACCCAGCCGAATGTTTTTTGCGCTTCACGAGATACTATATAGTTTTTCCCATTGTTTATTGAAGTAATATCAACATGCTTTTTAAGAACCTCGTTTTCACTATTCTCGTTTTCCAACTCTTTGCCGAGAGGAATAACCGCTGTAGTAACATCCTCTGCTGAAAGGTTTTCCGCGTATTCAAGCAGGTTCAAGCCGAAACTAATATGCTGGCTTGTAGCTTTACCTATTTCCTCTAAACGTAGGTAGTCTAAGTAAAGTTTCCCGTCTTCTTTTCTAAGACGCAAATATCCGCCAAGCTTTTCAACCATTTTACCCATAATCGCTTCAAGCGTGGTTTCAAAATTAGTAAACCTGTAGAGCGAATCATTCGAGTCAGATACTGTTACGAAACCAATTCTTATTTTCTTATAATCATCTACCTGACTGTTATGAGCTTGTAAAAGTTTTTCTAAAAGCTGGTAGGAACTCTGATCATGATATTCTTTCTGAGGTTGAATACTATCAGCTAAATAAGTTAACAACCCTACGCAAGTTACTTTCTTACTACCATACAAGTCTTTTACTTGCTCTCTAACCTCGCCGAAGAAAATCTCCTCATCGTCACGCCACACGCTTACTATTGATTTCCGGTTTTTAATAAGCTCATAGCAAGGGTTTTGACTAGGGCAAGTAAACGTTAACGTTCCCGCAGTATTAAGCTCCAAGTTTAACGTAATATCATCAAGTACTGCTTTATCATCATTCGGATAGTAAATCGTATTACCGTCAAGCATGATCCTGTACACTCACAACCACCCCCTTTTATAGGAAATATTTACCATCCCGTTTCCAACGAATGTTAAACTCATGCTTATTTTTGAACGAAGCTGTGGGAAACGGTTAAAACCTGTTTTAATCTCATACTTTTTACCATTAGAATCCAGTAGCATACTGTTAGATGACAGGTTGTTAAATTCTGGAATCAGTGTCATGTCAAAATCGTGAACGAGTGTTATTTCACGCTTATCATCTACTTGCACACCCCATATTGTGTGAACCCCATCCGAATCATCTACACTATACTTATATGGTTGCAGCTTATAGTTG
The DNA here is from genome assembly GCA_003585845.1 of Bifidobacteriaceae bacterium NR021. Classification (GTDB taxonomy): domain Bacteria; phylum Actinomycetota; class Actinomycetes; order Actinomycetales; family Bifidobacteriaceae; genus Bifidobacterium. The sequence continues at coordinate 18,368 of NQOP01000007.1, forward strand.
AGTGTGAGAGTTGAATAGTTTTTATCCGATTTAAAACCACTAACCCACATTCGACCCTGATAGTAGAACAATGGTTCATCATCAAGAGACAGTTTCACACTCTTACCGTGTATTAACGTTTTAACCCTATGGCATGTTTCACTCCACTTGTTTTTGTTTGCAACAATGAATTCGAAACAGCCTTCACGCATCTCGTATAACACTTCACCAGCAAGACTTTCACTAATATCAATACTTTCCTGCCTGCCTGGTATTTGCAAATACTCTAATTTAGGTTCTGGAAGTTGAACGAGCGGACGGCTTGTAGCAACAAGCCCTAGATCGTTAAAACTATGCAACCCGTTTATTAGCATCCCATACACTTCTACCACCCCCTTGTTTTTCTTGTTTGAAGCTTGAAAAGCTCACTGTCCATCCTGCTAGCAATACCACCCACTAGTTCACCAGTGTCGAGCACAATACTCTGGTTAGAAAACTGTGGGAAATACGCGTCCATAATCGTTAGAATCTGGTTCATAACATTAAGCATTTGCGTGTTCGCTCCCGCGCTCATATTCTGCAAAGTATCAAGCCCCATGATCACTTCCGGGCCTTTCTCTCCGCCGCCAAGCATACGCCCGTTTTTCTCACCGAAAATAGTCGCCCCGTTTAACAGCATCGGCTTGTTCATTGCTTTCTTATACCAGTCGATAGCAAGATACGGTACAGACGGTGGCGTAAGAGAGAATTGTCCTTTAATACTAAAATGCGGCAGTTTAATATGAGGAAGACTAAGTTTTATACCAGAGAAAAACCCTGTTATAGCGTCGATTACTGCTTTAACCTTGTTTTTCGCAGCTTCTATTGGAGTAATGATCGCGTTTTTAATACCATTCCAAACTGACACAACCGTGTTTTTAATACCGTTAAACACAGACTTAACCATGTTTGCTACTGAATTAAACACTGTTGAAATGCTTGTTTTAATACCGTTTACCACGCTCATGATCGCGGTTTTAATACCATTCCAAACACTTGTTGCCGTGTTTTTAATACCGTTTAAAACGTTAGTGAAAAACGATACGATACCATTCCAAACGTTCATGAAAAAGTTTTTCACACTCGACCACAGTTTGTTCCAACTAGTGCCAAAGAAAGACAAGAACACGTTAAAAACGTTTTTTAACGTGTTAAATACTGTCATGAACGTGTTTTTAACCGCGTTCCAAACAGCAGTAAAAATTTCTTTTACACCGTTCCAAAGTTGAGACCAGTTACCGGTAAACAATCCTATAAAAACGTCTAAAACGCCTGTGATTAAATCAAGAACGGTTTTGAAACTAGTAAAACTTAAATTTAAAGCGCCTTCAAACAGTGGAGCTAGAATAGCACACAAACCATTCCACACTGTTTTAAGCCCTTCAACAATACTCGTAAAATCAATACCAAGGCTTGACAGTTTTTCTTTAACACCATTAACAAAACCGGTGAAAGTTTCCTTGATTTTCTCCCAAACAGCAATAACACTGTTTCTAAACTCTTCGTTAGTGTTCCATAAGGTTACAAAAGCTGCTACCAGAACACCAATAACCGCAACAACCGCGAGTATTGGCGCGGATACTCCACCTAAAACAGCGCCTAACCCTTCAAGAATACTAGAGCCGGAAGTAAAACTTGCGAACATTTTACCTATAAACAAAGCTAGTTTAGAAAACCCTTGTATAGCAACACCTATTTTAGAAATACACGTTCCAAGAACCACTAAAAAAGGGCCGACTGCCGCAGCAATCAGCCCAAGTGTCACTATAAGTTTTTGGCTTTCTGGAGAAAGCTGTTTAAATTTAGAAAGCCATGCTGATATTTTCTGCATTAATGGTGTTATGACTGGAAGTAAAACATTACCAATAGTCGCAGCAATATTCTGCAACTCTGTTTTTAGAATCTTCATAGAACCCGAAGCGCCCGCAGCTTCACGCCCAGCCTGCCCTTGAGCGTCAGCAGTCTGCTCCATAATAAGAGCCAAAGTAGCAGCCTGTTTCGCTTGCAAGCTCATCGCGCCTCTACCATCATGCAAACCCATAGCAAGAGCTTTAGCTTTAATAGTCGCCTCGTTAACACCCATACCATAATTGTCAAGCATCGCATTATTACCTTTAAGCGCGCCTGTTAAAGCAAGAACAGCAGACTCGGTTGTGCCACCAAACATAGCAGACAAGTCGCCTGCAAGAGCAACCAGCTTCTGACTCATCTCGGCTGCTTCAGCATCACTTTTCCCACCAATATTTTTCAACATCGCGCCCATAGTATTCGCATACTCTAAAGCTTGACCTTGAGCAATACCATAATAGGATTTCAAACTTCCTGACCATTTAAGCATCTTGTTAGCAGACTTACCGTAAATCTGCTCTGTTGCACCCATAGCATCCTGTAAGTCTGCTGCAGCAGTGAAACCAGCAGTACCAATAGCAGCAATCGGCAGCGTAACTTTCGTGCTTAAACTTTGACCAAGAGATGACATACCATCTCCTAGTTTCTTTATCTTTTTGCTCGTACTATCAAACTGGCTACTAAGCTTGGTTAAACTAACACTACCTACCTGTTTTAATTTTTCTTTTAAACTATCAAGATTATTTTCTGTTTCAACAATCTCACGCTGCAACGCATCATACTTGTCTTTACCAAGCTCCCCGTTTTCCAACTGTACTTTAGCCTGCTTATCCGCCTGTTTCAAAACGTTAAGCTTATTAGACGTTTCTTGGATTTCTTTCTGCAAAAAAGCCTGTTTTTGGCTTAGAAGCTGCGTGCTTGTCGGATCAAGTTTCAAAAGCCTATTAACATCACGAAGCGACTGTTCGGTTGAGCGAATAGTCGAATTCACCTGTTGTAAAGACTTATCTAAGCCTGTAGTATCCCCACCAATTTCAACAGTAATACCTTTAATCCTGTTTGCCATAACTTCACCTCCCTTTTCTTTCTTAATTTACGCGTGAAAAAATAGATATTTTAACGTCAGGTATAAGAATGTTTGGTTCTCGTTTAGAACCTGTCAAATTCTGTTTGGCTTGCGAGCTTATCGTATTTCACATTATCGTTTGCTTTCTCCGTCCACATGTCTAAAATCATGCCGATGGTTAAAAGATCCAGTTCGCAAATACTAATCCCAATTTCGGTGCATCTAAGAAGAAACAACGCGGTTGTCATTTGCCGTGTTGTTGTTTTAAATTTTTTTTAGATTTTACTTCAGTTTCCAAGTTTGCTCCCCAAAGTTCTAGAATTTCAGGAAGAATCTCGTAGATAGAAAACATTTCAAACTCGTCAAGCCACTCATCAATACTTGCTGGAATACTATTATCCGCGTGATAAGCCATGATATAGGCTACGTTTTCAAAAATTTCAAGATCTGCTATTTCAAAAACACCCTCGTTGTTTTTGAAAGACTGCTCTAATTTTGACAGGTCTTTAAAAATATCACGCTTGAATTTAATACGATACAATCTTGGAATAGTGGCTGAAGAACGAAACTTCACGTCTTTACCATTTACTTTTACTGTTTTTTCTAACACGTTTACCCCCTTTAAA
>NQOP01000007.1:22714-28850 GCA_003585845.1 Bifidobacteriaceae bacterium NR021
CTTTTGAAGTAGTGTCACCGCTACGGGATTTCACCAAACCATCTTCTCTAGGATCAGCCGTAAGCGACAAAGTTTCCGTGCCCGGTTCTATAGTGTCTTCCTTAGTTTCTGACTCGATAGACGGTCGTGTTGCTGAACAGTTATATAAAACGTGTCTGATCGCGTTCACGTCACCATCAAACTCAAACAGGAGCGCGAATTTTTCTGTTTCACTAATCTTCGCGTTTTCAACCAGAACACCGTTTTTATCTAGTTCTTCTCGTAGTATTTGCGTCCTAAACCATTCAGGTATAAGAGCAATTTCCAAGTCGCCACTGTAACCGTTGTTAGCAGTCGACCTGAAGTAAACAATCCCGTCAGCGTAAAACGGTGAGGATTCACCCTCAGCCTCAAGGCTTATACTCACCGCCCCCGGAATCGGCTTAGGCTCATCATAGGAGAAACCACTCGAATCTTTTTTAAGTTTTGCCGCGTACACGTTTTTAAGATTGTATTTAACCTTGTTTCCCATTTTCTGTTACCTCCATTTCAAAAATGTAGAGTGTTTCATAAAGCTTTTCCGACTCTATGAACGTTTCTGTTTTGTTATAAAAAATGCCGTGCCTGTCAAGCACGGCCTCAACTTGTTCTTCTAGCACGGGGTTCTTATAGTCTGCGTATAGTTCAATATGAACCTCGTTTGCTTTAAAATACGTTTTCCCGTCTGCCGCGAAATTACTGCTAGCAGGCGTTAAGAACAGGAGGAAAGGCGGATTAGGGGATTCTCCTTCAGCAAAATGGTGATATGCGAAAGGAAAACCTATCTCTCTCATAATGTTTAAAAGATTACCCATTTTTAACCGCCTCCTCTATTTCTTTTTCAAAACTTCGTACTGCTTTACTTTCAGCCTCAGCAATGTGTGCTCTTGCTTCCACGCGTCCGCCGCCTCGTTTAGCATGACCGTACTCTAACAAGTGTGTAAGCTGATACTTGTTTCTAGAATGCACTACGAGAACTAGCCTGCTGCCTGTTTCGTTTAATGTTTTAACCGCCCAACTTTTCGCATACGCGCCAGTTCGTTTAGGAGCTGTCATGTTAATTTCTTCTTTTGCTGTTTTACCAGCGTTTTTTACTGCTTCTTTTACTTTCCCGGTTGTAACTTTCGCGTAAGTTTTAAGCTCTCTAATAACTTCTTTAGAGAGGCTGCCAATACTTACTTTGCTCACTTTTTACACCTCTTACAGTGAAGTTTCAGGCTTTTCTTCTTATAATTCATGTGGTCAATACCTAAAATCTCATAAACCGTATCATGGAAAATAATCCTGTAACCAAGCGATGAGACTACGGCTGTTTCTTTCGAATAGCGGATAGTAAAATCTATTTTTGACTCATCCCACACGTTTCCCGCCGAAGTCTGCTCAGATGGGCTTTCAGCACTTACCGTCGCGTAACACTCGTAATATTTACTCCACTTAATCTTATGATTACCAATATCATCAATTTCAACACTGTTTTTAAGCAGCATAATACGCTCGTTTAATAAACTTATTCTCATTTAAAACCCCGTTTTTCTAACAGTAAAAAGCATCGAACGTAAGGTGAGAGTTAGCGCGTGGTGGTCTGCTTCTTCCCTATGCTCATACAAGTAGCCTGTAGCGTATAAGACTGCGAGCCGATACTCGTCAAAGTTTTTACTAATCAAACTAGTATCGTTTTTACGAGCTACTCCCTGGCAGAGTTTTTCAGCAGAACGAATAAGGGTGTTGATAAGCTCATCATCTTCTTTACTATCCACCCTAAGATAGTTTTTTGCTTCCTCGACTGTAACTATCATCAACACCCCTCCTTAACTTTTAAGCTGCTACGCTTGTTTTAACAGGCAGAATCTGTACTGCTTCTTTAAGCACGAGTTTGCCGTCTACACGCTCTTTAGCGACGAAACCTATCATGCCGTTTCCAGCGAAAAGCTCGGTAAGCTCTTTAAACGAGCGTGAACCACGGTCGCCAATGTTGTAGTACGAGTAGTCACCAAAAGCCACCATGTTTTCAGGCGCGTAAGCAGACGTGTATACCGGGTATCCGAGAATCCTGTTCGGCTCATCATCCTGGTATGAAGGCTGCCAAACGTACGCGCCATTATTGTCTTTAAGTTTTCGTATGCTCGCGACCGTTTTATCGTTCATAATAAAACTCGCGTTTTTACGGTATGGTCGCCTCAAAGCGTGAACAAGATCAATCAAATCATCAGTTTTAATACCGGCAGTTTCTTTAAGGAACGTACCACCGTCTTTCTTATTGAAAATACCAGTCGGTTTTCCAACACCATCCCCGTTAAGAAAAGCGTCTTCCTCAGCGTTAGCCAACGCCATGCCGAAGGATGTGAGAAGATGATTCTCGAGATTAAACGCATTATCATACAAGAGTTCTTCAGTAACTTTTACCGCAACGTGAAGCTTATGAGCGTCAAGCAGGATTTGAGCAAACTTGGAATCCCCAAAGTTAAGGCTTGCGCCTTCTTCAATCCAAGCCGCCGCAGGATCACTCATCGCAACATTAATCTTATGCTCTCCACTAGTAGTAATCGTGGTAGCAAGAGAGCGAATAATGTTTTCTTCTTTCAACGTTTCAATCAGACGATTATCATACTCTTCCGGCACAAGATACCCGCCGTCAGCGTCCACGCCTTCCTGCAACACGTTATCGACTCGTTTAAAATTACTTCTAAGAGCTGTAAGCATTGCCTGCTTATACTCGTCACGCGCACGACCTTGTTTTTCAAGGTTAACGCCTGTTTTCATAGGTTTTGCAACAATCGCCTCGGATGTTGGTTTTGAAAGCTCTTTATCCATTTTTTCCATCTGCTCTAAACGATCAATTTCCGTACTGTAAGCTTTCACTTTCGCTTCCATCTCATCATAGGTTTTCGCGTCTTCTTCTGAAATAAGCCCGTCCTTGTCACGTTTAGACTCAAGGAAAGCTTTTGCACCCTGCCAGGCCTTGTTACGTTTCTCAACCATGTTTGAAATAGTGTTCATCATGTTTACCTCCAATTTTTGATTAAAAAAAGACGATCCATAAGATCGTCTGCACTAATATTGTTTGTTTCCTTACCGCTTATCCGGCAGGCTTTAGATATTTTTTCCAATAACGTGTTTTGCACGCTTGCTTTCGAATACAATGTTGAAACTTGTGGTATGCCAATATCAGTGGTTTCACCTCTAGTTAAAACACCGTCCGCGAACCCGAGTTCTACCGCCTTGTTAGCATCCATCCACGTTTCCGAATCCATTAAATGCGACAGTTTCACACGGTTAAGCCCTGTTTTAATCTCGTAAGCGTTAATAATGGACTCTTTGACCTCATCAAGCATTGATATTGCTTTTTCCATTTCGTTTCTGTTTCCAAAAGCAACAGTCATAGGATTATGGATCATAAGCATTGACACCGGGCTCATATAAACCTTTGTCCCGGCCATCGCAATCACTGATGCAGCCGATGCTGCAATACCGTCAATTTTGACCGTCACACAACCCTTGTAATCCATGAGCATGTTATAGATTTGTGCCGCAGCCACACAATCGCCGCCAGGCGAGTTAATCCACACGGTAATATTCCCACTACCAGCGTTTAACTCGTCTTTAAAAAGTTGTGGTGTAATATCATCATCAAACCATGATTCTTCAGCAATCGTACCGTTAAGAAACAGCGTTCTCTCAAAAATCTCATTATTCTCATTGTTTACCTTTTGGTTTTTCCACTGCCAAAACTTCCTCATTACCTTTTTCCTCCTTTCCGCTACTGTTTGCGAACGCTCCCGCACGGTTAAGTGGGAGCATGTTACCGTTAATCAAATACAAGTCACCACCCTCACAGGCTGGAATCTTATCCAAGTTTTCTAACTGTCTAATATCGTTTGCACTCATCCAACCGTTTTGACGAGCGGTAGCATAACCATTCATACGACTCTGATAGTCTCCCCGAAGAAGACCATCCACGTTAAACTTCACATAATAAGTTTCTTTCTCCTTATCAGTAAAAAGCCGTCTCGTAATAGACTGTTCAAAACGCGCCACCCAAGGATCAAGCGTGTATTTCACAAACTCCAACGACTGCTGCTCAATATTAGAAAAACTCGACTTTTCTAAATCACCAACCATATGTGGTGGGACTCTAAAAATACGAGCAATCTCGTTAATCTGAAACTTACGAGTTTCAAGAAACTGTGCTTCGTTAGGCGAAATAGAAATAGGCGTATACTTCATGCCTTCCTCTAAAATCGCTATCTTATGCGAGTTAGAACCCGAGAACCCCTTATTCCAACTATCCCTCATACCAGACGGATCTTTCACTGTACCGGGGTATTCCAAGATGCCGCTTGGTGTAGCACCGTTAGCGAAAAACGATGCACCATACTCTTCCGTAGCTATCGCCATACCGATAGCGTTTTTTGCCATCGCAATAGGCGAATAGCCAACAAGCCCGTCAAAACCAAGACCGGGAATATGAAGCACGTCAAAGGGTTTAAGTTTCACACTCGTTTCTTTACCCGCTAAAACATCACTATCATTTAACGTATACTCGTAAAAAATTTGACCACTCTCATCCCGGTCAACTCTCATACGATCAGGCATCAAAGGATAAAGCCCTAATATTTCGCCTTTACCGTTTCGAATAATCTGCGCGTAAGCATTACCCCATAACAGTAGATGCGTCATCAAGGTTTCTCTAAACACGAAGCTTGTCATTTCAAGATTCGGCTCATCATGAAGCACCTTATATAAAGGATGTTTAACAGCTTTAGCCGTACCCGTACTCGTCCGCTCATACACGTGAAGCGGCAGACTCGCCACCGCTTCAGACAAAATACGCACACACGAGTAGACAGCCGTCATCTGCATCGCCGAACGCTCATTCACCCTCTTACCCGAAGAAGACATGCCACTAATAAACCTTTGAGCATTCAAGTTAAAACGATTCTCAGGCTTATCTCTACTCTTAAAAATTTTACTAAAAATATTCATGACCCACCTCCTTACATGAATAGGATTCCTCGAGCGTCATACACGCTTTGAGTGTTCGCGTTACCGCATCTGATAGCACGGTCAAGCGCCATGATGGTGGCTATAGCACCGTCTATTTTCTCGGTTGATTTTTCCTTATCTGCCTTAATGTTTCCTGCAGGATCTGTCCTAATAAATATGTTGTCCATGTTCCAGCGGAGCACTGGATGCCCGGAGTGTGCGATTTTCTGCTCGAGTGTAAGCTTCATAAGCTCCTTGGTAGGCGGACTCATATCCTTGAATCCCTGTCCGAACGGAACCACGGTAAATCCCATGTTTTCAAGGTTTTGCACCATTTGAACCGCGCCCCAACGGTCGAAAGCAATCTCACGAATATTGAAACGTTCACCTAAAGTTTCGATGAATTTTTCAATAAACCCGTAGTGAACAACGTTTCCTTCCGTGGTCTTAATAAACCCTTGTTTTTCCCACACGTCATACGGCACGTGATCTCGTTTCACGCGCAAACTCAAGGTTTCTTCAGGCACCCAAAAATAAGGTAGGATACGAAACTTATCCGACTCATCTAAAGGCGGAAACACAAGCGAAAAAGCCGTAAGATCAGTGGTGCTTGAAAGGTCAAGACCCCCGTAGCAGACCCTGCCCTCTAGTTCTTCCTCATTCACCTGAAAACCGCAAGCATCCCACTTTTCCATCGGCATCCAACGAATAGACTGTTTCACCCACTGGTTAAGACGAAGCTGACGGAAAGCATTCTCTTCACCAGGATTTTGCCTGGCGGACTCGAAAGCAGCTTTAACTTTCTCCATTTGAACCGTCACTCCAAGAGAAGGATTAGCTTTCTTCCACACCTTAGGATCAGTCCAATCGTCCGTTTCTTTTGCACCATAAATCACGGGGTAAAAAGTTGGATCAATTTTCCTACCCTCGAGAATATCCACTGCTTTCTGATGCGTCTCATAACAGATCGAATGCGTATCCGTACCGGCTGTGGTAATCAGAAAATACAGTGGCTGCATGCGAGCATCCCCGGAGCCTTTAGTCATCACGTCAAAAAGTTTACGGTTAGGCTGCGTGTGAAGCTCATCAAACACAACACCGTGAATGTTAAACCCGTGTTTAGAGTAAGCTTCAG
>NQOP01000007.1:29596-31312 GCA_003585845.1 Bifidobacteriaceae bacterium NR021
TTTAACCCTACGGTTAAGAGCCGGACACATTCTAACCATGTCCGCCGCCACATCAAACACGATCGTTGCCTGCTGACGGTCCGCCGCACAACCATAAACCTCGGCGCGCTCCTCATTATCCCCACAGCATAAAAGCAGTGCCACTGCAGCAGCAAGCTCACTTTTACCCATCTTCTTAGGTATTTCAATATACGCGGTATTAAACTGACGGTAACCATTCGGTTTCACCACGCCAAACAAGTCCCTAATAATCTGCTCCTGCCAGTCAAGGAGCTTAAAAGGCTTACCAGCCCACGTTCCTTTCGTGTGTGTTAAACATTCGATAAAACTTACAGCATAATCCGCCAAATTCTTACTATACGTTGAATCTTCTTTTTTAAACTTAGTAACCTCGTATTTTTCCAACTTAAGCTCCTCCTTTCTTTAGGCATAAAAAAAGACGCCTACTTGCGCCCACATCATTTCCTTATCTTTCCTACGAGAAACAGGGCCTTAAAAAGCCCTGCTGCTTTTAATAAAATTTCAGTTTTTAGTTTCTAGCGTCTAGGATCATTTCTAAAGCCTCGTTTGCAAGCTTGCTTGTTGGCATAATATCCCAGCCTCTATCGTAGTTTGCGATAACCTTGTTATTGTTTTTCAAAGTAAGCTTGGAAATTCGCCCCTGGTTAATCCCATATTCGCTTGGCTCTTCAAAAACCTTCATACTGTAGCTTACAACCTGATCTTCTACTTTAAGCGTATCTTGTTCCCACATGGTTTTGCTCCTTTGTTTCTGTGCTTTTTGCTGATACTATATATCACTCTAAAAGCGCACAATAGCAAGCCATAAACGAGAAAAAATCGCGGATAATTCCACGATTTTTCTCCAGCCTTCCAACCCTATGGCTGACTACCCCCCCTTTCTTTTATCTTCTTGCTTGTTGAATCGCTTGATAAGCTTTTTGAATATCCTTGTCCAAGGTTTCAGCATCCGCAAACAGTTCAAACTCCGTATCGTTTAGTTTTCCTCCGCTTACCTTCCAAAGCTCCTCGTGAGCTTTACTGGCGCAGGTTTTTGCTGTTTGCGCAATATCGAGCATGCTGATAGCCGAACTAATTTTCCCTTCTTCAGCTTTTTTGATTGCGTTTAATGTGTAGCGTCTGCATGTTTTAACTTCGTTTGCGAGGTTTTGTAAGATTTCTTTTTTCACAGGTTTCTCCTTTGCGCACGTGTTTTTGCTAGTACTATATATCACTCTAAAATCGCGCAATAGCAAGCTTTTAAGCCAAGAAACATCAGGTATTTACACGTTTTTCCCCACCAGTTTTCGCTAATTTTTTTACTCTTAAAAACCGTTAAACGTTTCTAAAATCATGCGGAAATAATCATCACCCAAAAATCATCTACTACAGTCAAACATGCTTTTACAAAAACCTCGTTCTCTTGCTCTAAATTCGCAAAAGTTTCTTCAACCAAAGAGCCTGTAGGACAGTCTTCACTCAACTCGTACGCCTGGTCTTCACTCGAATACAGCATTACGCTCACCCCCGTTTCTAAAAGCGCAGGATCCTTCTAAACGGGAAAGCATAATTTTCCTGTCTTGTTTAAACTCGTCTCCTATAAACCCGAGTCTAAGAAGAAAACATCTGAAAGCATACTTATCGTTAACCGGCTTATGCTTACTATTATTTACGCGTTTAATTTCCACGCTCATTTTACAAAGACTGTTTATAAAC
>NQOP01000007.1:32026-33963 GCA_003585845.1 Bifidobacteriaceae bacterium NR021
TTCGCATAGGATGCCAAGCCTGGTTGGTTAGCCTGCTCAAACCAAGGAAAAATAAGCTTATCATCTTCTTCCTTAATATTAAGACTGTTCACTCCTAACGCTTTTTTAATAAGATCACCCTTATTATCAAGGATTTTCCTAAGCTTTACCACATCAGCCTTATCTTTAGGAAACTCAACACTAAAACATTGCGTACCATCACACGCGCAGACTGGAAGACTTATACCATAATCAGTGTCTAACATGTTTTTCAAATCATCTAAGTTCTCTTCACTACTACACGTGACCGTACCATCTTTACTAATGTTGAAAACACCTATCCTGTAAGACATACTCGGAGTTTTTAAGTAAACAGCCTTTACTCCCGTAGAATCCTCTATAGCTTTAATAAGCGGTTGCCTATCTTTTCCTTTTAACCCGTATTTTAATTCCATTTTTCCTCCTTTAGATTTTTTCGGGTACATATATAAATCACTCTAAAGAAGGTTTATAGCAAGCGTTTGCAAACTATTTTTCATATAAAATACGAGTCTTACTCGTTAGTAAATACTTCAGTAAACGAGTATTCTTTACCGCCTCTTAAAACTTTCACACTCTTATCATTTCCAACCTGCTCAATATAACGTTTCACAATCACGTCACAATATTTCTCGTCAAGCTCGATAGCGTAGCAGATTCTACCAGTCTGCTCGCAGGCTATAAGCGTGCTACCACTTCCAGCAAACGGATCTAACACAAGCGAGTTCGTCATACTCGAGTTTTTAATCGGATACGCTAAAAGAGCTATTGGTTTCATGGTTGGATGATCAGCGTTTTTCTTAGACTTTTCAAACTCCCAAACTGAAGTTTCTTTCCTACCCGCATACCACTTGTGTTTACCTTTTTTCTTCCACCCATACAAACACGGCTCATGCTGCCACTGGTAAGGGCTTCTACCCAACACCAGAGACGGTTTCTTCCAAATACAACAACCTGAAAGATAAAACCCCGCGTCCTGGAATGCTTTTCTAAAATTCAAACCCTCCGTGTCAGCATGAAACACGTAGATAGACGCATCATCTGCCATCGCCTGCTCCATGTTCACGAACGAGTTGAAAAGAAACTGGTAAAACTTATCATTCTCCATATTATCGTTTTTAATTTTCCCAGCAGCACCCTCATAGTTCACGTTATAAGGCGGATCAGTAACCACCAGATTCACTTTAGTATTCTCAAGAAGCGTCTTATATGTTTCTAACTTAGTAGCATCACCGCAAATAATACGATGCTTACCAAGCATCCATATGTCACCTGTTTTAGAAAAACACGGTTCTTCCAGCTCTTTTTCAACATCAAAATCATCATCACTCACGTCTTTATCAGCATCAAAAATACTGGAAAGCTCCGCCTCGTCAAACCCGAGAAGATCAAGATTAAAATCCGCTCCTTCAAGCTCCGACAACTCGACAGCCAATAGCTCATTGTCCCAGCCTGCGTTAAGTGAAAGCTTATTATCCGCAATAATATAAGCACGCTTTTGTGTTTCAGTTAAATGATTTTCTTTCACACACGGAACTTTTTTAAGACCCAGTTTTAATGCCGCGGCAAGCCTGCCATGCCCCGCGAGAATCGTATTATCCTCCGCCACTAGAATTGGGGAAAGGAAACCAAACTCGCGAATACTTGCCGCTATCTGAGCTACTTGCGCCTCAGAGTGCGTGCGAGCGTTTCTCACATACGGGATAAGCTCACTTACGTCAGCCAAATAATACTGCATCTCTTTTTCCATAAGCTTTCCTCCCGTTAGAAAAGACCCCAGCAAGCCAGCTTTTCAAAACCACCCACCGAGTCAATATAATCTTTCGCAATTTTCACAATCTGCGAATACGGTTTACCATCAACCATTTCATCCCCGATAGCACAAGAAAACTCAACCACCCGACCGGTTTCCTGTGCTT
>NQOP01000007.1:34716-34877 GCA_003585845.1 Bifidobacteriaceae bacterium NR021
TCAAAAACGCGTAAATATTAACCGACACGTCAGCTTTCGTAAGATCCTTACCATGCAAGCCGCCACCCGTAACAGCATCAGCCATGTCTGACCCGAGTTTTCGGTTAACCGCTCCCGTATCCACGTTGATACCGCCCGTCCAGTCGCCTAAAGGATTAACA
>NQOP01000007.1:35680-40372 GCA_003585845.1 Bifidobacteriaceae bacterium NR021
AACGCACTCGGATAGTCTTTCAATAAGTCTTCTCGTTTAGCGTGAGACTGGCAGATGATAAGCTTTTCACCATCAAGAACATACTTGCCGTCATACGGATACTTTTCATAAACCTTTCGAGCAATAGCAGAAAGTTTCTTCTGCTCACCTGTTAGTGGTACGCCTTTAAAAATCCCGTTATCACCGCAGCGAACCATACCATCCTGGTTTCGGCTTAAATGCTTATCCTGCGGCACAACCGTAATATCAATCTTTACTTTCCCAGGGCTTAAACGGTGGATAATATTTTTAATATCCTTAAACTTAAACATCACCGTGCTTTCAATACACACGGCACACTTACCATGCCCAAGCATCACTTCAACAGCAATCTTCGGGTTCTCGTCCAGCTTGTAAGCCAGATCAACAATTGCTCCAGCAATACGATCCGCAATCTTGTCCGGGTGACTTGGATTTACTTTTTCTATCATAATTTTTCTCCTTATAATTTTTTACGTGTAATAAGCAGGCGTTCCATTAAATCGTTTTGGGGTGAAACACCATCAAACTCAGTCGAACAGTTTTCTTTCACAATCTGGAAAATCTCATTCCAAAGCCTGACCGCCTGATTCATGTAGTTAATACCAATATTGATAAAAGGCGATGGTATCGGTTTACCTGTGGTCGGATGCTTGGAAAGAAACCCGAGTTTACTGGTTACTTCCTCGCATTGAATCCAACGAGCACAGCTCATCGCATACCGTTCAATAAGAGGAGACGGCACTTTACTGCTAACACCAATGTCTTTTAGCCACTTCCACGTTTCAGCGAAAATTTCTTTAGCCTGAAGCTGAGTACCGTCTTTTTGCGTGGCAGATAAAAACTCGTGAGGCTGAGGCATTTCAGCACCTTCAAGCTCCGGAATATCAAGAACGCTTAAAGGCCTGCCACCAGGGTTTCCTTCACTCGCTTTTTCAACAACCGCTTTCTTCTTCCGCCCGGCACCCACGCGTCTGCCGCCACGACCGCCAATATTATTTGATTTTGTAGGCAAACTTTCCGCCTCCTTCCCACGTGAGTTTTAACTACTAAAAATTTTTCGTGTTTGATTTTGCCTATTACCCTTTTGAATACGCTGTTTTTACGCAAAATACCCTGCGCCCGTTCCCCATGGGGTAGGCTCGTAGAGATTTAAACCCCCCTAGGGGGTGGGTTATTTGTTATGCCAGCGATCTCCACGCTTAGCGTGAATTTTAGAATGACAGGATTTGCATAGAGAAATAAGATTATTCCTCTCATGCGTTCCGCCTTCAGCAATCGGTTTAATATGATGAACCTGCTCAACAGGCACAAGCATATGGTTCTTAAAGCAAAGCTCACAGAAAGGATGCTCTCTCACATAAGAATCCCTGACTTTCTGCCATGCTCTGCCGTAACGCTTGTGAGCATCATAAGGACGCTCGTATTTTTCGTAGCGCCGGTTCTCTTGTTTTAAGTGTTTCTCACAAAACCTGCCGTCAGTTAGGTTCGGACAGCCTTGATAAGAACACGGTCTTTTAGGTTTTCTTGGCAAGACTCATCCTCCCTTTCCAAGTAAGATAAATTAACGTAAAATGAGTGAAAAATAGTCCGTCT
This sequence comes from Bifidobacteriaceae bacterium NR021, assembly GCA_003585845.1. Classification (GTDB taxonomy): domain Bacteria; phylum Actinomycetota; class Actinomycetes; order Actinomycetales; family Bifidobacteriaceae; genus Bifidobacterium. The sequence goes on from NQOP01000007.1 coordinate 37,295, forward strand.
ACGACAGTAGTCATCTGCTTGGCTATATAAATTTAAGGAGGTTGTAATGAAGAAATCTATGTATCAAGCTATACGATTATTCCTTTTTTCATTATTATTGCCTCTTTTAGGACTAATCCTTAACTCACTTAGATTGTTTAATCCAGAAATTGTTTATGACTCACCTGTTTTATTTATCGGTATAGCTCACGTATTTGGTTTAACAACGCTTGTCCTTTACTCAATCGTTGTCAATCAAAAAACACTCGAAAACTTAGGAGTTTGTAAAACCATTGCCATAGCGCTTATCGCACCAGCCATTGATTTATTGATATTACAAGAGTCTCCTCAACAATTGGGTAGTAGCTGGATTTACTTATACATTACGTATTTCTTAACCACTGAATGTATTCCAACTATAATTCCAATCATTGTTAAAGAGTTTTTACGAAGAAGAAATCAAAAGCACGGAGGTGATTGAGAATAAAGACACCCTCAATCACCTCCGTGACCTGTTATCTCAATAATTTAACTCTATGATTGTTTTGATTTTGCCAGCAAATAATGAGCCATAGCAATACAGCATGCATCTCGTTCTTCATCAGTTGATTCGCCAGCAAGCCGTGCCAGCAATCCAAACAATTTAAATTTTTCCAGGCATCCATACATTTTTGCTTTAATAGAATTTTCCAGTGCTTTAAATGAACTGAAATCTAACCCATCTTGAGCATAAGCAGTATATCTCTTTTGAGCAGTAATACTACTATAATAAGTTGTCATCATATCGCTTAAAGTATGCAAATTTTCATCACTAGCATTACGTAGATTCATTCCTAAATAGATAGCGTCTGCATCATCACAAAAATCTGTAAAATTGCAGCGAATACCAAGTTTATTACTGACATGATTTGCTTTAAAATACTCTGACTGTGCACTACTGTCTGAACCAATAAGAGCATATGCTGCTTTCATACGATTAAGAGATGGATACTTTTGCAGGTACTTATGTAAGTCATCCATGCCTGTTGCAAGATCTCCTGCCCAACCAGTCCAATGATCTGGAGCTAAATTAGAATAAGCATAACAATAAAGCGTATAAGCAAAGTGTGCTATATCGTTTTTACCACCACTTATATCAGCAACTTCGTCACGCTTATTACCAATATAAGTATCCAGCTTATCTTTTAATGCAGGATATTCTTTTTCCATGAATATTATGAAAAATGGATCTGCAAACGCGCCAGCAATAGCAAATTTCCAATTCGTCATATATGCCTTAGCTAGATAATTAATCACACCTTGAGTCACGCTTAAAGGATGATACTCTAGAACCACCGCATACTTTTGATATACTTTTCGCCATTTATCATACACGCTTTCTAATTGTTGAATGAGGTCTATCACTTTTTCAATTTTTGTTAAACGAGACGTATCTGGATTAGGTGGAGCGACATAAGTAATCTTTGATTGTGGATTGCCAGTTGAATGATTTACACTTCCAACCGCTCCAAAACGTCCAGAATATGCTACTCTGTCAAGATCCCATTTACCTTTATAGCCAGGGATTTCATGGAACTGATCAAACGCCCAATTACTTGGAATAGAAAAGCCTAGATTTCCACTAAAACCTGTAGACATATCAGACACAAATGATGCTACCGCATATCCTGCTTTACTAACACGAGTACAAATATTTCTAGATGCATAAATTCCAATCCGATAACCACCATGCATATTTTCTTTAACAGCTTTGAAGTACGGCAAAATATTGCTACTAATTTCCGGATTCGTTGCATCATAATCAACCGCGAAGTAGATTACCGTTGGTGGAACTCCAAGACGTTTAGCTGAAGCAACCGCTTCTTTTGCATGACGAGCTCCATTTTCTGCTGTAAAATGACGTAATTCAGTTGAATACTCTTGAAAAATCGGGAAATATTGAAGACCGTGGCTCACAATTCTTTCCAATTCTCCAGTACGCAATGCCTTAAAATAGTCCTTTTCAGCAGTGTTTTTTTGATCAGGTTCACTCAAATAACGACCAACAATCCTATAACCATCAGCCTTCAAACACTCAGCAAACTCGTCAGTAATCTCAAAACGTGTATCACACGCTACACAAGAACGATTAGGATCGCCTTTCGAAGTTAAAAGGCTCATCCATGTTGTTGGATCAACCTTACCTGTAACAGGAATAACATGCTCTGCTTGGAACTTATACAATGCCGACACTATTGCATTATTCCATGTTGAAGTTGGCGTAAGCGAATACCCATTACATGTGAGCGCTACGCTTGCCAACCAAACCCACTCACTCGTTCCCTCACTAATTGTCTTTAAACGTGATCGTGTGCCATTACCAAAATTGCCAGTAGCCTCAGCTGGAGTAAACCCTTCAACAGCTTGTAACACTTGAATCAATGCTGTATTCATCTCACGACCATACAGACCGTCTGTTGGAATAATTCCAGTATAATTCTTATATTTACTGTTAACAGCCTGCTGTGTTACACGAATGTCTTCTTTGCCTCCATACAACGATAACAATTTGAATTGTTTCATTGATAAAAGAACCATCATTAGTTCTAGATCCACAGTAGATGAAATATCTGAAAGACCAATATCACTTTTAAGATCAGAAATAGAGTTTGCTACATTATATGTAAATTCTTCTGTTATGCCTCCATATTCAGCCTCATACCCTTTGCACCAAAGAGCACCCTGAATAATTCCATGAATATTATTACTTTCATCTGTCTGATCAATACCATTTGGCCAGCGCTTCTTAAATCGTGACTGAGTACCTTTCCCAAAATTATTTGCCGTTTCTGTTATACCAAGCTCAATCTGCAAAGCACGAATAAGCCCATTAATTGTATCCCAACCAGTATTCCCATCAGTAATAACTGAACCAAACCCAGGCTTATCACCATAGGTTTTGTTTAACCATTGCTGTGTTAGTAATACCATCTGATCCATGTTGTGCCCTCCTTTTAGGCATGAAAAAAGCCCTGAAAGATTACTCTTTCAAGGCTTAGTATTTATAATTTTTGCTAAGTTTATAATACCATATAGAAGGCAGTGTCATCTCGTATCAGA
>NQOP01000007.1:41093-47181 GCA_003585845.1 Bifidobacteriaceae bacterium NR021
GCGTACCAAACCGTACCATTTTTCAGATTTGGATTAGATTATCTGGTAAAACCATGTGCTCTAACGCTTTACCATGCCACCTGATAATCGTCATTCTGCTAGCATGGAGTTCTTTACCAATATCCTCCCACGTCATGTTACTCATGTAACGGTAGCGTAAAATCATCTGCTCATCCACGCTTTCAAGTTTAGAAATCACATCCAAAATCTGCTCTTTCAAACTGATAAGCATCGTAATCTCCATGTTAATCTTCGCTTCTAAATCCATAACCCTTATAAGAGCTTTCACAAACGGAGCTTCTATACTTCGAGTCGTCTGCACATACTCTCGGTCGTATCTTAATGAAGAAACACTTGTAGCAATCTCACGCAGTCTTACTACTTCATCCATGTCAGCCTTAATCCGCTTATCAAGAAGATAGGCTTGCCGTAAGTATTCTTTTTTGTTCATTCTTACCTCCATTTTGAGGTAAGTTCTCTCTAGAACCCCTTTCCCTCACTTCATTAATTGATAGTCTTGCTTTAACCGACTCGATTAAAGCATCCTGCACTTTAGCCTTCATGCTTAAAGCCCTCATCACATCCTCATCAATCGTGTCCTTAGTGATGATGTGATGGATTACAACCGTATCGGTTTGACCCTGACGGTTAAGTCTAGCGTTCGCCTGCTGGTAAAGTTCTAAACTCCAAGTCAGGGAAAACCAGATAAGAGTTGAACCGCCAGCCTGTAGGTTAAGACCATGACCTGCAGAAGCCGGGTGAATCAATGCTACAGGAATCATGCCGGCATTCCAGTCAGCAATATCAGCACTCGTTTTAATCTCACGCACGTTAAAACGTTTCTTAATCCGCTCAAGATCATGCTTAAACCAGTAAGCTACAAGCACCGGTTTACCGTTAGCAGCCTCGATTAAATCCTCTAACGCGTCCAGCTTACGATCATGAATATGAACGCTTTCTTTTTTCTCGTTATAAACCGCGCCGCCTGCCATTTGAAGAAGCTTATTTGAAAGAGACGCTGCGTTAATAGCATCAATCTCTTTACCCTCCAACGACACCACCATATCCTGTTTCAGCTCATCATAGAGTTTTCGCTCATTACCGGATAACTCTACTTTCACCTCGTTTATCACACACGCCGGCATTTTCAAATAGTCTTTTGACTTCATCGAAATCGTAATATCAGCTATCTGCTTATAGATTAAACTCTCAGCACCATCTTTAGGCTTATAAGAAAAAATCATGTGCTGGTTACGCTTATCAGGATTAAAAAAGTTCTGCCGATAATACGTAATATAGCGGCCAAGCCTTTGACCCATATCAAGCAGCCTAAACTCAGCCCACAAATCCATAAGCCCGTTAGAAGAAGGAGTTCCTGTAAGACCTACAATCCTTTTAACTTTCGGCCTAGCCTTCAATAATGCTTTAAAACGTTTCGCCTGATACGATTTAAAACTTGAAAGCTCATCTATCACAACCATGTCAAAATTAAACGGTAGGCCGCTTTTCATTATCAGCCACTCCACGTTTTCACGGTTAATAATATAAACGTGAGCAGGCGTTTTTAGCGCTTGAATCCGCTCCTTCTCACTACCCGTCACGACAGAATAAGTCAAGTGTTTTAAATGCTCCCACTTTTCTAACTCTAAAGGCCACGTAGTGTTCGCAACCCTAAGAGGCGCGATAACAAGAGTCCTGGAAACATCAAACGAGTCAAGCATCAGGTCGTTAATCGCTGTAAGACTTATAACACTCTTACCAAGTCCCATTTCAAGCAAAACCGCTGACACCGGGTGTGTGATAATAAAATCAGTCGCATACTTTTGATACTCATGTGGCTCGTATCTCATCAATCACACCTCCAATCTGACTCTTCTCATCAACCACGAAAACCTTAAAACCTAAATCCTGTAAATCCTTCATCCGTTTCACCTGTAAAACTCTAGGCTTTTTACCTGGTGCTTTAAGCTCAACAAAACCAATCTTGCCGCCGTTAAGTAAAACCAGCCTGTCAGGAAGCCCGTCAACGGAAGGACTCGTAAGCTTTATAGCCATGCCTCCCGCAGCTTTAACATCACGGACGAGTTTTCGCTCAGTTTCCTTTTCTCGTAAAAAGCCCATCAGATACCTCTTTTGCCATCTCAATGATTTTCTTATCCACTTCGTTTCTCGGCTCATCAGAAACATCGCCGTAAAACACGTCAATATAGTGATTGTTTAACTGTGGGTGATCTTTGAACATATTGTCCTCAGCATGCGAAGATACTTCATCAATCATGTTCATGGCTTTTAACAGTCTGTCTTGATCTTTCGCTAAAAGCACCGGGCTAATATCGACCACTAATTGGTTAATCAGACTCTTAGTCAGTCGCATTGCTGCTCCTGCTTGCTTGTAGGTTTCTACTGTTCTCTCTTGTTTGTTAATCATGGTTTATTCCACCTTTCTCAAATCTTATTTTTCATTTATTGAATAGAGTTGTTTCATTCGTTGGTTTTGCCCGTTTACATCAGGCGAATGTTATTTGTGTAGCCATGTATGCTTTAGACCCATCTTTTACTTTTCTCTATATATACTTATATTTCTTTTATTTTTTTCTCTTATATAAAAAGTAAAGAAAAAGGGTACACTACAATACAAAACCCCTATTTATCAGGCTTTTCTTTCTTGAAAACGTGCATGGTAGCGTGTAGGCAACGCCTATTTTCGTGTATGAAAAAATCCTATAGAACATTTTTCTCTGAACCCGGTTTTTACCATGTAAAACATTTGCCTACACGCCAATACATTTTTCAGGAAGTATCTTTCAGTTTTACCGTGCTTTACATCAAAGAAAATCCTCCTGTGCCTGCAAATTCGGATTAATGGAAAGCCCACACCACTGGTAGCCCTTACCCGTCCGTTTTTTGCTATAACCCGCTAACAGTAAAGCCTTAGAAAAATCCCTATCGTTTCTAACATATTCACCGTTAAGGTTTGCCCACTGGCGGTAAGACAAGTAAAGACTCCTACTCATCTCCGTTTCATTCACGCCCTTAATGCAATAATCAGTGATGAAATGGCCTATCCAGTCGTTTTCAGCCCGATAAGCGTCCTTAGCCTGCTCTACCACCTTACAAGTAGGGAATTTATAACTGTTTTGGATATAAAGCTTGGCTCCTTCAATCATCCATTGAAGTATTGCCCCACCTGCTTTTTGCAAAAGTTCATCAACATAGTCTGTTTTCGGATTCTTGATTTCTTTCGTAAACGGTGCGACAAAGATTCTCCGCCACGTTCCCTTATCGTTCGAACCGACTTTCGGCAGATGGTTCGTGTAGAGAATAGTTGAGTGGCTTGGCGTAAACGTAAAAGGAGCATAATATTTCCTCTCAGCTGAAATATCATCCACGCTTGCTATCTGTTTCAGCATGGAAATAGAAAGCCTTTGCCCTTCCTCAGTTTCCGAGGCAAGAATAAACCTTTTACCGCAAAGCTCTGCTAAATCCACTTTCACGTTTTTAGCCCGAGTGGTTAAAGACTCCGCAGGTATTTTCCCCGCATAATCTCCAAGCACGTGTGCTTCCGCGTTAAACACGGTCGACTTACCGTTGCCACCTGACCCGTACACCAGCAAAAGCGATTCTTCAAACACTTGACCTATAAGCGTACTACCCGCATGGCTTTGAAGAAATGTCTGAAACTCTTTATCACCTGCGGTAACCATATCAAGCGTTGTCTGCCACAATCCCATGTTCTCCCGTGAAGGGCAAACAGCGGTCATTTTCGTACAGTACGAACACGGATCATGTGCTTTTAGCTCTCCAGTCTTTAAATCCACGATTCCGCAAGGCGTGTTTAGAATGAAAGCATCACGATCCAGTCCTTCGTTTGCAACTTCCAGCATGGATTTAGCAAGCTTTAATATCCCGGACACTTTACTGTGATCATTCATCTTCTTAGCAAACGAAAGATACTGTTTTGCCTGATTCACTTCACTCTTTGCTTTATCCGCCTGCTCTTTATCACCTGATGATTCGGCTTGAACGAACTCTTCGTAAGCTGTCTTAAACTCGATACCAGCATTTTTCAAAACCTTTTTAGCAATAAGCATGTAAAGTTTCATAACTTTAAGCTCAGACGCTTCCCACTTCTTGCCCGTCCAGTAAAGCCAGCCGGCAGACATCGTATAAACAGCCTTATTCTTGTTATGTTTGGCAAAAACCTCAGCCATCGCAATATCTGTTAAATCATCCGGCTTATACTCCTCATAGCTTTTGCCATACTCGCTAGGCGGAATATAACCTTCTTGACTTGCTACTTTAAGCCCGAACTTTTTAGCCGAATACCAGATTTTAGATAATTCTGCATCAGGCAAAGGAGGATTGCACCGTTCTGCTTCACTCAAAAACTTCTCATGTGTTTCATCTGTAGCACCATAACGTTTGATGAGTTTTCCTGCGATATGACTAAGCCTAGAGTTTCTCTGCCCTGATGGTATTTCTTCTGTTCCTGCATCAAATTCACTGAAATCTTCTTCCGAGAGGAAATCAGTGATTGTTTTTTCACCATCGTAAAGTTCTACCTGTGGAGTTTTAACACCGTAGAGAAAACGTGCCGCATCAAGAGCGTTACTGTCAAAATACGGGAATACTGATTGAATCTTTGTTTTAAGCTCCACATAAGCTTTAGCATCGCTTACTTCTTCAATTGGAAAATACACGTGAAAACGTGGTCTTGCACACTTCCCATGCTTGTCTTTCATGTGGTTTCTACTATAAGACGCGTAAAAGCACACGTTCGGAAACGCTAAAGCAACATCAAAAGGTGTCACCCAGTCTTTACTAACATCAGAATGGTCGTTATCACAGTCCATCGGAATACAGGTAGATGAAATGAAATTATCTTTAGACCTATAACTGTTAGTAAATTGTGCTGTGACATGGTCAAAAGAGATAGCCTTATTAAAACTATCTCGATCACAGACTTTTATTTCGTTAGGATACAAGCAGTTGCTACTGTTTCCTACACAGGAAGCTGTATAAATTTTGCATTCAAGCATCAATATTCACCCCCTAAATCCTTATCTGTAAAATACTTAATCGGCTGCCTGCGTTTTTCTGCAAGATTGATTTCTACTTGCATGCCGCCTGTGATTTTCTCCCCGAACACCCACAGCTCGTTGCATTTGCCTAAGAGGATAATGTCCATAAACATCGCATCCCCTCTATGCTTTTGATTCTCATCATCCATGAACGGGAAAAGCAGGTGTGGAGTGATAGGGATTGCTCCGCGTGAATACGCGTAAGCCGCACACCGGATAGCATGTTGCACGTTTTTCTCCTTATCTCCACGGTAGGGAGCACAAATGTAGACGATAGGCTTAAAATTCGGTGTCGTTTCTAAATGCTTTTTATAAGACTTACCCACTTTTAGTCTCCTTTAACACCACGTTTTTGCTTACTAATATTGTTTTTAATAGTCATTCGCGTATCCTTTTACGTTCTTTCTGAAGGCGGTATTGCCTTCTAAATCACAGGCAAAGAAAAAGAGCAGGTTTTTAACCCTGCTCCTAAAATTTTTTTAATCTTTTTTGTAAAACTCGCACTCGTAGCCGTCAGCGCGTAAAACAAGCCCTTCCGCCCAGGGTGGTGTTCTTCCCATGAGCTCACACACGCTTTGAACACTCGTATTCTTATCGGCTTCGATAATGGCTTCATCATGCACATGTGCGACGATGCGATATTCTTTCAGTGTTTGCATGGCGTAAAGTAGAATGTCACGAGCTATAGCTTGCGTAATGTTTTCCACGAATTTAGGACCGTAGCTTTCCAGCCGCTCCCATTTTTTAGTAGATCCCACACCCTCATAGGTGACTGATTCGCCACCGTACTTGTTTTCTTCCACGCGTGGCTTCACATAGTAAAGGCATCTTTTCGAAGGCAGTTTGATGATAAGAAACCCACTCTTGTAAGTGAACACAATATTGTGTGTTCGAACAGATACATGTTCGTGTACACACTGTTTTACCGCTCTGTCCACATCCCACCACAGTGAAACAATATGTGGATTAGCAGATCTCCAATCATTTACCAACTGTTGCAAATCATC
>NQOP01000007.1:47945-50900 GCA_003585845.1 Bifidobacteriaceae bacterium NR021
CAGTTATGCACGAGCTTTCCCGATACGGTAAAACGATGATTTGGTCCGGCATTTCGTATGTCATAAACTCGAGTCTTGCTTCGATTAAACGCCAGTTTTTTCTGTGTTGTTCTACAGCTGTATTTGCTCTTGATATGATTTCTTCTCTGCCTATTCCTTTCGATAGCATTCTCGTAACTACCGATCTTGCGTATGGCCAATATTGTTGCTCCCACCGTGTTAGGATAGCGTTCTGTTTGTTGTTTTGATTGACTATTCTTGGAACAAAGCGGATATTTCCTTTTTCGTAGTTGCCGTTTGTATTTATCCGATCTAATTCCCAGTCTTTTCGCACATTGTCTACCTCTTGTAAAATCCACAAGCCTGCTTCTAAAACAGAATGGAAGCACCACTTTATCCCTCTTGCACCATAGTTTTTGTAATTTGGATCTCTTGGATTGATACATCGCTGTTTTGCAGTACTTAGCCGCTTTTCTAACCATATTGGTATTTGTTTCGGCTGCGAGCAAGCTTGACACCCTTTTGATTTGCCCGACTTTAGACTGTTTAAGTCCTGCCATTGGACGCTTCCGCACCCTACGCATTGTGTCAATACATAACAGTGGTTTTGCTTTTGATTCCAGTGTTTCTCTGCACTGATGATTTTCACCCAACCGTATTGTTCTCCGACCATCTCCGGTTTGTATGAGATGTGTTTTGCAGATGGCGGATTCAATAAACCGTATTGGCTTCGGTTTCCCTTTAACCCAGACGAGATGGTCTGGTGTTGCTCTAAGTCCTTCATACTCGATTACCTCCTTTACACCCTTAAAAACAACTCCGTTATGGTTGACCCAGTTTTCTCCGTCCCACACTTTTTGTTTTGTAGTGACTTCTTCAATTGGAACAAGCCCTTCATCTGTGAGTACAAGTTCACCTTCAGCAATACAAGCAAGTTCCGCGATCTTACCTTTCTGCCGCAGGTGCCCGTTTACTCCATGTTTTTCAACAGGTACTCTAAACATTTGAGAGGCCGACGAGCAGTAAATGTCTCTACCTTCCGCGAATACTCGCATACGCCATTTTTCACCAGCAAGCCAAGCCAAGACTCTCGCTTCGATCGCTGAAAAGTCTGCGACAATAAACTTAAATCCCGTGCGTGGAATAAAAGCAGTACGGATAAGCTGGGATAAAGTATCCGGAATATCCTCATAAAGCATTTCCAACGCTTCAACATTTCCCTGTTTAACAAGACTTCTAGCCTCAGCTAGATCAGGCAAATGATTTTGTGGCAGGTTTTGTAATTGCACGAGCCTTCCCGCAAACCTTCCTGTACGGTTTGCACCATAGAAGCGAAACATGCCACGCTCCCGATCATCCATACAGGCAGCGTTTTTCATCGCCGTATACTTTTTCACCGAGGATTTAGCAAGCTGCTGGCGAAGCCGTAAAACTTCCGCCAACTCTTTACCCACTGTTTTAAGTTCTTTAGCGACTTCTTTTTTACCAAGCGACTCCATTTCAAGACCATGCTCTTTAAGCCAAGAGCGCATTTGTAACACGGAGTTCGGGTTTTCTAAACCCGTAATATGCTTAAGCTCATCCACGAGATGAGTTTTCACCTCCTGGTCGAGTCTTATGGCTGATTCAACGAAAAGAGGATCTATTTCAATCCCACGATCGTTGATCTCTTGGTCGAGATAAAACTCCTGCCATAAAAAGTCTGGCACGGGAAAGCGTGAGAGTTTTTCTTGAATACTCATTTCAACTTCAACATCACGCTTGTTATACGATTTAAACTGCTCCCACTTTTCCTTATCGTGGAAATACTTGTTTCTTGTTCTTCCACCGTTTACTTTCGTAGGATTACACGGCAGGCAGAAATATTTAATAAGATTCTTACCCGAAGTGAGTTTCTGCTTATCAAGCCCCAGTACTGCTCCCACGCTTTCCAAAGACATGGGAAGTCCCAGGGTGGCTGACCAGATCATTGTGCAATGCCAGGAGCTTGGGTTTAAAAACAAGCCTTCACTTTTTCCTGTCTGATCAGGGTTAACATTGATGCCTTTATCTCGCAGGTAGCGTGATAAGCAGACTCTTTCAAACTGAGCGTTAAACGCCCACTTGGTCACCGTTTCATCCGTTAAAGCAGAAAGCACAACCTCGGGTATGGTTTCACCTTGTGCTAAATCAACGACCTGAACTTCACTACCGTCCACACTGTAACCAAAAAGCAGTATCTCAAAATCATCCGATTCTGCGTACTTGTAAACCCCACATTTACCAAGATTTACACTCGAAAACGTCTCTAAATCCACACTCAAATTTTTCAAATTACATCACCTCCAAGCTTATAAAAGAGGTGACAGAAAACCTGCCACCCCGCTTATAGAATCTTCTAATTCCTGTTTTTCAGGAATCTTCTAATTCCTATTTAGAATGTGTTTAATATCAACGTAAAGACTCACGAGTTTCTTTACCGTGAAATCAAGAAGTAATACTCCTATAAACACTGAAATAAAAACCGCTATAACAATTTCCATAATTAACTCACGCTCCTTATGCTAGAAAATCATCATCTTCTAAAGTCGTAAAATCATCGGTTGCGAGGCTACGTCCGCCGAGTGGCTCACCGTCTCGAATTTTTTGAATATTGCCAAGACCGCAAGCAACTCCCTTATTACCGTTAGAGTTAAACGCGTAGAAGTTGATGGAAACCCTCGCATAGCAGCCTGAATACACTTCACTACGATCCATGATTGGTTTTACCTGCTTGTCTACAATCTGCGGAGCCGTGGTTGAGTTCGCGTTAATGAAGTAATGTCCTTTATACGCTTCATCATCACGCTCAATATCCCCGTCCCTGAGCGGTGTTTTAAGAGCAGCCTTGTTTGGTTTCTTACCACCGAACTTGCCAACACCTTCCTCAATCGCAGCATCAATAGCTTTCTCAATAGCGTTTACTGTTTCAACATC
>NQOP01000007.1:51692-54934 GCA_003585845.1 Bifidobacteriaceae bacterium NR021
CAACCATTAAAATAGGAAAGACGCGTGTTCTTACCAGTGATAACCTTCGTGTTATTTAATTTAGACATAATACTAATTCTCCTTTTTGAATTCTTGATTTACATTTGTTACGTTAACTTTTGCCCGCTTATCCGAGTCTGGTACGAGCGTAAGTTTTCCGGACGGTTTTATAACGAGGTCGCCCAGAATATCCTCAAATTTTTTCTTGCCCATCAGCTTTTGCATTTCTGTTAAACCGATAAGACTAGTTTTGAAAATGTTGGTAAAGCCATGAGCTTTTGCTTTCTCAATAACAGCTGTCTCATCCTTAAACTTACGAACTGAACGTCCTTCTACAAGTTTGAAACCGCTCCACTCTTTGCCGTGGTTAATAGCGGAATCTGTGGCATACGCTAAAACATCATCAGCCCACTTTGTTAACTGTGGAATAAGCGTGAGTACTTCTTCAATCTCACTATCCGTTAAAACAGAAGGCGGTTTGAACTCAAATTCTGCAAGCTTTAGATTTTCCTCGGCACGCTTTCTGCATACTGCTTTTGCCCTGCAAAACCTGCACCAGTCTCCAGCTTCAAATTCGCCTTCGCCTTTAATAGCAAGCTCTGCTTTTGGTTTAAGCACGCTTTCAGCCCAACAGATAAGCTCCGTGACAGGTAGTGTGAAAGTTGATACGTTGTCACGACGTGGCTGAAAAATACTCATCTCAACAGTTTGAATCTCGTACAAGCTGTCGAAAAGCGTTAAAGCTCCAAGCGCGTAGCATTTCATCTGAGGATTCTCGTAAGCATCAACCAGCACGCCTTGACCGTACTTAAAGTCGATAACCTGCAGCGTTTTTTCGCCTACAATAATGCAGTCCGCTGTACCAAACCCGTCCGGCACGTAAGCTGAAAAATCAACTTTCTGCTCGATGAGAAGAATGGGATCTTGGCAGTTAAGTTTTGCCTGCTCGTATTTTTCCATTACGAAATCCACGTAAGCATCCGAGCATTCCTGCATCTCGTTTGAGTCATACTCTGTTGACGGTTTTTCACACGGACGGTTAAGAAGCTTATTCAGCTTATACTCACACCACGCGTGTGCCGCCGTTCCTTCCTCAGCAGCCACAGAAGTAGTGTTTTCAAACTTTTCTTCTAAAACAGCACTCGGAGTACACTTAATCCACCTGTGAGCAGAAGATGGGGAAAGTAAAGCATGCTTAGTCACTTGTCATACCTTTCGCCTCTTCAAGAAGCTCAGCGTACTTACTTTCATCAAGTTCTGAAAGCCTGTTAGCTCCGAACTTGACGATAAGCGCTTTTACTTCCGCGGTTTTACCATGTTGGCTAAGTTTTGCTAAAACCGCTCGCACATCCTCTAAACTCACCTTTTTAACAGACTCCTTATTATTAGAAGCTGTTTCTTTACAACCAACACCAGAAGCACCGGCATCATCAAACAGCGTTTTAAGATGAGCTGTTAAGTTTTCCAAGTCTTTGATGACTTCTCTCAATATTTCCTTTTTCACGGTTTTCCTCCTTAAACTTCTTTGACATCAACTGACTGAACACTCTTTCCAGGATCTAATAGGTAGACTTGCGAGTAATCACCAAACAGCCAGCGGATAAACCGTTGAGGTAAGCGCATCACAGCTCCACGTAGAACCTGTTTCTTCTCACCGTTTTCACCGGTGACGTTAATAACGATCTTGTGTTTCACGAGTTTTGCCTCCTTTCTGTAAGGGGTTTCTTCCTTACACATCACAGGCAAAGAAAAAGGAGGAGTTTTTAACCTCCTCCTAAAAAATTTCTAGAATTTTTTTAACGCGTTTTTCTAAGCTTTTCGAGAGCCTTATCCAGATGCTTTTTCACACCGGCAGACGAAATACCAAGCATGCTCGCAATCTCTGACTGAGTGTATCCTTCAACAAACATCAGTTTTACTACTTGACTCTGCTTATCTGTCAGCACTGAAAGCATAGATTCTGTTCTCTCTGACATTTCAAAACCATAATCGTTGGTAATAAAACCATAATCATCAGTAGTACTGAGCGCTTCAGCAAGATGACTTTTATCTACTTCAAGCTCACCATCTGCATCAAAATCCAGTGAAAGATTATAGTTACGTGGAAAATGTTCTTCAGCAGCATACTCCACGTCATCCTTGTTAGGCTCATAACCATGCTTAAGATTAAAATGCTGGATATATTCTTCTTTCCAAGCTTCAATTTCAGCTTTTTCTTCAGCAGTTCTACCTGGACGCAGGTTCTTATTGTTGTAGTAAACCTCACTGTCATCCATTGAGTGAAGCATCTTAATATCAGCTTCAGTGACACCATTTTCGCCCGGCTTAATCTCGATAGTTTCTTCACTATAACTACCATCTTCATTACGAACACAACTTGTATACTTATATGTTGCTCGATCATTGCTATTAGTTTTGCGAGTCCTCATGCTCACCCTTCCCGCCTGCAGCGGTAGGGTGAAGACACATACAAAAAAGAGCCGATACTTTATGAAGCACCGACTCTAATACCTGAAAAACAGCCATAGTAGAATAGAGGTACTTCATAGGAGTCATGAAAAACCATGAGGATCCTATTGACGTATCTCATCGCCCTATAGCTAATCAGGCTTTAACTGTTTATTAGTAGTGTCTTATTGATTAATCATTAACCACAATCTTGTTAATTGTTCCAAAAATTCTTATAACATTTACCCGCTCTTTCTTAAAACCCATATCATGAGTGTAAAAAAGAGTGGAATAATCTCGTTTTTATAACAGTTTGACATGTAAAAACCACACTTGCCTTGAAAGCTACGTGCTTTGAGGTTTAAGCGTTAACAATGTTTTCACCCCCCTTCTCGTTAAACAACACTCGTTTTAGAAAACAAAACGAGCATTAGCCACGCTCTAATAGAGTCCCAACCGTAGCTAATAAAGTCCCAACTGTATTTAATACAATCCCAACAAATCTAATATAATCCCAACCGTATTAATATCAGAAATCCTCACTCCGCAAAAAGTGTTATAGGCCTAACTACTTTTAGTATTACCGTTAGAGCTGCTGATTAAAACACTTCAGATAAAGCGTTCAAGTTATTACTATGCTAAAAATGCTCTTCAAAAAAACTGACAAATACGCACATATACGAGGTTGCATACACAAGATTGCAGAAGAAAACTTCTTTACTTATGACTCTCCTAGAATATGGTTAATGTTGAGAACTAAAGGTATTAAAATATCTGAAAAAGTAGTAAGACGA
>NQOP01000007.1:55749-56532 GCA_003585845.1 Bifidobacteriaceae bacterium NR021
TTCAGTAAAAGAGTCAAAACTCTATTTAAGCCCTATGATTGACTGTTTTGATGGTAAAGTGGTCTCTTGCGCTCTTTCAAACCACCCAGATCAGTGTCTTGTAGATGAAATGTTAGAAGAGGCTTTAACTACCCTTGACACTACAGAATGTAAAAGCTTAGTTATTCATACAGATAGAGGAGGTCACTATAGAGGTGGTAGGTGGATTGAGAGGTTAGAAGGTCTTGGTATTACACGCTCTATGTCAAGAAAAGGAAACAGTGGAGATAATGCTGCCTGTGAAGGCTTTTTTGGACGAATGAAAACAGAAATGTATTATCCACTTAACTGGGATAGTACAGAAGAATTACGTCAAGCTATTCATACTTATATTGATTTTTACAACAACCACAGAATTAAAGAAAGATATCGTGGTATGATTGCACAAAATGTCTAAAAATTGTCCTAAGCCCCAAAAGTGTGTAAGAAATCATGTCTTAGGGCTTGCAATACAAGCGTTTTGCGGTAATCGAATCTGTTTTCCGCACATTCGCCACCTGGACAAAAAGTGTGTAAAAAATAAGCTCATAACCCTTATAGCAGTAAGGCTCAATGTATATCGAATGTGGGTTATTCTTCATTTGTATGAATAATCCACTATGTGATAACTGTCATCATAAAATGAGCAAGAATGGTCACACCAATGCTGGTACTACTAGATACCGTTGTCCTAACTGTGGGGCTTCTAAAAGTAGAGCGTATGATAAACAATCAAACGATTTAACAGTTAGTTTAAATTGGCTT
>NQOP01000007.1:57275-62702 GCA_003585845.1 Bifidobacteriaceae bacterium NR021
TTTCTCAGCCCGTACCCTACGACGTAAAAATAAGCTTTTATGGGACTTATGGCCACAGGTACCATTCGCGGATGAAGTTTATGATTACATTCATGTTGATGGTATTCATTTAGGACGTAAATCTGTAGTATTAATCGCTTACTCTGGGAAACATGTTTTAGGCTGGTACGTGGCTCGTAGTGAGAATAGTCGCGCGTGGGGTTATCTCATGCAGCGTATTGCGGAACCGCTAGTAGTAGTTTGTGATGGTTCTGGTGGTATTCGTAAAGCAGTAAAAACATATTGGCCTAATACGAAAATACAACGTTGCTTGTTCCATATAGGTCTTAACATTAAAGCTTTAACTGGAGTTAATCCTCGTCTTACTCCTGGTAAGCAATTACTATCATTAGCTAACATTGTTTCTGACATAAAAACAGAAAATCAAGCTCGTCATTGGCTTATTTCTTACAATAATTGGGTGAATACTTGGAGTGATTTTCTTAAAGAGAAAAGCAAGTATTGTGATGGTAGTATTGCTGATACTCATCAAAGACTAGTTCGTGCTAAATCAATGATTGATAGGCGTATTCATGAGGGTTATATGTTTACTTTTCTTAGCCCTCCAGAAGATTGCACTCATCCTATTCCACCAACTAATAATGCTATTGAATCAATGAATAGTAGAATTCGCGCTATGCTACGTAATCATCGTGGATTAAGCTTGTTAAAACGTATACACGCTATATGCTGGTGGTGTTATTTAAACACGAGTAAGCCAAGAGATAAGTCTTGGATAGTCACTCATTCTTTTACTAGTAAACGTATAGAACAACTCTATAGGCAAGCTTGGGAGCGTTCTAATCAAGGATTATCTGAAGTATTTGGAATACCAGCAAGATATGGTACTGGTGTTGATTGGAATGAGTTCCATAAGAGTCGTGAATACTACCAGTAATTATCAAAAAGCTAAGCTGATTACTTCTATTTCCAGAATATTCATCAGCTTAGCCTTACACACTTTTTGGCCTATAACCCCTGATGTGAGTTTGAGCCTGCGAATAATTTCAGCGCTATCGTGTTTGTCTCTTTCTCTGCCACTTTCTAGTTTCATACCAAGGATATAATCAAGCGGCGGCATGAGCACGGTAAGATGAGAGAATTGAAAAACAGGAGTGCAAATTTTGCGCGGTGGGATGCGGTTCATGTTCGCAACAGAATTATTAAGCCATAATTCATCTGGCTCGTTCGCGTTATATTTCTCACCGACCTGTTGAATTATGTTTCTGATTTTTTCATTTTCTGTATAGAAGGCATCAACGTCTTGCGTGCCTCGAAGATTGTAATACTCAAGAACGAAACCACCAGCACAAATAATTTCGAGTGTGATATTTTCGTTCGCAAGATTGTCATTGAGTTCAGCGAACAGTGGTGTCTTGTCCATAACGTCCTTCTTTGAAAAGTTGCAGAATATTTTTTGGTTGTGCTTTACGATTCGCTTGGAGCACGTGCTCTCTTGTGTGTGTGCCGTCAGTGAGTGCGTCTTGCAATGTTATTTTTTGGAAGGGAGTCAGCACGGTGCTGTTGAGTAACCGTGTGACATCATCACTGGTGAGTTTCGTGCCATTGTCTTGAATAACTTTGTACAGGTAGCGGAACCATAAATCCCCATCTCGTTCGCTATTCTTACTTGCTTGAATCATATACTCGTACCACGTGTGCATGTGTCGTCTCCTTCTGTGTATTACCTGATTCTTATTCTAATCGGACAACACACAAACTTTTAGTATGCTAGGCATAGGCATAAGCCGCTTGCCTTATCGAAGGTGAATGCTCTGCCACCGTCTTCAACTTCGGAACAATTCTGGGCAAGAAGTTCAATATCGATACTGTGATAGAGAAGCGAATAAGGAAGCTCACTATGCTGGGCAAGTTTGGGAGTTATCCACGTCTCGCTAAAGTCTTCAAACCATTCTTCGACATCGCACACGGTAAAGCAGTCAATTTCGTCAATGGTGTGGTGCGCGTCGAACCAATCTTTGAATTGTGGATATTCTTCGAGTACGTTTTCGATGTCGCTCCCGTCATACCATGTGCACATTTCATCTCTCCTTTTCCTCGGGGTGTCTGTGACATTTTTTTGTTCAAGTTCCTTGAACACTGAAGACATATCGCCGTGAAGTGACGTAGCGCATAAGCTGCGCGTGGACCTTTAGGGACATCGCGGGCGTTGCGTGGAGGAACGTGGCGATAGGATCGTAAGTGTCAAGGAAATTGACAAACCTTAAAGAAAATTTTTTGTACACCGCAGGTGTTCCATACGAAAAAGAATGGTTGTACACGCTTTAGCGTGTGCAACACAATATTCCTGTCTATTGAGTCGTCAAGTACATACGAAATAGGGGTGAAGAATATGAATCCTTCACCCCATGTGCTTTTATAGGTTTTAGTCTGTGGTGGTGTAATAGTAGTCAAGCTGGTCGCTTGTGAAGTTATCTTCGCACCATGCTGCCAGGGTCGTATACAGGTCGTTGTATACACGTGCTTTATCCTCGTTGTAGAAATGGTATTGCCAGATTTTATTGTTCAACACCATGACAAGCTCGGTCATCATTTTGTAATTGCTGTGCCACTCATTAAAAGCGCGCTGGTAAGTATCTTCGATAGCGTCGAGACCAAATGCTTCTGCTATGGTGAAGTCTTCCCAGAAAGTAGTGATTGGCGTGTACCCGTAGTCTTTGAGTGGATTGTAGATTTGTGGCATAGTGATTGTGGTGCTCATTGTGTTTTCCTTTCAAAAAGTGGGGAGAAGAGGCTTTTCTCTTCCCCGTTGTGTTTGTTTTGATGATTGCGTTTCACGTCCTGCCGGTGGATGCGTTTCACACCCTCGGGGTGCTTGACCCAGCTCGCGCGGCCGAAACAATTTATTGTTGAGAGACGCTCGGATGGGTTGACATGCGTCCGCTGGTAGGGCGAGCATTCATCGGTAAAACAAACACGGGTAGAGAAAACACGTGCTCCAGCTATGAAAAGGAAAAGAGTGAGCAGTCGCTCTTACTGAATGCGCATAATCTCCTCACTCTTATAAGTACACGGGCAGAGTAGCTGATGGTTTTGCGAAGGATAATAGTGCAGAGGATTGTGTGGTAGAAAAAGATTGTGTTCCATGCGTGCAGGGGTGGGTGCGGCTCATACACGTGTGATGGAGAGTGAATGTGTAGAAACTATTCTTCTGGCACCACTCTTACCAGTAGCGCGTAGACGTGTATGCGTGTGCTCAACCTATCGGTTGTGGGGTGTGCTTGTATATCCATCTGTATGAGCGTATTAATAGTGCATGGTTCCAGGTCTTTGGCTTATCGTCATGGGCATTCTTGTGAGAAGAAAACCGACACGAAAGCGTAGGCTGGCTTATACAAGAGAAATGAAAAGGTGGTGGAGCACCCACCTTTTTCGTGAGTGTTCCACCACGAGGGCTTTAGTGACCCATGTTGATAGACCAGTAGCGTTTCTCGTCTTCACGAGCATGCGTGCCTTGAGGGTCATCAGGATTGAAGTACGCGTTGCTGAAGGTATTGATGCGCACACCGTACCGGCCTGGAATGTTCGTGTAATAGCCTGGCTGGGTGCGCTTACCCTTGAGCAGCGTATGGTGGCGCAAGTCGAAGAGAGTGACTGTTTTAGAGGTGACGTGAATGACTTCGTAATAATCCCAGTTGGTTTGGTCATACCCCCATGTTGCGACGAGGATGTCACCTTCCATAGCGCCGTGCACGTTAATGGAGTTGCGGGTTACTGGTGCTTCGAGTGTGGTAGTCATAATAATCCTTTCCGTTAAAAGTGAAACAGTGGTTGTTTCGCTTGGGTTTTCTTTTGTTGATGATTGCGGTTCACGCTACGACTGGCGGCATATGTCACACCCCTTGTGGGTGCGTGACCTGGCACGCGTGGCTGCAACGTAAGTGAAAGACACGACGGACAGGTTGACATATGTCGCTAGGCGCAGCGAGCATTCATCGGTAAACAAAAGAAGGCCTAAGCGGTAAACAGCCACTCACATTTTTTAAGGAAGGAAGTATTGTCTTACCACACGAGGCGCCTCGTATGCGTAATCCTTAGCTAAGTGCATAGATGCAAGGAAAAGGCCATGTCAGCGTGTGGGGTGTGAGAGAAACTATCAAGATGAGAAAGTAAGAAGGGCTACCCTAATGGGTAACCCTTCTAGTGGTATAGCGGTGCGTTTAGATGTGGTAGTCGCCGGTTACTGTAGTCATGATGTACAGGTCACGATAGTGAGGGTCGAGATAGTCAAGGCTACTTTCAAGGACTGTC
This sequence comes from Bifidobacteriaceae bacterium NR021, assembly GCA_003585845.1. Classification (GTDB taxonomy): domain Bacteria; phylum Actinomycetota; class Actinomycetes; order Actinomycetales; family Bifidobacteriaceae; genus Bifidobacterium. Next base: position 61,587 of record NQOP01000007.1, read on the forward strand.
CATGATAAGTTTGACGGGTTCATGATGATAATACGAGTAGTCGCATACGGTTGTGTAAGACGACGGTAGTCACGCATGACATGCCTGTCTAGCTCACTGTGCGCACCGTAGTGTGGCATGTACCCGTAATCGGTTACGATTCGTGCAGCGTGGTGGAATGTTTCCGCAGCTTCATGTGCAAGACTATTCATCTTTTCACTATCAGCGTGTAGGTGAACGATACCGTCATTCTTACTGGTAAGCGTGTATGGCATGTACTGTATTTCCAAGTCGACGATATCGCGTGGATTGTTCCATGTGTCGATGAAGTCAACATAGTCAGCTTCATCGGCTATGTCTTTTTCGAGGGTAAGGGGATCGACCGACTGGAGAAAAGTGGCGATGAGGTTGTCGTAGCTGGCATATTTTTTGAGTGCTTCGATAGCGTCTTTTTCACTGGTGAACGAGTAGAGAATGCTGGAGTGTCCCATAATAATTGTCCTTTCTTATGTGTGTCACTGTGTGCGTGACAAGCGTTAAGCAGCACACAACCCGTTGCCATAAGACACTCCGCCACCCCTCTAAAAATGATATGGGTTCTTGTGGGGCGCGCCCACACCCGTGGAAAGGCTTCCCTGTCTGCAATTTTTGCAGGCATGGGGAGCCTGAAAAACGATGGTGTCTGGCGCGAACTGCAAGAATCCTTATCGGGGTGGTGTGTGTGGATTGTGGTGGGTGTGTGCTTGTCTTGGCGCTGGCACGCACAAAGCTCATGTGGGGCGGCCGGGGTGCAGCATCTTTGCTGCACCCGTGTCATACAGACAACCCTTTAAGGGTTGGCATTAGCCCCACATGATATATAGGTCAGGAATATATGAGTAATGGTCGATCTCACGTGCGGTAATGTCGACCATTTCCATTTTGGTGGTGGTTGGTTTTCTATCAAAGGACAAGCCAACCACCCGATTTTTGGTCCCTTAGAGGGTGTTTACGCGTATGCAGGTTCTTTATATACTATGCCTTCTTTGTTCTTGTGATCTTTGGATGTTTCCTCTTCGTTTTCCTCTAGTGGACGTAGTGAGAGACTAAACCCGAGATTGTCAAGAACACGCATAAGAGTATCTAAACGTGGGTTGC
>NQOP01000007.1:63472-70814 GCA_003585845.1 Bifidobacteriaceae bacterium NR021
TCATTCCCTCAGATTTTGCTACTTCGCCTAGTGCTTGAGTAAAGAAGTGCGCATCGTTAGCTTCTAATGCCGCATTAAGGAAATAAATGATAGATTCTGGGTCGGTTAGATAGTTTTGAATATCGAATTCTCGTGTCTTTACCATTGTCCTGCTTCTTTCATGTCTTTAAGGAGAGCGTCTGCTTTCTTGATATCCTTGTCTTGTGTGGATTTGTCTCCACCAAAGACAAGGAGAACTATCTTGTCTTGTTTTTGGGCGAAATACACGCGATACCCTGCATCGATATGGAATCGTGCTTCTTTGAGTTCGCCATGTATGGTTTTAACGTCTCCGAAAACCATGCTCTCATTTTTCCACTGGAAGAGTCGAGAGCCGATAGCTAGTTGAGCTCGTCTATTTTTAAGCTTTTCTAGCCATTTTGTAAATTCTTCTGTTTCTATTATTCTCACACATCAATTGTAAGATATTTCTTACAGTTTGTCAATCTGAAGCAATAAGAGCGCGGGTCTCTCTACCTTTCTTCTAGGTAGAGAGACCCGCACTCTTTAACTTAAACTACAGCCTTTAGAATGGCATATCACCTGGGTCGTAACCAGTCATCCAATCGTCCTCTGATGAGGCTGGTTGTTCTGGAGCAGCTACAGGTGTGGTGTCGCGGTTTTGCCGCATAGCGAGCAGTGCGATATTGGTTGTAAGGTTTTCAGCATTAAAACTGACTTGGGCGTGGGCTTTGCCGTCTTTGCCTATCCATGCGGATGGGCGTGGATCGAACCGGCCTATCGCAATGACGGGCATGCCTTTACCCAGTTGCCCATTGTTCCATAGGGTTTCGAGGATTTCCGCAGACCTACCGAATATTTTTACCTGGATGAAGTCTGCTGGTCCGTCGACCCACTGCCCATTTTCCTGGCGTCTGTTTTGTGATGCGATGGTCAATTGGAGCATAGCGCGTTTACGGTCTGCTGGCGGGAAGTAGGTGTGATTGTCGGTGAGGTTTCCTTCGATAGTTTGAGCGATGGTCGTTTTCATCATTGTTCTCCTTTTTAGTTGAGGTTGTTGAGGCTTATTTCTGTGACTGGGTTTAAGACTTCGGGTAGGTTTTTGAGCTCATCGAGTCCGAATTGGCTTGTGATACGGTCCAGATCGTATGTGTCGGTCGCGTTGATGATCCACAGGACGCCTTGCGTGTTTCCGAGTTTGGATGCGCGGAATGCTTCAAGACGGTTCAGGATTGCCGCGATGTTTTTCGCTTTTTCTGGGGTGAGGATACTGGTTTTGATGAAGCTTAATTGTGGTGTCCACCCGTTACTGTCATTCATGTCTACGGTGTGGGTGATACGGATGACGAGGCGGACTTTACGTTCTTGTTCACTCATTGCAAGTCTTCTTTCGTCTTATTGTGGTTACTGGTGTATGGTTCTATTCCGTGTGTGGCTGCTATTTCTTTGAGGGATACCCGTTTTTCTGGTATCCAGGCTTGGTAGAAGTAGTAGTGGGCAAAGAATGCCATCATACCGATGACACTGATTGAGCTAAAGATAATAAAGGTTTGCGTGTTTGTAGGGAGAAAACTGTTATAAAGCGCTGCTGCCAGTACGAGGGTTATGGTTACTGCGAGAACGCTTAAGAGTACTGTCCATGCGCGAATAATTGTCTGGTGTTGGCAATTGCGTACTCGACTGCTGTCTTTCCATAATCTATTTGTTTCTGTGTATGCTGTAGCAAGGAGGATCCAGCATGAGATGATACTTGCGAGTATGATTGCCCACTGTGGCATGCCGTGGCCTATTTGTGAGCATAAGGCAGGGGCAGCGGGTGCTAAGACGAGCCATAGAAGGTCACGCTGCCCGTTGTCTAGTGTAAACTCCATGATAATTCTCCTTTTAAGATTCTCTTGTTTTGATGAAGCTTAATTGTGGTGTCCACCCGTTACTGTCATTCATATCGATGGTGTGGGTGATACGGATGACGAGACGGACTTTACGTTCTTGTTCACTCATTCTTGTTCTTTCTTTTCGTTGCTCGTTTTGATTTTTTGATACATGCCACCTGAAAAGTTGCCGATAAGAAATGCAAAGGCTGCGAGAGTAATCGTTCGTATAGTCTGGTTGTCTGATAGTGTTTCTACGAGTACGCAGACGGTCACACTGGTAAAAATTAGTGCGAGTGTGAGTTTTTGCCATCGTGTTTTTGGCGTATGTGTCTTGTTCGCGCTCTCTTGCATGAGATGTGCCATGTAGGTTACAAGACCGCTGTATGCAATAAGTGCATTTATTAGGATGAATGCTGCGAGTATACGAATGAGCATAAAAGACCTTTCTTTGTTGTAGTTTTGGTTATTCTTGGAATAAGGCGGGCTCTAGTTGGGAGACATAGTCTTTATCGAGTGTCCAGTTGTGGATGAAGCGTAGGTCGCACGAGTTTTCGTATGTGTTTTCAAGCTCGCTTATGGGGTGGATGGTGTATCCGGTTTTTTGCGCGTCTTGCTCATCTTGTGTGTTTTCGCAGATGTAGATTTTGTGGCATCCGTCGTATGCGAAGCTTGTGCCGGTGACTGGCTTGCTGTTAATTTTCATTCTTGTTTTCCTTTCTACTTGTATATGATTTTTCTTATGGTTTGGTTTTATATAAAAACCCTGGTGTGATTATTTTTCGTTCGTGTTGTTGAACACTGGAAGGGACAAAAACGGAATGCGCTGGAGCCAACCCCTTGCGAGCCCTAGCTTCGCGCGTGTCCGTAACGCGAGTGGAGGACGCGGGGAAGTTGGCGGAAGTGACCCGTTTTTTAGAGTGGGAAGTGTCAAGAACACGTCATAAAAAGCAAAAAATGAGAGTACACCGCAGGTGTTCCATGCGATGATAATGGGTCTGCCGCCATGATAGTGGTGGCAGATTCTTTGTTCTGCTGGTGGCGGCTGGTTCACACATCTTTGTGTGAACTTATGGAAGCATAGTAGCCACCCTTCTCGCGTGGTAATAGCGCGGCTTGCTCCTGGGGGTAATGCCCTAAAATTTATGGAATTTTGTTCAGGGCATGCCCTAGGGGTAAGACGCGCCCCGCGCGGGAGGGTGGCTGCGATAAGCCACCAGGGGCTGGCAGAAAAAGTTGCGCTTCTTTTTCTGCCAGCAAACCCTCTGCTTACTTCTGGCACCAGTGGGGTGTGATGTGGTGAAGGAGCGCTGTAGTAGTGATGCGTGCAAGCCCGTACTTCTCGTCTATCGTGAGTGCTTTCTGGGCTGTGATACGAGCGTTTGTCGTGTCATTTTTCAGCCAATACAAGTATGACAGTGTGCCATAGACTGTGACAGTTTCCCTCTGACTTAATCCTTTAAGTTCCAGCATGGTGGTCAGCAGTGCTATTGCACGATGGATGCGCCGTGTGTCGAGGGTGAAATTGTCATCTCTAAAAACCAGGTCGAGGCTTGAACGCACATAGTGGACAGTTTTCTCAGCGAATGGGTGCTCAACGTTATCGAGGAAGTCTTGCATGGTGCAGCCATGGAAACTATCAATAAGGAACATGTCACGCACGATGAGGAGACTGCTTAATGCTTGGATACCGTAGCGTAGTGTGTTCTCGTCCAATCCTTTCGTGGTAAAGCCTGCTAGGTAGTTGTGGAATGCTACGAGAGCTTCTACCTCTCCTATTAGGAGTGTGACCGTGTGGTCGCTGTTGATGGTAACCATTTTTTTTATCCTTTCCTTGTGTGTTGGTAGTTCCAGGGCAGGCACACCCGTAAACCCACAAGAACACTCCCAGTCCTTGTGCGACGCTCCAGGCTCGACTCCGGTCAGCCCGTGGAACATGTTGTGGAATGGGCTGGCAGGGGTGAGCTTGTTGGGTGGCGTGTGGTCTTTGGACTGGGTGTGCTAGCCTCTGGGCTACCAACACGAGAAAGTGGGGGCGGCGACCGGTGGCAGCATTCTTGCTGCGCCACAACAGTACAGTCTCCACGAGTGAAACTCGTGGAGACAATAGCCGCCCAGACTTTTTAGTGGATCCGGGTATGGTGCTGATATTTCTTTTAATTCTCATGATGTTAGTCAAAAGAATTTACAGACGGGACATCAGTTATAAATATCCTAGATATAGATGTTGGTGCTATTTGCTCACGGCACAAATGAACACTCTATGACAGATAAAGTATGGTTCACTCGGTTAACTTAGATGTCTGAATTGAAAGCGTTCTAATTTAAAAATAAGCTGCGCTGTGAAACTTCTGTAGTGAACTTTCACAGCGCAGCTTGTAGTTGTGCTCGTATTTACAATATTTATTGCATCTTATTCTGCTTTAATTGAACGCAATCGCTTATCGAATATGCAGATAAGCACCAGTATAAAGTGGATAAGAGCAGCTATGACAATTATTCCTGACTCTGCATGTAGAGATGGAATGGTCATGTGGGAATAAGCGTAATCCCATAGCGGATAGCTTACTGCTCCTATAGCGGCAACAACTGAGATGAATACAGACATTACCTGTCCAACGAGATTATCATCTACTGCATGAATAAATACTGTTTGGAATGGTGGATTTACTACTCCTTGGAAGAAAGCAAAAAGGAAACCAAACACGACTGCTGCTATAGCGTTAGGCGCTAATGCCAGTCCTATTATAGAAAGAGTCACTAGTATATGTGAAAGAGTGAGTAGCATAGATAAGGACATTTTGCTGGACACTTTTGGCGCGATGAGATAGCTGAGGGCATACCCAAGTGACATTGCGCTTAAATACCAGCCATATCCTTCTGCACTATGTAGAACCATTGAGAATAAGAGGACTCCAGCAAAGCTTATGCCAGTAGATGCGATAGCTTCGAGTATTGCAAATGGAGCTAAAGTCCTGTACGTTTGGTTTTTTACAAATGTTGCCATTCCCCTAGCCCAAGTTGCCAAAAAGCCTTGAGAATATTCTGGATTTTCATCTGCGACGTCTGAAGTATAAATTCCGGTTCTAACTGCATGCTTGTAAATAAAATAAATAAAAATTATTATTCCTGCTAATGCGATAGTTTCTGTAAATAGAATTGGAATGTATAAATATTTACTACTCGCAAAACCTGCAACTGCTGGTCCTACTAATGTACCCATGAGGCTTGTAAAGCGAAGAAGTGAAAGAACATTAATAAGATCATCATTTTTTGTTACACGATTAACAAAGGAAGTAATAGCAGGAAAATAGAAAGTATCACATGCTGTCGTAACCATTACAAGTATACAAACACACCAAAATAGGAGCAACTTGTTAGCAGATGGGGTTGAGAAGGATACCGATACAATTGCGATAATACATAATCCCGCAATCATTCTTGCTAAGCATGCAGCAACTGTTGTCCTGAAAATTCCTACATGCTCAGCTAGTGCTCCTGAGAAAAGGCCTGCTACTAATTCACTTATTGCAGTGAGGGTGAGGTAAAGCGATAAATAATGGCTTGACTGCTGAAAACCGATAAAAAGTGAGTTCAATAGCCATAATTGAATAGTAGTTGAGGCTAGTGTAGTTGCATAGTTAGAAAGAAAATCACTAGCTGCTAAACGCAGATATCCGCGGTAAGGTTTAAATAGATTCGTCAAGGTTTGCTCGTTTCGCGAAATTACATTGCCAAATTATTGCTTGAGAGATGCTATCGGCACTAGTAGTGAAGTATGTTGTAAAGTCGTCGTTATCCCAAATCTGTTGCTGTAGGTTCTTGTCATCACGCACTGTGCTAAAGAGTTGAATAATCTGCTCGACGCAAGATAATGTTTTCTTTATATAGAAGTATTGTTGTGCGAAATCGACTTCTACTTGCTCTCCAGGGATAGTCGTATGTATTTCTTGGAATGTCCGTAGCAAATCAATTGTTTTAATAAGCGATATTTTACATGTCTCGAAATATTCTTGTATTGAATGGATGGTGGATGTTTTCGCTGTGTTTGTACTGACGATAGTGGCTTCAAGTTCAGCATTTGCTTTGAAAAAATATTCTGTTGCTTCAAATAGAGAAGCGCAATATGCTGCACTTGATTTCACATACTCATCAAACGTTTCTTCGTACGAAGTCATGTTCATTATTAACCTTTGATGTGAATATGTGCGGATAAATTATGCCTAAATCATATGAGGATATGGTCGAGGTCGTGGGTTGATTCCGCCGCGCTTGCTATTCTTGTTCATCTTTGCCTCCTTTCATAAGAACAATGCTGTATCTTATTTGCATCTTCATCTATGAAGATACAAATAATCCTAATACAGGATTCGCATTCTTTCCAAGTGTGTCTCTTATTGTGGAATAATTTTATATAAAAATTAGTAGTACATTATTAGACCTTAACTATTTACCAGTCTCAGCTCGTAGTACGTGTTTTCTGATATCCCTACTGTTTGGCAGAGTCCGGCTATTCGTATGTCAGGATTCTTTCTGTGGAATTGGTGGATAAGGTGTAACGCTTGGCTTCAATCAAAACCCTCAACTCTGCTCGCCATCTGGTCGAGGAATATGCTGACTTGCTTGTGTACTTGTTCTGGCATGCCGGACTGTGTGTAGTCGGTGTTTTCCCGCCTGTTGATGCAGCGTTCAATCCTTTTGCGCCCGATGAGGGTGGACGGCATTCCAGCCTGTGCAAAAATAACAGACGGTCTGACACCGTTATCGTATTGCTGGACAGCGTCTTTGTGGAATTGGCTTGTGTAGTAGATTCGTGTGGCTGTCGCGTGTTTGATAGCTGGAAGACTGTTGAGATAAGCACGTTGACTAGGGGTAAAGGCTGTGTCTTTTCTACTCATGAGTATGAACCGTTACGTGTGAAAGATTAATAAGAAATCAATAGAGGAAGAAGAAAATATAGAGTGAGGGGCCACACCATTGCACGGAGATAGTCCCGTGTGCATGTGCGACCCCTCGCCAGTTAATACTAAGCGTGTTTACGGGTTAATGCTTACGAGCATTTTCCTTGTTACGCTTAGTGATCATGATGCTTGCTCCTGCGCCCAGGGCTGCAAGAGCAGCGATAGCGATAGACACGACCGCGCTACCAGTCTGAGCCAATGGTGCAGCAGTAACACCGTTCCAATCATCAGAATCTTCGACTGGAGTGTCATAGCACACACCCGTATTACCACCATTACCATTATCTCCACCGTTTGGGTCGAATGGGTGATCGTTATGGGATGCGCATGGCACGATAGGTGTACCAGTCGTGTGACCACGGTCGGTATGATTCATCGTGTTCATACCAGTCAACGTGCCCTTGACTTCTACGTATTCGCCAGGCTTTAATACCAGGTTAGACCAGTTTAAACGAGTAAACACTAGGTATGTCTTATCGACATGTTCGTATGCAGAAACATATCCATGAA
>NQOP01000009.1:0-243 GCA_003585845.1 Bifidobacteriaceae bacterium NR021
CCCAACAAGTTTATCATTAATATAACAAGCAAGAAAAGGCTTTTCCTGTGAATCTTGAATATATTCTTCTGTACTTTCTGGCATTCCAAACCATTCTTGAAGATCATACAATACTTCTCTCGATACAGATTCCTTTTCTAGTTTATTCTCAATTTCTTTTACTTTTATATTCAATCCAGTCCTCCACAAACTCTAATTTATTCTTGTCATCAATACTAGAGCCTCCGCCGTCGAATCTTTCCA
>NQOP01000009.1:1071-1393 GCA_003585845.1 Bifidobacteriaceae bacterium NR021
CTTCAACGTTGATTGACATTCCCCACTTCACCAGCTGGGTGCAAAGTGGGTGCACTTTTTAACGTTAACATCCTGTGCACTCGACCCTAGAGCGTTGATATGTTTCCTCATACAGCAAAATCGCACTCAAAAACCGCGAGAACCCAGCCTAAAGCCGCTTCGCACTAAACCTTTTAACGATAGCCCTCGCTAAGCCCTGCTACACAAGGGCAAATTTGCACCCACCTAATCGGACTTTGACATCAACACAACACTCTCAACGTGGATTGAGAGAACTCCAAGTATAGCTACACTTTTTTGAGTGCACAGAATGGATATTGGG